>NZ_JBIUSU010000012.1:8200-267798 GCF_044741545.1 Streptomyces sp. NPDC088157
TGTTCAACCTGACGGACCAGGTGCGCGAGCAGATTCAGCACACGCTCTACAAGCTGTTGGTGCAGCGGCGGTCGGTGTTCTTCTGACCGGGTGGCTGGGGGTTGGGTTCGGTGGGCTGCCGGACGGAGTCCGGCCCAGCCGGGCGAAGCCCGCGTAGCGGTGCGAGGTCGGCGGTGTGGATGGGTCCCGATGCTGATGTTCAACCTGACGGACCAGGTGCGCGAGCAGATTCAGCACACGCTCTACAAGCTGTTGGTGCAGCGGCGGTCGGTGTTCTTCTGACCGGGTGGCTTCGGGTGTGACAGTGGGGGCGCTCCTCTCGAGAGGGGCGCCCCCACAGTCGTGCGGGTCGGGTCTACTCCGCGTCCTCGCTGTCGATGCCCAGGCCTGGGAGCAGGCCCGGGAGGAGGGGTGGGAGGGTGACGTCCGGCTGGGTGCTGGGGACGATGCTGGTCGGGGCGGTGCCGCCGGTTTCCTTCGGGGGGTCGAGGAGGCCGCCGGTGTTGCCGCCGAGCAGGCCGTCGTCGCCGTTGCCGGAGGTGGACGACTTGCTCGGGTTGCCGGCGGTGTTGCTGCCGGTGCCGTCGCTCGGGGCGTGGCCGGTGCCGTTGCCGGGAGCGGCTGGGTGGCCGGTGTCCGTGCTGCCGGTGGATGCCGAGCCTGAGCCCTGACGGGTGCCACTGCCGCCCTGGGCGGGGGGCCGCGGGAGCAGGGACTGCAGCGGGGCGACCTCTTCGTCTATGGCTTCGAAGACCGAGGAGACCTGCTGACTGACGTCCCCGAGCTGGACCGGCAGGCGGTCGCGCAGGGCGCCCCAGACCTCGCGGTGCGAGCGGGAGAACGCGTCGAGGGCCTGGATGGGGCCCAGGGAGTTCGGGTCGCGTTCGTACGCCTCGTGGAGGAGGCGGTGGCCTTCCGACGCGTCGTGCTGCATGCCGTTCAGGGCGCGTCGGATCTCGCCGAGGGACTCGTGGTCGAGGTCGCCGCTGCGGCCCCGCTCCATGAGCCGACGGGCCTCGCTGAGCCGGGTGGAGGCCTGGTCGAGATAGGTCCGGCCGCGCTCGTCGTCGCCGTCGGACAGATAGTTGAGCTTGAAGTCCTCGATGCCGCGCTTCAGCCCGTAGAGCCCGTCGCCCGGGAGGGCGTCGGAACTCGCGGCGGCGACCCCGCCGAAGGCGCCCGCCGCGACGCCGACGCTGAGGCCGCCCGCGGTGAGGCCCTTGGCAAGGCGGGAACGCGGTCGGAGCTTCCCCAGCGGACTGGCCCGATGAGTACCCCTGGCCCGGTGGGAGCGTTGCTCCGGCACCGAAGGGTCCGCCGTTTCGCCTCCCGCGGTGCCCGCCTGCAGCATGGCCTCCATAGCGGCGACCAACTGGGCCCGCTGGACGACCTTGACCTCGGGATCGAACTCCGGTTTGGGCAGCTCGGCGAGACTCGTGGCGAGGGCCAGTAGGTGGCCCTGCCCGGTCTGGTCCGCAGCGGCCGGCGCCGGCGGTGATCCTTCGGTCTGCTCGGCCGCCGTGCCCTGGGAGGAACAGTCGGACTGCTCCTCCAGGGCCTGGGCGAAGGCGCTCGCCCGCCGGTGCGCCGATACGTTCGCGATCACTGGCGGCACCTCCTCTCGTCATGACGGTCGACTCCCCTGGGGTCCTGACGGTTGCACGCCCTGGACCGGGACCACACGATCGAGTGATCGGGGGCGGCCAGGACGTGACCACAGGGAGCCTGTATCCGGCACAACGACTGGCGCGGCACTTGGGTTACGGACTGCGGATGATCGGATCGGGAAGGCAACGGACTTTCGCTGAAGGTGAGTTGGCGTCACGGGGTGTGTGGCGTCGGTCGCGGGTGGGGGACGGGTTCAGCGAGCGTCTTCCGGCAGGAGGCGGGCGAGGGTGCGGACGGCCCGGTACTGAAGGGTCTTGATGGCGCCCTCGTTCTTGCCCATCACGCGTGCCGTCTCGGCGACGGAGAGCCCCTGGAGGAAGCGGAGCGTCACGCACTCCTGCTGTTGGGGGTTGAGCCGGCGCACGGCGTCCAGCAGCGCGGCGTTGGAGAGGGACTCCAGGACGGAGTCCTCGGGTGAGCGCTCGACCTCGTTGGCGTCGAGCATCTCGCCGGTCGTCACCTCGAGCCGGAAACGGCTCGACTTGAAGTGGTCGGCGACGAGGTTGCGGGCGATGGTGACCAGCCAGGCGCCGAAGTCGCGGCCCTGCCAGGTGAACGTCCCGATGCGGCGCAGGGCGCGCAGGAACGTCTCGCTGGTGAGGTCCTCGGCGGTCGCCTTGCTGCCGACCCGGTAGTAGATGTAGCGGTAGACCGTGTCGCTGTACTGGTCGTACAGGCGCCCGAAAGCGTCGGCCTCACCGGCCTGGGCGCGCTCGACGAGGTCCATCATCCGGGCGCTGTCACTGTCGGCGGCCGGCCGACGGGCGGTGGCCGCGCCGGCCGAGCGTCCTCGTCTGCCCACCGCGGCGCTGCCCTCGGCCAGTGCGTAGCACGGGCCGAGCGGAGCGGCGGTGGCGAAGGCGGGGACGGCGTACGCGGTGGGGACGACGCCGCGCAAGAGGTCATGGACCGTAGCGACCGTTGCGCGCAGCGTAGCCAGGCCCGAGGTGTCAACCCCGACGTGTGGGTACACGGGACTCCCAGAGGCAGAGCTTGCATCACGTGCAGTACGGAACCATTCACCCGTCGTAGCGACGGAAGGGGTACCGGATTGCGTTTGAGGAGAATAACGCTTCGTGCAGGCCCTGCTACACCGAGTTGCTCAAATCATCGATTACGTCGCTTCTGTGGCCTATTGACGCTCGATCAAGTTGCCTGGAGTGAACGATTGCTGACCGAAACGGTTCGAGTTTCGGGTCGGTCCAGGGCGTGTTGTGGCTGTGCGCGGACAACAGGACTGGATGGGGGGTTACGGGGGTACGACCGTTGGATTGGCCGGGTCCGGCGACCGGTGTGAGGTGTTGTCCGCGAACGCGACGGAGCGGCCGGGCTGTGTCGCCCCGGCCGCTCCGTCGTGTTGCCGAGCCGTCTTCAGCGCCGCCGTCGGTGCAGCGCGATGGCCGCCGCCGTGCCGCCGGCCACCGCGCCCACGCCCGCCGCGGCCGGGATGCCGACCTTCGCCGCCTTGCGGCCCGTGCGGTAGTCGCGCAGCCGCCAGTCGAGGCTGTGCGCGTGCCTGCGGAGCTTGGCGTCGGGGTTGATGGCGTAGGGGTGGCCGACGAGGGAGAGCATCGGGATGTCGTTGTGGGAGTCGCTGTAGGCGGCGCAGCGGGAGAGGTCCAGGTCCTCCGCAGCCGCCAGCGCGCGCACCGCCTCCGCCTTGGCGGGGCCGTGCAGCGGCTCGCCCACCAGCCTGCCCGTGTAGACGCCGTCGACGGACTCCGCGACCGTGCCCAGCGCGCCGGTGAGGCCGAGGCGGCGGGCGATCACCTGGGCGATCTCCACCGGGGCCGCGGTGACCAGCCACACCTTCTGGCCCGCGTCCAGGTGCGCCTGGGCGAGGGCGCGGGTGCCCGGCCAGATGCGCTCGGCCATGTACTCGTCGTAGATCTCCTCGCCGATCGACATCAGCTCGGAGACGCGGTGGCCCTGCACGATGGAGAGGGCCGAGTCGCGGGCCTCCTGCATGTGTTCGGGGTCCTCGACGCCGGCCAGCCGGAACCACGCCTGCTGCCAGGCGAAGCGGACCAGGTCGCGGGTCTCGAAGAACTTGCGTTTGTGCAGGCCGCGGCCGAAGTGGAAGAGCGCGGCGCCCTGCATCACGGTGTTGTCGAGATCGAAGAAGGCGGCGGCCATCGCATCGCCGTGCACCGGGAACTGCGGTTCCCGGTCGGGTGTGTCCAGGGGTGCCAGGGTCTCCTGGGAGTCCAGGGCCTCCTGGCTGGACTTGCGGGCTGCCTCCGCCGAGGCCTCGCCTGCCAACACGCTCCGCGCCGTGGCGGAGCGCCTACGGGGGGTGAGCCATCCTAGAGCGGCCATGGCGTGAGCATAGCCATTCTGTTCGGTGGTTCCGGAGCCGTGAGGTTCGAAGGGTGTGAACTCTCCGCGACCGCGCCGTAAAAGAAGCGCGAGAATGGCGGTATGACTCCCCTCTTTGGACGTAAGGCCGCATCGAGCGAGCGGTCGGTCACTCTCATCCGCAAGTCCGGTTGTCATCTGTGCGACGACGCCGAGCGTGTGATCGAGCGGGTCTGCGGGGAACTCGGCGTGCCCTGGGAGCAGAAGGACATCGGCGACGACCGGGACCTGTACGACCAGTACTGGGAGCAGATCCCGGTCGTGCTGGTCGACGGCAGGCAGCACACCTTCTGGAGGGTGGACGAGGGTCGCCTGCGCAAAGAGCTGGCCGGCTAGTACCGGCCGGGAAGCGACCGAGAAGTACAAGGTTGTACTGAACGTCGCTTAGGATCGATGGCGGTTTTGTCTCGGGGGCGGGATTCACGAGGAGAGTGGCGGTTTTGCCCCCTGGAATGATGTGCGTGACCCCGGTCACGTTGGCCGGGCAAATCGGACACCATCTTTGTGCACGCGTTCACAAAGACATAGCCTGCTGTCGACGGGGCGGTCTGGGTACGTGTGACCGCCTACAGCCCCGCTCTACCCGCAGGAGCACCGTGGCAACTGGCCGAACTCACCGACCGGCGACCCGTAGCCGAGGGATTCCCGAGGCCACCGTCGCCCGCCTTCCGCTCTACCTCCGCGCGCTGACCGGACTGTCGGAGCGCTCGGTGCCCACGGTCTCCTCCGAGGAGCTCGCGGCCGCCGCGGGGGTCAACTCCGCGAAGCTGCGCAAGGACTTCTCCTACCTGGGTTCCTACGGAACGCGAGGGGTCGGCTACGACGTCGAGTATCTCGTCTACCAGATCTCCCGTGAGCTCGGGCTCACCCAGGACTGGCCCGTCGTGATCGTCGGCATCGGTAACCTCGGCGCGGCCCTGGCCAACTACGGCGGGTTCGCCTCGCGCGGCTTCCGGGTCGCGGCGCTCATCGACGCCGATCCCACCATGGCCGGGAAGCAGGTCGCCGGGATCTCCGTCCAGCACAGCGACGGCCTGGAGAAGATCATCTCCGACAACGGCGTCTCCATCGGCGTCATCACCACGCCGCCCGGCGTCGCCCAGCAGGTGTGCGACCGGCTCGTGGCCGCCGGAGTCACGTCCATCCTGAACTTCGCGCCGACCGTGCTCACCGTTCCGGACGGCGTCGACGTGCGCAAGGTCGACCTCTCCATCGAGCTCCAGATCCTCGCCTTCCACGAGCAGCGCAAGGCCGGCGAGGAGGCCGCGGCGAACGAGAACGCCGTCCCGGCCCCCGTCGGCCGCGCCGACTCCACCGACCAGGGACCCGACGGGGACGTACCCGCCGTGATGCCGGCATGAGTCTCCTCGTCGTCGGGCTGAGCCACCGCAGCGCCCCCGTCAGCGTGCTGGAGCGGGCCTCGCTGTCCACGGACGCCCAGTTCAAGCTGCTCCAGGACACGGTCGCCGCCGAACCGGCCGCCGAGGCCGCCGTCCTCGCCACCTGCAACCGGATCGAGCTGTACGCCGACGTGGACAAGTTCCACGCGGGCGTCGCCGAGCTGTCCACGCTGCTCGCCCAGCACAGCGGGGTCGGGCTCGAGGAGCTCACCCCTTATCTCTACGTGCACTACGAGGACCGCGCCGTCCACCACTTCTTCTCGGTGGCCTGCGGCCTCGACTCCATGGTCGTCGGCGAGGGGCAGATCCTCGGACAGATCAAGGACGCGCTGGCCCGGGCGCAGGAGCTGCACACCGCCGGACGGCTGCTGAACGATCTGTTCCAGCAGGCCCTGCGGGTCGGCAAGCGCGCCCACTCCGAGACCGGCATCGACCGGGCCGGGCAGTCCCTGGTCACCTTCGGCCTGGAGCAGCTGGCCGCGGGCGCTGACGTGACCGAGTGGGCCCGGGGCAAGAAGGCGCTGGTCATCGGGGCCGGTTCGATGTCCTCGCTGGCCGCCGCCACCCTCGCGCGCGCCGGGGTCGCCGAGGTCGTCGTCGCCAACCGCACCCCTGACCGGGCCGAGCGGCTCGTACAGATACTGACCGAGGCCGACGGCGCGGACGTGTCGGCCCGCGCGGTACCGATGGAGTCGGTGCCGGCCGAGCTGACACGTGTTGACGTCGCCGTCTCCTGTACCGGGGCGACCGGCCTGGTCCTGACGGCGGAAGCGGTCGCGACGGCGGTCGAGGACCGCACCGGAGCACCCGTCGCCTTCGACGAGCAGACCGCGCCGACGGACGTACGGCCGCTGCCGCCCACCTCCGTGGGCACCGACGAGAACTGCCCCCTCGACCTGGCCGCCGTACAGCAGTCCGCCGTGCAGCAGTCCGGGTTCTCCGTACTGGGGGAGGCCGCCGTCGCCGGGATGGACGCGGCGACGCTGGAGCAGCACGCCGCCTGGGTCGACAACGCCGGCGTGGACCGCCGGCCGACCGCCCGCCGCAGCCCCGAGACCGACGCCGAGCTGATCACCGCGCTCGCCGCGCTCGCCGCCACCGTCGGCCGCATCCCCGAGCGCCGACGGCCCGAGCCGGTCGCCGCGCTCGTCCGGCCGGAGCCGGTCCTCTTCCTGCTCGACCTGGCGATGCCGCGGGACGTCGACGCGGCCGCGCACCGACTCGCCGGGGTACGGCTGGTGGACATCGAGTCGCTGGCCGAGGCATCGGCCGACGCGCCGATGGCCGCCGACGTCGACCAGGTGCGGCGGATCGTCGCCGACGAGGTCGCCGCGTTCGGCGCCGCGCAGCGGGCCGCGCACATCACGCCGACCGTGGTCGCCCTGCGCACCATGGCCGCCGACGTCGTGGCCACCGAGATCGCCCGGCTCGACGGGCGGCTGCCCGGCCTGGACGACAAGCACCGCGCCGAGATCACCCAGACCGTGAAGCGGGTCGTCGACAAGCTGCTGCACGCCCCGACCGTACGGGTCAAGCAGCTCGCGGCCGAGCCCGGCGGCGCCGGGTACGCGGACGCGCTGCGGACCCTGTTCGACCTCGACCCGGAGGCGGTGGCCGCCGTGTCCCGGGCCGAGGAAAGCACCGAGAAGAACGCAGAGAACCGAGGGCCGGCATGAGCGGCATGAGTACGAAGGCACTGAGACTGGGGACGAGGCGAAGCAGACTCGCCATGGCCCAGTCCGGGCAGGTCGCGGACGCCGTGAGCCGGGTGACCGGACGGCCCGTGGAACTCGTCGAGATCACCACCTACGGCGATGTCTCCCGCGAGCACCTCGCGCAGATCGGCGGCACGGGAGTCTTCGTGACCGCGCTGCGCGACGCGCTGGCCAAGGGCGAGGTCGACTTCGCGGTTCACTCGCTCAAGGACCTGCCGACCACGCAGCCCGAGGACCTGGTCCTGGCCGCCATACCGGTGCGCGAGGACCCCCGCGACGTGATCGTCGCCCGGGACGCGCTGAAGTTCACCGACCTGCCGCGCGGGGCGCGCATCGGTACGGGTTCGCCGCGCCGCATGGCGCAGCTGAACGCGTACGCGCGCAGCCACGGGCTGGACATACACACGGTGCCGATCCGCGGGAACGTCGACACGCGGATCGGGTACGTGCACGACGGCGAGCTGGACGCGGTGGTGCTGGCGGCGGCCGGCCTCAGCCGGATCGGCCGCATCGACGAGGTCACCGACTTCCTGTCGATAGACACGGTTCTGCCCGCTCCCGGCCAGGGAGCACTGGCGATCGAGTGCCGGGCGGGGAACACCGCCCAGGACACTGAGCTGATCGCGGCGCTCGGTGAGCTCGACGACCCGTTCACGCGGGTCGCCGTGACCGCCGAAAGGTCACTGCTCGCCGCCCTGGAGGCCGGCTGCTCCGCCCCTGTGGGCGCGCTGGCCGACCTTCTGGCCGACGGGCAGATTGTCAAGGAAATGCGCCTGCGCGGCGTCGTCGGCACCACCGACGGCACACGCATGGTGCAGCTGTCCACCACCGGTCCCGTGCCCGAGACGCACGACGGGGCAATGGCGCTCGGTCGCGGACTCGCCGCCGAGATGCTTGCCCAGGGCGCGGCCGGTCTGATGGGGGAGCGAGCACAGTGAGCCCCACCACCCTTCCAGCCGCTGGTCCTGAACACGGGCACGTCACCTTCCTGGGTGCCGGACCCGGGGATCCGGGACTACTGACTCTGCGCGCCGTGGAGGCGCTGGCGCACGCGGACGTCCTCGTCGCCGAGCACGAAGTGCTCGACGTCGTACGGGCGCACGCGAGGCCGGGCGTCACCGTCGTGAACACGGAAGCGGGTCCCTCGTCGGACCCTCTTGCGGGCACGGGCGCGCCCCTACCGACGCTCGTTGACGGCACGTCAACACCCGTTGAGGTACCCGCTGTGCGCGATGCCGCACATCTTGTCATGGAGGCCGCGCGGGGCGGCAGGCGGGTCGTCCGTGCGGTGACCGGGGACCCGGGACTCGATACGTACGCGGCGGCGGAAATGCTCGCGTGCGCGGCGGCCGGCGTTCCCTTCGAGGTCGTACCCGGTGTCGCGGCCGCCGTCGGCGTGCCCGCGTACGCCGGTGTGCCGCTGCGGGACGCGCAGGGCGCGGACGTACGGTTCGTCGACGCGCGCACGGCTTCGGACCGTTGCTGGACCGAGGTCGGGGCGTCCGACGGCACGGTCGTCGTGTCGACGACCCTCGACTCCGTGGCCTCGGCCGCGGGCGAACTGGTGTCGGCGGGGCGCAAGCCCGATACGCCGATGACGGTCACGGTGGCCGGTACGACGACGCGGCAGCGGACGTGGACGGCGACCCTCGGCACGATCGCGCAGACGCTGAAGCAGGCGAAGGTGCTGCCCTCCCCGGAGGGCGGCCGGCCGGTCATAGCCGTGGTCGGTGAGCGTTCCGCACCCGCCCAGCGCGACCAGCTGTCGTGGTTCGAGTCCAAGCCGCTGTTCGGCTGGAAGGTGCTCGTACCGCGTACGAAGGAACAGGCGGTGTCGCTCTCCGACCGACTGCGGTCGTACGGGGCCGTGCCGCACGAGGTGCCGACGATCGCCGTCGAGCCGCCGCGCACGCCCCAGCAGATGGAGCGGGCGGTCAAGGGCCTGGTGACGGGCCGCTACGAGTGGATCGCCTTCACCTCGGTGAACGCCGTCAAGGCGGTGCGCGAGAAGTTCGAGGAGTACGGGCTCGACGCGCGTGCCTTCGCGGGCATCAAGGTCGCCGCGGTGGGCGAGCAGACGGCGAAGGCGCTGATCGCCTTCGGTGTGAAGCCGGATCTCGTACCGAGCGGCGAGCAGTCGGCCGCCGGGCTGCTGGAGGACTGGCCGCCCTACGACCCCGTCTTCGACCCGATCGACCGGGTGTTCCTGCCGCGCGCCGACATCGCCACCGAGACCCTGGTCGCCGGGCTCATCGAGCTGGGCTGGGAGGTCGACGACGTCACGGCCTACCGGACCGTGCGGGCCTCGCCGCCGCCGGCGGAGACCCGGGAGGCGATCAAGGGCGGTGGCTTCGACGCGGTGCTGTTCACGTCGTCGTCCACCGTGCGGAACCTGGTGGGCATCGCGGGCAAGCCGCACAACGTGACCGTCATCGCGTGCATCGGCCCAGCCACGGCCAAGACGGCCGAGGAGCACGGGCTGCGGGTGGACGTCATGGCACCCGAGCCGTCCGCGCTCAAGCTGGCCGAGGCACTGGCCGACTTCGGACTGCGCCGACGGGCGGCGGCACGCGAGGCCGGGGACCCGGTCAGCCGGCCGAGCGAGCGGCGTCCGGGGGCGCGGCGGCGACGGGCGACCTGAGACCGCGGGACGCGGACCGACCGTGCGCATGAGGCCCCGTACCCGTCGAACCGGGTCCGGGGCCGCGCGTGTGCGTCCCCGCGGGCTATCGCGGTGTCACCGTGTGCCCGTAGCGCAGCAGGTTGTGCGGGTCGTACGTCGACTTCGTGCGGCGTAGGCGGTCGTGGATCTCCGGCGTCCAGGCGCGGGCGCGGTCGGCGTCGTCGCCCGGGGTGCCGTGGAGGTTGACCATCGTGCGGCCCGTGCCGTGCGGGGCCATCGCTGTGTACAGGGCTGCCGTGGCCGCCTCCACCGCGGCGGCGGCCTCCGGGCCCGTGAGGACGCCGACCGACTCCAGCAGGTACGCGGCGTCGCGGGCGCAGACCGCGTCCTCGACGGGGGCCGGTTCGGCCAACCTGCCGCCCATGTGACGCAGTTCGACCATGAGGAGCGGGTAGTCCGCGCCGGCGTCCGGGCCGGCCTGCTCCAGCAGCGTGTCCACGGCCCCGGGGGTCAGCTCGCGCAGCAGGGCGCAGGACTCGCGGGCGGGAATGGGGTCCTGCGGGTCCTGGTAGATCTCGTCGACCTTGCGGTAGTCCAGGTCGGCCACCGTGTCGAACTCGACCGGCGCGGCCGCGCGCAGCGGCGCCAGCAGCGGGTCCGCCTCGGCCGGGTCGCCGGTCCAGGCGACGGCGACGCGGGCGAGGAAGCGGCCGCGCATCGGTTCGGGGATGTTCGGCAGCGGGGGCAGCCGCAGCAGCGTGAAGCCGGTGCACATCTCGGGTGGCACGGTGGGAGCCCAGTCCGCGTAGGCGCGCAGCAGGGGCTCGGTGTGTTCCCCGGCGCAGTAGATGCCACCGCCGACGACGCGGCTCAGCGGCACCAAGCCGGTGACCAGGGAGGTCACCACGCCCACGTTCCCCTTGCCGCCGCGCAGCGCCCAGAACAGGTCGGGCTCGTGTGCGGCGTCCGTCTCGTGCAGGGTGCCGTCCGGGGTGACGACCTGGAAGGAGCGGACCAGGTCGGAGGCGAAGCCGTAGGTCCGGCCGAGCAGCGGCAGCCCGCCGCCCAGGATGTAGCCGACCACTCCGGCATCGGTGGCGGAACCGTTGAGCGCGGCCAGGCCGTGCGGGACCGAGGCCTCCAGCAGCAGTCGCCACTTCACACCGGCGCCGACGGTCGCGGTGCGCGCCTCGACGTCGATCGTCACGTCGGTCATCCGGGCGGTGTTGATCAACAGCCCGCCGTCCACGGGGAAGTTCGCGCCGTGTCCGGTGGCCTGGACGGCGACCGGGGTGCCGGTGGCGGCGGCCCAGCGCATCGAGGTCACGACGTCGTCGTCGCCGGTCGCGCCCACGACGACGTCGGGCGCGTGCCGGGCCGCCAGGTTGAACGCGGCAACCTCGGCGTCGTAGCCCCCGTCCCCCGGGCGCAGCACCGGGCCGTGCACGTCGGACAGCGCGAACAGGTCGGGGGTGTGGTGATGGTGCGTGGCGGTCATCGCGGCCTCCTTGAGCGCAGGAGTGGCCGTCCCGGGTCCTCCTTTTCAGGATGGACCCCGAGCGTTCGGGGTGCATGCGGGCGGGGGTGGCGCTCGCCCTCCGGGCCGACGGGACGTCGGCAAAGGCAGGGGCGGGGCGGGCGTAGCGTAGGGCGTATGACGAAGTACGGATCCTTTCCCGGTTCGCGTCCCCGGCGGCTGCGTACCACCCCCGTCATGCGGCGCATGGTCGCCGAGACGCGGCTGCACCCGGCCGACTTCATCCTTCCCGCGTTCGTGCGGGAGGGCGTGAGCGAGCCGGTGCCGATCCAGGCCATGCCCGGCGTCGTGCAGCACACGCGCGACAGTCTGAAGAAGGCCGCGCTGGAGGCCGTGCAGGCCGGGATCTCCGGGATCATGCTCTTCGGCGTGCCGGAGGAGTCGAAGAAGGACGCGCTCGGGACGCCGGGCACCGACCCCGACGGAATCCTCCAGGTCGCCATCCGGGACGTGCGGGCCGAGGTCGGGGACGACCTGCTGGTCATGTCCGACCTGTGCCTGGACGAGACGATCGATCACGGGCACTGCGGGGTTCTGGACGACGAAGGGCGCGTCGACAACGACGCCACCCTGGAGCGGTACGCCGAGATGGCGCAGGTCCAGGCCGATGCCGGTGCCCATGTCGTCGGGCCCAGCGGGATGATGGACGGGCAGATCGGGGTCATCCGCGACGCCCTCGACCAGATCGGGCGGGAGGACGTCGCGATCCTCGCCTACACCGCCAAGTACTCGTCCGCGTTCTACGGGCCCTTCCGGGAGGCGGTCGGGTCCTCGCTGAAGGGCGACCGCAAGACCTATCAGCAGGATCCGGCGAACCTCCGTGAGTCGCTGCGCGAGCTGGCGCTGGACCTGGAGGAGGGCGCTGACATGGTCATGGTGAAGCCGGCCGGCCCCTACCTGGACATCCTGGCCCGGGTCGCCGACACCGTCGACGTGCCGGTCGCCGCCTACCAGATCTCGGGCGAGTACTCGATGGTCGAGGCAGCCGCCGAGAAGGGCTGGGTCGACCGGGACCGGGCGATCTTCGAGACGCTGACCGGCATCAAGCGGGCCGGGGCGCGGAACATCCTCACCTACTGGGCCACCGAAGCGGCCCAGAAGCTGCGGTAGTTCAGCCGCGGTAGGCCGGCCGAGGCAGCCCAGCCTCTTTCACCAGGACAGCGCGTCGTCCATGTCCCGCTGCCAGTACGTCACCGCCAGCGAGCTGTCGTAGTAGACGCCCTTGGCGGGCAGGGGCGGCGTCGCGGAGGCGCCGCCGTCGCTGTTCGGGGTGTAACCCTGGAAGGCGACCGTCAGCTTCCTGGCCGTCAGGCCGCCGTCCCCGCTGCCGTCGGCGGCGGACAGCAGGACGCCCGCGTAGCCGGACTCGCCGGGCGCCAGGGTCGTCACGGCCTGCGGCTGTGTCTCCTTGGCGCCCTGCGGCACCCACTGCATCTCGTCGAAGCGCAGGACCGGGTAGTAGGTCAGGTCGCACGTCCTGCTGCCGGTGTTGGTCACCGTGAGCAGCATGTGGTTGAGCGGGCGGGTCACCGGCTGCGCGGTGACCTTCGTGTTCGAGCCGTTGCACAGGACGCGGGCCGCGGTGCCGCCGTTCCCGCCGCCGGTGCTCGTGCTCTTGCCGGTGCCCCCGCCGGTCGAGCCCGCTGTGTCCTTCGCCGGGTCCGCGGAGGTACCGGCGGGCTTCGAGTCCGAACCCGACGTCGAACCCGACGTCGAACCCGACGCCGAACCGGACGTCGAACCGGACGTGGTGCCGGGCTTCGTCGGCTGTGCGGAGGCCGACGACGACGCCGGGTGCGACGCGCCCTCGTCCTTGACGCCCGTCCCGTTCTCGCATGCCGTGAGCGCGAGGGTGGTCAGGGCGGTGAGGGCGAGCAGGTGGCGGGTGCGGCGGATGCGCATGGTGAAGTCCTCTTCCGGAATGGCGGGTTGAAGCGACGTGCTTGGATGGCCAAAGCTTGTGGGGGCATCCGTCCCGGCCGCCACGACCGGCGGACGATCAGGGACGCTGGAATGCCCGCAATAGTTCTGACCTGGGGAAACGGACCGTCCCTGGAACACGGGGATGGGACATGGGGAGTTGAGGAACGTGTCTGCGACCGAGTTCGCGGAGCTGCTGCGGGAGTTGAAGGAGCGGTCCGGGCTCAGCTACGGAGTGCTCGCGAAACGGCTCCACATGAGTACGTCGACGCTGCACCGCTACTGCAACGGGGACGCCGTCCCCACGGACTACGCGCCCGTGGAGCGGCTGGCCCGGCTCTGCAAGGCGTCGCCTCAGGAGCTCGTCGAGCTGCACAGGCGGTGGGTGCTGGCGGACGCGGTGCGGGGGAGGAAGGCCGGTGCGGCGGGGGCGGGCGCGGGAGACGGCGCCGTCGGCGAGGCCGCTGACGCCGTCGCCGGCAGGGCCGTTGCGGAGGCGGTGGTCGAGGACTCGGCGGTCGTTGACGAAGCGGTTGCCACGGACGCGGCCGCCGCGGGAGCGGACGGTACGGGGGGTGACGGGAGCCGTCGTATCCGTCGCTCCTTGGTGCTTGCCGGTGTCGGTGTCGTGGCCGCCCTCGGGTCAGCGGCCCTGGCCCTCGCGCTGACCCTGCCGGCCGGCGGGTCCGGCGAGGGTGACGGCGCTCGGGCCGCGGGAGCCGGGGCGTCCGTGCAGGGCCGGGGAGCGGGGGGCACGGCCTCGCCGTCCGCGTCCGCGTCCGCGTCCGTGTCCGCGTCCCCGTCCGCTTCCGTCACGACTTCGGCCTCGGGGCAGGCCTCACCGTCGGCCTCCGCCGCCGCTTCCTCCTCGGCGCCGGGCGCGGACTCGCGGGCCGACGACCTCGTCCCACTGACGGTCGGCACCCGTCCGTACGCCTGGATCAGCCCCTGCAGCCAGCACTACCTGATCGAGCGGGGGCCGGCCCAGGTCGTGCCGCCGCCCGTCGAGGAGGAGGCGCCCGCGTGGGTCGCGCGGCACGGGGCCGTGTCGGCGGGGGAGCAGTATCTGGAGCTCACCGTGCAGGGGACCGGTGAGGAGACCGTGGTGGTACAGAGCCTGACGGTCCGGACCGTATCCAAGGCCACGCCGCTCGCCTGGAACGACTACGCCATGGGTTACCCGGGCGTCGGCTGCGGCGGCGGGGTGCCGACGCGCGCCTTCTCCGTCGCCCTCGACGCGGCGCGGCCCGCGCTGGTGCCCGAGGCGGGACACAGGGACTTCCCGTTCACGGTGAGCGAGTCCGACCCGGAGGTCTACTACGTCACGGCCGACGCCTCCGCGTACGACGTGCGCTGGTATCTGGAGCTGGCCTGGTCCAGCGGTTCGCGGCACGGCACGCTGAGGATCGACGACGAGGGCAGGCCGTTCCGCACGAGCGGCGAGAACGGGCGTCCCGACTACGAGTTCCCGCTCGGCGGCTCCGCGTGGGGGCGGGCGGGAGCCTCTCCGGATTCGTAGGCGCCGACCCCCGTCAGGGCCGCCGCCGTCAGGGCCGCCGCCGTCAGGGTGCCGGGCCTTGTCAGGGCGCCGGCCCCCTTCAGGGTGCTGGAGCTCGACGGACCCTCGTCGCGCAGGCCCTCGCCGTCCTGGCACGCGGTGAGGGCGAGCGCCGCGGCGGCGGTCAGCGCGGCGGCGAGCAGACGGACGCGGGGGCGGGTGGGGGGAGTGGGGCGTGTGGGCATGGGGCAAGCCTGAGTCGTACGGCCCGCGACCCTCCACATCCGCGGCTCAAGTCGGGACGTTCGTTCGGTCCCACAGCGTCCGACCTGCGGGAACAGTGCCCTGATGGGACGGGATGTGGGACGCCCGACTGCCTGAGGAGAGCCCTTTGTCCGCACAGTCCGAGCACCCCGCACAGTCCGAGCACCCCGCCCCGGCCGCAGGGCCCGCGCAGTCCACGCAGCCCGCGGAGCCCTCGGGGATCGACACGGGCAGAGCGCATCCCGCCCGTGTCTACGACGTGTTCCTCGGTGGCCGGGACAACTATCCGGTGGACCGTGCCGCCGCGGCCGCCGCCCTCGCCGCCAATCCGCGCGGCTACCTCGACGTACGGCACAACCGCGACTTCATGCGGCGGGCCGTGACGAGACTGGCCGCCGTCGACGGGATACGCCAGTTCCTCGACCTCGGCACCGGGCTGCCCACCGGGGAGAACGTGCACCAGATCGCGCAGAGGATCGTCCCCGAGGCGCGGGTGGTGTACGTCGACCACGACCCGGTGGTGCTCGCGCACGCGCGCGACCTGCTGACCAGTGGCCCCGAGGGCCGGACGGACTACCTCGACGCCGATCTGCTGAAGCCGGGCCGGATCCTCGAACAGGCCGCCAGGACCCTCGACTTCGCCGAGCCGATCGCTCTGTGCCTGGTGGCGGTCCTGCATTTCGTCGAGGACGAGGAGGCGTACCCGGTGCTGCGGGAACTGGTGGAGGCGTTGCCCTCCGGGAGCAGGCTCGTCCTCACCCACCTCACCGACGAGCTGCATCCCGAACCGACCCGTGCCGTCCGGCGGACGTACACGGAACGCGGGTTCACCTTCGTCTTCCGGTCGAGGACGGAGGTGGAGCGGTTGTTCGGCGACACCCCGGGGCTCGTGCTGGACGCGCCCGGTGTCGTGCCCGTGCACCGGTGGAACCCTGGACCGGCGCCCGCCCCGCCCGCCGTCGCGCCGGACGTCTTCGCCGCGCTCGACGACATCGGGAAGATCCGCCACCGCGACATCAACGACGTGACGGACGACGACATCAACGTGTACGGGGCGACGGGGACGAAGGTGTGAACGCGGCGCCGCTGTCCACATGGCAGAAACCCGTGTGTAGGCGGCATGTATCTCCCTAGGGTGCGGACATGACTGTCGCAGCCGAGTCGCCGAGCGCGTCCGCCCCCGTCTCCGTCTCCGTCCCCGTTCCCCTCCCCGGGCCTGCCGCCGCCGTCCCCCCGTTGGCCGCCCGCGTCCGGTCGATCGGCGGTTCGCCCGTGCGGGACATCCTCGCCGTCACCGCCCGCCCCGGGATGATCAACTTCGCGGGCGGGCTGCCCGCGCCCGAGCTGTTCGACCGTGAGGGCGTGGCCGCCGCGTTCCGGTACGCGCTGGAGGAGGCTCCGGCCCAGGCCCTCCAGTACGCCACCACCGAGGGCGAGCCGATCCTGCGTGAGCGGCTGGCGGCGCGGACCACGGCCCGCGGACTGCCCACGACCGCCGACGACCTCCTCGTCACCACGGGTTCCCAGCAGGCCCTGTCCCTGCTGGCGACGGCGCTCCTCGACCCCGGAGACACCGTCCTCGTCGAGGCCCCCTGCTACCTGGCCGCCCTTCAGGTCTTCGGCCTGGCGGGAGCGAGGATCCTCGCCGTGCCCGGGGACGCGGACGGCCCGGACCCCGAGGCGCTCGCCGAGCTCGTGGTCCGGGAACGGCCGAAGCTGCTCTACACCGTCCCCAACTTCCAGAACCCCACCGGCCGCACCCTCCCCGCCGAGCGCCGCGCCGCCCTCGCCTCCGTCGCCGCCCGGCACGGCCTGTGGATCATCGAGGACGACCCCTACGGCGAACTCCGCTACGACGGTGAGCGGGTCGCCTGGATCGCCGCCCACCCCGACGCCCACGACCGTACGGTCCTCCTCGGTTCCTTCTCCAAGGTCATGGCCCCCGGCATCCGGCTGGGCTGGCTGCGCGCGCCGGCCGAGCTGCGTCGGGCCTGCGCCGTCGCCAAGCAGGCCGCCGACCTGCACACCCCGACCGTCAACCAGCTCGCCGCGGCACGCTATCTGGCCGCCTTCGACCTCGACGCGCATGTGGCCCGCGTCGCCGCCGTGTACCGCGCGCGCCGGGACGCCATGCTGGCGGGGCTGGCGGAGGCGCTGCCGGAGGGGTCGGTGTGGACCCGCCCCGACGGCGGCATGTTCCTCTGGGCCCGCCTCCCCGAGTCGTACGACACCACGGCCCTCCTCCCACGGGTCGTCGCCCAGGACGTGGCCTACGTCCCCGGCGCCCCCTTCTACGCCGGGGAGCCCGACCGCTCGACCCTGCGCCTGTGCTTTGTGACGCAGACCCCGGAGGAGATCGCGGAGGGGCTGCGGAGGCTGCGCCTGGGGCTCAGGTAGGCGACGCCGGAGCGGGGCTCAGTCCCACCAGAAGTGCCAGGCCCGTTCGCCGACCAGCTGCTCCGCGTACGCCCGCAGGCTGCCCGGGCCCTGGGTGATGTTGTCCGGGCAGAACGCGAAGTGCTCGGCTGCCACGGCCTCCGCCGCCTCCGTCGTGGTGGGCGGGGCGGCCACGGAGACCACGAGCAGGTCGAAGCCGAGCGCGACGACCCGTATGCCGAAGCGGTCCTCCCAGGAACGCAGTACCGCGCAGAGCAGGGCCACGTCGTTCGTGTGGTTGAGCGGGCCGGACCAGCCGAGGGCGGCCGGGACGTCCGCCGAACGGCGGGCCGGGACGAGAGCCAGGCGTGGCTCCACGGGCCAGGAACGGGTGCCGTCGGTCAGCTGGTCGGCGACCTGGGCGGCGCAGACGGCCGGGTCGATGGTGAGGGAGGGGGAGGGCGCGAGGCCGGGCCAGTCGGGGCCGAAGGGCGCGAGCATCTCGGCCGTCTCGTCGTCCCAGTACCCCTCGTCCTCCTCCTCGTCGACCTCCCAGAAGTCGGCAAGGACGTCCTCGGCGTCATGATCCCCGGGGTAGGACGCCTCGCCGGGCATCAGGCCCCACTTCTGCGGACCGCCCCCGCCGCCACCCACGTCGACGAGCACCGGCAGCAGTCCGGTCCGCCCGGCCTGCCCGCCCAGCACCGTCCAGTTGCCGGGCGCGGCGGCCTTGTCGGAGTGCCACAGCACCGGCTCGTCCGACGGATCCTCGTCGGACGAGCCGATCAGTCTCCCGGGCGGGAGCCGCAGCCCGAGGGAGCGGCCGCTCGGGTCGGTCGTGAGCCTGGGCAGCGGGTTGGGAAGAGTCGCCATGCCGGTGACTGTAGGGGCAGGCACTGACATTGACGCCGATACTCAGGTCCGGTGGCCGTGGCTCGGGCAACCGACTGACGTCCTGCCGGGCCGTCCTCCGGCTGTTCTGTCCAACGGGCTTCGGCGGGCGGGCCGTTCACGTGGTGGCGACAGGCGGTCATCGGGTCCTCCGCGACCGCCGGCGGTGCGTCAGCCAGATTCCCGCGCCGATCGCCGGGAGGAGGACGGCGGCCGGTATCACCACGCCCGCTCCTCCGATGAGCAGGAGGCCGAGCAGAGCCTCGCCGATGGACGGATCCTCGTTCAACCACCGCTCCTCACACTCGTGGTCGGGCTGCGCGAAGCCGCCCCCGAGGCCGGCGCCCCGGCAGGCCGGGTCGGTGGCGGGCGGAGTCGCCTGCGCCGCGGCCCGCCCTCCCCGTGGGGAGAGGACGGGCCGCGGTGTGTCGCATCGGGCCGGCTCAGAGCTTCCCGGGCGTCCGGATGCCCAGCAGGGCCATGCCCAGGTGAAGCGTGCGGCCCGTCAGGTCGACCAGGAACAGGCGGTTCTCGACGACCTCCGGCGGGTTGTCGGGGGACAGCACGTGGCACTGGTCGTAGAACGTCGTCAGGTGCGAGGCCAGCTGGTACAGGTACGCCGCCAGCTTGTGCGGCTCGTAGGCCGCCGCGACCTCGTGCACCGTCTCGGCGAACTGGTCCAGGTGCAGGCCCAACGCCCGCTCGGCCGGGGCCAGTTCCAGCTCCGGGTGAGCGGTCGGGCGGGCCTCGCCGGCCTTGCGCAGGATCGACTGGATCCGGGCGTACGCGTACTGGAGGTAGACCGACGTGTCGCCGTTCAGCGAGACCATCTGGTCCAGGTCGAACTTGTAGTCCCGGACGGCGGACGTCGACAGGTCGGCGTACTTCACCGCTCCGACGCCCACGTACCGGCCGTTCTCGACGACCTCCTCGTCCGTCAGGCCCACCTTCTCGCGCTTCTCGCCGACGACGGCCGTCGCGCGGTCCACCGCCTCGTCGAGGAGGTCGACCAGCTTGACCGTCTCGCCCTCCCGGGTCTTGAACGGCTTGCCGTCCTTGCCGAGGACCGTGCCGAACGCCAACTGGTGCGCCTTGACGTCCTCGTTGAGCCAGCCCGCCCTGCGCGCCGTCTCGAAGACCATCTTGAAGTGCAGCGACTGACGGGCGTCCACGACGTACAGCAGCGTGCTCGCCTTGATGTTGAAGACACGGTCCCGGATCGCCGACAGGTCGGTCGCCGCGTAGCCGTAGCCACCGTCGGACTTCTGGACGATCAGCGGGACCGGGTTGCCGTCCGGGCCCTTGACGTCCTCGAAGAAGACGCACAGGGCGCCCTCGGAGCGGACCGCGACCCCGGACTCCTCCAGGAGACGGCAGGTCTCCGCCAGCATGTCGTTGTAACCCGACTCGCCGACGATGTCCTCGTCCCGGACCTCCATGTCCAGCTTCTCGAAGACCGAGAAGAAGTAGATCTTCGACTCGTCGACGAACTTCTGCCAGGTCGCGAGCGTGTGCGGGTCGCCCGCCTGGAGGTCCACCACCCGGCGCCGGGCACGGGTCTTGAACTCCTCGTCCGCGTCGAACAGCTTGCGCGCGGACTTGTAGAGGCGGTCGAGGTTCGACATCGCCTCCTCGCCGCTCACCCGGGTGTCCTTGTGGTCCAGCTCGTGCGGGTGCTCGTCCAGGTACTGGATGAGCATGCCGAACTGGGTCCCCCAGTCGCCGATGTGGTGCCTGCGGACCACGCTCTCGCCGGTGAACTCCAGGATCTGCACCGTCGCGTCGCCGATGACCGCCGACCGCAGGTGACCGACGTGCATCTCCTTCGCCACGTTCGGCTGGGCGTAGTCGATGACCGTGGTGCCGGGGTGGCCGGAGTGCGGCACGCCGAGGCGGTCCGCGTCCGCGTACCGCGCGGCCAGGTTCTCGGTGATCGCCCTGTCGGTGATCGTCACGTTCAGGAAGCCGGGGCCCGAGACCTCGATCTCCTTGATCAGGTCACCCGTGACCACCTGCGACACGACCTGCGTCGCCAGTTCCCGCGGGTTCGCCTTCGCCTTCTTGGCCAGCGCCAGGATGCCGTTGGCCTGGAAGTCGGCCCGGTCGCTTCGTCGCAGCAGCGGGTCCGCGCCGGCGGCCTCCGGCAGGGTGGCCGAGAGGGCGGACGAGAGACGCTGTTCGACGGAGTGGCTGAGGGACGTGACCGGGGCCATAGGAGTGGGTGCCGTTCTCCTCGTGGGGATGGATGGGCACCGTCAGTATCCCATGGGGGGTAAAGCGGTTTTCCCGGGCGCGGGGCCGTCTGGGACAATGGAGCGCACTTCAAACCCGGAAGCCTTCAGAACAAGAGGACGTGCCGATCGTGGCTCTGAGCACCGAGACCACCGACTGGGTCTCCCGTTTCGCGGACGAGGTCATCGAGGAGTCGGAGCGTCGGGCCCCCGGCAAACCTGTGGTCGTCGCGTCCGGACTCTCCCCCTCCGGCCCCATCCACCTGGGCAACCTCCGCGAGGTCATGACCCCGCACCTGGTCGCCGACGAGATCCGCCGCCGCGGCCACCAGGTCCGCCACCTGATCTCGTGGGACGACTACGACCGCTTCCGCAAGGTGCCCCAGGGCATCGACGGGGTCGACGGTGCGTGGGCCGAACACATCGGCAAGCCGCTGACCTCCGTCCCGGCGCCGCGGGGCTCGGCGCACCCGAACTGGGCCGAGCACTTCAAGGCCGCGATGGTCGGATCGCTGGCCGAGCTCGGCGTGGAGTTCGACGGGATCAGCCAGACCGCGCAGTACACCTCCGGTGTCTACCGCGAGCAGATCCTGCACGCGATCAAGCACCGCGGTGACATCGACGCGATCCTCGACCAGTACCGCACCAAGAAGGCCCCCGCGAAGAAGCAGCAGAAGCCGCTCGACGAGGCCGAGCTCGAGGCGGCGGAGGGGTCGGGCGCGGCCGCCGAGGACGACGGCTCGTCCGGCACGGCCGGCTACTTCCCCTACAAGCCCTACTGCGGCAACTGCGAGAAGGACCTCACCACGGTCACCTCGTACGTCGACGACACCACCGAGCTGTCCTACACCTGCACCGCCTGCGGGTTCGCCGAAACCATCCGGCTGAACGAGTTCAACCGCGGCAAGCTGGTCTGGAAGGTCGACTGGCCGATGCGCTGGGCGTACGAGGGCGTCGTGTTCGAGCCGAGCGGCGTCGACCACTCGTCCCCCGGATCCAGCTTCCAGGTCGGCGGCCAGATCGTCGGCATCTTCGGCGGCGAGCAGCCCATCGGGCCCATGTACGCGTTCGTCGGCATCAGTGGCATGGCCAAGATGTCGTCGTCCAAGGGCGGTGTCCCCACCGCCGCCGACGCGCTGAAGATCATGGAGCCGCAGCTCCTGCGCTGGCTCTACGCCCGCCGCCGCCCCAACCAGTCCTTCAAGATCGCCTTCGACCAGGAGATCCAGCGGCTCTACGACGAGTGGGACAAGCTGGACGCCAAGGTCGCCGAGGGGTCGGCCCTCCCGGCCGACGTCGCCGCGCACTCGCGCGCGGTGGGCACGGCCGCCGGCGAGCTGCCGCGCACCGCCCGGCCGCTGCCGTACCGCACGCTGGCCTCCGTCGCCGACATCACCGCCGGACACCAGGACCAGGCCCTGCGGATCCTCTCCGAACTCGACCCGGAGAACCCGCTGGGCTCCCTCGACGAGGCCCGTCCCCGGTACGACAGGGCCGAGGCCTGGATCAACACCCACGTCCCCGCCGACCAGCGGACCATCGTCCGCGCCGAACCCGACGCCGAGCTGCTGAAGTCCCTCGACGAGGCCTCCCAGCAGTCCCTGCGGCTCCTCCTCGACGGACTCGCCGGCCACTGGTCCCTGGACGGCCTCTCGCACCTCGTCTACGGCGTTCCCAAGGTCCAGGCCGGCTTCTCCGCCGATGCCACGCCCAAGGAACTCCCGCCCGAGATCAAGACCGCCCAGCGGACGTTCTTCGCCCTGCTCTACCACCTGCTGGTGGGGCGTGACACCGGTCCGCGGCTGCCCACCCTGCTGCTGGCCGTGGGCCAGGAGCGGGTGCGGGCCCTGCTTGGGGAGTAGCCCCGGGTCGTACGAGGAGGGGGCGCCCGGTGCTGCACCGGGCGCCCCCTCCTCGTGTCCGCGTGTCCGCGTGTCAGCCGGTCACGCGATGTGGTCCTCTTCCAGTTCCGCCGTGTGGCGCTGCTGGAACCGTTCCGCGAGGGTCTTCAGTTCGCTGGGGCTCAGCGTCGAGCCGTAGGTCGCCTGGATGTTGTCGCCGAGAACGCGGGGCGTGGGGTAGCTGCCGTCTATCGACTGACGGAACACCTGGTAGTACGACTCCTCGTCCGGCTCGATCAGCGGCGTGCCGCCACCCTCACCGAGCTCCCGACTGCGGTTCGGACCCACCGGGATCGGGAACGAGCCGGTCTCCTCCGGGGAGGGCTCCTGCGCCGGAGGCTCCTGCTGGTACTGGTCCTGGTACTGCTCGGCCCGCTGCTGCTCCTCGTACCACTGGGCGTACTGCTCCGAGGGGTCGTACGTGGGGTCGTAGCCCCCCTGGTACGCCACCTCGTGCGGCGCCTGGAACCACGGGCTCTGGTCCTCCTCGGGCGGCCAGGGCGGCTGCTCCGCCGGCGGGGGCTGCGGTTGCCGCTGCTGCCGTACCGGGGCCGCCGCCAGTTCCTGCTGGGGCACCGGCGTCGGCGCCCGGAGCTGCGCCGGCACCGGCGCCGGGGGCAGCAGGGCCGGCTCTATGCCCGCCGCCGCCAGACCCGCCGGGGCCGTCTCCGCCAGCGGGACGCCGTAACGCGCCAGCCGCAGCGGCATCAGCGACTCCACCGGGGCCTTGCGGCGCCAGGCGCGGCCGAAGCGCGAACGCAGCCTCGCCTGATAGACGAGACGTTCCTGCTCCAGCTTGATCACCTGGTCGTAGGAGCGCAGCTCCCACAGCTTCATACGGCGCCACAGGAGGAAGGTGGGGAGCGGGGAGAGCAGCCAGCGCGTGATGCGCACGCCCTCCATGTGCTTGTCCGCCGTGATGTCCGCGATCCGGCCGATCGCGTGCCGGGCCGCCTCGACGGACACCACGAACAGGATCGGGATCACCGCGTGCATGCCCGTGCCCAGCGGGTCCGGCCAGGCCGCCGCGCCGTTGAAGGCGATCGTCGCCGCCGTCAGGAGCCACGCCGTCTGCCGCAGCAGCGGGAAGGGGATGCGGATCCAGGTCAGCAGCAGGTCCAGGGCCAGCAGGACGCAGATGCCCGCGTCGATGCCGATCGGGAACACATACGAGAAGTTGCCGAAGCCCTTCTCGAGGGCCAGCTCCCGGACGGCCGCGTACGAACCGGCGAAGCCGATGCCGGCGATGACGACTGCGCCGGCCACGACCACGCCGATGAGAACGCGGTGCGTCCGGGTCAGCTGTATTGGCGCGGACACCCGTACTCCCCTCCCCTTGCGTGTTCTTGCGCGCAACAGGGTGGCACATGTGTGCGCCGCACGTGTTGCCGGTCCGTCAGCTCTTCGCGGAAGCGGAAGCCTTCGGGCCCGCTGCCGCCGCCTTGGACGCCGTCGCCCCGGGGGTCGCCGACGCCGACTTGGAGGGGTTCTTGGAGGGCGTCGCGGACGGGGCGGACGAGGCCGACGCGGAGGGCGCCGGGCTCGACGGGCTCTTGGTCGAGGTGTCCGAACTGCCGGTGCCACCCTCGCCGTTGGCCGACCGCACCGCGGCCACCGCCTCCTTGGCCGCCTTCTCCGCCGACTTCGTGAGAGTGTCCGTGCTCGGCGCCTTGTCGCCCGCCAGACCGGCGCCGTTGTAGTCGAGCGAGAGCACGACGTTCTCGACCCGGACCACGACCGTCTGCTGCTTGAAGTTGCCTTCCGACTTCTTCAGGTCGTAACGCACCACCGTGGCCTCGTCACCCGTCGCGGCGACCGGCTCGGACTTCGTGTTCTTCGCGCCCGACACCGCCTGCGCGTCCTTGACCTGCTTCGCGTAGTACGTCTTGGCCTGCGACTCGCCGTCTCCGGTCGTCGCATCCGACTCGAAGCGCAGCAGAGAAACGTTCAGCCAGCGGAACTGCGAGCCCTTCACCCCGTTGTTGGCGAGGCTGGACCAGGAGCAGCTGGCCCGGTCCGCGGTGTCACTGGACGTCCCCTTCTTGCCCTTGGCCGCCCCCTTCGGGACCAGCTCCGTCAGCGTCTTCCTGGACACCACCGCACACGCCTCGGGCAGCGTCTTGTACGCCGCCGCCTGCACGGTGGGCGCCGCGCTCGCCGCGGAGTCGGCACCGGAACCGGAACCGGTCGAGGCGCTGGTGTCCTTCGCGTCGTCGCCCGAGCCGGAGTCCGAGGAGCAGCCCGCGGCGATCAGCATCACCGGGACGGCGACCGCCGCGGCCAGCAGGCGGTTCAGCCCTCCGGCCCGGTGTACTCGCTCGGCACGCTGCTCGCGCTGTTCAAACTGGCCGTCTCGCTGGGCTCGTCGCTGCATGGTTCCTTCACTCATGACGCTCGTGGTTCCTGCGGTCGGATCGGGTCCGAGGGGTCACGGTAGTCGGTGAAGAAGCTGTGCGGTTCCGCTTCGAAGGCTTTGCGAGTGAGGCACGAACCGGGGCGAAGTGCCCTCAGCCCGCCAGCGAGTCATCCAGCTGCGCGGCCAGTTTCCGGGCCTTGTCCTGCATTTCCTCGCTGTCCGGCACCGTGCCGACGGTCGCCGGCTGCTCCTCGTACTGGATGGTCACCAAGACGTTCGACGTGCGGAACGCCACAATCACCGTGCGCTGCTTGGCCGTCGAACCGGAGCTGCTGAGCGTGTCGTCGATGAACGCCTCGTCGCCCAGGTCCTCCAGGAGGCGGGGCTGGAGGGCGGCGGGGGGAACGGTGGAGGAGGCCGAGGCCGAGGCCGACGGAGAGACGGCGGAGGAGGGGGAGGCGGTGGCCGAGGGAGAGGGACTCCCGCTCGCGGAAGGCGAACCGGTCGTCGCGGTGGCGGTGGGGGCCGGGAGGTCGGCCGCGGTCACCTTCTTCGCGAAGAGGGCCTCGGCCTGGTTGTCGTCGCTCACCGCGTTGTCGTACGAGACGACCCGCTCGAAGTCGATGAGGAGGTGGTCGGTGGCGTCCGTCGACTCCACCTTCCAACGGCAGCCCACCTTGCGGTCCGTGTCGTACGTCAGCGTCGCCTCGCCCGCGTAGGCCGTGTCCCGCTGCGTCTCGTCGGCGAGCTGCTTGACGCCGGGCAGCAGTGAGTCGAGCGTGGACCGGCTCACCACACCGCAGGCCTCGGGAAGCGTGGCGTACTTGCCGGGCTGCGCGACCGCGGTGGCCGTTCCCGTCTCGCCCGGGTTGGAGTCGTCGGTCTGGCCGCCTTCGTCCGAACCGCCGGTGCAGCCGGCCAGCAGCGCCGCGAGAAGCGCGACGACGCCGGGTACGTATGCCTTCCGCTGCACGGTCGGCTCCTCTCGACGGTCATGTTCGACCGTCGGTTCCACGGTCGGGGATGGTCGTTGGTCCGGTGTCCCCGCTGGTTATTCGCTTGCCGGACGGGGGCGGTCCCTGGAGACAATGTGTATCGCACGTGGAGCTGTGGATGCCGGTCCGTTGTCCTGTTCGTTGACCTTGGCGCCAGTTTTGCGACTTGAGGCTTCTGTATTGATTCCGGGGGAATGAGGGCGATATGTCGTACGTGGAAATGCCGGGCGCGAAGGTACCCATCCGTATGTGGACCGACCCGGCGTCGGTCGAGGAGGGCGCACTCCAGCAACTGCGGAACGTGGCGACCCTGCCGTGGATCAAGGGCCTGGCCGTCATGCCGGACGTCCACTACGGCAAGGGGGCGACGGTCGGCTCGGTCATCGCGATGCGGGGCGCGGTGTGTCCCGCGGCGGTGGGGGTCGACATCGGGTGCGGGATGTCGGCGGTGAAGACGTCGTTGACGGCGAACGACCTTCCCGGCGACCTGTCCCGGCTGCGGTCGAAGATCGAGCAGGCCATTCCGGTGGGCCGGGGGATGCATGACTCCGCCGTCGACCCCGGACGGTTCCACGGGTTCGCCACCACGGGGTGGGACGACTTCTGGGGGCGGTTCGACGGGATTGCGGAAGCGGTCAAATTCCGTCAGGAGCGTGCCACCAAGCAGATGGGAACGCTGGGAAGCGGAAACCATTTCGCGGAAGTCTGCATAAGTGATGACGGATCGGTCTGGCTCATGCTCCATTCCGGCTCCCGGAACATCGGCAAGGAACTGGCCGAGCACCACATCGGCGTGGCCCGGAAGCTCTCGCACAACCAGGGGCTGATCGACCGGGACCTCGCCGTCTTCATCGCGGACACCCCGCAGATGGCGGCCTACCAGAACGATCTCTACTGGGCCCAGGAGTACGCGAAGTACAACCGGTCGATCATGATGGCCCTCTTCAAGGACGCGCTCAGCAGGGAGTTCAAGAAGGCCCGGGTCACCTTCGAGCCCGAGGTGAGCTGTCATCACAACTACGTGAGCCGCGAGCGCTACGAGGGCATGGACCTGCTCGTCACCCGCAAGGGAGCGATCAGCGCCAGGGCCGGCGAGTACGGCATCATCCCGGGCTCGATGGGCACCGGTTCGTACATCGTCAAGGGCCTGGGCAACGAGAAGGCGTTCAACTCGGCCTCGCACGGAGCGGGTCGGCGGATGAGCCGCACCGCGGCGAAGCGTCGCTTCTCGACCAAGGACCTGGAGGAGCAGACTCGCGGCGTGGAGTGCCGCAAGGACTCCGGAGTCGTGGACGAGATCCCGGGCGCCTACAAGCCGATCGAGCAGGTCATCGACCAGCAGCGGGACCTGGTGGAGGTCGTGGCGAAGCTGAAGCAGGTCGTCTGCGTGAAGGGCTGAGGCAGATGAACGGCTGATACCGGTGAACGGCTGAGGCCGACGAACGGCTGATGCCCTCAGGGCTGATGTCCGCAGGGCCGACTCCGCCGCTCGACGGCGGGGGTCCGTGGTGAGGGGCCAGGGCCGAACCGGCTCGGGCCCCTCGCGCGTCCCTGCCTCAACCGAGCCGTTTCTCCAGCAGGGTCACCGCGTACGGGCTTCCCGGGCCGCCCTCCTTGGCGCGCTGTTCGCCGACGACCGTGTAACCCGCGGACTCGTAGTAGGCGCGCAGGCGGGGGTTGGCGGAGAGACAGTCCAGGCGGGCGTAGGGCCGACCGGCCGCGGCGATACGGGATTCGGCCTGCGCCAGCATCCTGCGGCCCGTGCCCGGTGGGGACGTGTGGGGGGTCGTCATCAGGCGGTGGACGTAGCCCGCGTCGGCGGGGCGGGGGCCCCAGGCGGCCAGGTCGTCCCACCAGAGTTCCCAGGCGCCCGCGACCGCGCCGTCCGCGTACGCGAGCCAGACCTCGCCCTCACGCATACGGTCGACGAAGTGGGCCTCGGTCTTCTCGCCCGGCTGCCACTGCTCGATGCCCCGGGCCAGTTGCCACAGGGCCGCCGTGTCGCGCAGACGGACCAGGAGAGGGGCGTCCCGCGGCTCCGCCCTGCGGTGGGTCGGCTCGGGCCAGGTGGTGGGAGCCGGTTCGAGGAGGCCGGCTCGGAGCGCCGCCGACAAGGCCTCCACGTCCATGCCGAGGGCCCCTGTCACATACGCCTCCACTGAGCCGTAACGGGCCCTCAGCGCCTTGAGGAACAGGCGCATCACCGACTCGGGGGCGCGGGCGAAGGACGGCCAGGCCGGGGAGCGGCCGTCGTTTCGCGCGCGCCAGTCGGCGAGCAGGGCCGGAGTCGCCAGTTCCGTCAGGGTGAAGTCCTCGATGATCACCTCGTCCGGGACGCCCAGCAGGCTCAGGACCAGGGCGGCCAGCTGCCCGGTGCGGTCCTTGCCCGAGGCGCAGTGGAAGACCAGCCCCTCCTTCGCCTCCGCCACCAGCTCCAGGGCTGCCGCGATCTCCTTCGTGCCGTCCTGCGCCACCTCCATGAAGCGGGCGGAGAGGTACGGGCCGGGGTCGACGTCCGCGGTCAACGCCGCCTGGTCGTACGGGCGGTGCTCGATGCTGAGGTTCTGGTAGGTGAAGGAGCCGTGCTCCGGGATCCGGCCTCTCGCCTCCGCCTCCCACGGGTGGCGCAGGTCGATCACCGTGCGGACGCCCAGGGCGAGAAAGCGGTCCCAGTCCGGGGTGTCCGGTCTCAGCTTGCCGAGCGAGTCCGCGCGGAACAGCCGGCCCGCGCGGACCCGGTGACCCGTACTGGTCGGGTATCCGCCCAGGTCACGGAAGTTGTGCAGTGTCTCGAACGGTATGTGTCTGTCCACGTGGAAACCCTATTTCGCGGCGGCCGTCATTCGCGGTGCCCGTCACTTCGCGGTGGCCGTCACTTCGCGTGGCGGACCGCGTAGATCATGACGAACGCCACGACGTGGATGCCGAAGAGGAAGTAGGCCAGGAAGACCCACATCTTGCGCTCGTCCTTGGTCTCCTGGTCGAGGCGGCGCTGTTCCAGTGCGCGCTGTTCCGGCGAGCGCTGTTCCAGGGGGTTCGCGTTCTTCCCGGCGGTCTCCTCCTCGGCCGTCACAGCTCCCGGTGGACCTTCGTGTTGGACGCCTGGGCACGGGGGCGCAGGACGAGGAGGTCGACGTTGACGTGGCTGGGCCGGGTGACCGCCCAGGTGATCGTCTCGGCCACGTCGGAGGCGGTGAGGGGTTCGGCGACGCCCTCGTAGACCTTGGCGGCCCTGTCCTGGTCGCCGCCGAAGCGGGTGAGGGCGAACTCGTCGGTCCTGACCATGCCGGGGGCGATCTCGATGACGCGCACCGGCAGGCCGACGACCTCCAGGCGGAGGGTCTCGGCGAGGACGTGGGCGCCGTGCTTGGCGGCGACATAGCCCGCGCCGCCCTCGTACGTCCCGTGACCGGCGGTCGAGGACACCACCACGACCACTCCGTCGCCGCTCGCCACCAGCTTCGGAAGCAGGGCCTGGGTGACGTTGAGCGTGCCGAGGACGTTCGTCTCGTACATCGTGCGCCAGTCCGCCGGGTCGCCGGTGGCGACGGGGTCGGCGCCCAGTGCGCCGCCCGCGTTGTTGACGAGGACGCCGATCGTGCGGAAGGCGCCGGCGAACTCGTCGACCGCCGCGCGGTCCGTGACGTCCAGCGGGTACGCGGTCGCGGAGCCGCCCGCCCGGGTGATCTCCTCGGCCAGCGCCTCGATGCGGTCCTTGCGGCGGGCGGTCAGGACGACCCGGTAGCCGGCCGCGGCGAGCTGCCGGGCGGTGGCGGCGCCGATTCCGCTGCTCGCACCGGTGACGACGGCGATGCGGGAGGCGGCGGACGGTGCGGCGGTGGCCATGGGCTGCTCCTCATGCACGGGGGTGCTCATTCATACGATCGACTGCCGCCCAGGGTATCGGGGCCGGCCGCCGTTCCTCCGGGCCCTCGTGATCACGGCCGTCCGGCCGGCACGGCGGTGCGCTGTCACCTGTTGGAGGGCGCCTGCCGGGCGCCGGGCGTGGGATACATCCCCTTCGTAACGACCCGTACGACCCGCGGGGCCTGTACGCCCTGCGGGACCCGTACGACCCGTGGGACCTGTACCACTCGGGCGGGTTCTGATCTTTCTGATCCAGGAGTGGTGGCATGCGCAGGATGCGGAGTCTCGCGGTGTGGGGCGCGGTGCTGACGGCGGCGGTGGGGACGGGGGTCTCGCCGGCGCGGTCGGCGACGGGGGAGGCGGCGGGAACGGCCGTCGGCGAGGCGACGGCGGTGGGCGAGGTGGTCGGGGACGCGACCGAGGCCGACCTGTCGTACCACGGCTCCGCCGTCATGGCGGGCGGCCGGATCGACGTCCGGCTGACTCCGCGCAACCACGGTCCGGCGGACGTCTCCGACGCGACCGTGCGGCTGCGCTGGTCGGTGCCGCTGGCGGCCGGGGCGCAGCGGCTCCCGGTGGGCTGCGCGCGGACGGGCCGCCAGGAGGTGGTCTGCCGGACGGGAGAGCTGGCCGCCGACGGGCTCGGTGAGGTGATCGCGCTGCGGGTGTGGCTGCGGGGGCGGCCGACGGAGGTGACGATGGACGTCGACACGCTGTGGGGTGGCGGGGCGGTGGACCGCAACCGGTCGAACGACCGGGAGCAGGTGCTGGTCCTGGACACCGGGGACGCGTACTTCTTCTGACGCTCGCGGGACCGGAGCGTCGTACGATCTGCGGACGGCGCTGACGCCGGTGCCGACGAAGGGGTGCGATGTCCGGAAACGTGCGGTCGCGGCTGCTGGACGAGCTGGCCGTCGTATCGGGTCGGTACGTGGCCGCGTACGCCCTGTTCAACCAGGCTCTCGCCGACCGCCTCGGGCTGCATCCCACGGATCTCCAGTGCCTGAACCTGCTGATGCTGGAGCGGGAGCCGGTGACGACGGGCCGGGTCGCCGAGCTGACGGGGCTGACCACCGGGTCGGCGACGAGGCTGGTGGACCGGTTGGAGAAGGCCGGCTACGTCGTCCGGGAGCGGGACGCGGCCGATCGCCGGCGGGTCCTGGTGGTGGCGGTGCCGGAGCGGATCGCGGAGTTCGGACGGATGTGGGAGCGGCTGGGCGGCGACTGGATGCCGCTCTTCGAGGACCTGCCGGACACCGAACTCGCGGTGATCGTGCGACATATGCGGCGCACGGTGGAGTTCGGCGCGGAACAGGTCACGCGATTGCGGGAAGGCCGGGTCTAGGGCGGGATGCAGGAGACAGAGATACGGCCGTCCGCCGCGGCGGACGAGGGAGGGCGGGCAGCGGACGCCCGCCCGGTGCGGGAACTGCCCCGGAACTGGCCGCTGCTGCTGCTGGGCGCGGCGGTGGTGCCGGGTGTGCTGCTGGTGCTCGTCGGGCGGTCGCTGGACGATCCGGCGGTGCAGGCGTGGCGGACGGTGTGTCTGGCCGTGACCGTTCAGGCGCTGCCGTTCCTGCTGCTGGGCACGGCTCTCTCGGGGGCGATCAACGCGTTCGTGCCGGCGCGCGTCTTCAGCCGGCTGCTGCCGAAGCGGGCCGCGCTGGCCGTTCCGGTCGCGGGGGTGGCGGGGGTGGTGCTGCCGGGGTGCGAGTGCGCGTCGGTGCCGGTCGCGAACAGTCTGATCGGGCGGGGGGTCACGCCGGCCGCCGCGTTCGCGTTCCTGCTGTCGGCGCCCGCCGTGAACCCGGTGGTGCTGACGGCCACGGCCGTCGCCTTCCCGGGGAATCCCGAGATGGTGCTCGCCCGGCTGCTCGCCTCGCTGGTCACCGCCGCCGCGATGGGCTGGCTGTGGCTCTGGCTGGGGCGGGAGGAGTGGCTGCGGCCCACCGTCGTCCGCCAGAGTGGCCATGTGCCCGGGCACAGCCGTTTCACGGAGTTCCGCCGTGGTTTCCAGCACGACTTCCTGCATGCGGGAGGCTTCCTGGTGGTGGGCGCGATGGCGGCGGCGACGTTCAACGTGACGGTGCCGCGTTCGCTGCTCGACACCTTCGCGGGGTCGCCGTGGCTGTCGGTGCTGTTCCTGGCGGCGCTGGCGATCGTGCTGGCGGTGTGCAGCGAGGCGGACGCGTTCGTGGCGGCCTCGCTGAGCGGGTTCTCGCCGGTCGCGCGGCTCGCGTTCATGGTGGTGGGGCCGATGGTCGACCTCAAGCTGATCGCGCTCCAGGCGGGGACGTTCGGGTGGGCCTTCGCGGTGCGGTTCTCGTCGGCCACGGCGGTGGTCGCCGTGGTGTGCAGCGCGGTGATCGGAGGGGTGCTGCTGTGAGGCGGTTCGCGCAGGTGGGGCTGCTGGTGCTGGCCGGGCTGGGGTTGTTGCACACCTCGCTGTTCACGGACGAGTACCTGCGGTTCGTCAAGGTGGGGATGCGGCCGCTGCTCGTCGCTTCGGGGGTGCTGCTGTTGGTGCTGGGGGTGGCGGAGGCGTGGGCCTCACCACCGAAGGAGGGGCACGGCCAGGGACACGACGACGGGCACGGCCAGGGGCACGAGGGGCATGGGCATGACCACTTCGGTGTTCCGCGGGTCGCCTGGCTGCTGTTCCTGCCCGTGCTGAGCCTGCTCTTCTACGCGCCTCCCGCGCTCGGCTCGTACACGGCCTCGCGGGAGCCCGCCAAGGCGGTCGCCGTGCAGGAGGACGACTTCGATCCGCTGCCCGCGACCGATCCGCTGCCGATCACGCTCACCGACTTCACGCAGCGGGTGCAGCAGGACCGGTCGCTGGCCATCCGGGGCCGCACGGTCGTGATGACCGGCTTCGCCAGCCCGGCCTCGCGCGGGCAGGACGGCTGGTATCTGACCCGGATCATCGTCAGCTGCTGTGCGGCGGACGCGTCGTCCGTGAAGGTGCTGGTCCAGGGGGTCGCGGCGCCGAAGGCCGACACCTGGGTGAACGTCACCGGGACCTGGCACGGGAGCGGGACACTGGGCACGTCGTCGGCGGCGATCGCGCTGGACGCCCGGAGTGTGAAGAAGGTCGGGAAGCCGTCCAACAGCTACATGGACGCCCTGCCCTTCGGCACCCGCTGAGCGACACCGTTGATCGGTACCCCCGAGCGGCATCCTCTGAGCCGTACCGGCCCGGCCGGCGGGGCACCGCTCAGACGTCCGTCCTGTCCGTGCCGGTCGTATCGGCCGTGCTGTCCGTGTCGTAGCGCCGGCGGGCCGCCTGGACCTCGTCGAAGTGGATCTCCGCCCAGTCCTTCACGGCCGTCAGCAGCAGCGCGAGGTTGGCGCCGAGGGGGGTCAGCTCGTAGTCGACGCGGACGGGGACGGACGGGGTGACCGTGCGGGTCAGGATGCCGTCGCGTTCCAGGGTGCGCAGGGTCTGGGTCAGCATCTTCGGGCTGACGCCGGCGATCCTGCGGGCCAGGTCGCTGTAGCGCTGGGGGCCGGGGGCGAGAGCCGAGACGACCAGGCTGACCCATTTGTCGCTGAGGCGGTCCAGGAGCTGGTTGGTCGGGCAGCTGCGGAGGAAGGCGTCGTACTCGGTGCGGGCCCGCTCGCGCCGCTGGGCGGCTGTCGTGGTGGCCATGGTGGCTCTCCTCCCGGTGACGAAGGCACCTTCGGGTAACTACTTCCCCGTGGATAGTAACTCTTCCTAGGGTCGTGGCAGCAAGAGGGAAGCGGGAGAGTCCCGCACATACCCGCGTGTTCAGGGGAGTTGTCATGCGTGCAGCAGTGGTGCGGACGTTCGGCGGGCCCGAGGCCGTGGAGATCGTGGACGTGGGGCTGCCGGAGCCGGCCGCCCGGCAGGTGCGGATCAAGGTGGCGGCGGCAGCGCTGAACCCGGTGGACGCCGGCGTCCGCTCCGGTGTCTTCGGCGGCGCGGGCAAGCAGGTCGGGCTCGGTTGGGATGTCGCCGGGACCGTGGACGCGGTGGGGGTCGCCGCCGCGTGGAGTGCGGGGGACGAGGTGGTCGCGATCGACCACGGGGTGGCCAAGCCGCTCGGCGCGCATGCCGAGTACGTCGTCGTCGACGCGGACGCGGTGGCGCTCGCGCCGGCCTCCGTGGACGCGGTGCACGCGGCGACGCTGCCGCTGAACGCGCTGACCGCTGTGCAGGCGCTGGATCTGCTGTCGCTCTCGCCGGGGGAGTCGTTGCTGGTGACCGGGGGTGCGGGGGCGGTCGGCGGGTACGCCGTCCAGCTGGCCGCGCGGCGGGGCGTGCGGGTGACCGCGCTGGTCCGGGCGGAGGACGAGGAGTTCGTCCGGTCGCTGGGGGCCACGCGTTTCGTCGGCGGCGCGGGGGGCTTCGACGCGGTGCTGGACGCGGCGGTGCTCGGTTCCGAGGCGCTGGCCCTGGTGCGGGACGGCGGCGCGTACGCGGGGGTGATTCCGCAGGCTCAGCCGGCCCCGGAGCGGGGGGTGCGGACGGCTGCCGTCGAGGTGAGCGCGGACGGGGCACGGCTGGCGGAGCTGGTACAGGCGGTCGACGCGGGCGAACTGACTCTGCGGGTGGCCGAGACCTACTCGCTGGACGATGTCTCGAAGGCGCACGCCCGCCTGGGGGAGGGCGGCATCCGGGGCCGGCTGGTCATCGTCCCCTAGTGCGGGTGCGGGTGCGGGTGCGGGTGCGGGTGCGGGTGCGGGGCGGCTGCGGGATGCCCGGTGCCGGTGCGGTCGGACGGGCGTCGACGGGCAGCGGGGCGGCGCGCTGGAGTGCGGGTGGGCTGTGGCTCGTCGCCCCCGGCCACCTGTTTGCCCCGGCCCCCCCTCGCCCCCTGCCCCTGCCCCCAGTCGCCACCCGCTGCTGCCCGTCCCCGCCCGCGCGGCGGCGATACGGTCGGCGAGCTCGTCGGCCTCCTCCAGGTACCGGGTGGTGAGAGCCGCGTGTGTTTCCGTGCCGCGCTTCCTACGCGGCGCGATGTCTCGCGTAGGTCGCAGGGGGGACCCCGACTGTCGCGGTGAAGTCCCGTACCAGGTGGGCCTGGTCCGCGTAGCCCAGGTCGGCGGCCAGTGCCGCCCAGTCCACCGCCTGCTCGGCCTCCGCCCGTTCCAGCGCCTCGTGGATGCGGTAGCGCAGGATGACCCACTTCGGACCGACCCCCACGTATGCGGCGAACAGGCGCTGGAGCAGGCGCACCGAGAGGCCCTCGCCCCGCGTCAGGTCCGTCACCCTGCGGATCGCGCGGTCGGTGCGGACGCGGTCGACGAGGGTCATCGCGAGGTCCGCCTGCGGATCGGGGCGGGGGGCGAGGGCCAGGAGGTGGGCGTCCAGGGCGGCTACCCGGGCGCTCTCGTCGACCGGGTCGAGGACCGGGGCCGGGTCGGAGCCGGTGAGGTGGACCCGGCGGCCCGTCCAGTGGGAGACCGGTCGGCCGACGGCGAAGGGGCGGAATCCGCCCGGCCGGAACTTGACGCCGCACACGCGTCCCAGCCCCGCCAGTTTCTGGGTGAAGAGGCCCTGCTGGACGCCGGCGATCTCGACGAAGGGTTCCTGGCCCTCGAACCGCTGGAAGACGAGGTGGACGGCGGGGTGCGGGACCACGTGGGAGACGTACGGCTCGGTCAGGTCCCAGTCGATCAGCCAGTAGTGCTCGACGTAGGGACGCAGGGGCGGGGCCGGTTCGGGGCGGCGGAAGCGCACGCGCGCGAGGAAGTCCGCGGCGTCGACGATGCCTCGGGTGTCACGGCGTGGGGTGGCCATCTCCGGATCGTAGAACGGGGCACTGACAGTCGTGCCGACCGGCGGAACGCGGCAGGGGCGGCCCGTGCCACGCGGCCGTGCCGACCGGGGGAACGTGGCTGTGCCGACCGGCGGAGCGCGGCTGTGCCGACCGGCGGAGCAAGGTCGTGACAGGGGGCGGAGCAAGGTCGTGACAGGGGGCGGAATAGGAGGAGGAGGGATGCCGTTAGGGCGGTATAGTTTAACGGTCAACAACTTTGGAGGTTGAGCGACCATGCAGTTCGGGATCTTCAGCGTCGGCGATGTCACGCCGGACCCCACCACGGGCCGTACGCCGACCGAGCGCGAGCGGATCAAGGCCATGGTCGCCATCGCGCTGAAGGCCGAGGAGGTCGGCCTCGACGTCTTCGCCACCGGTGAGCACCACAACCCGCCGTTCGTGCCCTCGTCCCCGACGACGATGCTCGGGTACATAGCCGCGCGCACGGAGAAGCTGGTCCTCTCCACCTCCACCACGCTCATCACCACCAACGACCCGGTGAAGATCGCCGAGGACTTCGCGATGCTCCAGCACCTGGCCGACGGCCGGGTCGACCTCATGATGGGGCGCGGCAACACCGGGCCGGTCTACCCCTGGTTCGGCCAGGACATCCGTGAGGGCATCAACCTCGCCATCGAGAACTACGCCCTGGTGCGCCGGCTGTGGCGCGAGGACGTCGTGAACTGGGAGGGCAAGTTCCGCACCGCGCTTCAGGGCTTCACCTCCACGCCCCGCCCGCTGGACGACGTGCCGCCGTTCGTCTGGCACGGCTCCATCCGCTCGCCCGAGATCGCCGAGCAGGCCGCGTTCTACGGTGACGGCTTCTTCCACAACAACATCTTCTGGCCGGCCGACCACACCAAGCGGATGGTCGAGCTGTACCGCGCGCGGTACGCGCACTACGGGCACGGCACGCCCGAGCAGGCCATCGTGGGACTCGGCGGGCAGGTGTTCATGCGGAAGAACTCGCAGGACGCGGTGCGTGAGTTCCGGCCGTACTTCGACAACGCGCCGGTCTACGGTCACGGGCCCTCCCTGGAGGACTTCACCGAGCAGACCCCGCTGACCGTCGGCACGCCGGAGCAGGTCATCGAGAAGACGCTCAAGTTCCGCGAGTACGCCGGCGACTACCAGCGCCAGCTGTTCCTGCTGGACCACGCGGGGCTGCCGCTGAAGACCGTGCTCGAGCAGCTCGACCTGCTCGGCGAGGAGGTCGTTCCGGTGCTGCGCAAGGAGTTCGCCGTCGGCCGACCGGCCGACGTGCCGGACGCGCCGACCCACGAGTCCCTGCTCAGGGCGGCCCAGGCGGCCCGGACCTCCCAGGAAGGGGTGGACGTCGCATGAAGCTCGTCGTCGTCTCGGCGGGGCTGAGCGTCCCGTCGTCGACGCGGCTGCTGGCCGACCGGCTGGCGGCCGCGACCGCCGGGCGGACCTCGGCGGAGGTGCAGGTCGTGGAGCTGCGTGACCTCGCCGTCGAGATCGCCCACAACTTCACCAACGGCTTCCCCGGGCGGAAGCTGGCGGCCGCGCTGGAGGCGGTGACGGCGGCGGACGGCCTGATCGTCGTCACGCCGGTGTTCTCCGCGTCCTACAGCGGCCTGTTCAAGTCGTTCTTCGACGTGATCGACCCGGACGCGCTGGCGGGCAAGCCGGTGCTGATCGCCGCCACGGGCGGCTCCGCCCGGCACTCGCTGGTGCTCGAGCACGCCCTGCGGCCGCTCTTCTCCTACCTCCGCGCCGTGATCGTCCCGACCGCCGTCTACGCGGCCTCGGAGGACTGGGGCGCGGAGGGCCTGCCCGGGCGGATCGAGCGGGCGGCGGGGGAGCTGGCGGCGCTGATGGCCGGCCTGTCCGCGCCGTCCGGCCCGGCGAAGGCCGAGAAGGCCGAGAAGGCCGAGTTCACGGTGGTGCCGTTCGCCGAACAGTTGGCGGCACTGGCCGCTCGCTGAACCCCTGAGCGGCAGACGGTGCGCTTCCGGGCGCCGGGCGGGGAGATACAGCCCGCCCGGGGCGTCCTGTCCGGGGGTGTCCCGTCCGTGGGTGCCCCGTCCGGAGGGCACTCCCGGGTACGCCCACCCGAACGGTGAGAGCCGAGTAAGAAGGGTGATCGTAGGACCGTCCGCCCCGCCCAACCGCCGGAGGCCTTGGCAGACTGGGCGGGTGCCTCCCACCGTGCTGCTCGCCGAAGACGACCGTGCCATCCGTAACGCCCTGGAACGCGCCCTGGCCCTGGAGGGCTACCGCGTCACCGCGGTCGCCGACGGGGTCGAGGCGCTGGCGCACGCCCACAAGAACCCGCCCGACGTGCTCGTCCTCGACGTGATGATGCCCGGCATCGACGGTCTCCAGGTCTGCCGGGTGCTGCGCGCCGAGGGTGACCGCACGCCGATCCTGATGCTGACCGCGCTGGTGGAGACCGCCGACCGGATCGCCGGTCTGGACGCGGGCGCCGACGACTACGTCGTGAAGCCGTTCGATGTCGAGGAGGTCTTCGCCCGGCTGCGGGCGCTGCTGCGCCGGACCGGCCCCGGCACCGCCCCCGAGGCCGCCGTGCCGGTACCCGACCCCCCGAAGCGGGCTCCCGAGCGGCATGTGGAGGCGGCCGGGCTGCGGATGGACCCGCAGGCGCGGCGGGCCTGGCGGGGCGGGCAGGAGCTGGAGCTGACCAGGACCGAGTTCGAGCTGCTGGAACTGCTGGCGCGCAACGCCGGGATCGTCCTGGACCACGCCACGATCTACGACCGCATCTGGGGCTACGACTTCGGTCCCGGCTCCAAGAACCTCGCCGTCTACGTCGGCTACCTGCGCCGCAAGCTCGACCAGCCCGGCGCCCCGCAGCTGATCCACACCGTGCGCGGGGTGGGTTACGTGCTGCGGGAAGACTGAGGGACGGGGACGGGTGAGTCGTCCGCGTCCGCTGCGCCGCCTGCTGTCCCGGCCACGGCCGAAGCTGGTGTCGCTGCGCACCACGTTCGCGGTGTCGTTCGCGGCCGTGACCGCCGCGGTCACCGTGCTCGTCGGCGTCCTGTCGTACTCGGCGGCCGCCCGGCTGGTCCGGGTCGACCAGGAGTCCGTGTTCGACGAGGTGGTGCAGGACCTGCGGGACGAGGTGCGCGACCACCGGATGGCGGCGGAGGACTTCTCCTCGTCCGCGCCGGGGCACGACATCGTGCGGCCGGCCCGTACGGACGTACAGGTGCTGGGCCCGGACGGCTCGGTCGTGGACGGCGGCAGTCCCGGACTGCCCGTCGTGGCCGCCGACCGCACGATCGCGGTGGCGGCGACGGCCGGGCGGATCGCCGAGCACAAGGACGTCGACGTCGGCAGCGACGTCTACCGGATCGCCACCGTCTCCCTGGGCGGCGGCCGGGGCGCGGTGCAGGTGGCGCAGGAGTTCAGCGACACCGAGGATTTGTTGCGTGCGCTCCAGCAGCGCACGCTGATCCTGATGATCGCGGTGGTGACGGCCGCGGGGCTGTTCGGCTGGTGGCTGGCCCGGCGCATCACCCATCGCCTGGTGATCCTCACCACCGCAGCCGAGGACGTCGCCCGCACGCGACGGCTCGGCGTACAGGTGCCGGTCACCGGGCACGACGAGGTGGGCCGGCTGGGCCGCGCCTTCGACCGCATGCTCGGCCGGCTCGCCCAGTCGGAGGAGGATCAGCGGCGGCTGGTCCAGGACGCGGGGCACGAACTGCGGACGCCGCTGACGTCGCTGCGTACGAACATCTCGCTGCTGCGCCGCATCGACGAGCTGCCCCCGGACATCCGGGACGAGCTGGTGGCGGATCTGACCCAGGAGGCCAGGGAACTGACCGACCTGGTCAACGAACTCGTCGACCTCGCGGCCGGTCAGTCCGACACCGAGCCGCCCCGCAGGCTGGACCTCGCCGACATCGCGGAGGAGGTCGCGGGCCTGGCCAGGCGCCGCACCGGGCGGCCGATCCTGATGCTGGCGAGCGGTGACACCACCCTCTACGGGCGGCCGGGCATGCTTCAGCGGGCGGTGTCCAACCTGGTCGAGAACGCGACCAAGTTCGACCGGGAGGGCAGAGCGCCCGTCGAGATCGCCGTCACCGGGCCGTCCCGGTCGGGGGTCGTCCGCGTCGAGGTCCTCGACCGCGGGCCCGGTATCGCCGAGAGCGACCTGACCCGGGTCTTCGACCGCTTCTACCGCGCCGCCGACGCGCGCTCCCTGCCGGGTTCCGGTCTGGGCCTGTCGATCGTGCGCGAGGTGGCCCTGGCCCACGGCGGAGCACCGTTCGCCTTCCGCCGCGCGGGCGGCGGCTCGGTGCTCGGCTTCACGGTGGGCGGCGAGCTCCCGGAGGGGTCCCGCCCGGAGGAACGGACCCACGACCGCCGCGGGTGAGAGGCGCTCCGCCCCTCCCGCGCCCGAGGTGCGGGGCCGCGGCGAGCAGCCATGCCGTGATCGGTCTCGGGAGGGGCCGCGACGGAGTGTTTGAGGGCCCTTCTAGTATGAAATATGCCTTATGCGGGAGTAAGGGGAGAACTGGATGGGTGGTGGAACGGACGAGGCCGGCGAGGCGCTCACCGCGCGTGTCACCGTCGACCGGCAGGGGACCGTGACCGGCTGGAACGACGGAGCCGTACGGCTGCTCGGGTACGCCCCGGCAGAGATCGTCGGCCGGCCGGCGGCGGGGCTGCTCGCCGAGGACCCGGCGTCGCCGCCGACGCCGGCTCTCCCGCCGCTCGCCGCGCTCCCCAGATGGCACGGCACGCTCGCCCTCCGGCACCGGGACGGCCACCGTATGGAGGCCAGGGTCCTCGCGCATCACCGGACCGCGGACGACGGGACCCGCGACTGGCTCCTGGTCAGCGCCGTGTCCGGAGCGCGGCTGCGGCCCGAGGACGACGCGCTCATGCGGCGGTGCATGCTCCAGTCCCCGTCCTGCGCGACCTCGGTGTACGACACGGACCTGCGCTACCGCCGCTCCAGCCGGTCCGCGCAGCACGCCCTGGGCCTGAGCGAGGAGGAGCTGCGCGGGCTGCGGATGACGGACGTGCTGCCCATGCCGTTGTCGTCGGAGGTCGAACGGCGGATGCGGCTGGCCCTGGAGACCGGTGAGCCGCAGTACGTGGAGAACCATGCGCGGGCCCCCGGTGAGTCCCGTGAGCACGCCTGGTCGGTCCACCTCTACCGGGTGGAGGATGCGGACGGCCGCGTCCTGGGCGTGGCCGCGACCGGGCACGACATGACCGAGCAGTACTGGGCCCGCAAGCGCCTCCAGCTGATCGCCGAGGCCAGCAGCCGCATCGGCAGCACGCTCGACGTGACGCGGACCGCGCAGGAGCTGGCGGACGTCGCGGTTCCGGACCTCGCCGACTTCCTCAGCGTGGACCTGCTGACGTCGTTCGAGGACGGCCGGGAGGAGCCGACGGGGCCGGAGGAGTCCGCGGCCGGCCGGTCCCTGCTGCTGCGGCGCGTCGCCCACCAGTCCGTGCTGCCGGGTGTCCCCGAGGCGGTCCTCGCCCTGGGGGAGGTGGACGAGTACCCGCAGAGCTCCCCGCCGGCCGAGAGCCTGCGCTCGGGACGAGCCGTGAGCCGCCGGGTGACCGAGTCCGCGATCGCCGAGTGGGTCGCCGGGGATCCGCTGCGCACGGCCCGTATCCGTGACTTCGGCTTCCATTCCGTGATGGCCGTGCCGCTGTCGGCCCGTGGCAGCACCCTGGGCGTCGTCGTCTTCGCCCGGCACCGGCATCCCGAGCCGTTCCGGCAGGACGACCTGGTGCTGGCCGAGGAGCTGGTGGCCAGGGCGGCGGTCTGCATCGACAACGCCTGGCGTTACACCCGCGAGCGCGCGACCGCGGTCACCCTGCAACGCAGTCTGCTGCCGCGGGAGCTGCCCGAGCAGTCCGCCGTGGAGGTCGCCTCCCGCTACCTTCCGGCCGACGCCCGGGCCGGGGTGGGCGGCGACTGGTTCGACGTGATCCCGCTGTCCGGGGCCAGGGTCGCGATGGTCGTCGGCGACGTGGTGGGCCATGGCATACACGCCTCGGCGGCCATGGGACGGCTGCGGACGGCCGTCCGCACCCTCGCCGACATCGATCTGCCCCCCGACGAGCTGCTCACCCATCTCGACGACCTGGTGGGCCGGCTGGCCACCGAGGCGGACGCGCTCGGCGAGGGGGAGCCCGCCGCGGACGTCGGGGCGACCTGCCTGTACGCCGTGTACGACCCGGTCTCCCGGCACTGCACGCTGGCCAGGGCCGGACACCCGCAGCCGGCCGTGGTGAGCCCCGACGGCACCGTCGAACTGCTCGACCTGCCCGCGGGACCTCCGCTGGGCCTGGGCGGGCTGCCCTTCGAGTCGCTCGAGATCGAGCTGCCCGAAGGCAGCCTGCTCGCCCTCTACACCGACGGGCTGATCCTGTCGCCGTCCCGCGACAGCGACATCGACGACGGCGCCGCCCGCCTGTGCCGGGCCCTGGCCGAACCCGCGGCCTCCCTGGACGTCGTGTGCGACTCGGTCCTCGCCCGGATGCTCCCCCGGCTGCCGGCCGACGACGTGGCGTTCCTGCTCGCCCGCACCCGGGCACTCGACGCCTCGCGCGTCGCCACCTGGGAGATCGACACCGACCCCGCCGCGGTCGCCGACGCCCGGAAGAAGGCGGTCGGCCGACTGGAGGCCTGGGGCCTGACCGAGGCCGCCTTCGTGACCGAGCTGATCGTCAGTGAGCTGGTCACCAACGCCATCCGGCACGGCGAACCGCCCGTCCAACTGCGCCTCATCCACGACCGGACCCTGATCTGCGAGGTCTCCGACGGCGGCGGCACGGCCCCGCACATGCGCCGGGCCCGCACCTACGACGAGGGCGGCCGAGGCCTCCTCCTGGTCGCCCAGCTGACCCGGAGCTGGGGCACCCGCCCGGGCGCCAAGGGCAAGACGATCTGGGCGGAACAGGAGATCGAGGAGCGGGCGGACGGTTCCTGGCCCTGAGCGCGGCCTCCACGATCAATGTTGTGCACTTTATTGACGGCAGTCACTTCAGGGCCTAACTTCGCGGTGTCCTTCCCTTCCCCCGCTCAAGGGAGACCGCGATGCCCCCCTCCCCCCTCGCATCACCCGCGTCACCGTCACCATCACCGTCCACGACCGCCGAACGAACCCGGCAGCTGCGCGTGGTCGCCGCCTCCGGACTGCTCGGCACCGCCGTGGAGTTCTACGACTTCCTCGTCTACGGAACCGTCGCCGCCCTCGTCTTCGGCGAGCTGTTCTTCCCCGGTGCGGACCCCGCCGTCGGCACCATCGCCGCGTTCGGCACCTTCGCCGCCGGCTATGTCGCCCGTCCGCTCGGGGGCATCATCTTCGGGCACTTCGGCGACCGGCTCGGCCGCAAGTCGATGCTCCTGCTCACCATGGGTCTGATGGGCGGCGCCAGCTTCCTCGTCGGACTGCTGCCCACGTACGACACGATCGGCATGTGGGCGCCGGTGCTGCTGATCACCCTGCGCGTCGTCCAGGGCATCGCCATCGGCGGTGAGTGGGGCGGCGCCACGCTGATGGTCGTCGAGCACGCGGGCGAGCGGCGGCGCGGACTGTGGTCCAGCTTCACGCAGATGGGAGCCCCGCTCGGCTCCCTGCTGTCCACCGCCGTCGTCACGCTCGTCGTCGCCCTGCCCAGGGACGAGTTCGCGGCATGGGGCTGGCGGGTGCCGTTCCTGCTGAGCGTGGTGCTGCTCGGCGTCGGGCTCTTCGTCCGCCTGAAGGTCGTCGAGAGCCCGCTCTTCGCCGAGGTGAAGAAGGACCGCGCCGAGTCGCGGCTGCCCATCATCGAGGTGCTGCGGCGCCCGCGCCCGGTGCTGCTGGCCTGCTGCGTCGGCATCGGCGCCTTCACCGCCCAGTCGCTGCTCACCAGCTATCTGATCGCGTACGCCACCGGCATCGGCTACGCCCGCCCGCAGGTGCTCACCGCGCTCACGGTGTCCGCCTCGGTCGCGCTGGTCGTGCTGCCCTGCGCCTCCGCGCTCTCCGACCGGGTCGGCCGCCGCCCGGTCGTCCTCGTCGGCGCCCTCGCCTCGGCCGCCCTCGCCTTCCCCGTCATGGCGCTGGTCGACTCGAAGTCACCGGGCCTGCTGATCCTCGCCGTGGTCCTGGGCCACGGCGTCGCCCAGTCCATGATGTACGGCCCGCTGGGCGCCCTGCTCACCGAGATGTTCGGCACCCGGGTCCGCTACACCGGCGCCTCCCTCGGCTACCAGGGAGCCACCCTGATCGGCGCCGGCTTCTCCCCGATGATCGCCGGCAGCCTGGTGGCGGGGAGCGACAGCAGCACCCCCGTCTCCCTGCTGCTCTGCGGCGGCGCCGTGATCACCGCCGTGACCGTCCTCTTCGTGCGCGAGACCAGCCGGGCGTCCCTCGCCGGCGCCACCGGCGCCGCCGAAGGCTCCGACTCCCCCCATACGCAGGAAATCTCGGCATGAGGCCCCGCTCGCGCGCCCGGCAGCTCACGTACCCCACCCCGCCTCACCCGCGCCCCTCCGACCTCGCCCACCCCGCCGACCACCTCACCCGATGACTCCGTACGACCGCCCACCGCACCCGCCGACGGGCGGTCGTACCCTTTCCTCCGTGGAGGACGACGACATCCCGGACACCCCGCCGCACGACCTGCGGGACGACCTGCCGGAGGACACCTCGGACGGCGGCGCCCCGCAGCTGCGCCCGCAGTCGCTCATGCTCGCCTTCTTCGGCAACCACGTCCTGGAAGAGGGCGACCTGTGCGTCTACTCGGGCAGCATCATCGACGTACTCGGCCGGGTCGGCGTCGGTGAACAGGCCGTACGGTCCACGCTGACCCGCATGGTCAGCCGGGGTCTGCTACGGCGGCAGCGGGAGGGCCGCAGGATGTACTTCGGCCTGACCGAGCAGGCGACGCGCGTCCTGAAGGACGGCCGTACCCGCATCTGGCGCGAGGGCGCGGTCAACGACGACTGGGACGGCGACTGGACGCTGCTCGGCTTCTCGCTCCCCGAGTCCCGCCAGCGCGAGCGCCACGACCTGCGCTCACGGCTCGCCTGGTCCGGGTTCGGCGCGCTGTACAGCGGGCTGTGGATCGCGCCGGGGAGGGTCGATGTCGCCGCCGTCGTCGCCGAGCTCGGCCTGACCGCCCACGTCAAGATCTTCCACGCCTCGGCCGACGAGGCCACCGACATCGGCCTCATGATCCGCGACACCTGGGACCTGGAGAGCGTCGCCGCCCGTTATGTCTCCTTCGACAAGCGCTGGACCGCCCACCTGAACGCCGGCCCGGGCGAGGACCCGATCGGCACCCGCCTGCGCCTGGTCAGCGAATGGCTCTGGACGATCCGCGCGGACCCCCGGCTCCCCGCCCGCCACCTCCCCCCGGACTGGCCGGCCCGTCCCGCCCAGGACACCTTCCGCCGAGTCGCGGACCAGACCGCCATCCCCGCCGACCACCTGGCCCACCGACTTCTGGAAACAACCCCGTCGAGGTAGCCGACCGTCGGCCCGGGGCACTCGGCCCCGGAGCCGTCACCGGACAGTTCCGCCGTTCCGGCCTCCTGCTTCCGGCGTTCTGCCGTTCCGGCGAGACTGCTGCCCTCCGGTCAGCCGTTCTTGCGGGCTACTCCGCCGTAGATGCCGATCGGCGGCGTGTTCGGCGTCGGGGGCTCTTCGGGGCGCCAGTCCGGGACCGGGACCAGGCCCGGGGCGAGGAGCGTGAAGTCGCCGAAGAAGTCCAGGACCCGGGCGTGCGGGCGGAGGTTCAGGGAGGCGCTGGCCTTGTTGTAGACGGAGGCCGCGTCCTCGCGCCGGTCCTCGTGGACATCGCCCGTGGCGTGCGACAGCACGAGGTAGGAACCGATGGGCAGCGCGTCGCGGAGGGTCGCGACCACGGCGTCCGGGTCGTCCGCTTCGGCAAGGAAGTGCACGACGGCCACCAGCAGCAGCGCCACGGGCTCGTCGAAGTCGATGATCCTGCGTACGTCGGGGTGGTCGAGGACGGCGCGGGGATCCCGCAGGTCGGCCAGGACGACGGAGGTGTGGGTGTCCGTGCCGGTCCCGCTGTCGGCCTCGGCCATGAGGGCCATCGAGTGCGTGCTGACGATCGGGTCGTTGTCGACGTACGCGACGCGGGTGCCGGGGGCTGTGGCGTGCGCGATCTGGTGCACGTTCGGCTCGGTGGGCAGGCCCGTACCGATGTCGAGGATCTGCCGGATGCCGCCCTCCTCGACGACGTGCCGGACCGCGCGGTGCATGAAGCGCCGGTTGGCGCGGACCCCGTCCCGCACCTCCGGGGCCACCTTGATGAACTGCTCGGCGGCATCCCGGTCGACCTCGTAGTTGTCCTTCCCGCCGAGGAAGTAGTCGTACATCCGGGCGGGGTGGGGCCGGCTCGTGTCGATCTTCAAGAAGGGGCTGCCGGTGCCGCCGGCGTTGCTGCTGCCGCTGAGGGGAGAGGTCATGCCACCCGAACGCCCGGAACCACGGCGGGAGTTCCCGCAATGACAAAGGCAGGACCCGAAGGCCCCGCCCCCCGTCAGCGGTCTCCGGCTCAGGGCCAGACCAGGCAGTACGGCTGGTGCCCGGCCTCGTGCAGCCGGTGCGAGAAGTCCTGCCACTCGTGGAGCAGCTGGTAGACGTTGAACGCGTCCCGGGGGCCGCCCCGGTCCGGGACCGTGGACCAGATGAAGGCCGCCGCGCCCACCGCTTCCTCGCCGATCTCGCGCAGGGGGTCCACGACCGTCATGGGGAGCTTCACCACGGCGTAGTCGGGGTGGAGGACGACCAGCTCCAGCGGGGGCACCTTGTTGAGGGGGACGCCCTGGATGCCGGTCAGCACCATCGCGGCCATCGTCTCGGGCTTGATCTTGGTGAACATGCCGTTCATGCCGAGCTCGTCGCCGCCGAGTTCCTCGGGGCGCATCGAGATCGGGACGCGGGCCGCGGTCGCTCCGTCGGGCGCGCCGAAGTACTTGTACGTCACCCCCACCCGACCACCATTCCTGCTCCCCGCACGAAGGGGTTCGACCCGCTGGTCGACTCGCCGCTCGATCGGGTCGAACCCCTCGATCGGGTCGAACCCCTCGATCCGGTCGAGCCGGTCGATCTGATCGATGCGGTCGATCCGCTCGGGCTCACTCGGTACACCTTGTGCCTGCGTCTGGCGTGCTTCGTTCGCTTCCTCCGCGTCGCGCCGGTGCTTTCCCCGCCGGGCACGTCGAGGACCCAGGTCGTCAGTCCCCTCGCCCAGTCCACCACCGCGATGCATATCTCCACCCGACTGCTTTTCTAGGACGCGAGGCCCCCGCCGCGCAACCCGATCATCGTGTCAGTGACCTCCCCCACGGCCGCCCGCCGAAACGTGCGTTGAAACACCTGTCCGCAGGATCTTCGCAGCCACTGGACACACGGTCGGTGTGAGCTACGTCCAGCAGGCCTGTTCCGACTCAGTTTCGCAGATGGCGAAGCGGATCACGGCCCCGCCGGTCCCGGCCGTCGCTGGCCTACTCTGGGAGGTCACTGGCAACCGGAGTCCAGCAAGTCGGAAAAGGTCGGAGAAGTCGCAGGTCATGAGCGAACTGCCCTATTCATACGATGCGCCTGTATCGCAGGCGCTGTTCGACCGTGCGTCCGCCGTCACGCCGGGTGGTGTGAACTCGCCGGTGCGCGCCTTCCGCGCGGTGGGCGGGACGCCCCGGTTCATGGTGTCCGGCACCGGCCCGTATCTGACGGACGCCGACGGCCGGGAGTACGTCGACCTCGTCTGTTCCTGGGGGCCCATGATCCTCGGGCACTCGCACCCCGAGGTGATCGCCGCCGTCCAGGACGCCGTGTCGCGCGGTACGTCCTTCGGCACGCCCGGTGAGGGCGAGGTCACGCTCGCGGAGGAGATGGTCGACCGTATCGAGCCCCTGGAGGAGGTGCGGCTCGTCTCCAGCGGGACCGAGGCCACCATGTCGGCCATCAGGCTCGCCCGCGGCTTCACCCGGCGCACCAAGGTGATCAAGTTCGCCGGGTGCTACCACGGGCACGTCGACTCGCTCCTCGCGGCGGCCGGCTCCGGGGTGGCGACCTTCGCGCTCCCCGACACGCCCGGGGTCACCGGCGCCCAGGCCGGCGACACCATCGTCCTGCCGTACAACGACCTCGAGGCCGTGCAGGAGGCGTTCCACCGGCACCCCGGCGAGATCGCCTGTGTGATCACCGAGGCCTCGCCGGGGAACATGGGGGTCGTGCCGCCCCTGCCCGGCTTCAACCAGGGGCTCAAGGACGCCTGCCAGAACAACGGCGCGCTCTTCATCTCCGACGAGGTCATGACCGGGTTCCGGACCAGCCGGGCCGGTTGGTACGGCATCGACGGCGTGCGGCCCGACCTGATGACCTTCGGGAAGGTCATGGGCGGCGGCTTCCCCGCCGCGGCCTTCGGCGGCCGGGCGGACGTCATGGCGCACCTCGCCCCCGCCGGGCCCGTCTACCAGGCCGGCACCCTCTCGGGGAACCCCGTGGCGACCGCCGCCGGGCTCGCCCAGCTCCGGCTCCTCGACGACGCCGCCTACGCCACGATCGACGACGTCTCCACCCGGATCCAGTCCCTGGTGTCGGAGGCGCTGACCAAGGAGGGTGTCGCGCACACGCTCCAGAGCGCCTCCAACATGTTCTCGGTCTTCTTCACGGACCGGCCCGTGCGGGACTACGACGACGCCAGGGCGCAGGAGTCGTTCCGCTTCACCGCCTTCTTCCACTCGCTGCTGGCGAACGGCGTCTACCTGCCGCCGTCGTCCTTCGAGTCCTGGTTCGTGTCCACGGCCCACGACGACCGGGCCGTCCAGAGAATCGCCGACGCCCTTCCGGCGGCGGCCCGAGCGGCTGCGGAGGCCACAGCAGCATGACCACCCCGGAAAACGCACCCCGGACCGCAGCCGAGAAGGCCTCCGAGGAGGCCTTCGAGAGCGCCTTCGAGAACTCCTCGGGCGGCAAGGGCGACAAGCGCGGCAAGGACCTCACCGTCGTCCACCTCATGCGGCACGGTGAGGTCGACAACCCCGACGGCGTCCTCTACGGCCGTCTCGACGGCTACCACCTCTCCGAGCTGGGCCGGCAGATGGCCGACCGGGTCGCCGAACACCTCGCCCCCCGTGACATCACGCACGTCGTGGCCTCCCCGCTGGAGCGGGCGCAGGAGACGGCGACGCCGATCGCCAAGGCGCACGGGCTCGACCTGGCCACCGACCCGCGCCTCCTCGAGGCCGAGAACGTCTTCCAGGGCAAGACGTTCGGCGTCGGGGACGGCGCCCTGCGCCGGCCGGAGAACTGGAAGCACCTCGTCAACCCGTTCAGGCCGTCCTGGGGCGAGCCGTACGTCGACCAGGTCGTCCGGATGACGGGGGCGCTGAACGCGGCGAAGGACGCGGCCCGCGGACACGAGGCGGTGCTCGTCAGCCATCAGCTGCCGATCTGGATCGTGCGGTCCTACGTGGAGCGGCGGAGGCTGTGGCACGACCCGCGCAAGCGGCAGTGCACGCTCGCCTCGCTGACGACCTTCACGTACCAGGGCGACAGGATCGTGTCTGTCGGCTACAGCGAACCCGCCATCGACCTGGTGCCCGCCCATCTCCGCGCCGGCGCCAGGCCGGTGCAGGGGAAGGGCAAGGCCTTCGGGGCGTAGCGGCCGCCTCCCGGCCGGAACGCGTGGCCGGAACCCGTGGCTGAAATCGGCTGCTCTGTTACGGAATCCGGAAGTACCGGCGGAACCCCCTCGTTCGTCATGTGCTCTGAATGGGTGACCACCAGCGAACGTGACGAACGGGGTTGCCATGCGCGCCATCACCCGAAGGGGAGCACTCGGACTCGGTGCCGGGGCCGCCGCCGCTGCCGGACTCGTGGGCTGCGGCAGCCTGACGAACTCGGACGGGCCGAGCGCCCGCGGCGGTTCCAGCGGCTCGGGGAAGCCGTCCGGCAGCCCCAGCCCGAAGGTCACCGCCCGCCCCATCGGCGACGGTTCCACCTCCTTCACCGGCAAGCAGCCCCACCAGCCGGCCAAGCCGGTGCCGCTCCAGCCCGGCGAGGAGCCGCCGCAGTTCGTCGTCTTCTCCTGGGACGGCGCCGGTGAGGTCGGCAACGGACTCTTCGACCGCTTCCTCGACCTCGCCAAGGCGCACGGCGCGAGCATGACCTTCTTCCTCTCCGGGCTGTATCTGCTGCCCGAGTCGAAGAAGCGGCTCTACGACCCGCCGAACAACGCGCGGGGCGCCTCCGACATCGGCTACCTCACCGACGGGCACATCAAGCTGACGCTCGCGGGCGTCCGCCGCGCCTGGCTCGAAGGGCATGAGATAGGCACCCACTTCAACGGCCACTTCTGCTCGGGGCACGGGACCGTCGGCGACTGGACGTCCCAGCAGTGGCGCAGCGAGATAGACCAGGCGAAGTCGTTCGTGAAGGAGTGGCGGACCAACTCCGGCTGGAGCGACCTGCCCGCGCTGCCCTTCGACTACGACAAGGAGCTCGTCGGCGGCCGGACGCCCTGTCTGCTCGGCCAGGACAACCTGCTGCCCACCGCCCGCGCCCTCGGCTGGCGCTACGACGCCTCCTCGCCGGGCGGGCGTCAGGTGTGGCCGCAGAAGAAGGGCGGGCTCTGGGACCTGCCGTTGCAGCAGATACCTTTCCCCGGCCGTTCTTTCGAAGTCCTCTCGATGGACTACAACATGCTCGCCAACCAGTCGATCAACTCGACCAAGGCGCCGAGCCACAACTACCCGGGTTGGCGCCAGCAGTCCTCGCAGGCGTACATACAGGGATTCAAGCGGGCATTCGAGACGAACCGCGCGCCCTTCTTCGTCGGCAACCACTTCGAGCAGTGGAACGGCGGCATCTACATGGACGCCGTCGAGGAGGCCTTCAAGCACATCGCGCGGGAGAAGGAGAAGGGCGCGGACGTGCGGCTGGTCTCCTTCCGGCAGTTCGTGGACTGGATCGACGTCCAGAAGCCGGAGGTCCTCGAGAAGCTGCGCACCCTCGACGTCGGGCAGCAGCCGGCCGGCGGCTGGAAGACGTTCCTCGGCGCGAGCACCACCTCCGCGTCCCCGTCCCCGTCCACCTCCGCGTCTTCTTCCGCGTCCTCCTAGACGTCGGCCTGACGTCCACCTCCGCGGCCCGGTCCACGGCGGCCGACGCCGTCCCCGTCAACGCCGCCTGAAATGGGGTTTTCTCCCCGCAAGGGGGGCGGGCAAGATCCCCGGAACGGGCATGCGAAACTTTTCACATGAGTGCCGCCCGCACCCCCCTGTGCTCGACCAGCTCGACGACCTGGATCCGCTCGCGCCGTGCCGTCCTGACGACGGCCACCGGTGCCGCGGCCGCCGCGCTGCTGCTGTCCGCCTGCTCCTCCGGAGGCCTCTCCGGCGGTGGCGGCGACACCAAGTTCATCCTGGGTGAAGACGGCATCTCCACGGTCGAGAAGGGCAAGCGCGACCCGGCCCCGGACCTGTCCGGCAAGACGATCGACGCCAAACAGCTCGCGGTCTCCTCGTTCAAGGGCAAGGTCGTCGTCGTGAACGTGTGGGGCTCCTGGTGTGCCCCCTGCCGCGCCGAGGCCCCCAACTTCGAGAAGGTCTCCAAGGACCTCGCGGCGAAGGGCGTGCAGTTCGTCGGCATCAACGTCGCCGACCCCAAGGTCCAGAGCGCCCTCGCCTTCGAGAAGAACTACGGCGTCACCTACCCGAGCCTGTACGACCCGAGCAGCAAGCTGATGCTCCGCTTCAAGAAGGGCACGCTCAACCCGCAGGCGATCCCCTCCACGCTCGTCCTCGACCGGGACGGGAAGATCGCGGCCCGCTCGCTGGCCGCGATCAGCGAGGAGAAACTGCGCTCCATGATCAACCCGGTCCTCGCGGAGAAGTGACGTGAGCGCGGTCACCACGCTCGCCGCCGACGGCTACAACGGCACGGTGCTCAACGGCGCTCTGCTGGTCGCCCTGCCCGTCGCACTGCTCGGCGGACTCGTCTCCTTCTTCTCTCCCTGCGTCCTGCCGCTGGTCCCCGGCTACCTGTCCTACGTCACCGGTTTCACCGGCACCGATCTGGCCGAGGCCGGGCGCGGCCGGATGGTCGCGGGCGCCTCGCTGTTCGTGGCGGGCTTCACCGCCGTGTTCGTCTCCGGCGGAGCCCTGTTCGGCTATTTCGGGGCGACGCTCCAGGAGCAGCAGGGTGTCCTGTCCAAGGTGCTGGGCGGGCTCATGATCGTCATGGGCGTGTTCTTCATGGGGCTGATGCCCTGGATGACCCAGCGGGAGTTCCGCTTCCATCGCAGGCCCGTGGCCGGACTGGTCAGCGCCCCCCTGCTCGGCGCGCTCTTCGGGGTCGGCTGGACGCCCTGTATCGGTCCGACCCTCGCCTCCGTGCTCGCCCTGTCCTCGCAGCAGTCGAGTGCGGGCCGCGGTGCCATACTGACCGTCGCCTACTGCCTCGGCCTCGGTGTGCCCTTCGTGCTCGCCGCGGTCGCCTTCCGCAAGGCGCTCGGCGCCTTCGGCTGGGTCAAACGCCACTACGTCTGGGTGATGCGGATCGGCGGCACGATGATGATCGTGACCGGTCTGCTGCTGCTGACCGGCGTCTGGGACAGCCTCGTACAGGACATGCAGTCCTGGTCCGCCGGTTTCACTGTGGGGATCTGACACATGAGCAAGAGCACAGTCGGCGCCGGGCCCGGCGAGACCCCGGTCGCCCCCGACGAGCAGGACCTCGGCGCCGCAGGCTCCCAGTTGTCCACCGCGCCCGTGGACACACTGGCCAGTGGGCCCGCCCTGGGGATCGTCGGCTGGGCCCGCTGGTTCTGGCGCCAGCTGACCTCCATGCGGGTCGCGCTGCTGCTCCTGCTGCTGCTCGCGCTCGGCGCGATCCCCGGTTCGTTGATCCCGCAGTCCGGCACCGACGAGACCAAGGTCGCCGACTTCCGCAAGGCCCATGAGACGCTCGCGCCGATCTACGACAGGCTCGGCCTCTTCCACGTCTACGGTTCGGCGTGGTTCTCCGCGATCTACATCCTGCTGTTCGTCTCCCTCATCGGCTGCATCGTGCCCCGCACCTGGCAGTTCGTCGGCCAGTTGCGCAGCCGCCCGCCGGGCGCCCCCAAGCGCCTGACCCGGCTGCCCGCCTACACCACCTGGCGCACGGACGCCGAGCCGGAGCAGGTCCGCGAGGCCGCGCTCGTCCTGCTGAGGAAGCGCCGCTTCCGCGCACACCTCGCGGGGGACGCCGTCGCCGCAGAGAAGGGCTACTTCCGCGAGGTGGGCAACCTCGCCTTCCACCTCGCGCTGATCGTGATGCTGATCGCCTTCGCCTGGGGCCAGCTCTTCAAGTCCGAGGGCAACAAGCTCCTCGTCGAGGGCAACGGTGGGTTCTCCAACACCCTGATCTCCTACGACGACTTCAAGTCCGGCAATCTCTTCGACGTCGGCGACCTGAACCCGTTCAGCTTCACCCTGGACAAGTTCACCGGCACCTACGAGACCTCGGGCCCCAACAAGGGCACCCCGCGCACCTACGAGGCCGGCCTCACCTACAGCGAGGGCGCGTACGGCAAGGACCGGAAGACCACCATCCAGGTCAACCACCCGCTGGAGATCGACGACTCGAAGGTGTACCTGACCGCCCACGGCTACGCGCCCGTCATCACCGTCCGCGACGGCAAGGGCGACATCGTCTTCCACGACGCCGTACCGCTGCTGCCGCTCGACTCCAACGTCACCTCCACCGGTGTGGTCAAGGTTCTCGACGGCTACAAGAACGCGAAGGGCGTCAGCGAGCAGCTGGGCATCTCGGCCTTCTTCCTGCCGACCTACACGCCGGGCAGCGAGACCGCCTCCACGTTCCCGGCGTTGGGCAACCCGATGCTGAACCTGACGCCGTACCGCGGCGACCTCGGCGTCAACTCGGGCATCCCGCAGAGCGTCTACCAGCTCGACAAGACCCACATGAAGGAGTTCAAGGACTCCAAGGGCGCGCAGCTCAGGTCGAACCTGAAGCCCGGGGAGACCATGACCCTCCCGAACGGCGCCGGGTCGATCACCTACGACGACACCAAGCAGTGGGCCAACTTCCAGGTCACCCAGGAGCCCGGCAGCGGCTGGGCGCTGGCCGGCGCCCTCGCCGCGATCTTCGGCCTCGCCGGCTCCCTGTTCATCCAGCGCCGCCGGGTGTGGGTGCGCGCGGTGCAGGGCGACGACGGAGTGACGGTCGTCGAGATGGGCGGGCTCGGCCGCAGCGAGTCCGCCAAGGTGCCCGAGGAACTCGGCGACCTCGCCGGCATCCTGTACGACCAGGCGCCCGCAGACCCCGACACCCCCGACACCCCCGACTCCCCCGATTCCTCCGAACCCCTAGCCGTACCTGCCGAAGGGGCTGAGAAGTGACTCTCGCCGCCGCCACCAACGAAAACCTCGCCAACATCAGCAACACGCTGATCTACTCCGCGATGGCCGTCTACACCCTGGCCTTCTTCGCGTACATCGCGGAATGGCTCCTCGGCAGCCGCAGCAAGGTCGGCCGTACCGCCGCCGCGCTCACCGCCACGGCCGTGGCCAAGGGCCCGGCCGTCACCGTCAAGAAGAACGGCGGCACGGCCGTCATGGAGCGGCCGCAGGTCGTCGTCCGCTCGGCCGCCGGCGCGCGGGACGTGCCCGACGGGCCCGGCGCGCACGGCGGTGACGAGCAGGGCGACATGTACGGCCGGATCGCCATCTCCCTCACGGTGCTCGCGTTCCTGGTCGAGCTGGCGGGCGTGATCGCCCGCGCGGCCTCGGTGGAGCGGGCGCCGTGGGGCAACATGTACGAGTTCAACCTCACCTTCTCCACGGTGGCCGTCGGCGTGTATCTCGGGCTGCTGGCGCTGAAGAAGAACGTGCGCTGGCTCGGCCTGTTCCTGATCACGTCGGTCCTGCTGGACCTGGGTCTCGCGGTCACCGTCCTGTACACGGCGAGCGACCAGCTGGTCCCGGCGCTGCACTCGTACTGGCTGTACATCCACGTCTCCACCGCGATCTTCTGCGGAGCGGTGTTCTACGTCGGCGCGGTCGCCACGATCCTGTACCTGTTCAAGGACGCCTACGAGAACAAGCTCGCGAGCGGCGGCAAGCCCGGCAGGTTCGCGAACTCGGTGCTGGACCGGCTGCCCGCCTCGGCCTCGCTCGACAAGTTCGCCTACCGCGTCAACGCGGCCGTCTTTCCGCTGTGGACGTTCACGATCATCGCGGGCGCGATCTGGGCGGGCGACGCCTGGGGCCGCTACTGGGGCTGGGACCCCAAGGAGACCTGGTCGTTCATCACCTGGGTCGCCTACGCCTGCTACCTGCACGCCCGCGCCACGGCCGGCTGGAAGGGCCGCAAGGCCGCCTACCTGGCCCTGATCGCCTTCGGCTGCTGGCTGTTCAACTACTACGGCGTCAACATCTTCGTCTCCGGGAAGCACTCGTACGCGGGCGTCTGACCGAAGGGACAGCGGGCCGGTTTCTATGACGTGGGTCACGGGAACCGGCCTTCGTCGTACGGACAGGTAGAAGGGCGTGGATACGACTCCGAGCAGTACGGGAACACTGAGGAAACGCATCCGCGCGGGGGGCCACGACGCCTTCGGCGAGCTCTTCGACGCCTACGCGCGCTCCGTCTGCAACCACGCCTACCGGCTCACGGGGGAGTGGGCGGTCGCCGAGGACGTCGTGTCGCTGACCTTCCCGCCCGCATCCCGGGGGTGAAGGTGGTCGAGGGCGCGGTCGACTCCCTCGGGCGGCACGGTATCGGGGTCACACGGCAGGATGCGGGAATGCCCCTTCGGGTCGAGTGGGTCCTCGACGCGAAGACGTACGCGTTCCTCGGGCAGCGGCTGACCCTCACCGAGGACTTCGGCAGCCTGAAGAAGGGGGCGGTGCTCCGCGACAACGCCGCCCTGCGCCGCGCCGTCGTCGACAAGGCGGGCGAGCGGCCGTAGGGCAGGCCCGGCCTAGGACGGCGGCAGGCAGTCCCGGGCCGGGGGCTTTCCCTCCGGCCAGGCGATGCGTACGAAGCGGGAGCCGCCGTCCGCGTGGAGTTCCACGATCGGCACGGCCTTGTCGTACGGGTTGCCGTGCACGTCCAGGCAGATCCAGCCGCTCGCCCCGCTCACCCGCAGCGAGCCCTTGACCTGCGGCCACTGGAGGCCGACGTCCGCGAGGGGCGGGACGGTCCCGCCGTCGGGGGTGGCCTCGCGGATGCCGTGGATGGCCAGCGTCATCGCGTCGAAGGCGATGATCAGCTGGCCGTCCTCCAGGGCGAGGTCACCGATCGGGCCGACCGGCTCACGGGCGCTGCGGGCGAGCAGGTCGGTGAGGACCTTCGCGTCCTGCGCGGAGCCGCCCGGCTGCCCCGCGGGGGCGTTCACCCAGGCGTCGGGGTGGGCGAGCGAGGTGTAGCGGACGGAGAGGTCGTGGGTGAGGGCGGTGCGGTCCAGCTTCTTGTCGCCGGACAGGTACGAGCCCTCGTCGCCCGTCAGCACCGTGAACTTCCGGTTCTGGCAGCCGCGCGTGCCGAGCGCGTTGATGAACTGCCGCAGCTGTGTGTGCCGGCCCGCGAACAGGATCGTGTCCGTCCCCGCCGAGGTGTCGCACACCAGGTGGGTGATCTGCCGGAAGGTGTTCGCCGTCGTCCCCTCCTGGGTGCGGTCGGCGGGCGGGGTGAACGGCTGCGGCTCGTAGGGCGAACCCTTCAACAGGGCGGCGAACGACGTCTGGAGCGTCCGCGTGTACGGGTCGCCGGGCTTGTCGTACACCAGCAGCGCCCGGCCCGCGTCGACCTTGGCGAACGAGGCCAGGGCGCGCGCCTCGTCGGTGTTGGTGGGGGCGACCCGGGCCAGGCCGGGGAAGGGGTCCGTGCCGGTCTGCCCGTTGGCGAGATCGTCGGCGGTGATGGAGGCGCCGACCACCGGGATGCCCCGCCGGGTCAGTTCCGCCACCGCCTTCTTGTTGTTGTCGGTGCTCTGCCCGACCCCGACGACCGCGCGCAACCGGTCGGCGCCCTTCGCCATCCGCTCCAGCTGGTCGACCATCGTCTCCCAGTGGTCGCTGGTGGCACCCGGGTTGGCGAGTACGAGGCGGATCGCCGGGGCCTGCCCGTTGGAGGTGTGGTTGGCCTGCCACTGCGCCAGATAGGCGCCCTGCACCTCGTGCTGGATGTCGCTGAGCGTCGAGGGGGTGGAGGCGGTGTACGGCAGCATCAGCGCGACCGTGACACGACTCTCCGCCTTGAGCCCGTCGTTCTCCCGATCGATGGCCTGCACGGCGTCCCGCAGCTGGGGATGCCCGAAGTCGTACGCGCCCGTGGCCACGCCCACGCACTCGTCGCTGCCGGCCGGACGGGCCACCCCGGGCGCGCAGGCCCGGTCCTCGTCCGTGACCGCCCGCACGGCGAAGACCAGCCCGGTCAGCACGGCGGCCGTGACCAGCAGAGCCAGATAGCGGTGGAGGCGGATCTCCCAGACCTCCCTCAGCCACCGCACCAGCGTGCCTCTGACTCCGCCGGCCATCACGCCACCCCGTCCCCGTCGCCGTCGCCTTCTTCGTCCTCGTCCGGGGTGTGCAGCGGGCGGCCCGCGGCCGCGTCCCTGGGCCAGGCCCGGGAAGTCGCGAACAGCAGCGCGCCCCCGGCGGGCCTCAGGTCGGACAGCTGGCGCAGCTCGAACTCCAGCCGCCCGCACACCTTGGGGTCCGGCAGCACCAGCGGGTCGGTCACCTGCCACACCGCGTGCAGCAGCCGTCGTATCCGCAGGTGGAGGGAGGCGTTCACGCCCTCCGGCGGCTCCTGGCCGGCGTCCGTGCGGCCCAGCGCGATCGCCGACCGGCGGTCGTCCTCGCCGTCGGAGTCGCGGCCCTCGGCGTCGTGGGCGTGGAAGTAGGGCGCGGAGGCGAGGAAGCGGAGGGTGTCGAGCCAGGTGCGGGTGCGCAGGGTGGTGAACGTGTCGCGCAGGTAGGCCACCGCGCCGGCCGTGTCGCCGAGCGCCAGCTCGTGGTAGAGCCGGTAACGGGCGTGGGCGGGGTCCTCGCCGTTCGCGTCGTGGTCGTCGGCCGGGGTGTAGTGCCGGATCAGGGTCTCGTGCACCTCTCGCCACTTGCCGTGGTCGGCGTGCCGGTGATGCAGCCGGAGCAGCAGCAGGGCGCGGGTGAAGGGGTCGCCGACGAAGTGGCCCGGCGTGGCCGGCAGCCCCTCTTCGGCGAGCCGCGTCCGCAGTGACCGGACGCCCGACGAACCGAAGTCGTCCGGGAGCTGGGCGTCGGCGAGGGCCACGGCGGAGTCGTGGTCGTGGGCGGCCGCGAGGACCGTCAGCTCGTCGAGCCGGTCGGCGGGGACCAGGCGGGCCAGCAGTTCGGCGTAGGCGGGCCGGCCGTCGTCGGCCTGTCCCTCCTCCAGCTTGATCTTCGCCGTGACCAGCCGGCCCAACGAGACGGCCCGCTCCGGGTGTTGTCGGGCGGCGGTCGCGAGCAGCACGATGCCGAGCGGGTTGCCGCCGGTCAACCGGTGCGTGGCGTGCGGAAACTGCGGCGGCAGCTCCGTGTCGTCGCAGACCGCGCCGACCATGTGCAGGGTGTCGTCGGGAGACAGCGGCGGCAGCGGCACGAGCAGCGCCCGCGACGAGGGCGAACTGCCCGGCTCCCAGTCCGTGGCCCGGGCGACTTCCGGCAGCGCACGGCGTACGGCGTCGCCGAGCGCCGGATGGGCCGCGCCGCGTATCGTCGCCACCCACACCACCTGGTCCGCGACCCCGTCGGCCCGGTCCCGCAGGACGGCGTCCAGCAGCCCGGGACCCGGACCACCGCGCGCGTTGTCCAACAGCACGAGCGGCCGGCCCAGGCGGGTCAGATGCGAGCCGAGCCCCGAGTACGCCTCGGCCAGGTCGGCGAGCAGTGCCCGCACCAGCCAGCGCTCGGCGTGCTCGCGCGAGGCGCCGCCCGCCCGGAAGTTCCCGGCGAGCAGCAGCAGCCCCCGCTTGGCGTTGCCGCCCGCGTTCGGATAGGACCGGTACCAGGTGGCCGGCCGCTGCTCCTTGCGGTACGTGACCCCGTCGGAGAGCGCCTCCAGGGTGGCCTCGACGGTCGCCGCGACGAACGGGCCCCCGCCGCTCGCCGCCGCGATCACCTTCGCCGCGACCTTGGCCGCCCACCGCCCGGCCAGGCTGAACCGGGAGGGGCGCTCGTTCAGCAGCAGGATCCGTACCAGCTCCCGTCGGATGCGGTCCGAGTCGGTCCGGCCGCTCCAGTCGCTCGCCCGGACCGCCACCAGTCCCGCCGTCAGCCGCGGAAAGGTGAGCCCGCCGGCCGCCCGCACCGGCTCCGTCAGCTGTTCCGCTACCACCAGCAGGGCCTGCCACACCGGTGACCAGGACTCCGGGCTCTCCTCGTGCGGCGGACGCGCGAACTGCTCGTCCTCGCAGTCGATCAACGCGACCGGGGTGCGTCTGCGGGCCTCGCCCCTACGGGTGTGCTCCGTGTAGGCGTCCCAGAGTTCGGCGAGCACCGCGCTCTTGCCCAGACCCCGGCCGCCCGCCAGCACCAACAGGGGCGGTCCTGCCGGGTGTTCCAGCTTCTCCGCGTGGAGCTCGTACGGACGGATCCCCACGAGTCGCGGTACGAGACCGGCGGGCCCGACGTCGAACAGCGCGCCACGCCCGTACAACTGTCTGTGCACCGCGCACCTCCCCCAGGGCTCGGTTCCCAACGCAAGGGTAAAGAGAGGGAGTTGGTATGTGCCAGAGCGCGTGGTGTCCGTTGGGTTACGAAACTTCCGATAAGGGGGCCGGGCCGTGCCGGATCAGCGGGCGCGCTTTCCTCGATACCGTCCGCTCGTCCACCTCGATCCCTGGAGCCGCTCAGCATGACCGACCGCCGGCTGCGCACCGTCGACCTCGCCCGTCTCGTGGGGCTCTCGACGCAGCAGATCCGCAACTACGAGGAGGCGGGCGTGCTGCCCGTGGCGGGGCGCACGGAGTCCGGGTATCGCGTCTTCGGGGATGAGCACCGGCAGGCGCTGCTGACGTACCGGGCGCTGGTGAAGGGGTACGGGCCGGTGGTGGCGGCCCGGATCATGCGGACCGTGCACGAGGGGGACACCCCGGCCGCGCTCGCCCTCGTCGACGCGGCCCACGCCGGACTGCACGAGGAACGCACCGCCGTGCGGGCGACGGGGGAGGCCCTGGAGGCACTGGCCGCGCAAACCCCGCAGTCCTCCGCGACCTCCGGGGCCTCCGGGACCCCTCCGCCCTCCGGCCTGCGGATCGGGGAGGTGGCCCGGCTGCTCGGCGTGCGGACGTCGGCGCTGCGGGTGTGGGAGGCGGCCGGTCTGGTCACCCCGCCGCGCGAGCGCGGGACGCGCTACCGGCTGTACGGTCCCGCCGAGGTGCGGGACGCGCGGATCGTGCACAGTCTGCGTCGCGGTCACTACCTGTTCGCGCAGATCCGGCCGGTGCTCGCGGAGTTGCGCCGGGAGGGCGGCAGCGAGGCGGCGCTGCGGTCCGCGCTGGCGGCGCGCGGAGAGACGCTGACGGCCCGCACCCGCGCGATGCTGGCGGGAGCGGGCCGCCTGCACGACTACCTCGACCATCGGGACGACGCAGCCCGTCAAGACGCCCCCGGCGACCGCGATGCCCCGCCGGTCGGGATGCCTCCTGCGGTCGGGATGCCCCCGTCGGTCGGGATGCCCCCGGCGGTCGGCGTGCCCCCGGCGCTCGGGAGGACCTAGGCGGGCGGGAGGACCTCGGCGGTCGGGAGGGCCTCGGCGGTCGGGGGGCCTCGGCCGTCGGGATGCCTCCTGCGGTCGGGATGCCCATGGCCGTCGAGACGACTTCGGCGGTCGGGATGCCCCCTGCGATCGCGATGCCCCGGCGGTCGGGATGCCCCCTGCGGACGGGGGGCCTCGGCCGTCGTGATGCCCTCGGCGGTCGTGATCGTCCCGGTCGTTCGTATGTTCCGCGCGGCTCGGAGAGCTCTAGCGCAGGCGGGACGACGAAAGGATCGACAGCAGGTGGGCCGGGACCATCAGCCAGGTGATGACGGCGATGGCGGCCAGTGCCCAGCGGGTCGGGTCGACCGAGTCGGTGGCCGCGTCGGCGAAGGCCACGACGACGAGGACCAGGGAGGCCTCGATGCCGTTGGTCACCCGGTGGATCTTGAACGCGGCGGCGAGCCGGCGCACCGAGGCGACGCCCTGCGAGCGCGGTGCGGCGGCCTCGTCGTCGGCGACGGTGAGCCCGCGCCGGGCCCGGGCCACGTCCACCAGGTCGGTCGACGCCTTCAGGAGTACGACACCGAGCGCGGTCGCGAGTCCGAGGGACACCCAGCCGTTGAACCCCGCCCAGCCGCCGAGCCCGGACTCCGCGGCGCGGAAGCCGAAGCCGATCATCAGCGCCGCGTCGGCCAGGTAGGCGCCGAGCCGGTCGACGTAGATGCCGGTCGCGCTGTTCTGGCCCTTCCAGCGGGCGACCTCGCCGTCCACACAGTCGAAGAGCAGGAACAACTGCATCAGGAGGGCGGCGAGCAGCGCCCCGGCCAGGCCAGGGATCAGCAGCGCGGCGCCGGACAGCACCCCGCACACCACCATCGTCCAGGTCAGCTGGTCCGGGGTGACCCCGGTGCGCACCAGTTGGCGGGTGAACCGCAGGGAGACCCGCCGCATGTACAGCCGGCCCGCCCAGTGTTCGCCGTTGCGGCTCGCCAGCTTGGCCTGCGGCTGGCAGACCTCCCGCAGCTCCTCCAGCACCGGAGCAGCAACCATGAACGTTCCTCCCACGAGCCCACGATGATCGGGCCAGGTTACAGATCGCTCAAGTGGCCGCCACGGCGGGGCGGTTGCACGGGCGGACACCCCGATCGAGTGGTCCCGCATTGCCCCGGGACGCTCGCCACAGCAGCATGGGTCCATGGACCTTCTGGATCAGGCGACGGCACGGACCTGGCTGGCCACCGCCGTCGCCGAGGCCCGGGCCGGCCTCGCCGAGGGCGGCATCCCGATCGGCGCCGCCCTCTACGGCCCGGACGGCACGCTTCTCGGCCGCGGCCACAACCGGCGCGTCCAGGACGACGACCCCTCCACGCACGCGGAGACGGCCGCGTTCCGCGCCGCCGGCCGGCAGCGGTCCTACCGCGACACGACGATGGTCACGACCCTCTCCCCGTGCTGGTACTGCTCGGGCCTGGTCCGCCAGTTCGGCATCTCCCGGGTGATCGTCGGAGAGACGGCCACCTTCCACGGCGGCCACGACTGGCTGGCGGAGCACGGCGTGCGGATCGTGCTCCTGGACGACGCCGAGTGCGTCGCGATGATGCGCGAGTTCATCGACAAGAACCCCGCACTCTGGAACGAGGACATCGGTGAGTGACCCCACTGCCGCCCCGGCCCCCCATACCTCCGCCCCTCCCCGTGCCTCCGCCCCTCCCTGTGCCCCCGCCTCTCCGCGCGTCCCGACCATCGACCTCCGGCCCTGGCTGAGCGGCGGCCCCGAGGCCCGGGCCGCGATCGCCCGTACCGTCGACGAGGCCCTTCGGACCGCCGGGTTCCTGCTGGTCACCGGTCACGGAGTCGACCCCGCCCTGCGCCGCCGCATCCGCGAGGCCGCCCGGGCGTTCTTCACCCTCCCCGTCGAGGTCAAGCAGCCGTACGCGGCGAAGGTCGGCGGGCGCGGCTGGCTGGGACCCGGCGCGGAGGCCAACGGCTACTCGGAGGGGACCGAGACGCCTCCCGACCTGAAGGAGTCCCTGACCTTCGCCACCCATGAGCCGTTCGACGACCCGGTCGTAAACGCGGAGTGGTACGCGCCGAACGTCTGGCCGACGCAGACGCCGCGGCTCCGGGCGCTGTGCGAGGAGTACCTGGAACTGATGGCCGGGCTGGAGAAGGAGCTCCTCTCCCTGCTCGGGGACGCCCTCGGCCTCGAACCGGACTTCTTCTCCCGCCACATGGACCACCCCACCTACGGCTTCAACATCAACTGGTACCCGGGGCGGGAGGTCGTCGGCGAGCCGCGGCCCGGCCAGTTCCGCATCGGCCCGCACACCGACTTCGGCACGGTCACCATCCTCGACCGGCAGGCGGGCAAGGGCGGACTCCAGGTCTGGACGGACGACGGCGGCTGGGAGGACGCGCCCTTCGATCCGGCCGCCTTCACCGTCAACATCGGTGACCTGCTGGCCCGTTGGACCGGCGACCGCTGGCGCTCCGGCCGCCACCGGGTCCTCCCGCCCCCGGCCGACGAGCCCGCCGAGGAGCTGATGTCCCTCGTCTACTTCGGCGAGTGCACCCCGGGAACGCTCGTGGAGTCCGTGCCCGCCCCGGTCGGCCGGGTGGCGTACGAGCCGGTCGACTCGCACGTCTACCTGAGGGAGAAGCTGGACTCGATCACGGTCGGCTGACCTCCGCCCTGTTTCCGGCCGGAAACATGCGTCCGGCGCCGGGGCTCTGTTTCCACCTGCGGAAACAGGCGGTGTTTCCTTCCGCAACACCCTTGGTTCTCGGCACGCTGGAGCCACTTGCCGAGAACCAAGGAGGCGGCTGTGCCCCGTACGTTGCTGACCACCCGGTCGGCCCTGATCTTCCTGCTCGCGATCCTGTGTGGCATCGGAGCGGGCGTCATGACCGTCCTCGCCGGTCTGAGCACGCCGCAGGCCGTCCTGTCGGGCGCGGGCGGCTTCGGTCTCGCCGTGCCTTTCTTCAACACCCTCATCGACTGATCGTGGACGTGGAAGTGGCGCGAGCGGTGGGAATCCATCTGGGCCGAGGGTCACGGAGAGGCGGTACGGGCAGTGGGCGATGACGAATTCAACGGAGGAGAGACTTCCTTCGGCGACGTGGAGCACCTCAAGGGGTTCCAGCCCCTGCGACCCGATCTCTCCGACGAGACACGGGACCTGGTTCTCGCGATGCGGGGCCTGTTCGAGGCCACGGGGCTGAGCCTGCGCGAGTTCGCCGCTCGCCATCACTTCAGCCCGCCCTCGGTCTCCCGCTACCTCAAGGGCGACCGCATTCCCGACAAGCAGTTCCTCGATGTCCTCATGAAGTCGGCCTGCGAGTTGAACGGGCGGGAGGTCACCGCCGACTTACAGGCGCACCTCTACCAGCGCCACCGTGAGGCCCTGATGGCCGATCAGCCCGCCAGGTACCGCGAACAGATGGCCAGCGACCGGCTGGAGGACGAGGTGCTGAAGAAGGACGAGGCCGAGCTGCGCATCCGCGAACTCGAAGGAGACCTGTCCCACCACAGGCTCCAGGTGGGTGAGCTCGAGACGCGCATCCAGGAGATCGAAGTGGTGTGCGTGCGCGAGCGGCAACAGCTCGGGACCGAGCTGGACCTCTACCGCCGCCGGAAGGCCGATCTCGAGGCCCGTTGCGAGCGGCTGAACGTGACGATCGAGGGTCTGGAGGCCAGGCTCGCCGAAGCGGTGCGCGAACGCGACGCGGCAAGGGTGCGATGTGCGGAACTGGAAGCGGAACTCGCGGTCGCGGAGGAGTCGGCCGAACGGGAGCGGCTGGAGAGACTGGTCGCCGAGGAACGTCTGCGCGCGGCGGAGGCGGCGGGTACCGCCGAACAGCGTCGCGTGGACCTGGAACGTGCCAGGCGGGATGCTCAGCAGGATGCCGAACGGCTGCGCCTGGAGGCGGAGGCGCAGGCCCGGGAGATCATCGAAGAGGCCACCAACAGGGTGACCAGGATCCGTCCTTCCGTCGTCAGCAGATCGGCGGCGCTGCGGCAGCTGCGGGACGAGGCGGTCAAGGTCGCCGACGTCCGGCTTCCCGAACTGGTTCTGCGGTTGTCCTCGTTCGACCCGGGGGACGTCGAGGCCGCGACCACCGCCGTCAAGCCGATCGCCATCCACACCAAGGACGAGATCGGTGAGGTCGCCCGTGCGTTCGACAGGGTCCACCTGCGGGCGACGCGTATCGTCGCCCAACAAGCGCAGCTCCGTGCCGTCTTCAGTTCCGTGGCCCGTCGCCAGCAGGCCCTGCTCACGGCGCAGCGGCGCGTGGTCTCCGATCTGGCGGGCCATGACGCCGACCCGTACCGTCGGGGGCGGCTCTTCCGCCTGGACCACCTGATCACCCGTCTGTGGCGCGGCTGCGAGACACTTCAGATCCTTGCCGGCGAGAGGCCCGCCGCTCGCTGGGACGGGACCGTCTCGCTGGCGGAGGTGTTCGGCGCCGCCTCGTTCGAAGTGGAACAGTACGAGCGCCTTGATCTGTCGGGTCTCCCCGAGGCCGGGATCGACGGCTTCCACGCGAGCGGCCTCGTACATCTGCTGGCCGAGCTGCTGGAGAACGCCACCGTGTTCTCCCCGCCCCACGCCAAGGTCGGTGTGGTCGCGCACCTCCTGCCCGACGGCCGAATCATGATCGAGATCAACGACCGCGGGCTCGGCCTCAACGCCGACGGCCTCGCCGACATCAACGGGAGGCTGGCCAACCTGCCGATGGCCCCGGACGCCGGCACTTGTCAGCGCATGGGCCTGTTCGTGGTGGGTCGAATCTGCGAACTGTACGGATTCCGCGTTCAGTTGCGTCCCAACGAGATGCGCGGCGCCACCGCACTGGTCATGCTGCCGCCCGCGGCCGTCTCCCACACTCACCTGGGCGCTCAGGGCGAGGGCACCTGGGACTCGTACACGGCGTAGTCGGCGACGCCACGGCGGTAGCGGGCGTGCCCGGTCTCCCGCGTGTGCCCGGGCTGCCACTCCTCCACGTCGGCCCGGAGCCGCCGCGCCCCGGGCCCGGCCCGGCACCGTGTGCACGACGTCTCGTACTCCGCCCCGGCCGAGGCGTCCGGCACCAGCGCGTACTTCCGCAGGCCCAGCAGGGCCGTGTGGTAACGGAGTCGGTGGCGTCGCAGGAGGACGTCCGTGTCGGTCTCGGCGCTGCCGTCGTGCCGGGCGCGGGCGTCGTCACGCAGGCCGGCCAGATCGGCACAGGCCGCGCAGTCACGCACGGGGGCGGGACGGCGGACCAGCCGAGGCTGTCGGCTCAGCCTTCCTTGGGCTCCTCGCCCGACTCGCGGCGCTTCAGCTCGTCCTCGCGGCGGCGCAGGTCGGCCTCCCAGTCCTTGAGGAGCTCCTCGTCGTTCTTGGCCGTCTCGTCCTTCAGGGACTTCAGGAACTCGGGGTTGTCGTCCGGCGCCACCCACTCGGTGCGCCGGGCGCCGGGCGACTCGGACGCCGTGGCGCCGCCCGGCGCGCGGCGGGCCTTTCCGGCCACCAGCCAGGCGATCGGCCCGACGAGCACCTCGCCGAAGAGCAGGATGATGATGACCCAGACCACCTTCGGCAAGCCCCGCACCTCCTCTTCGGGGGTGTTCAGGCAGTCGATGAAGGCATAGATCCACAGCGCCAGGACCAGCAGGAACGGCAGATACCTGAGCATGGTGGCGGGCTCTCCCAGAAGACGGTGACGGAGCGTGGGGCAGCCCCGGTGACCGGGCCAGGGTAGCGGGTGGCCGATACTGGGACACATGGCTTACGACGATCTTCGTTCCCTGCTCAGGGCACTGGAACGCGAAGGCGACCTCAAGCGCGTCAAGGCAGAGGTCGATCCGTATCTGGAGGTCGGGGAGATCGTCGACCGGGTCCAGAAGTCCGGTGGCCCCGCGCTCCTCTTCGAGAACGTGAAGGGGTCGAGCATGCCCCTCGCGATGAACGTGTTCGGCACCGACAGACGGCTCCTGAAGGCCCTCGGGCTCAAGTCCTACGCCGAGATCAGCGACAAGATCGGCGGGCTGCTGCGGCCCGAGCTGCCGCACGGGTTCGTCGGCGTGCGCGAGGCGTTCGGGAAGCTCGGCGCGATGACTCACGTACCGCCGAAGAAGGTGAAGCCCCAGGACGCGCCCGTCCAGGAGGTCGTCCTGCACGGCGACGACGTCGACCTCGACGCCCTCCCCGCCCTCTTCACCTGGCCGCAGGACGGCGGCTCCTTCTTCAACCTGGGCCTGACGCACACCAAGGACCCCGAGAGCGGGATCCGCAACCTCGGGCTGTACCGCCTCCAGCGCCACGACAAGCGCACGATCGGCATGCACTGGCAGATCCACAAGGACAGCCGCAACCACTACCAGGTCGCGGCGCGCAAGGGCGAGAAGCTCCCCGTGGCGATCGCCTTCGGCTGCCCGCCCGCCGTGACGTACGCCTCCACCGCCCCCCTGCCCGGCGACATCGACGAGTACCTGTTCGCCGGGTTCATCGCGGGCAAGCGGATCGAGATGGTCGACTGCAAGACGGTGCCCCTCCAGGTGCCGGCCCAGGCGGAGGTCGTGATCGAGGGCTGGCTGGAGCCGGGCGAGATGCTGCCGGAGGGTCCCTTCGGCGACCACACCGGCTTCTACACGCCGCAGGAGCCGTTCCCCGCTCTGAAGATCGACTGCGTGACGATGCGCAAGCGCCCGCTGCTCCAGTCGATCGTGGTGGGCAGGCCTCCGACGGAGGACGGCCCGCTGGGCCGTGCCACGGAACGTTTCTTCCTGCCGCTCCTCAAGATCATCGTCCCGGACATCGTGGACTACCACCTGCCCGAGGCCGGCGGCTTCCACAACTGCGCGATCGTCTCGATCGACAAGAAGTACCCCAAGCACGCGCAGAAGGTCATGCACGCGGTCTGGGGCGCCCACATGATGTCCCTGACCAAGCTGATCATCGTCGTCGACTCCGACTGCGACGTCCACGACCTGCACGAGGTCGCCTGGCGGGCGCTCGGCAACACCGACTACGCCCGTGACCTGTCCGTCGTCGAGGGCCCGGTCGACCATCTCGACCACGCCTCCTACCAGCAGTTCTGGGGCGGCAAGGCGGGCATCGACGCCACCAGGAAGTGGCCCGAGGAGGGCTACACGCGCGACGGCGGCTGGCCGGAGATGGTGCTGTCCGACCCGGAGACGGCGGCGAAGGTCGACCGGCGCTGGAAGGAGTACGGGCTGTGAGCTCCGCTTCCGCAGCGCTCCCGCAGCCGGGACGCACGAAGGCCTTCCTCCGCCTGGTGATGATCGAGCACTCGGTCTTCGCCCTGCCCTTCGCCTACATCGCCGCGCTGACCGCGATGTTCGAGACGGACGGGAACATCCACTGGGGCAGGCTGCTGCTGGTCACCGTCTGCATGGTGGGCCTGCGCACCTTCGCCATGGCGGTCAACCGGATCATCGACCGCGAGATCGACGCCCGTAACCCGCGCACCGCCCACCGCGAGCTGGTGACGGGCGCGATGTCGGTGCGGCACGCCTGGACCGGCGCGCTGATCGCCGTCGCCGTCTTCCTCGGCTCGGCGGCGATGCTCAACCCGCTCTGCCTGGCCCTGGCCCCCATCGCGGTGATCCCGATGGTGGTGTACCCGTACGGCAAGCGGTTCACGAACTTCCCGCAGGCCATCCTGGGGCTGGCGCAGGCGATGGGCCCGATCGGCGGCTGGCTGGCGATCACCGGGGAGTGGTCGTGGGACGCGGTGATCCTGGGCCTGGCGGTGGGCATCTGGATCGGCGGCTTCGACCTGATCTACGCCTGCCAGGACGTCGAGACGGACCGCGAGATCGGTGTCATGTCGGTCCCGGCCCGCTTCGGCATCCCGGCGGCGATCCGGGGCGCGCGGGTCTGCCACGCGATCACGACGGCCCTGTTCGTCTGGTACGCGCTGGCCACGGACGCCGGCGCGTTCTTCTGGCTGGGCCTGGTGATCGTCGCGGGCGCCTTCGTCTACGAGCACACGATCGTGCGGCCCCATGACCTGACCCGGCTGAACAGGGCGTTCTTCTCGACGAACGGGTTCATCGGCATCAGCCTGTTCGGCTGCGCGCTGATCGACCTGCTGGTGCGGGGGCTCACGGTCTAGCCCAGGCGGCCCAGGTCCGGCCGAGGGCCGCTCCTGATCCGGTCCAGGTCCGCTCCTGATCCCCGGTCCTGGGCCGGCCCTGGTCCGGTTCTCGGCCGGTTCTGGGCCGGTCTCTGTAGTCCGTCCGGGTGAACTGGAGTGCGGAGGAAGCGGAGGGAGCGCGCGGGCTCAAGGCCCGGCCGGTCCCGAGGACCTCTTCGCTCACCGGTACGCTCAAGGTGTGAACGCAGGAGAATCGCAGCGCGTGCCTTGGATCGTGGGGGTGTCCGGGGCGTCCGGTACGCCCTATGCCGCCGCTGTGCTGCGTGCGCTGCTCGCGGGGGGCGAGAGCGTCGACCTGGTGGTCAGCCGGGCCTCGCGGCTCACTCTGCTCGACGAGACCGGGATCTCCTTCCGGGACGCGCACTGGCGCGACGACCTGCGGGAATGGCTCGCGCGTGGGGCCGACGGAAAGCCGGGTGCCTTCGGCGTGGACCTCGAAGGCGAGGGTGACGGCGACCGGGTGCGGTACTGGGCGGCCGGGGATCTGGCCGCCGGGCCGTCCTCCGGGTCGTACGCCACGAAGGGCATGCTGATCGTGCCCGCCTCCACCGCGTGCGTGGCCGGTGTCGCCCTCGGCCTCTCCAAGGACCTCCTCCAGCGGGCGGCGAGCGTGACGCTCAAGGAGAAGCGCCCGCTGGTCGTGGCGGTGCGGGAGACCCCGCTGAACGGGCAGACCCTGCGCCAGCTGGTCGCCCTGGACGAGGCGGGCGCGAGCGTCGTGCCGGCCTCCCCGGCCTTCTACGCGGGTGCCACCCACATCCAGGACCTGGTGGACTTCGTCGCCGGGCGGGTCCTCGACGCGGCGGGCGTCGGGCACGGGCTGTACCGCCGCTGGAAGGGCGAGATCGGCGGCGGCTTCCGTCCTCCGGCCTGAGCACCGGACGGCGCGGGTGGCGCGGGCCGCACGCTCCGTCACCGCAGTGATCGCCACTTCGGAACCTCACTTCGGAACCCCCCACTTCGGAACCCCACTTCAGAATCCCCACTTCTGAGCCCGCACTTCAGGAACCCCCCACAGCTCTTCATCTCTCCTCACCGGAAGGCTTCGATTCGCATGGACGCGGTGGACAGGCAGCTCATCCAGGCCCTGAGGGAGAACGGCCGGGCCTCCTACGCGGAGCTGGGGCGCCTCGTAGGTCTGTCGGGACCCAGCGTCACCGACCGCATCAACCGGCTGGAGGCGGCCGGCGTCATCACCGGCTACCGCGCCACGGTGAACGCGGCCCAGCTCGGTCTCGGCGTCACCGCCCTCATCGGCATCTCCCTCTCCGACGCCGCCGACCACGAGGACGTGGCGAACCGGATGAAGGACCTCAGCGAGATCGAGGACTGCTGGTTCATCGCCGGCGACGACTCGTTCATGCTCAAGGTGCGGGCCAACGACGTGGACGGTCTTGAGCGGATCATCCGGCGGCTCAGCGGGACCAAGGGTGTCTCCCGCACCCGTACCACCATCGTGCTCTCCACCAAGTGGGAGAACCGGGTCGGGGAGCTTCCCGAAGAGGTCTAGCCGTACGGTTGGTCGTTGATGGCGTCGTCGTCGAAAGGTGTGGGCATGGATGTCGGGCTCAAGCGCGAGCTGGAGGAGAAGGTCAGGGCCGGTGAACGGCTGACCCGTGAGGACGGCATCGCGCTGTACGAGTCGGACGACCTGGCGTGGTTGGGCGGACTGGCGCACGAGGTGCGGACCCGCAAGAACGGCGACGTCGTGCACTTCAACGTCAATCGTCACCTCAACATGACGAACGTGTGCACGGCTTCCTGCGCCTACTGCTCCTTCCAGCGCAAGCCGGGCGAGAAGGACGCGTACACGATGCGCATCGAGGAGGCGGTGAAGCTCGCGAAGGCGATGGAGGGTGAGAACCTCACCGAGCTGCACATCGTCAACGGCCTGCACCCGAACCTGCCGTGGCGTTACTACCCGCGCTCGCTGCGGGAACTGAAGGCCGCTCTCCCGGACGTCTCGCTGAAGGCGTTCACGGCGACGGAGATCCACCACTTCGAGACGATCAGCGGGCTGTCCGCCTCCGAGATCCTCGACGAGCTGATCGACGCCGGTCTGGAATCGCTGACCGGCGGCGGCGCCGAGATCTTCGACTGGGAGGTCCGGCAGCACATCGTCGACCACCGCACCCACTGGGAGGACTGGTCGCGCATCCACCGGCTGGCGCACGAGAAGGGTCTCAAGACCCCGTGCACCATGCTGTACGGCCACATCGAGGAGCCGCGGCACCGCGTCGACCACGTCCTGCGGCTGCGCGAACTCCAGGACGAGACGAACGGCTTCCAGGTCTTCATTCCGCTGCGCTACCAGCACGACTTCGTGGACATGCAGGACGGCAAGGTCCGTAACCGGCTCCAGGCACGCACCCAGATGGCGACCGGCGCGGAGGCCCTGAAGACCTTCGCGGTCTCCCGCCTGCTGTTCGACAACGTCCCGCATGTGAAGGTCTTCTGGGTCATGCACGGCGTCCAGACCGCGCAGCTCGCGCTCCAGCACGGCGCCGACGACATGGACGGCTCGGTCGTCGAGTACAAGATCACCCACGATGCCGACAACTACGGCACCCCGAACAAGCTGACCCGCGACGACCTGCTGGACCTCATCCGCGACGCCGGTTTCCGCCCGGTGGAACGCAACACGCGGTACGAGATCATCCGCGAGTACGACGGCCCCGACCCGGCGCGGCGCGAGTCGCCGCAGCCGATGCGGGTGTGACGGGGCGGGTCGTATTCCGGCTGCGCCGCGTGGGGGCCGGTCGCGCCCACGCGGCGGAGCCGCTGTCGAGACAGCCCCGCGCCCCCCGGGCCGGGACACTTCTGTCGCCATGGGTACTCGTCCGGCATGGCTCCCGAGGACGACTACACCGCTGAACCCTTCGTCCCGGCGCGCGGTGGTCTTCCCGCTCTCCGTCGCGCCGCCGCCGACTGCCGGGGGTGCCCTCTGCACCGGGACGCGACCCGGACCGTGTTCGGCGCGGGCAGTGCGGAAGCCCGCGTGATGCTCGTGGGAGAGCAGCCCGGCGACCAGGAGGACCAGCAGGGGAAACCCTTCGTGGGCCCGGCGGGCAAGCTGCTCGACCGGGCCCTGGCGGAGGCGGGCATCGACCCGGGCGAGGCGTACGTCACCAACGCGGTCAAGCACTTCAAGTTCACCCGGGCCGAGCCGCGCAAGCGCCGGATCCACAAGGCGCCGAACCTGCGGGAGATGTCCGCGTGCTCGCCCTGGCTGGCGGCCGAGCTGGCGGTCGTCGAGCCGGAGCTGATCGTCGTGCTCGGCGCGACAGCGGGGAAGGCGCTTCTCGGCTCCTCGTTCCGGGTGGGTGAGGTACGCGGCACGGTCCTGGAGGAGGAGATCCACGGCCGGCCCGAGCGACTGGTACCCACGGTCCATCCTTCGTCGGTCCTGCGCGCGGACGACCGCGAGGGCGCCTACCAGGGGCTGGTCCAGGATCTGAGAACGGCGGCGCGGGTCCTGTCGAAGGATCGCGGTAAGGATTAGCATCCTTGCGTGTCCCTTACCTTCACTCTGGATCCCGCCGTCACCCCCGCCCTGCGTGACGGCATCCTCGACCTGTGGACGGACGTCTCCAACGCGGGCGGAGCCGTCGGCTTCGTGCCGCCGGTGGAGCGCGAGACGGTCCGGCCGGAACTGGTCCGCCACCTCGTCCAGATGGCCGAGGGCCGCACCCGGCTGCTCGTCGGACACGACACGGCCGGCGAGGTCGCCGCGACCGCGTTCTTCAGCTTCAACACGCACCGGCTCCAGACCCACTGGGTGATGCTGTACACGGTGATGGTGCATCCCCGGCACCAGGGCAGGGGCTACGGCCGTGACCTGCTGGGGGCCGCCGCCGAGGAGGCCCGGGCCTTCGACGGCATCGACGCGATCCGGCTCACCTGCCGCGGCGGACTCGGCCTGGAGCACTTCTACGGCTCCTGCGGCTACAAGGAGGTCGGCCGCGTCCCCGGCGCCATCCGGGTCGCGCCGGACGACGACCGCGACGACATCATCATGCTGCTGCCCCTGACGTGAGCCGATGTGCCCCGACGTGACCGCTCCGACCCCTCACACCCCGCTGCAAGATCGGGGCACCGGCGTGCTTCACTGGATGACGGCCCCCTTTGGAATCGGAAGAGTGGATTGACATGCTCCGCTACACACTGATGCGCCTCGGTGTCTTCGCCGGCTGCCTCGTGGTCGTCTGGGGTCTCGTCTACTCGGGCGTCATCCCCCGCGGCCTCGGCGACTCCAACATCATGTGGGTCCTCCTCCTCTCGCTGGTGATCTCCGCGCCGATCAGCTTCGTGGTGCTGCGCAAGGAGCGCGACCGCGCCTCGGTGCACGTCGTGCAGCGGGTGGACCGCATGAAGGCCAACCTGGAGGCCAACCGGTCCCAGGAGGACGCCACGGTCGACGAGGCTGCGCACTCCCAGGGCCAGGCGCAGACCTCCTAGTCCGCGCCGCGGCCTCCCCGTCGGCGGGGTGGCCTCCCCATCGGGCGAGGCGGGCCGGGTCGGGCCCAACTACGCTGTGCCCATGGGTGCCGTGAAGACCAAGCGGATGCCGCGTGCGGTCCGTGAGCAGCAGATGCTGGACGCCGCCGTGGAGACCTTCGGCCGCCGCGGGTACATGGCCGCGTCGATGGACGAGATCGCCGAACTCGCGGGCGTGTCAAAGCCGTTGGTGTACCTGTACCTGAACTCCAAGGAAGACCTCTTCACCGCCTGCATCCGGCGCGAGGCCAAGGCGCTGGTCGCGGCGGTGCGCACCGGCGTCCACACCGATCTGCCCGCCGACCGCCAACTCTGGGACGGCCTGCTGGCGTTCTTCGCGCACACCGCCGAGCACCCGCACGCCTGGTCGGTCCTGCATCTCCAGGCCCGCACGCACGGCGAGCCGTTCGCCGCCGAGGTCGCGGCGATGCGCGAGGAGATCGTCGCGTTCGTCACCCAGCTGATCGTGGTCGCGGCCAGGGAGGCCCACCGCGACCCCGATCTCCCCGAACGCGAGGTCGCCGGGCTCGCCGAGGCGCTGGTCGGCGCCGCCGAGTCCCTCGCCGCCTGGGCCAACACCGCCGACGGCACCACGGCCCGCCAGGCGGCGGCGACCCTGATGAACTTCGCCTGGGCGGGCCTCGGCAACCTCATGAACAACCGCCCCTGGTCCCCACCGGAACCCTGACACGCCAAGCGGGCCCGACGGATCCGGTCACGGGACGCCGACGGCCGACGGGCCGGTCATGGGACGCCGACGGCCGACGCCACCGGTCACGCGAACCGGACGGCCGACGACACCGGTCACGGGGTGCGGACGGCTGACGGGGCCGGTCACGGGGTGCGGACGGCCGACGGCGGGCCGGTCACGCGACCCGGACGGCCGTCGAGCCGGTCACGGCGTGAGGGGGTCCACCCGCCCGCTCACATGCACCCGTCCCGCCTCTCCCGGCCCGCGCAGTTCGAAGCGTGCGCCGTCCGACGCGAAGGCCACCGTGCCCGGCAGCAGGACCGGCGCCCGGAACTCCGCCCGTACGCGCACCGCCGGTGGGCTGCCGTGCGCGGCGAGGCAGCGGGCCACGGTCCACATGCCGTGCGCGATGGCCCGCGGGAAGCCGAACAGGCGGGCGGTCAGCGGGTGCAGGTGGATCGGGTTGCGGTCGCCCGACGCGGCGCCGTAGCGCCGCCCCACGTCGGCGGCGAGCCGCCATTCGTCGAGCACCGGGACGGGCTCCCGGGCCGGCGGGGCCTCGGCGGCGGGAACGGACTCGGTACGGTGCCGGGCCAGATACGTGCTCGTCGACTCCCACACGACCGCGTCGCGCTCCCGCAGCTCCGTCACCACGACCGCCTCCGTCCCGCGCCGATGGGCGGCCAACCGCTCGACGTACACGGTGAGTTCGTAGGCGCCGGTGGCTGCCGGGGCGGTGTGGCGGGTGATCTCGATCGACGTGTGGACGAGGCCGAGCAGCGGGAGGGGGAAGCCGCCGCCGCTCATGATCCGCATGGCCAGCGGGAAGCCCAGGACGTGGGGGTAGGTGAGCGGCAGGGAGTCCTCGCCGGTCGGGAAGCCGCAGACCCGCTCGTAGGCGGCCAGCCGGCCCAGGTCCACCCGCAGGTCGGGCAGGACGAGGCGGTCACCGGTGCCGGAGAACACGACACCCGGCCGGGGCCGCTTGAACGGCGAGCGCAGCGCGCCGAGGGCGAGCAGCGGACCGAGGGACGGCGGCCCGGACAGCATGATCACGACGCCGGTCACTACGCCCCCAGCAGGCTCTGGCCGCACACCCGCACGACCTGGCCGTTCACCGCGCCGGACGCCGGATGGGCGAGCCAGGCGGTCGTCTCGGCGACGTCGACGGGCAGTCCTCCCTGCGCTAGGGAGTTCATCCGGCGGCCCGCCTCACGGATGAACAACGGCACCGCGGCCGTCATCCTCGTCTCGATGAAGCCCGGTGCCACCGCGTTCACCGTGACCCCGTGCTCGGCGAGCGCGCGCGGCGCGAGGGACCGGACCAGACCGGCGACGCCCGCCTTGCTCGCGCCGTAGTTCGTCTGCCCCGCGTTGCCCGCGAGCCCGGCGATGGAGGCGGTGGCCACGATCCGCCCGCCCGCCCGCAGGGCGCCCTTGGCGAGCAGTGCGTCGGTGGTGCGCAGCACGCTCGCCAGGTTGACGTCGAGCACCGGGCTCCAGCGGTCGGCGGGCATGTTGACCAGCCGCCGGTCCCGCGTGATCCCGGCGTTGTGGATCAGCACGTCCAGCCCGTCGGGGAGCTCGGCGGCGATCCGCTCGCCGGCGTCGGCGGCCGTGATGTCGAGCGTGAGGGCGCTGCCGCCCAGCCGCGCGGCGACCCGGCGGGCGTCCTCCTCGGCCTGCGGCACGTCCAGTACGACGACATGGGCGCCGTCCCGGGCCAGCGTCTCCGCGACGGCCTCGCCGATCCCGCGGGCGCCGCCGGTGACGAGCGCGGTGCGGCCGGCGAGGGGAAGCGCCCAGTCGACGGGGCCGTCGGACCCCGGGGACCCCGCGACCTCCTCGGCCGCCTCGGTCCCCACCCCGATCACCTGGCCGCTGACGTACGCCGACTTGGGGGAGAGCAGGAAGCGCAGGGTGGACTCGGCGGCGGACGCGTCGGTCAGCCGGACCAGGTTCACCGTCCTGCCCCGCCCGATCTCCTTGCCGAGAGACCGCACGAACCCCTCCAGGGCCTGCTGTACGGCCGCCTGGTGGTGGTCGCGGGCGTCCAGGGGCGCGCCCAGGACGACGATCCGCCCGCTCGCCGCGACCGACCGCACGACCGGGTGCAGGGCCGCGTGCACCTCGGCGAGCGCGTCGACGTCACGGACACCGGTCGCGTCGAGGACGACGGCGGCGGGGCCGGAGGATGCCGTGGGTCCCCCGGACCCCTTGGCTCCGGTGGATCTCGCGGAGCCGGTGGGTTCGGCGGGCAGCCCGGTGCGGGCCAGCACCGGCGCGAGGTCGAGCGCGGTCGGGCCGCCGGCCGTGAGGTGCGTCAAGTGGCCTTCCAGGGCGGGCCGTTCGGCCGTCCATCGGCTGAGCGCCGCCGGTTGTGGGAGCCCGAGCCGCCGGGCGAGGAGGCGACCGGGTGCGGTGGCGGTGAAGCTCAGATAGCGGTCGGCCATGATGATCTCCCACGGGCTCGGCGCACACGACGTACCGGGTGCTTACTCTGGAGTAAGGTTACCGTGGGTAAGTCTAGGTCACGGATGAGGAGCAGGTCGAGATGAGTACCTCGGAGCCGTCACGGGCGAGCCAGCGGGTAAGTCACCTGAAAGTCGCCGGGAGCGGCGCGCCGCAATCCCGTCCCGAACTCCCGCGCGTCCGCCGGGTGGCGATCGTCGGCGGCACCCGCATCCCCTTCGCCCGCTCCGACGGCCCCTACGCCACCGCCTCCAACCAGGAGATGCTGACGGCGGCCGTGAACGGGCTCGTGAACCGGTACGCGCTCGATGTGCCCGGCGTCGTGGGCGAGTTCGTCGCCGGAGCCGTCCTCAAGCACAGCCGGGACTTCAACCTCGCCCGCGAGACCGTGCTCGGCTCGAAGCTGGACGCCCGCACCCCCGCCTACGACATCCAGCAGGCCTGCGGCACCGGCCTCCAGGCCGTGATCGCCGCCGCCAACAAGATCGCCCTCGGCCAGACCGAGTCCGCGATCGCGGGCGGCGCCGACACCGCGAGCGACGCCCCGCTCGGTGTCAACGACCGCCTGCGCCGCATCCTCCTCGAAGCCCGCCGGGCGAAGTCGACGGGCGCCCGCCTCAAGGCGCTCGCGCAGATCCGCCCCGCTCACCTGATCCCCGAAATCCCGCGCAACGCCGAACCGCGCACCGGTCTGTCCATGGGCGAGCACGCGGCTGTCACCGCCCGCGCCTGGGGCGTCGAACGCGAGGCCCAGGACGAACTGGCGGCCACCAGCCACCAGCGGCTCGCGGCCGCCTACGAGCGCGGCTTCTTCGGTGACCTGGTCGTCCCGTTCCACGACCTGGCCCGCGACCAGAACCTGCGCCCGGACTCGACGGTGGAGAAACTGGCCACGCTGAAGCCGGTGTTCGGCACCGACGGCCCCGCCCCGACCATGACGGCGGGCAATTCGACGCCGCTCACGGACGGCGCCGCGGTCGTGCTCCTCGCCTCCGAGGAGTGGGCCGAGGCGCGCGGTCTGGAGCCGCTCGCCTACCTGACGGCCTACGAGACGGCGGCCGTCGACTTCGTACGCGGCGATGTCGCGAACGGCGAGGACGGGCTGCTGATGGCGCCCGCGTACGCTGTGCCGCGCATGCTGGAGCGGGCCGGTCTGGGCATCGAGGACTTCGACCTGTTCGAGATCCACGAGGCCTTCGCCTCCCAGGTGCTGGCGACGCTCGCGGCCTGGGAGAAGCAGGGACTGGCGCCGGTCGACCGCGACCGCCTGAACGTCGTCGGCTCCTCCCTCGCCACCGGTCACCCCTTCGCGGCGACCGGTGCCCGCATCGTGGCGACCCTGGCCAAACTGCTCGCCGAACGGGAGGGCCCCGCACGGGGGTTGATCTCGATCTGCGCGGCGGGCGGGCAGGGGGTCACCGCGATTCTGGAACGAACGTGAAGATTCCTCACATAAACCCCGAGGTTGCACATTCCCAGCCCCGGAACATCCCCGAACACGCACAAGCCCCACACGTGCGCGCCGTACGATCCCCTACCTAACTGGCGGTAACCCCTGCCTTAGGGGGCATCCCGGTTGAACGCCTCGGTAGGCGAGGCACGTACGTCATGCAGCAAGCAGTTTCGTCGCTGCACGCCCAGGGAGCTGCCCGTGTCCACGCCGTATCCAGATACCGGTTCGGCCTACGCCGACCCCGACGCTCCCCCCACCCTGGTGGAACCCGAGACACGAAGACTGGACGGCGTGGTACGGGAGGCGTCCGTACCACCGTTCGCGCGCCCGGTGACGTACGGATCGCTCGCCGATCTGCCCTACGACAACGCGGCCACCGCCCCCGAGTCGGTGGTCCTCAGCCGCAAGGGCCCGGACGGCGAGTGGACGGACATCACGGCCGAACGCTTCGCCGCCCAGGTCCACGCGGTGGCCAAAGGACTGATCGCGGAGGGCCTCGTGCCCGGCGACCGGCTCGCCATCATGGTCCGCACGACCTACGAATGGACGCTGCTCGACTTCGCGGCCTGGGCGGCCGGCCTGGTCACCGTACCCATCTACCCGACCTCCTCCGTCTTCCAGACCCGCTGGATCCTCCATGACTCGGGTGCGGTCGCCCTGGTCACCGAGACGGCGGGACAGGCCGCGACCCTGGGCCCCGAACTCGACCGGCTGCCCGACCTCCGCCACCTGTGGGTCATGGAGAAAGGGCATGTGGACCGGCTGATCGACGCGGGCGAGCACGTACCGGACGCGGAGGTCGAGATCCGCCGGGGGATGCTGGTCCCGGACACGCTGGCCACCCTCATCTACACCTCCGGCACCACGGGCCGCCCCAAAGGCTGCGCGCTCACCCACGGCAACTTCTTCGCCGAGGTGGACAACGCGATCGAACTCCTCTACCCGGTCTTCAAGTCGGGCGGCGAGGACCTCTCCGTCCTCCTCTTCCTCCCCATGTCCCACGTCTTCGGCCGCATGGTCGCCATCGCCTGCGTCCGCGCCCGCGTCCGCCTCGGCCACGCCCCGAGCCTCAAGGCCGACGAACTCCTCCCGGACCTGGCGGCCTTCAGACCGACCTGTCTGCTGGCCATCCCGTACATGCTGGAGAAGATCTTCAACACCGCCCGCGCGAAAGCCGAGGCGGGCGGCAAGCTGTCCTCCTTCGACCGGGCCGTCAACGTGGCCCGCCGCTACGGCGAGGCGGTCGAGGCCCAGAAGACCGGCGCCGGTTCCGGCCCGGCGACCACCCTCCGCGCCGCCCGCACCCTGTACGACCCGCTCGTCTACCGCCGCATCCGCAACGCCATGGGCGGCCGCGTCCGTCACGCCATCTGCGGCGGCTCCCCCCTGGGCCAACGCCTCTCCGCCTTCTACCTCGGCGCGGGCATCGAGATCTACGAGGGCTACGGCCTGACGGAGACCACGGGCGCGTCCACGGTGACCCCGCCGCTGAAACCCCGTCTGGGAACGGTGGGCTGGCCCCTGCCGGGCACGAAGATCCGCATAGCGGCGGACGGCGAGATCCTGATCGCCGGCGAACACGTCCTGCGGGGTTACTGGGACCCGGCGGCCGGGGGAGTCGTCCCCGCCGCCCCCGACGGCTGGCTGGCCACCGGCGACCTCGGCGAACTGGACGACGAGGGCTATCTGACGATCACCGGCCGCAAGAAGGAGATGATCATCACGGCGGGCGGCAAGAGCGTCGCCCCCGCGCCGCTGGAGAACTGGCTGCGCTCCCACCCCCTGATCTCCCAGGCCATGGTCCTCGGCGACGGCCGCCCCTACGTCTCCGTCCTCCTCACCCTCGACCCGGACGGGCTCACCCACTGGCGTCAGATGAACGGCAAGCACCCGGTCCCGGTGGAGCTGCTGGTGGACGACGGCGACCTGAAGGCAGTACTCCAGCGCGCGATCGAAGAGGCCAACAAGCTGGTCTCCCGGCCGGAGTCCATCCGCCGGTTCGCCATCCTCCCGACGGACTTCTCGGAGCACGCCGGCCATCTCACCCCCTCGATGAAACTCCGCCGCGAGGCGGTCCTGAGGGACTTCGCGGAACAGGTGGAGGGCCTGTACGAGCAGCAGACGCGGTAGACGCGACGGGCGCGAGACGGGGTGGACGGGGTGGAGGGGGTAAAGGATTCGCGGGGCGGACCCCGGCCGGGGAGCATACGGCTCGTGAACGGCATCGAGTTCTTCCACCACCCGGGGGACGACGGCCCCGACCCGGTCTGGGGCGTCCGCGTCGACGGCGTCGACCTGCGCGCTCACACGGCCTGGGCGACGCGTGAGCTGTGGCGACCCGAACTGCGGGGCCAGTTCGAGGACCAGGAGCGGGAGTCGGCCGAGCTGATCTGGCGACAGCACGGCGGGCTGGGCGTTCTCGACTTCACCGAGAACCCGTTTCTGCGTACGGCCGACCGGACCCCGCTCCTCGGCTGCCCCTGCGGGATCTGGCAGTGCTGGCCCCTCATGGCGCGCGTCGCGGTGACCCCCACGACGGTCACCTGGTCCGCCTTCCACTACCCGGAGCGCGAAGAGTGGGGCGAACTGCCCCTGGGCCCGTTCGTCTTCGAGCGGAAGGCCTACGAGACGGCGCTGGGCTCCCCGGCGGTGGCGGCGGAGGATCCGATGGGCCCGGCTCCGGATTCCCTGGGCGTTTCCTGATCCCTCTCGGTGGCGACGGCGGTGGCGGAGAGCAGCGTCGCACCGGCGAGGCCGCCCCAGAGCGCGGCCGGGCCGTGGGGTGCGAGGGCGGTGATGACCGCCGGGGAGACGGCGAGGCCGAAACCCGTGGACAGCTCGAAGCGGGCGAGGGTGCGTCCCAGGACGCGGGCCGGGGCGAGGACGGTGACGAGCGCGGTGGCGCTGCCGGCATAGACGATCTCGCCCAGCGTGCAGACCACGGACACCACGGCGACGGCCGGGGCGCCCCACCCGTGTCCCAGCGAGGTGGCCGCGAGGAAGCCGAGGTAGGACGCGCTGAGCACCACCCCGGCCAGAGCCAGCACGCTCCGCCGGGAGAAGCGGGACATCAGGACGGTGACCGGAACCTGCAAGGTGACCACCAGCACCGTGTTGGCCACGAAGATGGCCGCCGACCACACCGGGGACGCGTGCAACCGGGTCACCAACACCAGGGGGAGCGCGATCTCCGGCACGTTGAGGCAGAACGCGTAGACCACGTTGGCGGCCAGCAGCGCGCGCATCCGAGGGGCGGGGGTGGGCTCGTCGGCTCTGTCCCCGGCCGGGAACGCGGCCGGATCCGCGCGCAGGTGGACCGACCACGCCAAGCCCGCCGCCGCCAGATAGGCGAGCCCGGTGACGGCTGCCAGCGTCTGCAACGCGGTGGTGCCGCCCGCCAGGCACGCGGTGGCGAGGAGCGCGCCCGTGCCCAGTCCGGCGTTGCGCAGGGCTCGGCCTGCCGCCAGAGCGGTGTCGCGTTCCCGGCCGTGGGCGACGGTGGCCACGAGAGCGGCGTGGGCGGCAGGCCAGGCCTGGTTGCCGACGCCGAGGACGAGCGCCGCCGTCGCGAACAGCCAGGCGTCCCCCGCCGGGGTGGCCAGCAGCAGCGCCACACCCAGCACCCGCACCAGCATCGACGCCGCCACGACGGTGCTGCGTGCGCCCCGGTCCAGCCATCGGCCCACCGCGGGCATGCACACCAGGCCCACGACGACGCCGACCGTCATGGCGATGCCGGTGACCGGCGCGGACAGCCTCAGCACCGTCACCCCGTAGAGCAGCAGAAAGGGTCGCAGCATGCCGGTGCCGAGCGCGTCCACGGTCAGGGCGACGGCATAGCGGGGACCGCCGGAGGCTCGGACGAGGGCGCGGGGCCGGATCTTGGTGGTGGTTGCCATGGCGGCAACGGTGAGTTCAACCGCCCGGCCCGGCACGTCGGTTGACGCAGACCGTCAACCGACGCCGTCGTCGGCCGTCCGGTCGGTGATGATGAGGGATGACGTTGAGGATCGACATCAGCGGCCTGCCGTCCGAGCGACTGCGGTTCGCCGCTTCTCCGCTGGCCGAGCTGACCGCGATGCTGCACGTGCTGGTGGAACCCGGGCACCATCCGCAGCTCGCCGACTGGGCCGGGGACGTCTGGACCGGGCTGCGGCCGGAGCTGGCCGAGCGGCTGCGGGAGGCGGAGTTCCTCTGGCGTTCCTCACAGGCGGACTTCCTGATCCCCGCCCGGCCCCGGCCGACCCTCGCCGAGGAGCTGGACGACGTGGACCGGATCGACGACGAGAGGTATGTGACCGCCGCGCTCGTCACCACGTGCGGCAGCAACCGGGTCCACTTCGGCACGCGGTCGCCGCTCACCGACGCGAGTGCGCGCGAACGTGCCCTGGACCTGGCCCAGTCCCGCGGCGCGCTGCAGGAGGCCTTCGCGGAACGGCTGCTCACGGACCCGGCCGCCGTGCGGGCGCGGGTGCGCGACACCCTCGAACAGTGCGCCGAGGCCTTCTTCGACGCCGCCTGGGCGGGCGTCGCCGTGCGACTCGCCACCGACCTGCGCCTGAAGAACGACCTGCTGAAGCGCCAGGGTGTCGGGGCCGCACTCGCGTCGGTCTCCGACGCGGTCACCCTGGCACCGGACGGCGACTGCATCATCGTCGACAAGTTGCAGGACAAGGCGACCACCGCCCACGGCACCGGGGTCACCTTCATCCCCAGCGTCTTCGGCCGCCCGCACCTGGTGGCGGTCCACGCGCCCGGGTGGCAGCCGGTGGTGCAGTACCCGGTGGGCGAGCCGAGTCCGGCGGAGCCGGTATCGCTGGAGACGGTCACCCTACGGCTGGAGGCACTCGCCCACCCGGTACGGCTGCGGCTGCTGCGCAACCTGGCCCGCGGCCCGCACACCAACCGTGAGCTGGCCCACGCCTGGGACCTCACACCCCCGGAGGTCTCCCGCCACCTCACCGTGCTGCGCCGCGCGGGCCTGCTCACGGCCCGACGGCACGGTCGCTACGTCCGCTACACCCTCGACCTGCCCGGCCTGACCGCACTGGGGTCCGACCTGCTGGGGGCGGTGCTGCGCTGAGGCGACTACTTCACGGCGTGGGCGAGGAACTCGGCCCAGGCGCCGGTGGCGAGGGAGAGGCGGGGACCGTCGGGGTTCTTGGAGTCACGGACGTGGATGATCCGGGGGCAGACGGCGACTTCCACGCAATCGCCACCCTCGCCGTCGCTGTACGTCGACTTGCGCCAGGGATAGGACACTTCCAGGCATTCGCCGCCTTCGCCGCCGCTGTACGTCGACTTGCGCCATGAGTAGGCGACTTCAATGCATTCGCCGCCTTCGCCATCGCTGTAACTGGACTTGAACCAGGTCAGTTCCTCGCCGCTCATAGCTCCTCCAGCTTCATCTCGATCAACGCCCGGGAATCCTCGGGCGGCAGAGCAATTGCCCGCATGATTCCATAGCGGTCCGCGATCGTTCGGACCTCTTGGAGGTCGGTGATCAAGCGGGGGTATCCCTGGACTTCCGTGTATGCCACCTGCGGGTGCTTCTTGGGTGTCAGCAAATTGAACGCGCCGCCCATATTGGGGTGATTCTCGATTCTGGTCGGCATCACTTGGATCTCCACGTTCCGCCGGTCGCCGAGGCGCAGCAACTGCTTCAGCTGCTCCTCCCGGACGACCCGCCCGCCGATGGGCCGATCCAGCACGACTTCTTCGAGCACGTAGCTGACGGTTGGTGAAGGCCAACGATCCAGGACCTGTTGGCGTGACAGCCGGTCGGCCACGCGCTTCTCGATCGTCTCCTCGTCGAGCAGCGGCCGTCTGCGGGAGAACATCGCCCACGCGTATTCCTTGGTCTGCAACAAGCCAGGCACCCCCTGGTTGGCATAGAAGTGCAGCTCAACGGCCTCCGCCTCCAGTGCCGCATAACTCCGATACCACTCCGGGTGCCGCGTCCGCACCCGGCTCATCGCCTCCCGGACCTCGGGAATCGCCTCCTTGAACAGGCCCCCGGAATCGAGCAGTTCATCCGCCTTCTCCAGCACCTCGGGCCGGATCGTCCGCACGCCCCGCTCCATCGCGGAGATCGCGTCCGGCCCGTACCCCACCAGCTCCCCGAACTCCTTCTGCGTGAGTCCCTTGCGCTCCCGCAGCAGTTTCAGCATCTTGCCCAGGGCCGTGAACAGCCCTGTCGTGCCGTCGGCCTCCGCCGGTGTCTCCGGCCTGCGGTCGTCCGTCACTTTCGCCACCACCCTCCGCCTCCGTGGTCACGGCCGACGACCCGTACGCCTGCCGCACCGCAGCCGTACAACTACGCAGAGTCGCCGAGCCGCTCCTGGTCAGAGTAGGGACAACCGGCCACGCTCAGTCAGGTGAACTCCGAAATCTCGACCCAGATCTCCACCCGGGAATCCTCCCTGGACACCCCTCTCGGTGAACTGACCCTGCGCCTCAGCGCGACGCCGCGTGGAGCCCGGCTGGCCCGTCGCCTCACGGGTCACCAGCTCACCGCCTGGGGGCACCCGCACGGCAGCGACGCCAACCACACCGCGCAGCAGGTGGTCGCGGAGCTCGCCGCCAACGCCGTCACGCACGGACGCGTCCCGGGCCGGGACTTCGAGCTGCGGCTCCGACTGCTCCCGGAGGACACGCTGCGTGTCGAGGTGAGCGACGCCCGCGCGGACCGGCAACTGCGGATCGTCACGAACCCGCAGGAGGAGGGCGGCCGGGGCCTGATCCTCGTCCGGGTGCTGGCCCGCACGTGGGGTGTCGCGGAGCGGGAGGTCGGCAAGACGGTCTGGGCCGAGCTGCCGCTCCACGGCCGGAGATGAACCCGAGAGGAGCCCGAGCGAGACCCTAGGGGTGCGACGGGTGGCGATACGGAGTGAGCGTCTCCGCCAGCAGGTCCACGAGCTGGGTGACGAGGGCGAGGCGTGGGCCCTCGCGGGCGATCCGGAAGCCGTGTCGCCGCCCGTGGAAGGCGGCCTGGACGAGATGGAACTGCGCCCATCGGCGGGTGCGTTCGCGGTCGAGCCCGGCGGCTTCGGCGAAGGTGTCCAGGATGCGGTGGGCGACCCGGCGCAGATCGCCGTCGCCATGCCGCATGACGTGTCCGAAGATCAGCGGCTTGAGCAGGGTGCCTCCGTCGTACGCGGGATCCCCCGCCCACCCCTTCGGATCGACGGCGAGCCACGGCTCACGGTCGGCGCGCAGGATGTTGCGGGCGTGCAGGTCCCCGTGGACGAGCAGGACGGACCGGCCGCGCCCGAGTTCTCGTACGGTGTCCAGGGCGACGTCGACGGTACGAGGGCGCAGGGCGTGAGTGAACTCGGCCTGGTCGGCGATGATTTGCCGCTTCCACCCGTCGGCCAGGTCAGCCAGCCGGGGTAGGCCGTCCGGGGCGGGGACGGCGAGCCGTCGGCTGATCCGCCCGGCGACGAGGGCGACCTCGTCGGTGTCCTCGACCTCGGCGAGGGACGACGCCCGTACCCGCTCCAGCAGCATCGCGAAGCGCGGGTCGTCCCGCTCGTAGAGCCGCACGGCCCCCTGCCCGCCCCAGGCGGCGAAGGCGTCGGGTTCGTGGACGTTGCCCGGATGCGGGAAGGACACCTTGATCACGGCTGGGGTCCCGTCGGGCTGGCGCAGCACGGGCACGACGATCCCGACGCCGCCGTGCACGACGTCACCGTCGGGCAGGCAGCCCCAGCGGTCGAGCAACTCGCCCACCAGCGCGGGAAGGCCCTCGGCCCACCTGGCGCCGGGTTCCCCCTCCCGCCGGACGGTACTGCGCACGAAGGCCTGCGGTACCTCGATCATGACCCCATTGTGCCGGGATCGCCCGCGGCGGTGTGCGTCAGCAGGTAGGTGCTGCCGCTGTCGGGATCGCCGAAGAAGAAGAACAGCACCAGCTTCTTGTGCGCGTCGCGGTCCATGTACAACTGCCAGGTGTACGTCGAGGGCACGTCGGGCGACGCCGTGGGCGCGGGTGTGACGGCGCGTGTCCCGACCGCTGTCCGGGTCGTCATGGAGAGCCGGACCCGCTGGCCGCCGGAGGGGTCGGTGAGCTTCCAGGTTCCGGAACCGGTCACGCGCCAGGCGTCGTCGAAGTCGAAGTCCTGGCCGTCGAGCAGATGGAGGGAGGCCGTTCCGTCGGGTCGCAGCGTCAGCCGTGTCTCCTCGGCGCCCTCCCATGTCCCCGAGGCCTCGGCCACCGTGGCGTCGTGCAGGTCGGTGCCGTTGTAGTACTGATAGGGGCCGGCCGGACCGGCGGTGCACGCGCTCAGCGCGGCCGTGGACGCCAACGCCATGGACACGGCGAGTGCCGCACTTCCCCGGGGCCATCTCATGGCTGGACCCTCGCAGATTTTTTGAACCCGTTCAACTCATTCGTGTGACTGTGCCGGGCGGCCGGGCCGGGGGCCTGCCGACGTCAGTGGCCGGGCCGGGTGTCCCGGGCGGCCGCCTCGCTGTCGGGGTGGACGGGGAAGATCTGGTCGAGGCCGACGACGCGCAGGATGCGCAGGGTGTTGGCCGGGACGCCGGCGAGCGCGATGTCCGCCTGGGCCGCGAGGGCGTGGTGGTGGGCGGCGATCAGCGCGGTGATGCCGCTGGAGTCGCAGAACTCCATGCCGGCCAGGTCCAGGATGAGGCGCTGGCCCGGCCGGAGGGCGAGTGTGGGCAGCAGGCCGCGCAGTTGGCCGGCGTGGGCGAAGTCGAGGTCGCCGAGGATCTCCAGGACGGGGCCGGTCGCGACGTCTCGGGCGGCGATCTTCAGCGGGCTCACCGGGTGTTCTTCGTGGCCGGGTCGGCGGCGGGGACGCCGAGGGCGAGCAGGGCGGTGTCGTCGTCGAGGCCGTCCCCGAAGTCGTCCAGCAGGCCGATCAGGGCCTGGACGACGGCCCGCGGGGACCGGCCTGCGTGCTCGGCGGCGAAGGCGCGCAGCGCCTCGTCCCCGTACAGGCTGCCGCGGTCCTCACCGGTACGGGCTTCGGTGAGGCCGTCGGTGTAGAGCAGGAGGGTGTCGCCGCGGGCGAGGACGGTGGTCGCGGTGACGAACCGCGCGTCGGGCAGCACGCCGACGAGGAGGCCCCCGGGGGTGGGGAGGAAGTCGGCCGTGCCGTCGGCCCGCAGGACGAGCACCGGCGGATGGCCGCCCGAGGCCAGGCGGACGGCGACCTGTCCGGTCGCGGGGTCCGGTTCGAGGACGCCGAAGACGGCGGTGCAGTAGCGCGGATCACCGCTGCCGGAGTAGCGCTCGTGGAGGACCTGGTTGAGCGTCGCCAGCGCGGAGACGGGGTCGGAGTCGTGCACGGCGGCGGCCCGCAGCGTGTAGCGGGTCAGTGAGGTGACGGCGGCCGCCTGGGGGCCCTTGCCGCAGACATCGCCGAGGAAGAAGGCGAAGCGTTTGCCGTCGACGGGGAAGACGTCGTAGAAGTCGCCGCCGAGCCGGTCGGGGGAGGCCGTGTGGTAGTGCGCGGCCGTCTCCATCCCGGGCACCGGCGGCAGGGCGGCGGGCAGCAGCGACTGCTGGAGCACGGCGAGGGCCTCCTGGAGGCGGGCGCGGTCGGCCTCGGCCTGTCTGCGCGCTTCCTCGGCCGCCTGCCGGCCGCGCAGGAGTTCCTCCTCGTAGGCGCGGCGGTCCCGGGCGTCGAAGACGGTGGTGCGGATCAGCAACGGCTCGCCGGTGGCTCCGTGCTTGACCACGGAGGAGACCAGCACCGGCGTCCGGGCGCCGTCGGCCTGCTTCATCTCCAGGGCGATACCGCCGATCCTGCCCTGCATCCGCAGCAGCGGCGCGAAGTGCGTCTCGTGGTACAGCCTGCCGCCCACGGTCAGCAGGTCGGTGAACCGCATCCGCCCGACCACCGCCTCCCGCTCCAGGCCGAGCCAGCCCAGCAGGGTGTTGTTGATCTTGGCTATGGTGCCGTCCATCAGCGTGGACAGGTATCCGCACGGCGCGCTCTCGTACAACTCCTCGGCACTGTCCTCCAGCAGCGCGGCGAACGTCGCGTCCGACGTCTTTCCGTCGCCGGCGTCACCCGGGCCGCACTGCTGTCCGGTGCGGCACATCACCGCAGGCCTGCCAGGAACGTGGTGATCGCTTCGTTGGTGGCCTCGGGCGCGGACAGGTGCGGGCAGTGCCCGGTGGCGTCCAGCGTGATCAGCGTCGAGCCGGGGATCGCCTGGTGGACGAAGGCGCCGACCTCCCGGGGGGCGATGACGTCCTGGGCGCATTCGAGCACCAGCGTCGGCACGCTCACGTTCTTCAGGTCGTCCCTCGAATCCGACAGGAAGGTGGTCCGGGCGAAGACGCGCGCCATCTCCGGGTCGGTGGCGCAGAAACTGTTCGTCAGCTCCGCGCCGAGCTCGGGTCGCTCCGGGTTCCCCATGATCACCGGTGCCATGGCCGCCGACCAGCCCAGGTAGTTGGATTCCAGCGATCCCAGCAACTCGTCGATGTCCTCCGCGCTGAACCCGCCCCGGTAGCCGTCCGAGTCGATGTAACGGGGAGACGGGGCGACCATCACCAGCGCCCCGATGCGCTCCGGAGCGAGGCCGGCGGTCAGTACCCCGATCACCGAACTGACCGAGTGCCCCACGAACACGGCGTCACGCAGGTCGAGCGCTTCGCACACCTCCACCACGTCCCGCGCGTAGCCGTCGAGGGAGCTGTAACGGTCCTCCGAGAACGCGGACAGGTCCGAGCGGCCCGACCCCACGTAGTCGAACAGCACCACCCGGTACTCATCGGCCAGAGCGGGCACGGTGAGCCGCCACATGTTCTGATCGCAGCCGAACCCGTGCGCCAGCACCACCGTCGGCCCCTGCGGGTTACCGGTGACGCTGACGTTGTTCCTGCGCTCGATGTCCATACTCACCAGTTTCCCAAAACTCGCCGGCCGCTCCGGTACCCGTCCCGTGTCACCCCAATCCCAGGACTCGGGCATCCGGCGCGGCCGGCCGGCGCTGATCAGAAGGCCTTACCGGCGGTCAGGAGGGCTTGCGGGCGACGAGGAAGGCCTGCGGGACCGATTCGCCGAGGTCGGCGGCCGGCTCCCGCACCGTGCGCGACACCATCGCGAACCCGGCCGCCGTGAGCAGCTCGGCCATCCGTTTTGGGCGGCGTCGTTCGAAGTCGATGGCGACCGGGTGGCCCCACGGCCGGTCGTAGTGGCGCGGTTCGTCGCCGACCTGGAAGGCGAGGAGGAGATGGCCGCCGGGAACGAGCACGCGGTGAAACCCGGCGAAGAGGCCCGGCAGCTCGTCCACAGGGGTGTGGATGGACGAGTAGAAGGAGACGACGCCCGCCAGACTCCCGTCGGCGAAGTCCAGCTCCAGCATGGAGCCCTGCTCGAACCGGATCTCCGGGTTCTCCCGCCGTGCGATCGCCAGCATCGAATCCGACAGGTCGAGCCCGCAGATGTCGAGCCCGCGCGAGGCCAGGAACCCCGTCGACCGGCCGGGACCGCACCCGAGGTCCGCCACCCGGCCCCCGGGGCCGACGAGCTCGGCGTAGGCGGTGAGCACGGCCCGCTCCAGCGGCCTGGCCACCAGCTCGTCACGGAAGCGCTCGGCGTAGTCCTCGGCGATGGCGTCGTAGAAGGTGCGCGTGGCGGCGACGAAGCCGGGGACGGCGGAGGCGGTCTCCGGGACGACGGTGACGGGCCCGGGGGCGGCCGAGGGTGCCCCCGGGGCGATGGCGGCCGGGTCCGGTGTCCCGGACGAGGCGGGGTCCGGCGTGGTGGAGTTGGGGTCCGTGGTGTCGGTCATGGGCGGGGAGCCTAGGAGCCGCCACTGACAGCGGGGGCGGTTCTACGCCACACCCATCGCACGCGGAACCCCCGTCACCGTCGCCGTCGGCACCACCATGACGCAGCACGTGTGAGGTCGGCGGGGGGCACGCCCGGAGGGTGGAGGGTAGAGGTCGCGGGGGGACGGCCGGAGTGCAAAGGCAGGCGGGCAAAGGCAGGCGGGCAAAAAGGCAGGAGCCCCGTGCCGTACGGCACAGGGCTCCTTGGGTACTGCTCTCAGACTTGCGATCTCAGGGTATGGAGATCAGACGGGGGTGACGTTCTCCGCCTGGGGACCCTTCGGGCCCTGCGTCACGTCGAAGGAGACCTGCTGGTTCTCCTCGAGCGAGCGGAAACCCTGCGCGTTGATCGCGGAGTAGTGGACGAAGACGTCGGGGCCGCCGCCTTCTTGGGCGATGAAGCCAAAGCCCTTTTCGGCGTTGAACCACTTCACGGTTCCGGTAGCCATAAGCCCTCCTTGGGCCCAAAGGGTTGCCCTGCTCCAGAACCCTGCAAGCGTGAAAGCAAGTGCCGCACAACTGCATACGTCTGAAAACGACGAGAGCCCGCGGTTACATGCTCCGCAGGCTCTGTACTGCAAGGGAAACCAAACTGCAACTTGCGGCGAGCCTAGCATGCAGGCAGCCGAAAGCAATAGAGGTCAAGATCACGTCACCCGGATGTTTGAAGATCCGTAGAAGAGGTTGACCGAGGGGGTGGAGTGCCCACGGTATCCGATGGGGTCTAGCCTCGCGATGTGGACAATTCCCGCACCCGGCCGCGCGTCGGCCACATCCAGTTCCTCAACTGCCTGCCCCTCTACTGGGGGCTCGCGAGAACCGGCACCCTCCTCGACTTCGAGCTGACGAAGGACACCCCGGAGAAACTCAGCGAGCGACTGGTCCGGGGCGACCTCGACATCGGGCCCATCACTCTCGTCGAGTTCCTCAAGAACGCCGACGACCTGGTCGCCTTCCCCGACATCGCCGTCGGCTGCGACGGCCCGGTGATGTCCTGCGTGATCGTCTCCCAGGTCCCGCTGGAGGAGCTGGACGGCGCCCGGGTCGCCCTCGGGTCGACCTCCCGCACCTCCGTGCGCCTGGCCCAGCTGCTGCTGGCCGACCGCTTCGGCGTCCGGCCCGACTACTACACCTGCCCGCCCGACCTGAGCCTGATGATGCAGGAGGCCGAGGCGGCCGTGCTCATCGGCGACGCGGCGCTGCGGGCCAACCTGCTGGACGGGCCGAAGTTCGGTCTGCAGGTGCACGACCTCGGGTCGCTCTGGAAGGAGTGGACCGGGCTGCCGTTCGTCTTCGCGGTGTGGGCGGCCCGCCGGGAGTACCTGGAGCGTGAGCCGGTCATCACCCGTCAGGTCCACGAGGCGTTCATCGAGTCCCGCAACCTCTCGCTCGACGAGGTCGGCAAGGTCGCCGAGCAGGCGGCCCGCTGGGAGGAGTTCGACGAGCGGGTGCTCGAGCAGTACTTCACCACCCTCGACTTCCGCTTCGGCGCGCCCCAGCTGGCGGCCGTGACCGAGTTCGCCCGCCGTGTCGGTCCGACCACGGGCTTCCCGTCGGACGTCAAGGTGGAGCTGCTCGGGCCGTAGCCACGGCACTACGCTGCTGCCGAGTCCAACGGCGCCCCGCGGGGCGCCTTTCGGGGGAGGGTGGACGTCCATGCAGCCGCTCGGAGTCGACGAACCGACGACCGTGGGGCCCTACCGGCTGCTCGGCCGGCTCGGCTCCGGCGGGATGGGCCGTGTCTACCTGGGCCGCAGCGTCGGCGGCCGCACGGTCGCCGTGAAGATCGTGCACCCGCACCTCGCGCTCGACGAGGAGTTCCGCGCCCGCTTCCGGCGCGAGGTCGAGGCCGCGAGGCGGGTCGGCGGCGCGTGGACCGCGCCGGTCCTGGACGCGGACCCGGAGGCTGCGGTGCCCTGGGTCGCCACGGGTTACGCGGCCGGCCCGTCCCTGGCCGCGGCGGTCGGCTCCGGCGGCGGGCCGCTGCCCGAGTTCTCCGTACGGGTCCTGGGCGCCGGCCTGGCGGAGGCGCTGGGAGCCGTGCACGAGCTGGGTCTGGTGCACCGGGACGTGAAGCCGTCCAACGTCCTGCTGACGGTGGACGGTCCGCTGCTGATCGACTTCGGCATCGCCCGGGCGACCGACGGCACGGCCTCGCTCACCTCCACCGGCGTCTCGGTCGGCTCGCCCGGCTACATGGCTCCCGAGCAGATCCTCGGCAAGGTCGCGTCCGGCGCGGCCGACGTCTTCTCCCTCGGCGCGGTCCTGGCCTACGCGGCGACCGGTGGGCCGCCGTTCCCCGGGGACTCCTCGGCCGCCCTCCTCTACAAGGTCGTTCACGAGCAGCCGGAGCTGGGCGAGCCGGAGGGCGCGCTGCGGGGCGAACTGCGGGCGGTGGTCGAGGCCTGTCTTTCCAAGGACCCGGCCGCCCGGCCGGCCCCCGCCGAGGTGGCCCGGCGGCTCGCTCCCGAGGGCGCGGCCCGGCTGGTGGCGGGCGGGTGGCTGCCGGGCGCGCTGGTGGAGCAGCTGGGGCGGACCGCCGTACAACTGCTGAACCTGGAGGGGACGGGGGCCGGGGCCGAACCGGTCGCGTCCGGGCCGGTGGGTTTCAGCAGTCCGGCGGTGACGACGGGGGAGCCGGCGCTGGGGCAGTTCGGGCCGCCACCGGTGATGGGCGGGGGCGCGGGGAGTGCCGTCACTCCGGTCGACGAGCCAGGTCTCGTCCCCGCGCCGAGGGACGCCGAGCCGGCGGCGCGCGCGGCCGAACGGCCGGGCAAGGTCTCCGTCACCGTGGCCGCCACCGCGACTCCGGGGGAGGCCGGGCGCGGCCGACGGCTGAGCTGCACCGTCGCGCTGGCGGTCGCGGGGGCGATGGCGGCGGTCACGGTCGGGTCGGTGTTCGTGTTCCACCTGCTGCCGGGCGACGGCGACCGCGACGAGGCCTCCGGCAGCGACGCCTACTCCTCGGCGCCGGCGGACGGTTCGAGCTCCGCCCCGAGCGCCTCCGCCCCGAGCGGCGGTTCCAGCTCCGGCCCGACCGCCTCGGAGACGGCCGGCGCGCTCCCGGCCCGCTACGTCGGGACCTGGGAGGGCGAGGGCAGCGGCCTCGGCGGCACGCTTCCGATGGGCACCTTCCGGGTGACGGTCCAACGGGCCGACGTGGGCGACAAGCTGGGGGAGCTGCGCCAGACCGATGTGCTCGGCGGCATCTGTCTCGACGTTCTGACGCTGAAGCAGGTGACGCGGAAGGAGGTCGTCGCCACCTCGGTCGGGGCGAAGAGCAACCACAGTGGCTGCAATCCGGAGGCCCACACGATCCGGCTCACCCCGACCGGCGACGACCTGACCTACACCTCGGACAGCGCGGCGGAGGGCAACCCCGTGGCGCGGATGTCGAAGGTCGAGTAGCGGGCGTGGCGGAGCGGGCCCGGCCGAGGAGACCGCGCGAGAAGGGAAGGGGCCCTGAGATCCCTGTCGATGTCGATGACACCTCCGGGTGACCTGGCGCTGATCGCCGTCGCCGCGCTGTGGGGCGCCATGGCGGGGGCGCTGCTGCCGCGGGCCGTCCACCGCTTCTCCGTGCCGTGGGAGGAGAGGGACGGCGGCTGGCGGGCGAGCTGCCCGGCCGGGCACCCGATCCGGGGGTGGCTCGGACGGGCGAGGTGCGGACGGTGTGCCGAGCCGGGCGCCCCCTCCGACGCCCCGGGCGCCCTCCGCCTCACCTTCCTCACCGCTCTCGTGTGTGCCGCGCTGGCCGCCGCCACCGGCGTCCGGCCCGAGCTCGCCGTGTGGCTGCTGCTCGCGCCGGCCGGGGTGCTCCTGACCGCCGTCGACCTGCGGGTGCGCCGGCTGCCCGATCCGCTCACCCTCCCGCTCGCGGCCGCCGCCCTCCTCCTGCTGGCCGCGGCCGCGCTGCTGCCCGAGCACGCCGGTGACTGGACGAAGGCCCTGCTGGGCGCGCTCGCCCTCGGCGGCGGCTTTCTCGTGCTGCACCTCGTCAACCCCGGCGGGATGGCCTACGGCGACGTGAAGCTGGCGCTCTCGATGGGCGCCGTCCTCGGCTGGTACGGCTGGGCGACGGTCATGCTGGGCACGTTCGCCGCGTTCCTGCTCGGGGCGCTGTACGGCGGCGTGTTGGCCGTCGTGGGACGGGCGGGACGCAGGACGATGATCGCCTTCGGGCCGTTCATGCTCGCGGGGACTTTGACCGGACTGCTGATCGGCGCCTACGCGGCCTGACGTCCGGGTGCCGGGACGCCTGGCGTAGGCTGGTTCGGTCTGTCCACAACCCTTGACGAAAGGGACGCTCCGGTGCCCGAGAAGGCCGACCTCCAGTCTGTGCTCGACCGTGCCGCGGACGGCGGGCGGATCACCCCGGAAGAGGCCCTCGACCTCTACCGTGACGCCCCGCTGCACGCGCTCGGCGCCGCCGCCGACGCCGTACGCCGCCGTCTGTACGCGGGGACCGAGCACATCGCCACGTACATCATCGAGCGGAACATCAACTACACGAACGTGTGTGTCACGGCGTGCAAGTTCTGCGCCTTCTACGCGCCCCCGAAGGACACCGCCAAGGGCTGGACGCGCGACCTCGAGGACATCCTGCGGCGGTGCGCCGAGACCGTCGAACTCGGCGGTACGCAGATCATGTTCCAGGGCGGGCACCACCCGGACTACGGCGTCGAGTACTACGAGAAGCACTTCGCCGCCATCAAGGAGGCGTTCCCCCAGCTCGTGATCCACTCGCTGGGCGCGTCCGAGGTCGAGCACATGGCGCGGATCTCCAAGGTGTCGGTCGAGGAGGCCATCGCCCGTATCCACGCCGCCGGCCTCGACTCCTTCGCAGGCGCCGGCGCCGAACTGCTCCCCGCCCGGCCCCGCAAGGCCATCGCCCCGCTCAAGGAGTCCGGCGAGCGCTGGCTGGAGATCATGGAGATCGCGCACGGGCAGGGCGTCGAGTCGACGTCCACCATGCTGATGGGCACCGGCGAGACCAACGCCGAGCGCATCGAGCACCTGCGGATGATCCGTGACGTGCAGGACCGGACCGGCGGCTTCCGGGCGTTCATCCCGTACACGTACCAGCCCGAGAACAACCACCTGAAGGGCCGCACCCAGGCGACCCTCTTCGAGTACCTGCGGATGATCGCGATCGCCCGCCTGTTCCTCGACAACGTCCGGCACATCCAGGGCTCCTGGCTGACGACGGGCAAGGAGGTCGGCCAACTCTCCCTGCACTACGGCGCGGACGACCTCGGCTCGATCATGCTGGAGGAGAACGTCGTCTCCTCGGCCGGCGCCAAGCACCGCTCCAACCGCCTCGAGATCATCGACCTGATCCGGAAGGCGGGCCGCGTCCCGGCCCAGCGCGCGACGACGTACGAACACCTCCTCGTGCACGACGATCCGGCGAACGACCCGGTGGACGAGCGGGTCATGTCCCACATCTCGTCGACCGCGATCGCCGGCGGCACGGCCCACCCCGAGCTGAAGCTCCTCGCTTCCAACTAGTCTCCGAACCGGCCTTCGCATGCTGACGATCCACGCGGACTCCAGGGGCCGGGCGCTCGCCGTCCAGGGCGCCTGGATCGCCGACGCCGGGTCACCGGAGGAGCTCGTCGTCGCGTATCCGTCGGCGCGGGTGCGGCGGTGGCCCGGCATCCTGACGCCCGGGCTGATCAACCCGCACGGCAACGAGCTGCTGGAGGAGGCGTATCACCCGGACCCGCGCGAGGCCGACCTGCTGGGCGAGGCACCGCTGACCGGGGACGCGCTGGCGGCGCTCGACATGGACGGCGTCCGCTGGAGCGCGAGCGTGCGGCGCGGGGTGCAGCGCATGCTGGCGCACGGCACGGTCGGGGCGGCCTGCGAGGAACTGCGCAACCGTGCGGTGCGGGACGCCGTGCACCGCTCCGGTCTGGCGGTTCTGGGCCGGCTCGGGCGCCCCGGTGGGACACCCGCGCTCGACCCGTACGCCGCCGGGCTGCCAGTGGTGTTCGCGTCCCCACGTGAGTGGCACTCCGCGGCCCGGTTCGCCGTGTTCGACGTTCGGGACGAGGCCGAGCTCGCGGAGCGCGGCGCGGGCACGTGCGTGGCCACGGTGGTGGACGGCCGCCTCGTCCACCGACGACGCTAGCCCTGCTCCGAGAACGCCTCCGCGAACGCCCCGTCCTCCTGCTCGACCCCGCTGCAGTTGGTCAACGCGTCGTCCGTGGCGGAGCCGTCCTCACACTGCTGGTCGCGGAACGTCGACCACATGGACACCCACGAGATGCCCTTCTCCTCGGCGAACGTCCGCACCTGCGCCGCGTCCGAGAGCGAGAACGTCTCGTTGTCGACGTCGTTGGTGCCGATCATCGAGGTGAGCGCCATCCCCTTCCACGCGCCGGCGTCCGTCGTCCCGAAGACCTTCTTGAGCTGTCCCTGCGCGGCCGTCGCCGAGGTGATCGCGTACCCGCCCATGTCGCCGGCGTACGACTCGCCGTAGTTCATCGTCATGAGGTTGACGGTGGAGACCTGGACGTCGTACTTGTTCGCGGACGCCAGCAGCGCCAGGCCGTCGGAGTCCAGCCCGGAGGGCATCACCGGGAGGGTGAAGGAGACCTCCAGGTCCGGGCGCTCCGCCTGGAGCGCGGCGATCGCCCGGGAACGCAGGGCGACCGAGGCGGAGTCGGTCAGTTCGTCGCCCTCGATGTCGAAGTCGGCCTGGGTGGAGCCCGCCGCGTCGAGTGCGTCGCCGTACGCCTCCGCGAGTTCCGACGCGCTGTCACAGGTGGCCGCCAACTCCTTGCCCGAGGCCCCGCCGAAGGAGACGCGCGCCGTGGCGCCCGACTCGGTCAGCGCCGAGATACGGGACTTCACCGCGGAGTCGCCGATGGCGTTCGTACCGTTCCACTTCGGCGTGCAGCCGCTGCCGCTCGAGATGACGAACGCCAGGTTGTACGTCGTCGGCGAGCCGGCCGAGTCGTTGCCGTCGGCCTCCACCGCGCTCACGTACGGCGCGTAGGAGGTGCCGGTACTCGATGATGTGGCGCTGGGCGATGGTGAGGGACTGTCGGCCTGTTCGCTCTCCGCGGGTGGTGCCGCGTCCGACGTGCTGCCGGAACCCGCGGAGCATCCTGTAACGGCCAGGGCAAACAGGCAGGTGACCCCGGCCATCGGCATCAGGAAACTCCTCATTGCGTATGCACCCGCTCTCGTGATTTCTGTCTCAGCACGGAAACAAAGCGCGTTTCCGAAATGGAAATGTCTCACATGTGGGCGGATCGCGCGGGAACAGTGGGCACACAGACAGTACATGGAGGTAAGCGCGCAAAAGGTGATATGCATCCGCCCAAAAGGGATAATCAACCCTCCCATGATGGGTGTGCGTCGCGCAGGGGATTCGGGGATCTCTCAGGGAAGAGACAGGTTCACGTGTTTCTCATGGGCCTCTCACAAGCAGTGCAGAGTTTGCGCCACATAAAGGCTCTCTAATATCCGTGGAATGCAATCCGAGCCTGCCATCGAAAGCCGTGCCGCCGCTCGCGGCAGCCGTCGCAGCCGCAAACGTGACGACGCCTCCGCCGAGGGGCCCGTGTTCGTTGACAACTCCGGACGCAGGTCCAAGCTGCTGCGCCGGATCGGTCTCCTCCTGGGGGTCGGCTGTCTTGTGTACGCCGTCGTCCTCGGCGCCGCCTTCATGGGCTGGGGCACCTCGTTGACCCCGTCCTCGCTGCTGCCGTTCGGCAACGGAGGCCCGCGGGGTTCCCAGAACTCGGGCCCCGGCGGCTTCCAGCCGCAGGGCGGTGTCGGCACCCCGCCCTCGAGGCCCACCGGCACCCCGCCCACGGGCGTCGCCACCGGCGAGCCGCCGAGCTCCGCCCCGACCGCGACCGCGACCGCCTCCGCGGCCGCCAACTGACCGGAGCGCAGCCACTTCCATGACGACCACCACCTCCCGCGGCCGCCGCCGCGCCCCCACCCGCATGTCGCGGGCCGCGGGCAAGGCCGCGGCGCTTCAGAAACCGCGTGTCATCCTCGCCCTGCTGCTTCTGCTCGCGCTGACCAGCGTGATGCTCCTCGACGGCTATCTGCGCGCCGAGGTCGGCGGGGACCAGCGGGTGCGCACCGGGGCCGGTGCCGGCAAGGTGCCCGACAAGGTCCTCGACGGCGGTCCGATCCTGACCTTCCAGGGCGGCCAGGCCACCACCGTCTCGGTGCCGGACAAGACGATCGCGCTGACCTTCGACGACGGCCCGAACCCGACCTGGACGCCCCAGGTGCTGGAGATCCTCCGGAAGTACGACGTGCCCGGCACGTTCTTCCTGGTCGGCTCGATGGTGTCGCGCTACCCGAGCATCGTGAAGGACATGGTCGAGGAGGGCAACGAGGTGGGCATCCACACCTTCACCCACGTCGACCTCTCCTACCAGTCCGACGCCCGCGTCGACCGGGAGATGGAGCAGACCCAGCTCGCGCTCGCGGGCGCCGCCGGCATCACGACGACGCTCTTCCGAGCCCCGTACTCCTCCGAGACGGACGCCATCGACAACTACAGCTGGCCCATCTACGAGAAGCTCGGGGAGGACGGCTACACCAGCGTCTTCGTCGACACGGACAGCGACGACTGGAAGAAGCCGGGCGTCTCGAAGATCATCAAGTGGGCCACGCCGGAGGACGGCAAGGGCGCGTCGGTGCTCTTCCACGACGCGGGCGGCGAGCGCTCACAGACGATCAAGGCGCTGCCGACGTACATCAAGAGGATGAAGGCCGCGGGCTACACCTTCACCACCATCAGCGGCGTGATGCAGGAGCAGAACGCCGCGGCCCGGCAGCAGGCCACGGGCGCGACCGGCACCGGCACCGGCACGGATACCGGGGCCACGGGAACCGAGGGGACGGCGGGGACCCAGGGGGCGACCGGCGAGCAGCGCGGCACCCTGCCCAACGGCGAGGGCGGGGCCGGGACCGGCGCTGTCGGCGGGACCGGCGGGACCATCAACCGCCTTCAGGCCGCTCACCGCGAGGCCACCGGCGTGACCCTCTACGAGGGCAAGGCCCTCATCGCGGCGGTCACCCTCGCCGAGTGGACCGTCCCGACGCTGTCGGTGGGGCTGATGATCGTCGGCGTGGCCGTCATGGGCCGGTTCGGGATGATGCTGATCCTGGCCCGCCGTCACTACAGAAAGCGCAACAAACGGCGCTTCAGCTGGGGGCCGATCGTCACCCGGCCGGTCAGCGTGATCGTCCCGGCGTACAACGAGAAGGAGTGCATCGCCAACACCCTCAAGTCCCTGGCGAAGAGCACCCACCCGATCGAGATCATCGTCGTGGACGACGGTTCGACGGACGACACGTCCGAGATCTCGCGCGAGGCGGCGAGGGCCCTCGGCATGACGAACGTCCGTGTCATCCGGCAGGAGAACGCGGGTAAGCCGGCCGCCCTCAACAACGGTGTCCGCAGCGCCGGTTACGACATCGTCGTGATGATGGACGGAGACACGGTCTTCGAGCCGGACGCCGTGCACCAGCTCGTGCAGCCCTTCGCCGACCCGAACGTCGGCGCGGTCGCCGGCAACGCCAAGGTCGGCAACCGCGACACGATCATCGGCGCCTGGCAGCACATCGAGTACGTGATGGGCTTCAACCTCGACCGCCGCATGTACGACCTGCTGCGCTGCATGCCGACCATCCCCGGTGCGATCGGCGCGTTCCGTCGCGACGCCGTGCTGGAGGTCGGCGGCATGAGCGAGGACACCCTCGCCGAGGACACCGACATCACCATCGCGATGCACCGCGCGGGCCGGCAGGTCGTCTATCAGGAGCACGCCAAGGCCTGGACGGAGGCGCCCGGCTCCCTGAAGCAGCTGTGGTCCCAGCGCTACCGCTGGTCCTACGGCACCATGCAGGCGCTGTGGAAGCACCGCAAGTCCCTCACCGACAAGGGTCCGTCGGGACGCTTCGGCCGGGTGGGCATGCCGCTCGTGGTCCTCTTCCAGATCGTCACGCCGGTCTTCGCCCCGCTCATCGACGTGTTCACCGTCTACTCGATGATCTTCGTCGACTTCCAGGCGGCCCTGCTGGCCTGGCTGGCGGTACTCGGCGTCCAACTGGGCTGCGCGGCCTACGCCTTCCGCCTGGACCGCGAGAAGTACCGCTACCTGCTGATGATGCCGCTCCAGCAACTGGCCTACCGCCAGATGATGTACCTCGTCCTCATCCACTCCTGCATCACCGCCCTCACCGGCGGCCGCCTGCGCTGGCAGAAACTGAAGCGCACCGGAGAGGTCGGCACCCCGGCCGGGGTGAGCTGATGAGCTGGGACCAGCAGCAGGGGTACGGGCAGGACTACGAGCAAGGCTACGGGCAGCAGCCGTATCAGCAGCCCTTCCCGCAGGGGTACGACCAAGGGCAGGGGTACGGGCACGGCCGGCAGCCGTACGCGCCACAGCAGCCGTACGCCCAGCAGGGGCCGTATCCCCAGCAACTGCCGTATCCGCAGGGGTACGGGGACCACGGGCAGGGCGCTGTCGTCGAGCAGACGGCGCCCCTGCCCGGGGTGGAACCCGGTCCGGGGCCCGTTGCGGAGCCCGAGGCTCCCGCCGGCGAGGACGTGGCGCCGACGTCGGCGGAGGAGATCCCGCCCACGCCCAAGCCCGAAGCGCCCCAGCGGGACCGCTATTTCGACACCCTCCGCGCCCTCGCCCTCATCCGCGTCGTCGCGTACCACACCTTCGGCTGGGCATGGGCCGGCATGGTCTTCCCCTCCATGGGGATCATGTTCGGCCTGGCCGGTTCCCTGATGGCGAAGTCCCTGGAGCGTCCGGCTCCGAAGGTGGTGAGGAGCCGCCTCCGCCGGCTCCTTCCCCCCTTCTGGTTCTGGGGCGTCTTCGTCGTCCTGGCGATGCTGGTCCATGACTGGATGCCGGGCTGGGAGATCGTCTACTGGGTCGTGCCGCTGGGCGATCCGCCGGGCAACGCCTGGGGCGAGCAGGCCTGGGAGATCCTCTGGTACCTGCGGACCTACCTCTGGTTCGTCCTGCTCTCCCCGCTTCTGCTACGGCTGTTCCGGCTCGCCCCGGTACCCGTGCTGGCGCTCTCCCTCGCGCCGATCCTGGTGCTGACGTTCGTATGGGCGGGTCCGGACAACCGCGTCGGCACCGCGATGTGGGACCTGTCGACGTACCTCTTCTGCTGGATGCTCGGCTTCGCGCACCGCGACGGCGTCCTCCAGCGGATGAGGCCCGCCCTGGTGGTCGTGGTGTCGCTCGCGGCGATCGGGTTCGGCGGTTGGTATGCCCTCACGCACCAGGCCGAGTTCGGCACCTACGACCTCGACGAGGACCCCCTCGCGCAGGCCTTCTGGTCGGCGGGCTTCGTCATGCTGCTGATGTGGGCGAAGGCGTACTTCGGGATCGACTTCGCCTGGCTCACCCGTTTCCGGCGCACGAACCGGATCGTCACCGTCTTCAACGCGCGCGCGGTGACGATCTACCTCTGGCACGAGATCGCCCTGATCCTGGCCGTGCCGCTGATCGACCGGTTCTGGGACGTCCCCGCGTTCGAGACGTACCTGCCGCTGGAGAGCCAGTGGTTCATGTTCGGTGTGGGCTGGCTGCTGATCGCGGTGTTCGTGCTGCTCTGCGGGTGGGTCGAGGACGTCGCGGCACGGAAGAAGCCGAGGCTCCTGCCGTGAGGCGGTGAGGTCGGGGCTGCCACAATGGGCGGGTGACCCGTGCTTCCCTGAACAAGCAGCCCCACGAAGTCGCCTCGATGTTCGACCGCGTGGCGGAACGGTACGACCTGACCAACGACGTCCTGTCGCTCGGACAGGACCGGAGGTGGCGCAAGGAGGTCGCCAGGGCGGTCGACGCCCGTCCCGCCCAGAAGGTGCTGGACCTCGCCGCGGGCACGGCGACGTCCTCCCTCCCCTTCGCGCAGACCGGCGCCTATGTCGTCCCCTGCGACTTCTCCCTCGGCATGCTCCAGGTCGGGAAGAGGAACCACAACTGGCTGCCGTTCACGGCCGGGGACGCCACGAGGCTGCCCTTCAAGGACGACGTCTTCGACGCCGTCACCATCTCCTTCGGCCTGCGCAACGTGCAGGACTTCGACGCGGCCCTGCGTGAGATGTACCGGGTGACCCGACCCGGCGGACGTGTCGTGATCTGCGAGTTCTCGCACCCGACCTGGGCGCCCTTCCGGACCGTCTACACCGAGTACCTGATGCGGGCCCTCCCCCCGGTCGCCCGTGCGGTCTCCTCGAACCCGGACGCCTACGTCTACCTCGCCGAGTCCATCCGCGCCTGGCCCGACCAGCCCGCCCTCGCCGAGCACCTTCGCAAGGCCGGCTGGTCGAAGGTCGCCTGGCGCAACCTGACGGGCGGCGTGGTGACCCTGCACCGGGGCTTCAAGGAAGCCTGAGACGCGGTGCGGACCGGGTGTCGGCCGTTCCTCGACGCCGCCGTCACCGTCACGCTCGCCGTCACCCGGTGATCGCCTCGAAGGGATGTCCCGGCCGGTCCAGCTCGCGCTGCAGCCCACCCCCGCCCGGCCTGGGCAGCCGAGGCTCGCGCACGCCCGCGCCTCCGCCGCCCTCCCCCTCGCCGAAGTCGAACCACACGGTGACCACGGTCCCGCGCGGCACGTCGACACCGGGTGGCGGATACTGCCGGACCACGTAGTCGACGACCGCGCGGTGGAACTCGGGCCGGTCCGGTGCGGCCAGCAGCACGCCCTGCGCCACAGCCGCCTCGCGCGCGTCCACGGCCATCAGACCGACGAACCTCGGCACGCGCACGTCGGGTGTTTTGGGTGGTATGAACACAGATGTCACCCCCAGCGGTACTGGAAGGGTAACCGGCCGGGGGTGTCGTCCGGAAGCACCAGGTGTCTTTCTGTAGCCAACGACTACGCAAGGTCACGACACGGGACGGCAAAGGGGTGGGACGGCCGAGTGGGGGCGGCCGGGTGGGGGCGGCCGGGTGGGGATGCTCGGGGTGGGGACGGCTGGGGTGGGCGGCGATGCGGGTCACCGCGCGCGGTACCGGCCAGGTAGCGGCGGTCAGCGCGCGAGGCACCCTCCGGCAGCGGTCACCCCGCGCGGCGCGGGCCGGACCGCATCCGTCACCACGCGAGGCGCGGGCCGGGCGGCAGCGGTCACTACGCGCGGCGCGGGCCGGCCGGCACCCGTCATCACGCGAGGCGCGGGCCGGGCGGCAGCGTTCACTACGCGCGGCGCGGGCCGGCCGGCACCCGTCATCACGCGAGGCGCGGGCCGGGCGGCAGCGTTCACTACGCGCGGCGCGGGCCGGGCGGCACCCGTCATCACGCGAGGCGCCCTCCGGCACCCGTCATCACGCGAGGCGCCCTCCGGCAGCGGTGACCACGCGCGGCGCGGGCCGGACCGCACCCGTCACCCCGCGGGGCGCTGGCCAGGCCGCATCCCTCACCACGCGAGGCGGTAGCAGCGCCCCTCCCGCTTCGACTCCGGTGTCGTGAAGACCTCCGCGAGCCGCATGCCCAGCCGCTCCGTGACGGCGATGGATCGTGCGTTGCCCGCGTCGACCATGGCGACCACCCCGGTCACCCCGGCCGCCCGCACCCGCTCCAGGGTCATCTGCGCGGCCGCCGTCACATATCCCCGCCCCCAGTACTCCCGCCCGAGCCGCCACCCGATCTCGATCTCGCCCTTGGGGCCCCACTCCTGGGGCCACGGCTGGGCGCCCGTGAACCCGATGACCCGGTCGTCCCGGTCCAGCATCGTCCACAGGCAGAAACCGCGCTCCGCGTCGTGCCGGCGCTGGCGGGCGGTGAGCTCCTCGTAGGCGGACAGCTCCGCGGAGCGTCCGCCGTGGAACTCCATCACGTCCGGGTTGTCGAAGACCCGGTGCCAGGTGACAGCGTCCTCGTCCGTGGGGACACGCAGCCGTACGACGGGGAGAGCTCGGTTCACGGGGCAGCCCTTCAGCCGGTTGATCAATTCTGCTGAATAGACTGCCCATGTCCAGTGCCGGCCGGCACGAAGATTCCGAACTTGGGGAGATCCCGCCGTGACCGTCGTGAACGAGCCCCTCTCCGAAAACACCGCCGATGTGATCGTCGTCGGCGCGGGGCCGAGCGGCTCCACGACCGCGTACTACCTCGCCAAGGCCGGACTCGACGTACTCCTCCTGGAGAAGACCGAGTTCCCGCGCGAGAAGGTCTGCGGTGACGGCCTCACCCCGCGTGCCACCAAGCAGCTGGTGGCCATGGGTATCGACATCTCCGAGGAGGCCGGCTGGCTGCGCAACAAGGGCCTGCGCATCATCGGCGGCGGCGTCCGCCTCCAGCTGGACTGGCCGGATCTCGCCTCGTTCCCCGACTACGGACTCGTCCGCAAGCGTGACGACTTCGACGAGCAGCTCGCCCGCCAGGCCCAGAAGGCCGGCGCCAGGCTGTACGAGCGCTGCAACGTCGGCGCCCCGATCCTCGACGACCGCACCGGCCGCATCATCGGCGTGCACGCCAAGCTGGGTGAGGAGAAGCGCGAAGTCACCTTCCGCGCCCCGCTGGTGGTGGCCGCCGACGGCAACTCCAGCCGCATCTCGCTGGCGATGGGCCTGCACCGCCGCGAGGACCGCCCGATGGGCGTCGCGGTCCGCACCTACTTCACCTCTCCGCGCCACGAGGACGACTACCTGGAGTCGTGGCTGGAACTGTGGGACCGCCGGGGCCCGGGCGAGGACCGTCTGCTGCCCGGCTACGGCTGGATCTTCGGTATGGGCGACGGGACGTCGAACGTCGGTCTGGGCGTGCTGAACACCTCCACCTCCTTCAAGGAGCTCGACTGGCGCGAGGTTCTCAAGGCCTGGTGCGCGTCCATGCCGGAGGACTGGGGCTACACCCCCGAAAACATGACCGGCCCGATCCGCGGTGCCGCCCTTCCCATGGCCTTCAACCGCAAGCCCCACTACAGCAAGGGCCTGCTGCTGGTCGGCGACGCCGGCGGCCTGGTGAACCCCTTCAACGGCGAGGGCATCGCCTATGCCATGGAGTCCGGCCAGCTCGTCGCCGACGTCATCGTCCAGGCCCATGCCCGCGCCACCCCCGGCCAGCGCGAACTGGCCCTCCAGCGCTACCCGCAGGTGCTCGCGGACACCTACGGCGGCTACTACACGCTGGGCCGCGCCTTCGTGAAGCTCATCGGGAACCCGAAGGTCATGAAGATCGCGACCCAGCGCGGCCTGACCCACCCCTTGTTGATGAAGTTCACCCTGAAGATGCTCGCCAACCTGACGGACCCCACGGGCGGCGACGCGATGGACCGGATCATCAACGGCCTGAGCAAGGTGGCCCCGAAGGCCTGACCACGCCAGGCGCTTTTCACCACGGTGTCCTTGGCGGCCCGGCGCGCGAAGACCCTTTCCCGCCGGCCGCTGCCCACCGCCGACCTGCCACCCCACCGACCTGCTCCATCGCCCCCGCGAAGCGCGAAGCGCGGAGCGCCTGGCCACCAGAGCGCCCGGTGCTCCCGATTGCCCCACAAAAGCTCTCAGTACGCCCGATTCCCCTACGAGGGCACCCGGTGGGCCCGATTGTGCACGGGAGCGCAAGGTGCGCCCGAGCACGCCACGGGGCCGCCCGGTATGCCCAAGTAAGCAACGATGACGCGCAGTACACCCGAGTGCGCCAAGAGAGCGCCACGTGTGCCCCAGTACGTCACGATGACGCGCATTATGCCCTAGTGCGCCAAGAGGGCACCCGATACACCTGATTGGGCCAGGTGACAGTCGATATACCCAAGTACGCCCCAACGGCGCTCGTTACGCCTGAGCGCACCCCAAGAGGGCGCCGGGTGCGCCCGGTACGCCCGAGGGCGCCAAGGGTGCGCCGGGTACGCCCGAGGGCGCCAAGGGTGCGCCGGGTACGCCCGAGCCTGCCATGAGGGCATTGGATATGCCCAAGTGCACCACGAGGCCAACGGGTAAGCCCGAGTTGCCCTGTGAGGAGGCCCGGTATCCCTGAGCGTGCCCGGTGCCAGTGGAGCGACTGCCGCGCAGGCGGGCGTCGGCAGCCGATCGGCGGGCCTGCACGGGCCAGGGCTACAGGGGGCCAGGGCATACAGGGGCCAGGAAGCCGTCCTGGTGCGGCTCTCGCGAGCCTCGGGCCCGGAGGAGGCGGGCTGGTGCGCTCACGCGTCTGCGGCCCAGGGAGGCGGCTGGTGAGCCCGCGCAGGCCGGAAGAGCGGTTCGTGTACCCGCGCATGGCGCCGGACGCGTCCGCAGAGCCCGAAGGGCCGCTGCCCCCGAGCGGCTGCGGCCCTTGCGTGCTCGAGGCGCCCTCAGGGGCGCCCAGGGTGCGTCAGAGCACCCGTACCGCGCCGGTCGGCGGGTCGTACGACAGCGGCTTCTCGGCCACACCGGTGGAGGGGTTCTGCGCGCCGACGAACATGCCGTCGCCGACGTACACCGCCACGTGGTACGCGCTGCCCGCGCTGCCCCAGTACAGGATGTCGCCCGGCAGCAGGTTGTCCAGCGACACCTGGGTGCCGGCGGTCGACTGGTCCTGCGAGACGCGCGGCAGGTCGATGCCGACCTGCTTGAAGGCGGTCTGCATGAGGCCCGAGCAGTCCCAGGAGTTGGGGCCGGTGCCACCGGAGACGTAGGCGTCACCGATCTGCGCCTTCACGAAGGCGATGACGGCCGCGGCCGAACCGGTCGCCGTGGAGTTGCTCGTGCTGGTGGAGCTGCCACTGCTCGCCGTCGTGGAGAGCGTGGTCCGCTCGGCGTTGCGCGTGGCACGCTCGGCGGCGGCCTTGCGGGCGGCCTCGTCCTTCTTCTTCGCCTCGGCCTTGGCGTCGGCGAGGTCCTTCTTGGCCTCCTTGGCGGCTGCCGCGGCGGCCGCGTCGCGCTCGGCGTGAAGCTGGTAGTTCGCCGCGGCCTGCTGCGTGGCCTGAGCGGACTGCGCGACCTGGGCGGCCAGGTCACCCGTCAGCACGGGCAGTTCGAGCGTCTGCGTCACCGGCTCGGCTGCGTTGGCCGAGCCGGCTGCTGTGGCGACGGCCAGCGTGCCGAGGACACCACTGGCGACTCCGGCCCGCATCGCGATCGTCGACGCGCTGCGGCGGGGTTTCCGGTGGCTGCGTATGTGAGCGGTGTGGGACATGGGTACAACCGGTATCAGGGGCTCCTCCATACCTTCAAGAAACGTGTGCTGCGCCACAGTTGTTCAATGGGTGCCCCAAATTCCCTGACCCGGGTTCTTTATTGACGCCGTAACGGACATTGCGGACGCTGGTGATCAAGCCTGTGATCATGGACTTTCGTCGATACGCCCGGATTGCCCGCCGCCTACCACCGGTGGAGACCGTTGGCCAAGCCCCCTTCTTAGGCGCCTCTCGTGAATGTGGCGGAGGTCACGGAACGGTCACCGGAACCGTCGCGTCCCGCGCGTCCGGTGGGACTGCTTCCGCTCGTGAACGCGTGCACGCGTCCACACCTCGCCCCCGCCTCCCTCTGATGTGTGAATGCGCGCCTCTATCAGGGCCCCACGTCCATCGCCAATTTGCATGCAAGGGAAGCCTCTTGATATGGAGACGACCCGCGTTTCCTGCGGTGACGGGCGTAAATGTCACTTCTTGTGATCACTCTGACGCTTCACGTATGAAGATCACTGTCGATATGACTTCATGATCCTTCGTCAGGTGGTGGAGATCACAAAGCTTGTGTAATACCCCGTGTCGCAGATCACAGAGCGGCGGGCATAAGATGCGAGGCAGTTGGGCTTGTGACCTGCTTCACATGTTCGCGATCTTCGCCGGGACGGGTGCGGTTCGCGAGACCTGTGGGGCTGCTGAGCCCGACGTCATCGCCAGCAGTCAGTGCCGACTGAGAGGAGCGAGGAGCGGTGAACGCGTATGCGCCCATCCTCGTACTGGGAGCCCTCGGGGCAGGCTTTGCGATCTTCTCCGTGGTCATGGCCACGCTGATCGGGCCGAAGCGGTACAACCGCGCCAAGCTCGAGGCCTATGAGTGCGGTATCGAGCCGACCCCCACGCCGGCAGGCGGCGGGCGCTTCCCCATCAAGTACTACCTGACGGCGATGCTCTTCATCGTCTTCGACATCGAGATCGTTTTCCTCTACCCCTGGGCCGTCACCTTCGACGCCCTGGGTGTCTTCGGGCTCGTGGAGATGTTGCTCTTCGTGCTCACCGTCTTCGTCGCGTACGCGTACGTATGGCGGCGCGGCGGCCTGGAATGGGACTGAGGGGCCTTTAGCCATGGGACTCGAAGAAAAACTGCCGAGCGGATTCCTGCTGACCACCGTCGAGCAGGCCGCGGGCTGGGTGCGCAAGGCGTCCGTCTTCCCCGCCACGTTCGGCCTCGCCTGCTGTGCCATCGAGATGATGACCACCGGCGCCGGCCGCTACGACCTGGCGCGCTTCGGGATGGAGGTCTTCCGGGGTTCGCCCCGCCAGGCGGACCTCATGATCGTCGCGGGCCGGGTGAGCCAGAAGATGGCGCCGGTGCTCCGGCAGGTCTACGACCAGATGCCGAACCCCAAGTGGGTCATCTCGATGGGCGTGTGCGCCTCCTCCGGAGGCATGTTCAACAACTACGCGATCGTCCAGGGCGTCGACCACATCGTGCCGGTCGACATCTACCTCCCGGGCTGTCCGCCGCGCCCCGAGATGCTGATGGACGCGATCCTCAAGCTCCACCACAAGATCCAGAACACCAAGCTGGGCGTGAACGCCGAGGAGGCGGCCCGTGAGGCGGAGGAAGCGGCGCTGAAGGCCCTGCCCATGATCGAGATGAAGGGGCTGCTGCGGTGAGCGACGCGAACGGCACCCACGGCGCGAACGGATCCTCGAACGGGGTGAACCCCGAGAAGGACCTCTCCGCCTCCAACCTGCCCGGCCAGCGTGGCCAGGGCGGCGAGGAGGTCCGCGTCCAGCGCGGAATGTTCGGCGCCGACAACGGCGGCGACACCTCCGGATACGGCGGTCTCGTCCGCTCCGTCCGGCTCCCGGGCGCGGCGAACCGGCCCTACGGCGGCTGGTTCGACGAGGTCGCCGACGAACTCGAGGGCGCACTGGAGGAGCAGGGTCTGCTCCCCGCGAACGCGATCGAGAAGACGGTCGTCGACCGCGACGAGCTCACGTTCCACATCGAGCGCGAGCACCTGCTCCGGGTCGCCCGCACCCTGCGCGACGACCCTGCCCTGCGCTTCGAGCTCTGTACCGGCGTCAGCGCCGTGCACTACCCGAACGACAAGGGCCGCGAGCTGCACGCCGTCTACCACCTGCGCTCGATCACCCACAACCGGCTGATCCGCCTGGAGGTCAGCGCCCCGGACGCGGACCCGCACATCCCGTCCCTGGTCTCCGTGTATCCCACGAACGACTGGCACGAACGCGAGACCTACGACTTCTTCGGGCTCGTTTTCGACGGCCACCCGGCCCTGACGCGGATCATGATGCCGGACGACTGGCAGGGCCATCCGCAGCGCAAGGACTACCCCCTCGGCGGCATCCCCGTCGAGTACAAGGGCGCCCAGATCCCGGCTCCGGACCAGCGGAGGTCGTACTCATGAGCACGCAGTCAGCATCCGCCCGTGAGACCACCGAGGGCGCTGTATATACGGTCACCGGTGGCGACTGGGACGAGGTCGTGCAGTCCGCGGCCCGCGCCGACGACGAGCGCATCGTCGTCAACATGGGCCCCCAGCACCCCTCCACCCACGGGGTGCTCCGCCTGATCCTGGAGATCGAGGGCGAGACCGTCACCGAGGCCCGCTGCGGCATCGGCTACCTCCACACCGGCATCGAGAAGAACCTCGAATACCGCACGTGGACCCAGGGCTCCACGTTCGTGACGCGCATGGACTACCTGACGTCCTTCTTCAACGAGACCGCCTACTGTCTCGCCGTCGAGAAGCTCCTCGGCATCGAGGACCAGATCACCGAGCGAGCCAAGATCATCCGGGTGCTCCTGATGGAGCTGAACCGGATGTCCTCCCACCTGGTGTGCATCGCCACCGGCGGCATGGAACTCGGTGCCACCACGATCATGATCTACGGATTCCGTGATCGTGAAATGATTCTCGATATCTACGAGCTCATCACGGGCCTGCGGATGAACCACGCGTACATCCGCCCCGGCGGACTCGCCCAGGACCTGCCGCCCGGCGCGGTGGACCAGATCCGCGAGTTCGTGAAGAAGATGAAGAAGAACCTTCCCGAGTACGACAAGCTCGCCACCGGGAACCCCATCTTCAAGGCCCGTATGCAGGACGTCGGCTATCTCGACCTGGCCGGCTGCATGGCCCTCGGCGCCACCGGCCCGATCCTGCGGTCCACCGGCCTCCCGCACGACCTGCGCAAGGCGCAGCCGTACTGCGACTACGAGACGTACGACTTCGATGTCCCGACCGCCGACTCCTGCGACTCCTACGGCCGCTTCCTGGTCCGCCTGGAAGAGATGCGTCAGTCGCTCCGGATCGTCGAGCAGTGCCTGGACCGGCTGAAGCCCGGCCCTGTCATGGTCGCCGACCGGAAGATCGCCTGGCCCGCCCAGCTCGCGCTGGGCCCCGACGGTCTCGGCAACTCCCTCGACCACATCAAGAAGATCATGGGTACCTCCATGGAGGCCCTGATCCACCACTTCAAGCTGGTCACCGAGGGTTTCCGCGTTCCGCCGGGACAGGCCTACGCGGCCGTCGAGTCACCCAAGGGCGAACTCGGGGTGCACGCCGTCTCCGACGGAGGCACCCGTCCCTACCGGGTCCACTTCCGGGACCCGTCCTTCACCAATCTGCAGGCCATGGCGGCGATGTGCGAGGGCGGCCAGGTCGCCGACGTCATCGTCGCCGTCGCGTCCATCGACCCCGTGATGGGAGGCGTCGACCGGTGACCACCTCTTCTTCCGAGCGGGGCGTCAGCCTGGGCATGCCCGAACTGCCCGCGCCCGCGTATCCGGACGACGTCCGGGCCCGGCTGGAAACGGACGCGCGCGAGATCATCGCCCGCTATCCCGACTCCCGGTCCGCGCTCCTGCCGTTGCTGCATCTCGTGCAGTCGGAGGAGGGACACGTCACGCGCACCGGGATGCGGTTCTGCGCGGACGTGCTCGAACTGACCACTGCCGAGGTCACCGCGGTCGCCACCTTCTACACCATGTACCGGCGCCGCCCCAGCGGTGACTACCAGGTGGGTGTCTGCACCAACACGCTGTGTGCGGTGATGGGCGGCGACGCGATCTTCGAAGAGCTTCAGGAGTACCTGGGCGTCGGCAACGGCGAGACGACCGACGACGGCAAGATCACCCTGGAGCACATCGAGTGCAACGCGGCCTGTGACTTCGCGCCGGTCGTGATGGTCAACTGGGAGTTCTTCGACAACCAGACCGTGCAGAGCGCGAAGCGCCTGGTGGACGACCTGCGGATCGGACACACCGTCTCGCCGACACGTGGTGCGCCGCTGTGCACCTTCAAGGAGACCGCCCGGATCCTGGCGGGCTTCCCCGACGAGCGGGACGGAGCCGTCGAGGCGAGCGGCAGTGCGGGACCGGCGTCGCTGGTGGGTCTTCGCCTGGCAAGGGGAGAGACCGCACCCGCGCGCGTGGTCCACCCGCGGGACGGCGGGCCGCACGAGGAGCCGCAGGACCGGGCGGTGCACACGCCGTCGCCATCGGAGCACCTGAGTTCGCACGACGCGCCGCAGGACACGTCGGCCTCCGACCCGGCCCACCCGGCAGGGCCTACCGCCGAGGAGGGGGAGTGATGACCTTGGCACCCGAGTTGAAAGGCAGCAGCCCGGAGAAGCTGCTCGCACCCGTGCTGTCGGCCTTCTGGGACGAGGACCGGTCCTGGAGTCTGGACGTCTACCGAAGGCACGAAGGGTACGAGGGCCTCCGCAAGGCGCTCGCCATGTCGCCGGACGACCTCATCGCGTACGTCAAGGACTCCGGTCTGCGAGGGCGGGGCGGCGCGGGATTCCCGACGGGAATGAAATGGCAGTTCATTCCCCAGGGCGATGGAAAGCCGCACTATCTAGTTGTCAACGCCGACGAATCGGAGCCCGGGACCTGCAAGGACATCCCGCTCCTCTTCGCGAACCCGCATAGCCTCATCGAGGGCATTGTGATCGCGTGTTACGCCATCAGGTCGTCTCATGCCTTCATCTATCTGCGGGGTGAAGTCGTCCCTGTTCTGCGGCGGTTGCACGAGGCCGTGCGCGAGGCCTACGCGGCGGGCTACCTCGGCGAGAACGTCCTGGGCAGCGGACTCGACCTCGATCTCACCGTGCACGCCGGCGCCGGCGCGTACATCTGCGGCGAGGAGACCGCGCTGCTCGACTCGCTCGAAGGCCGCCGTGGCCAACCGCGGCTGCGCCCTCCTTTCCCTGCTGTCGCGGGCCTGTACGCATGCCCGACTGTGGTGAATAACGTCGAGTCGATCGCGTCGGTTCCCGCGATTCTGCAGAACGGCAAAGAATGGTTCAGGTCGATGGGAAGCGAGAAGTCCCCGGGCTTCACGCTGTACTCGCTCAGTGGCCATGTCGCTTCCCCCGGCCAGTACGAGGCCCCGCTCGGCATCACCCTGCGCCAGCTCCTCGAGATGAGCGGCGGCATGCGAGCCGGGCACCGGCTCAAGTTCTGGACGCCGGGCGGTTCCTCGACGCCGATGTTCACCGAGGAACACCTCGACGTCCCTCTTGACTACGAAGGAGTGGGCGCCGCGGGTTCCATGCTGGGCACAAAGGCTCTCCAGTGTTTCGACGAGACGACCTGCGTCGTGCGAGCCGTCACCCGCTGGACCGAGTTCTACGCCCACGAGTCCTGCGGCAAGTGCACCCCGTGCCGCGAAGGCACTTACTGGCTCGTGCAGTTGCTGCGGGACATCGAGGCCGGCAAGGGAGTCCTCTCCGACCTCGACAAGCTCAACGACATCGCCGACAACATCAACGGCAAGTCCTTCTGCGCCCTCGGCGACGGCGCCGCCTCGCCGATCTTCTCCTCGCTCAAGTACTTCCGCGACGAGTACGAGCAGCACATCACGGGCCGCGGCTGCCCCTTCGACCCGGCCAAGTCGACGGTCTGGGCGGACAAGCACACGGAGGTGAACGCATGACGGTGACCACCAGCGCTCCCTCCGGAGGCGGCGAGGCGGCGGTCCCGCCGGAAGATCTCGTCACGCTGACGGTCGACGGCGCCGAGATCAGCGTGCCCAAGGGCACCCTGGTCATCCGGGCCGCCGAGCAACTCGGCATCGAGATCCCCCGCTTCTGCGACCATCCCCTCCTCGACCCGGCCGGCGCGTGCCGCCAGTGCATCGTCGAGGTCGAGGGCCAGCGCAAGCCCATGGCGTCCTGCACGATCACGTGCACGGACGGAATGGTGGTGAAGACCCACCTCAGCTCACCGGTCGCCGAGAAGGCGCAGCACGGTGTGATGGAGCTGCTCCTCATCAACCACCCGCTGGACTGCCCGGTCTGCGACAAGGGCGGCGAGTGTCCCCTGCAGAACCAGGCCATGTCGCACGGCCAGGCCGAGTCGCGCTTCGAGGGCAGGAAGCGGACGTACGAGAAGCCCCTCCCGATCTCCACGCAGGTGCTGCTCGACCGCGAGCGGTGTGTGCTGTGCGCCCGGTGCACCCGGTTCTCCAACCAGGTGGCGGGCGACCCGATGATCGAGCTGATCGAGCGGGGGGCGCTCCAGCAGGTCGGTACGGGTGAGGGCGACCCCTTCGAGTCGTACTTCTCCGGCAACACCATCCAGATCTGCCCGGTCGGCGCGCTGACCTCCGCGGCGTACCGATTCCGCTCCCGGCCCTTCGACCTGGTCTCCTCGCCGTCGGTCTGCGAGCACTGCTCCGGCGGCTGCGCCACGCGCACCGACCACCGGCGCGGCAAGGTCATGCGGCGACTGGCCGCCAACGACCCCGAGGTCAACGAGGAGTGGATCTGCGACAAGGGACGGTTCGCGTTCCGGTACGCACAGCAGCGGGACCGGCTCGAAACGCCTCTGGTGCGCAACGCCGAGGGAGACCTCGTAACGGCTTCCTGGCCGGACGCGTTGCAGATCGCGGCTCAGGGCCTGCTGGCGTCGCGGGGCAGGACCGGTGTCCTGACCGGCGGCCGCCTCACCATCGAGGACGCCTACGCGTACAGCAAGTTCGCGCGCGTGGCGCTCGACACCAATGACATCGACTTCCGCGCGCGCGTGCACAGCGGCGAGGAGGCCGACTTCCTGGCCGCCCACGTGGCCGGCCGCGGACGGGACCTCGACAGTACGGGCGTCACGTACACCTTCCTGGAGAAGGCGCCCGCGGTCCTGCTGGTCGGGTTCGAGTCGGAGGAGGAGGCCCCCGGCGTCTTCCTGCGGCTGCGCAAGGCCTGGCGCAAGCACGGGCAACAAGTGTTCTCGCTGGCCACGCACGTCACCCGGGGCCTGGAGAAGGCGGGCGGCACGCTGCTGTCGGCCGCGCCGGGCACCGAGACGGAGTGGCTGGACGCGCTCGCGGGCAACGTCGGTCTGGAGGACGCGGGCGCCAAGGCCGCCGAGGCGCTGCGGGCCGAGGGTGCCGTGATCGTCGTCGGCGAGCGGCTGGCCGGTGTGGCCGGTGGTCTCACCGCCGCCGTGCGGGCCGCCTCGGCGACCGGCGCCCGACTGGTGTGGATTCCGCGCCGGGCGGGGGAGCGGGGTGCGATCGAGGCGGGCGCGCTGCCGTCGCTGTTGCCGGGCGGTCGCCCGGCCACCGACCCACGCGCGCGTGAGGAGGTCGCCGCGGTCTGGGGACTCTCCGAACTTCCGCACCGCTACGGCCGTGACACCGGGCAGATCGTCGAGGCCGCCGCGTCCGGCGAGCTCCAGGCGCTGCTCGTCGCGGGCGTCGAGGTCGCGGACCTGCCCGACCCGGCACGCGCGCGTGCGGCGCTCGCGGAGGCCGGCTTCGTGGTGTCACTGGAGGTGCGCCCCGGCGAGGTCACCGAGCACGCCGATGTGGTTCTTCCGGTGGCCGCGGTCGCCGAGAAGGCGGGCGCCTTCCTCAACTGGGAAGGCCGGGTCCGCTCCTTCGAGTCGGCGCTGAAGCCCGAACAGATGACACGCCGCCCGGCTCCCGCCGACGCGCGCGTGCTCCAGATGCTCGCCGACGCCATGGACGTCCACCTCGGGCTGCCGGATCTGCGCACCGCGCGCGCGGAGCTGGACCGGCTCGGCGCCTGGGACGGTCCCCGGGCGACCGACCCCCTGGAGACGGGTGCCCAGTTGCCGCGCCCCGCCGCCGGGGAGGCCGTCCTCGCGGGGCACCGGCTGCTCCTCGACCAGGGCGTCCTCCAGCAGGGTGACGAGGCGCTCGCCGGAACCCGGCACGCCGCACGCGCGCGTGTGTCGGCCGCCACGGCCGCCGAGGCGGGCGTCAAGGACGGCGACGTGCTCGCCGTGACCGGACCCGCCGGAGTGGTCGAACTTCCGCTGTCGATCACCGAGATGCCCGACCGAGTGGTCTGGCTCCCGCTGAACTCCACCGGCAGGGGCGTCGCATCCGACTCCGGGGCCACGCCCGGCACCCTCGTCCGTATCGGCCCGGCGACGCTCGCCGCCGACGCCCCCAAGGAGGTGGAGGCATGAGCCCGTACCTCGCCGCTGAAGACCTCTCGATGTTCGGCCACGACCCCTGGTGGCTGGTCGTCGTGAAGGCCGTCTTCTGCTTCGCCTTCCTGATGGTGACCGTGCTGTTCTCCATCGTCTGGGAGCGCAAGGTCGTCGCCTGGATGCAGCTGCGCATCGGCCCCAACCGCCATGGCCCCTGGGGCATGCTCCAGTCGCTCGCCGACGGCGTGAAGCTGATGCTGAAGGAAGACCTCATCGTCAAACGCGCGGACAAGGTGGTGTACGTCCTCGCACCGATCGTCGCGGCCATCCCGGCCTTCATGGCGATCGCGGTGATTCCCTTCGGTCCGGCCGACAACGAGATCTCGATCTTCGGCCAGCGCACCACGATGCAGCTGACCGATCTGCCGATCGCGATGCTCTACGTCCTGGCGGTGGCCTCGGTCGGCATCTACGGCATCGTGCTGGCGGGTTGGAGCTCCGGTTCCACCTACCCGCTGCTGGGCGGTCTGCGGTCCTGCGCGCAGATGATCTCCTACGAGATCGCCATGGGCGCCGCGTTCGCCTCGGTGTTCCTCTACTCGGGGTCGATGTCGACGTCGACCATCGTCGAGCAGCAGCAGGACCGCTGGTACATCCTGCTGCTGCCGGTCTCCTTCATCCTTTACGTCATCACGATGGTCGGCGAGACCAACCGTGCTCCCTTCGACATGCCCGAGTCCGAGGGTGACCTGGTCGGCGGCTTCAACACCGAGTACTCGTCGATCAAGTTCGCGCTGTTCATGCTCGCCGAGTACGTGAACATGGTGACGGTCTCCGCCGTGTCGACCACGCTCTTCCTCGGCGGCTGGCGGGCCCCTTGGCCGATCAGCACCTTCTGGGAGGGCGCGAACCACGGCTGGTGGCCGATGCTCTGGTTCGTCGTCAAGGTGCAGCTGCTGCTGTTCTTCTTCATCTGGCTGCGCGGCACGCTTCCCCGCGTCCGCTACGACCAGCTGATGAAGCTCGGCTGGAAGGTCCTGATCCCGGTCTCGGTGACGTGGCTGATGCTCGTCGCGACCGTACGGACCCTGCGCAACGAGAACTACGACTTCGCCGACATCGCCCTCTATGTGTGCGGTGGTGTCCTGGTCCTGCTGTTGCTCTCCTTCGTCGCGGACATGTTCCGCAACGCGCGGAAGGAGACGCAGGCCCCCACCGAGCCGGCCGGCTTCGACCCGATGGCCGGCGGGTTCCCCGTGCCGCCGCTGCCGGGGCAGGAGCTGCCGCCGGTGCCCAGGCGCCGGCCGAACCGGGAACGGGAGCTCATTGTCAGTGGTGGGGTGGACACTGTGAGTGACGGATCGCAGGATGGAAAGGAGGCGTCCGATGGCTGAGGAGCCCAAGGAGACCAAACCCGGTTTCCAGAACCCCGTGGCCGGCTTCGGCGTGACCTTCAAGGCCATGTTCAAGAAGCGGCTGACCGAGCAGTACCCGGAGCAGGAGAAGACCACAGCTCCCCGGTTCCACGGACGGCACCAGCTCAACCGCCATCCGGACGGCCTGGAGAAGTGCGTCGGCTGCGAACTGTGCGCCTGGGCCTGCCCCGCCGACGCCATTTACGTCGAGGGCGCGGACAACACCGACGAGGAGCGCTACTCGCCGGGCGAGCGGTACGGGCGCGTGTATCAGATCAACTACGCCCGCTGCATCCTGTGCGGCCTGTGCATCGAGGCATGCCCCACGCGCGCGCTGACGATGACCAACGAGTTCGAGCTCGCCGACACCAGTCGCGCCAACCTGATCTTCACGAAGGAACAACTGCTCGCCGGTCTCGAGGAGGGCATGGTCGACTCGCCCCACGCGATCTACCCGGGGACGGACGAGCAGGACTACTACCGGGGCCTGGTGACCGAGGCCGCGCCGGGTACGGAACGGCAGCCGGCCCTCTCCAAGGGCGAGGTTCCGCAGGAGGCCGCCGCCACGTCCGGTGACGGCGAGCCGACGTCGGAGGAGGTGGTCGGCCGATGAGCGCACAGCTCGCCGCCTACTCCACCTCGACCGGTGAGGCCTTCCAGTTCTGGATGCTCGGCACGGTCGCGGTGATCGGCGCCCTGTGCACCGTCTTCATGAAGAGGGCCGTGCACAGCGCGCTCTGTCTCGCCGGCACCATGATCATCCTCGCGGTGTTCTACCTCGCCAACGGCGCGTACTTCCTGGGCATCGTGCAGATCGTCGTCTACACCGGCGCGATCATGATGTTGTTCCTGTTCGTGGTGATGCTGGTCGGCGTCACCGCGGCGGACTCCCTGAAGGAGACCATCAAGGGCCAGCGCTGGCTGGCCCTCGTCAGCGGCCTGGGCTTCGGCATCCTGTTGATCGCCGGCATCGGCAACGCCTCGCTGACGGAGTTCAACGGTCTCGCCGAGGCGAACGCGAACGGCAACGTGGAGGGCCTCGCGGCCCTCATCTTCACCAAGTACGTCTTCGCGTTCGAAATCACCGGCGCCCTGCTCATCACGGCCGCCGTCGGCGCCATGGTGCTCACCCACCGTGAGCGCACCGAGCGTGCCAAGACCCAGCGGGAACTGGCCGAAGAGCGCGTCCGCGAGGGCAAGCACCTTCCGCCGCTGCCCGCGCCGGGCGTGTACGCCCGGCACAACGCCGTCGACGTGCAGGGCATGCTGCCCGACGGCACCCCGTCGGAGCTCACGGTCAGCAAGACGCTGCGCGAGCGCGGTCAGATCCGGGACGTGTCCGCCGAGGCGCTGAACGACCTCAAGGCCCTGGAGCGGCGCGCCGAGGAGCGCCTGGAGCGGGCCGCGATCGAGCCGCCGCACCTGAAGCGGACCGAGGAGGCGTCGAAGTGAACCCCGTCAACTACCTCTACCTCGCTGCCCTGTTGTTCACGATCGGTGCGACGGGCGTGCTGATCAGGCGCAACGCGATCGTCGTCTTCATGTGCATCGAGCTCATGCTCAACGCCTGCAACCTCGCGTTCGTCACCTTCTCCCGGATGCACGGCAATCTCGACGGCCAGATCATCGCCTTCTTCACGATGGTCGTCGCCGCCGCGGAGGTCGTGGTCGGACTCGCGATCATCGTGTCGCTGTTCCGTTCCCGCCACTCGGCCTCGGTCGACGACGCCAGCCTGATGAAGCTGTAAGGGGTCGGAAGAAACGTGGAGAACCTGATTGCGCTGCTGATCGCGGCGCCCCTGCTCGGAGCGGCCGTCCTTCTGGTCGGCGGCCGTCGGCTCGACGCCGTCGGCCACTGGGTCGGCACGCTCCTGTCGTCCGTCTCCTTCGTGTTCGGCGTCGTCCTCTTCAGCGACCTGCTGAGCAAGGACGCAGAACACCGGACGCTGACGCAGCACTTGTTCAGCTGGATCCCCGTCGAGGGCTTCCAGGCGGACGTCGCCTTCCGCCTCGACCAGCTGTCGATGACGTTCGTGCTGCTGATCACGGGCGTCGGCTCACTGATCCACCTGTACTCGATCGGGTACATGGAGCACGACGAGCGGCGCCGCCGCTTCTTCGGCTATCTGAACCTGTTCCTGGCGGCGATGCTGCTGCTCGTCCTCGCCGACAACTACCTGCTGCTGTACGTCGGCTGGGAGGGCGTCGGTCTCGCGTCCTACCTGCTCATCGGCTTCTGGCAGCACAAGCCCAGCGCCGCCACCGCCGCGAAGAAGGCCTTCCTGGTCAACCGCGTCGGTGACGTGGGCCTGTCGATCGCCATCATGCTGATGTTCACCACCTTCGGGACCTTCGCCTTCGGCCCGCTGCTCGGGGCGGAGGGAGAGCCCGGCATCGCCGGTGACGCGACGGAGGGCAAGCTCACCGCGATCGCCCTGATGCTGCTGCTCGCCGCCTGCGGCAAATCCGCCCAGGTGCCGTTGCAGTCCTGGCTCGGGGACGCGATGGAGGGCCCGACTCCGGTCTCGGCCCTCATCCACGCGGCGACGATGGTGACGGCGGGCGTGTACCTGATCGTCCGCTCGGCGGCCATCTTCAACGGCGCACCAGACGCGCAACTCGTCGTCACCGTCGTCGGTGCCGTCACGCTCCTGTTCGGTGCGATCGTCGGTTGCGCGAAGGACGACATCAAGAAGGCGCTGGCCGGCTCGACCATGTCGCAGATCGGCTACATGGTGCTGGCCGCGGGTCTCGGCCCCATCGGCTACGTCTTCGCGATCATGCACCTGGTGACGCACGGCTTCTTCAAGGCCGGGCTGTTCCTCGGCGCGGGCTCGGTCATGCACGGCATGAACGACGAGGTCGACATGCGCAAGTACGGCGGCCTGCGCAAGTACATGCCGATCACCTTCGTCACCTTCGGTCTCGGCTACCTCGCCATCATCGGCTTCCCCGGTCTGTCCGGGTTCTTCTCCAAGGACAAGATCATCGAGGCGGCGTTCGCCAAGGGCGGCACCGAGGGCTGGATCCTAGGCGGTTGTGCCCTGCTCGGCGCGGCCATCACCGCGTACTACATGACGCGCGTGATGCTGATGACGTTCTTCGGAGAGGAGCGTTGGAAGAACCAACCCACCCGCTCTCCCGAGGCGCCCAGCGCGGAGCCCGCGGCCGCGCACCACGGCGAGCACGCGGAGCCGCACCCGCACGAGTCTCCCAAGGTCATGACGATCCCCATGATCGTGCTGGCCGTCGGGTCCGTCTTCGCCGGCGGGTTCTTCAGCATCGGCGACCGCTTCCTGCACTGGCTGGAGCCCGTCACCGGCCACTCCCACGGCGACTCGCCGGTCAGCGCCCTCACCGTCACCCTCGCCACGATGGTGGTCCTGGTGATCGGCGTGGCGATCGCCTACGCCCAGTACGGCCGCCGCCCCGTCCCGATCGTCGCCCCGCGCGGGTCGCTGCTCACCCGGGCCGCCCGGCGCGACCTCCTCCAGGACGACTTCAACCACGTCGTCCTGGTCCGGGGCGGCGAGCACCTCACGCGCTCCCTGGTCTACGTCGACCACACCCTGGTCGACGGAGTCGTCAACGGCACGGCGGCCTCGGTCGGCGGTCTCTCCGGGCGGCTGCGCCGACTCCAGAACGGATTCGCGCGGTCGTACGCGGTCTCGATGTTCGGCGGTGCGGCGGTCCTCATCGCCGCGACCCTGCTGATGAGGGCGGTCTGATACCGATGTCCTTTCCTCTGCTGACAGCGACGGCGGCGCTCCCGGCGATCGGGGCGGTCGTCACGGCCGCCGTACCGGCCGCCCGGCGCAACGCCGCCAAATCGCTGGCCTTGCTGTTCTCCCTCGCGACCCTCGCCCTGGCGATCGTCGTCCTGGTCCGCTTCGACCCGGACGGCGGCCGCTACCAGCTCACCGAGTCCCACTCCTGGATCGCGGACTTCGGGGTCAGGTACGAGCTGGGAGTGGACGGTATCGGGGTCGCGCTCGTCGCGCTGACCGCGCTGCTGATCCCGTTCATCATCCTCGCGGGCTGGCACGACGCCGACCCGCTGGAGACGGGCAACAAGCGCTGGCGGCCGACGCAGGGCTTCTTCGCCCTGATCCTGGCCGTCGAGGCGATGGTGATCCTCTCCTTCGAGGCGACCGACGTCTTCCTCTTCTACATCTTCTTCGAAGCCATGCTGATCCCGATGTACTTCCTCATCGGTGGCTTCGGGGACCGTGCCCATGAGCACGGTGAGGAGGTGGCGTCCACGCAACGGTCGTACGCGGCCGTGAAGTTCCTTCTGTACAACCTGGTCGGCGGCCTGATCATGCTGGCCGCGGTGATCGGCCTCTATGTGGTCGCCGGGAACTTCTCGCTCACCGAGATCGCCGAGGCCCGTGCCAACGGAACACTCGACATGGCGACGAACACCGAACGCTGGCTGTTCCTGGGCTTCTTCTTCGCCTTCGCGGTGAAGGCGCCCCTGTGGCCGCTGCACACCTGGCTGCCCAACGCCATGGGTGAGGCGACCACCCCGGTCGCCGTGCTCATCACGGCGGTCGTCGACAAGGTGGGCACTTTCGCGATGCTCCGGTTCTGTCTCCAGCTGTTCCCGGAGGCGAGCAAGTGGGCGACACCCGTCATCCTCGTCCTCGCGGTGATCAGCATCATCTACGGGGCGCTGCTCGCCGTGGGCCAGCGGGACATCAAGCGGCTGGTGGCCTACGCGTCGATCTCGCACTTCGGGTTCATCATCCTGGGCATCTTCGCGATGACGAGCCAGGGCCAGTCCGGCGCGACGCTCTACATGGTCAACCACGGCATCTCGACGGCGGCGCTGATGCTGGTCGCCGGATTCCTGATCTCCCGGCGCGGCTCGCGGCTCATCGCCGACTACGGCGGTGTCCAGAAGGTCGCCCCGGTGCTCGCCGGAACCTTCCTGATCGGCGGCCTGGCGACGCTGTCGCTGCCGGGACTCGCGCCCTTCGTGAGCGAGTTCCTGGTCCTGGTCGGCACGTTCGCGCGCTACCCGGCGATCGGCATCGTCGCCACCTTGGGCATCGTCCTCGCCGCGCTCTACACCCTCGTCCTCTACCAACGGACGATGACCGGCCCGGTGAAGCCCGAGGTCTCGGCGATGCCCGACCTACGCGCGCGTGAGCTCGTGGTCGTCACTCCGCTGATCGTGCTGCTGATCTTCCTGGGCGTCTACCCGAAGCCCGTCACGGAGATCGTGAATCCGGCGGTCAAGCAGACCCTGTCCGACGTACACAAGAAGGACCCCCAGCCCGAGGTGGAGGCGGCCAAGTGAGCGCATCAGCCGTCCACAGCCTGTGGACAACGGCGGCAACCGCGGCCGAACCGATCTCGAAGATCGACACGCCGAAGATCGAATACGGGCAATTGTCGCCCACCTTGATCGTCGTCGGCGCGGCGATCATCGGGGTGCTGGTCGAGGCGTTCGTGCCGCGCAAGCACCGCTATTACGCACAAGTATTCGTATCTGTCGTGGCGCTGGTCTCCGCCTTCGCCGCGGTGGTGGCGCTGGCGGAGGGCGGGTACGGCACCACGAAGGCGCGTATCGCCGCCATGGGCGCGATCGCGGTCGACGGACCGGCCCTCTTCCTCCAGGGCACGATCCTGCTGGCCGCCCTGGTCGGCCTGTTCACCTTCGCCGAACGGCGCCTCGACCCCGAGACGCACGGCAACAGGGTCGACTCCTTCGCCGCCCAGGCGGCCTCCGTGCCCGGCAGCGAGAGTGAACAGGCCGCGGTCAAGGCCGGGTTCACGACGACCGAGGTCTTCCCGCTGCTGCTGTTCGCAGTCGCCGGAATGCTGGTCTTCCCGTCGGCCAACGACCTGCTGACCCTCTTCATCGCCCTGGAAGTCTTCTCGCTGCCCCTGTACCTCCTGTGCGCACTGGCCCGCCGCAAGCGGCTCATGTCGCAGGAGGCCGCGGTCAAGTACTTCCTCCTCGGCGCGTTCGCCTCCGCGTTCACCCTCTTCGGCATCGCCCTGCTGTACGGGTACGCCGGCTCGGTGTCGTACGGCACGATCGCGCAGGTCGTCGACGGCACCGTCCAGAACGTGAACCCGGCGCTCGCCGACACCATGGGCAATGACGCGCTGCTCCTCGTCGGCGCGGCGATGATCGTCATGGGGCTGCTGTTCAAGGTGGGCGCGGTGCCGTTCCACATGTGGACACCCGACGTGTACCAAGGTGCGCCGACCCCGGTCACCGGCTTCATGGCCGCGGCGACCAAGGTGGCCGCCTTCGGCGCGCTGCTGCGCCTCCTCTACGTGGTTCTGCCCGGGCTGCGCTGGGACTGGCGTCCGGTCATGTGGGGCGTCGCGATCGTCACCATGCTGGGCGGCGCGATCGTCGCGATCACGCAGACCGACATCAAGCGGCTGCTGGCGTACTCGTCCATCGCGCACGCCGGATTCATCCTGGCGGGTGTCATCGCGACCACCCCGGACGGCGTCTCGTCGGTCCTCTTCTACCTGGCCGCGTACTCGTTCGTGACGATCGGCGCCTTCGCGGTGGTCACGCTTGTCCGCGACGCCGGTGGCGAGGCGACCCACCTGTCCAAGTGGGCCGGGCTCGGGCGCAGGTCGCCGCTGGTGGCGGCCGTGTTCGCGGTGTTCCTGCTGGCCTTCGCCGGTATCCCGCTGACCAGCGGATTCGCCGGGAAGTTCGCTGTGTTCAAGGCAGCGGCGGAAGGTGGCGCGGCCCCGCTGGTCGTGGTCGGCGTGATCTCGTCGGCGATCGCGGCGTTCTTCTACATCCGCGTGATCGTGCTGATGTTCTTCAGCGAGCCGCGGCCGGACGGGCCGACCGTCGCCGTTCCGTCGCCGCTGACGATGACGGCGATCGCGGTGGGCGTGGCGGTCACCCTGGTGCTCGGTGTGGCGCCGCAGTACTTCCTGGACCTGGCGAACCAGGCGGGAGTGTTCGTGCGCTGACCCGCGGTGCCGCTGAACTGCGGCGGGTTCGTGCGGTGGGCCCGGTTTCCTTGAGAGGGAACCGGGCCCACCGACGTGTTCGTCGGCTCAGCCCGGCGGCCGGCTCCTCACCCCCGGCACGGAGAGTCACCGGAAAGAGCCTGTGGATAACTCCGGCACTGTCAGTCCGGACCCCTATCGTGGAGGCAGTGGTCGAGAGACGACGTACGGGGGACCAGTCGATGGGCGGGACGGGCGGGATCAGCGAGATGACAGGTATCACCGGGACAACGGAGCGGACCGAGAGCGAGGCGCTGGCCACGCTGAACCGGGTCTTCGGATACGACGCCTTCCGCGGCGAGCAGGAAGCGGTCATCGAGCACGTGGTGGCCGGCGGGGACGCGGTCGTCCTCATGCCGACCGGCGGCGGCAAGTCGCTGTGCTACCAGATCCCCTCCCTGGTCAGACCAGGTACGGGCATCGTCGTCTCGCCACTGATCGCACTGATGCAGGACCAGGTCGACGCGCTGCGGGCGCTCGGCGTGCGCGCCGGCTTCGTCAACTCCACCCAGGACTTCGACGAGCGGCGCGTGGTCGAGGCCGAGTTCCTCGCCGGTGAGCTGGACCTGCTGTACCTGGCACCGGAACGGCTGCGCCTGGAGTCCACCCTGGACCTCCTCTCGCGCGGCAAGATCGCGGTCTTCGCGATCGACGAGGCGCACTGCGTCTCCCAGTGGGGCCACGACTTCCGCCCCGACTACCTGTCCCTCTCCCTGCTCGGCGAGCGCTGGCCGGACGTCCCGCGCATCGCGCTCACGGCGACGGCCACACACGCGACGCACCAGGAGATCACCCAGCGGCTGCACATGCCGTCGGCCCGGCACTTCGTGGCGAGCTTCGACCGGCCCAACATCCAGTACCGGATCGTGCCGAAGGCCGATCCCAAGAAGCAGCTGCTGAGCTTCCTGCGCGAGGAGCACGCGGGCGACGCGGGCATCGTGTACTGCCTCTCGCGCAACTCCGTCGAGAAGACAGCCGAGTTCCTGTCCCGCAACGGCGTCGAGGCCGTGCCCTACCACGCCGGTCTGGACGCGGGCACGCGCGCGGCGCACCAGTCCCGGTTCCTGCGGGAGGACGGCCTGGTCGTGTGCGCGACCATCGCCTTCGGTATGGGCATCGACAAGCCGGACGTACGGTTCGTCGCCCACCTCGACCTGCCCAAGTCGATCGAGGGCTACTACCAGGAGACGGGTCGTGGCGGCCGCGACGGACTCCCCTCCACGGCATGGATGGCCTACGGGCTCAACGACGTCATACAACAGCGCAAGCTGATCCAGTCCGGGGAGGGCGACGAGGCCTTCCGGCGGCGGGCCGGCGCACACCTGGACTCGATGCTGGCGCTGTGCGAGACCGCTCGGTGCCGCCGCGGACAGCTCCTCGCCTACTTCGGTCAGGAACCGGAGCCGACCGGCTGCGGCAACTGCGACACCTGCCTCACCCCTCCGGAGACCTGGGACGGCACCGTCGCGGCCCAGAAGGTGCTGTCGACGATCGTGCGGCTTCAGCGGGAGCGCGGGCAGAAGTTCGGCGCGGTGCAGATCGTCGACATCCTGATGGGCAAGCGCACGGCCAAGGTGATCCAGTTCGACCACGATCAGCTGTCGGTGTTCGGCATCGGCGAGGAGCTCTCCGAGGGCGAATGGCGCGGCGTCGTACGGCAGTTGTTGGCGCAGGGGCTGCTCGCGGTCGAGGGGGAGTACGGCACGCTGGTGCTGACGGAGGCCAGCGGGGTGGTGCTGCGCCGCGAGCGGGACGTCCCGCTGCGCAAGGAGCCGAAGAGGGCGGCGACGTCGAAGGCGTCGGGTTCTTCCTCCTCCGGCAGGAGCAAGTCCAAGGCCGCCGCGGCCGAGCTGCCCGAGGAGCTGTTGCCCGCCTTCGAGGCCCTGCGGGCCTGGCGCGCCGAACAGGCCCGTGAGCAGGGCGTCCCCGCGTACGTCATCTTCCACGACGCCACGCTCCGGGAGATCGCCACGGCATGGCCGACCTCGGTGCAGCAGCTCGGCGGCATCGGCGGTGTAGGCGAGAAGAAGCTGGTGACATACGGGGAGGGTGTGATCGCGGTGCTGGCGTCACTCGGCGACGCACGGAGCGCCGCTTCGGGCGCCGCCGCTTCGGGACCTGCTGAGAGCTCCGCCCCCGGCACCGCTCCGGGCGCCGGAACAGACCCCGGAGCTCCGGACTACTGGCCCGAGATGGACGCGGAGCCGGAGCCCGAGGACTGGATGTAGAGAGGGAGGGCTGGGTACCGGGGACTGGATACCGAGGACTGGCCGGCCGGCCGTCGGGGCGGGAAGGGCATGGGGCCGGCTTCAGGCGGACCGGTGCCTCACAGGGCGCGCGTCGCGTACGCCCTGACGTCCGCGTCGGAGTCCGTCGTCGCCGTGGCGAGGGCCGCGCGGGCGGCCTCCGAGACGCGGTGGCGGGTCAGAGCCAGGACGGCGGCCTTGCGGACGTCGGCGTTCGGATCGGCCAGGGTCTTGGCGAGGACGGAGACGGCCGTGTCGGGGTGGGCCACGGACAGCGCGGTGGCCGCGCCGGCCCGGACCTGCCAGGCGGGGTCGGCCAGGGCGGTCACGGCCCGGGCGGCGAGCGGCACCGGGCATCCCGTGGTGCCCAACGCCCCGTAAGCGGCGGCACGCACCAAGGCATCGGGGTCGTCGACGAGCCCGAGGAGGGCCGCGTGGACGGCGTCGTGCTCGGGGGCGAGGCCTGTACCGGAGCCGGAGCCGGAGCCGGAGCCGGACGCGGAGCCGTGAAGGGTGCCGGGGCCCGGGACTGTGCCGGTGCCGGCGCCAGGGCCGGACGGCGGGGCGTTGTCCAGGCGGCCGGCCGCCACCGTGGCGAGGGACTTGGCGATCGTGACGCGGACCTCGCGGGACGGGTCGGCGGTCGCCGCGCGGGCCAGTTCGTCGGCGGCGTCGACGGACACCAGGGCGCGGACGGCCTCGATCCGGACGGCGATGTCGACGTCGGTGAGAGAGCCCGCGAACAGGTCGGCGTCGCCGAGGCGCAGCGCCCGCAGCACGTCCAGGGCCGCCGCGCGGACGACGGGGTCGGACTCGGCCAGGGCGGCGGCGAGGCCGTCGCGCAGGGCGGGTTCCGGCGGCAGGGTCTCGACGAGCTCGCGCAGCGAGGCCGCGGCCGCGGCGCGTACCTCCGCGGACGGATCACGCAGCGCCTCGGCGAGGGCGGGGCCGGTGCCCGACGGCACGGTCTCGGTGAGGACGGCGACGGCCTCGCGCCGGACGGCGGGCACCGGGTCGGTCAAGTAGGGCAGAAGGGCCGTGAGTTCGGGCTCCTCCTCGGCGAGGGCGACGAGTTCGAGGAGACGGGAGGAGGACCGGAGGGAGGAGGAGTGCTCGGGGGCGGAACCGGATCCGGATTCCGAAAGCGCCGAGGTGTCGCTCGACCCGGAGACGGCTTCTCCGGCCCCGGTGGCGACGGGCGCCACGTCCCGTGAACCGGCCGTGGCCACCTCCTCGGGGTGGATCTCGCCGAGATGACGGGAAGGGCCGCCGACGGGGGTGAACTCGTCGACCGGAACCAGATAGGGAGCCACGGGACGGGCCGTGAACTCCATCGCACCGGAGGGGGACTTGTGCAGATCGAGGTGATGGAACCAGGAGGCGTCGTCGCGGAGGGGGTGGTCGAGGCGCTCGTGATAGAGGCCCCAGCGGGATTCGGTACGGGCAAGGGAGGCGCGCGCGGCCATCTCCGCGCAGTCACGGATGAAGCTGACCTCGGCGCACCGCATCAGCTCGTGCGGGGTACGGGCGCCCATCTCGGCGATGTCGTCGCGCATCCGCTCGAAGGCCTCCAGGGCCAACGACAGCCGCGCGCCCGACTTCGGCGGGGTGACGTAGTCGTTCACGAACCGGCGGAGCTTGTACTCGACCTGGGGCTGCGGCGGGCCCTGCGGACTGCGCAGCGGGCGGTAGATCAGTTCGTGCGCCTCGCGCAGTTGGTCAGTGGGCAGCTCACCGTCGTACGCCCGGTACTGGGCCGCGTCCGAGCCGGCCAGGTCGCCGAAGACGAACGCGCCGATCATGTAGTTGTGCGGGACGCAGGCCAGGTCACCGGCGGCGTACAGGCGGGGGACGGTCGTACGGGCGTGGTCGTCCACCCTTACACCCGAGGCCGAATGGCCGCCGCACAGGCCGATCTCCGAGATGTGCATCTCGATGTCGTGCGTGCGGTAGTCGTGTCCGCGGCCGGAGTGGAAGGTGCCCCGGGTGGGACGCTCGGTGGAGTGCAGGATCGACTCCAGGGCCGAGATCGACTCCTCCGGGAGGTGGCTCAGCTTCAGGTACACCGGGCCCCGGTCGCTCGCGACCTCCGCCGCGAACTCGGCCATCATCTGGCCCGACCAGTAGTCGGAGTCGACGAAGCGTTCGCCGTGCCGGTTGACCTGGTAACCACCGAAGGGGTTGGCGACGTAGGCGCAGGCCGGGCCGTTGTAGTCCTTGATCAACGGGTTGATCTGGAAGCACTCGATGCCGGTCAGCTCGGCGCCCGCGTGGTAGGCCATGGCGTAGCCGTCGCCCGCGTTGGTGGGGTTCTCGTAGGTGCCGTACAGGTAGCCGGAGGCGGGCAGGCCGAGGCGGCCGCAGGCGCCGGTCGCGAGGACGACCCCGCCCGCGCGGACGGTGACGAACTGCCCGGTGCGGGTGTTGAAGCCGACCGCACCGATGGCCCGCCCGTCCTCCGGAGACGTCAGCACGCGCACCGGCATCACCCGGTTTTCGATCCGGATCCGCTCCCGCATCTCGCGCCGTCGAAGCTGCCGGTACAGGACCTTCTTGACGTCCTTGCCCTCCGGCATGGGCAGCACATAGGAGCCGGAACGGTGGACCTGGCGGACCGCGTAGTCGCCGTGCTCGTCCTTCTCGAACTTCACGCCGTACGACTCCAGGCGCTGCACCATGGCGAAGCCGCGGGTGGCGGTCTGGCGGACGGTGGACTGGTCGACGATGCCGTCGTTGGCGCGGGTGATCTCGGCGACGTAGTCGTCGGGCTCGGCGCGGCCGGGGATGACCGCGTTGTTGACACCGTCCATGCCCATCGCGAGTGCCCCGGAGTGGCGGACGTGGGCCTTCTCCAGGAGCAGGACGTCCGCGCCGCGCTCGGCGGCCGTCAGGGCCGCCATGGTGCCGGCGGTGCCGCCACCGATGACGAGGACGTCGCAGGTCAGCTCCTCGGCGTCGCCGAGCGCGGGGATCTGCAGAAGGGTGTCCACCGGGGTGCCTTTCAGATGCTCAGTGAGGTCAGGACGTCGCGTCGCAGGGCCACGCGTGCCGGGTCGTCGTGGGCGGCGCGCTCGCGCGGGCGCGGTACGTCCCGTACGGCGACGAGGCGGCCCGCGCCCAGGAGGGCGACGCGGTCGCCGAGGAACAGGGCCTCGTCCACGTCATGGGTGACGAAGACGACGGTCGCGCCCGTGCCCTGCAGCACCTCCACCAGCAGGTCCTGCATGCCCGCCCGGGTCTGGGCGTCGAGGGCGCCGAAGGGTTCGTCCATGAGGACGGCGCGCGGGCCCGCGGCGAGGGCCCGGGCCAGTTGCGCCCGCTGGCGCTGGCCTCCGGAGACGCGGTGCGGCAACTGCCGTGCGCGGTCGGCGAGTCCGACCCGCTCGAGCCAGGCCGCGGCCTGCGTCCTGCGCTCCGCGCGCGGTGAGCCCTGGATGGCGAGGGGGAGTTCGACGTTGGACAGCAGGGTGCGCCAGGGGAGAAGGGCGTCCTCCTGGAAGACCAGCGCGCGGTCCGCCGCCGGCCCGCCGATCGGCCGGCCGTCCTGCTCCACGGCACCGGTCAGCGCGGGCAGCAGCCCGGACAGTGTGCGCAGCAGCGTCGACTTGCCGCAGCCCGAGGGCCCGACGACGGTCAGGATCTCGCCCGGCCGGACGTCCAGGTCGACGTCGGCCAGGGCGGTGGCGTCGGGGCGGCCGAGAGTGGCCGCGCGGAGGGTGAGCCGGGTGCCGCGTGCCCCTGTGCCGGAGGCCGTACCGGTGGCCGCGTCGGCGGTGTCCGTACGGGTGGTCTCGCGGGTCTCAGACGAGGTGCTCATCGCGCGCCTCCTCGGGTTCGGGGCCGGTGGGAGTGGCGGGAGAGGCCGCCGGTGCGGGAGAGGCCGACCGGACGCTGCCCGGCCGGGGCCGGCCTGTCGGGACGTACGACGTGCGGGGCAGCCAGCGGGTGAGGCGGCGTCCGAGGAGTTCCACGGCCGTGGACGTGGCCCAGCCGAGCACGCCGATCGTGACCATGCCGACGAACACTCCCGGGTAGTCGACGACCGTGTAGTCCTGCCAGGTCCGGTAGCCGACGCCGTACTGACCGGAGATCATCTCGGCGGAGATCACACAGATCCACGACACACCGATGCCGACCGACAACCCGCCGAAAATGCCGGGCAGCGCCCCGGGCAGCACGACCGAGCCGAGGATCCGCCACCGGCCGCCGCCCATGGTGCGTACCGCCTCCTCCCACCCGGGGGCCAGCGCGCGGACCGCGTGACGGGTGGATACCAGGACCGGGAAGAAGGCGGCGGTGAAGGTGATGAAGACGATGCCCTGTTCGTTGGAGGGGAAGAGCAGGATCGCGACAGGCACCAGGGCGATCGCGGGGATCGGGCGGACGATTTCGAGGACCGGTCCGAGCAGGTCCTCGGCGAGGCGCGAGCGCGCCACGAGCACGCCCGTGGCCACGCCGAGGACGGCGGCCAGAAGGAATCCGGTGACGATGCGGGTGAGGCTGTCGGTGAGGTCGGTCCAGTAGTCGTCGCCGGCCAGGCGGTCGGCGAAGGCGCGGGCCACGTCGGCGACCGTGGGGAACTGCGAGAAACGAAGCCACAGGTCGACGTTCAGGCTGGTCAGCAGCTGCCACAGGCCGAGGGCGGCCGCCACCGAGGCCACCCGCAGCACGTACCGGGTCACGACGCCCGTCCCAGCGCGTCGGCGTACGTGACGACCCGGGCGCCGCCATGGGCGCCGACGTAGGCCTGCGCGGTCGCCGGGGCGACGAACGGCAGAAGTGTCCCGCCGTCGGCCACCCAGACGGCCTTGTCGGCGAACCACAGGGTGCCGGTGGTGGCGTCGGGGACGTAGGCGGCGCGGATGCCGTCCCTGTGCTGCGCGACGTAGGTCAGAAGTTCGGCGGGCGTCTTGAAGGTACGGGTCTTTGTGGCGTCCTTGGGCCATACCTCGCTCGTGGCCGGTGCGGGCGCGGCGGCGAGCTGCTTCGCGTACGACGAGCCGAGGGCCTTCTTCACGTACTGGTCGTCGACGAAGGAGTCCACGTCGACGTCCCCGGTCAGCTTCGCCGCCTTCAGGATCGAGACGTCCTCCTTGAGCGCGGAGACGAGCTGGGGCTTGACGGCCGGATCGAAGGTGGAGATGCCGTGGGCGCCGTTGTAGAGATAGACGACCTCGGCCGGCAGGCCGGTGGCCTCGGCGACCTTCTCGGCGGCGGCCACCGGGTGCGTGTTGAGGTAGTCGCTTGCTTCCGACTGTGCCTTCAGGAACGCCTCCAGCACGGCCGGGCGCTTCTTGGCGAAGTCCTCTCGGGCGGTGACGCCGTGGAAGGTGGGCAGGTCCAGCTGGGCGCCGTCGTACAGGGCCTTGGCCTTGCCCTGGTAGGCGAGCAGGCCGGGCCAGGCGACGAACTGCGAGAGCGCGTCGGCGCTGCCCGCGGAGAGGGCCGACGCACCCACGGCCGGCTGCTGGTTGAGCTTCTCGATGCCCTTGTCCGGGTCGATGCCGGCACGCTGCAAGGCCCGTACGAGGGTGCCGTCGGCGGCGGAACCGATGCTGGTGGAGACCTTCCTGCCCTTGAGGTCCTCGATGGACGCGAGCTTGGAGCCGGGTGCCGTGACGATGGTGTTGAGGCCGCCACGGAGGTTGTAGCCGGTGACCGAGACGAGGTGGGTGGGCTTGCCGAGCTGTTTGCCGCGGGCCGCGTTGATGAGCAGCGGGAAGTCGCCCATCGAGCCGATGTCGATCTTTCCGGCGGTCATCTGCGCGGTGATGGGGGCGCCGGTGGCGTAGTCCTGCCAGTCCACCTTGTAGGTCGTGCCGTCGCCGAGGGCGTTCAGCTGCTTCTCGAAGTAGCCGAGTGAGCGCAGCAGGGTGCCTGCCGTGACGGTGTTGATGGTCTTGGATTGGTAGCCGACGGTGACGGTGACTGTCGAACCGCTACCGGCTTCGGCGCTGCCGCACCCGGTGAGGGGGAGCAGCAGGAGGGCGGCGGACGCGGCGGTCGCCCGGGCTTTCATCGCTTTGGGTTCCATGGAGGTTCGGGCCTTTCACCGGAGCAGGTAGGGCATGTTGACCGTGACGGCTCCGGTGGGACAGCGGGCCGCGCACGGGCCGCAGTACCAGCACTCGTCCACGTGCATGTAGGCCTTGCCGTTGCTCTCGTCGATGGCGAGGGAGTCCAGCGGGCACATGTCCACGCAGAGCGTGCAGCCGTCGATGCACTTCGACTCGTCGATGGTCACGGGCACGTCGGCCCGCTGGGGTGCCAGGGTCATGGCTGTCTCCAGAAAAGTCCCGAGAAATTCTGAGAAATCCCGAGCGGCGGTGAACCGGTGAGGCCGTGCCGAACGATGAAGGGGTGAGAGCACGGAAGAGGACGGGGAAGAGCGGAAGTGAGGGCGGGGATGAGGGTGGTGGCGAGGCCGGGGGGTGTCAGAGGGAGCGGTGCAGCAGGCCGCTCATCGAGATGCGGTCGCCGCGGAAGCGGATGAACTCGAGGTCCACCGGGCGGCCGTCGGCGAGATGGGTGAGGCGTTCGAGCATCAGGACGGCCGCGCCGCGCGGTGCCTCCAGTACGGCGGCGGAGTGGGTGTCCGCGGTCACCGCCTCCAGAGTGATCTCGGCGTGGCCGAGGCGCTGCCCGGTGACGGCCTCCAGGAGGCGGAAGACGTCGGTGTTCTCCAGGTCGGCGCCGAGCAGGGCGGTGCCGATGTCGAGCGGGATGTAGGTGAGGTCCAGGGAGAGCGGGAGGCCGCCCAGACGGCGCAGACGTTCGATGTAGAGCACGTCGGTGCCGCGCGGGACCCGGAGGCGGTCGGCCACCGGGGCGGGTGCGGCGACGGGGCCCATCGTGCGGACCTCGTTGGTGACGTGGCCGTGCTCGTGCAGGGTTTCCGCGAGGCCCATCAGGCGGTCCAGGCCGTGGGGGAACTTCTGTGCCACGACGACCGTGCCGACGCCGGGCAGGCGCTCCACCAACCCCTCCGCCCGGAGGAGATCCAGGGCCTGGCGGACGGTGTTGCGGGAGGCGCGGTAGTCCGTGGCGAGGACCGACTCGTGGGGAAGCGTGCCGTCCGGGAAGCCGTCGGTGAGCAGCTGGCGGCGCAGCAGGTCGGCGAGCTGACGGGCCTGGTCCGCACGCAGCCGACGACGTGCACGGTGGGCGGCGACGGTGGTCGCGCCCTGGCCGGCGTGGTCTCGGATGCGGTCGGTGGGTGGCATGTTTCGAACCATAGCGAGCCAGTAGGAAAAGCAGTGTTGCCGGAGTGTTGCGCCACCTGTGGGAGCGTCAGACAGAGCTCTGACCTGCGGAAACAGGACCGGCCTACACAAGATCTGCCAGGTCAGGACAACGCCGTCAGTCCTGGGGCGAAGGTGATCAGCAGGGGCAGCAGAGGCACGAGCGTGGCCACCGTGGTCGTCAGCGCCCGGTGTCGGCGAAGCAGGCGCGGGGGCGGCTGGAGCAGGCGGTCGACGCGCTCGCCCAGGAGACGGCGGCTGGAGGCGCAGGACAGGACGCCCCGGTGCTGGTTCAGCTCGATCAGGGCCAGCGCCGTGGTCAGGTGACCGCAGCGGCGCGACGCCGTGTCGTCGGCGGCGAGTTCGACCAGGCGATGGGTCTGGTCGCAGAAGTGGGAGAAGAGCGGAATGCGGGGGAAGCCGGTGGCAAGGGCGGTCGACAGGTGGAGCAGCCAGTCATGGTGGGCGCGGGCATGGCCGCGCTCGTGGGTGAGGACGGCGTCCAGCTGGTGGGAGGTGAGGCGGTGCAGGGCGCCGGTCGTCACGATCAGCTGCGGTGGGTTGCCCGGCATCCACCACGCGTCGGGGTACTCGTCCTCCAGCACCAGCAGCGGACCCCGGGCGGACGGCAGGCCGGCGGGCAGGTCGGGGGCGCGTTCACGCAGGTGCGCCCTGGCCTGGCCGCGGTGTCGGCGCGCGTCGACCAGCTCGCGGGCCAGCATCGCGGCGGTCCAGGCGGCGCCGCAGGCCAGCAGCAGAGTGAGGGCCGTGGCCCACAGCGGGGCGGCGGAGAGGTCGTACGCCTGGGAGACCCGGGGTGGTGCGGGAGCGAAGACCCGGGCGCGGACGGTGTGGAACACGGCGGCGGCACCCAGCGTCAGGGCGGTCAGGCAGCACAGCAGGACCGTGGCGACCAGGCACTGCCACACCCACAGCCCGATCACCGGCTCCCGCTCGGGCCATGCGGACCGGGTGAGCACACGCGGAACCGGCACGGCGGCCGACAGAGCGACGACGCTCAGCAGGAGCAGGCAGAGGGCCATGCCATGGGCTCCGGATCCTGGTCGGGACGGGGGCGTGCGCCACGTGCGCGCGGGGTGCGTACCGCGTACCCGCGTGCGTGCGGCCTGCCACGGGCGGCGGGCTCGGCACGAGGACCGTGCCCGCCGCCAGTATGACGGCGGTTACTCCGGGAGTCAGCCCACGACGACACCCCGATTCGGCCCCGGCCGTCCCCCCTACGCCCCGGCGCCGTCAGCGGCCCTGCCCGCGGCACCGTCGGCCGCCCTGCCTGCGGCGCCGTCAGCGGCTCCGCCCCAGGCTCGGGCACCCGCTCCTTCCTCGGCCAGGCCAGCGGTCCTGCCCCAGCCTCGGCCGGTCACTCCGTTCTCGGTTGGGCCGGTCACCCGGTCCACGGTTCGGTCGGCCGCCGCCGGCTCGGTCACCCGTTCTGTCGTCGGCCATGCCAACAGTCGCCTCAGCGCTCGGTTCGTCCGGCGACCACCCGGCCGCTCACCTCTCCCAGTCCCACCCGCAAGCCGTCGGGGCCGGGAGCCCACGCCGACAGGGTGACCACGTCGTCGTCCTCCAGGAACGTGCGCTTTCCATCGGGGAGTTCCAGCGGGTCACGGCCGTTCCAGGTCAGTTCCAGCAGGGAGCCGCGCTCGTGCGGGTTCGGGCCGCTCACCGTGCCCGAGCCGTACAGGTCGCCGGTGCGCAGGGAGGCGCCGTTGACCGTGAGGTGGGCGAGCTGCTGGGCGGCCGTCCAGTACATGGTGGAGAAGGGGGGATCGGAGACCACGTGACCGTTGAGCGCGACGGAGATGCGCAGGTCGTAACCGCCGGGTTCGGTGGCCGAGTCGTCCAGGTAGGGGAGGAGGGGGTGGGTCCGCTCCGGGGGTGTCACCCGCGCGCTCTCCAAAGCCTCCAGCGGGGTGATCCACGCCGACACCGACGTGGCGAACGACTTGGCGAGGAACGGGCCGAGAGGGACGTACTCCCAGGCCTGGAGGTCACGGGCGGACCAGTCGTTGAGCAGGCACAGGCCGAAGACGTGCTCGCGGAAGTCGGCCAGCGCGACCGGGCTGCCCTGCCGCGAGGGCACGCCGACCACGAAGCCGACCTCGGCCTCGATGTCGAGCCGCACGGACGGGCCGAAGACGGGGGCCGGGTCGTCGGGCGTCTTGCGCTGGCCCGACGGGCGGACGACGTCGGTGCCGGACACCACGACCGTGCCGGCCCGGCCGTGGTAGCCGATCGGCAGGTGCTTCCAGTTGGGCAGGAGGACGTCCCCGGCGTCCGGGCGGAAGATCGCTCCCGCGTTCCGGGCGTGGTGCTCGGAAGAGTAGAAGTCGACGTAGTCGGCGACCTGGAAGGGGAGGTGCAGCGTGACGCCGGAAAGGGGATGGAAGAGCGGTTCCACGGTCGGGCGGTGTGCGGGATCGGTCACCCATTCCGTCAGGGCACGGCGTACCTGCGACCAGGTCGGGCGTCCCGCCTCCAGCAGCGGGTCGAGCGTCGGCGCGGCGAGCAGGTCCGCGTGCGGCGAGCCGAGCGCGCGGGCCGCCGCGCCCGCGTCGAGGACGTGGTCGCCGAGCCGGACGCCGACGGTCCGACCCGTGGAGCCCGGGAGGGAGAAGACGCCGTAGGGGAGGTTGTGCGGACCGAAGGGGTCGCCCTCGGGAAGGTCGAAGGGGGGCATCGGGTACTGCCTCTCTTTCGTGCGCTCTTTGGTGCTCGCCATGTCGGGCTCGCCGGACCCCGAGCGGAGATCGCGCGGGTGCGCCGAGCCGCGCCACACGTTACGGCCGACGCCGCGGAAGTGACACGGGGGCGGGACCGGCGAGACCCTCCGGCCGGCAGCTCTCCGCTACCGGTTGCTCACCCGAGGTCGACCACCGGCAGGTCCGTAATCTTGACGGAGCGGTGCGAAAGGGGAGACTCTGGGCGGGTGCTGGAAGGCCTCGGGGAGGGGGTCTTCCCCTGGCACAACTGGGGGGCGGATGGCCATAGGGGAGGCCGGCCTCGGGTCGGCGCGGCGTGGCTCACGGCCGAAGCGGCTGGAAGCGACCATGCGCGACAGACTCGGCCGGGAATGCGTGTACGTACCGTCGTGCAGATTCGGGCTGTACGTGGCATTGCGCCACTGGTGCCCGCCCGGCGGACGCGTGCTGATGTCGCCGGTCAACGACGACGTGATCTTCTTCGTCGTGCTCGCGGCCGGGCTGCGGCCCGTGCAGGCGCCGTTGAACCCGCTGGACGCGTCGATCGACGTCGCCGCCGTGCCCGACGAGATGTGGGACTCGCTGTCCGGCGTTCTCACGACGAATCTGTACGGCAACCCGGACGACACGCCGCGGCTGCGGGAGAAGTGCGACGCGCTGGGCATCCCGTTGTTCGAGGACGGGGCGCACGCCATCGGCAGCGAAGTGGGGGGCAGACCGGTCGGGGCCTGGGGGGACGCCTCCGTTTTCAGCCTCTCCAAGCATGTCGGCGCCAAAGCCGGCGGATTCCTTGCCTGCGCCGACCCGGGACTGCGCGAGGCCCTGGAGAAGACCTGCGAGGACCTGCTGCTTCCGGGACGGCTCACGGCGGAACTCGCGTACGCCGCCCGGCCGTTCGCGGAGGCGACCGTGCGGGGGCTGGGGTTGCGGCGGGCCGCCTGGGCCACGATGCGGCTGCTCGGACTGATGGAGCGGGAGGAGATCCGGATGCCGCTGCGGCCGGCCGAGTTGGCCCGCGCCGTCGAGGCGGCGCCGGACCTCACCGCGCACGACCCCTGGGTCCGCGTCGACATGCACGACTACCGGTTGCGTTCGGGGCCGCTGAGAGCGGGCCGTATCGGGCGCAGGCTCGACCACCTGGACGAGGTGCTCGCGGCCTGCCGGGCGGGCACGGAGCTGCTTCTTGCCACACCCTGGGCCAGGCCCGGCGTGCCTCGCGCCGATCGGGTCCAACCCCTTTTCCGGGTACCCCTGTTCGTCGCCGACCGGGAGACCGCGAGGGCGGCGCTCGCGCGGCGGGGCATCGTCGTCGGGTACCTCTATGACCCGCCCCTGGACGACTACGCGGGTGCCGCCTTCACCGACCTGTCGCCCGATCCCGCCGGGGCCCGCTGGTTCGCACGGCACGCGTTGCCCGTGGATCCGCTGCGGGCCCGGCAGGTCGTCCAGGTGCTTCAGGAGTCCGGCGTTCGGCCGGCCGAGGCGCCGGGAGGGCTGGAGCCGACCGGTGGCTGAGACGCAGGCCGAGATCCAGGTACCCGAGCCCTCGGCGCCGCCCGTCGGCAAGGAGGCGGGCAGGACACCGGCCGACGACACTCGCGGCTCCGAGTCCTTGTTCAAGAACGCCTACTTCCTGATGCTCAGCACGGGCGTCTCCGCCGTGCTGGGCCTGGGCTTCTGGCTGGTGGCCGCGCGCTACTACTCGGAGGAGGCCGTCGGGCAGGGCTCGGCCGCGATCGCCGCGATGCGGCTGCTGGCCAGCATCACGGCGACGACGATGATCGGGGCCGTCGTCCGCTTCGTGCCGCGCGCGGGGCGGGCCACGGGCTCGCTCGTGTGGCGGGCGTACGCGGCCAGTTCGGTGGTGGTCGCCGTCGCCGCCTTCGTGTTCCTGCTCACCCTCGACCTGTGGGGGGCGACGTACGCGCCGCTCGGCACGGCCGCCGCGGGGGCGACCTTCGTCGTCGCGTGTGTGGCGTGGGCCCTGCTCACGCTCCAGGACGGGGTTCTCACCGGCCTGCGCAGGTCGGGGTGGGTGCCCATCGGCAACGCGGTGTTCTCCGTCGGCAAGCTGATCCTGCTGGCCGGGTTCGCGGCCGCGCTGCCGGTGCTCGGCATCTTCGTGTCCTGGGCCGTCGCGATCGCGTTCTCGACGCTGCCGCTGGGCTGGTTGATCTTCCGCCGGCTGATCCCGCGCCAGGCCGCCGCCGACCGCGATCTGGAGCCACCCCAGCTGCGTGAGATGGGCCGCTTCCTGGCCGGGGACTCGCTGGGCGCGCTGTTCAGCCTGGCGATGATCAACCTGCTGCCGGTGATGGTCGCGGTCCGCTTCAGCGCGGCGGAGAACGGCTACTTCTACGTGGCGTACACCGTCGGCGGCACGATGGAGTTCATGGCCATCAACATGGCCTCCTCCCTCACCGCGCACGCCTCGCACGACCCGCGGCAGCTCGCCGAGGGCGTACGAGGGGCCCTGCGCCGTATGACGCTGCTGCTGGTGCCGGTGGTGCTGTTCCTGGTGGTGTTCGCCCCGCAGATCCTGTTGCCGTTCAACGAGGACTACGCCGAGCACGGCACCACCGTGCTGCGGCTGCTGGCCGCCGGGGCGCTGCCCCGGGTCGTGGTCGAGCTGTACATCGGCGTGCTGAGGGTGCAGGGCCGTACCGGAGTGCTCGCCGCGCTCCAGGGCGCCATGTGCGTGCTGGTGCTGGGCAGCGCGGCCGTACTGTTCGCACCGGCCGGGATCGCGGGCGCCGGCTGGGCGGTCCTGCTCAGCATGACCCTGATCGCCGCCGTCTCCGCGGTCGGTCTGCGCTCCGCTCTGCGCCGCAACGTCCGTCGGCCCGTCGGCCGGTCCTCCACCGCGCCGGCCTACGGAACCCATTGGGCACGGCTGAACGCCACCGCCGGGTACGGCACGAACTGGGCGCGCCGGGCGGCCTACGAACGCGAGGGCGTGGACGAGGACACGGTCACCCTGTTCATCGGGCGTCCCGGGTACGAACGCGAGGCGCTGCAGGCGGACACGCTGGCGCTGATAGTGCGGCCGCACGAGTCCGACGCGAACAGGGAGAACGGCCCGTACGACAAGGGAGGTGCGGGGGGCGGCACTGTCGGCGAGGGGGCCGCGGTCGGCGAGGGGCGGCGTGAGGAGTCGGCCCGTGCGGTCGCGCCCGACCGCTCCGCCGCGGCCGGGAGCCCGGAGCGGTGGAACGGTGGCGGGAGCGGGAAGCGGCGGGGCGCGGTAGGGAGCCGGGATCGATGGAACGCGGCACGGAGCCGGGAGCGGTGGGACGCGGGTGGGGGCCGGGATCGGTGGGTCGCGGGCGGTCTGTGGGGTCTACTCGGCGTGGCGACCGTGGCCTTCTGGACGGCGCTGCGCGAGCTTCCGTGGCTCGACGGCCCGTCCGAGGACGTACTGACCGGACGTCAGCAGCTGGCGGCGCTGCCGCTCACGGCGACCGTCGCGGGGGGCCTGCTGCTTGTGGTGTTCGTCGGCGCGGTGACGCTGCGCGCGACACGCGGCGCACTGCTGCCGGGGGCGGCGCTGGGTTCCGTGTTGCTCGCCCTGTACGCCGTACCCCTCGCCTTCGGCTGGGAGCCGTCACCCGTCGGTGGAGCGCTGTACGCGAAAGCGGCCGGTCTCCTGGCGGACGGGCTGGGGCTCGACGGCCCCGGGCCGCTGCTGCGGTGGACACCGCCGGCCGCGCAGCTGCTGTGTCTCATACCGCTGTGGCTGCTGCTCGCGGGCGCGGACCGGTGGCTGACCCGGCCGGGGCGCTGGGGGGTCCTGTACATGGTCGGGCTGGGCGGCTGGGTGTGGCGGCTGGAACTCGCGCCGGCGGCCCTGCCCCTGTTCGTCGTCCTCGTCCTCGCCACCGTGATCCTGTCGCTCTCCCACCGTCGCCGCGCGAAGGCGGCACGGCTTCGGGGCGTGGTCAGCGGGACGGCACGGGCTGGTGGAAGTAGCTGTTCCTCCCCGCCTCCCGGTAGCCCTCGAGACCCGGACCCTCGTTGACGGTCAGATCGCACTCGGGTTTCTCGGAGGTCGGCCGGTTCCAGTGCACCAGTGCCTTCACCTCCGGGAGCTTCTTCACGGCGGCGGGGATCTGGGTGTACCAGTCGCGCTGACGCTGCGGAGCGTCGGCGTCGGGCGCGGTGGCGAACTCCGCGAGCATCACCGGCTTGTCGGCGCTGATGTCCTCGCGCAGCCAGTCGTAGCCGGGGCGTTGGCTGCGCAGGAAGTCCTTCCAGTCCGTGGTGCCGTGACACTGGTAGTAGTTGTACTGGTCCATGGCGATCCAGTCGACGTACTCGTCCCCGGGGTAGAGCGCCTTCATGTCGGCGGCGCTGCCGAGGTAGCCGGAGACGGTCCATACCCACACGACGTTGTCGGCGCCCAGTTCCCGGAACCGGTCGCGGACATGGCGGTACGCGGCGACGAACTCCTTCGGGGTGCCCGCGCCTTCCTTGATGCGGGCGTCGGTCTCCTGGTCGAAGGAGAGGAAGACGCGTTTGCCGTAGGCCTTGATGCGGCGAATCTGCGGATCGAGGATCTTCTTGTCGAGCCTGCCGGAGGCGATGTTCTTCCAGCCGAGCTGGCTCTCCGTCCAGTTCTCGTGGTGCGGCTCGGTCCAGACGGTGGACTCCCAGGCCAGCATGAGCAGCCTGTCCCTGCCGAGTTCCTGTTCGTCGGGGGTGAGCAGTTCGCCGTCGAGCTCGGTGCCCGACATGTCGTGGTAGTTGTAGACGAGGTCCAGCTTGCGGCCGATCCTCTTCTCGAAGCCGTGCACGGCGTCCTTGAGCGAGCCGTCTTCGGCGTACGGCACGGCGGCGCCCCACCAGGCACCGCAGCGCGGGATCAGCGTGTCGGTGGGGGCGCAGGTACCGGTGGGCAGCTCGCCCGAGGCCGCGTTGTCGGGCAGGGCGTCCGCGGCGGAGCCCGGGTCCTCGGCTCGGCCGGCCCAGATGCCGATCCCGGCGAGCAGCGCGGACACCGCCACCAGCACGACGGCCTTGTAGACGCGCCGCGCGCTTCCCGGGTAGCCACCCGGGGCACGCAGCCCTGGGCCGGGCCCTGAGCCGGGCCCTGAGCCGGGCCCCGACTTGGGCCCTGGGCCGTCCTCCGATTCAGGCCGCGAGTCGTCCTCCGGGGCGCCCCCCGAGGTATCCCTCGGGTCGTTCCCTGAGCGCTTGTCCGAGCGACCCACCGTGTCATTTCCCGAGCGGCCCACCGGGTCGTCCCCCGACGTACTTTCCGAACCCGCCCCCGAAGGGTCCTTGAACCCGGCCTTGGATCCGGCCTCGGATCCGGCCTCGGATCCGGCCCCCAGGTCGCCCCCCAAGTCGCCTGCCACGTCGTCCCCCATGTGGTCCTCCATGCTCCTGTCCCCGCGCGGATCGGTCGGCTTGCGTGGGCCGCGTCGCCGATGCCGGCTCGTCATGTGTCACTGCCGCCGGAGGGCCCGCGCCTGACCTTGGCGCGTTCGACCGCGCCGCGCCGCGCGGCGGGCAGTGGCAGCCCCGGCAGGGCCGCGGTGACCGTGGTGAAGCAGGCGAGCGAGACGAGGAAGGCGGTCATCGAGAAGGCTTCCACCAGGAACAACGATGTGGCGGTGAGTACTTCGAGCGAGAGGCTGACGGGCGCGGCGAGTGCGACCGCCTCCAGCCTGGCGCCGGAGGCCAGGCCGCCCGGCTGTGGATAGAGCGCAGCGCAGCCCGGACCGAACAGGACGAACAGCAGTACCGGAATCCAGCGCAGCGGAGAGGGACCGGGTACGGCGGTGGCGGCCAGTGCAAGCCAGCCCGAGGCGGCGACGAGGACTCTCAGGTGAGTGGCGGAGACCCTGATGCCCTTGGCAGCTTCGGAGTCGTCCATGACCTCGCCGTCCACGCCCCCGTGGTTTACGCCCCCGTGGTTTACGCCCGCGTGATTGATGACCCCGTCGTCCATGGCCTCGTCCATCTCGCCGCCCTCGCCCACCTCGTTGTGGAAGACCTCGTTGTCGACGTCCCTGTTGCCGATGCCCGCGGAGTCTGCGGTCGTCAATTCGATCACCTTGTGGTCATTCGTCATGGTCATCGTGGTCGTCGCGGTGGTGATCAGGGAGTGGCGGGGCGGTACTCGAGGACGATCCCGTACGGATGGCTTTCGATGGTCCGGAAGAGGGGTGAGGCGGACAGCTTCGAACGCAGGGTCTCGAAGCCGCCGGGCGGCAGCAGGCCCTCGCCGGCGGCGTAGATGTCCTGGGTGCGGGTGAGGACGACGTACGCCTTCTCGCCCGGTGGGATCCCGTCCGCGAGGTACCTGGCCGGATCCCTCAGCATCTTCGCGTTCTCGGGCAGCGCCTGTTCGGCGAAGAACCAGTGTTCGAGGCGGTCGTAGTGGTGGAGCGCCTGCGGGAAGGAGCCGCTGGTGGCGAGGATCAGCGAGCCGTCGGGGGCGTTGTCGAGGGCCCTGGTGACCAGGGCCGTCTCCTCCGGCGGCGTGTAGAACATCTTCTCCTTGCCGTAGTACGACGGCATGAAGCCGGCCAGCAGCATCAGCAGAACGGCCGGCAGCGCGACCGCCGCGACCCTGCGCCGCAGTGCCTTCGCCCTGCTGCGGTGAGTCCCCACGACGGCCGGCACGAGCGCGGCGGCGGCGAAGAAGGCCGCTCCCGGCAGGGCGAAGAGATAGACGCGGAAGAGCATTTCGCCGCCGTAGTCGTTGACGGCGAACAGCGGTACCGGGGCGACGGACACCAGCAGCAGCGGCAGTGCGCTGCGGGTCAGTCTGCGCCGCAGCACGACGGCGGTCCCGGCGAGGACGGCGATCGCGAGCACCATCACCACGTTGGCAGTGCCGGCGAGTTCGGGCCCGGGCCCGGTGAGCTGTCCCGCGTATCCCGCGCGGGAGTTCTCCGTCAGCTCGCCGATCGACTTCCTGATGGTGGAGAGCGTCTCGACGAACAGCGGACGCCCCATGGTCAGGTCCCAGGTGAGCATCAGCAGCGCGGCGACGACCAGCAGCCCGTAGTTGCGGTAGCGGCGGGTGAGGCTGAGCGCGACCAGACAGATGGTGAGCATCACCGGTGTGAGCTGGTGCGTGGCGTTGATGGCGGCGATCAGCGGGGCGAGGATCACCACGCACACCGCGCGCTGCCTGCGTCCTGTGGGCGGCGGGACCGGGGCGGCCACAGGGTCGAGGAAGGTGCGGTCCCGCAGCCGTCCGGCGGACCCGGGCCGCACGAAGTGCCGCAGCACCACCGCGAGGACCGTCAGATGCAGCAGGTACGCGAGCGCCTGCGGGGCGAAGTAGTCCTGGCCCACCCAGTTGGCGAGCTGGAAGATCCACACGGCGGTCCACACCAGCCGCCAGTCCTCGCAGAACGTGCGGTAGATCAGGACCAGCACCGGCATCATGAGCAGGCCCAGGACGATCGGCGCCCAGTTGGCGTACACGGCGGCGCTCTCGACGCCGAAGGCGCGGACCAGACCGGCGTTGAGGGTGAAGAAGCCCGGCCACTGGTCGTACGCGGACATGTTGCCCGACAGCGCCGCGCCCGGACGCAGTTCGCCGTTGGCGAGCAGCGTGTTGACGACGGCGTCGTGCTTGGAGGCCCACGGATAGCGCACCGCGTCGTACAGCACCGCCGGCGGCGCCTTCAGCGCGAAGAGCAGTGCGGCACAGTGCGCGGCGGGCCACCAGGGTGCGGTGCCCGCGCGCCGCAGGCTGAGGACGAAGCCCGCGGTGAGGACCAGCAGCGAGAGGTAGTAGGTGACCGGCAGTCGGTCCAGCAGGCCGTAGTCGCCCATCTCGCGGAAGCCGATACGGGGCAGCGCGTACACCCACAGCCCGGTGGCGAGCAGCAGCGTCAGCAGGCTCGCGTCCGGTGGACGGCGTGGGATCCGCCAGGATCTGCGGTCATCGCCGCTGGTCGGGCTCGGGCGACCCGGTGCGGTGGAGAGATCAGGGGTGGGCAGCTCACTGCTCTCGGTGCTCGGCACAGGCGTGCTCGGTACAGGCACGTTTTGGTGCACGTCGAGGCCCCCCTCCCTCATGCCAACTATAGGAATTTTCTCTTCTTTTCACACCAAAATCGTCGAACTCGACTGACCGGCCCCGGCTCACGCATTCACTCACTCGCGCACTCACTCGCGCACTCACTCACTCGCGCACGCACTCGCTCGCTCGCCCGGCCTCGACTCGCCCAGCCCCGACTCGCCCGGCCCGATTCACCCGGCCTCGACTCATCCGGCGAACTCGGGTCCGTGCACGACGGCGCGGGCGCGCCGGTACCACCGCCAGCCGACCGTCCTGGGTCCGTCGCGATACGGAGCCACACGGGCGCCGGATCCCGCCAGCCAGCTTCGGACATCGGCGACGGTGTGGCCGCGGCGCACGATCAGCCGGGCGATGCGGTAGTGCTCGTCGCGGTCGGAACTGAGCGCGTGCCGCACCGCGGTGGCCGTCTCGTAGCCCGCGGCCGCCGCCATGCGCCGTACCCGTCCGCTGTTGTAGCCGTGCGGGTAGGCGAGATGACGGACGCGGTGGCCGAGGGCGTCCTCCAACACCGAGCGTGACGACCGCAGTTCCTGCGCGAGTGCGCGGGGCGCGAGCGTGTCCAACTGCGCGTGGGTGACGGTGTGGCTGCCGATCTCCATGCCGTACCGCTCGAGGTCGGCCGCCTGCTCCAGCGTCATCATCGGCGCGGGCGGCAGCAGGCTGCGCCCGCCCCGCGTGATCGCTCCGGTGGTGAGATAGGCGGTGGCGGACAGCCCCCGCCCGGCCAGTGCCTCGGCGGTCGCACCGGGCAGATCGGCGAAGCCGTCGTCGAAGGTGAGCAGCACCGGCCGGGACGGCAGCGGCGCCCGCCCGGCGAGATGGTCGGCGAGCGCGCTGATCGTGACGGGCGTACGGCCGCTGTCGACGACGGCGTCCAGGTGCGCGCAGAACTGCCGTGGGCTGACGGTGAACTCGGCGATCCAGCCGGGCGGATCCTCCATCACGGCGTGGTACAGGAACACCGGAATGCTGCCCACACCACGGCCATCGACATGGGCACCACTGCGGGAACCGTCATGTCCGTCACCATGGGCACCACTGCGGGAACCGTCATGTCCGTCACCACGGGCACCGCCAAGGCCACCACCACGGCCATCCTCACGGCCGTCACCACGGGCGCCTTCACGGTTGCCGCCACCGTTGTCGGCGTCGGGTCTGTGCGCGAACGCCGTCATCGCGCAGCACCTCGCAGCGCGCGCCGGGCCCGCAGATAGCCCACCGGCCCGTAGAGCATGCCGCGCCGCTGCAGCCGGGACAGCCGTCCGGGCCAGGCATGGCTCCGGTCGTCGTGTCCGCCGGGCGCGCCGTCCGCCTCGGCCTCCCGGCTGGCCGTCAGCGTCCGCGCGTGGGCGAGCCCCCGGGGCAGCCGGGCCAGGAAGGCGGGCAGCAGGCTGGGACGGTTGACGAGGATCGCGGTGAGGTAGGCGGTGAGGCCGGCGCCGTAGCAGTACGCCTGGGTCTCCAGGTCCCTCCAGGTCTCCCGGTGGTGGTGCCAGACCAGGGCCTGCGGGGTGTAGTGCAGCCGGTGGCCCTCGGCGAGGACCCGGACGAACCCGTAGAGGTCGTCGCCGCCCCGCGCCGGCGTACCCGCGCCGGTCGCCGGATCGAAGCCGCCGACCGCCCGCAGGACCTCCGTCCGGAAGGCCATGTTGGCGCCGGAGCCGAAACGGCCCGCGGTGAAGGGGAACAGCGGTTCGTCGGCGGGCGGGTCCTTCGGGTCGTAGGTGCGGGCCGCGAAGCCCTTGGCGAAGCCGCCGTGGCTCTCCAGGAGGACCTGGGCGGGGGTGCCCAGCCGGGCCGGCAGGATCAGGCCGGTGGCGCAGCCGAGGCCGGGGTCGGCGGCGAAGGGCGCCGTGAGTTCCGTGAGCCAGCGCGGGTCCGCCACGACGTCGTCGTCGGTGAAGGCGGTCACCTCGCCCCGCGCGGCCTCGACGCCCTTGTTGTGCGCGACGGCGAGACCGGGCACCGGTTCGGTCACGTACCGCACGCGCTCGGCGTACTTGCGTTCCACCAGATCCCGGGTCGCTCGGGTCACGGGCGCGTTGTCGACGACGACGATCTCGAAGTCCGGATGATCCTGGGCGAGCAGCGAGTCGAGGGCGTGGACGAGCTTCTCGGCGCGTTCACGGGTGGCGATGACGACGGTGGTGAACGGTACGGGCGCCGGGCCATGCGCCGGACCGGGCGGACGAGCGAGCCCTGCCGCAGAGTGACCCCTCCTGGCAGGCTCCGCCCCGGAAGCCCCGGAAGCCCCGGAAGCCCCGGAAGCCCCGGAAGCCCCGGAAGCCCCGGAAGCCCCGGTCCCACCGGATCCATCGGACCCACCGGACCCGACCCCGGCGCGCCCGGCCCCGGCCGGCTGGGCCGCACCATGGTTCCGAGTGGCCAGGTCCATGAGGACCGACTTCGGATCGGCGCCCTCCGGGACCTGCCCGAGAAGCGTCCCGATCGGTCGGCCACCGCTCCTGACCAGTACGAACACCTCGCCCGGAGTGACGGGCGGGCTGCCGGGACCGGGTCTCAGCACGCCACTGCCGTCCAGTTCCAGCTCGGCGATCTGCACCGGCCGGATGCCGAGGAACCTCTGTACCTCCTGCTGCACCCCTCTTGCGCGGGACATGAACCCACCCCCCTTGTCTCATGACCGTCCTGAGCATGCCGACCGCGCCGACCGCGCCGACCGCGCCGACCGCGCCGACGGCGGACCGTGCGGATCGCACCGACCGAGCCCAGGCGTCGTGACCGTTGTGATCGTCGGGATCGTCGGGATCGTCGTGACCGTCACGATCGGCGCAGTCGGCCCGCGCCCTTCAAGGTCTGTGCGGCCGCCGCGGCGAGCCTCGGCCGGTTGCGGACGAAGTGGTGTGCGCGGCGGGACGGCTCACGGCTGAGCCAGTACAGCGCGGCGCCCACCCCGGGGCGCGACCACGCTCCCTCGTACACGGGAATCTCCCCGGTCTTCAGCGAGTCCTTGTACTCGGCCGCGCCCCGCCCCAGGTCGAGCAGGCCGATGCCCTCGGCGGCGGCCGACTCGGCCATCCGCAGATGCAGCACCAGGCCGGGTGAGAACTTCGCGAACTCCGGTTCGTACGACGGGAACCAACAGGCCAGGACGGTCGACGAGCGCAGCCCGAAGTGCGCGGCGATCGGCTGGTCGCCGGCGTAGAGGACGGAGAGCGTGCCGGAACACTCGTGCGCACGCGTCTCGGCGAGCGCGTACACGAGCCGGGTGATCCACTCCTGCGCGAACCGGTCGCGGCGGCCGGTCCTTCGGTACTGCGCGGACTTCCACGCCATGAGCGTGCGCAACGCGGCCGGATCGCGTTCGTCGAACACGAACCGCAGTTCCCCGACCTGACGGCCGAGCCTGCGCTCCTTGGCCAGAGTCGTCTTCAGGAACTTCGGTGACTGGGAGCGCAGTACGGACTCGTAGGTCTCGTAACCCTTTTCCACGTCGATGACATAAGAGGCGTACTCCTCGGCCGCGTGCGGGGTGAACAGCCCCTGCTCCGCCTCCAGGTTGTCGAAGGCGAAGCTCGACAGGGAGCACGCCCGCATCAGTTCGGCGGCGTTCAGCCCGAGACCCGGGGCAAGCACCGCACCCTGCGCGTCCGAGACGCCGTACGCGAGGGCCTGGCCCTGGCCGAGCCGGCCCCGCTCGTGGGGCAGGAAGCCGACCGGCTCACGCCCCTCGTACACCACCGCCACGCGCGCGTGCGGCCTTACCAGGCCCGCGGCGTCGGTGAACTCCGGTTCCATGAAGGGGTTTCGCGGAAGCGTCGACGCGGCACGCAACGCGCGCCATCGCTCCCTCTCCCCCTCGCCGAGGTCCTGTGGCCTCAGCACACGAATGCGCCCACTGCTCAACCTGACCCCCCGATCAAGTCCCCCCTGGACACCTGGACGGTACCGCTCCACCTGCTCGTCGCGGTAGGTAGCGTCGCATGTTGTTGCCAATCGGTGCAGAGGCCTTTAACCGTCCGCTACCCGGCGATGTGCCAGAAAGCATCTCCGCAGAGGCGAGCCGCAGCCGGTCCGCAACTGGTCCGCAGCCGGTCCGCACCCGGGCCGCGGCCGACCCGTAGTCAGTCGGCGGGCAGTCGGCGGGCAGTCGGCGGGCAATCGGGAGTCAGTCGGCAGTCAGTCGTTCAAAGCCAGCGGTACAAGGGGAGTTGGCAGAACAGGACAGGACATGACCGCCGTCCGGTTCGCGTCGAACCCGAGGGGCGTGGGATCCGTATTCTCTGATCATGGCCGCACCTACCGCATATGCCGCGCGCACCGCGTACTCCCTCATCGCCACCGACCTGGACGGAACGCTGCTTCGCGGCGACGACACCTTCTCGGACCGGTCGCTCGACGCACTCGCGCGGGTGGCGGCCGCCGGCGCACGCCACCTGGTGGTGACGGGACGGCCCGCGCCCCGGGTGCGCCCGCTGCTCGAACGGCTGCACAGGAGGGGGCTCGCGGTGTGCGGGCAGGGCGCGCAGTTGTACGACGCCGGCGCGGACCGTCTGCTGTGGTCGGTCACCCTGGACCGGGAGCTGGCCGAGACAGCGCTCGGCAAGATCGAGGCGGAGGTCGGGCAGCTGTACGCGGCCGTCGACCAGGACGGTGTCGACGGGCTGACGCTCATCGAGCCGGGCTACCGCATGCCGCACCCGACGCTGCCCGCCCTGCGCGTCGGCCGGCGCGACGACCTGTGGTGCGAACCGGTCAGCAAGGTGCTGCTGCGCCATCCCACCCTGTCGGACGACGAGTTGGCGGCGACGGCCCGTTCGGTGGTCGGCTCGCTGGCCACCGTCACCATGTCGGGTCCGGGCACGGTCGAGCTTCAGCCCTGCGGGATCACCAAGGCGACGGGTCTGGCCCTGGCCGCCGAACGCCTGGGGCTGCGGCCGGAGGACACCATCGCCTTCGGGGACATGCCCAACGACATCCCGATGTTCGACTGGGCGGCTCGTGGTGTCGCCATGGCCAACGCCCATCCGGAACTCAAGTCGATGGCCGACGAGGTGACGACGTCGAACGAGGACGACGGCGTGGCCGTCGTCCTCGAACGACTGTTTCCCTGAACGGAACGGTCAGTACGCGCCGAACACGTTGTCGATCGAGCCGTACCGCGCGGCCGCGTAGTTGCAGGCGGCGGTGATGTTGGCGACCGGGTCGTAGGAGTCCCACGACGTGCCCTCGACGTGGTAGGCGCGGAAGGTCGGGTCGATGACCTGGAGCAGGCCCTTGGACGGGATGCCCGCGGCCGCGTTGGAGTCCCAGAGGTTGATGGCGTTGGGGTTGCCCGAGGACTCGCGGATGACGTTGCGGTAGATGCCGTTGTACGTCCCCGGGATGCCGTGCTGCCCCATGACCTGCAGGGAGGCCCGGATCCAGCCGTCGAGGTTGTTGGCGTAGCCGAGGCTGGAGGCGGTGGAGACGGTCGGCGTGGCCGCGGAGGCGCTGGTCGCGCCGATGATCGGGAGGGCGAGCACGGCCGCGCCGGTGACGGCGACGGTGAGCGTGCGGACGAGACGGTTGCGGCGCGGCTGAGCGGCAGCGGGCATGACGAATTTCCTCTCCGGCGCCTGCGAGGTGAGCTGTCGGGTTCGGGCGGGAGCTGCCCGGTCGCGTCCTGACGGCCGCGACTTCACCCCAAGCCGTACCGGTCTGTCCGGAACATCTTGAATATCAAAGACATCCAAGACATTCGGAACATCCGGTGTGGCGACCTACCTGGTTCCCCCGCTCCTGCCGAGCGTTGTCGATGGGTGGTTCGGGCGGCGGCAGGATTCGGCGTTCCGCCCGACAGGCCCGGAACGTATGCGAGAGCACATGTCCGAAACAAGTAGCGGATTCACAGATCACCCCTATTGACCTTGGTCTGTGACCTATGGGGCGCTTGATCCTTTGTGGGTGCAAAGCTTCAACTTGCTTAAGGAGTGCGGAGAATCGGTGAAGAGTGAACTCGTGTCGGATCGCCGCGGGGAGTGAGCCAACTCACCAGCGTTCACAAGCACGGCGAAACGGGCATTAGGCCCAACTCATCGTTAAAGCACTGCCGGTGGGTCGCGTGCGCTTGCTGATGGCGGGAGTGGGTCCGCAGTGGCGGCTCCGGGCGGGGGAGGCCTGAACGGGACGCGTGATCGTCGTCACGCGGAGAGGGGCTGGGCGAGCTCGCCGGCCCGGTGGCAACCTCGGCGCGAGGCATGATTCACCGTTTCCCGGCAATTTTGTTTATGTCCGCTCATCTGAGCTGATCAAAAACATATCGGGCGTGATCCGATACCGCCTGGCCTGCGCGGCCCCTCCCGGGCGAGCCCATTCGAGCCTGGGGGACGTGGGGGCTATCGGTGATCGAAACGTGACCGGATACGCTGACTTGAGTGATGGCAGAGACCTATCGACAAACCGCGTAATCGCCAGTAGACACCAGCAGACAGGAGACCCCTCGTGACCGTCGTCGGGCCGTTCGGGCTGAGCGTGCGGGACCAGGCTCTGGAAGCCGATGTCCAGGCCGGATTGGCGGCTGTCGAGGAAGGCTTGCTCGAGGCCACCAAGAGTGAGGTCCCGTTCATCACGGAGGCCGCCCAGCACCTCGTACGAGCGGGCGGGAAGCGGTTCCGGCCGCTGCTCGTCGTGCTCGCGTCGCAGTTCGGTGACCCCTACGCGCCGGGTATCGTGCCGTCGGCCGTGGTGGTGGAGCTGACCCACCTGGCCACGCTGTACCACGACGACGTGATGGACGAGGCCGCCGTGCGGCGCGGGGTGTCCAGCGCGAACAGCCGCTGGGGGAACTCCGTCGCCGTCCTCACGGGTGACTTCCTCTTCGCGCGGGCCTCCCACATCCTGGCCGACCTCGGGCCGGAGGCCGTGCGGGTGCAGGCGGAGGCGTTCGAGCGGCTGGTCACCGGCCAGATCCTGGAGACGGCGGGCCCCACGGACGGACGGGACCCGGTCGATCACTACCTCGACGTGCTCGGCGGCAAGACGGGCTCGCTGGTGGCCGTGGCCTGCCGGTTCGGGGCGATGATGTCGGGCGCCGACGAGACGGTCGTCGACGTGCTGACGCAGTACGGGGAGCGGCTCGGCGTCGCCTTCCAGCTGGCGGACGACGTCCTGGACATCGCGTCCGACTCGCACGAGTCGGGCAAGACGCCGGGGACGGACCTGCGCGAGGGCGTTCCCACGCTGCCCGTGCTGCGGCTGCGGGAGCGGGCGGCGCGGCTGTCGCTGCCCGAGGACATCGCACTGTGCGAGCTGCTGGACTCCGACCTGAGCGACGACGCCCGGCACACCGAGGCGCTGGAGGCGCTCCGGGCCCACCCGGCGCTGGAGCAGGCCCGCCGGGACACCGTGCGGTACGCGAAGGAAGCGCGGTCCGCGCTGGCGCCGTTGCGGGAGTGCGACGCGAAGGCGTCGCTGATGGAACTCTGCGACGCGGTGGTCCACCGGGCGGGCTGACCCCCCGGGTACCTCTACGGGCCGAATGACCCATCGGGTCCGACGGCTCCTTCGGGTCCTTCGGGTCCTTCGGGTCCTTCGATCCGACGATCCCTACGGGTCTGCCGATCCTTACGGGTCGGATGGCGCCTACGGGTCTGCCGATCCTTACGGGTCGGATGGCGCCTACGGGTCCGGCGATCCCTACGGGTCGGATGGCGGCTACGGGTCCCTACGGTTCCGACGATCCCAATAGGCCGGATGGCCCCTACGGGTCCGACGACCCCTACGGGTCGGATGGCGCCTCGTCACCTTCGTGTCATACCGCAGACGTAGTGGAGTTGAGCCCTCGGGTTGACGCTTCCCAGTGGCCGATTTGGTCAGATGGGAACCACGGAAAACACCACTCCTCACCGATTCGGGTGAGAATGGCGGCTTGGGGTGGGGACGTTAACAGCGTGAGATGACCGGCCGCCGCCGACGACGGAGGTAAGGCACACATGGCACCGAAGGCATCCGACGACACCACGACCGGCGGGGAGCCGACCGGCGGGGAGACCGACGACCTGCGCCTCGGACGGCGCAAGGCGGCGCGGTACATCGTCCCGGTCACCGTGATCGGTGTCGCGGCGGCGACGATCGGGCTGGTCCCGGCGCTGGCCGACTCCGGCGACCCCGACCTGCCGAAGATCACCGCACAGCAGCTCCTCGACAAGATCGCCGCATCGGACGTACAGCAGCTGTCCGGGACGGTGAAGATCACCACCGATCTCGGGCTGCCCGACCTCGGCGGACTGGAGAGCGGGCTCCTCTCCGGGGCGGTCCAGCAGGGCGGCGACGGTTCGTCCGCCGATCCGTCCACCAAGCTCACCGAACTCGCCGCCGGCACGCACACCCTGCGCGTCGCCGCCGACGGCCCCGACCGGCAGAAGCTCTCGCTGCTGGAGAACGCCGCCGAGTACAGCGTCATCCACAACGGCAAGAACGTGTGGGGGTACGACAGCGCCTCCAACGAGGTCTATCACTCCACCGTCGACGAGAGCTCCGGGAAGGCGGAGACCCCTGTCCCCGCCACGCCCAAGGACCTCACCGAGGACGCCCTGAAGGCGGTCGACGACACGACCTCCGTGACCGTCGACGGCACCGTCCAGGTGGCCGGCCGCGACGCCTACAAGCTGCTGGTCGAGCCGAAGCAGTCCGGTTCCACGGTCGGCGCGATCAGCGTGGCCGTGGACGCGAAGACGGGCCTGCCGCTGAAGTTCACGCTGACCCCGGCGAGCGGCGGCGCCGCCGTCGTGGACGCGGGCTTCACCCAGGTCACCTTCGCCAAGCCCGCCGCGTCCACCTTCGACTTCACCGCGCCCAAGGGCGCGAAGGTCACCGAGGGCGACGAGGCCGGCAAGGCGGACGAGGGGAAGGCCGGCGAGACGGCGCCGGGGCACTCCGGCAAGCCCGGCAAGCCCGGCGACCTCGCGAAGGAACTCGAGGGCCCGGACGGCCTCGAGGGTCTCAACGTCCTCGGCGAGGGCTGGACGTCCGTCGCCACCTTCGACACCGGCGGCGAGGGCATGCCCTCGGGCTCCGAGGGAGGCGGCGACCTCGGTGGCTTCCTCGGCTCCTTCGGCGACAAGGTGACCGGCAAGTTCGGCTCCGGCACCGTCTTCTCCACTCGCCTGATCAACGCCCTGATGACGGACGACGGCAAGGTCTACGTCGGCGCGGTCACCAAGGACGCCCTGGTGAAGGCGGCGAACGCGGCGAAGTAGGCGCGGCGGGAGCACAGCCGGTGAAGCGGCGCCGGAGACGGGAACGCGAAGGGTAAGGCCGAAGGGGAAAGCCGATGGGGAAGTCAGTGAGGGAGCCCGTGGACGACGAGGCCGTCATCCACACCCGCGCCCTCACCAAGCGCTACCGCGGCGGACAGCTCGCCGTCGACGGTCTCGACCTGACCGTCCCGGCGGGCAGCGTCTTCGGCTTCCTCGGCCCCAACGGCTCCGGCAAGACCACCACCATCCGCATGCTGATGGGGCTCATCGAGCCCACGGCCGGCTCGGCCCGCGTCCTGGGGCAACCCATGCCGCGGGCCGCGCGCGCCGTACTTCCCCACGTCGGGACCCTCATCGAGGGTCCCGCCCTCTACGGTTTCCTCTCCGGCCGGGACAACCTGCTCCGCTACGACGCCGCCGACCCGACGGCCGATCCGCGCACCCGGCGCGCGAGGGTCACGGCGACACTGGAGCGGGTGGGACTGACCGCCGCCGCCGGCAAGAAGGCGAAGGCCTACTCCCTCGGTATGAAGCAGCGTCTGGGCCTCGCCGCCGCCCTGCTCCAGCCCCGCCGCCTGCTCGTCCTCGACGAGCCGACCAACGGTCTGGATCCGCAGGGCATGCGGGAGATCCGCTCGCTGATCCGGGAGCTGGCCGCGGAGGGCACGACCGTCTTCCTCTCCTCGCACCTGCTCGACGAGATCGAGCAGGTGTGCACGCACGCGGCGGTGATGGCGCAGGGCCGGCTGCTCGTCCAGGGTCCGGTGTCCGACCTCTCGGCGGGCGCCCGCGGACGGCTCGTCGTGACGACCCCGGACCCGGCGGACGCGGCCCGGGTGCTCAAGGAACAGGGGGCGGACGACGTCGTCCTCGGCGAGGACCGTGTGAGTGCCGAGGCGCCGCCACCGGACCGCGATCTCGCCGACCTGAACGCCGCACTGGTCACGGCGGGCGTCCGCGTCCGCGGCTTCGCCGTCGAGCGGGCCTCTCTGGAGGACGCGTTCGTGGCTCTCACGGGGGAGGGATTCGATGTCGCGGGCTGACACGGTGGACGACCGGGACGGGACCCCGAGCCCCGACTCCTCACAGAAGCCGACCCCTACGGGGACGCGGAAACCGGCGGGGACGCCGACGGCACCGCCGTCGAACTGGTCCTGGACCTGGACCTTCGGTCTCCTGCGCAGTGAACTGCTGACCACCTTCCGGCGCTGGCGCACCCTCGCGCTGCTGGGCGTGCTCGCGGCCGTGCCGGTCCTGGTGGGGATCGCCGTGAGGATCGAGACGGGCGACGGCTCGTCCGGCGGACGCGGTGGTGGGGGAGGGGGCGGCGGCGAGGGGCCCGCGTTCATCTCGCAGGTCACCAACAACGGCCTGTTCCTGGTCTTCACCGCGCTGGCAGTGACTCTGCCGTTCTTCCTCCCGATGGCGATCGGTGTCATCGCGGGCGACTCGATCGCCGGAGAGGCCAACGCGGGAACGCTCCGCTACCTCCTGGTCGCCCCCGCAGGCCGCACCCGCCTGCTGCTGGCCAAGTACGCGACCGTCATGATCTTCTGCCTGGTCGCCACACTCGTGGTCGCGCTCTCGGCGCTGACGGTCGGGGCGCTGCTCTTCCCGCTCGGCGACCTGACGACGATCTCCGGCACCCGGATCGGCTTCGGCGACGGGCTGCTGCGGGCACTGCTGATGGCCCTGGTCGTCGCCACCTCCCTGATCGGGGTGGCGGCGCTCGGTCTGTTCGTCTCCACGCTCACCAGCAGCGGCATCGCGGCGATGGCCACCACGGTGGGCCTGCTGATCACGGTCCAGATCCTCGACCAGATCCCCCAACTGCACGCGCTGCAGCCGTACTTCTTCTCGCATCACTGGCTGTCCTTCGCCGATCTGATGCGAGAACCCGTCTACTGGGACGACCTGCGGAAGAACCTCGGCCTCCAGGCCCTGTACGCGGCCGTCTTCGGCTCGGCGGCCTGGGCGCGCTTCACCACCAAGGACATCACGGCATAGGACGGAACGGCGCAGGACGGCACGGCACAGGCCTCAGCGGGTTTCCCACAGGAAGCGGGCCGCCGGCGTCTCCCCGGCGAAGAACGTCTTCGCGCGCGTCAGCGCTTCCGTGTCCTTGAGGACGTCGCCGGGCTTGCTGCCGTTGCCGAGCAGTACCCCGCCGAAGGACATCCGCAGATAGGCGGCCGAGTTGTTGAGCGTGCCGACCAGCGGATCGGCGACGACCGGCTGGTCGTCCGCGAGCACGGTGACGCCCCAGAGCGTGCGCCCGGCGAGCGTCGCCTTGAAGTCGAGGCCGGGGGTGCGCAGCCAGCCCGACCAGTGGTCCAGGTAGCGCTTGGTCTGGGCGGACACCGAATACCAGTACAGCGGGGACGCGATCACTATGTCCGTCGCGGCGAGGGTGGCGTCGAGCAGCAGGGCGGCGCTGCCCTCGGTGGGGCGGACGTGGTCGGCGTCGAGCCGCTGGTCCTCGAAGTCGGGCAGCGGGTGTTGTGCCAGGCTGATCCACGTCTGTTCCACGTCGGAGGGCAACTGCTCGGCGGCGGCGCGGGCCAGCAACTCGGTGTTGCCGTCCGGGCGGCTGCTGCCCAGCACGAACAGGAAACTGCGTCGGCTCATGATCCGAACCCCCAGATAGTCTGCGTACGACGATAGTCTGCACCTGCATTATATGCGCGCGCAAGTATCGGAAGGTTTGACCCAGACGGCTGGACGGCCTGAGCAGCCTGAGCGGCTCGGGCGACTGCCAACAGCGCCGTCTCCCCGCCGTGTGCCGCGACGATCTGCAACCCCACCGGACAGCCGTCGGCGCCGATCCCCGCCGGGACGCTGATCGCCGGATGCCCGCTCAGGTTGAACGCCCAGGTGAGCGAGGTCGAGTACCGGTCGCCCGGACCTTCGTGACCGTGTGCGGCGTTCGGGGTCGTCGGGGTCAGCAACAGGGCGGCACGGGCGAAGAAGCCGGCCAGCAGACGGTCGTTGACGTCGCGGACCTGTTCAGCCGCGCGGAGGTCCGAGCCCGGGGTGCGCAGCGCGAGCCAGGCGGGGGCGGGGTCCGTCAGACGCGGGGACGCCCCGGAAGGCGGCAGCAACCGTACGACACCGGCCTCGGCGAGACGCCCGGCGGCGGCACGGGCCAGCGCGAGCGGACCTGGATCGGGATCGGCGAAGCCGAGGTCGGCGGAGAAGACGGCGAGGGGCGGGACAGCAGCCACGGCAGGAACCACGGCAGGAACCACCCCCTCGCGCGCCTCCCCCCGGCCCGTCACGCGCGCGTGAGCCTCCGGGGCGGACACCACGGAAGGCATTCGTGAAGCCGCTGCCGAGGATTCCGTCCCCGTCCCCGTCCCCATCCCTGGCCCCGTCCCCGTCCCTGAACCCGTCCCCGTCCCCGGCTCTCGCGGCGCAGTAGGAGTTCCCGGTGCCGGGTTCCGGGACGTCGTGCCTGTCGCCGGTGTCATGGCCCGCCAGTACGCCTCGGCGTCCACCGCGTGGCGGACGAGTACGCCGGGAGCCGCCAGCCCCGTACCGTCCCGGGAGGCGGGCGCCCGTCCTGTCGCGGGCGGTGGCGGTCGGTTCGTGGTCTTCAGGCCGATCACGCCGCACCACGCGGCCGGGATCCGCACCGAGCCCGCGCCGTCGCTGCCGGTCGCCAGGGGGACCAGACCGGCGGCCACCGCCGCCGCGGACCCGGCCGAGGAACCGCCGGGTGTGCGGTCGGCGCGCCAGGGGTTCACGGTCCGGCCGTGGGCGCCGACACCCCAGGTCTGCCAGGGGGTGCCGGGCCCGGGCACGGCGGTCGTCCCCACCGGCACGCATCCGGCGGCGACCAGCGGGCCCGCCGCCCGCAACCCATGACGCCCTTTCACACCGATCGGCACCCCGGCCAGCGGCAGCCACTCGCCCGCGGCGACCCGCGCATCGACCTCACGCGCCCATGCCCGGGCCCGCTCCTCCCACACCACGGAGAAGGCGCACAGGAAACGGTCGATCCGCGCGATCCGTCCGAGCGCCTCGCCGACCACGTCCACGGCCGGCAGCCGGCCCGCCCGCACGGCCGCCGCGATGTCCACGGCCGGCGGCCAATCCGGGAACCCGGGGGGCCCCGCTCCGGGTCCTGGTGTGGTCCCGGACCTCACCCCTCACCCCGCACCTCTCGCCCCCGTCCCACCGCGCCCTGTCAGCGTGCCCCGGTCAGCCGGGAGAGCGGTTGCGTCTCGCGTGGCGGGTTCCCGCCCAGGTCACCGAGGCGCCAGTTCGTCACCCACGGGACGCGGTACACGTCGATGACCGATTCGATCACCCGAACCCGCTGGACGAGCGGCCGGGGCAGCCGGCCCGGTGCGTCCGCGACGAGGACCACGGCGTCCAGGTCGAGCCCGTGCGGAGCCTCCCCGCGCCGGAAGACCTCCAGGGTCCGCAGGACGGACTCCAGCCCAGCCGCATGGGTACGGGCCACGAGCAGCACGGACGGCGGATCGCCGGCGCCGGGCCACGCGCGTCCGCAGTCGTGACCGCCGTAGACCGCGGCGAGCGTGGAGCCGCCCGCCCCGCCGTGCGTGGCGACCCAGGAGAAGCGCCGGGGCGCGGCGGTGGAGGCGTACGGCATCGGCACCGGATCGGGTGCGGCCACCGGCCCGCGGATCCAGATCTCCGGCCCCCGCTGCCCGTCCGTCGTCCGCATGACCCGCGTTCCTCCCAGTCGTCGCCGTCGCTCCGGGGCGCCCCGATCCTGGTGGTCCCTCGATCCCGGTGGTCCCGGAGCCGCCCCGGAAGCGGGGCGTGGGTTCCTGGAACGAGGCTGTGACGTCGTGGTGACGCGTGGACAGGGAGCGCTCGGAGAGACTCAACAGTACGTGTACACGTACACGCACCTGGACGACCGGATCGTGACGACGCATCCGAGTGAGGAACCGATGTCTCGACTCAGCCGCGAGAAGAAGCGGGAACAGAAGCACGCCGGCGGTACGGCCGCCGTGGCGGCCCCGCTCGATGTCCATGTCCGCGAGGGCGGGACGGCGACGATAGGCGGTGTACCGGTCGTGGCGGTCGACGGCGAGGAGATCCAGCGCGCCGTCCTGAGCCACCTGCACCGCATCGCACTCGCCACCGGTCACCCGGTCCGCGCCACGGTCCACGACGAACGCATCGGCTACGTCGTCGCCCTGCGCGTCGACCCGGACGGTTCCAGCCACTTCACGGCGGAGCCCCGGCGAACGCCGGCGACCCCGGCGGCGGCCAGGGCGGAGACGGCAGGGGAGACCGCGGCACGGAACGCGCACAGCCCCGCGCCGACCGACGCCCCCGCGCCCCTCGGCATGCCGGTGCCCACCGACAGGCCCGCGCCCACCGGCGTTGCCGTCTCCACCGGCGCTCCCTCGTCTGCCGCCACGCCAGGTGAGGGGTCGGCGCCCGCCGACACGCCCGAGCATGCCGACCTGGCCGCACCTGCCGACGCGCGCGCACCCGCCGACCGGGCCGCGGCTGCCGGCCCGGCCGTACCCGCCGGCGCTCCCTCGTCTGCCGCCATGCCGACCGACAGCCCGGCGCCTGCCGACACGCCCGCGCCCACCGACCCGATCGCGCCCGCCGACAGGCCCGCGCCCACCGACCCGATCGCGCCCGCCGGCCGGCCCGCGCCCGTCGACGACGGGCAGTCCGCTCAGTCGGGACGTGACAAGGCCACGCATCTCCTGCGCCAGGTGCCCGAGCCGGTGCGGGGGTCGGCCCCGACCTTCCCGCTGCGCGCGGTGCCCGAGCCGGAAGCGGAGCAGGAACCCCGGTCGGCACTCAGGCACGCGGGGGACACCGCGGCCCCGGGTACGGTCACCGCCCCGACGGGCGTGTTCGGACCGCCCCCGACGATGGACGAGCAGCCGAACCCGGACACAACCCTCGCCTCGCCCCCGGCCTCAATCCCGGCGTACAGCCCCCCGGCCCCGACTCGGACTCCGACTCAGGGACCGGTTTCGACCCCGACACAGGCTTCGGTTCCAACCCCGACCCCGGCCCCCACCCCGACCCCGGCCCCCACCCCGACCCCGGCCCCGATTCCGGCCCCGGTCTCCACCCCGGCCCAGACCGTCTCCACCCCCATCCCGCTCCCCCTCCCGACCCCGGCCTCCACCTCGAACCCCACTCCCGCTTCCACCGTCTCTTCCCCTCCCTCTCCCGCCCCCTCACGCAGGTCCGCGCCCACCCCTTTCCTCCCCGAAGGCCTCATCTCCGACTCGGCCTTCGATCCGGATCCCGTTCCCAAGCCCACCCCCGCCCGTGGCTTCGACGCCGTCGCCGAGGCGGTGCTCGGGGACGACCCCCGTACCCTGCACGGCGAGGGGGGCGCGCCGGCCCTCCTCGCGGAACCGATCGCGCGGATCAACGAGGCCGTGCGGGCGGGCCGGACGGACACCGCGGCCGCTCTCGCGGAGCGGACCGTGCTGGAGGCGTCCGGAACGCTGGGCCCGGAGCACCCCGAGGTGCTCGCCCTGCGCGAACTCGCCGCGTATATCGCCTACTTGGGGGGCGACCCGCTGCGTTCCTTCCATGTCTCCCTCGACCTGGCCCGCATCCGCCGCCGGGCCAGGGACGCGGAGGCCGCGTACGGCAACGTCCAGAGCGCGGCGGCGGCCTGGCGTGCCGTACGCGACCCCTTGCAGGGACTGAACCTGGGGACCGAACTCCTCGGCCTGTGGACCGAGCTCACCACCGAGGAGGGTCCGGCCGCCGACGACGTCGAGGAGTTGGAGTCGGCCCGCGCGCGCATGCTCAGGTTGGCCGAACGCGCCCGTAGGTCGGGCGCGTAGCGACCTGGCCGGTCAGGAGGAAAGGGTCCAGACCGCGTACGCGAGCGCGTCCCCGTTGCGGTTCAGCGCGGTGTCGTCGATGTTGGCCGTGGTGTCGCAGGAGGAGTGGTAGCAGCGGTCGAAGGCCCGCCCGGCCGTGCCGCCCCACTTGGCCGCCTGCGCCGCCGTCTTGACGTAGTCGGCGCCGCTGAACAGGCCGCCCACCGGCACGCCCGCGTTCTTGAAGGGGGCGTGGTCGGAGCGGCCGTCGCCCTCGGTCTCGATCTCCGTCGGGACGCCGAGGCCGGCGAAGTAGTCCTTGAAGGTCTTCTCGATGGCCGGGTCGTCGTCGTAGACGAAGTAGCCGGGGTTCGGCGAGCCGATCATGTCGAAGTTCAGGTAGCCGCTGATGCGGGCCCGGTTCGCCGAGGAGAGGCTGTTGACGTAGTTCCGGGACCCGACGAGGCCCAGCTCCTCCGCGCCCCACCACGCGAACCGCAGGTGTTTGGTGGGGTGGTAGCCGGCTCTGGACACCGCCAGTGCCGTCTCCAGGACGGCCGCCGAGCCGGAGCCGTTGTCGTTGATCCCGGCCCCGGACGTCACGGAGTCCAGATGGGACCCCGCCATCAGGACCTGACCGGTGTCGCCGCCGGGCCAGTCGGCGACGAGGTTGTAGCCGGTACGGCCGGAGGAGGTGAACTGCTGGATGACGGTGGTGTATCCGGCGGCGTCCAGCTTGGCCTTCACGTAGTCGAGCGAGGCCTTGTAGCCGGTGCGGCCGTGGGCCCGGTTGCCGCCGTTGGCGGTGGCGATGGACTGCAGCTGGGCCAGGTGGGCCTTGACGTTGGCCACCGGGAGGTCGGGAGCGGCGGCGATCGTCCCGGACTCGGGGGCGGGCGCCGCCCCTGCTATGGATCCGGTGGCGAGCAGTGTGAGGGCCGCGACCACGGCGGTGGCCGTCGCGCGGCCGGAAACGGGGAGCTTCATGGTGGGGGGCTCCGAATTCCAGCGGGACACCCGGGGGCGACCGTCGAGCACCTGGACGCCCACAGGTAATCCACAGTGAATGGGGTGACTGGATGGTGAAGCCGGGGTCAACACTCCGTCAAGAGCGCTATCCGGACAGCGGGTTCACATACCGAAGCCAGACGAAAACGGTGAAGCCCATGACGACAGATGAAGGCCCGCGAAGGCTCATGAAGGCCCGCGAAGGCCCATGAAGGCCCATCCGAAAGTCATGAAGGCTTCGCCAAGCCCCCCGAAGGCCCCTCCAAGACGTACGAAAGGCCCCGCCAAGATCCACGGAGCCTGACGAAAGTCTCCTGCGTCTCTCAATGGACGCAGAACTCGTTGCCCTCCGGGTCCGCCATGACCACCCACTGTCCGGACGGCTCCTTCACCTCCGTCAGGACACCCGCCCCCAGCGCCGTCAGCCGCTCGACCTCCGCGGCGCGCGACTCCGCACCGGGGTGCAGGTCCAGATGGAGCCGGTTCTTCACCGTCTTGGCCTCCGGTACCCGCTGGAACAACAGCCGCCGCCCGAGGCCGGTCCCGCTGTCGGGGTCGTACGGGTCGTCGGGGTGGCGTACGGCGATCAGGTCGCGGAAGGCCGGCCGGCCGTGGAACTCCACCGTCGCCGCCCCCGGAAGCGCGCCGAGCTCCAGCAGCCGCTCGATGAGGGCGCTGTTGTCCTCGACCTCGTAGTGCAGCGCGCCGGCCCAGAAGTCGGCCTGCGCGTGCGGGTCGGCGGAGTCGACTACGAGTTTCCAGTGCACGGGCGTGGGCCGTGCCTCGGGTACTCCAGATGTCTCGGTCATGCGATCACTTCTAGCAGGCCCGCCCCGGCCCGGCCTCCCGCACGCCGTACTTCGTGACGGTGACCGTGGCCTACGGCTTGGCGAGGGGAGACACTCCCGCCTCCGGAGCGGGGGCACCCTCCACACCCGTCACATCCGCCACATCCGGCGCGCGGGAGGCAGCGGAGTCGGCGGAGGCGGCGGAAGCACCCGGGCCGGAAGCACCCGGACCGGAAGCACTCGGGCGGGACGCATTCGGGCGGGACGCACTCGGAGGCCCGGTGAGTCGGGCGGTCTCGGAGCCGAGTGCCCGGGCCGCCCGGCGCGAGGTGCGCAGCGCGTCCCCGGTGAGCAGCACCAGCGCCAGCCACACCAGCGCGAACCCGGCCCAGCGCTCCGGCGGCATGGCCTCGCCGAAGTAGAGGACGCCGAGCAGGAACTGGAAGGCCGGCGCCAGGTACTGGAGCAGGCCCAGCGTGGACAGCGGTACGCGGATCGCCGCCGCGCCGAAGCAGACGAGGGGGATCGCGGTGACGATGCCGGTGGAGGCGAGCAGGGCCGCGTGCCCGCCGCCCTCGGTCGCGAAGGTGAGGTCGCCGTGCGTGGACAGCCACACCAGGTAGGCCAGCGCCGGCAGGAACTGGACGGCGGTTTCGGCGGCGAGCGACTCGACCCCGCCGAGGTTGACCTTCTTCTTCACCAGCCCGTAGACGGCGAAGGAGAAGGCGAGGGTGAGGGAGATCCACGGCGGGCGGCCGTAGCCGATGGTCAGGACCAGCACCGCGGCGAAGCCGACGCCGACCGCCGCCCACTGCACGGGCCGCAGCCGTTCCTTGAGGATCAGCACGCCCATGGCGATGGTGACCAGCGGGTTGATGAAGTAGCCCAGGGAGGCCTCGACGACGTGGCCGCTGTTCACGGCCCAGATGTAGACGCCCCAGTTCACGGTGATGACGGCCGCGGCGATCACGACGAGTCCCAGCCTGCGCGGCTGCCGCAGCAGCTCACCGGCCCATGCCCAGCGCCGTACGACGAGCAGCGCGGCGGCGACGAAGGCCAGGGACCACACCATGCGATGGGCCAGGATCTCGGTCGCTCCGGCCGGCTTGAGCAGGGGCCAGAAGAGGGGCACGAGCCCCCACATCCCGTACGCCGCGAGGCCGTTCAGCAGGCCTGTCCGGCCTTCACTCTTCGACGTCCCGGCCACGGGGCCCCTCCTTCTCACGTCAGGCATGCGTGGACGAAGGTAACGCCGGGCACCCCTGTCTGTCATGCCCGTATCGGCATACGGTCATGACAGGCAGGGGTGGGGTGACGTGAGACCGACCATCGGCGTCAGGCCCGGCGAGGGGCGCCGGCCCGACCAGAGGCGTCGGGTCTTACCAGGAGCGTCGGGCCCCGCCAGAGGTGTCAGCCCTTGAGCGCGGCCGTGATCGCCTCGGCGAGCGGGGTGGTCGGGCGGCCCGCCAGCCGGGACAGGTCGCCGCTGGAGACGACCAGCTCGCCCTTCTCGATCGACGCGTCCACGCCGACCAGGATCGTGGCGAACCCCTCGGGCAGCCCGGCGCCGGTCAGGATGCCGGTGAGCACCTCGCCGGGCACGGAGTTGTAGGCGATCTCCTTGCCGGTCTGCCTGCTCAGCTCGGCCGCGTACTCGGCGAAGCTCCACGCCTCGTCGCCGCCCAGCTCGTACGTCTTGTTCTCGTGGCCCTCGCCGGTCAGCACGGCGACGGCGGCGGCCGCGTAGTCGGCGCGGGAGGCCGAGGAGACCCGGCCCTCACCGGCGGCGGTGACGACGGCGTTGTGCTCCAGCACCGGGGCGAGCTGCTCGGTGTAGTTCTCGTGGTACCAGCCGTTGCGCAGCAGCGCGTACGGCAGACCGGAGGCGAGCAGGGCCTTCTCGGTGGCGCGGTGGTCGTCCGCCAGCGCCGCGCTCAGCGAGCCCGGCGCGCTGGTGTACGCGAGGAGCGCCACCCCGGCCGCCTTCGCGGCGTCGATCACGACCTGGTGCTGTGCCGGGCGGCCCTTGTCGAACTCGTTGCCCGAGATCAGCAGCACCTTGTCGCCGGAGGCGAAGAGGCTGCCGAAAGTCTCGGGGGCGTTGTAGTCGGCGACGGCCAGCTTCACGCCGCGGGCCGCGAGGTCGGCGGCCTTGGCCTCGTCGCGCACGACGGCCGTTATCTGCTCCGCCGGAACCTTCTCCAGCAACTGCTCCACGACGTGGCGGCCGAGGTTTCCGGTGGCTCCGGTGACGACGATGCTCATGGCTCAGAAACTCCTAGTGGGGGTTGCGGGTCTGGTACCGACCCTAGGAGGTGCACTAACCAAGCGAAAGTACCCACTTTGAAGTAAGGTACTGGCATGGCGGTAAGTAAGCAGGTAGGCGAGCTGGTAGACGAGCAGCTGGGCGAGCGGGTGGGCGAGCGGGTGCGCCGGATCGGTCCCTCCGAGGCCGAGGGCATGTGCCCCCACCGGCTCGTCCTCGAACATGTCACCAGCCGGTGGGGGGTCCTGGTGCTGATCGAGCTGCTCGACCGTTCGCACCGGTTCAGCGCACTGCGCCGGGCGATCGGCGGGGTCAGCGGGACCGGCCGGCCCGTCAGCGAGAAAATGCTCACCCAGACCCTCCAGAACCTCGAACGCGACGGTCTGGTGCACCGCGACGCCAAGCCCGTCATCCCGCCCCGCGTCGACTACTCCCTGACCGACCTCGGCCGGGAGGCGGCCGAGCAGGTACGCGCGCTGGCGAAGTGGACGCACACGCGGATGCCGGACGTCGAGAAGGCCCGCGACGCGTACGACGAGTCCCGCCGGACACACGACGAGGCCCGGGAACCCCGCTCCCGGGCCTCGTGAACCGCCGCACGTCTCAGCCGACGACCGTCCAGGTGTCCCCGCCCGCCAGCAGCGCCGCCAGATCGCCCTTGCCGTGCTGCTCGACCGCCGCGTCCAGCTGGTCCGCCAGCTGCGTGTCGTAGACCTGCCGCTCGACCGAGCGCAGCACGCCGATCGGCGTGTGGTGCAGGGTGTCCGGATCGGCCAGCCGGGACAGGGCGAAGGCGGTGGTCGGGGAAGCGGCGTGCGCGTCGTGGACCAGGACGTCCGCCTCGTTCTCCGGGGTCACCGTGACGACCCGCAGATCACCGGTCGCCGGGTCGCGCACGACGCCCCGCGCGCGGTCCGCGCCGAACCGGATCGGCTGCCCGTGCTCCAGCCGGATCACCGCCTCCTCGGCCGACTGCCGGTCCTTCAGCGCCTCGAACGCGCCGTCGTTGAAGATGTTGCAGTTCTGGTAGATCTCGACGAGCGCGGTGCCGGGGTGGGCGGCGGCCTGGCGCAGCACCTCTGTCAGGTGCTTGCGGTCGGAGTCGATGGTCCGCGCCACGAACGACGCCTCCGCGCCGATCGCCAGTGACACCGGGTTGAACGGCGCGTCCAGCGAGCCCATCGGCGTCGACTTGGTGATCTTGCCGACCTCGGAGGTGGGCGAGTACTGGCCCTTGGTCAGCCCGTAGATCCGGTTGTTGAACAGCAGGATCTTCAGGTTCACGTTCCGCCGCAGCGCGTGGATCAGATGGTTGCCGCCGATGGACAGCGCGTCGCCGTCGCCGGTGACCACCCACACGCTCAGGTCCCGCCGCGAGGCGGCCAGCCCCGTCGCGATCGCCGGCGCGCGTCCGTGGATGGAGTGCATGCCGTAGGTGTTCATGTAGTACGGGAAGCGCGACGAGCAGCCGATGCCCGACACGAAGACGATGTTCTCCTTGGCCAGGCCCAGTTCGGGCATGAAGCCCTGGACGGCCGCCAGGATCGCGTAGTCGCCGCAGCCGGGGCACCAGCGCACTTCCTGATCGGACTTGAAGTCCTTCATGGACTGCCGGGCCTCGGCCTTGGGGACGAGCGAAAGTGCCTCGATCGTGCCCGCGCCTTCCGTTGCCGTGTCAGCCATCGATGGCCTCCTTGAGCGCCGCGGCGAGCTGCTCCGCCTTGAACGGCATGCCGTTGACCTGGTTGTACGAATGGGCGTCGACCAGGTACTTCGCCCGTACGAGGGTGGCGAGCTGGCCGAGGTTCATCTCGGGGATGACGACCTTGTCGTAACGCTTCAGCACCGCGCCCAGATTGCGCGGGAACGGGTTCAGATGCCGCAGATGCGCCTGCGCGACAGCCTCCCCGGCGGTGCGCAGCCGCCGTACCGCGGCGGTGATCGGCCCGTAGGTGGAGCCCCAGCCCAGTACCAGGGTGTCCGCCTCGTGCGGGTCGTCGACCTCGAGATCGGGTACGTCGATGCCGTCGATCTTGGCCTGGCGGGTGCGGACCATGAAGTCGTGGTTGGCCGGGGAGTAGGAGATGTTCCCCGTCCCGTCCTCCTTCTCGATCCCGCCGATGCGGTGCTCCAGCCCCGGGGTGCCCGGGACCGCCCACGGCCGGGCGAGGGTCTGCGGGTCGCGCTTGTACGGCCAGAAGACCTCGGTGCCGTCGGACAGCGTGTGGTTGGGGCCCTGGGCGAACTGCACGGTCAGGTCCGGGAGCTCGTCCAGTTCCGGGATCCGCCAGGGCTCGGAGCCGTTGGCCAGGTAGCCGTCGGACAGGAGCATCACCGGCGTGCGGTAGGTGAGCGCGATCCGGGCCGCCTCCAGGGCGGCGTCGAAGCAGTCGGCGGGCGTGCAGGGCGCGACGATCGGCACCGGGGCCTCGCCGTTGCGCCCGTACATGGCCTGCAACAGGTCGGCCTGCTCGGTCTTGGTCGGCAGGCCGGTCGACGGCCCGCCCCGCTGGATGTCGACGATCAGCAGCGGCAGCTCCATCGAGACAGCGAGCCCGATGGTCTCGCTCTTCAGTGCCACCCCGGGTCCGGAGGTGGTGGTGACGGCGAGGGACCCGCCGAAGGCCGCCCCCAGCGCCGCGCCGATCCCCGCGATCTCGTCCTCGGCCTGGAACGTACGCACGCCGAAGTTCTTGTGTCTGCTGAGCTCGTGCAGGATGTCGGAGGCCGGCGTGATCGGATACGACCCCAGGAACAGCGGCAGATCGGCCTGCCGGGAGGCGCTGATCAGCCCGTACGACAGAGCGAGATTCCCGGAGATGTTCCGGTAGGAGCCGACGGGAAACGCCTTCGTGGCCGGGGCGACCTCGTAACTGACGGCGAAGTCCTCGGTCGTCTCACCGAAGTTCCACCCGGCACGGAAAGCGGCGATATTGGCGGCCGCGATGTCGGGCTTCTTCGCGAACTTCGACTTCAGGAACTTCTCGGTGCCCTCGGTGGGCCGGTGGTACATCCATGACAAAAGGCCGAGCGCGAACATGTTCTTGCTGCGCTCGGCCTCTTTACGGGTGAGGTCGAATTCCTTGAGTGCCTCGACGGTCAGGGTGGTCAGCGGGACCGGGTGGAGCTGGTAACCGTCGAGGGACCCGTCCTCCAGCGGCGAGGCCGCGTACCCCACCTTCTGCATCGCCCGTTTGGTGAACTCGTCCGTGTTGACGATGATCTCCGCACCGCGCGGCACATCACCGATGTTGGCCGCCAGCGCCGCCGGATTCATCGCGACCAGCACATTGGGCGCGTCACCCGGGGTGAGGATGTCGTGGTCGGCGAAGTGCAGCTGGAACGAGGAGACGCCGGGGAGGGTGCCGGCGGGTGCGCGGATCTCGGCGGGGAAGTTCGGCAGGGTGGAGAGGTCGTTGCCGAACGACGCGGTCTCCGAGGTGAAGCGGTCGCCGGTGAGCTGCATACCGTCACCCGAGTCGCCCGCGAACCTGATGATCACCCGGTCGAGACGACGGACGTCCTTCGTCCCACCGGATCTGCGCTGCTCTCCCACGACGGTCCCGTCGGTCCCGTCGGTTCCGTCGGCCTGTTCGGCTGGACTGCTGACCTGACTGGTCACTGAACTGGACCTCCCTCGAGGTGGCTGTCCCGGTGAGCCTTCCCGAGAAGGCCCACCACGGATCAACCCTACGTCTGTAAGGGTCGCCTTACCTCGGCCATTCGCATGACGGTCGCTGTCCCGAGACGGCCCGGCACCCCCGCTTTTCATGATTTCCCGCACCCCGGCGCCGGCCCGGTAGACGCTCCGGAATCACACCGCGGTTCTGCACGTGTCCACAGTCGCTGTCTGTTCGCCGCCTCCTCCGAGTTCCCCCGCTCGACGAAGGCACAGTGCCATCTCGTCAGGAATTGAGGTAGGTGAGGACCGCGAGTACTCGGCGGTGATCCCCGTCACTCGGCGACAGGCCGAGTTTCAGGAAGATGTTGCTGACGTGCTTCTCCACGGCCCCGTCGCTGACGACCAGCTGCCGGGCGATCGCGGAGTTCGTCCGCCCCTCGGCCATCAGCCCGAGGACCTCCCGCTCCCGCGGGGTGAGCCCGGCCAGCACGTCCTGCTTCCTGCTCCGCCCGAGCAGCTGCGCGACGACCTCCGGATCGAGCGCGGTCCCGCCCTGGGCGACCCGCACCACGGCGTCCACGAACTCCCGCACCTCTGCCACGCGGTCCTTGAGCAGATACCCCACCCCGCGACTTGAACCGGCCAACAGTTCGGTGGCGTACCTCTCCTCCACGTACTGCGACAACACCAGCACCCCGAGCCCGGGATGCGCCTTGCGCAGCTGCACGGCGGCACGCACCCCTTCGTCCGTGTGTGTGGGCGGCATCCGCACGTCGGCGACGACGACGTCGGGCAGCGCGCCCTCGTCGTCGAGCTCCGTAATGGTCTTGACCAGTGCCTCGGCATCCCCGACCCCGGCCACCACGTCATGCCCCCGGTCCGTCAGCAACCGGGTCAGTCCCTCCCGCAACAGCACCGAATCCTCGGCGATGACCACCCGCACCCTGTCCTCCACGATCCTCGGCCCCCCAGCCGTCCACCCGTTGGTAGAACCAGTCAAGCATTCCAGCAACGAGCCCGTCTGCACCCGGAAAGGGGCACGACCACGGCCAGGACGGCGGGAACACGGCCTCGACCCACATGTTTTCGGCCGCTGGGGGAGTGGGCGAGAGGAGGGAGACGAGGGGGAGAAGGGGCGAGAGGGGGAGAAGGGGAGGTAGGGGAGGTAGGGGAGAGACGGAAGGGGGAAGGGGGAAGGGGGAAGGGGGAAGGGGATACGGAAGGGCGGGGCGGAGAAGGCCGCGCCTCAGACGATTTCCGTCCGCCAGGGCAGCTCCGCGGTCACCCGGGTGGGCCCGCCCGCCGGCGAGTCCACCACCAGAATCCCGTCCACCGCGTCCAACCGCCCCGCGAGCCCGGCCAGCCCCGACCCCCCGCCGGACGCGTCCGCCCCGCCGACCCCGTCGTCCACCACCTGCAACATCAACCGGTCCTCCACCCGCCACACATCGACCGAGGCGGACCGCGCCCCACTGTGCTTGCTGATGTTCTGAAGCAACTCCGAGACGGTGAAGTACGCGATCCCCTCGATCGCTGGCGCCGGCCGTTCCACCAGATCCACATCCACCCGCACCGGCACCGTGCAGCGCGACGCCACCGCCGACAGCGCCGCGTCCAGTCCCCGGTCCGTCAGCACCGCCGGATGGATCCCGCGCGCCAGATCCCGCAGCTCCTGCAAGGCCGTCTTCACCTCACCGTGCGCCTCGTCCACCATCCGCGCCGCCGCCCGCGGATCCTCCCGCAGCTTCTCCTTCGCCAGCCCCAGATCCATCGCAAGCGCCACCAGCCGCGCCTGCGCCCCGTCGTGCAGATCGCGCTCGATGCGCCGCAGATCGGCGGACGCCGTGTCGACCACGACCCCTCGGTCCGACTCCAGCTCCACCACCCGCGCCCCCAACGACGACGGCCCGAGCAGCCCGTGCACCAGCAGCCGGTCCACCGTCGTCAGTGCCCGCACGATCCACGGCGTGGCCAGCGTGATCAGCAGGCCCACCAGCGCCGTCACCGCGATCTCGAAGGGGTTGTCGAGGTAGACGCTGTGCTGCTCGTCGCCGTACAGCTGAAGGCCGCCCTGGCCGCCGTACATCGGGAAGACCCAGAACCACAGCGGATACGTCAGCATGCTCCAGCCGAACGACCACACGGTCACGGCGACGGCGAAGGAGAACACCGCCCACGGGAACTGCACCACCGCGTACAGCGCCTGCCGCCACGACGTGCCGCTCTTCAGGACGGCGGCCATCCAGGCCATCGCGCCCCTGCCCCGCGGCCGCAGCGACTCGGGATCGGCCACCTCCAGGCCGAGCAGCCCGCGCGCCCGGGCCCGCTCCAGTGCTCCGAAGCCCCGGCCCGCGGCCAGTCCCGCCGCCAGCACCGGGATGCCGAGGAAGGTCACCAGCAGGCCGGCCCCCAGCGACAGCATCGTGATCGTAAAGGTGAACAGCACGATGCCGATCGGCAGCCCGAGCAGGACATAGACGAGTTCACGCCAGTGGCGTGCCGTGAGCGGCTCCCGCAACCCCGTCGGCAGCAGATGGCGGCGCCCTCCGGCCCGGCCCCCGTACTCCGGTCCGTACCGGTCCGGCTGCCCGAACAGACCGACGCCGTCCTCGAACCGGTCGTCCTGTCCGTACTGCCCGTACTGCGTGGCCATCGGCGTCGTCCGTTCTGCTCGTCCTGCTCGTCCTGCTCGTCGCGGAGCTGTCGATCCGTACCTCCAACCCTCCTGGGCGGCGGGCGCGCGGACCATGGAGTCCGTCGGCGTCTTGGAAGGGGGGTTTTCCCTACCTCCCACGACCGTCGCCTGCCCCGCCCCTCTCGCCCCTCCGACCCTTACCCCCGCCGGTCCTTCCCGCCGCGGCTCCGCCAGGGCAACTCCGCGGTCACCGTCGTAGGGCCCCCCACCGGCGACTCGACGACGAACAGCCCGTCGACCGCGTCCAGCCGCTCCGCCAGCCCCCGCATCCCCGACCCGCCGTCGAGCCGCGCTCCGCCCCGGCCGTCGTCCCACACCTGGATGAGCAGCCGGTCGTCGGTCCGCCACACGTCGACGGACGCGGACCGGGCCGCGCTGTGCTTGCTGACGTTCTGGAGCAGCTCGGAGACGGTGAAGTAGGCGATGCCCTCGATGGCCTGGGCCGGCCTCGACGTCAGGTCGGCGGTCACCTTCACCGGCACCGTGCAGCGCGAGGCCACCGAGGACAACGCCGCGTCCAGCCCCCGGTCGGTGAGGACGGCCGGATGGATCCCTCGCGCCAGGTCCCGCAGTTCCTGGAGCGCGAGCTTCACCTCGCCGTGCGCCTCCTCCACCATCGCCGCCACGGCCTCGTCGGCCTGTCCCTCCAGCAGCTTCTCCTTCGCCAGGCCCAGTCCCATCGCCAGGTTGACCAACCGTGCCTGCGCCCCGTCGTGCAGGTCGCGCTCGATGCGGCGCAGATCGGCGGCCGCCGTGTCGACCACGACCCCCCGGTCCGACTCCAGCTCGGCGATCCGCCGCTCCAGCTCGTCGGAGGGCGACAGCAGGGCCCGCACCATCGCCCGGTCCGCGTTGGTCAGCCCACGCGCCAGGAACGGCAGCACCGGCCACAGCACGAACAGCGAAGGGACGACCACGCTGAACGTCAGGATCCCCCAGGGCATCCGGATGAAGTCGTACAACACCGTGCGCCAGGCCACCGGGTCCTTCAACGCCAGCCACAGCCGCGCGAAGAGGCCGCCCGCCCTGCGCAGCGGCAGCGGGCTCGGCTCGTCGATGCGCATCCCCAGCAGCACGCGGGCCCGCCCCCGCTCGAACCGGCCCATCAGCCGCGCCCCGGCCAGCCCGAGCGCGAGCAGCGGGAACCCGACCACGGTGACGGTCATCGCGGCGCCGCTGACGATCACCGTCATCACATAGGTGAACCCGATCAACGACATCGGCAGGTTCGTCAGAAGGTGCGTGATCTCCTTCCACGTCTGCGGGTCGTAGGCGAGACGGGCCGGCGGCAGATGTTCGTCGTCCTGCCCCGCCCCGGCCGGGGAAGAGGCCGTGGGATGGCCGGCTCTCGGCGGGAAGCCGCCCGCTCGCGTACTTCTCGGATCGGTACTCCCCTGGTCGGAGCTTCCCTGGTCGGAGTTTCCCGGGTCGGTGCTTCCCGGGTCGGAGGTGGATCGGCTGGCGGAAGCGGTCATATGGGCTAGCCTGCCGCGCCGCACGGCGCCGCGCCATGAGGTCTGCTGCCTTCCTCGACCGGGGGAAAACCCCCGCCCCGCAGACCGAGGTGTGACGGGCTGCTTACCGTCTCTTTATCAGGGCCTAGACTCGCGTGCGTACAGATCGTCGAACGGGCCTGCTGTCGAAGAGACAGAGGTCAGGGAGCGAGGGACGGGCGTGCGGGAACGGACCGTCGAGGTCGCGGCGGAAGTCGCCGCAGACTACTTCCAGTCCTACTCCGTCGTCGGACTGCTCGCCGTCGTCGGCGTGCTGTTCGTCGCCGTGGCGTTCGGCGCGGGGCGCCTGCTGCGCCCGGTGGTCCCCACGCCGGAGAAGCTCCTGACGTACGAGTGCGGCGTCGACCCCGTGGGCGAGGGCTGGGCCCACACCCAGGTCCGCTACTACGTCTACGCCTTCCTCTACGTGATCTTCGCCGTCGACTCGATCTTCCTCTTCCCCTGGGCGACGGTCTTCGCGGCCCCCGGCTACGGCGCCGCCACGCTCGTGGAGATGTTCATCTTCCTCGGCTTCCTGGCCGTGGGCCTGCTTTACGCCTACAAGAAGGGCGTCCTGACATGGACGTGACGCCGAAAGTGAATGCCCCGGACCAGCGGGATCCGTCGGACCAGCGGGATCAGTCGGGCCGGCCGGATCCGTCGGGCCGGCACGAACAGGTGCGCTCGGAACCCGTCCCGCTGCCCGCGCCGCAGCGCCTGGGCACCCTGGCCCGCCTGGCCCCGGAGCCGATGAAGGTGATCCTGAACTGGGGCCGCCGCTACTCGCTCTGGGTCTTCAACTTCGGCCTCGCCTGCTGCGCGATCGAGTTCATCGCCGCGTCGATGGCCCGCCACGACTTCATCCGCCTCGGTGTCATCCCCTTCGCGCCGGGCCCGCGCCAGGCCGACCTGATGGTCGTCTCCGGCACGGTCACGGACAAGATGGCCCCGGCCGTGAAGCGCCTCTACGAGCAGATGCCCGAGCCGAAGTACGTCATCTCCTTCGGCGCGTGCAGCAACTGCGGCGGCCCCTACTGGGACTCGTACTCGGTGACCAAGGGCGTCGACCAGATCATCCCGGTGGACGTGTATGTGCCGGGCTGCCCGCCGCGCCCGGAGGCGCTGCTCCAGGGCATCCTCAAGCTCCAGGAGAAGATCGCCCGGGAATCGTTGGGCGAGCGCTACGGCCCGACCGCGCCCCATCAGGCCGCCTCCCGCCCCTCGGCCCGCCCTTCGACGGCGGCCCTCCAGAGCGGCTTGGTGCGCCCCCCGGCCGCCCAGTCCCCTTCGGAGCCGTCGGGGGAGGACCGATGACCACGATCGGCTGGCTCCCCGCTTCCGCCGAGGACCTCTTCGGTTCCCGGACCACGGCCGAGGAGTCGTACGACGTCCTGACGGTCGACGTCCCTCCCTCATCCTGGACCGACGCCCTGCGCGTGGCCCGCGACCGCCTGTCCTGCACCTACTTCGACTGGCTGAGCGCGGTCGACGAACCCGGCACGGGCTTCCGCGTCTCGGCGCACGTGGTGGCCCTGTCCCCGGTGCGCCGGCTGCTGCTGCGCACGACGATCCCGCACGAGGCGCCGACCCTCGCCTCCGCCGTCGACGTCTACGCCGGCGCCACCTGGCACGAACGCGAGACACACGAGATGTTCGGCATCACCTTCGAGGGCCACCCGGCCCTGAACCACCTCCTCCTTCCGGAGACCTTCGAAGGCCACCCCCTGCGCAAGGACTTCGTTCTGGCGGCCCGCGTCGCCAAGGCGTGGCCCGGTGCGAAGGAGCCGGGAGAGTCCGAGCACGGCGGCCCCAAGCGCCGCCAGATGCTCCCTCCAGGCGTCCCCGACCCCAACGAATGGGGCCCCCAGAAGGGCCAACTCCCCCCCGCCCCGGCCCGCCCGGCCCGAGCGGCAGCGGGACGCGCGGCAGGGGCGGGCGCGGCAGCGGGACGCACGGCAGGCGACCGCCCGGTCCGCCGCGCCCGCACAGCATCGGAAGGCTCAGCAAGCCAGACGACAACCCCGCCCACCCCCGCCACACCGACAACACCGGCCACCCCCGCCACACCGACGCCACCGTCAGAGCCAGGAGCGCCCAGCACCCCGGCCCCGGGCACAGAAGCCCCATCACTCTCACCTACCTCTCCAGCCCCACCGGCTTCTTCGACTCCATCCGTTCCGGAAACTTCGGCCGGACCCCGCCGCGCCCGAAGCGCGAGCGCGGGCTCGGCCTCACCGCTGGCGGACGCCCTGCACTCCGCCGGTGCCGAAGGAACCGACCCCGCCACGGAGACGGCCCCGACGGAACCGACGGCTCCCGAGCCGGCCCCCCGCTCCCCGGCAGGACCGCGCCGCGCGCGCAGCGCCTCCCAGGGCTCGGCCTCCCAGCGCACCCAGCCGCCGACGACACCTTCCGACACCCCTACCCGCCCCTCCACGGCCCCCCGCAGCTCCGATGCCCCGTGGCACCACGCCCGCCCCGCCTTCGACGAACCCCAGCAGAACCCAGAACCGGGCGAGAAGCTGGAGCGGCAGCGGAGGCGGCCGGAGCCGATCGAGAAGCGTGAGCCGGAACAGAAGACGGAGCCGGGCGAGAAGCGCGAGTCGGAGGAAAATCCGGAGCCGAGCGGGAAGCGTGAGCCGGAACAGAAACCGGAGCCGATCGAGAAGCGCGAGCCGGAACAGAAGACGGAGGTGAGGGCCGAGCCGGAGTCCGACCCGGCGCCGAAGTCCGTCAGCCCCGAGCGGACCGCTCCCGGCCGGACCAGCCCCCGCCGGTCGAACCCCGCTGAGATGCCGTCGCCCGCTCACAGCGCGTCGCCCCCCACCGAGGGCACGGAACCCGACGCCCCCGACGCCCCCGAGGACCCCACAGGAGGCCGGCAGTGAACGACGCTCTCGACGTCGCCCTGCGACTTCTGGTCGTCTTCGTCGTCTTCCTCACTTTCCCCCTGATCGTCGGCCAGACCGAGCACAAGGTGATGGCCCACATGCAGGGCCGGCTGGGACCGATGTACGCGGGCGGCTTCCACGGCTGGGCCCAACTCGTCGCGGACGGCGTCAAGTTCGTACAGAAGGAGGACATCGTCCCCGCGGGCGCGGACCGCCGTATCTTCCAGCTCGCGCCGGCCGTGGCCCTCCTCCCGTACCTCCTGGTCCTTCTCGCCCTCCCCATCGGCCCGGGCGAGGGCGCAGTCGGCCAGGTCGTGGACGCGGGCGTCTTCTTCGTGCTCGCGGTGATGGGCGTCGGTGTGCTCGGCTCCCTCATGGCCGGCTGGGCCAGTGCCAACAAGTACTCCCTTCTCGGCGGCCTGCGCACCGCCGCTCAGCTCCTGGCCTACGAACTCCCGATGCTGCTCACCGCCGCCTCGGTGGCGATGGCAGCCGGCACGGTCTCCCTGCCCGGCATCGTCGACGCCTTCGAGTGGTGGTGGCTGCCCTGGCAGATCACCGGCGCGATCGTGTTCTTCGTCGCCGGTCTCGCCGAACTGCAGCGGCCGCCCTTCGACATGCCCGTCGCCGACTCGGAGATCATCTTCGGTGCGTACACCGAGTACACCGGCCTGCGCTTCGCTCTCTTCCTCCTCGCCGAGTACGCCGGAATCGTCGTCCTGTGCGGCCTGACCACCGTCCTCTTCCTGGGCGGCTGGCACGGCCCTTGGGGCGCCGACGGCCTCGGCTGGGTCTGGACCCTCCTCAAGGCCGCCGTCCTCGCCTTCGTCGTGATCTGGCTCCGCGTCACCTACCCCCGCCTGCGCGAGGACCAGCTTCAGAAGCTCTCCTGGACCCTCCTCGTCCCCCTCTCCCTCGCCCAGATCGCCCTCACCGGCATCGTCAAGGTGGTGATCCGGTAATGGCCCCCATCCCCGGCAGTGGCCTCGCCAAGGGCCTGGCCGTCACTCTCCGCACGATGACGCGGAAGACCGTCACCGAGCAGTACCCGGACGCCCAGCCCGAACTCCCGCCCCGTACCCGGGGCGTCATCGGCCTGTTCGAGGAGAACTGCACGGTCTGCATGCTCTGCGCCCGTGAGTGCCCCGACTGGTGCATCTACATCGACTCCCACAAGGAGACGGTCCCGCCCGCCGCCCCGGGCGGCCGCGAGCGCAGCCGCAACGTCCTCGACCGCTTCGCCATCGACTTCTCCCTGTGCATGTACTGCGGTATCTGCATCGAGGTCTGTCCTTTCGACGCCCTGTTCTGGTCCCCGGAGTTCGAGTACGCCGAGACCGACATCCACGAACTCACCCACGAACGCGACAAGCTCCGCGAGTGGATGTGGACCGTCCCGGCCCCACCCGCCCTCGACCCCGCCGCCGAGGAGCCGAAGGAGATCGCGGCCGCCCGCAAGGCGGCCGAGAAGCTGGCGGCGGCCCAGGCCACGTCGAACGCCCCCCAGTCACCCGAGCCGAACGCACCCCAGGGAGGAGAATCGTGATCCTCGCTCAGGCACACCACGGCTTTCTCTCCCCGACCGGCGTCGAGATCGCCTTCCTGCTCGTAGGCCTGGTCACCTTCGGTGCCGCCCTGGTCTCCGTGACCACCAAGCAGCTGGTGCACGCCGCCCTGTGGCTCGTGGTCACCCTCGGCGGCCTCGCCGTCGAGTACCTCCTGCTCACCGCCGAGTTCATCGCCTGGGTGCAGGTACTCATCTATGTCGGGTCCGTCGTCGTGCTCCTCCTCTTCGGTCTGATGCTCACCAAGGCCCCCATCGGCCGCTCTCCGGACGCGGACTCCGGCAACCGCTGGGCCGCTCTCACGGTGGCCGTCGCGGCGGCGACCGCCCTCGTCTGGGTGGTCGTCGACGCCTTCCGCGCCACCTGGATCGACCTGAACGGCCCGGCCGCCGGCTCCACCGAGGTCACCGGCGCGAGCCTCTTCCAGAACTGGGTCCTCCCCTTCGAGGCCCTCTCCGTCCTGCTCCTCGCGGCGCTGGTCGGCGCGATCGTCCTGTCCCGCAAGGCGAAGGCGGAGTCGAGCTCTCCCCCTGTGAACGCCCGAGGCGTCACCAGGAGTTCCCGGTCCGTCACAGAGAGTGCCCTTTCTGTCCCGGACGCCCGGACCGACCCGGCCGAGCAGGAAGGCACCCGCTGATGCACCTCGCCTATCCCGCCGTCCTGTCCGCCCTTCTCTTCTGCACCGGTCTCTACGGCGTCCTCGCCCGGCGCAACGCGATCCTCGTCCTGATGTCCGTCGAGCTGATGCTCAACGCCGTCAACCTCAACCTGGTCGCCTTCGACGTCTGGCTCAGCAGGACCGCCGAGGAGACCCTGCACTCCGGTCAGGCCCTGACCTTGTTCACGATCGCCATCGCCGCCGCCGAGATCGGCATCGGCCTGGCGATCGTCCTCGCCGTCCACCGCAACCGGGGCACCGCGGACATCGACCGGCTCCGAGACACCGCTGAAGGCCACGAGAGCCCCGCGACCGACGGTCCCGAAAGCGACACCCCCGCGACCGGAACGGCCGCCGAGAAGGCTGAGGCCACCGCGTGACCACGACCACCCTCGCCGTCCTCGTCCCCCTCCTGCCGTTCCTGGGCGCCGCCGCCGGCCTGCTCCTCGGCCGCACCGCCCCTGGCTTCGTGCGCCCGCTCGCCGTCCTGCCGACGCTCGCCGCGCTCGTACTGGCCGCGATCGTCGCCGTACGCCAGGGTGGAGGCGCCTCCGTCGAGGCGGCCACCGAACTGACTCCCACCGGCTCGGTTCCGATCGAACTGGCCCTGTACATCGACGGCTTCGCCGCCCTCGTCGCCGTCCTGGTCGGGCTCGTCGCCACCTGCGTGCAGATCTACTCGACCGGCTACCTGCGCGAGGACCCGCGCTACCCCTCGTACGCCGCGCTCGTCTCCCTCTTCACCTCCGCGATGCTCCTGGTCGTCTACTCCGGAGACCTGATCGTGCTGCTGGTCGGCTGGGAAGTCATGGGCATCTGCTCCTACTTCCTGGTCGGCCACTACTGGGAGACCCCGGAGGCCCGCGCCGCCTCCATCAAGGCCTTCCTGGTCACCAAACTCGGCGACGTCCCCTTCCTCATCGGCCTGTTCGCCCTTGCCACCGACGCCGGGTCCTTCCGGATCACGGAGGTCCTCGCCACAGTCGCCCACGGCGGACTCGACCACCCGACCCTCGTCGCTCTGCTGCTCCTCGCGGGCGTGGCCGGCAAGTCCGCTCAGTTCCCGCTGCACACCTGGCTCCCGGACGCGATGGCGGGCCCCACGCCCGTCTCCGCGCTGATCCACGCCGCGACGATGGTCGCCGCCGGCGTCTACTTCGTCGCCCGTCTCCTCCCGGTCTTCGAGGCCTCCTCGGCCGCGATGGTGGTGCTCGCCGCGATGGCCGCCGTCACGATGGTCGGCTCGGGCCTGGCCGCCCTCGCCCAGGACGACATCAAGCGCGTCCTCGCCTACTCGACGATGGGCCAACTCGGCTACATGACCGGCGCCCTCGCCGTCGGCGATCGCGGTGCCGCCGTCTTCCACCTCCTCTCGCACGGCGCCTTCAAGGCGCTGCTGTTCCTCGCGGCGGGCGTGATCATCCACGCCGCCGGCACCAACTCGCTGGCCGCGATGTCCCGCATGAGCCATCTGCGCGACCGCATCCCCGACGCCTACTGGACGATGACCGTGGCGCTGCTCGCGCTCGCCGCGATCCCGCCGTTCAGCGGCTTCTTCTCCAAGGAGTCGGTCCTCGGCGCCGCCGAGCACATCACCGCAGGCCACACCGAGCACGCGCCCGGCGCCGCGGGCTGGATCGTCCTCGTCGCCGGTCTGCTCGCCGCCCTCCTCACCGCCGCGTACGCGACCCGCCTGTGGCTGCTGACGTTTTACGGCCGGGGCGCCGAGGCCCCCGACCACGGCCGCCAGCCCCTGACCATGACCGTGGTGTTGTGGGTCCTGGCCGTTCCGTCCCTCGCCCTCGGCGGGTTCGCCTACCGCGCCCTCCCCGACTGGTTCGACGGCAACGACCTCGCCCCGACCCTCACCACGTCCGTCCTCGGCACGGGCGTGGCCCTGGGCGGCGGACTCGTCACGTACGCCGCCTGGCGCCATCTCACCGGGACCGCCGCCCGCGTCCCCCTGGGCGCGGTCGCCGCCCACCCCGAGGGCGACGCGGGACTCGTCGAGGCCGAAGCCATCGCGACGCACGCGCCGGCCTACGGAGACGTGGCCTCCGCTCCCGACCCGGCGGACCCCGGACGGCTCCTGCTCGGCCCGCTGCACCGCCACGCGGCCGTTGGCTTCCACCTAGACGCCGTGTACCAGGCACTGTTCGTCCGCCCGGTCCAGGCCGGCGCGAGTCTCGTCCGGTTCCTCGACCGCGAGGTCGTCGACACCTACGTACGCGGCGCGGGCGCCCTGCCCCGCTGGCTGGGGGCCGCCGTGCGGCGCGCCCAGACCGGAAATCTCCAGACCTATGTGAGCGCGCTGCTCGCCGGCACCGTCGTCCTGGCGGTCGCCGCCCTTCTCGTCGCTTCGGGAGCGTGAGCAGGCGTGATCGATATCAACGCGTCCGTGATGCAGTTCCTTCTGGCATTCATCGTGGTCGGCCCGCTCCTCGGCGCCGTCGCCGCTCTTCTGCCCGCCCCGCCCGGGCTGAAGGGGAAGTCACCCGAGCAGGCCGTGCTGCGGCACGGCGTGACCGTGACCGGCGCGGTCCTCCTCGCCGCGATCGTCCTCGCGCTCGGCTTCGACCACGACCATCCCTCGAAGATGCAGGCCAGTACGGACATCAGCTGGATCCCCGCACTCGACGTGCGCATCCACCTCGGCATCGACGGCATCTCCCTCCCCCTGCTGGTCCTGACCGCGCTGCTGACCTTCCTCTGCGCGGTGTACTCCTACTTCAAGCAACAACATCAGCGGCCGACGCCGCAGGCCTCGGACCCGTCCCCGAAAGCGTTCGTCGCGCTGGTGCTGGTCCTCGAGTCCGGTACCCTCGCGGCCTTCGCCGTCCTCGACCTGCTGCTGTTCTTCCTCGCCTTCGAGATGGTCCTCGTCCCGATGTACTTCCTCATCGCCCGCTGGGGCGGTGCGGGTCGGACCCGGGCCGCCTGGAAGTTCATCCTCTTCACCCTGCTCGGGTCCGTGGTCATGCTGCTCGGCCTGCTCCTGATCGGAATCAAGGCGGGCACATTCGACATGGTGGCACTCGCCACTGACAACGGCCGGTCGCTGACCACATCGGTGCAGGTCATCGCCGTTCTCGCGATCGGGATCGGGCTCGCCGTCAAAACCCCGATGTGGCCGCTGCACAGCTGGCTGCCCGACGCCCACACCGCCGCCCCGACCATCGGTTCGGTCCTGCTGGCCGGCGTGCTGCTGAAGATGGGTACGTACGGGTTCGTCCGGATCCTGCTACCCGTCGCACCGGACGGCTTCCGCACCTTCGCGCCCTACCTCGCCGCCTTCGCCGTCGTCGGGATCATCTACGGATCCCTGGCCTGCCTGGCCCTCGCCAAGCAGGGCGCGAAGGGCGACCTCAAACGCCTCATCGCCTACTCCTCCGTCGGACACATGGGCTTCGTCCTGCTCGGCATCGCGACCATGACCCCGACCGGCGTGAACGGCGCCCTGTTCGCCAACATCGCCCACGGCCTCATCACCGGCCTCCTCTTCTTCCTGGTCGGAGCCCTGAAGGACCGCACCGGCACGACCGACCTGGACACCCTCGCCGAGCAGACCGGCGCCGCGCTCTACGGCCGGACCCCCCGCCTCGGCGGCCTCCTCGCCTTCGCCGCCGTCGCCTCGCTCGGCCTGCCGGGCCTGGCCGGCTTCTGGGGCGAGATGCTGGCCCTCTTCGGCGCCTTCGACCCCGCCGACGACCTCAGCCGCCCCGCCTTCCTCACCTTCACGGCGATCGCCGCGTTCGGCACACTGCTGACGGCCGCGTACCTGCTCGTCGTGGTCCGCCGCGTCTGCATGGGTGCCGTCCCGCAGGACGCCCCACGCCTCGCCGACGTGCAGACCTACGAGTTCGCGGCCTGGGCCCCGCTCGTCGCCCTCACCGTCGTCGCCGGCCTGTGGCCGAAGGTCCTCCTCGGTCTGACCGATCCGGCCGTGCAGCAACTCCTCGCAGGAGGCACCCGATGAGCGCACTGGCCCAACCCGTGCTCCAGCCCCTGACCGCATCGGTGGTCCAGTCCGTCGACTGGCTGGCCATCGCACCGCCCACCCTCGCGGCGGTCGTCGCCCTCGTCGTCCTCGTCGCCGACCTCTTCGTCGACGACGCCCGCAAGCCGCTCCTCGGCTGGTTCTCGGTCGCGGGCCTCGCTGCCTCCACGGCTCTCCTGCTGCCCCTCCTGGACGGCGACCGCTCCACCTTCTGCCTGACCGGCGACACACGCGTGTGCAGCTACACGGCGGACCGCTTCACCCTCGTCATCCAGTTCCTGGTGCTCGGGGGAGCGCTACTGGCGGCCCTGCTGTCGGTCACCGCACTGAAGGACGCGCGCGGGCGGCTCCCCGAAGGCGAGTTCTGGTTTCTGCTCCTGTCCTCCGCCGCCGGTGCCGCCCTGCTGCCCGCCTCCCGCGACCTCGCCACCCTCGTCGTCGCCCTGGAGGTCGCGTCCCTGCCCGCCTTCGCCCTCGTCGGCATCCGGCACGGCGACCGCAGGTCCTCCGAGGCGGCCCTGAAGTTCTTCCTGTCGTCCGTCACCGCGACCACCGTCAGCCTTCTGGGCATCAGCTTCGTGTACGCGACGACCGGAACCCTCTACCTCACCCAGGTCGCCGACCGCATCCAGCACGTCGACGGCCAACTGCACACCCTGGCCCAGACCGGTGTCGTCCTCACCCTCATCGGCTTCGCCTTCAAGACGGCCGCCGTCCCCTTCCACTTCTGGGTGCCCGACACCTACGTCGGTGCCCCGCTGCCCATCGCCGCCTACCTGTCGGTCGTCGGCAAGGCCGTCGGCTTCTCCGGCCTCATCCTCGTCACCGTCATCGGCTTCCCCTCGTACGCCGACGTCTGGGGCCCCGCCCTGGCCGCGCTGGCCGCCCTCACCATGACCGTCGGCAACGTCGGCGCACTCCGCCAGCAGGCCACACGCGCGTACAGCGCCGTACGCCTGCTCGCCTGGTCGTCCGTGGGCCAAGCCGGCTATCTCCTGGTACCGATCGCCGCCGCCGCGTACTCCGACGACGCCGAGCACGCCATCGGCTCCACCGTCGCCTACGCCCTCATGTACGCCGCCGTGAACCTCGGCGCCTTCGCGGTGGCCGCGCTGGTGGGCCGTACCAGCACGACGAACCGGATCACGGACTACCGGGGCCTCTACGCGAAGAACCCTCTGACAGCCCTCCTCCTGGCCTTCTTCCTGCTCTGCCTCGCCGGACTGCCGCCGGGCATCATCGGCCTCTTCGCGAAGGTCACCGTCTTCTCGGCAGCCGTCGACGCGGGCCTCGGCTGGCTCGCGGTCGTCATGGCCGTCAACGTGGTGATCGCCCTGTACTACTACCTGCAGTGGACGGCCCTGCTCTTCCGCGCCCCCGAAGGCGAGCCCGAGAAGCACCGCGTCCCCGCCCCGCTCACGGCCGCGATCACCCTCACAGCGGCCCTCGGCATCGCCCTCTCCGGAGCACCCCAGCTGATCCTGCGCTTCGCCGGCACCGGCCTCTTCTGAGTCCTCACGCGCGCGTACCTCCGTCCTCACCCGGACGGCCCACGCCCCTGCCCGCAGGCACAAGGGAACTAGTGCCTCCCGCCTGGCGTTGACCAGTACGGGAGGGTGCACTGGACGTGACACCACGGCACAGTGCCACCGGAGAACAAGAGACTCGCTAGCAAAGGGTTCCCCTGCTGCACGACTTGGAGGGCGTACCGTGCACCGCCGGCACAACGGGCTCAGGACCGCAGTACTCCTCGGGGGACTGTCCGCACTCATCATCCTCATCGGCAGCTTCTTCGGCCGCATGGGGCTGGTCGTCGCGGTCCTGATCGCCCTCGGCACCAACGCGTACGCGTACTGGAACAGCGACAAGCTGGCGCTACGCGCGATGCGCGCCCGCCCGGTCAGCGAGTTCGAGGCCCCCGCCCTGTACCGGATGGTCCGTGACCTCTCCACCCAGGCTCGCCAGCCCATGCCCCGCCTGTACATCTCCCCGACCGAGGCACCCAACGCCTTCGCCACCGGCCGCAACCCGCGCAACGCCGCGGTGTGCTGCACGGACGGCATCCTGCGGCTCCTCGACGAGCGCGAACTGCGCGGCGTCATCGGCCACGAGCTCAGCCACGTCTACAACCGGGACATCCTGATCTCCTCGGTCGCCGGCGCACTCGCCTCGGTGATCATGTTCCTGGTCAACTTCGCCTGGCTGATCCCGATCGGCCGCTCGGACGACGACGACGGCCCCGGCATCCTCGGCATGCTCCTGATCATGATCCTCGGCCCGCTCGCCGCCAGCCTCATCCAGCTCGCCATCAGCCGCTCCCGGGAATTCGAGGCGGACGCGTCCGGCGCCCAGCTCACCGGTGACCCGTTGGCCCTCGCGAGCGCGCTGCGCAAACTGGAGACAGGCACCAAACAGCTTCCGCTGCCTCCTGAGCCCCGTATCGAGACCGCAAGCCACATGATGATCGCGAATCCCTTTCGTCCGGGCCAGGGACTCTCCAAGATGTTCTCGACACACCCGCCGATGGCGGACCGCATCGCCCGGCTCGAGAAAATGGCAGGTCGATTCCAGTGAAGACCATCCTGAACGTCATCTGGCTGATCCTGAGCGGCTTCTGGCTGTTCCTCGCCTACCTGGCCGCGGGAGCTCTGCTCTGCATCACGATCATCGGCATTCCTTTCGGCCTAGCCGCGTTCCGTATCGGAATCTTCGCTCTCTGGCCCTTCGGCTACACGACGATCGAGCGTCGTGACGCGGGTGCGCCCTCCTGCCTCGGCAACGTGCTCTGGCTGATCCTCGCGGGCTGGTGGCTGGCCATCGGACACATCGTCACCGGATTCCTCCTCTGCCTGACCGTCATCGGCATCCCGTTCGGCATCGCGAACTTCAAGCTGATCCCGGTCTCGCTGTTCCCACTCGGCCGCGAGATCGTGCCCACGGACCAGCCGTTCGCGTCCCGCTGACGGGGCGAGCCCCAACCGCTCGTCGTCCACGACCGGTCGGCCGTCCGCTCGTAGGTTGTCCACAGACGGCGGGTTGTCCACAGGCCGGCCCGGTCGTCAGTGACGGGTTGCATGATGAACGCATGACCGAGAACGAGCAGTTGCAGGCGAGGGTGGCGGCCAAGGCGGCCGCCACCCGCCCCTGGGGTTGGCCTTCGCTCCCCGACCCCGTGGACGCGGACACGGTGGTCCGCGCCGAGGCCGCCCTCGGCTTCCGACTGCCACCCCTGCTCGCCGACCTCTACCTGCGTACAGGGGACGGCGGATTCGGCCCGGAGTACGGACTGCTGCCCCTGCTCGACAGCTCTCCGGCCGGTGAACCCGCCTCCGTCCCGCAGTACCTCGCCAATCGCGCAAGCGGTCACGAGGACCCGGACTGGCCCTGGCCAGAGGGTGTCCTGCCGATATCCCATTGGGGCTGCGCCATGTACGCGTGCGTGGACTGCCATTCCCCGCAGGCGACGGTCCTGCTCTTCGAACCGAACTCCGGCGACCCCGACCACGCCTGGTTCGTCGACGCCCCGAGCCTCGCCGGCTGGCTGCAAGCCTGGCTCGACGGCACTGGCTGGTACGACGCCCTGAACGATGACCTGGAACTGGCTCCGTGGAACGAGTTCCGCATACGTACGGCGACGACCGGGAGAACGACGCCATAGCAGCCTGCTGCCATGTAGTCGTTGGCCCGCCTGCCCGCCTGCCCGCCTGCCCGCCTGCCCGCCTGCCCGCCTGCCCGCCTGCCTCGCCGTCGGACGGCTGCCGCGTGCCCGCCGCCCAGCGCGGCCGTACAGCTAACGTGCGCCCGTCCAGCGCCGCCGCACGCCGTACGCGAGTGCGCCGACCGCCAGCACTCCCGCCCCCGCGACGACCGAAGCCGCCGGCAGGGCGAACGCGAGCACCGCGCAGCCCAGGAGCCCCACCGCAGGCAGCAACCGCTTCGCCGGGGCCGAATCAAGCGTCCAGGCCGACGCGTTGGCAACCGCGTAGTACGCCAGCACACCGAAGGAGGAGAACCCGATGGCGCCCCGGACGTCCACCGTGGCGGCCAGCACCGCGATCACCGCGCCCACGGCGAGTTCGGCCCGGTGCGGTACCTGGAAGCGCGGATGTACGGCTGACAGGGCGCCGGGCAGATGCCCGTCCCGTGCCATGGCGAGAGTCGTGCGTGAGACGCCCAGGATGAGGGCGAGGAGCGAGCCCAGCGCCGCCACAGCGGCCCCGATCCGTACCACCGGCACCAGCCCCGGCACCCCCGCCGCCCGCACCGCGTCGGCCAACGGGGCTCCCGCCAGCGCCAGACCGCCCGACCCCAGCACGGAAAGGACAGAGACCGCCACACACGCGTACACGACCAGTGTGATGCCCAGGGCCAGGGGGATCGCGCGGGGGATGGTGCGCGCAGGATCCCGTACCTCCTCACCCAGGGTCGCGATGCGGGCGTACCCGGCGAAGGCGAAGAACAGCAGGCCGGCGGCCGTCAGCACCCCGCCGACGCCCCCGGAGAGCCCGACGTCCAGCCGCCCTTCGTCCGCTGCGCCGGACCCCAGACACACGACCGCCACGGAAGCGAGGACCGCCAGGACCACCGCCACGATCGCCCGCGTCAGCCAGGCCGACTTCTGGACGCCGCCGTAGTTCACCGCGGTCAGCGCGACCACGGCCGCGACCGCCACCGCGTGGGCCTGCCCCGGCCAGACGTACGCCCCGACCGTCAGAGCCATCGCCGCACAGGAGGCCGTCTTCCCGACCACGAACGACCAGCCCGCGAGATACCCCCAGAACACGCCGAGCCGCTCGCGGCCGTACACGTACGTGCCGCCCGAGGCCGGATACAGCGCGGCCAGTCGCGCCGACGACATGGCGTTGCAGTAGGCGACCAGCGCGGCGAGCCCGAGTCCGAGCAGGAGCCCGGAGCCCGCGGCTTGCGCGGCGGGAGCGAGCGCGGCGAAGACGCCGGCACCGATCATCGATCCGAGCCCGATGACCACGGCGTCGCCGACGCCCAGGGTCCGCCGCAGCGCGGCACCCGATCCGGACTGTGTCATGGCCCGCACCCTACTGATCGACGGAACCAACCGGTGTCGTCGTGACGTCGTCCACATCAACACGACCCGAACCCGCGTGCGACGTAGGACGCGGGGCGCGACGGCAACGAGCACAGCCCGTCCGGAGCGAGCGACATCACAGTGTCCGGACAGCGCGGGCACAGCACGGAAGGGCAGGTTCAGGGCATGAGCATCATCAGCTGGATCATCCTGGGGTTGTTGGCCGGAGTCATTGCCAAGGTCCTGCTGCCGGGCCGCGACCCGGGCGGCTTCATCGGCACGACCCTGATCGGCGTCGCGGGCGCGTTCATCGGCGGCTGGATATCGGCCCGCTGGCTGGACCACCCCATCACCAAGGACTTCTACGACGGGGCGACCTGGGCCGCGGCGATCGGCGGTTCCCTCGTGCTGCTGATCGTCTACCGCCTGCTGTTCGGCAACTCGCGCGACTGAGCCTCTCGCCGAGGCCCACCCGTCGGTGGCCGCGAGACCGTGGCCGCAGCCGGAAGCGTGGGGACAGAAGGGGTGGAACAGAAGGGTGGGCTCCCGTCGGGGTGCCCACCTCTGCTCGTAACCGTCCGAAGACGCTCACCGGGTGATGATTCCCCGCGCCACCCGGCGGTCAGGCCGACTACCGGTAGTTCACGAACTGCAGAGCGAAGTCGAAGTCCTGGCCCTTGAGCAGGGTGATGATGGCCTGGAGGTCATCACGGCTCTTGGAGCTCACGCGCAGTTCCTCGCCCTGCACCTGGGCCTTCACACCCTTGGGGCCCTCGTCGCGGATGAGCTTCGCGACCTTCTTGGCGTTCTCCTGGGAGATGCCTTCCTTGATCTCCGCGAAGAGCTTGTACTCCTTGCCGGAGAGCTGCGGCTCGCCCGCCTCCAGCGCCTTCAGGGAGATCCCGCGCTTGATCAGCTTGGACTGGAAGACGTCGAGGACGGCGTTCACCCGGTCCTCGGAGTTCGCCTCCATCAGGATCTTCTCACCGGACCACGAGATCGAGGCGCCGACGCCCTTGAAGTCGTAGCGCTGCGAGATCTCCTTGGCGGCCTGGTTGAGGGCGTTGTCGACCTCCTGCCGCTCGACCTTCGAGACGATGTCGAAACTGGAGTCGGCCATGTCCTGTGGCTCCTTGTATCGGGGTGCGTGTCTGGTGCGTCTCGGCGTGCGTGGGGGCGACCGCCGAGCCCGGCGTGATCCCGGGCCGCATCCGCACAAGCCTAGTCACCCCACCCTCGCCGGGCGGCGAGGAATCAGGTGGCGGAGCACCCCTGGGCATCGGGTATCGTTTACGTCGTTGCCAGGGAGCACCGCCGAAAAGCGGTTCGAATGGGCAGCAAACCCGGCGGTGTGCCCGAGCGGCCAAAGGGAGCAGACTGTAAATCTGCCGGCTCAGCCTACCCAGGTTCGAACCCTGGCGCCGCCACGCTGAGAGAGGGAACCCCTCCGAACTGCGGAAACGCAGAGCGGAGGGGTTTCTTCGTGTGGGGGGAAGCGTGGACGGCGACGCGCTTCACTCGCGTTCGGGAGAGTCTTCCGGAGCCTCCGGTGTTTCCGTTGAGGGTGTCTTCGCCGCCGTTTTCACCTCCGCCTCGACGTCGTTGCGCGGCTTGTTCTCGTCCTTGGCGTACTCGGTCACCGCCGCCTGTACGTCGCGGGCGAGGTCGCGCCAGGCGCGCCAGGCGGTTTCGTAGGTGTCGGTCTGGATGTCCGACCAGGCGGTGGCCGTGGGTGCGCCGTACGCGTCCCGCAGCGCTTCGACTCTCGCGTGTGCCTCGTCGGCCGCGCGTTGCTTCTCCACGAGTTCCTCGAAGGTATGTGCCACGTGTACGGATGCTATGGAGGTGGCCGCACTTCCGCGCGGCGAGCGGGGCGCGTCCCGTCACGGGGTACCCGCGTGGCCCACTGGGGCAGACTGGCGGCATGTCCAGCGCGTCCAGCCGTCGTAGAACCTGCCCCGAATGCCGTCGCGAGATCGCCGTCGTCGCCGGACGGTTCGCCCGGCACGATCCGCCGGGCGCGCGGGAGACCGGCGACCTCGTGTCCTGCCCCGGTTCACGCAGTACGGCGCAACTGGGCGCGGCCCAGCCGTCGTTGGACGGGTACGTGGTCCCGGAGTTTCCAGGGCAGCTGCCCCTCTTCTGACGCGGCCCTCTTCTGCCGGGGCCTCGTCTTCCTCAGTTCCCGGCCACCGCCTTGACCGCCACCGGTACCGGGGCCGAGCCGCTGATGAGCTCCAGGGTGAGGCCCGACGTCGCCGGGCTGTCCAGCAGCTCCGCCAGCACCGCGGCCACGTCGTCGCGGGGGACGGGACCGCGGCCCGTACGGGCCTCCAGACGGACCAGTCCGGTGCCGGGGTCGTCCGTCAGCGCACCGGGGCGCAGGATCGTCCAGTCGAGGGAGTCAAGGCCCCGCACGTACGCGTCCGCCTCGCCCTTGGCGCGCTGGTAGACGTCGAAGACCTCGTCGCCCTGGTGGTCTGGGTCCGCGCCCATGGAGGACACGACCACGAAGCGCCGTACGCCGGCCCGGACCGCGGCGTCCGCGAACAGCACGGCCGCGCCTCTGTCCACCGTGTCCTTGCGGGCCGTCCCGCTGCCCGGGCCCGCACCCGCCGCGAACACCGCCGCGTCCGCGCCGCGCAGCGGCTCCGCGACTTCTTCGACGGACGCCGACTCCAGGTCCAGGACGACCGGTTCGGCGCCGGCCGCCCGGAGGTCGTCGCCCTGTTCGGCCTTGCGGATGATCCCCGCGACCTCGTCCCCGCGCGCGGCGAGCAGCCGCTCCAGCCGCAACGCGATCTGACCATGACCCCCAGCGATGACAATGCGCATGCCTCCGACCGTACGCCCGGACGGCCGCATCCGCCGCACGCCCGAGGGTGAACCCGTACGTCTGTGCGCCTGTCCGCCGCTGCGCCGTCTGCTGCTGGGTCGTCGGCCGCTGCGCCGTCTGCTGCGTTGTCGTCCGCCGCTGCGTCGTCCGCCTCCGGGCTGTCCGCCTCGACTTCCCACCCCCGGCTCCGTCTGCGTGGTCGCGGCAGCCGGGGTGGAGGGTCTGTCCCTCGTCCTACGACAGTTCCCCCCGGCCCTGCCTCGGCAGGCCCCGATCCGGGGTGGTCGCCGAGTTGCGGTACTCGCGGACGGCGCTGGTGCGGGCCACCACCCGGCCCTGGTGGATCACGATCCGGCTGTACGCCAGGGACAGGGCACCCGCCAGCCGGTCGCCGCGGACGGCCAGGAGGTCGGCCGGGAAGCCCGCCTCCACGCGGACCTCGGGGAGGCCCAGGACAGCCCGTGCGGACGTGCTCACGGCGTCGTATGCGTCCTCGGGGCGCAGGCCGTGGTGGGAGGCGAGCAGGTAGGCCGACTCCAGGGGGTCGCCCCGGCCCACCGGGTTGGAGACGTCCCGCAACGCCCCACTGCCCGCGGCCACTCGCACGCCGGCCGCGCGCAACAGCCGTACGGGCGCCGTGCCCCGGTGTTCGGCGGCGCCGCAGCCGCCCTGGGGAAGGCAGACCACCGCCACGCCGGCGGCGGCGAGTTGGTCGGCGGTGCGGATGGCCGTCTCGGCGGGGAGGTGGTCGAGGCCGCCGCAGGGGCTGAGGGTGACGCCGGGGCGCAGACCGCCGGCCATCGCGGCGAGGCGGGCGAGGCGACCCGGGTCGGCGGCGTCGGTGTGCAGGTCGACGGGGCAGCCGTGCTCGGAGGCGACCTCCAGGACGGTCTCCACGTAGCCCGTCGGATCGGGGTCCAGGTCCGGGCAGCCGCCCACCACCGAGGCGCCCATCTTCATCGCGTCCCGCAGCATCGCGAGCCCGTCGGCCCCGGCCGCCCCGGTCAGTACCCGGGGCATCGCCACCGTCATCAGCTCGGCGAGCCCGCGCAGCGAACGCCGGGCCTGCAGCACGGCGGCCAGCGAGCCGAGGCCCTGGACGTCGCCCACGCGCACGTGCGCGCGCAGCGCCGTCGCGCCGTGGCCGAGTTGCAGCAGCGCGGCCTCCGTGGCGCGGCGCTGGACGTCCTCGGGGGCGTACGGGACGGGTCCGTCGGTGTCGGCCGTGAGCGCGGTGTCGACGTGCGCGTGCGGCTCGGCGGGGGCGGGGAGCAGCAGGTAGCCGCCGAGGTCCACGCGCGTGCCGCCACGGGTGGGGCCGGCCGCCAGGCTGCCGGCCGTGCCGACCGCCTCGATGCGCCCGCGGCCCAGCCGCACGTCCACGGTCCGGCCGTCCGTCAGGCGCGCCCCGCACAGCAGGAGGGCCGCCGGATCCGGCGAACCCCCCGAGGAGCCGAACGAGGACGGTGACGAAGGGGGCGGCTGCGGCTGGCTGTCGGGCATCGCACTCCAGGGGCTCGGCTCGGGACTGCGCGGGGACGCGGGCTGTGTGGGTGATGCCTGTGACGCGGGTGGCTCGGGTCACGCCGAGTCGTGAGGACGGAAGATCACGCAGAGTGAGTCGAGCCTAGGACGGGGTTTCGGCGCGAGCGGGGAGGAGCGCAATAGTCGTACCGGTGTGGTCCGGCGTGCCCGAGGGGCTCGGGAGACCGCTGGGACCTTGGGAAAACGGCCCTCCGTGCGGTCCCGGAGGGCCTCGCGAAACGGATTTGGGTGAACGGCTGCGAACCGTGTAATGTCTTCATCGCTCGCCCCAATAGCTCAGTCGGTAGAGCGTCTCCATGGTAAGGAGAAGGTCTACGGTTCGATTCCGTATTGGGGCTCTGGTGGGTGAGGTTCCCGTCGTGAGGCGGGACCTGATCCCATCAAAGCGGTGTAGCTCAGTCGGTAGAGCAAGCGGCTCATAATCGCTGTGTCACCGGTTCAAGTCCGGTCACCGCTACTGACAGTAGCCGATTGTGGGGTCGGTCCTTCGATCGGCTACTCTTCTATGCGTTAATCGTCCCATCCGTTCGTCAAGGAGCACTCCTGTGGCTGCCACCGACGTCCGCCCGAAGATCACGCTGGCCTGCGTGGAGTGCAAGGAGCGGAACTACATCACCAAGAAGAACCGGCGTAACAACCCGGACCGACTGGAGATGAAGAAGCACTGCCCGCGTTGCAATGCGCACACCGCGCATCGCGAAACGCGATAAATCAGGCTCGTATGCGAGGCCGTCCCCGAGTGATCGGGGGCGGCCTCGTGTCGTTGAGTGACCCGTACCGGTCAGTAGAGCAACGCTGAGCAGTAGAGCAGCGAAGCAGCAGAGCAACCAGGAGGTGCCGAGGCCATGGCGCTCGACCAGTCCTTCGTCGGGCGGACCTACCCGCCCACCGACCCCTATGAGGTCGGTCGGGAGAAGATCCGCGAGTTCGCCGAGGCCGTGGGCGACGCCAACCCGGCGTACACCGACCCGGAGGCCGCCAAAGCGCTCGGCCACGCCGATGTGATCGCGCCGCCGACCTTCGTGTTCTCCATCACCTTCAAGGCCGCGGGGCAGGTCGTCCAGGACCCCAAGCTGGGTCTCGACTACAGCCGCGTGGTGCACGGCGACCAGAAGTTCGCCTACAAGCGCCCGGTGCGCGCCGGTGACCGGCTCACGGTCACCTCGACCATCGAGGCGGTCAAGTCCCTGGCGGGCAACGACATCCTGGACATCCGTGGCGAGGTCCACGACGAGAGCGGCGAGCACGTCGTGACCGCCTGGACCAAGCTCGTCGCCCGCGCGGCGGAGCCGACGGAATCCGTGGACGCCACGGACGGGAAGGCGTGAGGAACCGATGACGGCGAAGATCGCTTACGACGACGTCGAGGTCGGCACCGAACTGCCGGCCCAGTCCTTCCCCGTGAACCGCGCCACACTCGTGCAGTACGCGGGTGCCTCCGGGGACTTCAACCCCATCCACTGGAACGAGAAGTTCGCCAAGGAGGTGGGCCTGCCGGACGTCATCGCGCACGGCATGTTCACCATGGCCGAGGCGATCCGCGTCGTCACCGACTGGACCGGCGACCCGGGTGCGGTCGTCGACTACGGCGTCCGCTTCACCAAGCCCGTCGTCGTCGCGAACGACGACCAGGGCGCCGTGATCGAGGTCACCGGCAAGGTGGGCGCCAAGCTCGACGACAACACCGTGCGGGTCGACCTGACCGTGACCAGCGGCGGCCTGAAGGTGCTCGGGATGTCCCGGGCGGTCGTACGCCTGGCCTGATCAGCGGTAAGGGGCGCCTCCCATGGGGAGGCGCCCCTTACGTGTGGACGGGGCCTTGACTTAGTTAGTGATTGAGTACTAACTTTGCCGCATGGTCAGGATGAGCGCAGACGAGAGGCGCGAGAGCGTCATCCGCGCGGCGACGAGCGAGTTCGCCCGCGGCGGCTACCACGGCACGTCCACCGAGACGATCGCCAAGCGGGTGGGCGTCTCGCAGCCGTATCTCTTCCGGCTCTTCCCGGGCAAGAAAGCGATCTTCCTCGCGGCTTCCGAGCGCTGCATGGACGACACCGTCCGTACGTTCACGGAGGCGGCCGAGGGGCTGAAGGGCGAAGAGGCTCTGCACGCGATGGCCAACGCGTACACCAAGGTCATCGCGGAGCAGCCCGAACAGTTGCTGATGCAGATGCAGACGTACGTCGCGGTGGCCGCCGCCGAGGCGGAGGGTGACCGCGGGTTCGGCGAGGCCGTCCGGGCCGGATGGATGCGGCTCTGGGACGCCGTGCATGTGCCCCTCGGCGCCGACGTCAACGGGACGACGATGTTCATGGCGTACGGCATGCTCATCAACTGCCTGGTGGCCATGGGGTTCTCACCCGAACACCGGGTGTGGGAAGGGCTGTATCCGTCGGCTCGACTCAAGGGCCGGCTGGAGAAGTAGCACGGGCGAGGAGGTTCATCCTCGCCTCGGACAGGCGCTCTTTTTTTGGGCGCAAAAGTTAGTCATCAATTACTAACCAAGTGAGAACACCCGCTGGGGGAGCGATGTCACAGCAGACCGAACGTCGCGGGGGAGCCGTCTGGGCCCTCGTCATCACCAGTGTCGCCGGGTTCATGGCGGCACTCGACAACCTCGTCGTCACCACCGCCCTGCCGTCCATCCGTGAGGATCTCGGCGGCGGGCTGGGCGACCTCGAATGGACCGTGAGCGCCTACACGCTCACCTTCGCGGTGTTGCTCATGTTCGGCGCCGCGCTCGGCGACCGGTTCGGCCGTCGCCGGATGTTCCTCGTCGGACTCAGCGTCTTCACCGTCGCCTCCGCCGCCGCGGCCATGGCGCCCGGCATCGACTCCCTCATCGCCGCCCGCGCGGTCCAGGGCGTCGGCGCGGCCGTCATGATGCCGCTGACGCTGACCCTGCTCACGGCCGCCGTGCCGGCCGCGAAGCGCGGGATGGCGTACGGCATCTGGGGCGCCGTCAACGGACTCGCGGTCGCCTCCGGGCCGCTCATCGGCGGCAGCCTCACCGAGCACGTGTCCTGGCACTGGATCTTCTGGCTGAACGTCCCGCTGGGCCTCGCCCTGCTGCCGCTCGCCCGCCTGCGCCTCGCCGAGTCGTACGGCACCGGTGCCCCGCTCGACATCGTCGGCACCCTGCTCGCCAGCGGTGGCCTCTTCGGGCTCGTCTACGGCCTGGTGCGCGGGCCGGCCGACGGCTGGGCCAGCCCGCTCGTCCTGACCGGCCTGGTCGCGGGCGGCGCCCTGCTCGCCGGGTTCGTCCTGCACGGGCTGCGGGCCAAGAACCCCATGCTGCCGATGCGCCTCTTCCGCTCCCGCGCCTTCGCCGGGATCAACGCCGCGAGCCTGCTGATGTTCCTCGGAATGTTCGGCTCGATCTTCCTGCTCAGCCAGTACATGCAGGGGGTTCTCGGCTACTCGCCCACCGAGGCCGGCCTCAGGATGCTGCCGTGGACCGGTATGCCGATGCTCGTCGCGCCGATCGCCGGCATTCTCTCCGACCGCGTCGGAGGCCGGCCGGTCGTCGCCGCCGGGCTCTTCTTCCAGGCCGTCGGACTCGGTTGGATGGCCGCCGTGGCGACCGTCGACGCCTCCTACGCCGTCCAGTTGCCCGGTCTGATCGTCAGCGGCATCGGCATGGCGCTGTTCTTCGCCCCGGCCTCCAGCCTGGTGATGTCCAGTGTCCGAGCGCAGGAACAGGGGATCGCCTCCGGCGCCAACAACGCGCTGCGGGAGGTCGGCGGCGCCCTCGGCATCGCGATCATGTCGTCGATCTTCTCGGCGCAGGGCGGCTACGAGTCCGGTCAGGCCTTCGTCGACGGACTGCGGCCCGCGCTCGTCACGGGCTCGGCCGTGGTCGCCCTCGCAGGGTTCGCCGCCCTCCTGATTCCGGCCGTGCGGCGAGCGGCCCAGGACGGAACAGCGGTACAGGCCGGGGTGGCGACCGAAGGGGAGTCCCGGCCGGCGCCCGCGCTGGAGAGTGCCGTCCGCTGAGACCCCGGAACCGAAGACACCCCGCACGCGCGCGTACGGCCCCGTCCACCTCGGCGGGGTCGTACGCGCGCGTGCGTCGACGGGCAGGCGGCCGGGCGGACGGCGGTTCGGCTGTCGGGGCCGGGGAGGGCGGGGCTGTCGGTGGTGTCTCGTAGGCTTGGGCGCGTGCAGGAACTCCAGGACGCCCCGCTCGCCCCGCTGACCACCTTCCGGCTGGGCGGTCCCGCCACCAGGCTGGTGACCGCGACGACCGACGCCGAGGTGGTCGCCGCCGTGCGCCAGGCCGACGCCGACGGTACGCCGCTGCTGATCGTCGGCGGTGGCTCGAACCTCGTCATCGGCGACAAGGGCTTCGAGGGCACCGCCCTGCGCATCGCCACGCGTGGCTGCGAACTCCTCGGGACGAAGCTGGAGCTGGCCGCGGGCGAGGTCTGGACCGACGCCGTCGCCCGCACCGTGGCGGCCGGGCTGGCCGGCGTCGAGTGCCTGGCCGGCATCCCGGGCTCGGCGGGCGCGACCCCGATCCAGAACGTCGGGGCGTACGGCCAGGAGGTCTCCGCGACGATCACCGAGGTGATCGCCTACGACCGCCGGGCGGGTGGGACGGTCACGCTCACCAACGAGGAGTGCGCCTTCTCCTACCGCCACAGCCGCTTCAAGGCCGACCCCGAGCGGTATGTCGTCCTGCGTGTCCGGTTCGAACTCGAGGACGCCGACGGTCTGTCGGCGCCCCTGAAGTACGCCGAGACGGCACGCGCGCTGGGCGTCGAGCCCGGTGACCGGGTGCCGCTCACCGAGGCGCGCGAAACCGTGCTGAAGCTGCGCGCCGGGAAGGGCATGGTTCTCGATCCCGAGGACCACGACACCTGGTCGGCCGGCTCCTTCTTCACCAACCCGGTCCTCGGCGACGCCGACTTCGCCGTGTTCCACGCGCGCGCGAAGGAGCGGCTGGGCGAGGGCGTGGAGCCGCCCGCCTACCCGGCGGGAGCGGGCCGCACCAAGACCTCCGCCGCCTGGCTGATCGACAGAGCGGGCTTCACCAAGGGGTACGGCAGCGGGCCCGCCCGGATCTCCACCAAGCACACCCTCGCCCTCACCAACCGAGGCGCGGCCACCACGGAGGACCTGCTGGCGCTGGCCCGTGAGGTCGTGGCCGGGGTACGCGAGGCCTTCGGGGTCACGCTCGTCAACGAGCCGGTGATGGTGGGCGTCGGGCTGTAGGCCCCGAGCGGATCGCCAGGGCATCGAGGGGGCGTCGCCCCAAGCGGCTCCGGGCCGCCGCCAAGGGGGTGAGGAGCGGCCCTAGTAGGCCACCCCTACGCCCTGCTTCACCGTTCCCGCGTCCGCCACCATCGCCAGCATCGAGTGCGCCACGTCGGCCCGTCCGATGAACCGGCCCCTGGGCGGGAAGCCGCCCACCACCGCGCGGTACGACCCCGTCACCGGCTTGTCCTGCAGTCGCGGCGGCCGTACGACCGTCCAGTCGGTGGCGCTGCGCGTCAGCTCCGCCTCCATCGCCCGCAGGTCGGCGTACACGTCCTTCAGCGCCGCCGACACGAGGCCGCGCATGGTGCGGTCCAGGACTCCGTCGTCCTTGGGCTCGGGGCCGACCGGGCCGGCGCTCACCACGAGCAGCCGGCGCACGCCCTCCGCCTCCAGGGCCGACAGCACCGCACGCGTGAGCCGGGCGGCGACCCCGGCGTCCTTGCGGCTTCGTGCGCCGAGCCCCGACAGGACCGCGTCCCGGCCGGTCACCGCGGGGCGCAGCGCCTCCGGGTCGGTGAGGTCCGCGCGGACCACCTGCAAGCGGTCGCCGGTGACGGTGAGCCGGGCGGGATCCCGTACGACGGCCGTGACCTCGTGACCCCCGTCGAGGGCTTGACGGACGACCTCTCGGCCGATGCCTCCGGTGGCCCCGAAAACGGTGAACTTCATGGTGTGCTCCCCACTCCGGTCAGGTGGGTGAGTATTCACTCACCCTTGCTGCCTCTAGAGTGGGTAAGCATTCACCCACCCGTCAAGAGGGGACCCCGCATGGATCGACCGGCCCGCGTCCGCATCCTCGACGCCGCGCACGAGCTGATGCTCACCGTTGGACTGTCCCGCGCCACCACCAAGGAGATCGCGAAGGCCGCCGGCTGTTCCGAGGCGGCGCTCTACAAGTACTTCGCGAGCAAGGAGGAGCTGTTCATCCGTGTCCTCGCGGAACGGCTGCCCCGTCTGACCCCACTGCTGAGCAGCCTGGCGGCCGAGCCGGGCCGGGGCACGCTGGAAGGGAACCTCACGGAGATCGCCCGCCAGGCCGCCCTCTTCTACGAGCAGAGCTTCCCCATCGCCGCCTCCCTGTACGCCGAGACCCAGCTCAAGCGGCGGCACGACGAGGCCATGCGGGACCTGGGCGTGGGCCCCCACGTGCCGATCGAGCAGCTCGCGGCCTATCTGCGGGCCGAGCAGGGAGTGGGCCGGGTCCGGCAGGACACGGACGCGTCCGCCGCGGCATCGCTGCTGATGGGAGCCTGCGCGCAGCGGGCGTTCGCCTACGACGCGGCGGCGGAGCGGCCGGAGGTGGACGACTTCGCCGCCCGCCTGTCGCGCACCCTTCTGGCGGGCATCGCGGGCTGAGGGCTCAGGACGCCAGCCAGTCGTCCACGCCCGCCAGCAGCTTCGCCCTGACGTCCTCCGGTGCCGCCGAGCCCCGTACCGACTGCCGGGCCAGCTCCGCCAACTCCTCGTCCGTGAAGGCGTGGTGGCGGCGGGCGATGTCGTACTGGGCCGCCAGGCGCGAGCCGAACAGCAGCGGGTCGTCGGCGCCCAGCGCCATCGGCACCCCCGCCTCGAAGAGCGTCCGCAGCGGAACGTCCTCCGGCTTCTCGTACACCCCCAGTGCCACGTTCGAGGCCGGGCACACTTCGCAGGTCACGCCCCGCTCGGCGAGCCTCTTCAGCAGCCGGGGGTCCTCGGCCGCCCGTACGCCGTGGCCCAGCCGGGTCGCGTCCAGGTCGTCCAGGCAGTCGCGGACGGAGGAAGGGCCCGTCAGCTCGCCGCCGTGCGGGGCGGACAGCAGCCCACCCTCCCGCGCGATCGCGAAGGCCCGGTCGAAGTCCCTTGCCATGCCCCGGCGTTCGTCGTTCGACAGCCCGAAACCGACCACTCCGCGGTCCGCGTACCGCACGGCCAGCCGGGCCAGGGTGCGAGCGTCCAGCGGGTGCTTCATCCGGTTCGCCGCGACCAGTACCCGCATGCCGAGCCCGGTGTCGCGCGAGGCCGTCTCCACCGCGTCGAGGATGATCTCCAGCGCCGGGATCAGCCCGCCCAGCCGAGGCGCGTACGACGTCGGGTCCACCTGGATCTCCAGCCAGCCCGAGCCGTCCCGCAGGTCCTCCTCGGCGGCCTCCCGCACCAGCCGCTGGATGTCCTCCGGCTCCCGCACGCACGACCGTGCCGCGTCGTACAGGCGTTGGAAGCGGAACCAGCCCCGTTCGTCCGTGGCCCTCAGCTTCGGTGGCTCCCCGCTGGTCAGCGCCTCGATGAGCGCCTCCGGCAGGCGCACGCCGTACTTGTCGGCCAGTTCCAGCACGGTGGTTGCCCGCATCGACCCGGTGAAGTGCAGGTGCAGATGGGCTTTCGGCAGCTCAGAGACATCACGTACACGCTCCATTCAAGGATCCTGCCGCACATTCCGGTCGTCCCGGTACCGCTTTCCCCGATAGTGGTCTTGCTCGCACTCAGACACGAACGGAGTAGGGGCACCGCATACCCGCGGACACGAAGAAGCGGGCCGCCTCCCGCGAGGGAAACGGCCCGCACGCGCGCGTGAGGACGTGGACGTCAGTCCCTGGCCTCCGCCAGCAGCTTCTGGATGCGGCTCACGCCCTCGACGAGGTCCTCGTCGCCCAGCGCGTACGACAGACGCAGGTAGCCGGGGGTTCCGAAGGCCTCACCCGGGACGACCGCGACCTCGGCCTCCTCCAGGATGAGCGCGGCCAGCTCGACCGAGTCCTGCGGGCGCTTGCCGCGGATCTCCTTGCCGAGCAGCCCCTTCACCGAGGGGTACGCGTAGAACGCGCCCTCGGGCTCCGGGCAGAACACGCCGTCGATCTCGTTGAGCATCCGCACCATGGTCTTGCGGCGGCGGTCGAACGCCTCGCGCATCTTCTCGACGGCCGACAGGTCACCGGCGACGGCGGCCAGCGCGGCGACCTGCGCCACGTTGGAGACGTTAGAGGTGGCGTGCGACTGCAGGTTCGTCGCGGCCTTGACGACGTCCTTCGGGCCGATGATCCAGCCCACCCGCCAGCCGGTCATCGCATACGTCTTGGCGACGCCGTTGACGACCACGCACTTGTCGCGCAGCTCGGGCAGGATCCCCGGCAGCGAGGTGAACTCCGCGTCGCCGTAGACGAGGTGCTCGTAGATCTCGTCCGTCATCACCCACAGGCCGTGCTCGACGGCCCAGCGGCCGATCGCCTCGGCGTCCTCGGCGCTGTAGACGGCGCCGGTCGGGTTGGACGGGGAGACGAAGAGCACGACCTTCGTGTTCGCCGTGCGGGCCGCCTCCAGCTGCTCGACCGAGACCCGGTAACCGGTCGTCTCGTCGGCCACGACCTCCACCGGGACGCCACCGGCCAGCCGGATGGACTCCGGGTACGTCGTCCAGTACGGCGCCGGGACGATGACCTCGTCGCCCGGGTCGAGGATCGCGGCGAACGCGTTGTAGATCGCCTGCTTGCCGCCGTTGGTGACCAGGATCTGCGAGGCGTCCACCTCGTAACCCGAATCACGCAGCGTCTTCGCGGCGATCGCGGCCTTCAGCTCGGGGAGACCACCGGCCGGCGTGTAGCGGTGGTACTTCGGGTTCTTGCAGGCCTCGACGGCCGCCTCGACGACATAGTCCGGGGTCGGGAAGTCGGGCTCACCGGCGCCGAAGCCGATCACCGGACGCCCGGCGGCCTTCAGTGCCTTGGCCTTGGCGTCCACGGCAAGGGTGGCGGACTCGGAGATCGCGCCGACGCGGGCGGAGACCCGGCGCTCGGTGGGAGGGATTGCAGCGCTCATGGGCCCCATGGTTTCAGACCGGAAACCGCCCCGGCACACGGGTTTCACGTACTGGTCAGCAGACTGAACATCAGAGTGATTCCGATCAAGGTCGCTTTCCGTTCGACGAGGCGCTCAAGACCACGTACACTCACACGTCGTTGGCCTCCAACAGCTGTGCCACATCAGGTGCACACCGAGCACCCGGTCGGATGCGGTACGTTGGGGAACACACACAAAGGGTCGTAGCTCAATTGGTAGAGCACTGGTCTCCAAAACCAGCGGTTGGGGGTTCAAGTCCCTCCGGCCCTGCTACACACTCCGTCACCAGGATGTGTGCGCAGCGCATGTACGTACAGCAATGCATCGCCGTGCGGCTCAGACCGGGCGCGGCACGGCCACGACCCGGGAACAGGTGAGGACGAATGGCGGATGCCGTGGGCTCCATCGACACGCCTGATGCCCAGGACGAGGTGCCTGAGGCGCAGAAGAAGACCCGCAAGGGCGGTAAGCGCGCCAAGAAGGGCCCGCTGAAGCGTCTCGCGCTCTTCTATCGGCAGATCGTTGCGGAGCTCCGCAAGGTCGTATGGCCGACGCGGAACCAGCTGACGACGTACACGACCGTGGTGATCGTCTTCGTCGTCATCATGATCGGCCTGGTGACCGTGATTGACTATGGACTCAGCCACGCCGCCAAGTACGTCTTTGGCTGAGCCTAGAGCGAAGGGCGCCGAGGTATCCGGCGCCCCTTTCGCATGTTCCACCCCTATGTATCCAGGAAGAAGCAGCCACCGTGTCTGACCAGAACCTGAACGACGCCATCGAGCCGGAAGAGTCCGTGGACGACGAGCTCGACATCGTCGAGGGCGCGGACGAGGTGGACGAGTTCGAGGCTGCCGAGGCCGAAGCGGGCGAACCCGCGGAGGAAGCCGCACTCCACGTCGAGGACGAGGAAGCCGACGAGGACGTCGAGAACGAGGACGTCGAGAACGAGGACGTCGTCGACGAGGCCGAGGAAGAAGAGCCGGCCGAGCCCGTCGACCCCGTCGTCGCCCTGCGCGAGGAGCTGCGCACCCTCCCCGGCGAGTGGTACGTCATCCACACGTACGCCGGCTACGAGAACCGCGTGAAGACCAACCTGGAGCAGCGCGCCGTCTCGCTGAACGTCGAGGACTACATCTTCGCGGCCGAGGTGCCGCAGGAAGAGGTCGTCCAGATCAAGAACGGCGACCGCAAGACCATCCGTCAGAACAAGCTCCCCGGCTACGTGCTGGTGCGCATGGACCTGACGAACGAGTCCTGGGGCGTCGTCCGTAACACCCCCGGCGTCACCGGCTTCGTGGGCAACGCGTACGACCCGTACCCGCTGACCCTGGACGAGATCGTCAAGATGCTCGCTCCGGAGGCCGAGGAGAAGGCCGCGCGTGAGGCCGCCGAGGCCGAGGGCAAGCCGGCTCCGGCCCGCAAGGTCGAGGTCCAGGTGCTGGACTTCGAGGTGGGCGACTCGGTCACCGTCACCGACGGTCCGTTCGCCACGCTCCAGGCCACGATCAACGAGATCAACGCCGACTCGAAGAAGGTCAAGGGCCTCGTCGAGATCTTCGGCCGCGAGACCCCGGTCGAGCTGAGCTTCGACCAGATCCAGAAGAACTAGCCTCCTCTGGAGCACAAGCCTCCGATCAGGTCAGACCACGCCCTCGCTGGGGGTACCTCCCGCTTGCGGGGGACGGTCTGACCTGCTCGGTTTTTGGCCGCGCACAGATACCCGTTATCGTTGTGCGGTATGCCTCCATCCGGATCATCCGGACCGGGGCTGAAAACTCTCACTAGGACCCGGAGAGAGCAATGCCTCCCAAGAAGAAGAAGGTCACGGGGCTCATCAAGCTCCAGATCAACGCTGGTGCGGCCAACCCGGCCCCGCCGGTCGGCCCCGCGCTCGGCCAGCACGGCGTCAACATCATGGAGTTCTGCAAGGCCTACAACGCCGCGACCGAGTCGCAGCGTGGCTGGGTGATCCCGGTGGAGATCACGGTCTACGAGGACCGCTCCTTCACCTTCATCACCAAGACGCCGCCGGCCGCGAAGATGATCCTCAAGGCCGCTGGTGTCGAGAAGGGCTCGGGCGAGCCGCACAAGACCAAGGTCGCCAAGATCACCCAGGCGCAGGTCCGCGAGATCGCCACGACCAAGCTTCCCGACCTGAACGCCAACGACCTGGACGCCGCGTCGAAGATCATCGCCGGCACCGCCCGCTCCATGGGCATCACGGTCGAGGGCTGATCACCAGCCCCGTAGCACCTTCGTAGCACCGTGGCAGGGCCTGCTCGGCCCGTACCACGACTCCTCAGAACACATCAGGAGCAGTAGTGAGCAAGCGCAGCAAGTCCCTCCGCGCTGCGGACGCCAAGGTCGACCGGGAGAAGCTCTACGCCCCGCTCGAGGCCGTCCGTCTCGCCAAGGAGACCTCCACGAGCAAGTACGACGGCACCGTCGAGGTCGCCTTCCGCCTGGGTGTCGACCCGCGCAAGGCCGACCAGATGGTCCGTGGCACCGTGAACCTGCCGCACGGCACCGGCAAGACCGCCCGGGTCCTGGTCTTCGCGACCGGTGACCGTGCTGCGGCCGCGGAGGCCGCGGGCGCCGACATCGTCGGCTCCGACGAACTGATCGACGAGGTCGCGAAGGGCCGTCTGGACTTCGACGCCGTCGTCGCCACCCCGGACCTCATGGGCAAGGTCGGCCGCCTCGGCCGTGTGCTCGGTCCGCGTGGTCTGATGCCGAACCCGAAGACCGGCACGGTCACCCCCGACGTGGCCAAGGCCGTCACGGAGATCAAGGGCGGCAAGATCGAGTTCCGCGTCGACAAGCACTCGAACCTGCACTTCATCATCGGCAAGGTGTCCTTCGACGACACCAAGCTGGTGGAGAACTACGGCGCGGCCCTGGAGGAGATCCTCCGTCTGAAGCCGTCCGCCGCCAAGGGTCGCTACATCAAGAAGGCCGCGATCAGCTCCACGATCGGCCCCGGCATCCTGGTGGACCCGAACCGCACCCGCAACCTTCTCGTCGAGGAGGACCCGGCCGCGGTCTGAGCCCCACAGCTCACCCTCAGTCGGTGACGAGCCCCGCAACCTTTCGAGGTGCGGGGCTCGTCCCTTTTGCCGTACGGCTCTTTTTTCGTACGACTGTCAGTGCTGTGCGTTAGCTTTCAGTGACAGGAATCCATGGGGGTGGGACGAATGAAGCGCATGACCCTGCGCCGTGCGGGCCTCTCGGTCGCCGCAGCGGCTCTGCTGACGGGCGTGACGGCCTGTGGCGGTGGCTCCGGCGGTTCCGATGGTTCCGGCGGTTCCGGCGGCTCCGAGAAGAGTGGGGACGGCAGTCCCCGGCTCAGCCCGGTCGCGGCCCTGCGCACCGCCGAGAAGTCCACCGACGGCGCCGACTCCGCGAAGGTGGAGTCCTCCACGACCATGGGCTCCGTGATGTCGATGACCGCGGACGGCGCTCTCGGCTGGGAGGACGGGCTCACCGGGACGCTCACCATCACGTACACCGGCGGCACCATGGCCGACACGATGCGTCAGATGGGCACCACGTCGATGGAGGCCCGCTACCTGCCCGACGCCTATTACGCCAGGATGGGCGACACCTTCGCGGAGCAGGCCGGCGGCAGGCACTGGATCAAGTACGCGTACGACGACCTGGAGAGCCTCGGCGGCAGCTCCGGCGCGTATCTGAAGGACCAGATGCAGAACACCACCCCGAACCAGTCGGTGAAGCTGCTGCTGGCCTCCGGGGACGTGCGGGAGGTCGGCGAGGAGAAGGTGCGGGGCCGGCGGGCCACGCACTATTCGGGGACGGTCGAGGTGGCCGACCTCGCCGAGAAGAACTCCGGCCTCAGCCAGAGCCAGCTCGACGACCTCAGGAAGACGCTGGAGCAGGCCGGCGTCACCACCGAGACCGTCGACATCTGGGTCGACGACCGGGACCTTCTGGTCAAGAAGGTCGAGCAGGGCGAGACCACGGCGGGCGCCTACACCCAGACCGCGTACTACAGCGACTACGGCACCGAGGTCTCCGCCCAGGTGCCTCCGGCGAGCGACACGGCGGACTTCTCGGAGCTGGTGAAGCAGCAGGGGGCGGGCACCGGCTCGTAATTCACGGGACCTCTCCCGATCCCCTGGGATACCTTCACGGTCTTGCTGTGAATCGACCGTGTGTTCGCTGTATCGGGTTCTGGGGGAAGTCGGATGAGGTCTGCCGTGGGTGTCCGTGTGGGTGTACTCGGGCTGTCCGCGCTGCTCGTCGCCGGTTGCGCGGCGGCGGGCGGTACCGGGGGCGGGGGTGACTCGGCCGCCGCGACGGCCGTCACCCGGGCCGCGGAGAAGGCGGAGCAGCCGGTGTCCCTGCGCTACCGGATGACCGGCCGGACGCCGGAGGAGGGCCGTATCAAGGCCGAGGCCGCGATCGGCATCGAGCCGCCGGCCATGAGTCTGAAGTCCACCGTGCTCAGCGGGCCCGACAAGGGCACGGGTGAGTTCCGGCTGGTCGGCGGGGTGCTGTACGTGGGCAGCGACGAGGCGGGCGAGGACGGCAAGCACTGGATCAGGTTCGGGGCGCCGGGCAGCTCCGACACCCCCAGCGGGATCAAGGTGGACACCGGCACGATGGTGGACCGGGTCCGGGACAACCCCTCTCACGAGGGCGGCTTCCTCGCCGCGGCCGACGACCTGAAGAAGGCCGGCTCCGAGACCGTCGGCGGCGTCCGCACCACCCGCTACACCGGCACGGCCACCGTCGACGACATCCGCGCCGCCTACCAGGACGAGGACAAGAGCGTCCGGCAGCGGACCGAGAAGAGCCTCGCGCAGTACGAGAAGCAGGGTGTGGACGAACTCACCATGGACCTGTGGACCGACGCCGAGGACCGTACGCGGCAGCTGCGGGTGCAGGGCTTCGGACGGCACGGGGAGCTCGACCTCACCATCACGTTCCTCGACTTCGGCAAGCCCGTGACCCTGCAGGCGCCGCCCGCCTCGGACACCCTGGACATGGCCCGGGAGCTGAAGAAGGACCGGGGCTGAGGCCTGCCCGCGCGGTCCCCGTACGGGCGGATTTGCTTGACGGCGACCCGTTCACGTACTCTCCACGAGAAGCCAAAGACCGCTGGTCGTTGCCGTGCTCTCGCAAGAGGGGGCGGTGGCCGAAGGATCCGCTGCAATGCGGACGACCCGCGCAGGTGTCAGTGGATACGCTCCCGGACCGAAATCCTTCCACGGAATTCGTTCGGTCGAGCTTACGCCCCGTGCGCCTGCGCCGGGGCGTTTCGTTTGTCCCAGCCCCTTCTGAGCGGTCCTCATCACCCGGAAGGAGGCCGACGCTCTATGGCAAGGCCCGACAAGGCTGCCGCGGTAGCCGAGCTCGCGGACCAGTTCCGCAGCTCGAACGCCGCTGTGCTGACCGAGTACCGGGGTCTCACCGTGGCGCAGCTCAAGACGCTGCGTCGTTCGCTCGGTGACGACGCCCAGTACGCCGTGGTGAAGAACACGCTGACCAAGATCGCGGCCAACGAGGCCGGGATCTCGACGCTCGACGACCTGTTCAACGGTCCGACGGCGGTTGCCTTCATCACTGGTGACCCGGTGACGTCGGCGAAGGGTCTTCGTGACTTCGCCAAGGACAACCCGAACCTCGTCATCAAGGGCGGTGTCCTTGACGGCAAGGCGCTGTCCGCCGACGAGATCAAGAAGCTTGCGGACCTCGAGTCCCGCGAGGTTCTGCTCGCCAAGCTGGCGGGCGCCATGAAGGGCAAGCAGTCCCAGGCTGCCTCGCTCTTCCAGGCGCTTCCGTCGAAGTTCGTCCGCACCGCGGAGGCGCTTCGCGTCAAGCTGGCCGAGCAGGGCGGTGCCGAGTAATTCGGCTCGCACTTTGACCGCCGCCTGACGCGACGGTCGACGCGGGCCGAACGTACGCCCGCCGACATGTACATCCGGCACCTGCCGAATTGAATGGAAGGATCGCCCACCATGGCGACGAAGCTGTCCCAGGAAGAGCTGCTCGCGCAGTTCGAGAACCTCACCCTCATCGAGCTCTCCGAGTTCGTGAAGGCGTTCGAGGAGAAGTTCGACGTCACCGCCGCCGCCGCGGTCGCCGCTGCCCCCGTCGGCCCGACGGCCGCCGCTGAGGTTGCCGAGGAGCAGGACGAGTTCGACGTCGTCCTCACCGGCGCCGGCGAGAAGAAGATCCAGGTCATCAAGGTCGTGCGTGAGCTGACCTCCCTGGGTCTGAAGGAGGCCAAGGACCTCGTCGACGGCGCCCCGAAGCCCGTCCTCGAGAAGGTCGCCAAGGAGGCCGCCGAGAAGGCTGCCGAGTCCCTCAAGGCCGCCGGCGCCTCCGTCGAGGTCAAGTAACACCCTCCGGTCGGCGACGACCGGAAGCGAAGGCTGAATCAGTCCCTCCGGGGCTGTAACGCTCACGCACCGAAGAGCGATCATCCATCTGGGTGGTCGCTCTTCGGCGTTCCTGGAAGCGCGGCCACGGTTACCTTGCACCCGCTTGACCGGGGGGTATGGTGATCTTCATCGTGTCTCCGAGCGTCGTGGTTCACGCGGGGGGGCCTTGACGAACCGCACGCAGCGCGCAATTCTCAGGACGCGTCGTCACAAGGATCCGTATCCGAGGCATGGATCGACGGCGAAGAGGGCAGTATCACCGTGCGTTGAGGGCTAGCAGACGAGGGCGTTGAGAACTACGAGGGTCTCGAGAAACCCGCACTGGACATCAGTGTGCCAAGTGGCTACACTGACCCTTTGCGCTGCCTGTTAGCTGTTCCCTGCCCGTCACCAGGGGCATGCCCTCACTTGAGCCGGACGACCAGACAATCCCTCACCTGGGATTTCTGTCTCTGCGCGCAGGAGAGGGGCCGGTACGCGCGTAGTGAGTCCGAGCCCTCGGAAGGACCCCCTCTTGGCCGCCTCGCGCAACGCCTCGATCTCGAATACGAACAACGCCGCCAGCACCGCCCCGCTGCGCATCTCCTTTGCAAAGATCAGGGAGCCCCTCGAGGTTCCGAACCTTCTCGCGCTGCAAACCGAGAGCTTTGACTGGCTGCTCGGCAACGAAGCCTGGAAGGGTCGCGTCGAGGCCGCTCTCGAGTCCGGTCAGGACGTCCCCACCAAGTCCGGTCTGGAGGAGATCTTCGAGGAGATCTCTCCGATCGAGGACTTCTCCGGGTCGATGTCGCTGACCTTCCGCGACCACCGTTTCGAGCCTCCGAAGAACAGCATCGACGAGTGCAAGGACCGCGACTTCACGTACGCGGCCCCGCTCTTCGTGACGGCCGAGTTCACCAACAACGAGACCGGCGAGATCAAGTCCCAGACGGTCTTCATGGGCGACTTCCCGCTCATGACCAACAAGGGCACCTTCGTCATCAACGGCACCGAGCGTGTCGTGGTGTCGCAGCTGGTCCGTTCGCCGGGTGTCTACTTCGACTCCTCCATCGACAAGACGTCCGACAAGGACATCTTCTCCGCCAAGGTCATCCCCTCCCGGGGTGCCTGGCTGGAGCTCGAGATCGACAAGCGCGACATGGTCGGTGTGCGTATCGACCGCAAGCGCAAGCAGTCCGTCACCGTCCTCCTGAAGGCGCTCGGCTGGACCACCGAGCAGATCCTCGAGGAGTTCGGCGAGTACGAGTCGATGCGCGCCACCCTGGAGAAGGACCACACCCAGGGCCAGGACGACGCGCTGCTGGACATCTACCGCAAGCTGCGTCCGGGCGAGCCGCCGACCCGTGAGGCCGCGCAGACGCTGCTCGAGAACCTCTACTTCAACCCCAAGCGCTACGACCTCGCCAAGGTCGGCCGCTACAAGGTGAACAAGAAGCTCGGCGGCGAGGCCCCGCTCAACGCCGGCGTCCTGACCGTCGAGGACGTCATCGCGACCATCAAGTACCTGGTGAAGCTGCACGCCGGGGAGACCGAGACGGTCGGCGAGTCCGGTCGCTCGATCATGGTCGAGACCGACGACATCGACCACTTCGGCAACCGTCGTATCCGCAGCGTCGGCGAGCTCATCCAGAACCAGGTCCGTACGGGTCTGGCTCGTATGGAGCGCGTCGTGCGCGAGCGCATGACGACCCAGGACGTCGAGGCGATCACGCCGCAGACCCTGATCAACATCCGGCCGGTCGTCGCCTCCATCAAGGAGTTCTTCGGCACCAGCCAGCTGTCGCAGTTCATGGACCAGAACAACCCGCTGTCGGGTCTGACGCACAAGCGTCGTCTCAACGCCCTCGGCCCGGGTGGTCTGTCCCGTGAGCGGGCCGGCTTCGAGGTCCGTGACGTGCACCCGTCCCACTACGGACGCATGTGCCCGATCGAGACGCCCGAAGGCCCGAACATCGGTCTGATCGGTTCGCTCGCCTCCTACGGCCGCGTCAACGCGTTCGGCTTCGTGGAGACGCCGTACCGCCGGGTCACCGACGGTGTCGTCACCGACGAGGTCGACTACCTGACGGCCGACGAAGAGGACCGCTTCGTCATCGCGCAGGCCAACGCCACGCTCGACGACGACCTGCGCTTCACCGAGAACCGCGTCCTGGTCCGCCGCCGTGGCGGCGAGGTCGACTACGTCCCCGGTGACGACGTGGACTACATGGACGTCTCGCCGCGCCAGATGGTGTCGGTCGCGACCGCCATGATCCCGTTCCTCGAGCACGACGACGCCAACCGTGCCCTCATGGGCGCGAACATGATGCGTCAGGCCGTGCCGCTCATCAAGAGCGAGGCCCCGCTCGTCGGCACCGGCATGGAGTACCGCTCCGCCGTCGACGCCGGCGACGTGGTCAGGGCCGAGAAGGACGGTGTGGTCCAGGAGGTCTCCGCGGACTACATCACCACGACCAACGACGACGGCACGTACATCACGTACCGCCTGGCCAAGTTCTCCCGGTCCAACCAGGGCACCTCGGTCAACCAGAAGGTCATCGTCAACGAGGGCGACCGGATCATCACCGGTCAGGTCCTCGCCGACGGCCCGGCCACCGAGAACGGCGAGATGGCCCTGGGCAAGAACCTGCTCGTGGCGTTCATGCCGTGGGAGGGTCACAACTACGAGGACGCGATCATCCTGTCGCAGCGCCTCGTGCAGGACGACGTCCTCTCCTCGATCCACATCGAGGAGCACGAGGTCGACGCCCGTGACACCAAGCTCGGCCCCGAGGAGATCACCCGGGACATCCCGAACGTCTCCGAGGAGGTCCTCGCCGACCTCGACGAGCGCGGCATCATCCGTATCGGTGCCGAGGTCGTCGCCGGTGACATCCTCGTCGGCAAGGTCACGCCCAAGGGTGAGACCGAGCTGACCCCGGAGGAGCGCCTGCTGCGCGCGATCTTCGGTGAGAAGGCCCGTGAGGTCCGTGACACCTCGCTGAAGGTGCCGCACGGCGAGATCGGCAAGGTCATCGGCGTCCGCGTCTTCGACCGTGAAGAGGGCGACGAGCTGCCGCCGGGCGTGAACCAGCTGGTTCGCGTCTACGTGGCGCAGAAGCGCAAGATCACGGACGGTGACAAGCTCGCCGGCCGCCACGGCAACAAGGGTGTCATCTCCAAGATCCTGCCCATCGAGGACATGCCGTTCCTCGAGGACGGGACCCCGGTCGACATCATCCTCAACCCGCTGGGTGTGCCGTCCCGAATGAACCCGGGACAGGTGCTGGAGATCCACCTCGGCTGGCTCGCCAGCCGCGGCTGGGACGTCTCCGGTCTCGGCGAGGACTGGGCGAAGCGCCTCCAGCTCATCGGCGCCGACCAGGTCGCCCCGGGTACCAATGTCGCCACCCCCGTCTTCGACGGTGCGCGTGAGGACGAGCTCGCGGGTCTGCTGAACCACACCATCCCGAACCGCGACGGCGAGCGCATGGTGCTCCCGACCGGTAAGGCGCGGATGTTCGACGGCCGTAGCGGTGAGCCGTTCCCGGAGCCGATCTCGGTCGGCTACATGTACATCCTGAAGCTGCACCACCTGGTCGACGACAAGCTGCACGCCCGTTCGACCGGTCCGTACTCGATGATCACCCAGCAGCCGCTGGGTGGTAAGGCGCAGTTCGGCGGTCAGCGTTTCGGCGAGATGGAGGTGTGGGCGCTGGAGGCTTATGGCGCCGCGTACGCCCTCCAGGAGCTGCTGACGATCAAGTCCGACGACGTCACCGGCCGCGTGAAGGTCTACGAGGCCATCGTCAAGGGCGAGAACATCCCCGAGCCTGGTATCCCCGAGTCCTTCAAGGTGCTCATCAAGGAGATGCAGTCTCTCTGCCTGAACGTGGAGGTGCTGTCCAGTGACGGTATGTCCATCGAGATGCGTGACACCGACGAGGATGTCTTCCGCGCTGCGGAGGAGCTCGGCATCGACCTGTCCCGGCGTGAGCCGAGCAGCGTCGAAGAGGTCTGACGGGAGTTCGGCAGGGCTCACGACGTTGAGCCCTGCCGGCCCCGGGACCCCCGTATCAGACCCCAAGACTTACAACCCTGAGAGGGATTGACGCATAGTGCTCGACGTCAACTTCTTCGACGAGCTCCGGATCGGTCTGGCTACCGCTGACGACATCCGTCAGTGGAGCCACGGCGAGGTCAAGAAGCCCGAGACCATCAACTACCGCACGCTCAAGCCCGAAAAGGACGGACTCTTCTGCGAGAAGATCTTCGGTCCGACCCGGGACTGGGAGTGCTACTGCGGCAAGTACAAGCGTGTCCGCTTCAAGGGCATCATCTGTGAGCGCTGCGGCGTCGAGGTGACCCGCGCCAAGGTGCGTCGTGAGCGGATGGGCCACATCGAGCTCGCCGCCCCCGTGACGCACATCTGGTACTTCAAGGGTGTCCCGAGCCGTCTGGGCTACCTGCTCGACCTGGCTCCCAAGGACCTCGAGAAGGTCATCTACTTCGCGGCGTACATGATCACGTACGTCGACGACGAGCGCCGTACGCGTGACCTGCCCTCGCTGGAGGCGCACGTCTCCGTCGAGCGTCAGCAGATCGAGAACCGTCGCGACGCCGACCTCGAGGCCCGCGCCAAGAAGCTCGAGACCGACCTGGCCGAGCTCGAGGCCGAGGGCGCCAAGGCCGACGTGCGCCGCAAGGTGCGCGAAGGCGCCGAGCGCGAGATGAAGCAGCTGCGCGACCGCGCCCAGCGCGAGATCGACCGTCTCGACGAGGTGTGGGCCCGCTTCAAGAACCTCAAGGTCCAGGACCTCGAGGGCGACGAGCTGCTCTACCGCGAGCTGCGTGACCGCTTCGGCACGTACTTCGACGGTTCGATGGGTGCCGCGGCGCTGCAGAAGCGCCTGGAGTCCTTCGACCTCGACGAGGAGGCCGAGCGCCTCCGCGAGATCATCCGCACCGGCAAGGGCCAGAAGAAGACCCGTGCGCTCAAGCGCCTGAAGGTCGTCTCCGCGTTCCTGCAGACCAGCAACAGCCCCAAGGGCATGGTGCTGGACTGCGTGCCGGTCATCCCGCCGGACCTTCGCCCGATGGTGCAGCTGGACGGTGGCCGCTTCGCGACCTCCGACCTGAACGACCTGTACCGCCGTGTGATCAACCGGAACAACCGCCTGAAGCGCCTTCTCGACCTCGGTGCGCCCGAGATCATCGTGAACAACGAGAAGCGCATGCTCCAGGAGGCCGTCGACGCGCTGTTCGACAACGGTCGTCGTGGTCGCCCGGTCACCGGTCCCGGTAACCGCCCGCTGAAGTCCCTCAGCGACATGCTGAAGGGCAAGCAGGGTCGATTCCGTCAGAACCTGCTCGGCAAGCGTGTGGACTACTCCGCGCGTTCCGTGATCGTCGTCGGTCCGCAGCTGAAGCTGCACCAGTGCGGTCTGCCGAAGGCGATGGCGCTGGAGCTCTTCAAGCCGTTCGTGATGAAGCGCCTGGTCGACCTGAACCACGCGCAGAACATCAAGAGCGCGAAGCGCATGGTGGAGCGCGGCCGCACGGTCGTCTACGACGTCCTCGAAGAGGTCATCGCCGAGCACCCGGTTCTGCTGAACCGTGCGCCCACCCTGCACCGCCTCGGCATCCAGGCCTTCGAGCCGCAGCTGGTCGAGGGCAAGGCCATCCAGATCCACCCGCTCGTCTGCACCGCGTTCAACGCGGACTTCGACGGTGACCAGATGGCCGTCCACCTGCCGCTCTCCGCGGAGGCGCAGGCCGAGGCCCGCATCCTGATGCTGTCCTCGAACAACATCCTGAAGCCCGCCGACGGCCGTCCGGTGACGATGCCGACCCAGGACATGGTCCTCGGTCTGTTCTTCCTCACCACCGACGGCGAGCTGCGTGACACCAAGGGCGAGGGCCGCGCGTTCGGCTCCTCGGCCGAGGCGGTCATGGCGTTCGACGCCGGTGAGCTCGCGCTGCAGTCGGCGATCGACATCCGCTTCCCGGTGGGCACCATCCCGCCGCGCGGCTGGACCCCGCCGGCCCGCGAAGAGGGTGAGCCGGAGTGGCAGCAGGGTGACACCTTCCGCCTGCGGACGACCCTGGGCCGCGCGCTCTTCAACGAGCTGCTGCCCGAGGACTACCCGTTCGTCGACTACTCGGTGGGCAAGAAGCAGCTCGGTGAGATCGTCAACGACCTCGCGGAGCGCTACCCCAAGGTCATCGTGGCGGCGACGCTCGACAACCTGAAGGCGGCCGGCTTCTACTGGGGCACCCGTTCCGGTGTCACCGTGGCCATCTCCGACGTCGTCGTCCCCGAGGCGAAGAAGGCCATCGTCGCGGGCTACGAGGCGCAGGACGAGAAGGTTCAGAAGCAGTACGAGCGTGGTCTGATCACCAAGGAAGAGCGCACGCAGGAGCTCATCGCGATCTGGACCAAGGCGACCAACGAGGTCGCCGAGGCGATGAACGCGAACTTCCCCAAGACGAACCCCATCTTCATGATGGTTGACTCGGGTGCCCGAGGAAACATGATGCAGATGCGGCAGATCGCCGGTATGCGTGGTCTGGTGTCGAACGCGAAGAACGAGACCATCCCGCGTCCGATCAAGGCCTCGTTCCGTGAGGGCCTGTCCGTCCTCGAGTACTTCATCTCGACGCACGGTGCCCGTAAGGGTCTGGCCGACACCGCCCTGCGTACCGCCGACTCGGGTTACCTGACCCGTCGTCTGGTGGACGTGTCGCAGGACGTCATCATCCGCGAGGAGGACTGCGGCACCGAGCGCGGTCTGAAGCTGCGGATCGCCTCGCACGACGAGGCCGGCGTGCTGCGCAAGGCCGAGGACGTCGAGACCAGCGTCTACGCCCGCATGCTCGCCGAGGACGTCGTCATCGACGGCAAGGTGATCGCGCCGGCCAACGTGGACCTGGGCGACGTGCTCATCGACCAGCTCGTGCGCCACGGTGTCGAGGAGGTCAAGACCCGTTCGATCCTGACCTGTGAGTCCCAGGTCGGCACCTGCGCCATGTGCTACGGCCGCTCGCTGGCCACCGGCAAGCTGGTCGACATCGGTGAGGCGGTCGGCATCATCGCCGCACAGTCCATCGGTGAGCCCGGTACCCAGCTGACGATGCGTACCTTCCACACCGGTGGTGTGGCCGGTGACGACATCACCCAGGGTCTGCCGCGTGTCGTCGAGCTCTTCGAGGCCCGTACCCCGAAGGGTGTCGCCCCGATCTCCGAGGCCCAGGGCCGCGTGCGGATCGAGGAGACCGAGAAGACCAAGAAGATCGTCATCACGCCGGACGACGGCAGCGACGAGACGGCGTTCCCGATCTCGAAGCGCGCCCGTCTCCTGGTCAGCGAGGGCGAGCACGTCGAGGTGGGCCAGAAGCTCACCGTGGGTGCCACCAACCCGCACGACGTGCTGCGCATCCTGGGTCAGCGTGCCGTCCAGGTCCACCTGGTCGGCGAGGTCCAGAAGGTGTACAACTCGCAGGGTGTGTCGATCCACGACAAGCACATCGAGATCATCATCCGGCAGATGCTGCGCCGGGTGACGATCATCGAGTCCGGCGACGCCGAGCTGCTGCCCGGCGAGCTCGTCGAGCGCTCGAAGTTCGAGGTCGAGAACCGTCGTGTGGTGCAGGAGGGCGGTCACCCGGCCTCCGGTCGTCCGCAGCTCATGGGTATCACCAAGGCCTCGCTGGCCACGGAGTCCTGGCTGTCGGCGGCGTCCTTCCAGGAGACGACCAGGGTGCTGACGGACGCGGCGATCAACGCCAAGTCCGACTCCCTGATCGGCCTCAAGGAGAACGTCATCATCGGTAAGCTCATCCCGGCCGGTACGGGTCTGTCCCGCTACCGCAACATCCGGGTCGAGCCGACCGAGGAGGCCAAGGCCGCGATGTACTCGGCCGTCGGCTACGACGACATCGACTACTCGCCGTTCGGCACCGGCTCCGGCCAGGCCGTTCCGCTGGAGGACTACGACTACGGTCCGTACAACCAGTAAGGCGTACGTCTGAAGTGCTGAAGGGCGGTCACCCCGTTGCGTACGGGGTGGCCGCCCTTCGGCTTGTCCGGGACAGGTCTAGCGGCCGGTCAGCTCCCAGGCGGTGACGGCCACCGTCGCCAGGGCGGCCAGGGCGCCGATGCTGGCGAGCGGCCAGCGGGAGCGTTCCAGGGCGTCGAGGCGCTGTTCGTGGTCGGCTATCTGCTTGTCGGTCTGGTCGCTGCGCTGGACCAGCAGGGCGAGCGAGCCGTCGACGCGGGCGAAGCCGGCCTCGACGGTGCCGCGCAGCCGCTCCAGTTCCAGGGCCACGGCGGCCGGGTCGGAGAAGGGTTCGTTCACGCGTCGCTCTTTTCGCTGTGCCCTTCGCCGGCTCTTGCGTCGGCCGCGGTGTCCGTGCGCAGCCATGAGGGCAGCAGGGTCTGCACGACGGGCAGGGCCATGACCCTGGTCACGCCCGCGGCGGCGGTGAGCGCCGCGGCGACCCAGGGCAGGGTGCCGGGGACGCCGGCGGCGTCGACGACCGTCGGCAGCAGGACGCACAGGCCGACAGCGGTCTGGAGAACGGTACGGAGGGTGCGCTTGGCGGCCTCTGACATCGGGAGCCTCGATTCTCAGGAGCTGTACGGAACCTTCAGCGCGGCCCAGGACCTGGCGCCCGGCCAGCCGTCGGCGTCGGCGCCGGTGTAGCCGAGCTTGCGCTGCCACTTGGCGTAGGAGAGACGGTCGGCCTCGGTCCACTGCGGGCCGGGGCCGGAGGTGTAGGCGGAGCAGCCGACGGCGACCAGGCGCCTGCCCAGCGCGGTGACGATCGCCGACTTCGGGCTGTTCCTGAACCAGGCGGCGCCCGGGAAGGGCTGGTACTTCGGCTTGCCGGTGCCGGTGCCGGTGCCGGGGGTGGGGGTCGTCTGCTTGCCCAGCCGGGTCGTGACCCTGGCCCGGAAGTCGGCCATCGCGATGCCACGCGGGTCGATCTTCGTGCTGGTCCACTCCTTGTGGCCGATCACGGAGGCGGCCGACCAGCCGTGTGCTCGGCACAGCGCGGCGGAGGCGCGGACCATGGCCTCCAGCTGGACGTCCGGCCAGGGATCCTTGCCGTCGCCGAGGTTGACGCACTCGAAGCCGTAGAAGTGGACGTTGCCGTCGGTGTCGTTCTCGTTCGGCGCGGGCAGGGCCTTCTCGGCGATGACGGCCCTCAGGACGTCGCCGTCCCCGCTTCCCGCGTGGTTGGCACGGCCGTTGCCGACCAGGTGGACCGTGCCGTCCTTGGCGATCACGCCGTGGCAGAGGGGGCCGGGCAGCGCGGAGTGGCCGTCGAAGCACAGGTTCACGCTGTTGCTGGTGCCGGAGGTGACGGTGTGGTGGACGATCACGCCGTTGACCGGGCCCCAGCTTCCCTTGTGGTTGCGGTTGTTGGTGCGCCAGCCGGAGTGCTCGACGACGGTGACGCCCTCGGCCCGCAATGCGGACACGAGGGCGTCGGCGGAGAGGGGGTTGGCCATGGTGGTGCCTCCCTGGGGAGTGTTCGGGCATGAGAAAACCCCGGCCGGCGGGGAGCGGCTCGGGGTGGCGGGGGTGGTGGCGGGGCTGTTCCTCTGTCGGCGCGGTGGCCTCAGATCATGGCGGGGTCGCCGTCGGTGCTGGTGCTGGTGCTGGTGCCGGCGTCGGCCTCGGTGGCGGTGCCGGCGTCGGTGCCTGTCTGGGCGGCCGCGTCGGCGGCGGTCTCGGGATCGGCCTCGGTGTCCGGGTCCGGGTCCGGTTCGGTCCCGGGGGCCGGGGTGGTGCCGTCGCCGTCCCCGGCGCCGTCGTCCGGCTGCCACTGGGCGCACAGGGCGACGTAGGCCGCCGCGTTGGTCGCGAAGTCGGTCAGGGCCTCGGCGACCGCTCGCTGGACGGCCGTCCGGTCGGGGACGACCGGGTCCGTGCCGACCGGCATGATCGTGACGCGCCCGGTGCCGCGCAGTACGGCGCCGCCCTCACCGGTCTCGGTGAACTGGGCGGTGACGTTGACCGGCGAGTAGGTCCCGCTGATCGAGTCGGGACCGATGACCGAGCTGAGGCTGGTGTCGGAGACGTTGACGTGGATCGTGTGGCCGCTCTCGGTGAGGGTGGCCCGGCCCGCGTAGTCGATCGCGAGGCCCCAGGGCTGGGTGGGGTCGATGTCCATGGGCGCGCTGCCTTCCTGAGAAGTCGGGGTCAGCTCTGACGGCCGTGCATGAGGACCGGGTTGGCGTAGACGGTGCCGGAGGTGGAGGTGACGATCGCCTGGATCTCGACCTTGACCGCGGTGGTGTACACGGCGGAGAAGGTGGTGCTGATCAGGTCCGTGTAGTCGAACTCGGTGCCCGCGGCGACCGTCGGCCCCCACTGGGCGCTGTTCACCAGCACCCGGACCTGACCGGTCGCGCCGGAGCCGGCCGCGGTGCTCAGCCGCAGCCGCATCTTCGGCTGCCAGACCGGGTTGTACGACATCGCGATCGTCGCCCAGGACGTCGAGGCGGTCTGCGGCCAGCGTGCCTGCGCCGTGTCCTGCGGGGGCAGCATGGCCAGCCAGGGCCGGGCCAGGCCGCCGCTGTTGACGTCGTCGGAGATGATCTCGCGGTCGCCGCTGTCGTAGATCCGTAGCGGCTGGAGCGAACCGGCGCTGCCGTCCCCGTTGAACAGGGTCATGGCGAGGCTGCCGGTCTGGCGGTGGATCTCCAGGCCGTACTCGTCGTCCTTCCACGAGCCCACCCGGAACATCGTGTCGGTGCTGCCGGGCCGCTGGACCAGGAAGGTGCCGCCGTCGGTGACCTTCAGGGTGCCGTCCTTGATCTCCACCTCGCCGCCGGTGATCGTGTTGAGGGCGGGACGGGTGTTGACGGCGGTGGACAGCTGTTGGATACGGCGTTCCATCTGGGTGAGCCGGTCGATGATGTCTTCGGGGAGCTGGGGCATCAGACCTCCTCCAGGTAGAGCTCGGCGGTGTCGGGGCGGCCGCGCTGGGCGGGGCTGACCTTGACTCCGATGACCCGGTAACGGGCGTCCAGCCCCTCGGTCCACCACTCGTCGGTGATCCGGAGGCGGACGGTGCGGCCGAGCAGCGCGGACGGCACCAGGTCGTCGAGCCGGACGCTGATCTCGGGGATCACCACGGCTCCGGTGCCCTCGGCGAGTTCGGCGTTGGCCAGGGACCGCAGGATCGTGGTGCTCGCGATGTCGTTGTGGTCCGAGGCGAGGTCGACGCGCGGATAGCCGACTGCGATCAGGGCCTCGCCGTCCGGGATGTCGGCGTCGGCGAACAGCGGGCGGGACTCCACGGCCTGGTTGGTGTTGTCGGTGGCGCCGCGGGCCCGGGCGGTGGTCCCGCCGCGGGTGGCGTCGCGCGGGAACGTGTACGACAGGATCGTGCCGGGTCGGTCCATCACCAGGTCGGTGCTGCCGGTGGTGATCTTCGGACTGCCCAGCCGCAGCCGGCGGACGCGGGTGCCGGTGACCGGGTCGCGGTACACGGCGATGTAGTGCTCGAAGCCGTTCTCCAGGGCGGCCAGGGCGTCGATCGCCTCCAGGTAGACGGTCTCGTCGCCGTCGCGGTACGACACCGAACGGAGCCGCCCCGAGGTCTCGCTCCCGTAGGTGATGCCGATGTCGCCGCCCGTCGGCGCGGGAGGCGTGCCGTCGTCCACGAGCTCGCCGGTCTGGAGGTGCCGCCACAGCCGGCGGGCCACCTCCAGCTGGTCGTCGCTTCCCGGGAACCTGAGGTCCTGGCGGATACGGCGGCGGCCCGCGTACGACTCGAAGGTCGCCGCCTGGATGCCGAGGGTGAGCACGCCCCGGTCGTCGCTCTGCAGGGTCGATGTCCAGATGATGCCGCCCCACCACAGGTCGTTGCCGCGCTGGAGGTAGACCGCGGTGCGGCCCTCCTCGATGCGGCGGACGCGGGCTGCCATCTCCGGGTTGGGGACGGGGACGGTGCCGGAGAGGGATCCGGCCCTGCCGATGTAGTCGTCGACGGTGACGTCCCGCAGGGGCAGGATGTCGATGGTGTCGTCGGTGCGCAGATCGCAGAAGATCGCGCGGTACGGCGTGTTCGTGTTCGTCATGACGCGGCCTCGTAGGTGGCGTTGCCCACGATGGTGTGCCCGGCGGCCCAGGTCCACGGCGTGAGCGAGTCCAGCCCGCCGGTGTTGGGGATGGCGGTGGCGGTGGGCCGGCCCGAGGCGAGGATCAGCTCGAAGGCCGTGGTGGTGGAGAGGTGGAGGCGTGCCGTGGCGCGGTTGGCGGCGTCGGCGGCGGCGAGCTCGGCGAAGCCGATCAGCAGGCGCGTCGAAGCCGCGGCGACCGGCAGCCCGAAGCGCCAGTTGTCGTTCGTGGAGGGGCTGGTGCCGAAGGACGTGGTGCTGCCGAACGTGATCGCGAAGTTCAGGTGCACGGTCGTGCCGAACTTGACGTACCGGCAGCTGAGCGAGGCGTTGCCGAAGGCGGGGGGCGCCGCCCCGGTGCTGGTGACCCAGGTCGGCGTCCAGCTCTGCCAGGTGGGGAGGACCGGGTAGTCGGTCCAGGCGGTGCCGCTCCAGCGCTGGAGCTGGCCGCCCAGGTCACGGTACTGGCCGGGGTAGGCGCCGGTGGAGGTGTCCGTCGTCACCGGGAGGATGCCGCCGACGCCGACCGTGGCGGTGCGGCGGCCGGCCAGCGCCGAGGCCCAGGCGATGCCGCCGGTGCCCGCGCTCGCGTTGGCCGGCACGGTGACCTCGTACAGCGGAAGCGACAGGCCGGGCGCCGCCGGTGCCGTCGGGGCCGCGGCCGGGGTGCCCGGGACGATCTCGACGACGGCTTCGGTGCGGCCGGAACCGTCGTGGGCCTGGTCGTAGATCCGTAGGACGAGCAGATCGACGCGGTTGTGCTGGGCGTTGCCGTCCGCGAACGTCACGGGCGAATACTCGGTGAGGGCGACCGGGTAGGCGCCCCTGGCATCGGTGCTCTGGAGCACGGCACGGCCGGGGCTGACCGTGGCGGACATGCTGTTCGCGGTGCCCGTGAGCGTGAAGCCGGAGATGCGGGAGGCGCCGTCGGAGGAGCCCGGCAGGACACCGGAGCGGGTGGCGACGGGCGAGGTCGGGGTCAGGGCGCCGAGCGAGACGAGGCGGGTGTCGTCACGGGACTGGCCGTCGGGGGAGAGCCATCCGGAGCGCACGGGCATGGTCGACTCCTTTCGGGAGAACGTGCGGGAGCGGGACGCCGGTTCAGGCGATCGGGTCGACGCGCAGGAAGATGGTGTCGAACGCGCAGGTGAAGCTCGCGTTGCTGGACCGGTGCATCGCGGTGACGGTGTAGGTGGAGCCGGCGGCGAGGGAGTTCAGGCGCAGCTGGGTCGACGTCGACTTGGCCACGGCGCCCGAACCGGACGCGGCCCGCTCGTCGTCCGCCGCCCAGATCACCGTGGAGCCCAGCGTGACCTGCGGGGACATGTGCGCCTGCGCGGTCTCGCCGCCCGAGGACATCCGGGCGCCCAGGCCGATGACCACGGAGCCGGACGGCGGAGCGGTGAAGTTGAGCGTGAGCGCCGTGACGGCGGTGGAGGCCAGGGCGGCGGTGTACGTCGTCGAGGCGGTGGTCCCGGCGTCCAGCGACGAGGCGAACGCCGGACCCGGCACGGCGGGCAGCCAGGCGCTGCCGTTCCAGCGCTGGAGCTGGCCGAGCGAGGAGTCGCGGTACTGGCCCGTGTAGCCGCCGGTGGTCAGCACCCCGGCCGGGACGACCCCGCCGACGCCCTTGGGGTAGGGCACCCAGGCCGTGGAACTCCAGCGCTGGAGCGTGTCGTTGACGTCCCGGTAGTGGCCGGGGTAGCCGCCGGGCGCGGTGTCGTCCGAGCGGGTCGGCAGGATGCCGCCGACCGGGACGGTGGTGGGGCGCAGGTCGATACGGGCGTTGTCCCAGTCGATGCCGCCGCTGCCGGCGCCGGCGTTCTTGGCCACCGCGACGCTGAACAGGACGAGGGAGGCGTCCGGGGCCGCGGGGGCGACCGGCGTGGCGGCCGGGGTGCCGGGGACGATCTCGACGACGGCCTCGGCGCGGTCGAAGCCGTCGTAGTCGTCGTCGTAGATCCGCAGGACGACGAGGTCGACGCGGCCGAACAGGGGATCGCCGGCGGCGAAGGTGAGCGGGACCGGTTCGGTGACGGCGACCGGATAGGCGCCGCGGGCGACGGACGTCTGGACGACGGCCCGGCCCACCCCGACGGTGGCGGTCATGCCGCCGGCGGTGCCGTTCAGCCAGAGTCCGGTGACCCGGTACAGGCCGTTCTCGGAGCCGGGCAGGACACCGGAGCGTCCCTTGATGTCGGTGACCGGGGTGACCGCCCCGATCTGGGTGACCCGGGTGTCCTCCCGGGTCTGGCCGTCGGGTGACAGCCAGGCGGAACGTACGGTCATCGCGTGTCCTTTCGTCAGGAGGCGGACTCGTAGGAGCCCCAGATCGACAGGACGTCGCCGGCCTGCCAGGTGTAGGGCACCGACTTGGTCCAGCTCGCCGCGGCCGTGCCCGAGGCGACGGTCAGCCTCGTGGCCACGCCGCCGTTGGCCGTCCCCAGCTGGGCGGCGCCCTGGAAGAACCGGAAGCCGTTGCTGCTGAAGCCGACGACGTTCAGCAGGATGTCGGTCATCCAGCCCGATGCCGGGAGGAACGGCATGGAGAGGGACCAGGCGCCCGTGGCGTCCAGCGCGGCGAGGTTGGTCGTCGTGCCCATGGCCAGCCGTACGCGGACGTGGACGAGGTTTCCGGTCTTGACGTACCTGCCGTTGAGGCTTCCGTTGCCGACCACGGGCGCGGGACCCACGGACGAGTACCAGACGGGCGTGTAGTTGGTCCAGGTGGGGACCCGCTGGTACGAGACCCAGGCCGAGCCGTCCCAGCGCTGCAGGGTCCCGTCGGAGCTGTCCCGGTACTGCCCGGTGTAGCTGGCCGTGGTCACCGTCCCGGCGGGGGCGATGCCGCCCAGGGCGCTCGGGTAGCCGACCCATGCGGAGCCGTCCCAGCGCTGGAGGGCGCCGCCGGAGTCCCGGTACTGGCCGGGGTAGGCGCCGTTGCCGCTCTCGCCGACCGCCGGCAGGATGCCGCCGACCGCGACGGTGGGCGTCCGCAGGTCGATGGCGCCGTTCCAGTTGACGCCGCCGTTGCCGGCGCTGCTCCCTGCGGGGACCCTGACCTGGTAGATCGGCAGCCCGATGCCCGGCACGGCGGGCACGGCGGGGGTGGCGCCGGGGGTGCCTTTGATGATCTCGACCGAGGCCTTGGTGAAGCCCGAGTCGTCGTACAGGTCGTCGTAGATCTTCAGGACGACGAGGTCGATCCGGGGGTTGGAGGCGTCGCCGTCGGCGAAGGTGAGGGTGATCGGCTCGGCCAGGGCGACCGGGTAGGCGCCCTGGTTGCTGTCTGCCTGGATGACGGCCCGGCCCTCGTGGACGGTGGCGGTCATGGTGCCCGCGCCGCCCTCCATCCAGAAGCCGGAGAGGCGGTACTGGCCGTCGTAGGAGCCGGGCAGGATGCCGGAGCGGACGTCCAGCGGGTTGGCCGGGGTGGTCGCGCCGAGTTGGGTCAGCCGGGTGTCCTCGCGGGTCTGGCCGGTCTCGGCCACCCATGAGCTGCGCAGGTTCATCTGCTGTCTCCTGTGGTCTTCGGAGGGAACTCCGGAGGAAGGGTGCGGGTGAGGTGAGGGCCCGTCAGAACGCGTCAGGCCCTCAGCCACTCGGCCGTGAGGTTGGTGGCGTAGCCGGCGCCGCCGAGCGTGCTGACGGCGGAGCCGGAGTTCTGCAGCGCGTGGAGCGCGAGCTTGTCGCCCGCCGCGCACCTGAGCAGGGCGGTGCCGCCGACCGAGGTGATGGCCGGGCCCGCGCCGATCAGCCAGGTGGCGCGCGGGACGCCGGTGCCGTTGAGGTGGACGCGCGCGCCGCGCGAACCCGAGGTGGACTCGGTGAACCAGCTGACGTTGGCCGCCACCCGCCACCAGCCCGCCCTCGGCACCGTGTAGGTGTTGGATCCCGACCAGGCGGCCGCGTCGTCCACGTCCGTGCTCTGCATGCTCACCTGCGTCCACGTGCCGTGGGCCACCGACTGCATGCCGGTCTGCGAGACGCTGAGCAGCAGGGTGGCGCGGCCCTCCGCGTAGATCCACGCCGAGCCGTTCCACCGCTGGAGCAGGCCGGCGGAGTCCTCCCGGTACTGGCCGGGGTAGCCGCCGGTGGCGACGGTGCCGGCGGGGGCGATGCCGCCGACGGACTTCGGGTACGGGACCCAGGCGCCGCCGTCCCAGCGCTGGAGCGGGCCGGTGGGGTCCTCCTGGTACTGGCCGGCGTAGGTGCCGGCGGTGAGGGTGCCGGCCGGCGGGATCCCGCCGACGCCCTTGGCGTACGCGACCCAGGCGGCCCCGTCCCAGCGCTCCAGGACGCCCGCGTTGTCCCGGTACTGACCGGCGTACGCGCCGTTGAAACCGAAGGCGGGGACGATGCCGCCCAGGGCCACCGTCGGGTAGCGCAGGTTGGTGACGGCGGAGTCCCAGGCCAGTCCGCCGACGCCGGCCGACGCCCCGGCGGGCACCAGGATCCGGTAGAGCGGCAGGGTGCTGCCGGCGGGGCCGACCGGCTGCTGGGGCGTGGCCGCGGGGGTGCCCTTGACCAGCCGGACGCGTGCCACCGTGTCCGCGGTGCCGTCGTAGGCGCTGTCCTGGACGACGAGTTCGACCAGGTCGAGCCGCTGGTGCGTGGGGTCGCCGTCGTCGACGGTCAGGCTCTCGGGTTCGGTCACCGCCACGGGGTAGGCGCCCTGGCCGGTCCGGCCGCCCTGCACGAAGGCGCGGCCGGTGCCGATCGTGAGCGTCATGCCCCCGGGGGCGCCGGTGAGCGCGAAGCCGCCGGGGACGATGCCGCCGCGGGCCTTGAGCGGGATGTTCTCGGCGACCAGGGCGTTCGGGGTGAGGAGTCCGGACAGGGTGACCCGGGTGTCCTCCCGGGTCTGGCCGGTCTCCGTGAGCCAGGCGGCTCGCACGGTCATGGGATCACCACTCCGCTTCTCGCCAGCGCACCGTCATCTGCGCGCCGGTGCCGTAGACGTCGGGTCGGAAGGCCAGCTGGGCGCGGCCGGGGGCGAAAGCGAAGAGTTCCTCGGGGCTGCTGTCGGCGGCCGCGGTGTGCCGGCGGGAGGCGGTGCTGTTGAGGGTGACCGTGCCCGCGGCGGTGTCGACGACGAGCTCGTCGCCCGTGGCCAGCGCGATCTCGTAGCGCAGTCGCTGTGCCGAGGTCCGGTCGGTCACCGTCGGGTTGGCGCACGGGCCGGTGAAGGTGATCACCGGGTGGGTGGGCGCCGAGCCGCCGTTGTCGGCGTTGACGTCCCCGGTGGAGGTCGCCTGTCCCCAGTACAGCGGCCAGGTCAGCGGCCAGGTCAGACCGCTCTCCGGCTGCGGGGCGCCGGTGACGGCGCTCTGCTCGGTGACCGAGTAGCGGCGCGGGTCGGTGGCGTACCACTGCACGGACGCCCGGGAGACGCCCTGCGTGGTGTACGTCCGGTCGGCGGCCAGCACCCGCTGGCTGACCCGGGCCCGTACGGCCAGCGTCTCGCCGTGCAGCCGCACCGCCAGCCAGCGCTCCGCGTCGCCCAGCAGCAGGGCCTGGCGCAGGACGCGGGTGGCGGCGAGCGAGGAGGCGGCGCCGTCCTGTGCCGGGACGGTCCACACCGTGCCGCCGACCTTGCGGGGCTTGGCGTAGCGGGCGCCCGGCCAGGCGCCGTGCGCGGTGGGGTGGTCGGCGTCGGAGGAGTCGTACTCCGGCAGGTCCTCCCAGCCGCTGAGGCCGCTGCGGTCGATCTCGTACGGGGTGCCGGGGCCCATCAGCAGTCCGGCCCACTGCATCTGCCCGTCGCGGGTGATGAGTGAGCCGGGGGCGGCGTCCTCGGTGTAGTCGGTGTATGCGGTTGTCGTGAACTCGGCCATCGGGCCGTCACCTCACTCTTGTGTGCGGGCTCGTGCGCGGCTCGGGTGCGGGCCTCCGCGTGGGCTCGGGCGCGGGCCTCTGCGCGGGCCCGTGCGCGGGTTCAGGCGCATGCGTGTGCCGCGGCCAGGAAGAGCAGGTCCTCCGCGGTGCCCCGGGCGCCGGTGCCCGCGCTCTCGTGGAACTCCTTGACGCGGTGTGGCGGCGCTGACGTCCGTGACCCGTGCCGCCGGGCGAGCGTCCGCTGCCGCTCCAGGGCGGTCAGCGGCAGCACCCGGCCCGCGCCCCGGGAGGCGCCGGGGACGGCGACGCCGCCCTCCGCGAGCATCGGGATCTTGTTCAGGTGGATGCCGAACTTCTTGCCGAGGATCGAGAAGCTCAGGGAGTTGAGCCCGTCGATGACCCAGTTGGCGAAGGCGACGAGCCCCTGGATCGGCCCCTTGACCACACCGGCCACGGTCTGCGCGCCGGTCGTCACGAACTTCCCCATCGCGCCCAGGGTGTTGGACGTGGCCTCCTTGATCCGGGTGAACATCCGGGGGAGGTCCTTGGTGATCCAGTCCAGCGCCGGCTTCACCGCGTCCTTGAAACCCCGCCAGACCGACGCCACCCTGCCGCTGAGCGCCCGGGTGTCCCCGGTGGTCAGCGCCTTCAGGACGGCGAAGCCGGTACCCACGAGCGCGCCGATCACGGTGAGCGCGGTCGTGATGACACCGAGGTAGACGGTGACGTACGTGTTCACCGCGCTCGCGATGCCCTTGAGCAGCGGCGTCATGACGGTCAGATAGCCCTCGACGTACTTCAGTACGAGCGTGGCGAGCTGCTGCATCAGCCGCTGCCCGGTCTCGGAGTTCATCGCGAGGTCGAGCAGCCATCCGGCCACGGGGAGCAGCAGCCCGGTGACGAAGCCGATGGGGTTGGCGCGGGTGAGCGCGTTGATGATCAGCATGACGCCGGAGCCGATGGTCATGGCGGTGCCGAAGGTGCCCATGAGGTCGCCGAGCGGGCCGGCGATGCTGAGCAGCCCCGCGACGAGAGCCACGACCCCTCCGAGTCCCGACAGGAGTTTGCCCAGGGATCTGGAGGAGCCCTTTGCCCCGCCGCCGGCGGACTTCATTCCGGTCGCGGCGGTGGTCGCTGTCTGTCCTGCCCGGGCGACGGAGCGGGTGGCGGCTTCGGCGTTCGCCTTCGTCTGCCGTACCGCGGTGCTGCTCTGGTCGGTGACGGACTGGACGCGGTCGGCGGCGGTGGCTGCTTTCGTGACAGCGCCCTTGAGCGAACGCAGGCTGCCGCCACTCTGCTCGAGCCGACTGCGAAAGGTACGCAGGGCGGGCCGGACTCCCACGAGCGGATCGGCCGTCCATCCGCCCGCGGTCCTCTTGGCGGTACTCATCCGCGTGCCTTCGCCAGGAACATCAGGGCGTCGGCGGTCCGCTGCGGGCTGCTGCTCTCGGCCGCGTAGTAGTGCTCGATGTGCAGCGCGCCGCCCGCCCCGGCGGCCCCGGCGTACGCCGGGCCCTGCGCGGCGGCCCGCCTCAGCAGCCGCTCGAGCTTGCTCAGCGGCAGGACGGCCTCCGCCTCACCGGCCTCGGCGAGGATCGCAGGGACACCGCCGGAGCGGGGCATGACGACACCGCCGGTGGCCAGCATGGGGATTCTCGGCAGGCTGACGCCGAAGGTCTTGCCGCCGACGCCCGGGACCCAGCCGGGGATGGACACCTTGATGCCGTTGAGAGCGCCGATGGCACGGTTGATGATGCCGATGACCGCGTTGATCGGGCCCTTCACGGCGCTCGTGATGCCGTCGAAGGCACGGCTCGCGATGCCCTTGAGGCCGCCCCAGATACTGGACAGCTTGTCCTTGACGGCCTTGAAGGCGTTGGGGATCGCGGACTTGACCCAGTTGACGACCGGTGAGATGACGGCCTTGATGCCCTTCCAGACACCGGAGACGACCGTCTTGATCGCGTTCAGCGCGGTGCTGATGACCTTCTTCCAGGTGTTGACGTAGGTCTTGATGACGGTGGCGATGGCTTTGACGACCGTCGAGATCGCCTTTTTGATGCCGTCCCACACCGACTTGATCAGCTTGGCCGCGTTCTTCATGATCGGCCCGATGGCCTTCATGACGCTGCCGATCACGGACTTGATGACGCCGAAGGCCGTATTGAGGACTTTCTGCATGGTCTTCGACTTGGTCGCCATCTCGACGACCTTCTCGATGAGCGGCGCCAGAAGCTGCATGAGCATGCCGAAGAAGTTGCCCTTCATCGACTTGTTCATCTTGTCCTGGCCCTTGGCCGCCTTGCCCGCCCCGGACTCGTACTTGCCGAGATTCGTGCCGGCGGTGGAGCCGGTCTTGCCGGCCTTGGAGACGGCCTTGTCGGCCTGGTCGGAGGCGGTCTTGAGGTCCTTCAGTTCCTTCTCGGCACCCTGGGCGGCGGACTTCAGCGTCTTCAGCTGGCCCGCGCTCTTCTGACCGGCGCTGCCCAGGTTCTTGGCGGCGGTCGCCGCTCCTGAAGCCTTCGTTCTGAAGTCCTGCAAGGCTCCCGAGGTTCGGCTCAGGGATCGTACGAGAGACATTCAACCCTCCGGATGTGTCGTCAATGGCCTGTGGGGAGGACGGGACGCGGAGCTACCGGGCGCGCGGCGGCGGACCGGGGCTCATGCGCCGCCGTCGAGCCCGGTCCGCAGTCGGCCGGCCTGGTCGACGACGCCACGGAGCGCCTCCTCGGCGGTCCGGGCATCCCGGGTGGCGTTGCGCAGTGCCTCCGTCGACGGCGGAGGTCCTGCGGGGCCCTGCCTGCCCTGGCGCCCCTCTGCACCGCGTGGGCCCCGTCGGCCCAGGCGGCCGCGCTCGCCGCGCGGTCCCCTGCGCCCCTCACGGCCTTCGCGACCCCTGGGACCTTCGGGGCCCTGGGCTCCGCGTGGTCCCTGAGCACCGGTGCCACCGCCACCGCCGGTCTGCCGGGTGAGAACGCCCCACTCGTTGTAATCCAGGTTGAGCCGCTTCTTGATGAGCTCCTCAAGGCTGAAAAGCGACGGGAGGCTGGCGTTGAACGGGACGAACTCCGACTTGAGGACGGTGAGTTCCGTCTTGATACCGTTGAACTCTGTCGGAACCCACTCGGTCAGGCCCTTCAGGTCGTTGAACCACTTGGGTTTCTGGGCCTCCTGCTCGGCATCGTGTTTCTTGATCGCCCCCTCGATCTCCTCGGTGACGTCGGGGTCGTGTTTCTTGATGGCCCCCTGGATCTCCTTGGTGATGTCGGAACGGGCCTTGTCCATCTCTGCTTGGCTCACGTAATCGGGCATCTGGGTCCTCTCGTGCGGCGCGGGGTCCGGACATGGCGATGCCCCCTCCCGCGGGGCGGGAGAGGGCATCGGTGAGGTCGTGCGGGGGTGGGGTCAGGAAACGGCGCCGGCCACGGCGGCTGCCAGAAGCAGCAGACCGACGAGCGATTGGATCACGAGACCGGCGTGTGACCCGAACGAGGAGAGGTAGTGCCTGCTCTCGGCGGCCGACGGGTTCCGCGCGTCGAACACGACGGGAAACTCCTCCCCCTCCCATGGCGCCGGCTTGGGGGCGGTGACGAGGGCCCAGGCCTCTTCGCCTTCGGCTGTGCGGAAGGAGCAGTTCAGCCGCTCCACGTTCGAGCCGCCGCGGCGGATCCGCTCCCGGCAGACGGCAAGTGTTTCCACTCCGCGCTTTCTCAGCCGCTGGTTCCGTAGTTGCTGAGGAATGAACAGAAGTGACGTGATCGCGAAGGGCACGGCGATGATCAGGAATGGAATGGCGTAGTTCGTGGTGCCCGCGAGCGTGGTGTACAAGTCCGTTCCTCCCCCTGGCGGCCGCGATGCGCGAGGTGCCGAAGCCTACAAGCGGGCGCGCGGGCAAGGAGAGGTTTCGTTTCGTTGCCCGTGGACCGGTCCGGGGAGCCTTACGGCTGACGTCGACCCCGCCGCACCCGCCCCGCTTCCGTCAGCGCGTCCGACCAGCCGGCAGCGTAGGCGCGGGACTCCCGAGCGAGCAGTTCTTCGTACACCCGGTCGAGCAGGGCCTCGCGGTCGCGGGGTGTGGTGTGCAGGAGATGGGCGAGGCGGGTGTAGGTGTCGATCGGCTGCTTCGGGGAGTTGCTCGTGCCAGTCGCCATGTCGGCCTGCTTTCCGGTCTGTCCGCTGGGCTGTGGTACAGGTGGCGCCTCTGGGGCGTTCGAAACGCGTGTTCGAACTAGTGTACGAGTAATCCAGTGGTGTCGTTCCGTGTTTGGCGAGGACCGTCCGTCGCCCGGCGGTCGGGACCTGCGGCGATGCCGGGGGTGCGCCCGAAGTGATGCCAAGCTCCGTGGAGTAGGATCCGGCCGTTCTCCCGTCGAGTAGGAAAAGGTGAACAGCGGCGCTCCATAAGGGAACTGAGTGGCCGCCAGACGACGGTGGACGGCGACGGGCAGCCGTCCTCGCGCGGGGGCGCGATGGGGCAGGGGACGAGAGCAAGGCCTATGGGGTGGACGGGGACGCGAGCAACGTGCGGCGCGAGCATGTGATCGACTGGCTCGAACAGGCCTCCGATCTGCCGCATCTCATCGCCCGTGTCTCGGAGCTGGTTCACCTGCTCGGCTATGCGCCGGACGAACTGGTGGTCCTTCCCCGGAGCGAACTCGACCGACGGGAACTGGCCGCGTACAGCGCGGGCTGGGCCGACGTCGTCGACGAACAACTGCCCGCGATACGCCGCGCGTACGAGGAGCGGATCACCGCCGCCTATCTCCAGGGCCAGGAGGACGCCCGCACCGGCCGCCGTCCTCGCCGGGCCCGGCGGGCCGAGGGGGAGCACGAGCACGAGCGGGGCGGCGAGGTCATTCCGCTTCCCTATGTCGAACTGCTGCGCGCTCCGTCCGCATGGACGCGAGTGGAGGAGCGCGGCGAACGGGAACGGTCGGTGGCGGACGGGAGTCCGGCGCAGGCGCCGGCACTTACGCCTGCCGGGGAGGAACACGGGAGCGGGGGAGAGGGCGGGGTCAGGGGCGCGGAGGCGTCGCACGGCGACCGGCCCGGCCCGCACGGCGACCGGCCCGGCCCGCACGGCGACCCGGGTTCGGCCGACATCGTTCAGTCGACGGTGCAGCCGGATGCGACGAGCCCGGTGGACGGTGCGGACGAGGCGCAGGCGGGCTCCGGTGCCGAGGCGGACATCCTGGTCTCCGCCCGCGAGGTGCGGGAGAAGCGCGTCACGCCCCCCGACCGGCGACCGGTGGTCCGGCGCAACGGTCGGCCGAGTGTGCCCCCGCTGACCCTGCCCGGCGACCTCGGAGCCACCGGGCGGGAGAAGGGGCGCCGACCCGACGGGCCGGGAAACGCGGAGCGGCCCCCGCACGAGCGGACCGAACCGTCGGTACAGCCCGGGCACTCTGCCGAGGCCGGGCACTCTCGTGGGCCCGGGGGTGAGCCCGGGCACTCTGCCGAGCCCGGGCACTCTGCCGAGGCCGGGCACTCTGCTGAGTCGGGGCAAGCGGATCCACCGGGTGCGCCCGGCGAGTCCCGGCCCCGGCTGTCCGACAAGGCACGGGCCCTCGCGGACGGACTGGAGGGCCGGGCCGGCGGCCGACGCCAGGACGAGCGGAAGGGCCCTTCGGAAGCCCGCTGAGCGGAGCACAGCGGTGGCAGCCGCTCCCGAGTCGGGGTCTCGCTCACCCCGTCACCCCGGATCAGCCGAAGAACCGCACCAGTTGGGACGCGGACGGCGCCTCGGTCGGCTCGTTCCGGCCGGGCTGCCCGGACTGCCCGGGGACTGCCTGCCCCGCGTCCTCGCCGTACGCCTCGTACGAGGCGTCGTCCTCGTCCTCGTCGTCGTCGGCCTCGCCGTCCCCGGCCAGGTCCGCCGGACGTGGCACCGGAGCCGGCGCTTCCGGTTGGTCTCCCTCCTCCGAGTTGACGCAGGCGAACATCCAGTTGGCGGCCGCCAGATGGTCCACGGCGGCGGCCAGCAGGTGGTCGGTCACCGACCACTCGGCGGCCTCGCCGTGCAGTTCCCGGTTGAGCGCGCTGTCGCGCGGCAACTGCTTGATGAGCACCGCGAGCCGCCGCGCGGAGAGGCGCTCGCGGTGCCAGTCGAGCAGATCGATCCCGTAGTAGCGGAGCAGGTCCGCCTCGAGGGCCTCGGCGTGTTCGTCGACGAACCCGACGAGGCTCAGCCTTCCCCCAGGCCGAGCCCGGTCTCCTTGCCGTAGGCCTCCAGGATCGCGGCGATGTCCTGCATGGTGACCTCGTGCCGCTCGAAGCGGGCGAACTGCTGTTCGCCCATGAGCAGCCCGAGCAGCCCGTCCACGTCGTTGTCGTCGAGCTCCCGCAACGCCTTCGCGGTGGCGCGGGTCAGCTCCGTGGGCAGGGTGAAGCTCTCGTCGTCGAGCTCGAAGGACCAGGTGCGGCCGAGGGCTTCGAGGCGCTGGGCGCGGGCGGCGTTGACGTCGAAACGGGCCATGGCGATGGGTGCTCCTTGGGTCGGAGGAAGAGGGATGGGGCCCGGGGCGGGGCGGACGCGGAGCCCTTGCGGGCGGCGGCCCGCCCCGCCCGGGCGGGTCAGGACGCGGCGTACGCGGCGTCCTTCATCACGAAGCTGGCCAGCGCCGAACCGTCGGCGGCGGCCATCGCCGTGTAGGTGATGCCGAGCTGGGCCGCCGACTTGCGGGCCAGCTTGATGTCGTCCGCCGCGGTGACCTGGCCCCGCGGAACACCGAAGCGGTAGGTCACCGTGGCGCCGTCGGAGGCGCGGACGTCCGTGAACTCCAGACCGAGCGCGCGCACGTCGGCGTACGGGCGGTCGGCGATCTCGTACTTGTAGACGCCGGTCGAGCCGGTGACGGCCTCGACCGCGCCGCCGCCCATGAAGAACGGCAGCGTGTCCTCGTTGAACTGCATCAGCGAGAACTTCAGGGTCAGGTCGCGGTCCGAGTACACGAAGTGCACCGGGCTCACGGCCTGCCACACATCGATCGGCTCCAGCTTGTCCTTCTTGCTGAAGGTGACGCCGTCACCGGAGGTGAAGCCGAGGTTCTTCCAGCCGGTGGCCCAGTCGGTGGACGGGTCGGTGGAAAAGGTCGTCGGAACCTTGGTGTCGGCGGCGGCGACGTAGAGCCGGCCGACGCCTGCGATGCGGATCTCGGAGGAGTTGGTTCCTGCCATGGGTGGGTCTCCTTATGAAGGGGTGTGCAGGGGGTGGAGCGAACTGGCGTGGTGCGGTGGTGCTGGTGCCGGCTCCCGGTGGACCACGGGGTCCGGGTCCGGGTCCGGGTACGGCGAAGGCCCCGCCGTGCGGACGGCGGGGCCTTCGGTCTGTGGGGCACGGAGCGGGAACCGCTCGCGCGGGACACGTCGGCGAATGGGCCGGCGGACGACGCGGCGGACGTCGCGGTGGACGTCTCAGTACACGTCCAGGAACACCTTGAGCACGCCGACGTAGCGGTTGGCCGCGGAGTAGAGGTAGTCGGGCAGCCAGCGCGGGCCGTCCTGCTCCTCCACCTCGGTGATGAGGTTCGTGCCGTACCGCTTGCCGGCCGCGGCCAGCAGCGCGCGGCGGGCGGAGTTGGCCAGGACGTGCGCGGCCTGCTTGGTCGGGCCGTACACCTCCAGCTCGATCAGCGGCTGGTCGACGTGCAGCTCGCCGATCCACGCGCCGCCGCGCCGGTTGACGAGGACGGCGGCGGTCGTGCCGTCGAAGTTCGCGGGGGGATCGACGGCGACGAGCGCCGTGGAGAGCGCCGAGTCGGCCTCCAGGATGTCGACGACCAAGGCCTCGACGTCCGGGAAGACGCTCGGTGGGGTGGGTGTGGTCATGCCGGGTCACCTCGCCGGGAAGAAGGGGAAGTCGCCGGGCGGGCGCCGCGCGGGGGGCGGGGAAGGGGAGGCGCGCGGCGCCTCGGCCCGGCGTACGGCGGCGGGTGCGGCCCGCTCGGGGCTCGCGGGCACAGCTCCGCCGCTGCACCAACTGTGACAGACGAGCGTGCGCGCACGCAACTAAAACGGCGAGGAAGATGCGAGCGGAAGTACGGGAGGGGCTGGAGCGCAGGTCAGGAAGGGAGAGGCTCGACGGGCCACGGTGGGCTGGGAGTCCGGGGCTCAGGGTTCGGAGCTCGGGGCTCAGGGTTCTGGGCTACGGAGTCCGGGGCTCAGGGTTCGGAGCTCGGGGGTTCTGGGCTCGGGGTTCGGAGTTCGGAGCTCGGTGGAGCCAGGTGGAAGTCGTGATGCCGTCGATCGGAGCTCCCGTCGGCCCACGGGCGCCCTTCGATCGGAACGGCGGACGACCGGCGGCTCGGGTCGGTCAGTCGGCGACGGGCAGGGCCGCCGTCGCGGCAGTCTCAACCAGGACCCGCCTGTCCGCCCGAACCTGCGTCACCCCGGCATCGGCGTCGGCATGGACGCCGGCGCCGGCGTCCGCCTCGCTGGGCAGGAACTGTTCCACCACCCTGACGAACATCTCCCGCCGGTCGGCGGGCACGCCCAGCAGGTCGGCGACCTCCTCCAGCGTGGGGCGGCGGCCGGATTCCGCGCCGGGCGCGGGCGAGGGCAGGTGGTCGTGCGGGTCGGCCAGTTCCTCCGCGGTCAGCCGGCCGGAACGGATGAGCATGTCGCGGACCGGCACGCCCAGCACGCGAGCGAGTCGGCGGGTGGTCTCGAGGTCCGGCATGCTCTGCCGCTGGAGCAGCCGGGTGACCGCGGCGCGATGCACGCCGGCCTCGTCCGCGATCCGTGACTTGCCGCCGCCGCGTGGGCTGTCGATGTCGTAGCCGCGTTCGCGCATGAGGTCTTCGACCCACGCGGCGAATGCGTCCAAGCCCTGGTTGGTCATGTCTTTCTCTCTTCCTTCGGGGGTGGGCAAGAGTTTAGCTTGCTTGCGCGCGCGGAATTACGTGCTCTCGGGCAAGCACTGAGGAAAATTCGTGCGGTTCGTGGAGATTCGGGGGACGTCGAGCCGCGTGGTGGGCCGAAATTCGTTGCGGGCGCGCACGCAATCTGTAAGTCTGGGAAACGTTCACCCTGCACCCGTCCGGTGCGGCTCGTTCACGAACCCAGGGGGTCCCATGTCCATGCCCGAAATGAGTTCCTGCCCGTCAGCCCCCGGATGGCAGTCGGCGGCCGCCTGTTCCGGGCTCTCCCCGCGGGTCGTCTTCTCCAAGAAGGCCAGGGACGCGGCCCCCGCGCTCCGGGCCTGCGCCGGCTGCCCCGTGCGGCGGGCCTGCGAGGAGGCGGTGGCACCTGCCGAGAACTGGTTCGACGGCGTCTGCGGCGGCCGTCTCTGGCGCTCCGGCCGCCCGGTCCCCGTACCCGCGCACCTCCTCGCCCCGGTCCCCGTACCAGCGCACCTCCTCGCCCCGGCCGCCCTTCCGGCGCACCCTCTCGCCCCGATCCCCCTTCCCGTGCACCGTCTCGCCCCGACCCCCGTGCGCGCGCACCTACTGCCGCCGACCGCGGGCCTCGCGCACCTCCCGGCCCAGGGAGGCACCCGTGCCTGAGGCATGCGAGGACCGGCCCACCGCCCAGGCCGCGCTCTGGATCGGCACCCTCCTCCAGCAGTTCCCCGAGCTGTCCACGGAACTGGTTCCCGGCCGCACGACCGCCGCCCACCGCCCCTCCGCGCCGCGGCCCCCCGCCGATCTCGACGCCCGCCTGCGCGAGGAACGCGCGGAGCGGCTGCTTCTCGAGCAGCGCCACGGCCTCGTCGCCCCCGGCCACGGCGCGGCCCCCCTCCGGCTGCACGTCTCCGACGCCATCCGCGACATCACCGACGGCGTCCTCGAACTGGAGGAGGCGGTACGCGACCGGCTCGGCCTGCCCCGTCCGCGCCGCGCCCCCGTGCCCGAGCGGTTGCGCCGGATCGCGTCCCTCCTCGACCGGGTGGCCGCCGACACCCTCCTGGCCGCGCACGTGCGCGACGAGACCCGCCGGATGGCCCGCCGCTGCGCCCGCGCGCTGGGCGACACCGAGACCGTCGTCCGGGTCGCCGGTCGCTGCCCCTGGTGCGACTCGGTCTCCCTGCGCGCCTTCCCCGACCGCGCGGCCGTTCTCTGCGTCAACCCGGCCTGCCGCTGCCCGGAACCGGACTGCGGCTGCCACGACGACCCGGCCTACCGGCACACCTGGGACGAGGGGGAGTGGACACCCGCATGAGCATCCCCGACCACTGCGCCCCGGACGGGCCCACCCGGGACCGGTCCACCCAGGAACAACGCACCCCGGACCAGCCCGCGCCGGACCAGCCCGCGCCGGACCGAGGCACCCCCGACCGCTCCACCCCGGACGGGCCCACCCGGGACCGGCCCACCCGGGAACAACGCACCCCGGACCAGCCCGCGCCGGACGGGTCCGCGCCGGACCGAGGCGCCCGCGGCCGAGGCGTCGCCCCCGGCCGACGCGTCTCCGGCCGACCGGCGCTCATTCCCGGTCCGCTCGCGGCCCAGGAGGTCGGTGTGGCTCCCGCGACCATCCGCAAGTGGGTGCAGCTGGGCCACCTCAGCCCGGCCGGCAAGGCGGGACGGGCTCAGCTCTTCCGCCTGGAGGACGTGTTCGCCGCCGAGCGCAAGACCCGCCGGGCCAGGTGATCCGGCCCCGTTCACCGCACTCCCGGACCGGGGCCGTGGGATCCCCGACCGGGGCTACGGGATTCCCAACTCGAAGATCACATAGTGCGCGTACCACCCCGAAGCGATGGCCGCCGTCCCGAAGAACACCGCCAGACTCGGCCACTTCAGCCGGCTCATCGCCGCCGCCGGGGCCAGCAGCAGCGGGAAGACCGGCAGCAGGTACCGCCCCGTGTTGCCGAACATCTGCTGGGTGCCCAGCACGGTGATCACGCTGGCCAGCGTGTACGCGACCAGCACCAGCGGCGGTCTCTTGCGCAGCATCAGCGCGATGAGGAAGGGCAGCGCCAGCACCAGCTGCACGCCGAGGAGATCGGGGACGGAGAACGCGAACAGGTAGTCGTGGCGGCCGATCGCCGTGTTGCCCAGCACGTCGAAGGTGTAGGAGCCGAAGTCGAAGTAGTGCGCCCACCCCTCGCGCTGGAGCGTGAAGTACGCGGTGAGGTCGCCCATGCTGAGGCCGACCCAGGTGACGTAGGTGAGCAGGCCGAGCGGCGCGGCGAACATGGCGTACAGGGGCCCCGACACCCCGTGCTCGCGCCTGCTCTCCCGCCGCGCCAGGGTCACGATCGCGGCCAGTCCGACCGCGCCGATGAGCGCCGCGGAGGTCGGCCGGTTGAGCCCGGCCACGAAGGCGAGCAGCCCCGCCGCGACCCACCGCCGCTTCATCACGCAGTAGCAGCACCAGGAGGCGATGGCGACGAAGACCGACTCCGAGTAGACCGCCCACTCCACGCCCGCGCCGGGCACCACCGCCCACAGCCCGGCCGCGATCGTGCCCGCCCGCACCCCGGCCAACGTCGCGATCACGGCGTAGACGCCGGCGGCCGCGACGAAGGAGGCGACGACCGAGACCAGGACCCCGGAGCCGTACAGCCCCAGCCCGGTGATCTCGGAGACGCCCCGGATCAGGCCCGGGTAGAGCGGGAAGAAGGCGACCGAGTTCTGCTTGACGGTGAACAGCCCGCCCGGGGCGAGCTGCTCCAGCGGGCGGGGGTCGTACCCCTTCTCGGCGACCTGGAGGTACCACCAGCCGTCCCAGGTGGCCAGGACGTCCCACCAGTGGGCGCCGCCGCCGAAGCGCGGGTTCTTCTTCTGGTAGTCGTCGGCCCACTCCAGGAGCCAGGCGAACACACTCAGGCCCACCAGCTTCGTGACGCCGTAGAGAAGCAGCGGGGCAAGGTACGGTCGTACACCGTCCGGCAGGGTGAGGCGGCGCGGTCGCCGCGAGCGCTCCTTTGGCCCGTCGGGCACGGCGGGGTCCGTCGCCGTGTCGCTGGAAGCCGTGCTCATGGCTGGGGTCCCCCCTCGGCCGATCGCCGGACGGTCAGGGGCGGCACCGCTGTCCGGATGATCGTGAAGTTTGCTCATAAGAGTGCGGTCATAAGATCGCAACAGAGTCGCACATGTGCGCCACAGGTTGGGGGAGGACGGGTGACCGCAGCGCCGAACACCACGGCCACGGCGACCGTCTTGTCGGTCGTCATACCCATGTACAACGAGGAAGAGGTCCTGCCCGCGCTGGTCAGCCGGCTGCGCCCGGTCCTGGCGGACCTCGGCGTCGGCTACGAGGTCGTCGCGGTGGACGACGGCAGCACCGACCGCACGGCAGAGCTGCTGGCCGCCTTCCGGCTCGGCTGGCCCGAACTGCGGGTCATCGGCCTGCGCCGCAACTCCGGCCACCAGGCCGCCCTCACGGCGGGCCTGGACCGGGCGCACGGCGCGTACGTGGTCAGCATCGACGCCGATCTCCAGGACCCGCCCGAGAAGATCCCCGAGATGCTCGGGCTGGCCCGTGCCGAGAGCCTCGACATCGTCTACGGCATCCGCGCCGACCGGGCCAGCGACACCGGCTTCAAGCGGTGGACGGCCGGTCTGTACTACCGGCTCGTCCGCCGTCTCGCGGGACCGTCCGTCCCGGCCCAGGCCGGTGACTTCCGGCTGCTCAGCCGGGCCGCCGTGGACGCCCTGAAGGCCCTGCCGGACCAGCAGCGGGTCTACCGCCTCCTCGTGCCCTGGCTGGGCTTCCCCAGCGGCGAGGTCACCTACGAGCGCGCCCCGCGGCCGGCCGGCCAGAGCAAGTACCCCCTCGGCCGGATGATCCGGCTGGCCGTCGACAGCGTCACGGGCTTCTCGGCGGCCCCCCTGCGCATCGCCACCTGGCTGGGCGGCTTCGCGTTCCTGGTCTGCCTGGCCCTGATGATCTACACCCTGAGCGCCCACGCCTTCCAGCACACCGTCCCCGGCTGGACGTCCCTCTTCATCGGCGTGCTGTTCATCGGCGCGGTCCAGCTGATCTGCGTGGGCCTGCTCGGCGAATACGTCGGCCGCATCTACACGGCCGTACAGAACCGTCCGACGTACTTCATCGGCCACGACACGGCGGCGGCCACGGCGACGGGCGGGGCGACGGGCGAGGCGGCGGACACCGCGACAGCCGGAGGGGGGAACACGGCGGCGGCCGGAGCGGCGGACCCGGCGGCAGGTGCGGTGGCGCGGCCGGCCCGGGCCGGCGACCCGGCGGTGCCGTCCCCGGCGGGGCCGCCGGCCGAGCCCCCGGCGGGCTCCGCGGACGCTCCGGCCCCGGTATCACAGGGGCTGGGACGGCGCTCGTAAACCTCCGGCGTGTCGGTGGCGGGGGTTCTGTTTTGACCGGAGTGAATGCGCTAGGTACGCTCAGACCTTGTGCCTGGGGTGTGCCCTGGCCCTCGTGCGTGTCTTCAACCGCACACGGGGCCCAGCTAGCGGCCACCGTGATCTGTGCCTCTTCCTCCCTAGCGGCGGAAGTCCGCGGGATCCGACACACCCGACCGCGTGGGTCGGCGAAGTTCCAGGTTAGCTTCACCATTCGGCACACAGAAACCGGAGAAGTAGTGCCTACGATCCAGCAGCTGGTCCGGAAGGGCCGGCAGGACAAGGTCGAGAAGAACAAGACGCCCGCACTCGAGGGTTCGCCCCAGCGTCGCGGCGTCTGCACGCGTGTGTTCACGACCACCCCGAAGAAGCCGAACTCGGCCCTGCGTAAGGTCGCGCGTGTGCGTCTGACCAGCGGGATCGAGGTCACTGCTTACATTCCGGGTGAGGGACACAACCTGCAGGAGCACTCCATCGTGCTCGTGCGTGGTGGCCGTGTGAAGGACCTGCCCGGTGTTCGCTACAAGATCATCCGCGGTTCCCTCGACACCCAGGGTGTCAAGAACCGCAAGCAGGCCCGCAGCCGCTACGGCGCCAAGAAGGAGAAGTAAACAATGCCTCGTAAGGGCCCTGCCCCGAAGCGCCCGGTCATCATCGACCCGGTCTACGGTTCTCCTCTTGTCACGTCGCTCATCAACAAGGTGCTGCTGAACGGCAAGCGCTCCACCGCCGAGCGCATCGTCTACGGCGCCATGGAGGGCCTGCGCGAGAAGACCGGCAACGACCCGGTCATCACGCTGAAGCGCGCTCTCGAGAACATCAAGCCGACCATCGAGGTCAAGTCCCGCCGTGTCGGTGGCGCGACCTACCAGGTCCCGATCGAGGTCAAGCCGGGTCGCGCGAGCACCCTGGCGCTGCGCTGGCTCGTCGGTTACTCCCGCGCCCGCCGCGAGAAGACCATGACCGAGCGCCTCCTCAACGAACTTCTCGACGCGTCCAACGGCCTCGGCGCCGCTGTGAAGAAGCGCGAGGACACCCACAAGATGGCCGAGTCCAACAAGGCCTTCGCGCACTACCGCTGGTAGTCGCTACCCACATCGAGACCGAGAGAAGACGAAAGCCTTATGGCTACCACTTCACTTGACCTGGCCAAGGTCCGCAACATCGGGATCATGGCCCACATCGACGCGGGCAAGACGACCACCACCGAGCGGATCCTGTTCTACACCGGCGTCTCCTACAAGATCGGTGAGGTCCACGACGGCGCCGCGACCATGGACTGGATGGAGCAGGAGCAGGAGCGTGGCATCACGATCACCTCTGCTGCCACCACCTGTCACTGGCCGCTGGCCGATGTCGACCACACCATCAACATCATCGACACCCCGGGCCACGTCGACTTCACCGTCGAGGTGGAGCGTTCGCTTCGCGTGCTCGACGGTGCCGTGACGGTGTTCGACGGCGTCGCGGGTGTCGAGCCCCAGTCCGAGACCGTGTGGCGTCAGGCGGACCGCTACGGCGTCCCGCGCATCTGCTTCGTCAACAAGCTCGACCGGACCGGTGCCGAGTTCCACCGCTGCGTCGACATGATCAGCAGCCGCCTGGGCGCGACGCCGATCGTCATGCAGCTCCCGATCGGTGCCGAGGCCGACTTCAAGGGCGTCGTCGACCTGGTCACGATGAAGGCCTTCGTGTGGTCCGCCGAGGCGGAGAAGGGCGAGATGTACGACGTCGTCGACATCCCGGCCACCCACACCGAGGCTGCCGAGGAGTACCGCGGCAAGCTCGTCGAGACCGTCGCCGAGAACGACGACGAGATCATGGAGCTGTACCTGGAGGGCCAGGAGCCCTCGGTGGAGCAGCTGTACGCCGCGATCCGTCGCATCACCATCGCGTCCGGCAAGTCCGAGGACATCACCGTCACGCCGGTGTTCTGTGGCACCGCGTTCAAGAACAAGGGCGTTCAGCCCCTGCTCGACGCGGTCGTGCGCTACCTCCCCTCCCCCCTGGACGTCGAGGCCATCGAAGGCCACGACGTCAAGGACCCGGAGCTGGTCGTCAAGCGCAAGCCGTCCGAGGACGAGCCGCTGTCCGCCCTCGCGTTCAAGATCATGAGCGACCCGCACCTGGGCAAGCTCACCTTCGTCCGGGTCTACTCGGGCCGCCTGGTGTCCGGCACTGCCGTGCTGAACTCCGTCAAGGGCAAGAAGGAGCGCATCGGCAAGATCTACCGCATGCACGCGAACAAGCGTGAGGAGATCGAGGCGGTCGGCGCCGGCGACATCGTCGCCGTCATGGGTCTCAAGCAGACCACGACCGGCGAGACGCTGTGCGACGACAAGCAGCCGGTGATCCTGGAGTCCATGGACTTCCCGGCTCCGGTCATCCAGGTCGCCATCGAGCCCAAGTCGAAGGGCGACCAGGAGAAGCTGGGCATCGCGATCCAGCGCCTGGCCGAGGAGGACCCGTCGTTCCAGGTCCACTCGGACGAGGAGACCGGCCAGACCATCATCGGTGGCATGGGCGAGCTGCACCTCGAGGTGCTGGTCGACCGTATGCGCCGTGAGTTCAAGGTCGAGGCGAACGTCGGCAAGCCGCAGGTCGCCTACCGCGAGACCATCCGCAAGGCGGTCGACCGGGTCGACTACACGCACAAGAAGCAGACTGGTGGTACCGGCCAGTTCGCGAAGGTGCAGATCGCGATCGAGCCGATCGAGGGCGGCGACGCCTCGTACGAGTTCGTGAACAAGGTGACCGGTGGTCGTATCCCGAAGGAGTACATCCCTTCGGTCGACGCCGGTGCGCAGGAGGCCATGCAGTTCGGCATCCTCGCCGGTTACGAGATGACCGGCGTGCGCGTCACCCTGCTCGACGGTGGCTACCACGAGGTGGACTCCTCCGAGCTCGCGTTCAAGATCGCCGGTTCGCAGGCCTTCAAGGAGGCCGCGCGCAAGGCCAGCCCCGTGCTGCTCGAGCCGATGATGGCCGTCGAGGTCACCACGCCCGAGGACTACATGGGCGAGGTCATCGGCGACATCAACTCCCGCCGTGGTCAGATCCAGGCCATGGAGGAGCGGGCCGGTGCCCGCGTCGTCAAGGGCCTGGTGCCCCTGTCGGAGATGTTCGGCTACGTCGGCGACCTCCGCAGCAAGACGTCGGGTCGCGCAAGCTACTCGATGCAGTTCGACTCCTACGCCGAGGTTCCCCGGAACGTCGCCGAGGAGATCATCGCGAAGGCCAAGGGCGAGTAACACACTCGGTTTACACGCCGTAGGCTTGACTCCGGAGCCTCAAGGGGCAAACAGCCGCATCCCCGGATGTTTGCCCCCTGGACCCGGGCTTTCCAGCAAAGATCACCTGGCGCCGATGAAGCAAGGCGTTCCAGAACCACTCCCAGGAGGACCCCCGTGGCGAAGGCGAAGTTCGAGCGGACTAAGCCGCACGTCAACATCGGCACCATCGGTCACATCGACCACGGTAAGACGACCCTCACGGCCGCCATTACCAAGGTGCTGCACGACAAGTACCCGGACCTGAACGAGGCCTCGGCCTTCGACCAGATCGACAAGGCTCCTGAGGAGCGTCAGCGCGGTATCACCATCTCCATCGCGCACGTCGAGTACCAGACGGAGGGCCGCCACTACGCCCACGTCGACTGCCCGGGTCACGCGGACTACATCAAGAACATGATCACCGGTGCCGCGCAGATGGACGGCGCGATCCTCGTGGTCGCCGCCACCGACGGCCCGATGCCGCAGACCAAGGAGCACGTGCTCCTGGCCCGCCAGGTCGGCGTTCCGTACATCGTCGTCGCCCTGAACAAGGCCGACATGGTGGACGACGAGGAGATCCTGGAGCTCGTCGAGCTCGAGGTCCGTGAGCTCCTCTCCGAGTACGAGTTCCCGGGCGACGACCTGCCGGTCGTCAAGGTCTCGGCGCTCAAGGCGCTCGAGGGCGACGCCGAGTGGGGTCAGTCGGTTCTCGACCTCATGGCCGCCGTCGACGAGGCGATCCCGACCCCCGAGCGTGACGTCGACAAGCCGTTCCTCATGCCCGTCGAGGACGTCTTCACGATCACCGGTCGCGGTACGGTCGTCACCGGCCGTATCGAGCGTGGTGTCCTGAAGGTCAACGAGACCGTTGACATCATCGGCATCAAGCACGAGAAGACCACCACCACGGTCACCGGCATCGAGATGTTCCGCAAGCTGCTCGACGAGGGCCAGGCCGGTGAGAACGTCGGTCTGCTGCTCCGCGGCATCAAGCGCGAGGACGTCGAGCGCGGCCAGGTCATCATCAAGCCGGGTTCGGTCACGCCGCACACCGACTTCGAGGCCCAGGCCTACATCCTGTCCAAGGACGAGGGTGGCCGCCACACGCCGTTCTTCAACAACTACCGTCCGCAGTTCTACTTCCGTACGACGGACGTGACGGGCGTTGTGACCCTCCCCGAGGGCACCGAAATGGTGATGCCGGGTGACAACACCGAGATGAAGGTGGAGCTCATCCAGCCCATCGCCATGGAAGAGGGCCTGAAGTTCGCCATCCGTGAGGGTGGTCGCACGGTGGGCGCCGGCCAGGTCACCAAGATCACCAAGTAGTTCTTGCTGATCGATCTGGTTGCTCCAGCTTGAGCTGAGCACCTGAGAGGGCCCGTACGACTCCGGTCGTACGGGCCCTTTCGCGTGGGCTGCTCCGGGGGGCGGACCTGCTCAGGCGGGGTACCGGGGGAGATCCTCGGTGGAGATGGTCCAGTCCACGACGGTGACGTCCTCGCCGTAGACGAAGTCCTTGCGGGTGGCGTAGCGGGGGCCGGCGGGGGTGGGGTGGATGTCGCTGAGGACCGCGCCCGTTCCGGTGCGGGGGTCGAAGATCGCGTAGACGGGAACGCCCATCAGGGGTAGTCGCGCGCCTTGCTCACCCAGTCGTTGTCCGGGTTGGAGCGCGAGACGACCTCGATGGCGGCGACGAGCGACCGGGGATCGAAGGAGCCTTCTCCTTCCATGTCCGCCTCGGCGATCACCATCACATCGGGGCGGCGCATGATGCCCTCGGGTTCGTCCTCCACGTCGGGTTCACCGGTGTGGGCCACGATCTCGTCCGGCATCGCCTTTTCCAGGCGCTTCCGGAGGCGCAGCACGGTGAGCTCGTGCGGCCTCGTGGGCGACATCGTGTCGAGGACGATCCCTTCCTTGGTGATCTCGAACTTGCCGGGGAGGTCGTCGTCCGCCGACTCCACGAAGTCCCGCATGGCCCGGTAGAGGAGGGAGGCGCCCTGCTGAGGGTTGTCCGAGGATGGTCATGGCGCTCGCTCCTCGTCGTCTGTGCCCAGGGGCAAGGATCGTCTCGCTCATGCTAGGCGGCCTCCGGGTGATCGGTTCGGCAGTCGCGGCAGAGTCCTCGGGCCGGTGAGCGGAAGGGGCGGTCGCAGCCGTCGCAGGTGGGGATCGGACCTCGCGCCGACGGTGGAGCCTCCGATGGCGCCCGGAAGGGCGGTGGGGGCGGGAGTTGGGCGGCGAGGCGGTGGGCCAGAAGGGCGGCCGGTCTGCGCAGCGGGGCTGCCGGGAGGTCCGCGGTGAGGCCCTGCACCACGGCTGCGGGGCCGACGTCCCGTTCCAGTCAGGCGGCGACTCCGGGAGCCAGGTGCTCCACGTCCGTGGCGGACAGCAGGAGGCGGGGGTCGTGGCGGCGCATGCGGGCGAGGAGGTCCGTAGCCGCCTGGACGAGGGCGGGAGCCGGGTACGCGGGGCGTGGCACGGCGGGGAGGGCCTTGCGGGGTGGCGCGGCGCTTCGTCCGTGGGGGCGATCCGCTGCCGGCCGCCGGTCCCGGTGGCCGGGCTGGTTGCAGGACACCGTGCGGGTGACGACGCGGCCGTCGGGGCTGCGCTCGCGGGTGCGGCGCAGGTAGCCGTGCGACTCCAGCTCGCGCAGGGCGGCGGCGATGCGGGTCGCGCCCTCGGGGAAGCGGGCGGTGAGGGACTTGATGTCGACGCGGACGCCCTGCGGCAGCGACTGGATGTGCACGCCGAGGCCGATCGCGAGCAGCGACAGCTCCTGGTGCTGGGCGAGGTGGTTGCCGATCACCGTGAAGCGGGTGGTGTGGCGGGCGTTGTCGTGGGTGAGTCCGCCCGCGTGGGGGTGGTTTTTGCGCGGGGTGCGGGACTCGGCGCACGAGGGCGCGCTAGGGTTTTCCGTATCCATCAGGAAGGTGCTTCTTCCTCGGTGGTCAGGCCCTCGCACTGGGATTGCAGTCCCGGCGGGGGCCGTCGCATGTCTGCGGCTGTGTGGTGGTGGTGCTGCGCTGAGCGTAGAGCAGACAACCCGGCCCGAATCCACCTGAGTTGGCATATTCACCCGCGGGAGTGATGTGGGCCGACGGGCGGGAGGGGTGGGGCTTGGACGGGTTCTTTCACCTCGGTAGTTGCTTGGGAAAGACCGCCCGCGGCACCGAAGCGCGAGGATCCGCGTTCCGGTGGAACGTGGGAGTTCCGCCCAGACCGTCTTGCGCGGCCACCGTCCCTCGGTCACCCCCCCCAGCGGTCGGCGAGTGCGTCCACGAGAAGCAGCCCCCGGCCCGACTCGCCGTCCCCGCCGGCCGGTCGCGGACACGGCATCCGGTCACCGCGCGTGTCCGCCACCTCGATGCGGAGGGCGTCGCCGATGACGTAGAGGAGCAGCTGGAAGTGTCGCGGCCGGGGACGCGCCCGTGGGTGACGGCGTTTGCGGCGAGTTCCGCGACGATGTGCGCCGCCGGGTCCAGCGGCAACGCCCACGAGCGGAGCTGCTCGGTGGCGAGCAGACGGGCCAGCCGGACTCCGCGGGGCGTGGGGGACAGGCGCACGTCGAAGTTGCGGATGGGGGGTATTCCAGCTGTCGCCGTAGAACCGGAGGCGGGCCTCGCAGTCCTGGATGGGTTCGTACGCCCTGATCCTGAAGGCCAAGTGCGCCCCGCAGCATGCCGCGTGACGTGCGGAACCGCCGTCAAGTCACCCCAGGGTGCGAGACGCCCCCCAAGGGGGAGGGCGTTTGACCTGCGTCACTCCCGGGGTATTGTCTCCGGCTCGATTGGCCAGGGCTGTGCCCCATATGGCAGACTGTCGGAGTTGCTCGGTTGAGTGTTGATGCTGCGCGCCTCCCGCCGGGAGGACCGGAAGCGAGTCCCACAGTACTCGTCGCCCTAACTGCCTGATGGCAGCGCTGGGGCGGACGTACGGGAATCTTTCGGGAAGTGTCAGTGCAGCACCGACCAGGCACCCGGTGGGCCTTTCGTCCCCGGCTTGCGGTTCCGGAAGGGCCGTGCTTTCCCAGCAGGGATGTTCGAACAAGGGACATCCATGTCGGCGACAGCGCGACACACCCGACCGCGTGGGTCGGAGGAACGAAGTGAACGGACCATCTGGTTCCAGAGCGTTAGAAGAGACAGGACTACTGAGTAGCCATGGCGGGACAGAAGATCCGCATCCGGCTCAAGGCCTACGACCACGAGGTCATCGACTCCTCGGCGAAGAAGATCGTCGAGACGGTGACCCGCACTGGTGCGTCGGTCGCGGGCCCGGTGCCGCTGCCCACTGAGAAGAACGTGTACTGCGTCATCAAGTCGCCGCACAAGTACAAGGACTCGCGCGAGCACTTCGAGATGCGCACGCACAAGCGCCTGATCGACATTCTCGACCCGACGCCCAAGACCGTTGACTCTCTGATGCGACTCGACCTCCCGGCCGGTGTCGACATCGAGATCAAGCTCTAGGGGCCGGTGATCTGAGAATGGCTAAGCAGATCAAGGGCATCCTGGGCGAGAAGCTCGGCATGACGCAGGTGTGGGACGAGAACAACCGTGTTGTTCCGGTCACCGTCGTCAAGGCCGGCCCCAACGTCGTGACCCAGGTCCGTACGAACGACAGTGACGGCTATGAGTCGGTCCAGATCGCCTTCGGCGAGATCGACCCGCGCAAGGTGAACAAGCCCCTCAAGGGTCACTTCGCCAAGGCCGACGTCACCCCCCGTCGCCACCTCGTCGAGATCCGCACCGCGGGCGCCTCCGAGTACACGCTCGGCCAGGAGATCACCGCTGAGGTGTTCGAGGCCGGCGTGAAGGTCGACGTGACCGGCAAGAGCAAGGGCAAGGGCTTCGCCGGTGTCATGAAGCGTCACAACTTCAAGGGCCTCGGCGCCGGACACGGCACCCAGCGCAAGCACCGCTCGCCCGGTTCCATCGGTGGCTGCGCCACCCCGGGCCGCGTGTTCAAGGGCCTCCGCATGGCGGGTCGCATGGGCAACGAGCGCGTGACCACCCAGAACCTGACCGTCCACGCCGTTGACGCGGAGAAGGGTCTGCTGCTCATCAAGGGCGCTGTCCCCGGTCCGAACGGCGGCCTCGTCCTGGTCCGCACCGCGGCCAAGGGGGCCTGAGGTACCGATGAGCACTGTTGACATCCTTTCGCCTGCAGGCGAGAAGACCGGAAGCGTCGAGCTCCCCGCGGAGATCTTCGGCGTGGAGAAGATCAGCATCCCGCTGATCCACCAGGTCGTCGTCGCGCAGAACGCGGCTGCCCGCCAGGGCACGCACAAGACCAAGCGCCGCGGTGAAGTCCGCGGTGGCGGTAAGAAGCCTTACCGCCAGAAGGGCACCGGCCGCGCGCGCCAGGGCTCGACCCGCGCGCCGCAGTTCGCCGGCGGTGGCGTCGTCCACGGCCCGCAGCCGCGTGACTACTCGCAGCGGACCCCGAAGAAGATGAAGGCTGCCGCTCTGCGTCACGCCCTCACCGACCGGGCCCGCCACAACCGCATTCACGTCGTCACCGGCGTGATCGAGGGCGAGGCTCCCTCCACGAAGGCCGCTCGCACGCTGTTCGGCAAGATCTCGGAGCGCAAGAACCTGCTCCTGGTCGTCGACCGCGCCGACGAGGCCGCGTGGCTGTCCGCCCGCAACCTGCCCCAGGTGCACATCCTGGAGCCGGGCCAGCTGAACACGTACGACGTGATCGTCTCGGACGACGTGGTCTTCACCCAGGCCGCTCTCGAGTCCTTCGTCGCCGGCCCGCAGGCCAACGACACCGAAGGGAGTGACGCCTGATGGCTACGCGTCACCCGAGCATCGCCTCCAAGGCGGCCAAGCTCGCCAAGGCCGCGCGCGTCGCCAAGGCGAAGCGCCACGCCACCGAAGGCAAGAACACCGTCGTCACCCCGGTCAGCAAGTCGTTCACGGACCACCGTGACGTCCTGCTGAAGCCGGTCGTGTCGGAGAAGAGCTACGCGCTGCTCGACGAGGGCAAGTACACCTTCATCGTCGCGCCCGGCGCCAACAAGACCCAGATCAAGCAGGCCGTCCAGGCGGTCTTCTCGGTCAAGGTCACCGGGGTCAACACGATCAACCGCATCGGCAAGCGCAAGCGCACCAAGACCGGTTTCGGTCAGCGCGCCGGCACGAAGCGCGCGATCGTGACCCTTGCTGAGGGCGACCGTATCGACATCTTCGGCGGTCCGACCGCCTGAGGGCGGTCCGGATCGTCCGATATCGGACGAGGACTGAATAATGGGAATCCGCAAGTACAAGCCGACTACGCCGGGCCGTCGTGGCTCCAGCGTCGCCGACTTCGTCGAGGTCACGCGGTCCACGCCGGAGAAGTCGCTGGTCCGCCCGCTGCACAGCAAGGGCGGCCGTAACAACGCCGGTCGTGTGACCGTTCGCCACCAGGGTGGCGGACACAAGCGCGCCTACCGAGTGATCGACTTCCGTCGTCACGACAAGGACGGCGTGCCGGCGAAGGTCGCGCACATCGAGTACGACCCCAACCGCACCGCGCGCATCGCGCTGCTGCACTACGCGGACGGCGAGAAGCGCTACATCCTCGCCCCGCGCAACCTGCAGCAGGGTGACCGCGTCGAGAACGGTCCCGGGGCCGACATCAAGCCGGGCAACAACCTGGCGCTCCGCAACATCCCGGTCGGTACCACGATCCACGCGATCGAGATCCGTCCCGGTGGCGGTGCCAAGTTCGCCCGCTCCGCCGGCGCCTCCGTGCAGCTGCTCGCGAAGGAGGGCACGATGGCCCACCTCCGCATGCCGTCCGGTGAGATCCGCCTGGTCGACCAGCGCTGCCGCGCCACGGTCGGCGAGGTCGGCAACGCCGAGCAGAGCAACATCAACTGGGGCAAGGCCGGCCGCAAGCGCTGGCTGGGCGTCCGCCCGACCGTTCGCGGTGTGGCGATGAACCCGGTTGACCACCCCCACGGTGGTGGTGAGGGCAAGACCTCCGGTGGTCGCCACCCGGTCAGCCCCTGGGGTCAGAAGGAGGGTCGTACTCGTTCGCCCAAGAAGGCTTCGAACAAGTACATCGTCCGCCGCCGCAAGACGAACAAGAAGCGCTAGGAGCGGGTTTAGATGCCGCGCAGTCTCAAGAAGGGGCCCTTCGTCGACGGACACCTCGTAAAGAAGGTGGACGCCCAGAACGAAGCCGGTTCCAAGAACGTCATCAAGACCTGGTCCCGTCGCTCGATGATCATCCCGGCCATGCTGGGTCACACGATCGCGGTGCACAACGGCAAGACCCACATTCCGGTGTTTGTCACCGAGTCGATGGTCGGCCACAAGCTCGGCGAGTTCTCGCCGACGCGCACCTTCCGGGGTCACGTCAAGGACGACCGGAAGTCGAAGCGCCGCTAATCGCGGGGTGGAATGACCATGACAGACACTGGAAGGACAACCATGGAAGCCAGGGCCCAGGCGCGGTACATCCGCGTCACGCCCATGAAGGCCCGCCGGGTGGTGGACCTTATCCGTGGCATGGACGCCACGGAGGCTCAGGCGGTCCTGCGTTTCGCCCCGCAGGCCGCGAGCGTGCCGGTCGGCAAGGTGCTTGACAGCGCCATCGCCAACGCCGCGCACAACTACGACCACACTGACGCCGACAGCCTCTTCATCTCCGAGGCGTACGTCGACGAGGGTCCGACCCTGAAGCGATTCCGTCCGCGCGCCCAGGGCCGCGCGTACCGGATCCGCAAGCGGACCAGCCACATCACCGTGGTCCTCAGCAGCAAGGAAGGATCCCGGTAATGGGCCAGAAGGTTAACCCGCATGGGTTCCGGCTCGGCATCACCACGGACTTCAAGTCCCGTTGGTACGCCGACAAGTCGTACAAGGAATACGTCGGAGAAGACGTCGCCATCCGTCGGATGATGACGTCCGGCATGGAGCGCGCCGGCATCTCGAAGGTGGAGATCGAGCGCACCCGTGACCGGGTCCGCGTCGACATCCACACCGCGCGTCCGGGCATCGTCATCGGCCGCCGCGGCGCCGAGGCCGACCGTATCCGCGGCGACCTGGAGAAGCTGACCAAGAAGCAGGTTCAGCTGAACATCCTCGAGGTCAAGAACCCCGAGGTCGACGCTCAGCTGGTGGCCCAGGCCGTCGCCGAGCAGCTCTCCTCCCGCGTCTCCTTCCGTCGCGCCATGCGTAAGAGCATGCAGTCGGCGATGAAGGCCGGCGCCAAGGGCATCAAGATCCAGTGCGGTGGCCGCCTCGGTGGCGCCGAGATGTCCCGCTCGGAGTTCTACCGCGAGGGCCGTGTGCCCCTGCACACGCTCCGCGCGAACGTGGACTACGGCTTCTTCGAGGCCAAGACGACCTTCGGCCGCATCGGTGTGAAGGTCTGGATCTACAAGGGCGATGTCAAGAACATCGCCGAGGTCCGCGCCGAGAACGCCGCAGCCCGCGCCGGCAACCGCCCGGCACGTGGTGGCGGCGGCGCCGACCGCCCGGCCCGTGGTGGCCGTGGTGGCGAGCGCGGCGGTCGCGGTCGTAAGCCGCAGCAGGCTCCCGCTGCCGAGGCCCCCAAGGCCGAGGCTCCGGCGGCTGCCGCTCCGGCTGAGAGCACCGGAACGGAGGCCTGACCGACATGCTGATCCCCCGTAGGGTCAAGCACCGCAAGCAGCACCACCCGAAGCGCCGTGGTCAGGCCAAGGGCGGTACGACGGTCTCGTTCGGCGAGTACGGCATTCAGGCCCTCACGCCGGCGTACGTGACCAACCGCCAGATCGAGGCGGCCCGTATCGCGATGACCCGCCACATCAAGCGTGGTGGCAAGGTCTGGATCAACATCTACCCGGACCGCCCGCTCACGAAGAAGCCTGCCGAGACCCGCATGGGTTCCGGTAAGGGTTCTCCGGAGTGGTGGATCGCGAACGTGCACCCGGGACGGGTCATGTTCGAGCTGTCCTACCCCAACGAGAAGATCGCCCGTGAGGCCCTCACTCGCGCAGCCCACAAGCTGCCGATGAAGTGCCGGATCGTCAAGCGCGAGGCAGGTGAAGCGTGATGTCGGCCGGTACCAAGGCGTCCGAGCTGCGCGAACTGGGTGACGAGGAGCTTCTCAACAAGCTCCGCGAAGCCAAGGAAGAGCTGTTCAACCTCCGCTTCCAGGCGGCGACGGGTCAGCTCGAGAACCACGGTCGGCTGAAGGCCGTCCGTAAGGACATCGCGCGGATCTACACCCTGATGCGTGAGCGCGAGCTGGGCATCGAGACGGTGGAGAGCGCCTGATGAGCGAGAGCAACGTGACTGAGAACACCCCCGAGGCGCGCGGTTTCCGCAAGACCCGTGAGGGTCTCGTCGTCAGCGACAAGATGGACAAGACCGTCGTCGTCGCCGTCGAGGACCGCGTGAAGCACGCGCTGTACGGCAAGGTCATCCGCCGTACGAACAAGCTCAAGGCTCACGACGAGCAGAACGCCGCGGGCGTCGGCGACCGTGTCCTCCTCGCGGAGACCCGGCCGCTGTCCGCGACGAAGCGCTGGCGCGTCGTCGAGATCCTCGAGAAGGCCAAGTAGGTAATTCCCGCAAGGGAGTTCCAGTAAGCAGGCCTGCGGGGCATCCCTCGCAGGACAGTTCCGCCAGGCTCCGCAGGGGCCCTCGTCACGAGGCCCCTGCGGGGAACCGGCAGACACACAGGAGATAGACGTGATCCAGCAGGAGTCGCGACTTCGCGTCGCCGACAACACTGGTGCGAAGGAAATCCTTTGCATCCGTGTGCTCGGTGGCTCCGGTCGCCGCTACGCGGGCATCGGTGACGTCATCGTCGCCACCGTCAAGGACGCGATCCCCGGCGGCAACGTGAAGAAGGGTGACGTCATCAAGGCGGTCATCGTTCGCACCGTCAAGGAGCGCCGTCGTCCGGACGGCTCGTACATCCGCTTCGACGAGAACGCCGCTGTCATTCTGAAGAACGACGGCGACCCTCGTGGCACCCGCATCTTCGGCCCGGTCGGCCGGGAGCTGCGCGAGAAGAAGTTCATGAAGATCATCTCGCTGGCTCCGGAGGTGCTGTAAGCATGAAGATCAAGAAGGGCGACCTGGTCCAGGTCATCACGGGTAAGGACAAGGGCAAGCAGGGCAAGGTCATCGCGGCCTTCCCCCGCGAGGACCGCGTCCTGGTCGAGGGTGTCAACCGGGTCAAGAAGCACACGAAGGCCGGTCCGACCGCCAAGGGCTCCCAGGCCGGCGGCATCGTGACCACCGAGGCCCCGATCCACGTGTCCAACGTTCAGCTGGTCGTGGAGAAGGACGGCAACAAGGTCGTCACGCGCGTCGGTTACCGCTTCGACGACGAGGGCAACAAGATCCGCGTTGCCAAGCGGACGGGTGAGGACATCTGATGGCTACCACCACGACTCCGCGTCTGAAGACGAAGTACCGCGAGGAGATCGCGGGCAAGCTGCGTGAGGAGTTCTCCTACGAGAACGTCATGCAGATCCCCGGCCTCGTCAAGATCGTGGTCAACATGGGTGTGGGCGACGCCGCCCGCGACTCCAAGCTGATCGAGGGCGCCATCCGCGACCTCACCACGATCACCGGTCAGAAGCCGGCCGTCACCAAGGCCCGCAAGTCCATCGCGCAGTTCAAGCTGCGCGAGGGTCAGCCGATCGGTGCCCACGTCACGCTTCGTGGCGACCGCATGTGGGAGTTCCTGGACCGCACCCTGTCGCTGGCGCTCCCGCGCATCCGCGACTTCCGTGGTCTGTCCCCCAAGCAGTTCGACGGCCGTGGCAACTACACCTTCGGTCTCACGGAGCAGGTCATGTTCCACGAGATCGACCAGGACAAGATCGACCGTGTCCGGGGTATGGACATCACCGTGGTCACCACGGCGACCAACGACGCTGAGGGCCGTGCGCTCCTTCGTCACCTCGGCTTCCCCTTCAAGGAGGCGTGAGCGAGATGGCGAAGAAGGCTCTGATCGCAAAGGCTGCTCGTAAGCCCAAGTTCGCTGTGCGGGCGTACAACCGCTGCCAGCGTTGCGGCCGTCCCCACTCCGTGTACCGCAAGTTCGGCCTCTGCCGTGTGTGCCTTCGTGAGATGGCTCACCGCGGCGAGCTGCCGGGCGTGACCAAGAGCTCCTGGTAAACCCCCTTTTAGGGGTTCCAGAGGCTCTCGGTAAGCAATGGGCGTGTCAGGTGCCCACCTCTTCATGGCTTAGGCTTGGAGGGTTGGGCACCTGACGGTCGCCCGTACGACTTACTACGCCGTAGGTCCACCGCGCCGCACCCGCCCCGTCTCGGATCGGGGAGAGGGATGGCGCAACAGGAAACCCCGGCGAGAGAGGCCACAGGCCAATTCATGACCATGACTGATCCGATCGCAGACATGCTGACGCGTCTGCGGAACGCGAACTCGGCGTACCACGATTCCGTGACGATGCCGGCGTCCAAGATCAAGTCTCACATCGCGGAGATCCTCCAGCAGGAGGGCTTCATCACGGGCTGGAAGGTCGAGGACGCCGAAGTCGGCAAGAACCTCACCCTCGAGCTCAAGTTCGGCCCGAACCGTGAGCGCTCCATCGCGGGCATCAAGCGGATCTCCAAGCCCGGTCTCCGGGTTTACGCGAAGTCCACCTCCCTGCCCAAGGTGCTCGGTGGCCTCGGCGTGGCGATCATCTCCACGTCGCACGGTCTCCTCACCGACAAGCAGGCCGGCAAGAAGGGCGTAGGCGGAGAAGTTCTCGCCTACGTCTGGTAGCGGAAGGGAACGGAGGAAACAGCTATGTCGCGCATTGGCAAGCTCCCTATCACGGTTCCCGCCGGCGTGGACGTCACCATCGACGGCCAGACGGTTTCGGTCAAGGGCCCCAAGGGCTCGTTGTCCCACACCGTCGTTTCGCCGATCGAGATCGCCAAGGGTGAGGACGGCGTTCTGAACGTCACCCGCCCCAACGACGAGCGTCAGAGCAAGGCCCTGCACGGCCTGTCCCGCACGCTGGTGGCGAACATGATCACCGGCGTGACCCAGGGTTACGTGAAGAAGCTCGAGATCAGTGGTGTCGGTTACCGCGTGACCGCGAAGGGCTCGAACCTCGAGTTCGCGCTCGGTTACAGCCACCCGATCACCGTCGAGGCCCCCGAGGGAATCTCCTTCAAGGTCGAGAACCCCACCCGGTTCTCGGTCGAGGGCATCGACAAGCAGAAGGTCGGCGAGGTTGCGGCCAACATCCGCAAGCTGCGCAAGCCCGACCCGTACAAGGCCAAGGGCGTCAAGTACGAGGGCGAAGTCATCCGCCGCAAGGTCGGAAAGGCGGGTAAGTAAGCCATGGCATACGGACAGAAGATCCTCAAGGGCGACGCTTACAAGCGTGCCGCGATCAAGCGTCGCCACATCCGGATCCGTAAGCACATCTCGGGTACGGCTGAGCGTCCGCGCCTGGTCGTGACACGCTCGAACCGCCACATCGTGGCTCAGGTCATCGACGACATCAAGGGTCACACCCTGGCGTCGGCGTCGACCCTGGACACGACGATCCGCGGCGGCGAGGGCGACAAGTCCGCGCAGGCCAAGTCGGTCGGCGCCCTGGTCGCCGAGCGCGCCAAGGCCGCCGGTGTCGAGGCTGTCGTATTCGACCGTGGTGGCAACCAGTACGCCGGGCGCATCGCCGCCCTGGCGGACGCCGCCCGCGAAGCCGGACTCAAGTTCTGAGTCGCCCGTCGCGCTAGCGACCTAGGTCGCTGCGTAGCTAGCGGAAAAAGAGAGAGGTAATCCAATGGCTGGACCCCAGCGCCGCGGAAGCGGTGCCGGTGGCGGCGAGCGGCGGGACCGGAAGGGCCGTGACGGCGGCGCTGCTGCCGCCGAGAAGACCGCGTACGTTGAGCGCGTTGTCGCGATCAACCGTGTCGCCAAGGTTGTGAAGGGTGGTCGTCGCTTCAGCTTCACCGCGCTGGTCGTGGTGGGCGACGGTGACGGCACCGTGGGTGTCGGATACGGCAAGGCCAAGGAGGTGCCGGCCGCCATCGCCAAGGGCGTTGAGGAGGCCAAGAAGCACTTCTTCAAGGTCCCGCGTATCCAGGGCACCATCCCGCACCCGATCACGGGCGAGAAGGCCGCGGGCGTCGTCCTGCTCAAGCCTGCTTCCCCCGGTACCGGCGTTATCGCCGGTGGCCCGGTGCGTGCCGTGCTCGAGTGCGCCGGCGTTCACGACATCCTGTCGAAGTCGCTCGGTTCGTCGAACGCGATCAACATCGTGCACGCGACCGTGGCGGCCCTGAAGGGCCTGCAGCGTCCCGAGGAGATCGCGGCCCGCCGCGGTCTGCCCCTCGAGGACGTCGCTCCCGCGGCTCTGCTTCGTGCGCGTGCCGGGGCTGGTGCGTAATGGCCCGCCTCAAGATCACGCAGACGAAGTCGTACATCGGCAGCAAGCAGAACCACCGTGACACCCTGCGTTCGCTCGGGCTCAAGCGCCTGAACGACGTGGTCGTCAAGGAGGACCGCCCCGAGTTCCGCGGCATGGTGCACACCGTCCGCCACCTCGTGACGGTTGAGGAGGTCGACTGATCATGGCGGAGAACAACCCGCTCAAGATCCACAACCTCCGTCCCGCCCCGGGCGCCAAGACCGCCAAGACCCGTGTGGGTCGTGGTGAGGCGTCGAAGGGTAAGACGGCCGGTCGTGGTACCAAGGGCACGAAGGCCCGTTACCAGGTTCCGGAGCGCTTCGAGGGTGGGCAGATGCCCCTCCACATGCGTCTCCCGAAGCTCAAGGGCTTCAGGAACCCGTTCAAGACCGAGTTCCAGGTCGTGAACCTCGACAAGCTGGGCGCGCTGTACCCGGAGGGTGGCGAGGTCACCGTCGAGGGTCTCGTCGCCAAGGGCGCCGTTCGCAAGAACAGCCTCGTCAAGGTCCTCGGCCAGGGCGAGATCTCCGTGGCGCTGCAGGTGACGGTCGACGCCGTCTCCGGCTCCGCCAAGGAGAAGATCACCGCCGCCGGCGGTACCGTCACCGAGCTCGTCTGAACACCACAGGCGCCTCGATGACCTGAGCGATCCCGACCGGGGATATCCCACATATGGGGTATCCCCGGTTGGTCGTTCCTAGGGCGGTACTCTCGCCGGTAAGGTGACCTCCACTGCCTACTTTCACAAGATGCTTCCCATGGGGCACCTTGAGTGGCAGTCGACCGTTACACATGTCGTTGTCGTTGTCGTTGTTCTTATTGGACCCTCAAGACCGTCACCCTTGACGCAGATGCGCGGGGGTCGCAGGAGGCACCGTGCTCACCGCGTTCGCCCGGGCGTTCAGGACGCCCGACCTGCGCAAGAAGCTGCTCTTCACGCTCGCCATCATCGTGATCTACCGGCTCGGAACGCATATCCCGATTCCCGGTGTCGACTACACGTCGGTTCAGCGGTGTGTGGACGAGGCGTCCGGCAACCAGGGCCTCTTCGGTCTGGTGAACATGTTCAGCGGTGGCGCGCTGCTGCAGATCACCATCTTCGCGCTGGGCATCATGCCGTACATCACGGCGAGCATCATCCTTCAGTTGCTGACCGTGGTCATCCCGCGTCTGGAAGCCCTCAAGAAGGAGGGCCAGGCCGGCACCGCGAAGATCACGCAGTACACCCGCTACCTCACCGTGGCGCTCGCCATTCTGCAGGGCACCGGCCTGGTGGCCACCGCCCGCAGCGGCGCCCTGTTCTCCGGTTGCACGGTCGCCTCGAGCATCGTCCCGGACCAGGCGATCTTCACCACGATCACCATGGTCATCTGCATGACCGCCGGTACGGCCATGGTCATGTGGCTCGGTGAGCTCATCACCGACCGCGGCATCGGCAACGGCATGTCGATCCTGATGTTCATCTCGATCGCGGCGACCTTCCCCTCGGCCCTGTGGGCCATCAAGAAGCAGGGCACGCTCGCGGGCGGCTGGATCGAGTTCGGCACCGTCATCCTGGTCGGCCTGGTCATGGTCGGTCTGGTGGTCTTCGTCGAGCAGGCCCAGCGTCGTATCCCCGTGCAGTACGCGAAGCGCATGATCGGCCGCCGGTCCTACGGCGGTACCTCGACGTACATCCCGCTGAAGGTGAACCAGGCCGGTGTGATCCCGGTCATCTTCGCTTCTTCGCTGCTCTACATCCCGGCCCTCGTCGCCCAGTTCTCCAGCGGAACCTCCAGCTGGAAGACCTGGATCGAGACCAACCTGACCAAGGGCGACCACCCGATCTACATCAGCATGTACTTCCTGCTGATCGTTTTCTTCGCGTTCTTCTACGTGGCTATCTCCTTCAACCCCGAGGAAGTAGCCGACAACATGAAGAAGTATGGTGGCTTCATCCCGGGCATCCGGGCTGGCCGACCGACCGCTGAGTACCTCTCGTACGTGCTCAACCGGATCACCTGGCCGGGTTCGCTGTATCTGGGTCTGATCGCTCTTGTACCGACGATGGCGTTGGTTGGCTTCGGGGCAAGCCAGAACTTCCCGTTCGGTGGTACCAGCATCCTGATCATCGTGGGTGTCGGTCTCGAGACGGTGAAGCAAATTGAGAGCCAGCTCCAGCAGCGCAATTACGAAGGGTTCCTCCGCTGATGCGTATCGTCCTCGTCGGGCCGCCGGGCGCCGGAAAGGGAACGCAGGCCACACGGTTGGCCGAGAAGCTGCGCGTTCCGCACATCTCCACGGGCGACCTGTTCCGCGCCAACATCAGCCAGCAGACGGAACTCGGGAAACTCGCGAAGTCCTACATGGACGCCGGCAACCTCGTCCCCGACGAGGTCACCATCGCCATGGCCAAGGACCGTATGGAGCAGCCGGACGCCGAGCGCGGCTTCCTGCTGGACGGTTTCCCGCGCAACGTCTCGCAGGCCGAGGCGCTCGACGAGCTCCTCACCACCGAGGGCATCAAGCTGGACGCGGTACTGGACCTGGAGGCCCCGGAGGAGGAGGTCGTCAAGCGGATCGCCGGCCGGCGCATCTGCCGCAACGACTCCTCGCACGTCTTCCACGTGACGTACAAGCAGTCCGCCGAGGAGGGCGTCTGTGACGTCTGCGGCGGCGAGCTGTACCAGCGGGACGACGACTCCGAGGAGACGGTCCGCACGCGGCTCGAGGTCTACCACACGCAGACCGAGCCGATCATCGACTACTACAAGGCGCAGGGCCTGGTCGTGACCATCGAGGCCATGGGCCCGGTGGAAGAGGTCACCGCCCGTGCGCTGGCCGCACTGAAGCGCGAGGGCGACGACCAGTAGTCGTCGTTCCCCGTACGGCCGTGGAGTCCTTCCGGACACCACGGCCGTACTGTTGTGTACATACGTGACCCCTGACCGACCTGAGTGACGGAGAGCGCAGGCCCCCCATGGTGCAGATCAAGAGCCCCGAGCAGATCGCCAAGATGCGGGCGGCGGGGCTGGTCGTCGCCGCCATCCACGCGGCCACGCGCGAAGCGGCGGTGCCCGGGGCGACGACGAAGGACCTCGACGACGTCGCCCGCAAGGTCCTGGCGGAGCACGGCGCGAAGTCGAACTTCCTGGGCTACGGCGGCTTCCCGGCGACGATCTGCACCTCGGTCAACGACGTGGTGGTCCACGGCATCCCCTCCGACGAGGTCGTCCTCAAGGACGGCGACGTCATCTCCATCGACTGCGGCGCGATCGTCGACGGCTGGCACGGTGACGCGGCGTACACGGCGTTCGTCGGCTCGGGCCACGCGCCGGAGCTGATCGAGCTCTCCCGGGTGACGGAGGAGTCGATGTGGGCCGGCATCGCCGCCATGAAGCCGGGCAACCGCCTGGTCGACGTCTCCCGCGCGATCGAGACCTACATCCGCCGTCAGCCCAAGCCCGGCGGCGGCCGCTACGGCATCATCGAGGACTACGGCGGCCACGGCATCGGCACCGAGATGCACATGGACCCCCACCTCCTGAACTACGTCGACCGCAGGCGCGGCAAGGGCCCGAAGCTGGTGCCCGGCTTCTGCCTGGCCATCGAGCCGATGGTCTCCCTGGGCACCCCGCGCACCGAGGTCCTCGAGGACGACTGGACCGTCATCACCACCGACGGGACCTGGTCCTCGCACTGGGAGCACTCCGTCGCGCTGACGGAGGAGGGGCCGCTGGTGCTCACGTCTCCCGACGGGGGTCGGGCGAAGCTGGCGGAGCACGGGGTTGCGGCGGCACCGGACCCGCTGGGATGAGGGCTGCCGAGGCCCGGGTCGCCGGGTCGGAGGCCGGCGCAGCCGCTCGAAGCTTGTGAGGCGCTTCGGGCGCCGAGCCCGCGAGAGGGGCGTCGGAAGTGGGTCGACTGGACCGTCATCACCACCGACGGGACCTGGTCCTCGCACTGGGAGCACTCCGTCGCGCTGACGGAGTGCGGGCCGCTGGTGCTCACGTCTCCCGACAGGGGTCGGGCGAAGCCGGCGGAGCATGGGGTCGTGGCGGCGCCGAACCCGCTCGCCTGAGGTTTTCCCCTCCCGGGGCGCGCTGTGGGGTTGCTCGCCCCAGCCGCCCTTCCCTTCCCGTCCCTGGGGGCTGTGCCCCCAGACCCCCCTTCGGCCTGGACGGCCTCGTCCTCGAACGCCGGACGGGCTGAAAGCACGCCGGTCGGGCTGAGATGCCGGGTGGGACGCGGGCTTCGCTTAAGGATCTCCTCTGTGGGGCAGACTTCAGGATTCGTCTTTCGGCGGGGCCTGACGTAGACTGACTCGTCGGCTCTCGTGCACCCGCATGTCTGCATGCACCCGTAAGGGAAACGCAGGGGAGTCGATCAAGGTAGTCGATTCGAAGGGCGAAGCGTGGCCAAGAAGCAAGGTGCCATCGAGATCGAGGGCACTGTCGTCGAGTCTCTTCCGAACGCCATGTTCAAGGTCGAGCTCCAGAACGGCCACCAGGTCCTGGCACACATCAGCGGCAAGATGCGTATGCACTACATCCGTATCCTCCCTGACGACCGGGTCGTGGTGGAGCTGTCTCCGTACGACCTCACGCGTGGCCGGATCGTCTACCGCTACAAGTAGATCTTGCCCCGGCTCCGTGCGCTTTCCCGCGTGCGGGGTTGCCGGCAACTGACCCGGAGAACCTCACATCCCATGAAGGTCAAGCCGAGCGTCAAGAAGATCTGCGACAAGTGCAGGGTGATCCGCCGTCACGGTCGGGTCATGGTCATTTGCGAGAACCCGCGCCACAAGCAGCGCCAGGGCTGATCGCTCAGAGATCACACCCTCTGCATCGATATCGCAGAGACTTCGCGCGACGCGAGCAACTGTTCATACGCAGGTCCCAGGCGGGTTCACTCGTCTGACACCCCCGGCTCGGAGGCCGGGGACCCAGTTCGTACCTAATCCTCGGCTGTGTCTACCGCACAGTACGAGGAGGCCGGCGGATGGGAGGCGGATCTGTGGAAGACCTCCGAAGATCAACTGGAGCCATTGAATGGCACGCGTTTCCGGTGTCGACATCCCGCGCGAAAAGCGTGTGGAGGTCGCCCTCACCTACGTGTTCGGCATCGGCCGGACCCTCTCCCAGGAGACGCTGGCAGCGACCGGCGTCGACCCGAACACCCGCGTTCGCGACCTCTCCGAGGAGCAGCTCGTCGCGATCCGCGAGTACGTGGACGCCAACATCAAGACCGAGGGTGACCTCCGTCGCGAGGTCCAGGCCGACATCCGCCGCAAGGTCGAGATCGGTTGCTACCAGGGTCTCCGTCACCGTCGTGGTCTGCCGGTCCGCGGTCAGCGCACCAGCACGAACGCTCGTACCCGCAAGGGCCCGCGTCGCGCCATCGCCGGCAAGAAGAAGCCGGGCAAGAAGTAGTCCTCAGCGGACGCTCATCAGCGGTCTTCGCTGTAGGACCGACCACCTCCCGTAGGAGTTATTAGATGCCCCCCAAGGGACGTCAGGGCGCTGCCAAGAAGGTGCGCCGCAAGGAAAAGAAGAACGTCGCGCACGGCCAGGCGCACATCAAGAGCACGTTCAACAACACGATCGTGTCCATCACGGACCCGGCCGGAAACGTGATCTCGTGGGCCTCCGCCGGCCACGTCGGTTTCAAGGGCTCGCGCAAGTCCACGCCGTTCGCCGCGCAGATGGCCGCCGAGTCGGCTGCCCGTCGCGCGCAGGAGCACGGCATGCGCAAGGTCGACGTCTTCGTCAAGGGCCCGGGCGCCGGTCGTGAGACCGCCATCCGCTCCCTGCAGGCGACGGGCCTCGAGGTCGGCTCCATCCAGGACGTCACCCCGACCCCGCACAACGGCTGCCGTCCGCCGAAGCGTCGTCGCGTCTGACGCACCGGCTCACGTCGGTCGGGAACGGCCGCGTGTCGGTCTGAGGCTTTCGGGCGGTACGGCTCCGTAAAGGGGCCGTATCGCCCGTACCCTTGCAGTACCCGTGCGGTGAGTGCGCACGGTTCCGTCGGGCGTCAAATAGCGGGCGTCCACGAAAGAAGGATCTGATCGCCACATGCTGATCGCTCAGCGTCCCTCGTTGACCGAAGAGGTCGTCGACGAGTTCCGCTCCCGGTTCGTGATCGAGCCGCTGGAGCCGGGCTTCGGTTACACCCTCGGTAACTCCCTCCGCCGGACCCTCCTGTCCTCGATCCCGGGTGCGGCGGTCACGTCCATCCGTATCGACGGCGTGCTGCACGAGTTCACCACCGTGCCGGGCGTCAAGGAGGACGTCACCGACCTGATCCTGAACATCAAGCAGCTGGTCGTGTCGTCCGAGCACGACGAGCCGGTCGTGATGTACCTGCGCAAGCAGGGCCCGGGTCTGGTCACCGCCGCCGACATCGCGCCCCCGGCCGGTGTCGAGGTGCACAACCC
>NZ_JBIUSU010000013.1:0-193286 GCF_044741545.1 Streptomyces sp. NPDC088157
TGCGAGCAGAACGCATCTGATGGTCCTTCCGTCACGACCGGGCAGCCGACACCTCGTCAGCTGACACGACCCGGCCCGACGTGATCCACCGTCAGCCGATCGTCGCCGCAGCACCACTCGGGGCGTTCACACGGGTGAAGCCGCTGGGGTCAGGCCACCGCCAGCCCGGTCTTCAGGACCCGGCGCAGCGCCGCCTCGGCATCCGCGTCGGGACCCGGCGACCGCCATACGACGAACCCGTCGGGGCGGACGAGTACGGCGCCCCCGCGTCCCGTGCCGTGGCGCTCCGCCCAGTCGACGTCGCCCTCCGGCACCAGGTCGGCCCCGGCGCCGGTGCCCACCCGGTACGACCTGAGCGGGAGGGTCAGCTTGTCGGCGAGGCGGGCGGCGGCCTCGTGCCATCCGTTGGGCTCACCGGCGTCGCTGAGCAGGACCAGGGACCGCTCGTAGAGGTCGAGGGTCGACAGCCGCCGGCCCCCCTGCCGGACCCAGAGGTGAGGCGCCCTGCTGCCGGGTGCTCCGGTCAGCTCGAGGCCCTCGGGCACGACCGGGACCTCGGGGTCGGCGCCGACGACGGCGCCCTTCGGGTAGCGGTAGCCGAGGGCCACGTTGAGGATGCCCCGCTGGGGACCGCCGCCGCCCGCTGCGGGCGGCGCGGCGAATCCGGGGTGGCTGTGCTCGGCCGACCGGACGGCGGCCCGCGCGCTGGTGGCCTCGGCGACCGGGCGGCGCTCGGCGTCGTAGGTGTCCAGCAGCCCCTCCCCCGCCCAGCCGTCGATCACCGCGGCGAGCTTCCAGGCGAGGTTGTGCGCGTCCTGGATACCGGTGTTGGAACCGAAGGCCCCGGTCGGGGACATCTCGTGGGCCGAGTCACCGGCCAGGAACACCCGTCCCGACCGGTAGCTGCGGGCGACCCGCTGAGCCGCGTGCCAGGGCGCCTTGCCGGTGATCTCCACGTCGAGGTCGGCTACCCCGACCGCCCGCCGGATGTGCTCGACGCACCGCTCGTCGGTGAACTCCTCCAGGGTTTCCCCGTGTTCGGGGTGCCAGGGGGCGTGGAAGACCCAGTTCTCGCGGTTGTCCACCGGCAGCAGGGCGCCGTCGGCTTCCGGGCTGGTCAGGTAGCAGACGATGAAGCGGCGGTCGCCCACGACGTCGGCGAGCCGGCGGGAGCGGAAGGTGAGGCTGACGTTGTGGAACAGGTCGCCGGGTCCGCTCTGGCCGATGCCGAGCTGCTCACGGACGGGACTGCGGGGGCCGTCGGCGGCGACCAGGTAGTCCGCGCGGATGGTGGTGTGCTCACCCGTCTCACGGCTCTTGACCACCACGGTGACGCCGGTGGCGTCGCTGTCGAACGACATCATCTCGGTGTGGAAGCGCAGGTCGCCGCCGTGCCTCCTGGCGTGGTCGAGGAGAACCGGCTCGAGGTCGTTCTGGCTGCACAGGCACCAGGAGCTGGGGCTGAAGCGGGCCAGTCCGCCGCCCGGGTCGATGTCCCTGAACAGCCACTCGCCCGCGTCGCCGACCAGGGTGGGCGCCTGGAGGATGCCGTGGTTGTCGGCCAGGGTGGCGGCGGCCTCCTGGATCGCCTTCTCGACACCCGCCACCCGGAACAGCTCCATCGTGCGGACGTTGTTGCCGCGGCCCCGCGGGTGGATGGAGGTGCCGGAGTGGCGCTCCACCAGTACGTGCGGTACCCCCAGCCGTCCCAGGAACAGCGAGGTCGCCAGGCCGACCAGGGAGCCGCCGACGATGAGGACCGGGACCCTGATGGTGTGGGGTCCGCTCTCTTCGGCTCTTCTGTTCATCACTCTCGCCTCCAGCGCGTCGATTCCGCCGACCCGGCCGGATGCGGCGGAGATCCTCATGCATGCCCCGTGAAGGTGACGGCGGCTCAGGCTTCACCCGCCTGCGTCGCGGTGCCGACGGGCCCGTCCCGGGCCCATGGCCGCAGGACGGAACCCGTGGAAACCCTGAGCACGGGCCGCGGCTCGGCTAGATTCGGTGTCCTGTTCAGGGCGAACTGACTTACGACGAACATCACTTCGGGAGCTACGTGTCCGACCACCTGCCGCCCCCACCGAACTCCGCGGACTCCGCGGCGGCCGAGGCCGCCGCGCTCCGGCAGACCGGGGCCGCACCACTGCGGGTCGGCGACCCGGCCCGCGTCGGCCCCTTCGTGCCGGTGGCGCTGCTCGGCAGCGGCGGGATGGGGCGGGTCTATCTGGCACGGGCCGCCGACGACGGTCCCGGGCTGTTCGCCGTGAAGGTGATCCGGCCGGAGTACGCCGAGGACGTCCGGTTCCAGCGCCGGTTCGTGCACGAGGCCCATGTGCACGCCCGGCTCGGTCCGCCGCACGCGCCGAGGTTATGCGGCACCGGCTGGGACGACCAACTGCTGTGGATGGCCACCGAGTACATACCGGGGCTCGACCTGGCCGACGTGGTACGCGAGGACGGGGCCCTGTCGACGGTCACCGTGTGGCGGCTGGTGGAGGAGCTGGGGCGGGCGCTCACCGCCCTCGCCGCCGCGGAGATCGTGCACCGGGACCTGAAGCCGTCCAACGTGCTGTTGTCGCTCCAGGGCGCTCATGTGATCGACTTCGGGATCTCGCAGGCCGCGGACGCCAGCGCGATCACCGGCACCGGCAACCGGGTCGGCACTCCGGCCTACATGTCACCGGAGTATCTGCGAACGGGCCACTGCGACACGGCCTCCGACGTCTTCTCGCTGGCCGGCACGCTGCTCTACGCGGCCACCGGACGGGCCCCGTTCGGCGACGGCACCGGCGTCGACGTGATGCACCGGGTGGCGTTCGAGGAGCCCAACCCGGAGGTCATGGGCTCGGTCTCGGCGGCCGACGCGGAGCTCGGGGCACTGCTGACGGCCTGCCTGGCCAAGGAGCCCGAACGGCGCCCCACCCCCGGTGAACTCATCGACACCGCCGGCCCGCGTGCCGGTACGCCCGGCTGGCCGGAGCCGCTGCACGGCAGGGTGCTGGCCCGGCAGCGGGCGTACGAGACACTGCACCGCCTCCCCGTCGAACGGGCGGCCCGGCTGCGCCCCTCGGACAACCGGGTGAGACCGGTGCCGCCCTCCCCGCCCGGGTGGAGCCCGGAGCAGGCGAGCCCGGCACCCGCCGGACCCGTGGCCGCGGCTCCCGCCGCCGAGGCGGCCTCGACGGCCCCCTCACGACCGGCGGCCGCCCGGCCCTGGGCGCGCCAGAAACGGGTTCTGGCCGTCGCCGCCGGTACGGCCCTGTGCGCGGTCGCCGCGGGCGTCTTCGTGTTCATGCGCGCCGACGGCTCCGTGGCCTCCGCCTCGCCACGGCCTGACCCCGTCACGCCGACGGTCGGCGCCGGGCCCGGCGCCACTTCGGCCACACCGGGCGCCTGGGACAAGGCCTCCGCGGCGGGCTCGGCCGACGGTCCCGCCGACGTCACCGACGACGAGGGCGCCCCGCCGCCCGCAACCGCCGTGTCCGCCTCCGCCTCCACTTCCCCGGGCGGATCGGAGGCCACCGTCTCCCCCGTCGGCGACACCAGTGCCTCCGCCGTGCCGAGCCAGTCCTCCGACGCCACACCGCCCACGTCGGCCGACCCGCCCTGGGTCACCGACTGCGCCTACTACGCGGGCAAGGCCCGCACCAGCCTGGGAGACAGCGGCAAGCGGGTACGGCAAGTGCAGTGCATGCTCGTCAAACGCGGTTACGACGTGGGCGCTTCCGGCGTGAGCGGCGACTTCGGCACGGACACGGAGACGGCGGTCGGCGGCTTCCAGAGCGTCAGAGGGCTGGCGGCCAACGGCATCGTCAACAAAGCCACCTGGGCGGCACTGCGCGACACCGTCTGACACCCCGGTCGTGGGGTGCGACGCCGTCGGTCCCCACACCCCTCCGGGTGAACGGGGACGGTTCGGCTCGGGCGGGCTCTCAGCGGCCGAGGTAGAAGCGGACGGTCGTGCCCTCGTCGCAGGTGTGCAGCCGCACCAGGTCGGCCACGTAGTGGACCAGCATCAGACCGCGGCCGCCGATCTGCCCGCGCGCCGGCGGCCTGCGGCCGGCCAGCGGATCGGACAGCCGGCCCGCGTCCCGGACCTCGCACACGACCTGGCCCGCCTGGGCCCAGACGGCGAGCGTTCCCCATCCGGCCCCGTGCACCACGCTGTTGGTCGTCAGCTCCGCCACCGCGAGTTCGGCGTCGTCCAGCCGCTGCCCCGCGAGGCCCAGCCGTTCGGCCTCCGCGACCGCGAAGGCGCGCGCCGCGTAGAGCTCGTCGGCGCCGAAGGAGAACACGGCGGCATCCGGCGCGGGGACCAGCACCTCGTTGTAGCGGGCGACGACGGAACGCCAGTCGTAGGCGTCGCTGACCCGCTCCCCGTCGCGGGCCACGACGGTCGGGTGGGTGAGCCTCGCGTCGGCCAGGACCTCCTCGTCCAAGCCCGCTTCGTCGTACGGGCACAGGATGGTCACCGGACGGCCCTCGAAGGCCGCGTTGATCAACGCCTCGTGCTGCGCGCACGCCGGGTACTCGACCGCGCTGCGGCCCGCCCAGATCGGCTCGCCGATGATCCGGACCCGCCCTCGCCGATGGGCGTCGGCGAACGCGCGTAGCACTCCGGGGATGATCCGGCCCGGGTTGCGGCCGGCCACGGTCATGTCCAGCAGGTGAACCGCCTGGGCGTCCTGGCCGAGGCCGGCCCTGATCAGCTCCAGGTTGGGGCCGGGCACCGCCACCGCCACCGGCTCGCCGAGGTCCAGGCCCTCCTGCACGAAGGACACGGTGTGGTCCACGTACTCCTGTTCGGTGCGGTAGAACAGCGCGGGGTGCTCGAACGCCTCGTGGGTCGCCACCGTGTTCGTCACGGCGCCACCTCGATTCTGCCCAGGCCGGGCCAGAACAGGCCCAGTACGCGCGGTACCTGGGGTGGCGGATGCTCGACCACCATCCGTCCGCCGGGCAGCGCCAGTGCCGTGACGGCGAGCGCCGCGACCCCGGCCACGTCCACGAACCCCACCTCCGACAGTTCCACATAGGAAACATCGGAGTGCCGCCGCGCCAGACCCGCCAGGGCCTCTTCCCAGGGCGAACGAGTGTCCTCGCTGATCTCGCCCCTGGCACGAATGCCGGGCCTACCGGACAACGGGCCCACCTCCAGCACGGCCACGCCGTGCACCAGCCCGAAGCCCTCGACTCCGTGCGAGGCGTCCACCACCCGCGGCCTCCTTCGATCCCTGCCGGTCACCCGCCGCCGAACGACTCGGGGCAGTCCACAGGCAGCCTTCCACTCACCGCGAACAGCCTAACGCGACCCCTCGCACGACCGGTGCGCCACTCGGACGGACGCCGGTGGGCGACCAGGACGGCGGAGCCGTTCGCCCTCCGCACGACGCCTCCGCCCCCCGGCCCGGCGGCCGGTGGATCCCCGGAGCGGGACGTAGCCTGGCACGCACAGCGCGGCGAGACGGATCCGGACGACGGTAGAACCCTTGGTGACGTGATGTGTTGGAGTGCGACGGCCGACCTGGTGGCGGGCGCCGGGGTGGCGGCGGTCGGGGTGGCCTGTGTGACGCGGGTGCGCGGCAGCCGGGATCTTCCCCTCGCGGCGCTGCCGCTGCTGCTCGGGGCTCATCAGATCGTGGAGGCGGCCGTCTGGGACGCGGGCGGGGGCGATGGACCCGCCACCGTCCTCTGGGCCGTGATCGCGCTGCCGCTGGTGGCCGTGTGGGTACCGGCCGGCGTGTGGTGTGCCGCCCCGTCACCGGCCCGGCGAAGACTGGCGTTCCCCCTCGCGCTCGGCGTCGCCACCGCCGCGGCGCTCGCGTCCGGCATCGCCGACGGGCCGGTGACGGCCGAGATCCGCGGCCACACGGTCGGGTACTCGGTGGACCTCACTCACCCGACCGTGCTGGTCGCGGGTTACCTCCTGGCCACCGTCGGCTCGCTGCTGCTCTCCGGCGACCGGCGGCTGCTGGCTTTGGGGGTGGTGGCCGGCGTGGGCGCGTCGGCCTGCTTCGCGCTGTGGCGGCTCGAGTTCGTCTCGACCTGGTGCGCGTTCGCCGCGGTGTGCTCGGTGATGCTGCTCGACTGGGTACGCCGGCGCCCGGGCTCCGCACGACCGCGGCGGGGCCGGACGCGGAACTCCGACGCCGCCCGGTGAGCCTGCGGCACCGCGGTGGTACGGGTCAGCGCGTCCAGTAGGCGATGTTGCGGAAACGGGCCTCGACGCGGCCGGAACCGTGGTTGTAGACGCCGTTCTTGAAGTAGCGCGTGGCGGGGCCCCGGTCGGCGACCGTCAGGACCAGGGAGTCGTCGAAGTAGACCTTGACGGTCCCGGTCCCGCTGCTCGCCCGGTGGGCGATCTTGACGTTGAACCAGGTGTCGTACGCGTTCGTTCTGAGCACGGTGCCGTCGTAGCGCCGCACGGTGCCGCCGCCCGTGTCGTAGACGTTGAGCATGATGTCGGTGGCCGGGGTGCCCGAGGGGTGGACGCTGCGCAGGATCTGGACGAAGGACGCGCCGTCGGTGCCCGACGGAAGGTAGACGTCGGCGTCCCACATGCGGTCACCCGTTTGGTAGTCGACCTTCCAGCGCATCTCGGTGCGCGGGTCGGTGGAGCTGCCCTCCTCGAACGGCTCGTCGGTGTCGTACACCCACATGCGGTGGACGCCGCCGCTGTAACTGTGCCGGTCGGCGAGGCCGAGGTTCCAGGGCTTCTGCCAGCTGTACGCGAACGAGGTCTGTGTCCAGCCGTCGGTCGGATCGGCGGCCCGCGCCGCCGTCGCGGCACCGGCCGACGGAGCCGGCGGCAGGGTGAGCGCGGCGCCGCCGGCCAGCAGGCCGGCCCCTGCCCGTAAGACGGATCTCCTGTTCATCACGTGTTTCCCTCCGGTGGGGGATGGACTTCAGAGAGTCAGGAACATGCCAGCAGGCAATCTCAATACATCGGAGGAGTCAAGGGTCATGCTCCATTGACAGGCACACAGCACCTGCCTAAGTTCCCGATACACCCGATGTATCGATGACCCGTCAGTTCTGGAGGACGATGATGACCTCGCAGTCGGGGAAGCGCTCCCCCCTGCCCCGCAGAGCCGTGATCGGCACCGCGCTGGGTGGTGCGGCAGCCGCGGCCCTGCCCGGAACGGCCCACGCGGAAGAGTCCTTACCGGCGGTGCGGTCCGCCGACGCCGGTGCGGCGACGGCCGCCCGGCCAAGCCCGTGGAAGCTCCGCTCCGACATGACCACCGACCGCGCCTGGTCCGGATTCCTGCGCGCCCAGGACCTGCTGTGGACGAGGCTGCCCACCCGCTGGTACGAGGGTCCGTTCCTCGGTGACGGGCTGCTCGGCAGCATGATCTACCAGGAGCCGGGCGCCAACCGGATCCGCTTCACCGTCCAGCACGGCCGGGTCCAGGACCACCGGCCCGAGTTCGGCAGCGGCTGGGGCACCTGCCGCCTGCCCGTCGGACACCTCACGCTCGAACCGGTCGGCGCCATCACCGCCGTCGACTGGCGGCTGAGCCTGTGGAACGCCGAACTCACCGGCACCGTCACCACGACCGCCGGGACCCTCACCCTCTCCGCCCTCATCGAGGACGAGGTCCTGGCCACCCGCGTGACGGCCACCGGCGGCGAGAAGGCCGCCTGGACCTTCCACCCCGAGGAGGCCCTCAGCCCCCGCCGCATCCAGGAGGCGCCGCCCGCCGACTACACCGCCAACCCGCCCTGGACCACCAAGGTCGCCGCCGACGGCACGAAGCAGGTGCTCCAGCCCCTCACCGGCGGTGGCCTGACCGCCACCGCGTACCGCCGCACCGGCGACGAGCTGCTGCTCAGCGTCGGACACAGCTTCCCCTCCGACACCGCCGCCGAGTCCGACTCGCTGCGCAACCTGCGGCGCGCGTCCTCGTACGCGACCCTCAGGCGACGCCATACCGACTGGTGGCACGCGTTCTACCCGAAGAGCTTCGTCTCGTTCCCCGACCAGCGGCTGCAGAGTTTCCACTGGATCCAGCTCTACAAGGTCGCCTCCGCCAGCCGCGCCGGCGGCCCCGTCATGGCCACCTCGGGCCCCTGGCTGGAGCCGACGCCCTGGCCCGCGGTGTGGTGGAACCTCAACGTCCAGCTGGAGTACTGGCTCATCCACGGGTTCAACCACCCGGAACTCGACTCGCTCGCCACGACGCTGCGCCAGAACCAGGAACAGCTCACCGCCAACGTGCCCGCCGCCTTCCGCGCGGACAGCTCCGGCGTCGGCCGCAGTTCCGACATGTTCGCCAACCGGACCGTGGGCCGGCCCGGCACCGGCGCCGAGACCGGCGACCTGACCTGGGCGCTGCACAACGTGTGGCTGTCCTACCGGCATTCCATGGACAAGGCCCTGCTGCGCGACACGGTCTACCCGGTGCTGCGCCGGGCGATCAACTACTACCTGCACTTCCTCACGCCGGGCAGCGACGGCAAGCTCCATCTGCCGAGCACGCTCTCACCCGAGTACCCCGTCGTGCCGCCGCAGGACACCAACTACGACCTGGCCCTCATCCGCTGGGGCTGCCAGACCCTCCTCGAGTCCGCGGAACTCCTGGGGTTCGACGACGAGTTGGCCCCGCGCTGGCACGAGGTGCTGGCCAAGCTCACGCCGTACCCGGTGGACGGCAACGGCTTCATGATCGGCGCCGACACCCCGTACGCGCAGTCCCACCGGCACTACTCACACCTGCTGATGGTGTACCCGCTGTACCTCGTCAACTGGGACCAGCCCGAGAGCCGCGACCTGATCACGAAGTCCCTCGTCCACTGGCACGCGCTGACCGGCGCCCACCGGGGCTACAGCTACACCGGGGCCGCCTCGATGTACGCGATGTCCGGCGACGGCGAGACCGCGATCACGTATCTGCGGAAGTTCTTCGACCCCACCACCCGCTTCCCCTGCCAGGCCAACACGCACTACACCGAGGCCGGTCCGGTCATCGAGACGCCGCTGTCCGCCTCGCAGTCCCTGCACGACATGTTCTGCCAGAGCTGGAACGGCGTGATCCGCGTCTTCCCGGCCGTCCCGGCCTCCTGGGCGGACGTCACCCTGCACGACTTCCGCACCCAGGGCGCCTTCCTGGTCAGCGCCGTCCGCAAGGCGGGGGCGACCCGCTTCATCCGGATCAGGAGTCTGGCGGGCGAGCCGCTGAAGCTGCGGCACGGTCTGAGCGGCCGGCTCACCGTGCTCCTCGACGACGGCAGCCCCGCCCGCACCCGGGACCTGGGCGGCGGCGTGCTCTCCATCGACCTGCCCCGGGGCCGCGAGGTGCTGATCCACTCCGGCTCCCGCCCCGACCTCGTCATCGCGCCGGTGGCCGTCAGCGAACCGGGCGCGGCCTGGGGCCTGCCGTAACGACCGCCCGCCCGGATCCCGACAGGAAAGGCTCACATGGCTGTTCCGATCAGAACCGCGGTCGCCACGCTCTGCGCCGGGCTGGTGGCCACACTCCTCACGACCGTGCCCGCGCGGGCCGAGCAGGACCTCGGCTCCCCCGACCGCGTCTGGGCCGTCTCGGCGGCGGCCCACGCGCCCCGTGCGCGGATCTCCCTGGACGACACCACCGGCACGCTGAGCCTCGCCGTGTCCCGCGACGGCCGTACGGTCGTCGAGCCGTCGCCCGTCGGCATCGTCACCGAACGGGCCGACTTCTCCAAGGACCTGCGCTTCCTGCGCCGCAAGGACCGGCTGGTCGACGAGCGGTACCGGGCGAAGTCCGGCAAACGGCTGGACCGCCGGGTCCGTATGAACGAGACCCGGCTGTCGTTCGCCACCGCCGCCGGCGCCCGGCTCGACCTCGTCGTCCGCGCCTCCGCCGACGGCGTCGCCTACCGGTACGTCCTGCCCGCCGGACAGGGCGACGTGCTCGGCGAGACCTCCGCCTTCAACCTGCCGCCGGACGCGGGCGTGTGGCTCAGCACCTACCGGGTCGACAACGAGGGCCAGTTCGCCCAGTACACCGCGGCGACCGCGCCCACCAACGCCTACTCTCCGCAGGCGCTCTTCTCCACCCCCGGCGGCTACACCCTGCTGGCCGAGTCCGACCTCACCGGCAGCTACTCGGGGGCCCGGCTCGCCCACACCCAGGGCAGCGGCACCTACCGCATCCAGCTCGCCGACGAACGGGTCCGCACCGACGGCCCGCTCGCCACCTCCTGGCGGGCCATGGTGACCGGCGACCTCGCCACCGTCACCAGGTCCACCTTCACCGACGACCTCGCCCCCGCCTCCAAGGTCGCCGACCCGCGGTGGATCCGGCCCGGCACCGTGCTGTGGACCTGGCTCGCCGGCGGCCGAGCGGCCGGCCAGAGTCTCGCGGCCCAGAAGGCCTACGTCGACTACGCCGCCGAACGGGACTGGCCCTACGAGGCCGTCGACTCGGGGTGGTACTTCAAGAAGGACGAGTGGGACGTCACCGACCCCGACTGGCAGACCAACAGCTGGATGCCGGAACTCGTCGAGTACGCGCGGGCCAAGGGCGTCGGGATCATCGTCTGGATCCATCAGCGCGACCTCGACACACCCGGAGAACGCGCGCAGTGGCTGCCCACCCTGGAGCGGTGGGGCGTCAAGGGCGTCAAGATCGACTTCATGAACTCCGAGGCGCAGTCCATGCTCCGGTGGTACGACGCCATCCTCCCGGAGACCGCCGCCCACCACCTCCTGGTCGACTTCCACGGCTCCACGATCCCCAAGGGCATCCAGCGCACCTGGCCGCAGGTGATGACCCTGGAGGGAGTCGGCGGTGAGGAGAAGCGGACGAACACCGCCGCCCACCTCACCACCCTGCCGTTCACCCGCAATGTCATCGGCTCCATGGACTTCACCCCGGGAGCCTTCCAGCGCGTCGGCCTGCGGCCCAACTCCGACGCGGCCGAGGTCGGGCTGACCGTCGCCTACGAGTCGGGGCTCCAGATGTTCGCCGGCACACCCGAGTCGTACGAGGTACGGCCGCTCGCGCGGGCCTACCTCGACCAGGTGCCGGCGGCATGGGACGACACCCGGCTGCTGGCCGGACAACCCGGGCAGGAGGCGGTGCTCGCCCGCCGCAGCGGCGACCGCTGGTTCGTGGGCGGGGTGTACGCCGGCCCGGCCCGCACGGCCGGGGTGCCGCTGTCCCTCGGGCCGGGTCGCTGGCTGGTGGAGACGGTCGGGGACGGCGCCGACGGCCTCGTCCAGGACCGGCGGGTGCTGCGCGGCGGGGACACGCTCACCGTCGACGTCGTCGCCAACGGCGGTTTCGCCGCCCTCGCCTGCCCCTGGCGGCCGGGCGTCACCACCTGCTACCGCTGAGCGCTCCGCCCTCACCGGGCGGCCGGGCGGCGCGCGTTCGGGGCCCCGACCGCGCGCCGTGCCGGTGGTGGTGCGGCCTCGCGCTCGAACGGCCGTGTCGGTCCTCGTCCGGAGGGCGGCGTGCGGCGATCGGCGCGCCGAAGGGCGCGCTGCCCGAGGACCGGGACCCGGCTGTCCGGGACCCGGCTGTCCGGATCACGGTCCTCAGGTGACGGGCAGTCCGTAGGCCCGGTCGAAGTGCTGGGCCACGAGGTGTCCGGCCCCGTCGCAGGAGAGCTGCCAGTCGTTGACGCCGGTCTCCCGGCCGTCGGTGAAGTTCCACAGCAGACGGCCGGAGGCGGCGTCGATCGCGTAGAAGCCGTTCCGGTTCTCGAAGGCCGGCACGTGGACGGCGTGCGCCCCCACCGCGATCGGGTGGTCGACGTTGAGGCGGGGGGTCTCGCAGAACCAGCGCCGGGCGCCGGTCGCCGCGTTGAAGGCGTGGACGCCGTAGGGATCGGTGCCCGTGGCGTAGATCGTGTTGCCGCCCGCCCCGAGGGAGGCGAACATGCCGCGTTCCGCCTTCGCCTTCCAGCGGAGCTTTCCGGTGGCGAGGTCCAGGGCGATGAACTCGGAGCCGATGGCGAAGACGGTTGCGCCGAGCACCGCGAGACCCGGCCGCAGGTCGTAGCCCACCGGGTGCCGCCAGCGCAGGCCACCGCCGTCGCGGGTGCTGCGGACCGTGACATTGCGCAGTCCGTCGGCGTAGACGAAGTAGTCGGACGTGATGACGGGTTTGAGGGGGACGCCGACGTCCTCGGGGTCGATCGGTATGACGACGGCCCGGCGGGCCCTGAGGTCGACGCCGAAGACCGCGCTGGTGGAGGTCGCGACGCCCTGCTCCTCCGACCGGCGTTCCAGCCTGGCGCCGAGGACCGAGACGACGTGGCCGTCGTAGCCGCCGAGGAGTTGGTCGAACTGGAAGTCCTGGCCGAAGTCGAGGGTGAACTTCTCGGCGCCGCCTGCCAGGTCGACGCCGATCAGAGTCGCTCCGGTGCCGAGGGCGACCGCGGCGTCGTTGGCCAGCAGGACGGGGCTGGGCGAGAGGCTGATGCCCTCGTAGACCCATGCGGGCTGGGAGCCGTTCTTCAGGTCGAGGCAGATCATGTTGCCCGGGCGGGCCTTCATCAGGGCCGTGCCGTCGTTGAAGACGGCCGGGGTCTGGAGCAGCGGGCCGCCGCGGTAGACCCAGGTCGGCTCGGGGGCGGGGCCGGGCCGACGCGCCCGCTGCCCGCCGTTCCTTCCTCGGGCGACGAGGGCCGCGCCCCCGACGAGGGCCGCGCCCGCGGTCACGGCGAGGAGGGTGCGCCGGCCGACACGGGAACGCTCGGGGGCACGGCGGTGCGCGGGCGCGGCGGAACGTTCCGCCGCCGGTTCCGCCGATGCGGCCGCGGCCGCCGGGGGTCTCCGCTCCGGCGGCTCGGCGGTGGGCGGCGCTCCACCGGGAGCGCCGGCTCCACAGGCGTCTTCGGCTCCGCCGGCGGCGCGGTTGTCGGCGTCCGCGGCCGGGAGGACGCGGTCGGGATCCGCGGCACCGTCTCCACCGTCGGTCCCGTGCGACGACGGTCCCACCGGCGTCCGGCCCGACCCGTACCCGCCGGACGCGGTGGGCGCCTCGGCGGCGTCGGCCGCGGGCCGTGCGGGGGTCAGGGTCCGCGCGAGGCGGTCGAGGTCCGTCGCGGCCGCCCGGCGGTCGTCGACCATGGCGGCCACCCGCGCGGGCAGCCAGCCTTCCGTCAGGACCTGCTCGGCGCCGCCGGGCGCGCAGGCCGCGGAGAGCCGGTCGGGGCTGATGCGAAGGGCCGGGTCCTTGGCGTGACAGAGGCTGATGATCTTGTCCAGCGGCTCGGGCACCAGGGTCAGATCGGCCGAACCGTGGACCACCTGGTAGAGCAGGGCGGCCGCGGCGGCCCCGCTGAACGGCGCGTGTCCCGACGCCGCGAACGCGAGCACCGAGCCGAGGCAGAAGACGTCTCCCTCCGGTCCCACCGGATCGCCGGTGGCCTGTTCGGGACAGACGTAGTCGAGCGAGCCGAAGAGACCGCCGGAGCCGGTGAGCTGGTAGCCGTCCCGGGCCCGGACGATGCCGAAGTCGATGACGCGCGGACCGTCCGCGGCGAGCAGCACGTTGGACGGCTTGAGGTCGCGGTGCACCAGCCCCTCGGCGTGAACCGCGATCAGCGCCTCGGCGATGCCCGCGCCCAGCGCGAGGACCGTCTCCACCGGCAGCGGCCCGTGTGCGGCGACCGCCTCGGCCAGTGTGGGGCCGGGTACGTAGGCGGTGGCGAGCCATGGCGTCTCGTCGTCCGGCGCGGCGTCCACCACGGATGCCGTGTACACGCCGCCGACCGCCGCCGCGGCCGCCACCTCGCGCCGGAAACGGATCCGGAAGTTCTTGTCCTCGGCCATCTCGGGACGGATGACCTTGACCGCGACGGTGCGGCCGGCCGGCGAGGTGGCCAGATAGACCCGGCCCATCCCGCCTGCTCCGAGGCGGGCCACCGGACGGTAGGGCCCTAGCTGCTCGGGATCTTCTGGGTGCAGTGGTTGCATGCCCTCGGCCGCCTGTTCTCGGTGGTACGGGCGGGAGTCCCGCCCACGCCGCGGGGGAAGGCCCTGTGGGGGGTCTGGCAGCAGACTAGAGCCTGAAACGGCCCATGAGCGTGCTTGCCGGCAACCGTCGCCGCTCACCCGGACGAAGGCGTTCCGCCCTACTCATGCCCGGGAACACCGATTTGACGTGGCGTCAGAGATCGGGTGACACGTGCCCGCGCTGCGGGAACAGTGCGCAGGGAGCAACAGACGGGGAACAAGTGCAGGATGAAACCACCGGCCCCGCGGAAGACCTCCGATGTGCCGAAGGTCACCCCCACGCTCTGGCCGTTCCCGCTCGCGCTTCCGCTCACTCGCCCGTTTCGCAGGTGATCTCGTCCCGCGGGGTGTAGTGGGTGCGGAACGGCTCCCGTCGCACTTCCCTGCCGTCGTCGAGGAAGACCCGGTCGACGGTGACGTCGAAGCCCTCGAGCGGGGTCTGCGGCACGCACTTCTCGTCCGTGCTCACCTTGCGCTCCGGCTGTTTCACCTGGGTGCGGGGCCCGGTGACGGACTTGATCTCGTCGTACTTCCTGGTGCCGAGGAAGCTGACGGTCACCGAGGTGTCGGTGGCCTCGGCCTGGATGTAGAGGGCGTGCCCGGAGTCGTTGGCGAACTTCAGGTCGAGGCTGCCCCAGGCGACCGTCGCCTCACGGCCCTCCGGGTAGCGCTCGATGTAGAAGGAGTGGGCGCCGTACTCCACGGGCTTGACGCCGGCGAAGAACATCGCGTTGAACATGGTCGTGGCCACGGTGGAGACGCCGCCGCCGGGGGCCTTGGTGAACTCGCCGTCGAGGATCATGATGCCCTCGCCGAACCCGTTGGCCTCGGTGCGCTGCCCCACGGTCCGGTTGAAGCTCCAGGTTTCGCCGGGCATCACGACGGAGCCGTTGATGAGCCGCGCGGCCCGCCCGATGTTCTGCGTGCGGTAGGCGGCCGGTTCGAAGTGGACGGTGAAGGAGGACATCTTCTCCGTCAGTCCCAGCCGGGCGGCACTGGCGCGGGTCACCTCCGGCTGGGTCCGGTGCGCGGCCACCTCACCGGTGCGGGCTCCGCCGGAGCGGGTCAGCAGCGGCAGCACGGCCTTGCCCAGTTCCTTGCCCGTGACCTGTACGCCGGTCCGGGCGTCGTGGGCCACCACGACCCGGTCGCCGTCCAGCCGCAGTGCGGCGTTCTCGGGGCTGGTGGTGACGCCGGCCAGGGGGCGGGCCACCGAGGGGGCGGCGCGCAGTCCCTTGCCGTCCAGTTGCGGGACCAGCCTGCCGGCGTCGTCCGGCCGCATCGTCAGGTGCTCGCCGAGAACGGTCCGGCCGATGGTGAACCGCTTGCCGCCCGCGGTGAGCGTGACGGGCTCCGACACGGCCGGCCGCGCGAAGTCGCGCACCGCCCGCCGCACCTCGTCCGCCGTGACCTTCGGCTGCGTCTCGCGGGCGGGCAGGTCCGTGACCTCGCCCGTCTCGCCGCGCAGGAAGGAGGTGCGCAGGGTTTCGACGGCGGCATCCACGTCCAGCGTGTAACCACGCCGGGGCTCGACCTGCTCGACCCGGCCGTCCACGAAGCCGACGGCGCCCTCGCGGACCTTCTGGTCGAGTGTCTTCGCCAGCTTCCCCAGAGCGGCGCGGGCCTTGGTCCCGTCGAGGCGGACGACCGGCTCCTGATCGCCTCCCGAGCGGAAGAAGCCGCGGAGCACGCCCGCCGGGTCGGAGCCGTTGCGGGTCGCCCGGTCGACCGTGCGCTCGGCGTCGAAGGACAGTCCGGCCCGGCGCGGGTCGACGCTCGCGCTGCGGTCACCGACCCGCACGGTCAGCTCCCGTGAGCCGGCCGCCGTCAGCCGCTTGTCCAGCTTGTGGATGGCCTCCGTACGGCTGAGGCCCCCGATGTCCACACCGCGCACCGTCGTGCCCGACTCGATCTCACCGCCCGTGATCAGCAGCCCGGTCAGATACAGAGCGCCGACGCCGACGGTCAGCGCACCGCCCGCCAGGGCGAGGGGCGGCACGGAGGCTGTTCGAGAGCGCATGGGTCTCCTGGACGGACGATCGGTGGGTGGCGTGCCCCGACACGCGACACCGCATACAGGGCAAGCACCCCAAGTTACCCATAGCGCGTGATGAGCTCATATGTCCCAGAACACGTGTGTTCCGGATCACGTCGGGGCGTCCGGCCCGGAGCCGCTGTCGGCGACGACGCCGGACTGCGGGCCCGGTCGCCGGGCAGGCCCGCAGTCCGGCGACCGGGCCCGCGTCCGCCTCCACTCGCGGGATGCGGGCCACCGTCCCCCCGTGTTCCGCGGGAGGCGCGGCGCTCGACCCGCCACCACTCCCGGTCGAGGAACGCCGCGGCCACCGGCCAGGCCCGCGCCGCCTACCGCCGGATCGCGGCAGAGGCGCCGATCCCGCCGGTGAGGGTGTCGAGCAGGGGCCGTGCCCCGCCGCGCGCCCGCTCCAGCGGCCCCAGGGCGCCCTGCACGAGGTCCACCAGTGCCTGCCGGTCCCGGGCCAGGACGGGGAAGACCAGCAGGTCGGAGGCGCGCAGCAACGGCTCGTCGAGGCCCATGCGCTGGGCCACGTCCAGGGTGTTCAGGGCCTCCTCGTAGCTGTGCCCGATCCCCACCGGGCCCGTCCTCGGCCGGCCGATGGCGACCTGGGCCCGGCCGGTGGCCGCGCCGACGTGCCGGGCGAAGAGGGTGAGGACCTCGTCCTGGTCGGCGGGGGCGATGCACACCATCCGGCCGTCCTTGGTGGTGAACAGGATGCGCCGGTTCTCGAAGCGGCCGAACAGCTCGTCCGCCACCTGCCGGGGAACGGGGTCGGTCTCGTCGTACTTCTCCGGCCCCTCGGCCACCGCGACCGCGTGGGCGCGGGACAGCCGTAACCCGAACCGCTCGGAACGCGCGGCGAGTTGACCCGCGGCCCCGCGCCCGTGCAGCAGGTCGTCGATGAACTCGCGGCGGGCCGCCTCCTCTTTGCGGATCAGGAGCCGCTGCGCGCGCTCGTAGCCGTCGGCGAAGGCGTCCACGGCCTGTTCGACGACGGATCGACGACGGAGAGCACGCTGTCGGGATCGGCCGCTCGTGGACGGCCCTCCCGGCCGGCCGCGATATGCGCGCGGCCGAGGCCGCGCCAGCCGCGGCCCGCCTCGGCCGCCTGTGCGCCGAGCGCCCGGCGGGACTCGACCTCGTCGCGGGTCAGCCGGCGGCCCGTGCTCGCGGCGTCCGCCAGGGTGCGGTCGAATCCGTCGAGGAACGGGTCGGACGGGTGCTGGCCGCTCATCGTCTCCCTGCTCGCGTCGGGCGCCGTCGGACACTCGTTCCCTCCGAACAGTACGACGACGACCATGGAGTGCGCCGGACATCTCCGGTGCGGCTCGCACGCACCGGTCCTCAGCGGCCGGCGTGGACGGCCTCGGCGGGCTCCGTCCGCGTCGTGGGCCGGACGACGAGCGCCGCGGGCGCCCCCCGGCGAGGCGGCGGGCCCGGGGGCCGGTCCGGCGGGCGGCGGGCGGCCCCGGACGACCGGTGTTCGACTCCGTCACCGAGCCGGCCCGCCATGCCGGGGCCCCACCGCGGCCGGGTACCGCGCGACCGTCGATCCCGATGACGAGCCGCCCGCAGATCCACTACTGAGGGATCATCAGGTGCGGTCCGCCGGCGCCTCATGAGGGGTGGGACGATGACCCCATCCGGCTGGTGCCGCGCCACCGAGCAGGCTTCCTGCGTTCCCTCCGGCCCTGAGTACGGCGAGACTTGGGAGTGCTCGCGCACCTCCCCCTCCCGACCGGCGACCCGCCGGCGACCGGCCCCGGAGCGGACACCCACCCGCCAGGTACCAGACACGACGGAGAACCATGACCGCCGACGGCACGACCCCCGACTCCGGCCCGCAGACACGCGCCGCCACGCTCCTGCGCCGCCCCAAGCTGTGGCTGATGCCCACCGTCCTCACCGGACTGCTCGCGCTCCTGCTGTCGCTGCTCTACATGGGCGGCGTCGTCAGCCCGCAGCGCGACCTGCACGACCTGCCGATCGCACTCGTCAACGGCGACACCGGCAAGCCGCCGACCGGGCAGCGACAGAACCTCGGCACCCAGATCGCCGCGGCCATCACCTCGGACACCTCGAGCGACACCGCCGACTGGCGGCAGTTGTCCCGGGCCCGGGCCCAGGACGAGCTCGACTCGGGCAAGGTCTACGGCGCCCTGGTCATCCCCGCGGACTTCACCGACTCGGTGACCGCGCTCACCAGCACGCACGCGACCGCGCGGCCGACGCTGACCGTGCTGACCAACCCCGCCAAGGGAAGCCTCGGTTCGTCCCTCGCGAGCAAGATCACCACCACGGCGGCCCAACAGGCCTCCCGGACCATCGGCGAGCGGCTGACGGCGGCCGCCACGGGAGCGGACTCCACGCAGAAACTCCTGCTGGCCGACCCCGTCGTCGTCACCACCCAGGCCGGTCACGCGCTCGGCGACGACAGCGGTCTCGGTCTGAGCGCCTTCTACTACACCCTGCTGCTCGTACTGGCCGGCTTCATGGGCGGCAACGTCATCAGCAACGGCGTGGACACCGCGCTCGGTTACGCCGACAACGAGATCGGTCCCTGGCACACCCGGTTCCCCACGGTGCCCGTCAACCGCACCCAGACGCTGCTGCTGAAGATGGTCATGACGGCCGGCATCACGGTCGTCAGCGTCTCCCTCGTGCTGCTCGCCTGTGTCGGCGTCCTGGGCATGGACGCGACCCACATTCCGCTGCTGTGGATCTACTCCTACTGCGCGGCCCTCGCGGTCGGTCTCGGCGTCCAGGCCATCAACGCGGCCTTCGGCGGGATCGGCCAGTTGGTGTCCATGTTCGTCTTCATCGTGCTGGGCCTGCCCTCCTCGGGCGCCACCGTCCCGCTCCAGGCCGTCCCGGGCTTCTACCGCTTCCTGTCCTACTTCGAGCCCATGCGTCAGCTCAGCGACGGCGTCCGGGCGATCCTCTACTTCGACGCACGCGGCGACGCGGGGCTGACCCGGGCCTGGATCATGATCGCGGTCGGTGCGGTCGCCGGCCTGCTCTTCGGCTTCGCGATGACCACGTACTACGACCGTACGGGCCATCGGCGCCTCACCCCGCAGCGCGCCTGAGCGACGGGTTCGAAACCCACTCCCGAACCCCGTCCGGCGGCACGTCCCGCCGGGTGGGAACCTCGGCCTTGCTCACCGCGGGCACCTCTCGTCACCGCGGTCCCGACCCATGAATGGTTTGATCTTCAACTATGACTCGACGGATCTTCATAGACAAGCAGAGCCCCAAGGCCTACCACGCGCTGGTCCAGACGTCCGAGGCCGTGCGGACGACCGCCGCCGACGCCGGTCTGGAGCGCACCGTCGTGGAACTGATCAACCTGCGCGTCTCGCAGCTCAACGGCTGCGCGTTCTGCCTCGACCTGCACACCAGGGCCGCCCTGCGCGCGGGCGAGGAAACCCGGCGGCTGGGTGTCCTCGCGGCCTGGCGGGACACCGACCTCTTCACTCCTGCGGAGCGCGCCGCCCTGGCGCTGGCGGAGGCGACCACCGTGCCGCGCGACGCCGCCGCTCAGGAGGCCGCGTACGCCGACGCCCTGGAGGTGCTCACCGAGGACCAGATCTCGGCGGTGATCTGGGTGGCCGTCACCATCAACGCCTTCAACCGGGTGTCGATCCTCAGCAAGCATCCCGTGCGCTGAGCGGACGGGGCCCAGCGCGGGGGCGGCCTGCGCGGGGGCCAGGGCACGGTGGAACGTCGGGCACGTGTAGATCACCTGCGGCAGCCGTTCCACCGGGACCTCCGCGTGGCCGGCGACGTTCAGGCCGTACAGCGGCCCGCCGCCGGCCGGACCCGCCGAGGTCGCACCGAGGTCGCACCGAGGTCGCACCGAGGTCGCACCGACCAGGATCCCCGGTCGGCGTCGAGTACGTCGCGGGGACGCCGGCCGGGGCGGGACCGGACGTCGTGGGCGTCGAGGCGGAACCCGTCGCGGGCGCCGGTCCCCCCAGCGCACCGGCCGCTCGCGGGCCGAACCGCCCGCGCCGTCGGCCGACCGGCCGGAGGCCACTGGGGAACGGAGCGGGAGGGCCGCGATTGCCCGGCGCCGAGGCCGGTAAGAATCGTCTGGCCCGGTGAGCACCGACCGTTCCCCTCTGGAGGCCCGCCCATGCCCCGTCCCGTCGCCCCCGACGGCCCGGAGTCCGTCAACGCCGACGCCTGGCAGGCCTACGCGAGGCACCACCTGCGGCGCGGCACGGTGCTCGCGGAGGCGGAGCGGATCGACTGGGGGTTCCCGGACGCGGGGCCGGACGAGGCGTTCCTCGGGGAGCTGGCGGGCCGTCGGGTCCTGGACCTCGGCTGCGGACCGGCCCGGCACGCCGCCCGGCTCGTCCGCGCCCACGGCGCCATCGTCGACGCGGTCGATCTGGCGCCGGGTCAGATCGAGCGGGCCCGGGACCGGTACGGGTCGCTGCCCGGGCTGCGGCTGCTGAGCGCCGACGCCGTCGAGCACCTTCGGACCGCGCGGCCGTACGACCTGATCTACTCCGTCAACGCCGTCCCGTACGTCGATCCGCGGCGGCTGTTCCCCGCCCTGGCGACCGCGCTGAAGCCCGGCGGAACGCTGTGCTTCTCCGTGCTGCACACCAACTCCCGTGGCGAAGGGCCGACCTCGGAACCGGTGGCCCGCCCGGAGACCCTGCGGTTCGCGGGCGGCGGCGAGACGACGGTTCGGATGTGGGTGCCCGCCACCGAGGTGTGGGAGGAGCTGCTCACCGAGCACGGGCTGCGCGTGGAGGACGTGGTGCCGGTGACCTCGCCCGACCCCGTCAACCTCGCGAGCTACCGCGTCTTCCGGGCCCGGCGCCTCCTGCGCGTCTCCGCCCGCCCCCGCACCGGCCTGCCGCCCGTCGCGCACGCGGCACTCGGCGTCGGCGCCATCCTGCACGGACCCAGGGGACTGCTGCTGGGCCGTCACCGCCGGGGCACCTGGGAGCTGCCCGGCGGCACGGTGGAACCCGGGGAGTCGCTCCGGGAGACGGTCGTGCGGGAGCTGCGGGAGGAGACCGGACTGCGGGCCGACCCGTCGAAGGTGCGTCTGCTGGGCACCCTGCTCGACCGGGTCGGGGGTGTCGTGCGGATGACCGTCGGCGCCGTCGTCACCGACTGGGAGGGCGAGCCGGCCGACCAGCCCGGCGAGAGTGTCGGCGACTGGCGCTGGTACTCCCTCGACCACCTGCCGCCGTCCCTGTTCGTGTGCAGCGCCCAGTCCCTCACCGCCTGGCGCCCGGACCTGCCGATCGACCACGCCCCGGCCCACTTCACCCCGTACGACGACCGGGCGGGCGGCGCCGACGGCTGACGCCGCGGCGTACCCCGAGCGGCTCTTCCGGCGGTTCCTCGGCACCGGCGAACAGCGGTGGGACGGACGGTGTCCCCGTGCTGCCGCGCGGCACCCGGCACTCCCACCGCGTGGCAGCAGCACAGACGGTCGGACGGCGTGGTCGAATCCGGTGCGGGCCACCCGGAACAGTGCGTTCTGTCACCCGTTCCCGTGGCCGTCGCGCCCATCCCCTGGCGGGAGTTCCCACAGGTCATGAGAAAGTTGCGGACCAAACTACCCAGGGGGGTCTGTGACACGACATCAGAAGCGGTCCGGGGTGCGCAGAAAGTCTCTGACGCTGCTCGTCGCGCTCGGCACAGTGGCCGGTGCGGCGCTCGCGGGGGCGGCCTCCGCCGAAGCCGCGACCTGGACCACCGTGGCGGCAGGAGTGGCGTACCAGCAGTACGACCTCCAGGCGGCCGCCGGAAAGACGCATGTGCACGTGCTCAGCGTCGATCTCACCAACACCCACGTGCGCCTCGGGCTGTTGTACCCGGGGGCGGTCGCGTCGCGCGCGTCCATCTCCTCGCTGGCGAACAGCCAGAAGGCCGTCGCCGGCATCAACGGCGACTTCTTCAACATCAGCGAGACGCAGCACCCGGGCGTCGCGGCGACCGGGGCGAGCGTGGGGCCGGCGGTCGTGAACGGGAAGGCGCTCAAGGGCGCGGTCCCGACGGCCCAGCGCTTCGGGCCCGAACTGCCGCCGGGCACCGACACCAGGGCCGTGGTCGGCGTCGGTACCGACGGCAAGGCCCGGCTGGACAGCCTGTCCCTCAACGCGACGTACAGCACCTTGGGGCGGCGGCTGGCGTTGGGCGGCGTCAACCAGTACGCACTGCCGGAGAACTCCGTCGGCGCGTACACCTCGGACTGGGGCAGCGTCTCGCGCAAGCGGGCCACCTGCGGCACGGACACCCAACGGGCCGCGGCGTGCAGCACCAGCACGTACGAGGTGACGCTCAAGAAGGGCCGGGTCGTGTCGACGTCGACCACGCCCGGCAGTGGCACCATCGCGACCGGCACCACGGTCCTCGTCGGGCGGGAGGCGGGCGCGCTGCGCCTGAAGAAGCTCGTCAAGGGCCAGGCGGTGGCGGTGCGGTACGGACTGAAGTCCGCGTCGAAGTCGGCGTACAGCTTCGCCGTCGGCGGCTACCCGATCCTGTCGGGCGGCAAGTCGTCGGCCGGTCTGGACACGTCGGTCTCGGCGGTGCGCACGGCCGTGGGGATCGGCAACGGCGGCAAGCGCGTGTTCCTGTTCGCGCTGGACGGGGCCACCGCGTACCGCAAGGGCCTGACGATCGCCGAGGTCGCCACCGCCCTGAAGAACCTCGGCGCGACCGAGGGCTTCAGCCTGGACGGCGGCGGCTCCTCGACTCTCGTGGCCCGCCCCGCGGGTTCGGCCGAGGTCACGGTCCGCAACCACCCGTCCGACGGGTACGAGCGCCCGGTGTCCAACGGCATCGGGGTCTTCACCAAGTAGCCGCCCAGGTCATGGGTGACCCCGCAGTGGCCTCACGGTCGAAGGCCGCCGACGATGTCGGCCGTCGCCGTGAGGCCACTGTGGATGGTGGGAGCCATGCTGGTGCCGGCCAGCAGGAACCCGAGCAGCAGGCAGACCAGCGCGTGCGAGACCTTCAGCCCGCCGTTGCGCATGAAGATCACCGCCAGGACCAGCAGCAGCAGCACCGCGGAAATCGAAACGGCCACCGTCAACCTCCTCCGCCACGTCCGTTTTGATAGTTTTCGGAGTTGAGTGTGACGTAAACGGTGGTTCGTCCGTGCGGCTGATCCGTCCGCCGAACGAGTGGTGTCGGACGTGGTCCGTGCGAGGCGCCTCAGGAGGTGACTACGCCGTCCGGCGGGCGTCCAGGAAGGCTTCCAGGCCGGCCAGGTCGTCGGTGTTGAGGTGGTCGACCCCGGCGGCGAGGAGTTCGGCCCACAGCGCGTCCCGGGCGGGACCCGCGAGGTCCGGCGTCGCCCAGAACCGCACCTGCTGCCCGCGTGCGTGGGCCGCCCGCACGACACCCCGCAGCTTCTGCCGTTCCGCTTCGGGGAAGGCTCCGACACCGGACCAGGTGAAGTTGAGCGTCCAGTTGTCACTGATCAGCGAGGCGAACGACGCCTGAGAAGTGCCGAGGTCGCTGAGCCGGCCGTCGTAGAAGGCCCGGCGGACCGCCTGCGCCTCCATGGGCGTACGGGCCGCGCGGTCGCCGGAGATGACGGCGGTGACCGGACCGGAGTGGACACGGCCGTACGCGTACGTCGTGAACAGGCCCTTGTGTCGCTTGAGTCGACGGTCGAGTTCGAGGTACGTCGAGGAGCCCTCGGTCTTGATGTCGATGAGCAGTTGCAGCGGCCGCCGGTACCCCGGGTACACGGACCCGTGACCGGCCCTCACGCGGGCGGCGAGCGGGGCGAGGTAGAGGGACTCCAGGGTGCGGGCGGGGTCGAGTCGGTCCGCCGAGTGGGCGACGAGCAGTTCGCCGTCGACCAGGAAGACGTCCGCCTCGACGCTGCCGAAACGGTGGTCGAGGGCGTCGAGCAGGGGGCGCGGGTGCTCGTAGTCGTTGTGGGCGTGGGTGCGCCACAGAGGGCGGGGGCCGCGCCCGTGCCCGTCGGCGAACGCGCTGCCGGCGGGCGGGGCGAGCACCGCGGCGGCGGTGGCGCCGAGGCCGGTGAGAACTCTGCGGCGAGTGACGAGGGCCATGCTGTTCCTCCCTGCGGGGCGGGTCCGGACCACAGGGAGTATGGGCTGCCCGAAGGCCAACGAACCTGCACATGACAGGAGTTGGCCGGACCGCCGTCGCTTGTTCACTCCTTCCGCCCAGGAGCGCGAAAAAGCCCGCCCCAGGTGGGGCGGGCTTCACCGGGTGAGGGTCAGGGGGCCCGCAGATCGACGAGTTCGGCCACGGCGGTCCGGTGGGCACCCGCGGTGCCGTAGGCGATCGAGTCGGCCTTGGCCCGCTTGAGGTTGAGGTGGATCGGGTGTTCCCAGGTCATGCCGATCCCGGCGTGCAGTTGCAGCGCCTCCTCGGCGGCGTGAACGGCGACCCCTGCCGCGTAGGCCTGGGCGACGGCCACCGCGATGTCGACGTCCTCGCCGCTCGCCAGCGCGTCGGCCGCCCCCCGGGCCACGGCCCGGAGATTGACGACCTCGAGCCAGAGCTGCGCCAGCCGGTGCTTGATCGCCTGGAAGCCGCCGACGGGCCGGTTGAACTGCTTGCGCTCCTTCAGGTAACGCACGGTCTCGGTCAGCGCCCAGTCCGCGAGCCCGAGCTGCTCGGAGGCCAGCAGTCCGGCGCCGGCCCCCAGGGCACGCCGCACGGCGGGTTCGGCGTCGCCGAGGCGACGGCCGGGGGCGCCGGTGAGGGTGACGGTCGCGAGCGGGCGGGTGAGGTCGAAGGACACCTGCGGGGTGATGGTCGCTGCCGAGGCGTCGACCGCGTACAGGCCGCCGTCGTCCGCGGGCACGAGCAGCACGTCGGCGACGGCGGCGTCCGCGATGCCGGACAACTCCCCCTGAAGAAGGTCTCCTTGGACGTGCACGGCCTTCAGGGCGGCCCCGGGCGCGGTGTGCAGCCCGACCGCCAGGGCGCCGATCGTCCGCCCGGACGCCAGCCGGCCGAGCAGTTCCTCGTCCCCGGCGACCAGCAGTGCCTCCGTGGCGACCACGGCACTGGTCAGATACGGCACGGGGGCGACGGCGCGCCCCAACTCCTCCAGGACCACGGCGACTTCGCGGTGGGTGGCGCCCTGGCCACCCAGCTCCTCGGGCACCAGCAGGCCCGCGAGGCCCATACCGTCGGAGAGCGCCTTCCAGGCCGCGAGATCGTGCGGTGCGTCCGACTCCGTACGCACGATGACCCCGGGCGCGTCGCAGTGGTCGGCGAGCAGGTCGCGGACGGCGGCGCGCAGCGCCTCTTCCTCCTCGGAGTAGAGGAGATCGGGCTGTGCGCTCATCGGGCCAGGTCCTTCCAGGCGACGTCCTTGTCGGTGCGCGGCTCGGACGGCAGGCCCAGCACGCGCTCGGCGACGATGTTCAGCAGGACCTCACTGGTCCCGCCCTCGATGCTGTTGCCCTTGGACCGCAGGTAGCGGTATCCGGCGTCGCGGCCGGTGAAGTCCACCAGCTCCGGGCGGCGCATCGTCCAGTCGTCGTACAACAGGCCTTCCTCACCTCGGAGTTCGACCTCCAGGCCGCTGATCTCCTGGTTGAGGCGGGCGAACGCGAGCTTCATGCCGGAGCCCTCGTAGCCGGGCTGGCCGGCCACGAGCTGCTGGCGCAGACGTTCACCGGTGAGGCGGGCGGCCTCGGCCTCGACCCAGAGCCTCAGCAGCCGCTGGTGCAGATCATGGGTGCGCAGCTCGGGCCGCTCGCGCCAGGTCTTCGAGACCGGGCCGATCATGCCGCCCTCGCGGGGCAGCCGCATGCCGCCGATGGACACGCGTTCGTTCATGAGGGTGGTCTGCGCGACCCGCCAGCCGTCGCCGACGTCACCGAGGCGGTGCGAGTCGGGGATGCGGACGTCGGTGAGGAACACCTCGTTGAACTCGGCCTCGCCGGTGATCTGGCGCAGGGGCCGGACCTCGACCCCCGGGTCGGTCATGTCGCAGACGAAGTAGGTGATGCCCGCGTGCTTGGGCAGGTCCGGGTCGGTGCGGGCGATGAGGATGGCCCAGCGGGCGACGTGGGCACTGGACGTCCACACCTTCTGCCCGTTCACGACCCACCCTCCGCCGCTCTCCCGGACGGCGCGGGTGCCGAGCGCGGCCAGGTCGGAGCCGGCGCCGGGCTCGCTGAACAGCTGGCACCAGACCTCCTCGCCCACCCACAGGGGCCGCAGGAACCGCTGCTTCTGCTCCTCGGTGCCGTAGCGCAGGATCGTCGGCGCGGCCATGCCGAGGCCGATGCCGATGCGCCGGGGGTCGTTGTCGGGGGCGCCCGCGGCCGCCAGCTCGGCGTCCACGACGGCCTGGAGCGACCGGGGCGCGCCCAGCCCGCCGAGACCCTCGGGGTAGTGGACCCAGGCCAGCCCCGCGTCGAAGCGGGCCTTGAGGAAGTCCGCCGGCCCGGTGTCGGCGGGCGGGTGCGCGGCCAGCAACTCAGCTGTGCGGCGCTTCAGTTCGGCTGCGTCGGTCATGCGGCGGCTCCGTTCTGCGGTACGACCGCGACCCGGCCGGTGGTGACGCCGTCGCCGACCCGCTGCACGGCGGCCGCGGCCCCGTCGAGCGGTACGCGCTCACTCACCAGCGGACGGATCGCGCCCCGGGCGGCCAGCTCGGTGAGCTGCTCGTGGCAGTGCTGGACCAGCTTCGGGTTCTTGGTGTTGTACAGGCCCCAGTGCAGGCCGAGGATCGAGTAGTTCTTGACGAGCGCGTGGTTCAGCGCGGGATTCGGAATCGTTCCGCTCGCGAAGCCGACGACCACGATCCGGCCCTCGAAGGCGACGGCCTTCGCGGACTGGGTGTAGGCCTCGCCGCCGACGGGGTCGTAGATCACGTCCGCGCCCCGGCCACCGGTGGCCTGCTTCACGGCGCCGACGACGTCCTCGGTCCGCCGGTCGATCACCACGTCGCAGCCCAGTTCCCGGGCCACGGCGGCCTTCTCGGCGCCGCCCACGACACCGATGACGGTCGCGCCCGCCGCCTTCCCGAGCTGCACGGCCGCGCTGCCGACCCCTCCGGCGGCAGCGTGGACGAGCAGCGTCTCGCCGGCCTCCAGGCGCGCCCTGCGGTGCAGGCCGAACCAGCCCGTCTGGTAGCCGATGTGCAGGGCGGCGGCCTCGGCGTCGTCCAGCGACTCGGGGGCGGGAAGCAGAGCGGCCGCGTCGGCGACGGCGTACTCGGCGAAGCCCCCGTACGGCAGGGCCGGGTTGGCGATCACGCGGCGGCCGTCCTCGGTCTCGCCGCAGATCTCCACGCCCGGCGTGAACGGCAGCGGGGGCCGCACCTGGTAGTGCCCCCGGACCATCAGCACGTCCGGGAAGTTGATGTTCGCGGCGCGCACCCTGAGCAGGACCTGGCCGTCGCCGGGGGTGGGCCGCTCCACCTCCTCGAGCCGCATCACCTCGCTCGGCTCGCCGTTCTCGTGCACCTGCCATGCCTGCATGCGGAGCCTCCACGGGACTGCGTCGTCCGACCGGCGTTCGGACCGATCGCTCGCATACTAAGCGGTCGCTTGCCACGAGGGAACAGGCCACGGCCGAAGAGTCGCCTCCGTCACCCCTGCCGGGGCCTCGCCCGAACATGCATCCGCTCCCCTTGCGGCCCGAACAGGCTCAGGAACTCGGCCGGGCCCTCCCCCGTCGATCCGAACCAGTGCGGCACCCGCGTGTCGAACTCGGCGGCCTCTCCCGCCGCCATCACCACGTCGTGTTCTCCCAGCACGACCCGCAGCCGCCCGGACATCACGTACAGCCATTCGTAGCCCTCGTGCGTGCGCAGCTCGGGCTGCTCATCGCTGCGCGGCACCAGCACCTTGAACGCCTGGAGGCCGCCGGGCTGGCGGGTGAGCGGCCAGAAGGTCCGCCCGTGCCGCACGATCGGCTTGGCCCGCACCCGCGGATCGCCCACGGGCGGCGCCCCGACCAGCTCGTCCAGCGGCACCTGGTGGGCCTGGGCGATCGGCAGCAGCAGCTCCAGACTGGGCTTGCGCAGCCCGGACTCCAGCCGCGAGAGGGTGCTGACGGAGATCCCGGTCGACTCGGACAGCGCCGCGAGCGTCACCTCCCGCTCCTTCCTGAGCCGGCGCAGCCTCGGGCCGACCTCCGCGAGTACGTCATCGGTAGTCATGCCTCCATATTGCCGAACCGGCAAAGATGTTTGTCAATCCCGCGGCCGCCCGGCGACGGTGGTCGCGGAGGTGGTCACCATGACCGAGAAGGCCGATGAGTACGAAGTGATCGTCGTCGGCGGCGGCGCCGCCGGCCTGTCCGCGGCGCTCGTGCTGGGCCGGGCCCGGCGCCGCACGCTGGTCGTCGACGCGGGCGAGCCACGCAACGCGCCCGCGGCCCATATGCAGGGCTATCTGTCGCGGGACGGCATGTCGCCCGCCGAGTTCCTCGCCGCCGGCCGCGAGGAGATCGCGCGCTACGGCGTGGAGCTGGTCCGCGACCGGGCGGTGGACGCCACCGTGGGCGAGGGCTTCGCCGTACGGCTCGCCGGCGGTACCCCCTCCTCCGGGGGTAGCCGGACGGTGCACGCACGCCAGCTCGTCGTCGCGACCGGCCTGAAGGACGAGCTGCCACCGGTCGCGGGTCTCGCCGAGCGCTTCGGCCGGGACGTGCTCCACTGCCCGTACTGCCACGGCTGGGAGGTCCGCGACCAGGCCTTCGGCGTGCTCGCGACCACCCCGATGGGGGTCCACCAGGCGCTGATGGTGTCCCAGTGGTCGAAGGACGTGACCTTCTTCCTGCACACGGTCGCCGAGGCGGAGCTGACCGACGAGGACCGGCGCAGGCTGGCCGCGGCCGGCGTGCGGGTCCTCCCCGGCGAGGTGGCCGGGCTGGTCGTCGAGGACGACCGGCTCACCGGGGTCCGGCTCGAGGACGGGCGGGTGCACGACCGCGACGTGGTCTTCGTCGCGCCCCGGGCGGTGCCGCGGACGGATCTGCTCTCCCGGCTGGGCGCCGAGATGAGCGAGACGCCCTTCGGCGCGTACCCCGTGGTCGACGGACGCGGCCTGACGACCGTGCCCGGCCTGTGGGCGGCGGGCAACGCGTCGGGCTTCGCCGAGCAGGTCGTGAACGCGGCGAGCCGCGGCTACCGGGCCGGGGCCGCGATCAACGGGGAGCTGCTGATGGGGGACCTCGACGCGGCTGTCGCGGCTGCCGCAGCCGGCCAGGCGGTGCGGGTGTAGCGACGGCGGGTGTGGCGGCGGTGGGTGTGGCGGCGGTGCGGATGTAGTGGGGCCTTCGGCGTAGCACCATGGCTGCATGCTGCTGACCCGGCTCGCCGACGTGTCCCGGGAGGTCGCCGCCACCTCGGCGCGCTCCCGCAAGATCGCCCTGCTCGCCGAACTCTTCCGGGACGCGGAGGCGGACGACGTACCGATCGTCATCCCCTACCTGGCCGGACGCCTCCCCCAGGGACGCCTGGGCGTCGGCTGGAAGGTGCTGAGCCCGCCGGTGGCCCCGGCCGGCGAACCGACTCTCTCCGTGCGGGAGGTGGACGCCCTGCTCAGCGAGCTCGGCGAGGTGTCGGGCCCAGGTTCGCAGGCCGAACGGGCGCGCCTGGTAGGTGAGTTGATGGGCGCGGCCACCGCCGACGAACAGCGCTTCCTGCTCGGCCTCATCACCGGCGAGGTCCGGCAGGGTGCGCTGGACGCCGTCGCCGTGGAGGGTCTGGCACAGGCGACCGGGGCGCCCGCCACGGACGTACGGCGGGCGGTGATGCTGGCCGGATCGCTGCAGACGGTGGCACAGGCGCTGCTCGCGGACGGGCCCGCGGCGCTGGAGGCGTTCCGGCTGACCGTCGGCCGCCCGGTGCTGCCGATGCTCGCGCACACCGCGTCCTCCGTCACCGAGGCGGTCGGCAAGCTCGGCGTCTGCGCGGTGGAGGAGAAGCTGGACGGTATCCGCGTCCAGGTGCACCGCGACGGCGACGACGTCCGCCTCTACACCCGCACCCTGGACGACATCACCGACCGGCTGCCCGAAGTGACGGACGCGGCCCGGCGATTGGCGGGGTCGCGGTTCATCCTGGACGGCGAGGTCATCGCGTTCGACGAGGCGGGGCGCCCCCGCTCCTTCCAGGAGACGGCCGGCCGGGTCGGCTCCCGGGTGGACGTGACGGCGGCCGCCGAGGCGGTCCCGGTCTCCCCCGTGTTCTTCGACGCGCTGTCCGTGGACGGCCGGGACCTGCTCGACCTGCCGTTCGCCGAACGGCACGCGGAACTTGCCCGGCTGGTGCCCGAGCCGATGCGGGTGCGCCGCACGGTCGTGTCCGGCCCCGAGGACGCCGAAACGGCGGAGCGGTTCTCGAGGGAGACGTTGCTGCGCGGGCACGAGGGAGTCGTGGTGAAGGCCCTCGACGCGCCCTACAGCGCGGGCCGGCGCGGCGCGTCCTGGCTCAAGGTCAAGCCCGTGCACACGCTCGACCTGGTGGTGCTGGCCGCCGAGTGGGGCCACGGGCGGCGCACCGGCAAGCTCTCCAACCTGCACCTCGGCGCCCGCACCGCGGACGGCGGCTTCGCCATGCTCGGCAAGACCTTCAAGGGGCTGACCGACACGATGCTCACCTGGCAGACGGAACGGCTGCGGGAACTGGCCGTCGACGAGAGCGGGCAGGTGGTGACCGTACGCCCCGAACTCGTCGTGGAGATCGCCTACGACGGTCTGCAACGCTCCACCCGCTACCCGGCCGGCGTCACGCTCCGCTTCGCCCGGGTGCTCCGCTACCGCGAGGACAAGCGCCCGCAGGAGGCGGACACGGTGGAGACCCTGCTCGCCGCCCACCCGGAGGTGCGCCCATGACACCCGCGCCGAAGAAGCGCAGCGCGGGCCTGCTGTTGTTCCGCCACACCGACGACGGCCCACAGGTGCTGCTGGGCCATATGGGCGGCCCGTTCTTCGCGAAGAAGGACGCCGGCGCGTGGACCGTCCCGAAGGGCGAGTACGAGCCCGACGAGCCCGCCTGGGACGCGGCCCGCCGCGAGTTCCAGGAGGAACTGGGCCTGCCGCCGCCCGACGGCGAGGCCATCGATCTCGGGGAGGTCCGCCAGACGAACGGCAAGCTCGTGACCGTCTGGGCGATCGAGGCCGATCTCGACCCGGCCGCCATCGATCCCGGCACGTTCACGATGGAATGGCCGCCGAGGTCCGGGCGGACCCAGGAGTTCCCGGAGCTGGACCGGGTGGCCTGGTTCGGGCTCGACCGGGCCCGCGACGTGATCGTCACGGCACAGGCCGCGTTTCTCGACCGCCTGGCGGAGCACTCGGGCTAGGAACGCGCCTTTCGGATCGTCCCGGGGCCGCCGGGTCCGGCACGCACTTCCGCCGCGTTGCGGCCCCGGGTCCGGCGCGGGAAAGTCGAAGCACAGTCAGCTCTTCAGGAGGTCGGTCATGCCCATCGCGACGGTGAATCCGGCGAACGGCGAGACGCTCAAGACGTACGAGGCCATGGACGAGGAGGAGCTGCAGCGCCGGCTCCAGCTGGCCGAGGCCACGTTCCGTACGTACCGGACCACGACGTTCGCCGAACGCGCCCGCCTGCTGAACCGGGCCGCCGACCTCCTGGACGAGGACCAGCGGGAGATCGGCCGGGTGATGACCACCGAGATGGGCAAGCCGGTGAAGCAGGCCCGCGCGGAGGCCGCGAAGTGCGCCCGGGCGATGCGCTGGTACGCCGAGCACGCGGCCGAACTGCTCGCCGACGAGGAGCCGGCCGCCGCCGACGTGAAGGACTCCGGAGGCGCACGCGCCCTGGTCCGCTACCGGCCGCTGGGGCCGGTGCTCGCGGTGATGCCGTGGAACTTCCCGCTGTGGCAGGTGGTCCGGTTCGCCGCGCCGGCGCTGATGGCGGGCAACGTGGGGCTGCTCAAGCACGCCTCGAACGTCCCGCAGACCGCCCTCTACCTGGAGGACCTGTTCCACCGGGCCGGCTTCACCGAGGGCTGTTTCCAGACGCTGCTCGTGGGCTCCGGCGCGATCGACGACATCCTGCGGGACGAGCGCGTGAAGGCGGCGACCCTGACCGGGAGCGAGCCGGCCGGCCGGGCGGTCGCCTCCACCGCCGGGGAGATGATCAAGAAGACGGTGCTGGAGCTGGGCGGCAGCGACCCGTACGTGGTCATGCCGTCGGCGGACGTGGACCGGGCCGCGCAGACGGCGGTGACGGCGCGGGTGCAGAACAACGGGCAGTCGTGCATCGCGGCCAAGCGGTTCATCGTTCACACGGACGTGTACGACGCGTTCACCGAGCGCTTCGTGGCGGGCATGGCGGCGCTGAAGGTCGGCGACCCGCTGGCGGAGGAGACGGAGGTCGGGCCGCTGGCGAGCGAACAGGGACGGTCGGACCTGGAGGAGCTGGTGGACGACGCCCGACGCGGCGGCGCCGCAGTGCTGTGCGGGGGCGAACGTCCCGACGGGCCCGGCTGGTACTACCCGCCGACCGTCCTCGCCGGCATCACCCGCCGGATGCGCATCCACCGGGAGGAGGCGTTCGGGCCGGTCGCGACGCTGTACCGGGCCGCCGACCTGGACGAGGCGGTGCTCATCGCCAACGACTCGCCGTTCGGACTGAGTTCCAACGTGTGGACGCGGGACGAGGCCGAGGTCGACCGTTTCGTACGGGATCTCGAGGCCGGCGGGGTGTACGTCAACGGGATGACCGCGTCCCATCCGGGGTTCCCCTTCGGCGGGGTGAAGCGGTCCGGATACGGCCGTGAGCTGTCCGGGCACGGAATCCGGGAGTTCTGCAACATCACCACGGTTTGGCACGGTGCGTGAGCGTCGCGCGGTTACGATCCCGGATGTGAACCGCGAAGTGACTCTGCCGCTGATCGTCGACGACCGCGGGACCTTGCAGGTGTCCGCGGCCGACGTGAGCAAGCTGCTCCGCACGCTGGGAGGGCGGTGGCTGCATCTTGTCGAGGCCGGGGCGGACGGGCTGGACGAGGACACCGTCGCCGCGCTGACGATCGAGCTCGCGAAGCTGGCCGACCGGATCGACGTGGCGTGCATCGCGCACAGCAGCGGGGGTGCGCCCTGAGGGCTGTCTCAGGACAGCCCTCGGGCCGTTGCCGCTGATCGCGCCCAGGCCCCGGGGGTGGTTCCCTCGGGGCCGTGTCACGTCGGCACGCGGTGTCCTCGGGCCTGTCTAGCGGATCGGCATCCCCGACAGCGTGCGGGCGATCACCAGGCGCTGGATCTCGCTCGTCCCCTCGAAGATCGTATAAATGGCCGCGTCGCGGTGCATGCGCTCCACCGGGTACTCGCGGGTGTAGCCGTTGCCGCCGAGGATCTGGATCGCCTGTGCGGTGACCTGCTTGGCGGTCTCACTGGCGTAGAGCTTCGACATCGAGCCCTCTGCGGCGGTGAACGGCTTTCCGTTGATCGCCATCCAGGAGGCGCGCCAGACCAGCAGCCGCGCGGCGTCGATCTGGGTGCGCATGTCCGCGAGCTGGAAGGCGACGCCCTGGTTGTCGATGATCGGGCGGCCGAACTGCTCACGCGTCTTGGCGTAGTCGAGGGCCACCTCGTACGCCGCGCGGGCCGTGCCGACGGCCATGGCGCCGACCGCCGGCCGAGAGGCCTCGAAGGTCGCCATCGCCGCGTTCTTCACCCGCTCGCCGCCCGTCCTGGCCCGCTCGCGGGCGCGCGCCAGCCGTTCGTCCAGCTTCTCCTTGCCGCCGAGGAGGCAGGAGCCGGGGATCCGCACGTTGTCGAGGATCACCTCGGCGGTGTGCGAGGCGCGGATGCCGTGCTTCTTGAACTTCTGCCCCTGGGCGAGACCCGGGGTGCCCGGCGGCACGATGAAGGAGGCGTGCCCCTTGGAGCCGAGTTCGGTGTCCACGGCCGCGACGACGACGTGGACGTTGGCGATGCCGCCGTTGGTCGCCCAGGTCTTCGTGCCGTTGAGCACCCACTCGTCCTTGGCCTCGTCGTACACGGCACGCGTGCGCAGCGAGGCGACGTCGGAGCCGGCGTCGGGCTCGGAGGAGCAGAAGGCGGCCACCTTGACATCGCTCGCGTCGCCGTACATCTGGGGGATCCAGGTGCCGATCTGCTCCTCGGTTCCGTTGGCGAGAACGCCCACGGCGGCCAGTCCGGTGCCTACGATCGACAGGGCGATGCCCGCGTCGCCCCAGAACAGCTCCTCCATGGCCATCGGGATGCCGAGGCCGGTGGGGTCGAAGTACTGCTGCGCATAGAAATCGAGGGAGTAGATGCCGACCTTCGCGGCCTCCTGGATGACCGGCCAGGGAGTCTCCTCACGCTCGTCCCATTCGGCGGCCGCGGGGCGGATGACGTCGGCCGCGAATCCGTGCAGCCAGTCCCGGACCTCCTTCTGTTCGTCGTTGAGCTCCATGGTGAACTCGGCCATGTCCCCTCCAGCGGCGGAACGTGCATGTTACTAGCGGTAACGCGAGTCTGTTACCGGTCGGTAGGAAAAGTCAACTCCTGTCGGCAGCCCGGGAGCCCCCTGGCCCGTTCGGTGTCAGGCTGCTGCCAGGTGTTAGTTTGCGCAGGCGTCACCGAAACAGCACGGGTGGGGAGAGATCATGGACACCACGCAGCGGACCGAGCAACAGCGGTCCGCCGACCGCCGACGGCGCGAGCTGCTGGAAGCCGCCGACCGGGTGGTGCTGCGCGACGGCCCGCAGGCCTCGATGAACGCGATCGCGGCGGAGGCGGGCATCACGAAGCCGATCCTCTACCGGCACTTCGGCGACAAGGGCGGACTGTACGCCGCCCTCGCCAAGCGGCACACCGACGCGCTGCTGGATTCGCTGCGGGCCGCGCTGGACGCCCCCGCCGAGCGACGGGAGCGGGTGGAAGCCACGTTGGACACCTACCTCTTCGCGATCGAGGCCCGGCCTCAGGTCTATCGGTTCCTGATGCATCCGTCGGACGGATCGCCGGGCGAACAGGGCTTCGACGTGGGTAAGCACTCGGCTCCTCTGCTTCGGCGGATGGGTGAGGAGTTGGCCCAGGTCATCGAGGACCGGGTGGACCTCGGACCCGGAAGCCAGCAGCTGGCTCGGGTGTGGGGGCACGGGATCGTCGGCATGATGCACGCGGCCGGGGACTGGTGGCTGGGTGAGCGGCCCTGTTCGCGGGCCGAGCTGGTACGAAGTCTGGCAGACCTGCTGTGGGGCCGCCTCGCGGCCGCGGGCGACAAGCTCGGCGGTCCCGGCTTCTGACGGTTGCTCCACGAGCCCGGCGGGTTCGGGGCGCGCGGCTCCGGGTTCGGGGCGGCTTCGGGTTCGGGGCACGGGGCTCCGGGTTCGGGACGGGGGGCGCACAGCTCCGGGTTCGGGGCGGGGGCGCACAGCTCCGGGTTCGGGGCGGGGGCGCGCGGCTCAGGATTCGGGCGGGGGCCCGCGGCTGCTGGTTCGGGGCCCGCGTGCCTACGCGGGACCGGTCCCCCGGCTCCAGGGGGCTCGCGAGGCCTGACGCATCAGCCTGCTTCTGCGCGGGCCCGTCACGCGGTCCGCGTACACCACGCCCTCCAGATGGTCCGCCTCGTGCTGCAGGCATCTGGCGAAGAATCCCGTGCCGTGCACGGTGACCGGCTCGCCCGTGACCGTGAACCCCTCGACCACCGCGCGGTCGTGGCGCTCCGTCCCCGCCTCCAGACCCGGCAGGGACAGACAGCCCTCCGGGCCGCGCAGGACGATGCCGTCCGCCTCCACCAGCCGGGCGTTCACCACATGGCCCAGGTGGCGGACGTCCTCGTCGTCGGGGCAGTCGTAGACGAAGACCCTCAGCGGCTCGCCCACCTGGTTGGCGGCGAGGCCCACCCCCTGGGCCGCGTACATCGTGGCGAACATGTCCTCGACCAGGCGGGCGAGTTCGGGGCCGAAGTCGGTGACGTCCTCGCAGCGGGTGTGCAGGACGCGATCGCCGAGCAGGGAGAGGGGCCGAACGCGCCCGTGGGCGCCCGGGATGGAGCGGTGTCGCATGGCGGCAAGGGTACGGTCCTTTCTGACACGCGCATGCCGCACGCGGGCGTGAGGTGGTGCCGGGATTCGGGAGTGCGAATGGATCTCGATAGGCTGACCACCTACCACGTTGCCGTACGGCAGAGGCGCGGCGCGTACGCAAGGAGGATCGAGAACTGATGGCAGGCAACTCGGACCCGCTCACGCCGCGGGCCAAGATCGCCGTGACCGCCGGCAAGGCGGTCGCGGCGGCGTCGCGCGCCGCGGGGCGCGGCAGCGGTTCGGTGATCGGCGGCCGGGTGGCGCTCAAACTCGACCCCGACCTCCTCGCCCGGCTCGCCCAGAACCTGGACGTCATCCTCGTCTCGGCGACCAACGGCAAGACCACGACCACGCGGCTGATCGCCGAGGCGCTGCGCGCCGCCGGGCCCGTCGTGTCCAACGCGCTGGGCGCCAACATGCCGGCCGGCATCACCTCGGCCCTCGCCGGCGGCTCCGAGGCCCGCTACGGCGTGATCGAGGTCGACGAGAAGTACCTGGCGGGCGTGGCCCGGGACACCGCCCCCAAGTGCATCGCGCTGCTCAACCTCTCCCGCGACCAGCTGGACCGCGCCGCCGAGACCCGCATGCTCGCGGAGAACTGGCGTGAGGGGCTTGCCGGTTCGAAGGCCGTCGTCGTCGCGAACGCCGACGACCCGCTGGTGGTGTGGGCCGCCTCCTCCTCCCCCAACGTGATCTGGGTCGCCGCCGGGCAGATGTGGAAGGACGACGCCTGGTCGTGCCCGTCCTGCGGCGGCGTCATGCAGCGGCCGGGCGACGACTGGTTCTGCGGCGAGTGCGGCTTCCGGCGTCCGACGCCGAGCTGGGCGCTCTCCGGCGACCACGTCCTCGACCCGCACGGGTCCGCCTGGCCGATCCACCTCCAGCTGCCGGGCCGCGCCAACAAGGCCAACGCCGCCTCCTCGGCCGCCGTGGTCGCCGTCTTCGGGGTGCCTCCGCAGGTGGCGCTGGAGCGGATGTACCAGGTGCAGGCCGTCGCCGGGCGCTATGACGTCGTCCAGTTCCAGGGCCGTGACCTGCGGCTGCTGCTCGCGAAGAACCCGGCGGGCTGGCTCGAGACGTTCAGCCTGATCGATCCGCCGCCCACCCCGGTGATCCTCTCGGTGAACGCGCGCGGCGCCGACGGCACCGACACCTCCTGGCTGTGGGACGTCGACTACACGCGTCTGACCGGCCACCCGATCTTCGTCGTCGGTGACCGCAAGCTGGACCTCGCGGTGCGTCTGGAGGTCGCCAACCAGCACTTCCAGGTGTGCGAGAACCTCGATCAGGCCGTGCAGCAGGCGCCGCCGGGCCGCATCGAGGTCATCGCGAACTACACCGCGTTCCAGGACCTTCGCCGCCGCGTCGGCAACTGACCCCGAAGGACGTTTCCATGAGCGACAACCAACTGCGGCTGGTGTGGATCTACCCGGACCTGCTGAGCACCTACGGCGACCAGGGCAACGCCCTCGTCGTCGAGCGTCGTGCCCGGCAGCGCGGCCTCGACGTGGCGCGGCTCGACGTACGCAGCGACCAGCCGATCCCGACCTCCGGCGACATCTACCTGATCGGTGGCGGTGAGGACCGGCCGCAGCGGCTCGCGGCGGAGCGGCTGCGCCGGGACGCGCACCTGTACCAGGCGGTGAACAACGGCGCGATCGTGTTCGCGGTCTGCGCCGGCTACCAGATCCTGGGCCACGAGTTCGTCAACGACCTCGGCCAGCGCGAGCCCGGTCTCGGTCTGCTGGACGTGACGACGACGCGCGGCGAGGGCGAGCGGTGCGTCGGCGACGTCCTCGGGGACATCGACCCGCGGCTCGGCCTGCCCCCGCTGACCGGCTTCGAGAACCACCAGGGCGTCACCCACCTCGGCCCGACCGCCCGCCCCCTCGCCCGTGTTCAGCTCGGCAAGGGCAACGGCACCGGTGACGGCACCGAGGGCGCGTACAACGACACCGTCTTCGGCACGTACATGCACGGCCCGGTGCTCGCGCGTAACCCACTGATCGCGGACCTGCTGCTGAAGCTGGCGCTCGACGTGAACGCGCTGCCGCCGATCGACGACCACTGGTACGAGGCGCTCCGCAACGAGCGCATCGCGGCCGCGCAGCAGCCTGCGTAAGTACAGCCGCGCGGCAGCCTGCCTGACGCTGCCGGGCGGCCGCCCGCGCGGTCGTGTGTTCACCTGTTTGTCAGGGTGCCGTCAGCAGCCCGTCTGACGGTACATCCGCACAGGTGAGCAGGCACGTCCAGCAGGCGGACGCGTGCTTCGGCCCCGCCCCCTCCTGCCGCTAGGGTGGCGGGGATTCGAGCCGGACAGAGTGGTCCGGACCCGGCCCACGTGGAGAAGGTTGTTCGGGCTATGCGCATTGGTGTCCTCACGTCCGGCGGCGACTGCCCCGGCCTGAACGCCGTCATCCGGTCCGTCGTGCACCGTGCCGTCGCCGACCACGGCGACGAGGTCATCGGCTTCCGGGACGGCTGGAAGGGCCTCCTGGAGTGCGACTACCTCAAGCTCGACCTGGACGCGGTGGGCGGCATCCTCGCCCGCGGCGGCACGATCCTCGGCTCCTCCCGGGTCCAGCCCTCGCATCTGCGGGACGGCGTGGAGCGGGCTCGGGGCCATGTCGAGGAGCTCGGTCTCGACGCGATCATCCCCATCGGCGGTGAGGGCACGCTCAAGGCCGCGCGCCTGATGTCGGACAGCGGCCTGCCGATCGTGGGCGTGCCGAAGACCATCGACAACGACATCGCCGGCACCGACGTCACCTTCGGCTTCGACACGGCGGTCGGTGTCGCGACCGAGGCGCTGGACCGGCTGAAGACCACCGCCGAGTCCCACCAGCGGGTGCTCGTCGTCGAGGTCATGGGACGGCACACCGGCTGGATAGCGCTTCAGTCCGGCATGGCGGCCGGCGCCCACGCCATCGTCGTGCCGGAGCGGCCCTTCGACATCGAGGAGCTGGCCCGCCGGGTCGGCGAGCGGTTCGAGGCGGGCAAGCGGTTCGCGATCGTCGTCGCGGCCGAGGGCGCGAAGCCGAAGGCCGGCAGCATGGCCTTCGACGAGGGCGCGAAGGACATCTACGGGCACGAGCGGTTCGCCGGCATCGCCCGGCAGCTCTCCATCGAGCTGGAGTCGCGGCTCGGGAAGGAAGCACGGCCGGTCATCCTCGGGCATGTGCAGCGGGGCGGTACGCCGACCGCGTACGACCGGGTCCTCGCCACGCGGTTCGGCTGGCACGCGGTGGAGGCCGTGCACCGGCAGGAGTTCGGGAAGATGACGGCCCTGCGCGGGACGGACATCGTGATGGTGCCGCTGGCGGAGGCCGTCGCGACGCTCAAGACCGTTCCCGAGGACCGGTACACGGAAGCGGAGACCGTGCTCTAGGTCTTTCGTCCGGATCAGGGCGGATCAGGGAGCGGGGTCCTGCGTCGCAGGGCGGAGGAGTGAGTCGGGGCGGAGCCCTGGCGACCGACGACAACGCGGCGAGGTGCGGCGCCGGGGCTCGCGAGCCCGGCCTGATCCACGTACCGAGAGGCCCTGGCCGTCCGGTGGGCGCCGCTCCGCGCCCGCGGCCGGGACCACTCGCCCCCGGTGACGGAGATCGCCGGGGGCTTCTCTACTCTTGTGGGCGGCAGGAAACGTACAACCCCCCACGAATCAGGAGCCGGCGGCATGGGACACAGCGGGCACGGCATGACCATGGATCTGCCGCCGTTCACGCTGGGCCGGGGACTTCAGTGGTCGCCGGACCCGTTCTTCCTCGTCGCCTGTCTGGTGGGACTCGGGCTGTACGGGTGGGGGGTCCTGCGGCTGCGCAGGCGCGGCGACGCGTGGCCGGTGGGACGGACCGTGTCGTTCGTCGTCGGTGTGCTGACCATCGGGCTCGTCATGTGCACCGGGCTGAACGACTACGGAATGGTCATGTTCAGCGTGCACATGGTGCAGCACATGGTGATCAGCATGCTGTCGCCGATCCTGCTCCTGCTGGGCGCGCCCATGACGCTGGCGCTGCGCGCGCTGCCGGCGGCCGGACGGGGCCGGAAGGGGCCGCGTGAGCTGCTGCTGATGCTTCTGCACAGCCGTTACATGCGGATCATCACCCATCCCGCGTTCACGATCCCGCTGTTCATCGCGAGTCTCTACGCGCTGTACTTCACGCCGCTGTTCGACTTCCTGATGGGCTCCAGGGCGGGGCACCTCGCGATGATGGTGCACTTCCTCGCCGTCGGGGTGGTGTTCTTCTGGCCGATCATCGGCCTGGACCCGGGGCCGAACCGCCCGGGCTATCTGATGCGGATGCTGGAACTGTTCGCGGGCATGCCGTTCCACGCGTTCTTCGGCATCGCGCTGATGATGGCGTCGCAGCCGATGGTCGAGACGTTCGAGAACCCGCCCGCCTCGCTCGGCATCGACGCGCTCACCGACCAGAACGCGGCCGGCGGCATCGCCTGGGCGTTCAGCGAGATCCCGTCGGTGCTGGTCCTGATCGCGCTGCTGTTCCAGTGGTATGGCTCCGAGCAGCGCCAGGCGAAGCGCAAGGACCGGGCCGCCGACCGCGACGGCGACCGGGAGCTGGAGGCGTACAACGCCTATCTTGCGTCGCTCGACACACACGGGCGCTGATCCCGGGGCACCATGGAGGGAACGCGCCCTGCGGAGGGCGGCCCTGAGGAGGGTGTCGCGATGGCAGGTACGACGGACAGTTCCACGAAGACCATGGGGGTGCTCACCGTCGGCGGGCTCGTCATGGTGACCGCCTACTCGGTGGCGCTGGGCAGCAACGGCTGGCTGTGGTTCGGCTGGGTGGTGCTGGGACTGATCACGCTCACCATGGTCGTGACGCGCACGAGCTGAGGTCCGGGGCCTGTCCGCCGGGCAGGCCCTACCCGCCGGTGAGGCGGGCCGCCGAGTGCACGCCCGGCTGGTACTTCGGCAGCCTGGCGGTGATCTTCATGCCCGCCCCGAGGGCCGTCTCGATGACCAGGCCGTAGTCGTCGCCGTACACCTGGCGGAGCCGGTCGTCCACGTTGGACAGCCCGATGCCCCCGGACGGGCTGACCTCGCCGGCCAGGATGCGGCGCAGCGCGACCGGGTCCATGCCGGCGCCGTCGTCCTCGATGACGACCAGGGCTTCGGCGCCGGCGTCCTGCGCGGTGATCTGGATATGGCATTTGTCGGCCTTGCCCTCCAGACCGTGCTTGACGGCGTTCTCGACGAGCGGCTGGAGGCAGAGGAAGGGCAGGGCCACCGGAAGGACCTCGGGGGCTATCTGCAGGGTGACGGCGAGGCGGTCGCCGAAGCGGGCCCGGACCAGCGCCAGATAGTGGTCTATGGCGTGCAGTTCGTCGGCGAGGGTGGTGAAGTCGCCGTGCCTGCGGAACGAGTAGCGGGTGAAGTCGGCGAACTCCAGCAGCAGCTCGCGGGCGCGTTCGGGGTCGGTGCGGACGAACGACGCGATCACGGCGAGCGAGTTGAAGACGAAGTGCGGGGAGATCTGGGCGCGCAGGGCCTTGATCTCCGCCTCGATCAGTTTCGTGCGGGACTGGTCCAGGTCGGCCAGCTCCAGCTGGACGCTCACCCAGCGGGCCACCTCGCCGGCCGCCCGGACCAGGACGGCGGACTCGCGGGGCGCGCAGGCCACGAGGACCCCGTGCACCCGGTCGTCGACGGTGAGCGGCGCGAGCACGGCCCAGCGGACGGGACAGTCGGCGTGCTCGCAGGTGAGGCGGAAGGCCTCGCCGCGGCCGCTCTCCAGGGGGCCGGCCAGCCGCTGGACGATCTCGGCGCGGTGGTGCGACCCCACGCCGTCCCAGGCCAGCACCTCCTTCTCGTCGGTCAGGCACAGCGCGTCCGTGCCGAGCAGCGTGCGCAGCCTGCGGGCCGATCTGCGGGCCGTCTCCTCCGTGAGGCCCGCCCGGAGCGGGGGTGCGGCGAGTGAGGCGGTGTGCAGGGTCTCGAAGGTGGCGTGTTCCACGGGGGTGCCCAGGCCGCCCAGGTTCTCCGGGCGGGTCGTGCGGCGGCCCAGCCAGAAGCCCGCGGCGAGGAAGGGGAGGATCGCGATGCAGACGCCCGCGAGGAAGCCGCTCATCCCTTCGCCTCCGCCGCCCGCAGTTCCCCCGTGCTCAGTTCCTCGGGCAGGTGGAACCGGGCCAGGATCGCCGCCGTGCCGGCCGGCACCCGGCCCGGGGTGGCCAGGGACACCAGGATCATGGTGAGGAAGCCGAGCGGTACGGACCACAGCGCGGGCCAGGCGAGCAGCGCGTGCAGGCCGCCCGTGCCGGGGAACCCCGCCATGGTCGCGGCGACGGCGACGAACGCCGAACCGCCGCCCACCAGCATCCCGGCGGCCGCGCCGGGCGGGGTCAGCCGTCGCCACCAGATGCCGAGGACCAGGAGCGGGCAGAAGGACGACGCCGACACCGCGAAGGCCAGCCCGACCGCGTCGGCCACCGGCAGCCCGCCCACCAGCAGGCTCGCGGCGAGGGGTACGGCCATGGCCAGCCCGGTGCCGAGCCGGAAGTGCCGTACGCCGCGGGTCGGCAGGACGTCCTGGGTGAGCACGCCCGCGACGGCCAGTGTCAGGCCGGACGCCGTGGACAGGAAGGCGGCGAAGGCTCCCCCGGCGACCAGCGCGCCCAGCAGGTCGCCGCCGAGGCCGCCGATCACCCGGTCGGGCAGCAGCAGGACGGCCGCGTCGGCGTCGCCGCTGAGGGCCAGTTCGGGGGCGTAGAGGCGGCCGAGGGCGCCGTAGACGGGCGGCAGCAGGTAGAAGGCGCCGATCAGGGCGAGGACGGCGACGGTGGTGCGGCGGGCGGCGACCCCGTTCGGGCTGGTGTAGAAGCGGACGACGACGTGCGGCAGGCCCATGGTGCCGAGGAAGGTCGCGAGGATCAGGCCGTAGGTGGCGTACAGGGGCCGTTCCTCGCGGCCGGCGGCGAGGGAGGTGGACATGCCGCCGTTGCTGCCGCGCTCGGCGACGGGGACCGCGGTGCCCTCGGCGAAGGTGAGGCGGGTGCCCCGGTCGATGTGGTGCGTGCCGGCGGGGAGGCTGAGCACGGCGTCCTGGTGCGGGCGGCCGTCGATCGTGCCGTTCACCGTCACGGTCAGCGGGCGCTCCAGTCTGAGGTCGAGGCTGTCGTCGACGCGGACGACCCGCTGGTCGCGGAAGGTGGCCGGTTCCCCGAAGGCGTCGCGGGGCGCTCCGTCACCCTGCCAGGCGAGGACCAGGAAGAGCGCGGGGACGAGGAGTGCGGTGAGCTTGAGCCAGTACTGGAAGGCCTGCACGAAGGTGATGCTGCGCATGCCGCCCGCGGCGACGGTCGCGGTGACGACGACCGCGACGATCAGTCCGCCGAGCGAGTCGGGGGCGCCGGTCAGGACCGTCAACGTCAGTCCCGCGCCCTGGAGTTGGGGCAGCAGATAGAGCCATCCCACGCCGACGACGAAGGCGCCCGCGAGCCGCCGGGCCGACTGGGAGGCGAGGCGGGCCTCGGCGAAGTCGGGGAGCGTGTAGGCGCCCGAGCGGCGCAGCGGGGCGGCGACGAAGAGGAGCAGCACCAGATAGCCCGCGGTGTAGCCGACCGGGTACCAGAGCATGTCCGGCCCCTGGACCAGGACCAGGCCCGCGATCCCCAGGAAGGAGGCGGCGGAGAGGTACTCGCCGCTGATGGCCGCCGCGTTGAGGCGGGGGCCGACGGTGCGGGAGGCGACGTAGAAGTCGGAGGTGGTGCGGGAGATGCGCAGGCCGAAGGCGCCGACGAGAACGGTCGCGACGACGACGAGGGCGACGGCGGGGACGGCGAAGGCCGAGTTCACCGGTCCTCGACCAGGCGTATGAGGTCCCGTTCGTTGCGTTCGGCCCGGCGCACGTACCAGCGGGCGAGCAGGACGAGCGGGGCGTAGAGGCAGAAGCCGAGGACCGCCCATTCGAGGCGGTGCGCGTCGGGCATCGCCGCGAAGAGGAGGGGCAGCGGGCCCACGAGGAGGGCGAGGACGGCGAACACCGCGAGGGCGGCGCGCAGTTGGGAGCGCATCAGGGAGCGGACGTAGGTGTGGCCGAGGGTGGTCTGCTCGTCGATCTCGGTACGCGGGCGGTAGTACCCGGAGGCCCGCCGGACCCGGCGGGCGGGACCGGTGACGACGACACGCCGTTCCACGGGGTCCTGGTTCGGCATGGTCAGGGCCTCCTCATCAGCAGGTCGCGCAGTTCGCGCGCGTGGCGGCGGCTGACCTGGAGCTCCTCGCCGCCGACCAGGACGCTCACCGTGCCGGCGTCCAGGCGGAGTTCGCCTATGTGGCGCAGGGCGACGAGATGGCGGCGGTGGATGCGGACGAAACCGCGGGCGCGCCAGCGCTCCTCCAGGGTGGACAGCGGGATCCGTACCAGGTGGCTGCCGCGGTCGGTGTGCAGCCGGGCGTAGTCGCCCTGTGCCTCGACGTGGGTGATGTCGTCGACGGTGACGAAGCGGGTCACGCCGCCGAGCTCGACGGGTATGTGGTCCGGGTCGGGCTCGTGCACGGGGATGCGCGGAGCGGCGCCGCGCCGGTCGGCGGCTCCGAGCTCGACGGCGCGACGGACCGCCTCGGCGAGCCGTTCCTTGCGGACGGGTTTGAGGACGTAGTCGACGGCCTTGAGGTCGAAGGCCTGGACGGCGAAGTCCTCGTGGGCGGTGACGAACACGACCAGGGGCGGCCGCGCGAAGCCGGTGAGGAGGCGGGCCAGGTCGAGTCCGTCGAGGCCGGGCATCTGGATGTCCAGGAAGACCACGTCGATGGCCTCGGGGCCGTCCGGGCCGGACTCCAGGGCACGGTTGATGCGGCGGAGCGCCTCGGTCGCGTCGCCGGCGCCCTCCACGGTCCCGATCCGGGGATCGGCGGTGAGCAGGTACAGCAGCTCCTCCAGCGAGGGGCGTTCGTCGTCGACGGCGAGGGCGCGCAGCATGAGGGTGGAGTGTAGGGGCGATCCGCACGCCTGGACATGTACCGGGGTGTGGACGTATGTGCTGGATACAGTGCGCGCATGAACAGCGCGCCTGCCTCTTTCGACGACCTCGACCGGAAGATCATCACCGCTCTGATGGCGAACGCCAGGACGAGCTTCGCCGAGATCGGTACGGCCGTGGGTCTGTCCTCGACGGCCGTCAAGCGCCGGGTGGACCGGCTGCGGGACACGGGGGTGATCACCGGGTTCACGGCCACCGTGCGGCCGTCGGCGCTGGGCTGGCGCACGGAGGCGTACGTGGAGGTGTACTGCGAGGGCGCCGCGCCGCCGCGCCGCCTCGCGGAGGTGGCGCGCAACCATCCGGAGATCACCGCGGCGATGACGGTGACGGGCGGGGCGGACGCGCTGCTGCATGTGCGGGCGCGGGACGTGGAGCACTTCGAGAACGTGCTGGAGCGCATCAGGGCCGAGCCGTTCATCCGCAAGACGATCAGCGTGATGGTGCTGTCGCATCTGCTGCCGGACAGCCCGGAGGCGGGTGCGAGTCAACCCGCTCCCGAATAAACCTCCGCATACGCAGCGAACCTGCGTAGTCCCCCGACAGCACGCAGCATTCCTGCGTGAACACGCAACGCATGTTCCTTGTCGGGCGTACCGGTCAGTTCCTACCTTGGTGTCAACCCCCCAGTCGGTACCGTAGGAAATGCGGAAAGGTGGAGGTACCTCACCGTGACCGAAAGCCGTGTGCGGCGCCCCCGGCGCTTCCTCGTCTGTGAACCCAGACACTTCGCCGTGCAGTACGCGATCAACCCCTGGATGCGTCCCGACACCCCGGTCGACGTCGACCTCGCCCAGGAGCAGTGGCAGTCACTGATCCGCGCCTACCGTGCCCACGGCCACACCGTGGACACCGTGGAGCCGGCCCCCGGTCTTCCCGACATGGTGTTCGCCGCGAACTCGGCGGTCGTGGTGGCCGGCCGTGTCTTCGGCTCGCTCTTCCACGCTCCCGAGCGGCGGCCCGAGTCCGTCCACTACGACACCTGGTTCACGGCGGCGGGCTACGACGTCCACCGGCCGGAGTCCGTCTGCGAGGGCGAGGGCGACCTGGTGTGGACGGGCCGGTACGTGCTGGCCGGCACCGGGTTCCGCACGACCCGCGAGGCGCACCGGGAGGTGCAGGAGTTCTTCGGCCACCCGGTGATCAGCCTGACCCTGGTGGACCCGCACTTCTACCACCTGGACACGGCGCTGTTCGTCCTGGACGACGACAACATCTCGTACTACCCGGAGGCGTTCTCCGCCGGCAGCCGGGAGGTGCTCGCCCGGCTGTACCCGGACGCGGTGCTCGCCACCCGTGACGACGCCATGGCGTTCGGCCTGAACTCGGTCTCCGACGGCCGTCATGTCTTCATCGCACCCCGGGCCGAGGCCCTCGCCTCCCGTCTCACCGAGCGCGGCTATGTCCCCGTCCCCGTCGACCTCTCCGAGTTCCAGAAGGCCGGCGGTGGCATCAAGTGCTGCACCCAGGAGATCCGTTCATGACCGCACCCGTCGTCCGTACGCACACCTCCGCCGAGCTGATCCGTGCCGAGGAGCCCGTGCTCGCGCACAACTACCATCCGCTGCCCGTGGTCGTCGCGAGCGCCGAGGGCACCTGGGTGCGGGACGTCGAGGGCCGCCGCTACCTCGACATGCTGGCCGGCTACTCGGCCCTCAACTTCGGCCATCGGCACCCCCTGCTGATCGAGGCGGCCCACCGCCAGCTGGACCGTCTCACCCTCACTTCCCGCGCCTTCCACAACGACCGCCTCGCCGGGTTCGCCGAGCGACTCGCGATGCTGACCGGCCTGGACATGGTCCTGCCGATGAACACCGGCGCCGAGGCGGTCGAGAGCGGCATCAAGGTGGCCCGCAAGTGGGCGTACGAGGTGAAGGGCGTGCCCGCCGACCGGGCGACGATCGTGGTCGCCGCCGACAACTTCCACGGCCGTACGACGACGATCGTCAGCTTCTCGACGGACGAGACCGCGCGGGCGGGCTTCGGGCCGTTCACGCCGGGCTTCCGGATCGTCCCGTACAACGACCTGGCAGCGCTGGAGGAGGCCGTCGACGAGACGACGGCGGCGGTGCTGATCGAGCCCATCCAGGGCGAGGCGGGTGTCGTCATCCCCGACGACGGCTATCTGGCCGGGGTGCGGGAGCTGACCCGCCGCAGGAACTGCCTGTTCATCGCGGACGAGATCCAGTCCGGGCTCGGCCGGACCGGGCGGACGCTGGCCGTGGAGCACGAGGGGGTGGTGCCCGACGTGTTGCTGCTCGGCAAGGCGCTGGGCGGCGGGATCGTGCCGGTGTCCGCGGTGGTGGCCCGGCGGGAGGTGCTGTCGGTGCTGCGGCCGGGCGAGCACGGGTCGACCTTCGGCGGCAATCCACTCGCCGCCGCGGTCGGCACGGCGGTCGTGGAGCTGCTGGAGACGGGTGAGTTCCAGCGCCGGGCGACCGAGCTGGGCGTCGCCCTGCGGGACGGGCTGACCGGGCTGGTCGGCAAGGGCGTCGTCGGGTTCCGGGCGCGCGGGCTGTGGGCGGGCGTCGACATCGACCCGGCACTGGGCACCGGGCGCGAGGTGAGCGAGCGTCTCATGCGGGAGGGCGTCCTGGTCAAGGACACCCACGGCTCGACCGTCCGGCTGGCGCCGCCCCTGACCATCACGGGTGAGGAACTGGCCTCGGCGCTGGCCGCTCTGGAGCGGGTGCTGTCGCAGCGGGGCTGACTGCCCCCGGCGGTCCCATCACCGCTCTTGTGGCGGAGCGTTCGGCTCCCGGGTGGCTCAGCCGCAGTCGTGCAGGCAGGGTGAAGATTGAGTCGGGAGGTGGTAGACCACTCTCAGCGACAGAGAGGTCGGCCGTGGGCACATACGACGAGGACGACGTTGCCCGCCGGCGGTTCGGCGTGGCGGACACCGCACCCCTGCTGCTCGACACGCGGGGCGTGGTGACCAGCTGGACCAGGGACGCCGAACGCCTGCTGGGGTATCCGGCCGCCGAGGTGGTGGGCATGGACCTGGCGGGGCTGCTCGCCCATGGGGACGCGGTACGGGTGCCGCACGTCCTCGAGCGGTGCGGACGGGCCGGCGGCTGGGCGGGGCTGCTGTCGGCCCGCCGCAAGGACGGGCGGCCGGTGCCCGTCATGGCGCGGATCACCTCGGCCGACGAGCCGGGTGGCCGCCCCCGCTGGCTGGTCCTGCTGAACGAGATGGCCGACGCCCACGGCTGGAACATGAGCCGCTCGGTGCTGGAGAAGATGGTCGGCGGCTCCCCGATCGGCATAGCGATGGTCAACACCGACCTGCGCTTCGTGTGGTCGAACGAGGCCCTGTCCAGGTTCGGCGGCGGCCCGCCCGAGCGTCGGCTGGGGCTGCGGCTGGCGGACGTCCAACCCGGTCTGGACGCCGAGGCGATCGAGGCGCAGATGCGGCGGGTGCTGGAGACCGGGGAGCCCGTCATCGGGTACGAGCTCGTGGGGCGGGTGCGGGCCGCTCCGCATCGCGAGACGGCGCACATGCTGTCGTTCACCCGGCTGGACGACGACCTCGGCGGCCCGATGGGCGTCTACTACACGGTCGTGGACATGACCGAGCGGCACCGCGCCCGGCAGCGGCTCGCCCTGCTGGACCGGGCCGGCCGGCGCATCGGCCGCACCCTGGACATCGTCCGGACCGCTCAGGAGCTGGCGGACGTGGCGGTGCCGGGCTTCGCCGACGTCGTCACCGTCGATCTGCTGGAGCCCGTGCTGCGGGGCGCGGAGCCCGCGCCGGCACAGACGGCGGACGGCCCGGACGACTCCGTCACCCTGCGCCGGGCAGGGCGGCGGACGGCCGACGACCCCGGGGAAGCGACCGGCGCCCCCGCCGTCGTGTACCGGGCCGGCTCGCCCGCGGTGCGCTGTCTGGTCGGCGGGCGGCCCTTGCGGGTCGAGCGGCTCGACCCGCTGGACCCGCTCGATGCGCTCACCCAGGAGGGGGTCGCGGGGCTGCTCGCCGGGTCCGAGCCGACCAGTGCCCTGATCGTGCCGGTCCGGGCGCGCGGCGCCACCCTCGGCGTCACCACCTTCCTGCGCCGCCACCGGCACGACCCCTTCGACGAGGACGACCTGGCGCTCGCCGAGGACCTCGTCTCCCGGGCGGCCGTCTGCGTGGACAACGCCCGCCGCTACACGCGCGAGCGCGACGCGGCCCTGGTGCTCCAGCGCAACCTCCTCCCCCGACGGCTGCCCGAGCAGGACGCGGTCGAGGTGGCCGCCTGCTACCGGCCGGCCGACGAGCTGACCGGCCTCGGCGGCGACTGGTACGACCTGATTCCGCTGTCGGGGGCGCGGGTGGCCCTGGTGGTCGGCGAGGTGCCCGGGCACGGCATCGACGCCGCCGCGGCCATGGGGCGCGTGCGGACCGCCGTGCGCACCCTCGCCGCCCTGGACCTGCCGCCCGAGGAGATCCTGGCGCACCTCGACGACCTGGTCACCCGCATGGACGACGAGGAGGGCGCGGCCGAGGCGGAGGCCGGGCCCCGGACGGACGGCACCCGGACCGTGGGTTCCGCGTGCGTGTACGCCGTCTACGACCCCGTCGACGGGCGGTGCGCGATGGCCGCCGCCGGGCATCCCGCCCCGGCCGTCGTCCTGCCCGACGGCACCGTCACGTTCGTCGAGCTGCCCAAGGGACCGCCGCTCGGCGCGGGCGGGCCGCCGTTCGAGTCGGCCGTGGTGACATTGCCGGAGGGCAGCACGCTCGCGCTGCACACGGACGGTCTGCTGGCCCGTGGCGAGCGGTGGGCGCTGGACACCGACCGGGAACGGCTGCGGCACGCCCTGGAGCAGTCGGCCGAGACGCTCGACCTGCGCTGCCGGGCCGTGATCGACGCCCTCGTCCCCGCCCGTCCGTACGACGACGTGGCGCTGCTGATGGCCAGGACCCGCCGCCTGCCCGCCGACCGGGTCGCCGACTGGGAGCTGCCCGCCGACCCGGCGGCGGTGGCCGTGGCCCGCAAGACCGCGAGCCGCCGGCTGGCGGAGTGGGGGCTCGCGGAGCAGTCGTTCACCACCGAACTGGTCGTCAGCGAACTCGTCACCAACGCCATCCGGTACGCCACCGGACCGATCCGGCTGCGGTTGATCCGCGAGCGCACGCTGGTCTGCGAGGTCTTCGACGGCGGCGCCACCGCACCGCACCTGCGCCATCCGCGCGCCACCGACGAGGGCGGCCGCGGGCTGCTGCTGGTCTCGCAGGTCAGTCAGCGCTGGGGCACCCGCTTCCTGCCCGAGGGCAAGATCATCTGGGCCGAGCAGCCGCTCGCGGATCCCGGCGTGTGAACGGTCCCGCGAGACGCCCGGCCGACCCCATTCGTCACATGACATGAGAAAATGACGCAAGACCGGCGGATGGGGCGCGTCCATGAACGACTCGGCGATCGACTACACGGCGGTGTTCCAGGCGCTGCCGGGCATGGTGGCGCTGCTGACGCCCGAGCTGGTGTACGCGGACGCCAACGCCGAGTTCCTGCGCGTGAGCGGCCGCAAGCGCGAGCAGCTGGTCGGCCGGCACGTCTTCGAGGTCTTCCCCGACAACCCGAACGACGGGGCCGCGAGCGGTCTGCGCAACCTCCAGGCCTCACTGCACCGGGTGCTGGCCACCGGCGAGCGGGACGCCATGGCGCTGCAACGCTACGACGTCGAGTCGACCGAGCGGCCCGGCGAGTGGGACGAGCGCTACTGGAGCCCGGTCAACGCGCCGGTGTACGGACCCGACGGCTCGGTGGTGCTGCTGGTGCACCGGGTCGAGGAGGTCACCGAGCTGATCCGGGCCCGCGGCGGCCGCGGGACGGGTGGGGACACCGCGGGCAGCCGGGCCCGCGTCCTGGAGGCCGAGTTGTACACCCGCGCCCGTGAGCTCCAGGAACTGAACGAACGGCTGCGCCTGGCCCACGCCCGTGAGCGCGAGGTGGCCCTCGCTTTGCAGAAGGCGATGCTGCCCGCCGGCCGGCAGGTCGGACACCACCGGGCCGCCGTGCGCTACCGGCCGGCGGTCGGCGCGCTCAACGTGTGCGGGGACTGGTACGACCTGGTGGACCTGGTCGGCGGCAATCGCATCGGGGTGTCGGTCGGTGACGTCGTCGGCCACGGTCTGGAGGCCGCCGGGGTGATGGGCCAGCTGCGCAGCGCGCTCAGCGCCGCCTCCCGGGTCGCCGAGGGCCCGGCCGAGGCCCTGAACGTCCTCGGACGGTACGCGCACGTGGTGGACGGCGCCGAGTCGGCCACCGCGGTCACCACGTTCATCGACTTCGACCACCGCACCATCACCTACAGCAGCGCCGGACACCCCCCGCCCGTACTCGTCCACGCCGACGGCCGGGTGGAGTTCCTCGACCGGGCCACCGATCCCCCGCTCGACGCCCACCCCACCCCGATGCGGCGGCCCCAGGCGCGCACCACCTACGAAAGCGGCTCCACCCTCGCCCTGTACACCGACGGACTGGTCGAACGGCGGCACGAGGACATCGACACCGGCCTCGACCGGCTCGCCGACGCCCTGACCCGGCACCGGGACGCCGACCCCGAAAGCCTCGCGGACGCCGTCCTGTTGGAGCTTCTGCCGCCCGGCGGCGCAACAGACGACACGGCCCTGGTCGTCGTACGGCTGTGATGGCCTGGTCGGGTGAGCGGGGCCGGATCGCCCGGTACCGGGCACGGCCGCCTGCCCCTACACTGACACCCCACACCATGCCGGTTGACCTGCTGGAACACGACGGCGCGCCGATCCGCCGGACACGAGGAGCGACTCCCTTGTTCTACTACCTCCTGAAGTACGTGGTGTTGGGGCCGCTGCTGAGACTGCTCTTCCGCCCACGCATAGAGGGTCTGGAGCATGTGCCGGACTCGGGAGCGGCCATCATCGCGGGCAACCACCTGTCGTTCTCGGACCACTTCCTGATGCCCGCGATCCTCAAGCGCCGCATCACGTTCCTCGCGAAGGCCGAGTACTTCACGGGTCCCGGCCTCAAGGGCCGGCTGACCGCGGCCTTCTTCCGCAGCGCCGGCCAGATCCCGGTCGACCGCTCCGGCAAGGAAGCCGGCCAGGCCGCGATCCGCGAGGGCCTCGGCGTGCTGAGCAAGGACGAACTGCTCGGCATCTACCCGGAGGGCACCCGCTCGCACGACGGCCGCCTGTACAAGGGCAAGGTCGGGGTGGCCGTGATGGCGCTCCGGGCTCAGGTGCCCGTCGTCCCCTGTGCCATGATCGGCACCTTCGAGGCACAGCCGCCCGGCAAGGTGGTCCCGACCCTGCACCCGGTGGCGATCCGCTTCGGCAAGCCGCTCGACTTCTCCCGCTACCTCGGCATGGAGAACGAGAAGGCGGTGCTGCGCGCGATCACCGACGAGATCATGTACGCGATCCTGACGCTGTCCGAGCAGGAGTACGTGGACCAGTACGCCGCCGTCGCCAAGGCGGAGGAGCAGGCGGCGGCGAAGGCGGCCAAGGCGGAGAGGGAGCGCAGGTTCCCGAGGCTGCCGTCGCGTTGACGTCGCCGCGGCGGGTCGATGTCCCGTCGAGACGCCCGAGGGGCGGCCGGAGTGATCCGGCCGCCCCTCGTCGTTGTCGTTGTCGCTGTCGCGCAGGCGGTGCCTACGGCTTGGGGGTGGCGTGCGGCGCGCAGGTCACGTCCGCGGTGTCCAGCTTGCCGGTGAGGAGATAGGAGTCCACCCGGGAGTTGATGCAGGTGTTCACCAGACCGGTCACGCCGTGGGAGCCGGCGTCCTTCTCGGTGATCAGACGGGAGCCCTTGAAGCGCTTGTGCAGCTCGACGGCGCCCTCGTACGGGGTGGCCGCGTCATTCGTGGACTGCACGATGAGCACCTGCGGCAGGCCCTTGTGGGTCTTGACGTCCACCGGCGTCTGCTGCTTGGCCGGCCAGAAGGCGCACGGCAGGTTCATCCACGCGTTGGCCCAGGTCATGAACGGGTAGTCCTTGTTGAGCCGCGTGTTGTCCGTGTTCCACTTCCGCCAGCTGGTGGGCCACTTGGCGTCGGTGCACTCGACGGCGGTGTAGACGGCGTTGCCGTTCTCCGAGGAGATGTTGCCGTCCGTGTCGGTCAGGTCCGGTGCGGCCGCGTCCACGAGCGCCTGGGTGTCTCCCGCGACGTACTTGCTGAAGACCGTGGCGACCGGGACCCACGAGGAGTCGTAGTACGGGGCGCTCTGGAAGAAGGAGATCAGCTCCGCCGGGCCGACGAGACCGCCGAGGGGGTTCTTCTTCGCGGTGGCGCGCAGCTCGAGCCACTTGGCCTGGACGGCGGCGCGGGTGGTGCCGAGGTGGAAGGTGGCGTCGTTCTTGGCGACCCAGTCCTCCCAGTCCTTCCAGCGTCCCTCGAAGGCGACGTCCTGGTCGAGGTTGGCCTCGTACCAGATCTTCTCGCGGGACGGGTTGACCACGCTGTCGACGATCATGCGGCGCAGGTGACCCGGGAACATGGTGCCGTAGACGGCGCCGATGTAGGTGCCGTACGAGACGCCCAGGTAGTTGAGCTTCTTCTCACCGAGGGCGGCACGGATGACGTCCAGGTCGCGGACGGTGTTCGGGGTGGTCATCTGCGCCAGTACGGCCTTGCCGCTGCGCTCGGCGCACCCGTCCGCGTACTCACGGGCGAGCTTGATCTGGCCGAGCTTGTCGGCCTCGCTGTCCGGGACCGGGTCGGCCTTCGGCGCCTTGACGAACTCCTGCGGGTCGATGCAGGAGATGGGCGCGGAGTGGCCGACACCGCGCGGGTCGAAGCCCACGAAGTCGTAGGCCTTCGCCACGTTGGTCCAGACGGGTGCCTTGGTGGTGACGCGGCGCGGGAAGCGCAGCCCCGAGCCGCCGGGGCCGCCGGGGTTGTAGACGAGCGCGCCCTGGCGCTCCTGGGCCGTGCCCGTGTTGCCGATGCGGTCGACGGCGAGCTTGATCTGCTTGCCGTTGGGCTTGGCGTAGTCGAGCGGCACGCTGACCCAGCCGCACTGGATCGGCTTCTCCAGACCCCAGTCGGCAGGGCAGTCCTGCCAGTCGATGCCGGCCTTGGCGGCGCGCTCGGCGGCGATCGTGGCGCCTCGCGTCTCCCGGTCCTGACCCTGACGGCCGCTGCTCGCGCTCGCCGTGGGCGCCGCGAAAGCGCCGGCGAGCATCGTCGCGGCGACGAGCACGCCGGCCGAGCCGAGCGCCGTGGTGCGCTTGTTCGGTCGTATGTCCTTCAAGTGGGAACTCCCCTACCTGGTGATGGCGGCAGGGGGATCCTCGCGGCTGTGAGGCACCTGAGAAAAGGTGTAGTTGACCTTCTTTGCCAATCCGATAACCGGAAAGTGATGTACCGCTCACCGGATGTCGACATCGGCGAGCGCCTCGTCCAACGCCCGCCGCAGCCGCAGCGCGTCGGGCGCGACGGCGGTGACGAGAGCCGCGGGCCCGGCCAGTGGCATGACACGGGCGTGCTCGCCGACGCTCCGGGCCTCCGTCGGGGACTCGCGGAACTCCGGCCGTACGAGGACGAGTTGGCCCACTGCACGATACTCCGCCAGGACGGCGGGGCCGTCCCAGCCGCCGGGCGCGCCGGGCCCGCAGGCCAGTTCCTGATCGAGGACGACCCGCCCGGCGACCCGCACCGTGAGCCGGCTGGTCAGCCTTCCCGGCTCCTCCCCCACCCGGCCGAGCACCTGCTCCTCGCGCAGCACGAGCCGGGCGCCGGTCCCAAGCTCGGCCCGCGTGGTGACGAACAGATCGCTCCCCTTCGCCGAGATCAACTGCTCGGGGAGCCAGCGCAGTTCGCCACCGTCGGCGACGGTGAGGCGTACGTCGTAGTGTGCCTCGTCCTTCGCCTGCCCGGGCAGGGCGATGGTGGCGGCGGCCGAACCGACGTGCAGCCGGGCGCCGTTCCCGACGTCCGCCTCGACGGCGAAGCGGTCACCGCCGAGGGGGCCGCTCATCGCGCCGACGAGGAGGACGCGCGCCTCCCGGCCGCTGCCCCGGGTGCGCCGCAGAGCGAGCGGTCCGTCGCTCTCGAGGACGGGCAGGGAGGTTCCTCCGCGCCCGTCGTCCCTCGCCCCGATCCGCGCGGTGGCGTGCACACCGCTCATGTCACGCCGTCCAGGCGGAGAACCGCGCCCGCACCCACGCGGCCACGTCGGCGACACCGCCCTCGCCGCGCAACGACTGGAAGACGACGGGCAGTTCGGCCCGTTGGGCCTTGGCGTCGGCGGCCATGCGGGCGAGGTCGGAGCCGACGTACGGCGCCAGGTCGGTCTTGTTGACGACGAGGAGATCGGCGGTGGTGACGCCGGGCCCGCCCTTGCGGGGGATGTCGTCCCCGCCCGCGACGTCGATGACGAAGATCTGCGCGTCCACGAGGCCCTTGGAGAAGGTGGCGGTGAGGTTGTCCCCGCCGGACTCGACGAGGATCAGGTCCAGCGGCCCGGCCTCGTCCTCCAGATCCTCCACGGCCTCCAGGTTGGCGGAGATGTCGTCCCGGATCGCGGTGTGCGGGCAGGCGCCCGTCTCGACGGCCGTGATCCGCTCGGGCGGCAGCACGGCCTCCCGCAGCAGGAACTCGGCGTCCTCGCGCGTGTAGATGTCGTTGGTGACGACGGCGAGGGACAGTTCGTCACGCAGGGCCCGGCACAGCGCGGCGACGGTGGCGGTCTTGCCGGACCCGACGGGACCGCCGAGCCCGATACGCAGGGCGCGCCGCGAGCCGTCGGGCCGACGGGCGTCGGCGCTGACGGCGGCGGGACCGTGAGGGGAGTGACCAAGATGCACAACGGCTCCTATTCAGCCGGGTTGGGGTGACTCAGCCCGTCCGGCACGTGAGGACGAGGCCCTTTCAGAGCCACAGGAATTGTCGGAGCTCCAAGGGCTGTCCCGTGATCCCCGGCGGGCGCACGACGACAGCTACGGCACCTCGCCGCGTTGCCGGAACGCTCGAATACATCCAGTATGCGGAGGTGCCTCCGTCTTGCGATGCACCGCATCCGACGCCGCGCGCCGATCCACCAGGGATTACGGGGACGACCCTCAGGAGGCGAACAGGCGTACCGGCCAGGCCGCATGCACCTCCGCCCCGATCTCCAGCAGCGGCGCGGACGCCGCGGGAAGCACGTCGACGCCCGCCGTCGGCACCGCCGTCCCGGCGGACACGGCCCGGTCGACCACCCGGTCCAGCTCCGGCGCCAGCCTGGCCAGCACCGCCGTCGCCTCGAACGGGTCGAGGCCCAGCAACCGCACCACGGCGGTGGCCGGTCCGCTCACGCTCTCGTAGACCGCGCAGAACGCCGCGTCCGCCACCTCCAGGCCGGCCGCCCGCGCCGTCAGCCCCAGCACCACCGGCTGATGCGCCCCCTTGGGGAACTCCCGGGCCAGGGAGTCGAGTTCGGTGCTCGGCCAGGCCGTCCGGGCGGCCCGCATCAGCTGCCGGCCCAGCTTCCTGGCGGTCAGCCGCAGCGCCGGGGACGGGGTGCGGGCGTCCGCGGCCGCGTCCAGCTCCGCCGGGTCCGCCCCGGCCGCGGCGGCGGCCGCCAGTGCCGCCGCCACCAGTCCGGCCGTGTGCAGCCTCCCGCGGCAGAACGCCTCCAGGCTGGTCGCGCCGGTGATCCGTCCCGCCTTGACGGCCTGCTCCGCCCCGCCGGAGTGCGCGTGCCCTCCGGCGGGGAAGCGGCCGTCCGCCAGGACGAGCAGTGCTGCCCTTGTCACGTCGATGTCCTCAGAACCGGATCAGAACCGCATCAGAACAGGAAGTAGCGCTGTGCCATGGGCAGTTCGGCGGCCGGCGTCGCCTCGACGAGTTCCCCGTCGATGTGCACGGCGAAGCTGTCGGGGTCGACCTGGACGCGCGGCCGGGCGTCGTTCTCCCGCATGTGCGCCTTGGTCACCCCGCGCGTCGAGTCGATGGCGACGAACTTCTTGCCCAGTTGCAGCCGCTCCGGCAGCCCGTCCTCGATCGCGAGCGGCGCAACGAAGTTGAACGAGTTCGACGCGGGGGCCCGGCCGATCGCGCCGTACATCGGACGTGGCAGGATCGGCTGCGGCGTCGGGATCGAGGCGTTGGCGTCGCCCATCTGCGCGTACGCGATCTGCCCGCCCTTGATCACGAGGTGCGGCTTCACGCCGAAGAACGCCGGCTCCCACAGCACCAGGTCGGCGAGCTTGCCGCCCTCGACCGAGCCGATCTCGCGGGCCAGGCCCTGCGCGAGCGCCGGGTTGATCGTGTACTTGGCGATGTAGCGGCGTACCCGGTGGTTGTCCGCCCGGCCGTCCCCCGGCAGGGAGCCCCGGCGCCGCTTCATCACGTGCGCCGTCTGCCAGGTCCGCAGTATGACCTCACCGACCCGGCCCATGGCCTGCGCGTCGGAGGAGATGATCGAGATCGCCCCGAGGTCGTGCAGGATGTCCTCGGCCCCGATCGTGGACGGCCGGATCCGCGACTCGGCGAACGCCAGGTCCTCGGGGACCGCCGGGTTGAGGTGGTGGCACACCATCAGCATGTCGAGGTGTTCCTCGGCGGTGTTCACCGTGTACGGCCGCGTCGGGTTCGTCGAACTCGGCAGCACGTGCGGCTCGGAGACCACCGTCATGATGTCCGGCGCGTGCCCGCCGCCCGCACCCTCGGTGTGGTAGGCGTGGATGCCGCGTCCGGCGATCGCGGCTAGCGTGTCGCCCACGAACCCGGCCTCGTTCAGCGTGTCCGTGTGGATCGCGACCTGGATGCCCGTCCGGTCGGCGACGGTCAGCGAGGCGTCGATGACGGCCGGCGTCGAACCCCAGTCCTCGTGCAGCTTCAGGCCGAGCGCCCCGCCCCTGATCTGCGACAGCATCGCGTCCTGCGAGACGGTGTTGCCCTTGCCGAGGAAGCCGATGTTCAGCGGGTACTGCTCCATCGCCTCCAACATCCGCGCGAGGTGCCACGGCCCGGGCGTCACGGTGGTCGCCTTCGAGCCCTCGGCCGGTCCGGTGCCGCCGCCGACCAGCGTGGTGACACCGGCGGACAGCGCCTCGTCGGCGATCTGCGGGCAGATGAAGTGGACGTGCGCGTCGACCGCGCCGGCCGTCAGGATCCGCCCGTTGCCGGCGATGATCTCGGTCTCCGGGCCGATGACCAGGTCCGGGTGGACCCCGTCCATCGTGTCGGGGTTGCCGGCCTTGCCGATACCGGTGATACGCCCGTCGCGGATGCCGACGTCCGCCTTGACCACGCCCCAGTGGTCGACGACGACCGCGCCCGTGATGACGGTGTCGGGCGTGCCGTCCGCACGCGTGGCGCGGGACTGCCCCATGGACTCACGGATGACCTTGCCGCCGCCGAAGACCGCCTCCTCACCGGCGAGCCCGGGACCACCGCAGCGGTCCTCCTCGATCTCGATCAGCAGGTCGGTGTCGGCGAGCCGGATACGGTCGCCGGTCGTCGGGCCGAACAGGTCGGCGTACGCGGCACGCGAGATCTCAGGCATCCAGGGCACCTCCGGTCTCCCCGCGCAGCCCGGGCACGACACGGGCGCCGGCCAGCGGGACGAGTTCGACGTCGACGGGGATCCCGGGCTCGAAGCGCACGGCGGTGCCCGCGGCGACGTTCAGCCGCTTGCCGCGCGCGGCGGCGCGGTCGAACTCCAGGCCCGGGTTGGCCTCGCCGAAGTGGTAGTGGGAGCCGACCTGGACGGGCCGGTCGGCGGCGTTGAGCACGGTCAGGCGGGTGACCTCGCGGCCTTCGTTGTACACGACGGGCTCGTCCGCGAACAGGATCTCTCCGGGAATCATCGAGGCCCCCTCAGACGATCGGGTCGTGGACGGTGACGAGCTTGGTGCCGTCCGGGAAGGTGGCCTCGACCTGGACGTCGTGGATCATCTCGGGGATGCCCTCCATGACGTCGTCGCGGGTGAGCAGCTTGCGGCCGGAGGACATGAGCTCGGCCACCGTACGGCCGTCACGCGCGCCCTCGAGGAGGTGCGACGTGATGAGGGCCACGGCCTCCGGGTGGTTGAGCCTGAGCCCGCGGGCCCGGCGCTTCTCGGCGACATCGGCCGCCACGTGGATCAGCAGCCTCTCCTGCTCGTGCGGGGTCAGTTGCACGTCCCACCTCACATCTCGCTCCGGGCCGTGCGGGGCCCGACTGCCGCGGCCACGGGGAAGGACCCGGGTGGCATGGATCGGCAGGCTAGTGGGACCGCATTTCAGGCAAGTTAACCGAGCTGTGATCGATTCAGGTCCCCGACAGCGGGGGCGACACGCTCATCAACGCGCGTAGGCCGTCACGCAGCACCTCCACCGGAGCGGGCCCGAACAGCGACTGCTGGACGAGGAAGCCGAGCACTGCGGCGATCATGGTGCGCGCCACATGGTCCGGGGGCACGTCGGCCCGCATCATCCCGGCATCCTGGTAGCCCACGACGATCCGGCCCCACGCCTCGCGCACGCCGCTGTAGCCCTCGTACAGCAGCGCCGCCAGCTCCTCGTTGCGCAGCGTCTCCGCCCACACCTGGACGATCAGACGTGGAAAGGCCGGCTGCCCGTCGACGGTCAGGGACTCCCGGGCGGCGAGGGACCGGCCGAGGACCGAGGAGACGAGAGCGTCGGGCGGCGGGGGCGGGATGTGCCGGGACGCCTCCTCGAAGGCTTCACGGACCTGGCCGAGCACCTCGCCGACGATCGCGGCGATGAGTTCCTCCTTGCCGCTGAAGTAGCGGTACACCGCCCCGGCGGACAGGTCGACCTCCTTGAGCACGTCCTGCATGGACGTGGCGTGGAAGCCGTTGCGGGCGAAGCAGATCGATGCGCCGTCGAGGATCTGCCGACGGCGGGCGTCCAGGTGTGCCTGGGATACACGGGCCATGACCGCAAAGCTAAAACGAACGTTCCTTCTTGACAAGCGGCGGCGACGGCGGGACCGTGAAGCTAAGTAAAACGAACGATCCTTCTCTTTAACGCCCATCCGCTTCAGGGGGAACCCATGTCGGCCACCCGGCGCCTGATCGCCGTCGTCCTGCTCGTCCCGACCCTCGCCGCCGTCGCCCTCTGGGCCTTCGCCTGGCCTGCCGCCCGCACCGCGCCCCGCGATCTGCCGCTCGGCGTGGCCGGCCCGCCCGCCGCGACCGCGCGGCTGGAGAAGGAACTGACCCGGCACGAGGGCGCCTTCGAGGTTCACCGCTACGCCGACCGAACGGCCGCCCGCGACGCCGTCGAGGACCGGACCGTATACGGCGCGGTGGTCGTCACGGACGAGGGACCCGAACTGCTGACCGCCTCGGCCGCGAGCCCGGTCGTCGCCCAGCTGCTTCAGCAGGCGATCGCGGGGCAGGCGGCCGCCACGGGGGGCGCCCAGGTCCGCACGGTGGACGTGGTGGCGGCTCCGGCCGCCGACCCGCGCGGCGCGGCCCTCGGCGCGAGCGTGCTGCCTCTGGCCCTGGCCGGGATCGCGGCGGGCGCGGTGGCGTCCCTGCTGGGCCTGCGCGGGAGCCGCGCCGTGCTCGCCCTGGTCGGCGCCGCCGCCCTCGTCGGACTGGTCGCGGCGGCGCTGGCGCACAGCTGGCTCGGGGTGCTCACCGGCGACTGGTGGGCGGAGGCCGCGGTGCTGGGGCTGTCGACGCTGGCGGTGAGCGCGGCGGTGGCGGGCTGCGCCGCCCTCCTCGGCACCCCGGGCATCGGAGCCGCGTCGTTCGTGGTGATGTTCCTCGGCAACCCGTTCTCCGGGGCGGCCTCGGCACCGCGGATGCTGCCGGAGCCGGTCGGGACGATCGGCCAGTGGCTGCCGCCGGGGGCCGGCACCACCCTGCTGCGCTCGGTGTCGTTCTTCGACGGAGCCGCGGCGACCGGTCCCGCGCTCACGCTGGCCTGGTGGGCCGCGCTGGGCCTCGGGGCGGTCCTGCTGGGCGCCCGGCTGAAGCGGGGAACGCCCGGGACCGGCCCGACCGTCGAGGCGCGCGAGTCCGCGCTCGTCGCCTGACCCGGTTCCACAGGGCCGTGCTCCCGCCCTGGGACGCACGGCCCTTCGCGTGCCCACGACTCGCGCCCGGGTGCGGCTCGCCCGCCGGGACGCGGGCGGCCGACGACGCGGGCGCTCCGGCCCGTCCGCCCTACGACGGATTCGGCCCCCGGTACTCCGCCGTGACCCCGAACCGGTGCTGTTCGCGGGGAGCGGACGCGACCTCGCGCACGGCGGTGACCGAGCTGATCACCGGCTCCTCCGCGGACCGGTCGAGTTCGTCGAGTCGCTCCAGGTCGGCGGCGGAGACGAGGGCGACCAGAGGCTTGCCGTGCCGGGTCACGACGACCCGCTCCCCGCCGTACACCACGCGGTTGATCAGGTCGGCGAGTTCAGCCCTGGCTTGCGTCACCGGAATCTCGTAGGCCATACCCCCATTCTAACGTCACGTACATCCTGTACATTTTTTACAGATGCCCGCCAGACGCAGAAGGAGGGGCTCCGATGAACCGACCGTCCGCCCGCCACGTCCTGCCCGAGTTCACCGAACGCACGAGCTTCGGCCACCGGACGATGGATCCGTACTCGAAGCTGCTGGAGGAACGGATCGTCTTCCTGGGGACGCCGGTCGACGACATCTCGGCGAACGACGTGATGGCCCAGTTCATGTACCTCGAGCACAAGGACCCGGACCGGGACATCGCGCTGTACATCAACTCCCCCGGCGGCTCGTTCAGCGCGATGACGGCTCTTTACGACACCATCCGGTTCGTCACCTGCGACGTGGAGACCACCTGCCTGGGCCAGGCGGGTTCCTCCGCGGCGGTGCTGCTGGCGGCAGGCACACCGGGCAAGCGGTTCGCGCTGCCGGGCGCGCGGATGACCATCCGCCAGCCGGTCCTGCCCGAGCCCGTCGAGGGACAGGCGAGCGACCTGGCCATTCAGGCCGAGGAACTGGCGCGCACCCGCGCGAGCCTGGAGGAGATGCTCGTACGGCACACCGGGCGGACCCCGGAGCAGGTGACCGCGGACATCGAACGGGACACGTTCCTCACCGCCCAGGAGGCCGTGGAGTACGGGCTGGTGGACGGGATCATCCCCAGCCGCAAGGCCTCGGCCGGCGCGGCGCACGGCGGGCGGTGAGCCTCCGATGGTGCCCGAGCTGCCGCCGCTGCCCGCGTTGACCCGCGCGGAGGCCGAGCTGATCGACGGTTACCTCGACGTGGTCGACATGCTCGGCCGGATCAACCCCGCCCACCACGGGGACACCTACCGCGGACTGCGCGCCGCCCAGGCGCTGGTGACCAAGGCGACCGCGCTGCGCGACGCGCTGACGCTGATGCACCAGCGGGGCGAGAGCGAGCTGCACGCGCCGACGCTCGCGCGGGCGCTGCGCGTCCTGGACGGGGAGCGCCGCACCGCGCGCGTCACGTTGCCTCCGCTCTCCGACAGTTGACCCGGCACGGCTCCGGTCCGGGCCTCTCGCACGCCGGGCGTGACGACCGGACCGGAGTCGAAACGGCCCAGATGGCGTACCCCCGTTCGGCGGAGCGTCTACTGTTCCGCCCACCCCTCCCAGGTTGCGCGAAAGAGCGCTCTTCGGGCGGAACGGCGGGCTCCACCGCTGGTGGGAGGCTCTGGAGCGCCTTGGCACCTGATCACCCATCAGGGTGTCCACCCGAACGGGTGAGTGGTGAGTAACCCCACAAATCCCCGGTTCCGTTGGGATTTTCGGACACAGGTGAGCCAAGATCCCTGACTGACGACAAGCCCCCGCCACAAGAGGCGGGGCGGTCCGGGCGGACGCCGAGTCCTGCCGCCGCCCGGATGACCGGTCGACAGGAGTGCATCGGCAGGAGTGGAGGACCCAAGCACGACGGGTCGCCGGAACGGTCACGCCATGACCGGGCCGAGCAGCCCTTGGGGTGAAGCCGCAGCCGCGGCCGGGCAACTTCGCCAGCCCGAATCCGACAGGTCATCCTTCACAGGCGGCTGACGAAGGGTTGCGCATGACTGCGCTCAATCGTGTCCCGTCGCTCATGGTCCGGGCCGGTACGGCCTCGGCGTTCGCCATCGCCGCCGTGGGCGGCTCGGTCGTGGTCCCGGGGCTCGCCCCGGACGCCGCGGCCGCCACACCGGCTACGAAGGCGCTCCAGATCGCGGCCTCCAAGAAGGGTGCACCATACAAGTACGGGGCCGCCGGACCGAAGAGGTTCGACTGCTCCGGGCTGACGCTGTACTCGTTCAAGAAGGCGGGCAAGAGCCTGCCCCGGACGGCGGCCCAGCAGTACAACAAGACGAAGCACATCTCGGCGTCGAGCCGCAAGGCAGGCGACCTCGTGTTCTTCCACTCCGGGTCGAACGTCTACCACGTCGGGATCTACGCGGGTAAGGGCAAGATCTGGCACTCGCCGAAGACCGGTGACGTGGTGAAACTGCAGAAGATCTGGACCAAGAGCGTCTGGTACGGCCGGGTCCGCTAGGACAGGTCCGAGCCGCGGGACGGTTTCCCGGGGCGGTGGCGGCGTCCTGACGCGCCTTCACCGCCCCGGGAGCTCACCCTCCGCCGGCGCCGCCAGGGCTCCGGCCACGGGCTCCGCCGCCGGGCCGGTCCACGGGAGCTCGACGGTGACCGTCTTGCCGCCCTCCTGGGTGGGCCGCACTCTCAGCCTGCCGCCGCACTCGGCGGTCAGCCAGCGAATGATCACCATGCCTCGGCCGTTGTCCTGCTGGACGGCGGCCGGCAGTCGTTTGGGGAAGCGCGGGTGGCTGTCGGTGACACCGACGCGCAAGTGTTCGTCACGGTCGAGGACGAGACGCACCGTGAAGGTGGGTGACTGCCCGAAGGTGTGCTGTACGGCGTTGGTGGCGAGTTCCGAGACGATCAGCCGGATGGCGTCGGCCATCTCGGTGTCCGCCGGCAGGCCCCATTCCCCGAGGGCGTCGGCCACGAAGACGCGGGCCGCCGAGACCGAGGCGGGATCGCTCGGCAGAGTGACGGATGCTTCCAGGTGATCTGCCATGGCGACGTCGTCCCTTTCCCGCGGGACCGGGAGCCCGACACGACGGGGATGGTTCGAGTACGGTCCCGGACTGGTGCTTCTTCGCCAGACTGCCATTACCTCGCCGGTCACGGGTGGCGATCCACCAAGATATGCATATATCTGTCGCCCGATGCGGTGAACTCTGCGCCGGTAGAGCGTATTTGGTCGGCCCGTCAGGAGTAAGGAGGAGCCCATGCAGCACGGTCCCGCGGTCCGCCGCCGGAAACTGGGCGCCGAACTGCGCGATCTGCGCGCCCAGGCCGGCCTCACCAGTGGCGAGGCCGCCCGGCTCGTGGGCTGGCACCAGTCCAAGGTGAGCCGCATCGAGACCGGCGTCAGTGGGTCGAAACCGGCCGATGTGCGGTTACTCCTGGATGCCTACGGTGTTGCCGATCCGCAACTGCGGGAGCTGATGCTGGCGTTGGCGGGCGGCGACGGCGGGGGCGGGCGGGACCACTGGTGGCACGCGTACCGCGGGGTGCTGCCGCTCACCTACCGGGACTTCATCAGCCTGGAGTCCCAGGCGAGCGCCATGCGCACACTGGAGACGACCGTGGTCCCGGGGCTGTTACAGACGCCCGAGTACGCGCGCGCGGTGACCAGGGCGGCGGTGGAGGGGGCCGACGAGGACCAGCTCGACACACTGGTGGAGGTGCGGCTGGCCCGCCAGGACGTGCTGCGCGCGACGCCGCCGCTGGAGCTGAACGCGGTGCTCGACGAGGCGGTGCTGCGGCGGGAGGTGGGCGGGCCCGAGGTGATGGCGCGCCAGCTGAGCCGGCTCGCGGAGGCCGCCCGGATGCCCCAAGTGCGGCTCCAGGTACTGCCGTTCGCCGCCGGAGCGCATATCGGCCTAACCGGCCCTTTCGTTATCTTCTCGTTTTCGCGCACTTCTGATCTGGATGTGGTTGTTCTCGACCACTTGACGAGTAGCCTCTATCTCGAACGGAAAGAAGACCTCCAGGCTTACACCGAGGCCTTCAACGCCCTTCGGGCGCACGCCCTTTCGCCCGGGGACTCATCGGATTACATCGCCGCGATAGCAGGCGGCGCGTAAGGAGGCACCATGTCCGCACTACCGCGGAACGTACCTTCCAGTACCGATCCCGACCGTCTCCCGGATGTGCGGTGGCTGCGCAGCAGCTACAGCACGGGAGCGAACAACTGCGTCGAGACGGCCCGGCCGGCCTCCGGCCCCCTGGCCGGTCTCCTCGCGGTACGCGACTCCAAGGACCCGGCCGGACCCGCCCTGCTCTTCTCCCCCGAGAGCTGGACGGACTTCACGGCCGTGTTTTCGCGGGTCCGCTGACCGCGCCGGAGTAGTCGGAGGCGGTCCACGGCCGTGTCACGCCGACTCATGGTCGTGTTTCGCCGATCACCCGTACAGCGCGTTCCAGCTCGGCCCCGGAGAGGTCCGCACGCGCGGTCAGCCTGAGGCGCGAGATGCCGTCGGGCACGGAGGGAGGACGGAAGCAGCCCACGGCCAGGCCTGCCGACCGGCAGTCCGCCGCCCACCGCACGGCCCCCTCCGGGGACGGCGCACGCACGGAGACGACCGCGGCGTCCGGACGCACCGCTTCCAGGCCCGCGGCCGTCAGGCGCGCGTGCAGTTCACCCGCCACCGCACGCGCGCGTGCCGCGCGATCCGGCTCCCGGCGCAGCAGCCGGAGGGCCGCCAGCGCCGCGCCCGCGGCAGCCGGGGCCAGGCCCGTGTCGAAGATGAAGGTGCGGGCCGCGTTCACCAGCTGGTCGACGACCCGCGCGGGTCCCAGCACGGCGCCGCCCTGGCTGCCCAGCGACTTGGACAGCGTGACCGTGACGACGACGTCGTCGGCCCCCGCCAGTCCCGCCGCGTACGGAGCGCCCTGCCCGCCGTCCCCGAGCACGCCGAGACCATGGGCGTCGTCGACGACCAGTCCGGCGTCGTGCTCCCGGCAGGCGGCCGCCAGGGCGGCCAGCGGGGCGGCGTCGCCGTCGACCGAGAAGACCGTGTCGGAGACGGCCACCGCCGGACCGGCGTGCGTGCCGAGCGCCTTGCGCACCGCGTCCGGGTCGGCGTGCCCGACGACCTGGGTGGTGCCGCGGGCCAGCCGGCAGCCGTCGATGAGCGAGGCGTGGTTGCCCGCGTCGGAGACGATCAGCGAGCCGTGCGGGGCCAGCGCGGTGACCGCCGCGAGGTTGGCCGCGTACCCGGAGGAGAAGACGAGGGCCGCCTCGAACCCGCAGTGCTCGGCGAGTTCCCGCTCCAGCTCGCCGTGCAGCTCGGTGGTGCCGGTGACGAGCCGGGAGCCGGTGGCACCGCCGCCCCAGGTCCTGGCGGCCGCCGCGGCGCCCTCCACGATCTCGGGATGACGGGCCAGGCCCAGGTAGTCGTTGCTCGCCAGGTCGAGCAGCGGCGAGTCGGCCGGACGGGGCCGCAGGGTCCGCACGAGTCCGGCCCGTCGGCGCAGTTCCGCCTGTTCGTCGATCCAGCCGAACGCCATGGGTCCTCCGGGCTTTTGTAGGTAGCGGACAGACACTAGCGGCCCGGCCGCCCACCCACGGTGTGGCAATACCCACACGTCGAACCCGGTGTGTTGTGCGATCCCTACCTTGGCCCGGACCGGGTGCGTAGGACAGGATCGGCTCTCATGGACCTGCTGAACACGCTGGTGGACAAGGGGCTTCGGCGCGAGCTGCCGACCCGCGAGGAAGCGCTGGCCGTGCTGGCCACTTCCGACGACGACGTGCTGGACGTGGTGGCCGCGGCCGGCCGGGTGCGCAGGCAGTGGTTCGGGCGGCGGGTGAAACTCAACTACCTCGTCAACCTCAAGTCGGGGCTGTGCCCCGAGGACTGCTCCTACTGCTCCCAGCGGCTCGGCTCCACGGCCGGGATCCTGAAGTACACCTGGCTCAAGCCGGAGGAGGCCTCCCAGGCCGCGGCGGCCGGGCTGGCGGGCGGGGCCAAGCGGGTCTGCCTGGTCGCGTCCGGGCGCGGTCCGACCGACCGGGACGTCGACCGGGTGGCCGGCACCATCAAGGCGATCAAGGACCAGAACGAGGGCGTCGAGGTGTGCGCCTGTCTGGGCCTGCTCTCCGACGGCCAGGCCGAACGGTTGCGCGAGGCGGGCGCCGACGCCTACAACCACAACCTCAACACGTCCGAGGGCACGTACGGCGAGATCACCACCACCCACACGTACGCCGACCGGGTGGACACGGTGCAGAAGGCGCACGCGGCGGGCCTGTCGGCGTGCTCGGGTCTGATCGCCGGCATGGGCGAGTCGGACGAGGACCTGGTGGACGTGGTCTTCTCGCTGCGCGAGCTGGACCCGGACTCCGTTCCCGTCAACTTCCTCATCCCGGTCGAGGGCACCCCGCTGGCCAAGGAGTGGAACCTCACCCCGCAGCGCTGTCTGCGCATCCTGGCGATGGTGCGGTTCGTCTGCCCGGACGTCGAGGTGCGCATCGCGGGCGGCCGCGAGGTGCATCTGCGCACGATGCAGCCGTTGGCCCTGCACCTGGCCAACTCGATCTTCCTGGGCGACTACCTCACGACCGAGGGCCAGGCCGGCCGGGCCGACCTGGAGATGATCGCGGACGCCGGGTTCGAGGTGGAGGGCGCGGAGCAGGTCACGCTGCCGGAGCACCGGGCGACGGCGGGCGGGGGCTGCGGGTCCCAGGAGAGCGCCGGGTGCGGGTCCCACGAGGGCGCCGGGTGCGGCTCGCACGAGGGCGGCGGGGTGTGCGGCTCCGTCCCGGCGGCCGCGGCGGCCGCCGCCCCGGTCCCGGCGGCCGGTGAGGCGCGTACGGGTCTGGTCGCCGTACGCCGCCGTGGCGCCGGTACCGATCTCGCGCCCAATGCCTGAGCGGCCCCCGCTCGGTGTGCCCGAGCTGCTGGAGCTCGACCGGCGGCACGTGTGGCATCCGTACGGTCCGATGCCCGGCCGGGCCGAACCGCTCGTCGTGGAGTCGGCGAGCGGGGTACGGCTGCGGCCGGCGGACGGCTCGGGCGAGCTGGTCGACGGCATGGCGTCCTGGTGGTCGGCGATCCACGGTTACAACCACCCGGTGCTCAACGAGGCCGTACGCGAGCAGCTGGGCCGGATGAGTCATGTGATGTTCGGCGGGCTCACCCACGAGCCCGCCGTACGTCTGGCGAAGTTGCTTGTCGACATGTCGCCCGAAGGTCTCGAGCATGTCTTCCTCGCCGACTCCGGCTCGGTGTCGGTCGAGGTCGCGGTGAAGATGTGCCTCCAGTACTGGCGCTCGCTGGGACGCCCGGGCAAGCGACGCCTGCTGACGTGGCGCGGTGGCTACCACGGCGACACCTGGCAGCCGATGTCGGTGTGCGACCCCGAGGGCGGGATGCACGACCTGTGGACCGGGGTGCTGCCCCGGCAGGTCTTCGTCGACCCGCCTCCGGTGGAGTTCGAGGAGTCGTACGCCGACCTGCTGCGCGAGGCGGTCGAGCGGCACGCCGACGAACTGGCCGCGGTCATCGTGGAGCCGGTGGTGCAGGGCGCGGGCGGGATGCGCTTCCACTCCCCCGGGTATCTGCGGGTGCTGCGCGAGGCGTGCGACGCGCACGACGTGCTGCTGGTGTTCGACGAGATCGCCACCGGGTTCGGACGCACGGGCGCGCTGTTCGCGGCGGAGCACGCGGCGGTGACGCCGGACGTGATGTGCGTCGGCAAGGCGCTGACCGGCGGCTATCTGACGATGGCGGCTGCCCTGTGCACCTCCCGGGTGGCCGACGGGATCTCGCGGGGCGAGGTACCGGTCCTGGCCCACGGGCCGACGTTCATGGGCAATCCCCTCGCCGCGGCCGTCGCCTGCGCCTCGATCGAGCTGCTGCTCGGGCAGGACTGGCTCACGGAGGTCAAGCGGATCGAGACGGGACTGCGGGACGGGCTCGCCGAGGCCGCGGAGGTGCCCGGCGTGCGGGACGTCCGGGTCCTCGGCGCCATCGGCGTCGTCCAGCTCGACCGCCCCGTGGACATGACCGCCGCCACCCGGGCCGCCGTCCGCGAGGGCGTCTGGCTGCGGCCGTTCCGCGATCTGGTCTACACGATGCCGCCGTACGTCACCGATGACGCGGACGTGGCACGGATCGCGCGCGCGGTGTGCGCCGCGGCGCGGGAGGGATGAACATGCCGATCCTGGTGATCACGGGGACGGGCACGGAGGTCGGCAAGACCGTCACGACGGCCGCGATCGCCGCGTCGGCGCTCGCGGCCGGCCGGTCGGTGGCCGTCCTCAAGGCCGCGCAGACCGGTGTACGGGCGGACGAGTGCGGGGACGCCGACGAGGTGACGCGGCTCGCGGGCGCCGTGACGACGGCCGAACTGGCCCGGTATCCCGAGCCGTTGGCTCCGGCGACGGCGGCGCGACGGGCGGGCCTGGCGCCGGTGCGGCCGTACGACGTCGTCGAGGGGGCACGGAAGCTGGCCGCCGACCACGATCTGGTGCTCGTGGAAGGGGCGGGCGGGCTGCTCGTACGGTTCGACGAGGCGGGCGGGACGCTGGCCGACGCGGCGCAGCTGCTGCGGGCACCGGTGCTGGTCGTGGCGTCGGCGGGGCTGGGCACGCTGAACACCACGGAACTGACGGCACGTGAACTGCGTTCGCGGGAGGTGGAGTTGCTGGGCGTCGTCATCGGCAGCTGGCCCGAATCCCCGGATCTGGCGTCCCGTTGCAATGTGGTGGACCTGCCGGAGGTGGCCGGCGCCCCGCTGTTGGGGGCGCTGCCCTCGGGGGCCGGCGCTCTCGCACCCGCCGACTTCCGTACCGTGGCGCCCGGTTGGCTGGCACCCCGTCTCGACGGGACGTGGGAGGCACAGGCGTTCCGGGAGCGGACCGGCCCGGGGGCGTAGACCGCGTCCCCGCGGAGTGGCGCCGGCTGCCCGGAGGGCGGGGCTCGCGGCGTCATGGGGGTGCCCCCGCGCGAGCGCATTCGAGGGCGGGGGAGCGTGCGCTCGCAAGGCGGAAGGTCGCCCTCGTACCGGGTGTACGAGGACGACCCGGACAACGCGGCTGGGCGTGCCCCCTCCGGGATGGCGCGTGCCGACGTCGCGAGCCGGGCGGGACTTCGCTGACACGGCCTGGGTCGTGGTGCCCGACGATTCGCGTCGGATCAGCGGGCGGGCGTCCGGTGCGCTGCATCGCACGGCGGAGGACGACCCGCGTACTGGGCGTACTCGAGTCGTGCGACGACGCGGCGAGGTGCCGTGCCCGGCGTCGCCCGCCCGGCGGGAATCGTCGGACACGGCCCGGCCGTTAGCCGTCGTCCGCGTCCGCGAGCAGCCGTACGAGTTCGATGCGGGAGCGGATGCCCAGGCGGGTGAAGACGCCCCGCAGGTGGTGGTCGATGGTGCGAGGGCTGAGGGCGAGGCGGGTGGCGATCTCCCGGTTCGTGGCGCCGTCCGCGGCCATGCGGGCGACCAGGAGTTGCTGGGCGGTCAGGTGGGACCCCGGACTTCGGTCGCCGCGGGCGGGCGTCGCGGGGGCGCCGAGGGCGCGGAGTTCGGCGCGGGCGCTCTCGGCGCAGTGCGGGGCGCCGAAGGACTCGAACGCCTCCAGGGCGCTGTGCAGCCGGTCGCGGGCCTCCGTGCGTCGGCGCAGTCTGCGCAGGGCGCTGCCGAACAACAGTTCGGTGCGGGCCCGTTCGAAGGCACGCGTTCCCTCGGCGTGCAGATCGAGTGCCGCACGGTAGTGCTCCAGGGCGTCGGCCCCCGGCGTGAGCAGGGCCCGGCAGCGGGCGCTCAGCGCCAGGTCGTCGGCGCTGTCCACGGCGCGGGCCCAGCGGTCGTAGTCGGCGTGCGCGGCGCGAGCGACACGGGTCTCGCCGGTGCGGACGGCGGCCTCGACATAGTGCGGGGTGGCCAGGTGGCGGATGGCCCGGTGGCCGTGGCCCGGACCCGACGCGGCGAGCGCCCGCAGCCGGGCCGCGGCGGCGTCGAAGCGACCGGAACCGAGGTCGAGGAAGGCGAGCGCCCACTGCGCCAGGGCGGCTGGCAGGCCCAGGGCGTGGGCGAGGGCGTGGGAGCGGGCGGCCGCGGCCCGCTCCCGGCACAGGTCTTCGTCGCCGGTGAGCGCGGCGAACATCGCGAGAGCGGCCTGGAGATGGCAGGCGCCGTTGTCCTGTCCGGTGGCGTACGCCTGTCGCAGGGCGTCCAGGGCGGCGGCCTCGGCGGCGCGCGGGCGGCCGGTCCAGAACTCGGCGTAGGCCCGGAACTCCATGGCCTGGGACACGACGGCGGTCACGCCCCGGGCACGGGCCGCGGCGGCCGCGCGGACCGTGGCGGTGGCGGCACGGGTGTGGTCGCCGAGCATCAGCGCGGCGATGCCCGCGTGCAGGAGAAGGGTGGGGTCACCGCCCGGACCGCACCGTCCGGCGGTGGCCTCCAGCAGGTCGCGCGCGTCTTCGTACCGCCCGTCGACGGCCGCGGCGATCCCGCCGAGCACGCCCGGCGGGCCCATGCCCAACTGCCCGGCGACGAGCGCCGCTTCACGACACCGACGCAGGTCACCGGTGTAGACGGCGGCTTCGGCGGCCCGGGCGAGGAGGTGCGCGGCGGGCCCGGCGCCCTCCGCCCCGACGGCGACGGCTTCGACGCCAACGCCACCGAGGCCCCCGGCCCCCGGGGCGGACCCAGCAGCCACGATCGCCCCGTCGATCCCGCCGGCCCCGTCCGCCCCCGGGCCCCCCGCAGACCCGGCAGCCCCGGCAGCCCACGCCGGCTCGGCCGCGTCGGTCGTGGTTCCCTCCGCCGTCCCGCCGGGTCCGGTGAGGTCGGTGGCGGGGGTGCTGGGGGCGGTGTCGGTTCCCCCTGGGGGCGGGGCGGCGGGCGCGGGCCGGCGCGCGCCGGGCGTGCCGACTGCCCGTGTCGCTCCGGTCAGCAGCGCGTCGAACGCCTCCCCCGCGTGCCCCGTTCGCAGGGCGAGGATGCCGGTGAGGGCGTCGGCGTCGGTGCGGGCGGCCAGAGCGCGGGACCGGTCGCCGTCACCGGAGTGCCAGGCGTCGGCAGCCGCGAGGGCGAGGAGGCGGGACCGTTCGCGGGGGTCCGCGCAGAGCGCGGCGGCACGTTCGGCGAGGGCGGCGGAGAGCGCCGGGTCGGCGGCGGCGCGCGCCCGGGCGGCGGCCGCCGCCAGTTCCACGGCGAGTCGCGTGCTGGGGCCGAGCGCGGCGGCGCCCCGGTGCCAGGCCCGGCGGGGCGCCTCCGTCGGGCCGTGCAGGACACGGGCGAGCAGTCGGTGGGCCTCGCGCCGGTCGGCCGGATCGGCGGTCTCGTACGCGGCGATCCGGGTCCAGGGGTCACGGAAGCCGACCCCGCCGGCCGTGGCGTAGGCGATCCCGGCCGCTTCGGCGGCCTCGAGGGGCCGGGTGTCCAGGCGGACGGCGGCGACGGCGCGCAGGAAGGCATGGGTGGCCACCGGGTACTGGTCGGCGGCCGCCAGCAGCAGCACCACCCGGGTGCCGTCGGGCAGCGCGCGGACCTCCCGGCGGTGGGCGCGCAGCGTCTCGGGCGCGAGGTCGGCGGGTTCGCCCGGCAGGGGGTCGAGGCCGGCCGCCTGCCGTTCGGTCAGCCGCGCGACGAGTTCGGCGGCGGCGCGCGCATCGCCGTACACGAGGCGCAGCACACGCACGCGGACGCCTTCGGACAGCGGTGGACCCGAGCGCCGGCGCGGGACCGGGTCCGGGGGCGTCGGCGACGAAGTGCGGTCCAGGGGCGGGGGGTTCACCGATGTCACCACACAACTGACGTTACTGGCGGGTTACTTGAACCGTAAAGACTGGCGATTACACCGATGCGGCGCGCGTAGACCCGGCCGGACACTCCTGGCAACCCCACACGTTTCAGGAGGCATCATGCAGCGCCCCAAGCGTCGCATCGCCGCGGCTCTCTCGGCCGTGGTCTCTTCGCTCCTTCTGTCACTGTCCTTCTCCGCCCCCACAGCCCACGCCGCGACCCACGATCCGATCGTCTTCGTGCACGGCATCAGCAGTTCCTCCAGCAGTTGGGACGACTGGGTCGCGGACTTCAAGGCCGACGGCTACACGGCCGCCGAGCTGGACGCCTGGTCGTACAGCTGGTCCCAGTCGAACGCCACCACCGCCTCCCAACTGGCCACCGAGATCAAGAAGGTGCTGGCGAGAACGGGCGCCGCCAAGGTCGACGTCGTCATCCACTCCATGGGCGCGCTCAGCTCCCGCTACTACCTCAAGAACCTCGGCGGCACCGCGTACGTGGACGACCTCGTCTCCGTCGCGGGCACCAACCACGGGACCTCGGTAGCCTCGTGGTGCAGCTGGATCTACACCTCCTGCGCGGAGATGGTCACCGGCAGCTCGTACCTCACCGCGCTCAACTCCGGCGACGAGACTCCGGGCAGCGTGAACTACGCGACCTACTGGTCGAACTGCGACGCAGCCATCGACCCGGACTCCTCGGCACTGCTGAGCGGGGCCACCAACGTCGGCGTCGGCTGCATCTCGCACAACGACATGAACAACGACCACGGCGTATACGAACGGGTGCGCGACTTCATCCAGTGATCCATCGGACGATTTCGCCCGGTGATCCTTCCGGAGATTCGTCCGGAGACCCGCGCGAAAGCGACAACGGGGGTGCGACGGGCCTGTTCGGGGGAGAATCCCGACAGGTCCGTCCTGCCCGGGAGGTCGCCATGCCGCTACGCTTCACCGGTTCCGGCAAGGTGCCCGGCGATCCCGTCCACCATCCGCTGTTCGCCCGCTGCTACGCCCGGCTGGGGACGGCCGCGGAGACCCGTGCGGGACTCGCCGGTGTGCGCGACCGGCTGCTCGTCGGGCTCTCCGGCCGCGTCATAGAGATCGGCGCGGGCAACGGGCTGAACTTCGCGCACTACCCCGGAGCCGTCTCGGAGGTCGTCGCGATCGAGCCGGAGCGCCGGATGCGGCAGCTCGCGCTCGACGCGGCCCTGCGCGCCGGGGTGCCCGTGGACGTCGTACCGGGGGCGGCCGAGGCGCTGCCGGTCAAGAGCGAGGCGTTCGACGCGGCCGTGGTTTCGCTGGTGCTGTGCAGCGTGCGGGACGTGCCGCGTGCCCTGGCCGAGCTGCGGCGGGTGCTGCGGCCCGGCGGCGAGGTGCGGTTCCTCGAGCACGGGCCCGGCGGCGGCCGGGCGATGCTGCTCACCCAGCGCGCACTGGACCGGACCGTGTGGCCGCACCTGGCCGGCGGCTGCCGGCTCACCCGCGACGCGGTCGGCGCGCTCCGGGACGCCGGGTTCGAACTGGGCCCGTACCGGCGGACACTGCTGCCCGAGAAGGGGCCGCGGCTGCCGTTCTCCTACTGCGTGACCGGGACCGCCTGGCGGCCCGCGGCACCCGAGTGAGCCTCACAGACTCCACTGGCGCAGTTCCTGCGCGATGTCGGACACCGACGCCTCCCCGTTCTTGACCAGGCGGGCCAGATCGCGGACCTGTTCGGGCGAAGTGGCGACCTTCAAGCCGCTGGCTACGAGATAGGCGTACGCGACGGCGCAGGCGAACAGGGCGTTGGAGCGCTCCAGCGCGGGAACGTGGATGAGGAGCTGAAGCAGCGCGGCGGCGCGGGCCGGCGCGTCGTCGTAGACGGGGACGTCGAATATCTCGGCCTGGTGGCGGGCCACGGCCGCGACGAGCGCTCCCCAGTCGGTGACCTGGGGATCCCCCGGGGTGTTCTGTTCGGCGAGCATGAGGAGCCAGGCGAGGTCGATGCGCAGGTCGCTCAAGGGATCAACGGCGACCTTCGCGCGTGCCGCCCTCGCGTTCAGCGCCGAACTCCTCGACGAAGACCGCCTCGTACTGCTTCATGAAGTCGCTGGCGGCCTCGACGAACGTGTGGCCGACTTCGCCGGCGTCCTGTCTGACCAGCTCTTCTATGTAGCGGTTGACGCTCATGCCGCGGGCCGTGGCGCGCTCGCGGGCAGCCTGTGCCGTGCCCTCGTCGACGCGTACGTTCAGCTGGGTCTTCGCCATACCTCGACGCTAGCGCCGAAATGCTAGCAACGGCAAGCGCGGCCGGGATTCGAAAAGTGATACCGGGTGTGCGCCGGGTCACACTACGCTCGGCCCGGCAGGAACATCGGTATGCGGTCGGCACGTCCACACAAGCGAGGAGGCAGCCTTGTCCACACCTGCTGCGGAGCACGCCCCCGGCCTGGCTTCGGCCGACCGGATCGCGGCCCGCGCCCGCGGTCTGACCAAGGCGTACGGCTCGGGCGAGACCACGGTGCTCGCCCTGGACTCGGTGGACGTGGACATCGCGCGCGGCCGCTTCACCGCCGTGATGGGCCCGTCCGGCTCAGGGAAGTCGACCCTGATGCACTGTCTGGCGGGCCTCGACACCGTTTCGGCCGGTCAGGTGTGGCTCGGGGACACCGAGATCACGGGGCTGAAGGAGCGTGAGCTGACCCGGCTGCGACGGGACCGGATCGGGTTCATGTTCCAGTCCTTCAACCTGATCCCGACGCTCAACGCGGCCGAGAACATCACCCTGCCCATGGACATCGCGGGCCAGAAGCCCGACCAGAAGTGGGTGGACCAGGTGATCGACACACTCGGCCTGCGGGACCGGCTGAAGCACCGGCCGTCGCAGCTGTCCGGCGGCCAGCAGCAGCGCGTGGCCTGCGCCCGGGCACTCGCCTCCCGCCCCGAGCTGATCTTCGCCGACGAGCCGACCGGCAACCTGGACTCGCGCGCCGGACTGGAGGTCCTGGCGTTCCTGCGGGAGGCCGTCGACAACCTGGGGCAGACCGTCGTCATGGTCACCCATGACCCGGGTGCCGCCGCCCATTCCGACCTGGTGCTCTTCCTCGCGGACGGGCGGATCGTGGACGAGATGGAGCGGCCGACGGCCGAGGGCGTGCTGGAGCGGATGAAGCGTTTCGACGTGATCCGCGCCCAGTTCGACGGCGAGAGCGGCGACAGCACGGACGTCCCCGGCACCGGCGCCCGGGCCACCGGCGTCAGCGACGCCGGCGCCGACGCCGACGCCGAGGAGAAGTGATCCGGTGCTGAAGGCGACACTCAGGAGTTTCCTCGCGCACAAGGGCCGCCTGCTCCTGTCCGCGCTCGCCGTCGTCCTGTCGGTGGCGTTCGTCGCGGGCAGCCTGATCTTCTCCGACACGGTGACGCGGACCTTCGACCGGCTCTTCGCGTCCACGTCGGCGGATGTGACGGTCGAGCCCAGGGACGACCTGAACGCGTCCGTGCCGACCGGCGCGGTGCAGACCGTGCCCGCCTCCCTCGCCGGGAAGGTGGCCCAGGTCGACGGCGTCGAGTCGGCCCACGCGGACGTGAGCGTGGAGAACATCACGGTCGTGGACAGCGACAACGAGTCCGTCGGACCGACCACCGGCGCGCCCACCATCGCCACCGACTGGTACGTCACCGACCGCAGCCCGGTGAAGCTGACCTCCGGCCACGCCCCGCGGGGCGCCGGTGAGGCCATGCTCGACGCCGACACCGCCGACAAGAAGAACGTGAAGATCGGCGACGCACTGACCGTGATGGCCCAGCCGGGCACCTTCAAGGTGAAGATCGTCGGCATCGCCACCTTCACCACCACCAACCCCGGCGCGGCCCTGGTCTACCTCGACCCCGAGACCGCGGGCACGCAGTTGCTGGGGGCGGCCGACAAGGCCACGAGCATCTCCGTCGACGCGGCGCGCGGGGTGAGCGACGCGGCGCTCGACAAGCGTGTCGTCGCCGCGATCGGTGCCGGGACGTACGACGTCAAGACCGCGGACGAGCAGGCGAAGTCGTCGTCGGAGTCCCTGGGCGGGTTCCTCGACGTGATCAAGTACGTGATGCTCGGCTTCGCCGGGATCGCCGTCCTGGTCGGCGTGTTCCTGATCGTCAACACGTTCTCGATGCTGATCGCCCAGCGGACCCGTGAGCTGGGCCTGCTGCGCGCCCTGGGCGCCGACCGCCGCCAGGTACGCCGCTCGGTGCTCACCGAGGCGGTGCTGCTCGGTCTCGTGGGTTCCACGCTCGGCCTCGCCGCCGGCATCGGTCTGGCGGCCGGGCTGATCAAGCTCATGAGCGCGTTCGGCATGAACCTGAAGGCCACGGAGATGGTCGTCGGCTGGGCGACCCCGGTGTCGGCGTACGTCGTCGGCGTCGGCGTCACCTTCGTGGCGGCCTATCTCCCGGCCCGGCGCGCCGCGACCGTGTCGCCGATGGCGGCCCTCGCGGACGCCGACATCGCCGGAGTGGGCCGCCCGCTCAAGGTGCGCGCGGTGGTGGGCACGGTCGTCGGTGCGCTGGGCGTGGCCGCGCTGGCCGGCTGCGCGACCTCCTCGAAGACGGCGTCCGCGGCCTCCCTGCTGGGCCTGGGCGTCGTACTCACGCTCATCGCCACCGTCATCGCGGGCCCGCTTCTCGTCCGCCCGGTGATCCGCGTCCTCGGCGGCGCCTTCCCCGCGCTGTTCGGCTCGATCGGCCGGATGAGCCAGCGCAACGCCCTGCGCAACCCGCGCCGTACGGGGGCCACGGCGGCCGCGTTGATGGTGGGCCTCGCCCTGGTCGGCGGGATGTCGGTGGCGAGCGCCTCGATGTCCAAGTCCTTCGACCAGCAGATCGACAAGACCCTGGGCGCCGACTTCGTCATCCAGAACGCCAACTTCACGCCGTTCTCCACGGAGGTCACGAACGCGGTGCGCGACACCGAGGGGGTCGGCCTCGTCGTACGGCAGCGGTTCGCGCCGGTCGCCGTACGGCTGCCCGACGGCAAGCGCGTAGAGACGACCGCCACCGGCTACGACGACCGGGTCGACGACGTCGCGCACGTCACGTACGCCGAGGGTGGCACGGCGGCCGCGCTGGCCGACGGCGCCATCGGCATGGACGTCGACTTCGCCGAGGACCACGGCGTGCGGCTGGGCAGCGTGCTGCCGGTGCAGTTCCCCGGCGGCCGGACCACGTCCCTGAAGGTGGGCGCGCTCACCGATCAGGACACCGGCGACGGGTTCGGCATGCAGGGCGGGCTGTTCCTCGGCATCGCCACCGTCGAGAAGTACGTACCCGACGGGCAGGACTCCGCGCTGTACGTGAACGCGGCCTCCGGCACGACCGGCGACCAGTTGCGTCCCCGCCTGGAGAAGACGCTCGACGCGTATCCGCAGGTGCAGGCGCGTGACCAGGCCGACTACAAGAAGCTGGTGCACGACCAGATCGCCGTCCTGCTGTACCTGGTGTACGCCCTGCTCGGGCTCGCGATCGTGATCGCGGTGCTCGGTGTGGTGAACACCCTGGCGCTGTCGGTGGTGGAGCGGACCCGGGAGATCGGACTGCTGCGTGCCATCGGGCTGGGCCGGCGGCAGTTGCGCCGGATGGTTCGGCTGGAGTCGGTCGTGATCGCGGTGTTCGGCGCGGTGCTGGGGCTGGCGCTCGGGCTGGTGTGGGGCGTGTGCATACAGCAGGTGCTGGAGTTGCAGGGCATGAAGGCCTTCGCCGTCCCGTGGGGCACGATCGTCGCGGTCGTGGTGGGCTCCGCGGTGGTCGGGGTGGTGGCGGCGCTGCTGCCCGCGTTGCGCGCCTCGCGGATGAACGTGCTGGCCGCGATCGCGCACGAGTGACGCGCGGGCAGGGAGGAGACCGAGCCACCTGCCCCGCCCACGAGTCGGCATGGCTGCCCGCATGCCGTCATGTCGTCGGTATGCCGTCCGGGCCCGGGCGGACATGCCGTCGGTCCGACGTCGGGACGCGGGCGGCGATGCCGCAGCATGACGGCCGGACCCGGGCGGACATGCCGTCGGTCCGACGTCGGGACGCGGGCCGTCATACCGCGGGCATGACGGCCGCACGCGGGCGGTCATGCCGTCCGCATGCTGGAAATTCGTGATCCGTTCGATTCCGCGCGTGGTGGGATCGGCCCATGACTGATCTGCGGATGCGGGCCGCCGGCCCCGACGATCTGGACATCGTGCTGGCCTTCTGGAAGTCCTCCGCCGAGGGCACGAGCATCAGCGACGACCGGAGCGGGGTGGAGCGGCTGGTCGCCCGCGACCCGGGGGCCCTGATCCTGGCCGAGCGGGGCGGTGAGCTGGTCGGGACGGTGATCGCCGGGTTCGACGGATGGCGGTGCCATCTGTACCGGCTGGCGGTGCACCCGGAGCGCCGCCGCCAGGGCGTCGGATCGGCGCTGCTGGCCGCCGCGGAGGAGCGGTTCGTGCGGCTGGGCGGGCGTCGTGGCGACGCGATGGTGCTCACCCGCAACGAAACGGCACATCATGCCTGGCGCGCTGCGGGGTACGCGCCGGAGGAGAAGTGGCGGCGCTGGGTGAAGCCGCTCAGCGACTGACCGGGGCCCCGGCAACCAGCCACCCGGCCCTTTTGCCGATCCTTTACCATTGGGGGACTGTGCGGATCATCCGCGTGGTCCCCCAATGACTTCATGAAAGGTGTGAGCGTCCGCCCATGGGCGAGCCTCCCAGTACCCCCACGACCCCCACACGACATCGCGCGCCCCTCTCCGGCCTGTCCGATCATGGGACGGAGGTGACCCGATGACCGAAGTCCTGCTGCTCCTCGTGGCGATCCTTCTGTCACTCGCGTGCGGCGCCTTCGTCGCCGCCGAGTTCTCGCTGACCACGGTCGAGCGCAGCGAGCTGGAACGGGCGGTGGAGCGCGGCGAGCGCGGCGCTCCGGGAGCGCTCAAGGCCGTGCGGCACCTCACTTTCCAGCTCTCCGGCGCCCAGCTCGGCATCACCGTCACCAACCTGGTGGTCGGCATGCTCTCCGAGCCGTCGATCGCCAAGCTGATCGCCGGGCCGCTGGAGTCGCTCGGTCTGTCGAGCTCCGCGTCGAGTTCCGTCGCGCTGGTGCTCGGTACGGCCCTGTCGACCGTGTTCCTGATGGTCGTCGGCGAACTCGTGCCCAAGAACTGGGCGATCTCCTCCCCGCTGGCGGTCGCCAAGCGCGTGGGCAACGCGCAGCGTTGGTTCAGCGCGGCCTTCCGGCCCTTCATCACCCATCTCAACAACACCGCGAACCGCATCGTGCGCCGTTTGGGCGTGGAGCCCACCGAGGAACTCGCCGCCGCGCGCGGCCCCCAGGAGCTCGCGGCCCTGGCCCGGCACTCCGCGAAGGAGGGCGCGCTGGAGGCGGACACCGCGGAGCTGTTCGTGCGCACGCTGAACCTGGCCGATCTGACCGCGGAGAACGTGATGACCCCCCGCGTCCAGGTCATCGCTCTCGACGCCTCGGCCACCTGCGAGGACGTGGCGAACGCGACCCGGGCGACGGGCCTGTCCCGGTTCCCGGTGTACCGCGGCAGCCTCGACTCGGTGGTCGGCACCGCGCACATCAAGGACGTGCTGGCGATCCCGGCCGAGCGCCGCGCGCGCGTGCCGGTCTCCGAGCTCATGCGCGAGCCGCTGCTGGTGCCCGAGTCGCTGACCGTGGACCGGCTGCTGGACCGGCTGTCCGGCAAGCGGACGATGGCCGTGGTCATCGACGAGTACGGCGGCACGGCGGGCGTGGCCACGCTGGAGGACATCGTCGAGGAGGTCGTCGGCGAGGTCCGCGACGAGCACGACCCGCACGAGACGTCCGACCTGGCCGCCGCGGGCACGGACGAAGACGGCCGCCCGCTCTACTCGGCCGACGGCGCGGCCCGCACCGACCAGCTCGCACGTGTGGGACTGCACACCCCCGAGGGGCCGTACGAGACGCTCGCCGGGCTGGTCGCCACCGAGCTGGGCCGGATACCGGCCGTCGGCGACACCGTGGAGGTGGCCGGCTGGCGCATGGACGTGGTGGACGCCTCGGGCCGCCGGGCCGCGCGGGTGCTGCTGCACGCGCCGCTCGCCTCGTCCGAGGGTTCTGAACAGGAGGCCGGAAAGTGATCGCCATCCAGTTGCTGATCGCACTGGCGACCCTCGTCGTGAACGCGTTCTTCGTCGGCGCCGAGTTCGCGCTGATCTCCGTACGCCGCTCCCAGATCGAGCAGTATCTCGAGGACGGCGCCGGCGCGGAGGGGGCGCAGGGCGACCGGCGCGCCAGGAGTGTGCTGTGGGGCCTCCAGCACGTGTCCGCGCTGATGGCGGCCGCGCAGCTCGGCATCACCCTGTGCACGCTGATCCTCGGTGTGGTGGCCGAACCGGCCATCGCGCACCTGCTGGAACCGGTGTTCCACGCGGTGGGCGTGCCCGAGGGCGCGGGACACGCGGTGTCCTTCGTGATCGCGCTGGCGCTGGCGACGTATCTGCACATGCTGCTCGGTGAGATGGTGCCCAAGAACATCGCGCTCGCGGAGCCGGTGCGCAGCGCGCTGCTGCTGGGGCCGCCGCTGGTCACGCTGGCGCGGGCGCTGCGCCCGGTGATCTTCGCGATCAACGCCTTCGCGAACGGCCTGCTGAAGCTCCTGCGGATCGAGACCAAGGACGAGGTCGCCGCGGCCTTCTCGGACGCCCAGCTGGCCCAGATCGTCAAGGACGCGGGTGAGGCGGGTCTCATCGACGACCGCGCCCTGGAGCGGCTGCACGACGCCCTGGAGCTGGGCCGCCGCCCGGTGCGCGACGTCGTCCTGCCGCTCGAGCGGGTCGTCTACGCGCGCGTGGGCGTCACGCCGGAGGAGTTGGAGCGGCTGGCGGCGGAGTCCGGGTTCTCCCGGTTCCCCGTGGTGGACGAGGGCCGTCGGATCGTCGGCTACCTCCATGTGAAGGACGCGCTGGACGCCTCTCCCCGGGAGAAGCCGTTCCGTTCGGCGGACATGCGGCCCATCGCGCGCGTGCGGGAGGCGACACCGCTGGACGACGTCCTCACCGCGATGCGGGGCAGCCGTACGCATCTGGCGGCCGTGCTCGGTTCCGACGGGCGGTTGTCCGGTCTGGTGACCATGGAGGACGTGTTGCAGGAGCTATTCGGGCAGCGGGCGTGAGGGTGCGTACGGACCGGAGGTGACCGACCGCTGGGTATGGGACTCGGGCTACCATCTGTGTCGCCATGCAGACGAATCCCACACACACCAGCCTGGTCGCCCTCGGCGACTCCTTCACCGAGGGCATGTCGGACCTGCTGCCCGACGGCTCGTACCGGGGCTGGGCGGACCTCCTCGCCGCGCGGATGGCCGCCCGTGCCCCTGGCTTCCGCTACGCCAACCTGGCGGTCCGCGGCAAGCTGATCGGGCAGATCGTCGAGGAGCAGGTGCCGGTGGCCGCCGCTATGGGCGCCGACGTGATCACCCTCGTCGGCGGCCTCAACGACACCCTGCGCCCCAAGTGCGACATGGGCCGGGTGAAGGGCCTGCTGACGGAGGCCGTCGAGCGCCTGACCCCTGCCTGCAAGGAGCTGGTGCTGATGCGCAGCCCGGGTCGTCAGGGGCCGGTCCTGGAGCGGTTCAGGCCGCGCATGGAGGAGCTGTTCGTGCACGTCGAGGAGCTGGCGCAACGGCACGGCGCGCTCGTCGTCGACCTGTACGGCGCCCCGTCGCTCGGTGACCCGCGCATGTGGGACGTCGACCGGCTGCACCTGACGGCGGAGGGCCACCGCCGGGTCGCGGAGGCGGTGTGGCAGACCCTCGGACACGACCCCGAGGACGCCGAGTGGCATACACCGATGCCGGCGACGCTGCCGCCGGGCTGGGCCGCCCGGCGCGTCGCGGACGCGCGGTTCGCCCGGCAGTACCTCATCCCGTGGATAGGCCGCCGCCTGACCGGCCGGTCCTCGGGGGACGGCCTGCCGCCGAAGCGGCCCGATCTGCTGCCGTACGAGGACCCGTCGTAGGAGTCCTGCGCCGGGGCCCGGGGCGGGGGGCCGTAAGGGGGCTGGCGTTGAGTGCCGCACGGGGGGGGTGGGGCGTTGAGTCCCGCACGGGGTGTGGCGGAGCGTCCCGCACGGGATGTGGCGGGGCGTCCTGGCACAGAGCTCTGGTGTTGGATTCCTGCGCAGGGCCCGGCAAGAGTCCTGCACGGGCCTGGCGCAGGGGGCCGCCGTAGGGGGCTGGCGTTGACTCCTGCGCACGGGCCCGGGGCGCGGGCCCGGGGCGCGGGCCCGGCGCAGAGTCCCGCACGGGCCTGGCGCAGGGGTGCCGCGCAACCTGTCCGTCGCAGCCGGCTCCCATCCGCACGCGGGCGGTCGGTCCCGGTGCGGCCGGTGGCTCCGTCACCCGGTCCGGATCCGGGACGGGTCGCGCCGGTGGGGCGGGGTGACGTCGGGGTGACGTCCGTCTCGTAGGTTCCGCCGAGCGGGGCCGTGTCGCTGGCCTGCACGAACCGCCAGTAGAATCCCTCCACGTGACTTCCGCTCCCGCCAAGCCCCGTATCCCCAACGTGCTCGCCGGACGCTACGCCTCCGCCGAGCTCGCCACGCTCTGGTCGCCCGAGCAGAAGGTGAGGCTGGAGCGTCAGCTCTGGCTCGCCGTGCTGCGGGCTCAGAAGGACCTCGGGATCGAGGTGCCGGACACGGCGATCGCCGACTACGAGCGTGTCCTCGACACCGTCGACCTGGCCTCCATCGCCGAGCGCGAGAAGGTCACCCGGCACGACGTGAAGGCGCGGATCGAGGAGTTCAACGACCTCGCCGGCCATGAGCAGGTCCACAAGGGCATGACGTCCCGCGATCTGACGGAGAACGTCGAGCAGCTCCAGATCCGGCTCTCGCTGGAGCTCGTCCGCGACCGTACGGTGGCCGTCCTGGCCCGCCTGGGCAAGCTGGCGGGCGAGTACGGCGAGCTGGTCGTCGCCGGGCGTTCCCACAACGTGGCCGCGCAGGCCACGACCCTGGGCAAGCGGTTCGCGACCGCCGCCGACGAGCTGCTCGTCGCGTACGGCCGGGTCGAGGAACTGCTCGGGCGCTACCCGCTGCGCGGCATCAAGGGCCCGGTCGGCACCGCACAGGACATGCTCGACCTGCTCGGGGGCGACGCCGCCAAGCTCACCGAGCTGGAGAACCGGATCGCCGGGCACCTGGGCTTCTCGCAGGCGTTCACGTCCGTCGGCCAGGTCTACCCGCGGTCGCTGGACTACGAGGTCGTCACCGCGCTCGTGCAGCTCGCGGCGGCCCCCTCCTCGCTGGCCAAGACGATCCGGCTGATGGCCGGGCACGAGCTGGTGACCGAGGGATTCAAGCCGGGCCAGGTCGGCTCCTCGGCGATGCCGCACAAGATGAACACCCGCTCCTGCGAGCGCGTCAACGGCCTGATGGTCGTCCTGCGCGGCTACGCGTCGATGACCGGCGAGCTGGCGGGCGACCAGTGGAACGAGGGCGACGTGTCCTGCTCCGTGGTGCGCCGGGTCGCGCTGCCGGACGCGTTCTTCGCGCTCGACGGTCTGCTGGAGACGTTCCTGACGGTGCTCGACGAGTTCGGCGCGTTCCCGGCGGTCGTCGCCCGGGAGCTGGACCGCTACCTGCCGTTCCTCGCCACCACCAAGGTGCTGATGGGCGCGGTGCGCGCGGGCGTCGGCCGTGAGGTGGCGCACGAGACGATCAAGGAGAACGCCGTCGCGTCGGCGCTGGCGATGCGCGAGCAGGGCGCCGAGCGCAACGAACTGCTGGACAGGCTGGCCGCGGACGAGCGGCTTCCGCTCGACCGGGCGCAGCTGGACGCCCTGATGGCCGACAAGCTGTCCTTCACGGGTGCCGCGGCTGCCCAGGTGGCCACGGTGGTCGGCCGTGTCGAGGAGATCGTGAAGCAGCGTCCCGAGGCGGCCGGTTACACCCCTGGAGCGATCCTCTGACGCGCTTCACCCAGGCGGAGTTGGAGGCCGCCCGCGACCGTCTCGTACCGGACGTCGTCGCGGGCGGCCTGCGTGTGCTGTTCTGCGGCATCAACCCGGGCCTGATGACGGCGGCGAGCGGCCACCACTTCGCTCGCCCCGGCAACCGCTTCTGGCCGGTGCTGCACCTGTCCGGCTTCACGCCGAGGCTGCTGGAGCCGGCGGAGCAGCGGGAGCTGTTGTCCTACGGGCTCGGCATCACGAACGTGGTGGCGAGGGCGACCGCCCGGGCCGACGAGCTCACGGCGCGGGAGTACCAGGAGGGCGGCCGGCTGCTGGCGGAGAAGGTCACACGGCTGAACCCCCGCTGGCTGGCGGTGGTGGGCGTGACCGCGTACCGGGCGGCCTTCGACGACCGCAAAGCAGCCGTGGGCCCGCAGGAGCGGGCCATCGGAGACACACGCGTGTGGGTGCTGCCCAATCCCAGCGGCCTGAACGCGCATTGGACGGCGGCCACGATGGCGCGGGAGTTCGCGCGGCTACGGGTGGCGGCGGAGGGCTGAGGGCTTGTGCCCGGCCGCCAGGGCAGAGGGCTTGGTGCTTCGTGCTTCGTGCCCGGTCATCAGGGCCGAGGGCCTTGCGCTGTGCTTTTTGTGCCCTTCGTCAGGGCTGCGGGCTGTGTGCCCGGCCGTCAGGGCTGAGGGCCTCGTTCTGTGCGTTTGCACCCATTCGTCAGGGCTGCGGGCTGTGTGCCCGGCCGTCAGGGCGGGTCGGTGTCGGTGACGACCAGCAGGAGCTGTATCTCGTCGTACGGATCGAGATCGGCCACGCCCAGGGCCACCCAGCGGCCGTGCTCCTCCGCCTGCCAGAGGTACACCTCGCCCACCCGCAGGCTCAGCCCGGCCCAGGGCTCGGGTATCTCCTCGGTCTCCGTCCGGAGCCGGACCGTCTGCAGGCCGACATGGTCCGGATCCCCCCATCTCTCCGTCAGTTCTCCGGCCAGGTCCTCCTTCCGCTCGTGGAACCGCTCCACCTGCGCGAGACGCACCGCGGCGTCCGCGACCACCAGGCCGTGACTGGTCACCAAGGCCGTCGTACGGTGACCGGGCCCGAGGTACCTGTCGATGTCCATGAGCTCCAGTAAACCCGCCGCCACTGACAATTGGCGGACCGTCAGTCCACCGGCCGCCCGGACGTCCCCGCGCAGCGAACTCCACGCCGCCGCCGCGGCCGCCGTCCCCGGATCGGACGTGGCGGCGGGCATCCCACTGGCGCGGCAGTCCGGCCCGGTCCGCCGTCGGGACGGAGGCGGTCACGTCCCGTGCCGACGCGGTGCCCGGCGAATCTCGGGGCGCGGAACCGGCCCCCTGAGGTGATCACCGCGTACGCGTCGGGGTTCGTCACACCGGGGTGATCGCGCTTGCCGAAGATATCGGTACGGATTCCTTTCTCGCCGGGGTCCGTCGCGCCGAGTACGATCCGCCCAACACGCGCACGAGCTGGAAGGACGGACGTTGGGGCAGCTGACCGGCGGGGATCCCTCGCTGCTGCGAAGGATCAATTCCGCGGTGGTGCTGCACGCGCTGCGTGCCGCGGACTGCGCGACGCTCACGGAGATCACCCGCGTGACGGGCCTGTCCCGGCCGACCGTCGAGGGGGTCGTCGAGGACCTCATCGGGGCGGGGCTGGTCGTCGAGAAGGCCGCCGACGAGAGTGTCGCCCGGCGGCAGGGACGGCCGGCGCGCCGGTTCCGGTTCCGGGCCGAGGCCGGGCACCTGCTGGGGCTGGAGATCGGCTCGCACCGCGTGGCCGCGCTGCTGGCCGACCTGGACGGCCGGGTGCTGGGCGCGCAGGCCAAGGAGGTCGACGAGGCGGCGCCGGCGGACGAACGGCTGGAGCGGCTGCGCAGCGCGGTCGCCGAGTTGCTGCGCAGGGCCGGCGTCCCGCGCAGCTCGCTGCGGGCCGTGGGCGTCGCCACGCCGGGGATCGTGGAGGCGGACGGGACGGTTCGGCTGAGCACCGCGCTGCCCGAGTGGACGGGACTGCGGCTGGGCGAGCGGCTGAGCCGGTCCTTCAAATGTCCGGTGCTGGTGGAGAACGACGCCAACGCGGCGGCCGTGGCCGAGCACTGGAAGGGGTCGGCCACCGAGTCCGACGACGTCGTCTTCGTGCTGGCGGGGCTGAGCCCGGGCGCCGGCTCGCTGATCGGGGGGCGGCTGCACCGGGGGTACGGCGGGGCGGCCGGGGAGATCGGGGCGCTGCATCTGCTGGGCCGGGAGGTGACACCGGAGACGCTGCTGTCCATGACGGACGAGCCGCTGCATCCGCTGGACGAGCGGGCGGTCGCGGAGGTCTTCGCGCAGGCCCGTGAAGGGGACGAGCAGGCCCGGGCGGCGGTGGACCGCTTCATCCAGCGGCTCGTCCACGACGTGGCCGCGCTGGTCCTGGCGCTCGATCCGGAGCTGGTCGTGGTGGGCGGCTGGGCGGCCGGTCTGGACGGTGTGCTGGAGCCGCTGCGGCGCGAGCTGGCGCGCTACTGTCTGCGGCCGCCGAAGGTGGCCCTGTCGCTGCTCGGTGAGGCGGCGGTGGCGACGGGGGCGCTGCGGCTCGCGCTCGATCACGTCGAGGAGCAGTTGTTCGCGGTCGAGGGGACGGTGACGGCGCGGCGCTGACCCTCCGTCACCGGTGCGACGCACGCGCCCCGGTGGAGTTCCGGGGCGCGGTGGAGGCGTCCGCCCGGCGGCCGGGTGCAGGCTGTTCAGGGAGCCTGCCGTGTGGCGGCCGGGGCGGACGGGGTGTTCAGGAGGCCTGCCGCTCCGGCCCGTGGTGTATCTCCACGCCGCCGGACGCGCCGAACGTCAGCCGGCAGGTGTCGGCGCGGTAGGTCGCGACGGAGAGGGCCGCGGTGCGCCCCTCGGCGAAGAAGCGGGTGGTGACGACGAGGACGGGTGCGCCGGGGAGCCGGTCGAGTTCCCTGGCGTCGTCCGCGCGGGCCGAGCCCAGCTCCACGGCGCGGTCCTGGCCCTGGAGTTCCAGTCGCTGGAGTTCGCGCAGTACCGCACGCGCGCGTGCCGCTTCGGAGGGCGCGTCGATCGCGGTGAGGTCGGGCACCGATGTCCCGGGGACGTAGAGCAGTTCGGCGGCGACGGGCTGGCCGTGCGAGACGCGCGAACGGCGCACGATGTGCACGGCCCGGTCGCGCGCGGTCTCCAGTGCGGTGGCGACGACCGCGGGCGGAGTCGCGAGCGCGCAGTCGACGGTCTGCCAGGCGTCGTCGCCCGTGCCCGGCCAGACCTGCTGCCCGGTGCCGACGGCGACCCCCATCCGCGGCGGAGCGACGGTGGTGCCGACGCCACGGCGGCGCTGGAGCCGGCCCTCCAGTTCGAGCTGCTCCAGTGCCTGGCGCAGCGTGGCGCGGGCGACGCCGAAGCGGGCGGCCAGGTCACGCTCGTTGGGGAGGATCTCGCCCACGGTGAATTCCGAGTCGAGTGCCTCGCTGAGCACGGTCTTGAGATGCCAGTACTTCGGTTCCGGTACCGATTCCAGTTGCGTGGTCCCCACCCTGTCCTCCGCAATCGCCGTGGTCCCGCGGCGTTTTTTCGCGCCCTTGTTTATTAAAGGTTGTTGTACTTCTCTGCGACCATAGGGCGGCCTCCACCCTTGGTCAAGACCAATCCTCGATCCCTTGGCGGGCCTCGGGGACTCCGGTCGGAAAGCGTTAACGGAGCGTTCGTGAGGGCGCGTTCTCGTGACACCGCGGCAAAGTCCCCGTCGTACAACGCGGAACCGGACACCGTCCCAAGGGGCTACCCGTCGGTAGCTTTTGCTGACAAGCTGTCTACGGCGTCCGCCGGCCGGTCCACGGCCCGTCCAGTCGAGGAGCTCCCCATGTCCGCCACCGCCTCCTTCACGGTCCCCTCCCCCACTGGCCCACTGCCGGTCACCGTCTCCTACACTCGCGTGGGCAAGGGCGAGCCGCTGCTGCTCCTGCACGGCATCGGACACCACCGGCAGGCCTGGGACCCGGTGGTGGACATCCTGGCCGCCGAGCGCGAGGTGATCGCCGTGGACCTGCCCGGGTTCGGCGTGTCCCCGCCCCTGCCGGACGGACTGGCCTACGACCTGCCCACCACGGCCGCCGTGTTCGGCGCCTTCTGCGAGGCGCTGGAACTCGACCGACCGCACGTCGCGGGCAACTCCCTCGGCGGTCTGCTCGCCCTGGAACTCGGCCGCGAGAAACTCGTACGGTCCGTCACCGCGCTGTCCCCTGCCGGGTTCTGGTCGCAGGCGGAGCGGCGCTACGCCTTCGGCGTCCTCATCACCATGCGCCAGATCTCGCGCCGGATGCCGCTGCCCCTCGTCGAGCGGATGGCGAGCACGGCGGCCGGCCGCACAGCACTCACCAGCACCATCTACGCCCGCCCGAGCCGGCGCTCACCCGAGGCCGTGGTCGCCGAGACGCTGGCCCTGGCCCAGGCCACCGGGTTCGACCAGACCCTGCGGGCCGGCACCACCGTCCAGTTCACCGACGACATCCCCGGTATCCCGGTCACCCTCGGCTGGGGCACCCGCGACTGGCTGCTCGTGCGCCGCCAGGGCGTCCGTGCCAAGCGGATCATCCCCGCCGCGCGCCTGGTGCGGCTGCCCGGCTGCGGTCACTGCCCGATGAACGACGACCCGGCGCTCGTCGCCCGCGTGCTTCTCGACGGCAGCCGCTGACCCCCTGGGGGCACGCCCCGACGCCCCGGCCCCCAGGGCGACTCCGGCCCCGACGAGGGCGCTTCCCGCGGCCTGGGCGGGGCCGTAGGAGCCCGTTCCGACGAGGGGGGCGGTGCAGGCGGCCGCCACCGGGATGAGCCCGGAGAAGAGCGTGGCGCGCTCCGCGCCGATCCGCTGCATGCCCATGTACCAGCACACGAAGCCGACGACGGTGACGACGGCCGCCTGCCACAGCAGCGCGGCGGCCTCCGCGCCGTCCGGCCGCCGCAGCCACGCGCCGCCGTCGACCAGCAGTCCGGTCACGGCGGCCTCGGCCGCGGCGACGCCGCACACCGTGGCGGACAGCAGCCGGGGCCCCAGCGGCCGCAGGACCGGCACGGCCAGGACCGCGAAACCGACTTCTCCGGCGAGCGCGCAGACCGAGTACGCGAGCCCCGGGCCGTCCGTGCGGCCCCACCCCTGCACCGCGCACGCGCCGACGGCGACCATCGACGCCCCGACGAGGACCGGCCGCCGGGGCCGCCGCCCCTCCAGGAGCGGGACGACGACCGCCACGACGACGGGCGCGCAGCCCACGAGGACGCCGGGGACGGCCGGTTCCGCCGAGCGCTCGGCGGCCAGCACGGCCACGTTGAAGCCGACCATCCCGACGGCCGCGAGCAGCGCCAGGCGCAGCCACAGACGGGGGGTGAGCGCACGCAGCCGATGCCGGGCCCCCGCTCCCGCCATGGGCACGAGCAGCAGACAGGCGAGGCCGTAGCGCAGGGCCTGGCCGCCCGCGTAGGGGTAGGCGCCGAGGACGCTGTTGGCGGTGAACGACCCTCCGACGAGGAGACAGGCGAGCGCGGCGAGCAGGGACCCGCGCAGGGTGGTGGCATTCATGAGAGTGACGCTAGGAACGTCGGCGGCCCCGATTAAGGTCCACTTCCATGACGTCATCGGGGACCAATCCCGACCGGCCGCCCGGATCGGCGGCCTGGGAGGTGCTGCTGCCGGCCGCCTCGGCCCCGCCGCGCGCGCGTGGCCGTGCGCTCCAGGCCGCTCTGCGGGACGCGGTCCGTTCGGGGCGCCTCGCACAGGACACCCGGCTGCCGTCGAGCCGGGGCCTCGCCGCCGACCTCGGGGTGTCCCGCGGCCTGGTCACGGAGGCGTACGAGCAGTTGACGGCCGAGGGCTATCTGCGCAGCGGCCGCGGCGCGGGGACATGGGTGAGCCGCGCCGTCCGGACGGCCCGGCCACACGCGCGTGACCTCGCTCCGCGCACCCCGGGCGTACGGGCCGACTTCGTGCCGGGCACCCCGGACCTGTCGCTGTTCCCACGCGCCGCCTGGGCCGCCGCGCAGCGCGGTGTGCTCGCCGAGCTGCCCCACCACGAGCTCGGCTACCCCGACCCGCGCGGGCTGCCCCGGCTGCGTACCGCGCTCGCCGGACTCCTCGCCCGCCGCCGGGGCGTGGTGGCGGACCCGGAGCGTCTCGTGGTCGTCTCCGGGGTGGCCCAGGCGACGGCACTGCTCGGACTCGCGCTGCACGCGCGGGGAACGGACACCGTCGGCGTCGAGGACCCCGGGAGCCCCCAGCACGGCGCCCTGTACGCGGCGGCGGGCGTCACCGCCGTACCGCTGGCTCTCGACGACGAGGGGCTGGCCGTGGACCCGCTCAGGTCGTCCGGTGTCCGGGCGGTGGTGACGACGCCCGCGCACCAGTTCCCCACCGGTATCGCGTACTCCGCACGGCGCCGCGCCGAACTGCTCGACTGGGCAAGGTCCGTGGACGGCTTCGTGGTCGAGGACGACTACGACGGCGACTTCCGCTACGACCGCGCTCCCGTGGGAGCGCTCCAGGGCCTGGACCCCGAGCGCGTGGCCTACACCGGGTCGGTCAGCAAGTCGCTCGCGCCCGGGCTGCGGCTCGGCTGGCTGCTCGTGCCCGAGGCGTTGGCCGAGACGGTCGTCGAGCGCAAACGGACGATGGACCTCGGCCATCCCATACTCGACCAGGCGCTGTTCGCCCGGTTCGTGGAGCGCGGCGACTACGACCGGCAGCTGCGCCGCTGTCAGCGGGCCTACCGTGAGCGCCGGGACGCCCTGGTGGGGGCGCTCCGAGAGCACTTCCCCGGGGCGCGGGTGTCCGGAATAGCGGCGGGACTGCACGTCATCGCCGAGCTCCCCGCGCGGTACGGGCCGCAGGAGCGGTTCCTCGCGCGGACGGCCTCGGCGGGGGTCGAGGTGCGCGCGCTGGCGGAGTACGCACACGCGCGTGCCGTGCGGGGCACGCGCATACGTCTCGTCCTCGGCTACGCGCACGTGCCGCCCGCGCGCATCCGGGACGGCGTACGCCTGATGGCGGAGGCCGTCGCGAGCCGATGACATGGGCCGCGCGCGGCGTGATCCCGGTACACGCGGGGCGGCGCGGAACGGGTGTTCGTGAAGGCGCCGACCGCCTCGAACGTGTCGCCCGCCGACGGCCACCAGTTCTTCGGCGAGGTCGACATCGACGGCGACAGCGGGGAGTTGACGGTGCGACCGCGCGAGCAGGACGGGACCGTGCTGTTCACCCAGGTGCTCCGGCCGGGGAGGGTCGGGCAGTGATCCGGCGTCCCGTACCCTCGGTCGTGTGCCGCGCACCGGCGTCATCCCCCGGTGCGCGGCGTGGTCGTGACACGGGGGCGGACACATGACGTGGCGCACCGCGCGACAGGACGCGTGACGTGACACCTGGTGTCCGATGCGATCGTAGAAGTATTAACAAAACGGGCATTGGTAACCTTTACTCATCAGTCACACACCGTTCGTGATCACGCAACACCGTTCCTCCACAGTGGCCGCATGACTCGAGACATGTCTGATGTGACGCGTGCGAAACGCGGACGCCCGGTGCACCACTGGCGGCGGGACGTGGTGGAACTCGCCGCGCTGTTCACGGCCGTCGCGGTGGCCGACGGTGTGGCGAACCTGGTGGGGCACGGACCCGACGGTCCGGCGCTGCTGTCCGTCTCCGCGGCCCTGCTCGTCGCCACGGTCGGCTTCCACACCTGGTGGGCACGGCGCCACGGTCACGCGCCGCCCACGAGCGATACCGACGCCCGGCCGCCCTCCGAGGAGTCGCAGCCCGGGCCGTCCGAACTCCCCTCCGGGGTCGCCGCGGAGAGCACCCTGTGGCGGATGCGGACGACGGTGAAGGACGCCCCGGGGTCACTGGCCGCGCTCTGCGCCGCGCTGGCCGGCCACCGGGTGGACATCCTGAGCCTCCAGACGCACCCGCTGGGCGAGGACACCGTGGACGAGTTCCTGCTGCGCGCCCCGGGCGCCCTGGCGGCGGCCGAGATCACCCGCGCCGTGGCACTGGCGGGCGGCAGCCGCACCTGGATCGAGCGGGCCGACGCCCACGACCTGGTGGACGCGCCGACCAGGGTCCTCGGCCTGGCCACCCGCACCGCCCTCGACGCGGCCGAACTTCCCCTGGCACTGCGCCAGTTGCTGGGCCGCTGCACGATCCGTTCGCTGCCCGCCCCATCGGGGGGCAGCGGCCGTGGGCCGGACGGCGTGCCCATGGAAGGCGTACTGGAGGACACCGTGATGCGCCTGCGGGCGCCGGAAGGCGGAGTGATCACCGTGGAGCGGCCGTACCTGCCGTTCACCCCGACCGAGTTCGCACGCGCGCGTGCGCTGGTGGAGCTGGACGCCCGGCTCGGCCCGCGGGTGCCGCTCGGCCACGACGTGCTGACGCTGCCCGAGGGCAACGCCATCACCGTGCGCCGGGCCGACACCGGTGACCTGGCGGCCGCGAAGGCGATGCACGAGCGGTGCTCCTCGCGCACACTCGGCATGCGCTACCACGGCCCCGTCGCGGACGCCGACCGCTATCTGCGGCACCTGCTCAGCCCCCGCTTCGGCCGCACCCTCGCCGTGCAGACGCCCTCGGGGCGCGTCGTCGGCCTCGGCCATCTGCTGTGGGACGGCGACGAGACGGAGGTCGCCCTGCTGATCGAGGACCAGTGGCAGCGGCGCGGCGTCGGCGCCGAGCTGCTCAACCGCCTGGTGGAGATGGCCGTCGAGGCGCGCTGCGAAAGCGTCTACGCCGTGACGCAGGCCTCCAACACCGGCATGGTCGCCGCGATGCGCGGCCTCGGCCTGCCCCTCGACTACCAGATCGAGGAGGGGACCCTGGTCATCACCGCCCGGCTGGAGGGCGCCGCGTCCGGGGCCCGGGTGGCGTCGGAACGGCACGACGAGCGCGTCACACGCGACTGAGACACGGGACTCACGGGACACACGGGACGGGACGGCCCGGCGGAGCCACACCGCCGGGCCGTCTGCGCGCGGTTCACCGCCCGTTGTGCCGCCACGCCCGGTTCCGCAGCGGACGATCACGCCCGCTCCCCGCTCGGACCGGGCGACCGTGGGGATGCGCCCGCACCGACCGCCGCGACCGGTCAGCCGATGGCGGCCCCCCGCTCGGGCACGGCGACCGTGGCGCCCGCGCCCAGCGCCCCTCGCAGGTCTCCCCACAGGTCCTCGACGTCCTCCAGGCCGACCGAGAGCCGCAGCAGCCGGTCGCTCACGCCCGCGCCCCGGCGCTCCTGCGCGTCCACGATGCGATGGCTGATGGACGCCGGGTGCTGGATGAGGGTGTCGACGCTGCCGAGGCTGACGGCCGGGGTGATCAGGCGGACTCCCGCGATCACCTCGTGCGGGTCGTCGTACACCTCGAAGGCGATCATCGCTCCGCCGATCCGCGGATAGTGGACACGGGCCACGCGCGGGTCCGCGGCCAGCCGCCGGGCCAGTTCGGCGGCGGTCGCGGAGGCGGCCCGCACCCGCACCGGCAGCGTCGACAGGCCCCGCAGCAGCAGATAGCCGGCCAGGGGATGCAGTACACCGCCGGTGGCGAAACGTATCTGCCGAAGCCGCCCGGCGAACTCCTCGTCGCAGGCGACCACGCCTCCCAGCACGTCCCCGTGCCCGCCCAGGTACTTGGTGGCGCTGTGCAGGACGAGCCGCGCACCCCGCTCGGCGGGACGCTGCAGCACGGGCGTCGCGAAGGTGTTGTCGGCGAGCAGCGGGACCGAGCCGCAGGCGTGGGCGACGGCCCGCAGATCGACCTCGGCGAGCGTCGGGTTGGCCGGCGACTCGACCATGACGAGACCGGTGTCCGGGCGCAGCGCGTCCGCGATCCCGGCCGGGTCGGTCCAGGTGACCTCCGAGCCGAGGAGTCCGGCGGTCAGGAGATGGTCGCTGCACCCGTAGAGGGGACGTACGGCGACGACGTGCCGCAGTCCCGTCGAGGCGCGCGCCAGCAGCACCGCGCTCAGCGCCGCCATCCCGCTGGCGAACGCGACCGCGCTGTCGGTGCCTTCGAGGCGGGCGAGGGCCGTCTCGAAGCGGGCGACCGTCGGGTTGCCCAGCCGGCCGTAGACGGGCGGTCCCTCCGGCTCCGCGCCCGTGGTGGCGAACGCGTCGATGCGGGCGGCCTCGGCGCGGCTGTCGAACGAGGGGTAGGTGGTGGACAGGTCGATCGGCGGGGCGTGCAGGCCCTGCCGGGCCAGATCGTCCCGCCCGGCGTGCACGGCCTCGGTGGCCAGTGCGCGGGGCGCTCTCGACGCGGGTCGGCGTACGTCGTCGTACGCGTGCGTGCTCGCTGGGGCTGAGTCCATGGACCGCAGGGTGAACATCGGACGGGACTCTGTGTGCGAACACCGTGCTACGTTCGGCCGATGGCTGAATCCGTCGTACTGGACCCGGTCGATCTCCAGCTGCTGCGGCTGCTTCAGAACGACGCCCGGACCACCTACCGCGACCTCGCGGCGCAGGTCGGTGTGGCCCCGTCGACGTGCCTGGACCGGGTGACACGGCTGCGCCGCTCGGGCGTGATCCTCGGCCATCAGCTGCGGCTGGATCCGGCCAAACTGGGGCGTGGCCTCCAGGCACTGTTGTCGGTGCAGGTCAGGCCGCACCGACGGGAGTTGGTGGGACCGTTCGTGGAGCGGATCCGGGCACTGCCGGAGGCGCTCACCGTCTTCCACCTCACCGGGCCCGACGACTATCTCGTCCATGTCGCCGTCGCGGACATGGCCGATCTGCAGCGGCTGGTACTCGACGAGTTCACGGCACACCGGGAGGTCGCCCGGGTCGAGACCCGGCTGATCTTCCAGCAGTGGGAATGCGGGCCGCTGCTGCCCCCGACGGCGCCGGGACAATCGGCGTGACGTGCGCCACCCCCTCGTACGAGGATGGAGGGCATGTCACAGACCAGCAGCCCGCTTCCCCGCGAGGTAGCCGACGCGTATGTCGACGACCTCATCGCCCTCGACCCGGTGACCGGTACCTACCTCGGTGTGCAGGAGAGTTCGAGCCGTCTGCCCGACTACTCGCCCGCCGGCCTGGGGGCGCTCGCGCAGCTCGCGCGGGACACCCTGGCCAGGCTCGACGCGGCGGAACGGAGGCCCGGCGCGGAAAGTGACATCGAGCGCCGGTGCGCGCGCCTGCTGCGCGAGCGCCTGACAGCGGAGCTCGGTGTGCTCGAGACCCACGAGGGTCTGCGCACCGTGGGCAACATGGCCACCCCTCCGCATCACGTGCGCGAGGTGTTCACCGTGACGCCGACGCAGACCGACGCGGACTGGGCGGCGATCGCCGAGCGGCTGCGCGCGGTGCCGGCGGCCCTCGCGGGCTACCGGGAGTCCCTGGCGCTCGGTCTGGAGCGCAAGCTGTACGCGGCGCCGCGGCCGACCGTCACGTTCGTCGGACAGCTCACCGAGTGGTCGGACACGGACGGCGGGGGCCGCGGCTGGTTCGAGGACTTCGTGTCCGCCGGGCCGGACGCGCTGCGCGCGGAGCTGGACGAGGCCGCCCGTACGGCGACCGCGGCCGTCCTGGAGCTGCGGGACTGGATGCGCGACGTGTACGCGCCGACGATCGAGGGCGCGCCGAACACCGTCGGCCGGGAGCGGTACGCCCGCGCGTCCCGCTACTTCAACGGAACCGACCTCGACCTCGACGAGGCGTACGCCTACGGCTGGGCGGAGTACCACCGGCTGCTCGCCGAGATGAAGCAGGAGGCCGAGAAGATCCTGCCGGGCGCCGGGACGCCGTGGGTGGCCCTGGCCCACCTCGACGAGCACGGCACGCACATCGAGGGCGTCGACGAGGTCCGCGACTGGCTCCAGGGCCTGATGGACGAGGCGATCGAGAAGCTGGACGGCACGCACTTCGAACTCGCCGAACGGGTACGGAAGGTGGAGTCGCGGATCGCCCCGCCCGGCGGCGCGGCCGCCCCGTACTACACGCCCCCTACGGAGGACTTCTCGCGGCCGGGCCGCACGTGGCTGCCGACGATGGGGCAGACCCGCTTCCCGGTCTACGACCTGGTCTCCACCTGGTACCACGAGGGCGTCCCCGGTCACCACCTGCAACTGGCGCAGTGGGCGCACATCGCCGGGAACCTCTCCCGCTACCAGGCCTCCGTGGGACTCGTCAGCGCAAACGTCGAGGGCTGGGCACTGTACGCGGAACGGCTGATGGACGAGTTCGGCTTCCTCGCCGACGCGGAGCAGCGGCTCGGCTACCTGGACGCGCAGATGATGCGGGCGGTCCGGGTGATCGTCGACATCGGCATGCACCTGGAGCTGGAGATCCCGGCGGACTCCCCCTTCCACCCGGGTGAGCGCTGGACCCCGGAGCTGGCCGAGGAGTTCTTCGGCGCGCACAGCAGCCGCCCCGCGGACTACGTCGAGAGCGAGCTGACCCGCTATCTCACCATGCCCGGCCAGGCGATCGGCTACAAGCTCGGCGAGCGGGCCTGGCTGCTGGGCCGGGAGAAGGCCCGCGAGCGCCACGGTGACGCCTTCGACCTCAAGTCCTGGCACATGGCGGCCCTTTCGCAGGGCTCGCTGGGGCTGGACGACCTGGTGGACGAGCTGGCGCAGCTCTGAGCCACGGTCGGGGCCGACGGCGGGATGGCGCCGCCGGCCCCGAGCGGGCCGTCAGCAGCCGCAGTTCTCCGCGTCGACCGGCGCCGTGAGCGAATCGGCGTCGCGCCGCTCGCGGCCCTCCCAGGTCTCGTACGCGAAGCCCTCGCGCACCCAGTACTCGAAGCCGCCGAGCATCTCCTTGACCCGGTAGCCGAGTTCGGCGAGCGCGAGGGCCGCGCGAGTGGCGCCGTTGCAGCCGGGTCCCCAGCAGTACGTGACGACCGGCACGTTGCGGTCGAGGAGCTGCGCGGCCTGCTCGGGGACGAGCGCGGTGGGCAGGTGGACGGCGCCGGGGACGTGCCCCTGGTCCCAGGACTCGGTGGAGCGGGAGTCCAGGACGACGAAACCGGGGTCACCGCCGGCGGCGAGGGCGGCGGCCACGTCGGAGACGTCGGCATGGAAGGCGAGGCTCGCCCGGAAGTGGGCGGCGGCCTCGGCCGGGGCGGCGGGAGCGACGCGCAGGACGGGATTGACGGCGGTCGCGGCGGTCGTGCCGGTCATCCCGGTGAGCGGGGTCATGGGGGTCATCGCGGGTCACTCCCGTGGGGTTCCGGCTGGTCTCTGCTGTCCATGACCAGAAATCTATGACCGGTGAACCCTCTCCCTGAAGAGGCATTCCCCGGCATCAACCTTGCCGTGCCGGGGAATTCCCTGCTATCTGTCACCCATGACCGCGTATTCCCCGGACGCCACCGACTGGCGCATTCTCGAGGTCCTCCAGCGCGAGGGCCGGGCCAGCTTCGCCGACCTGGCGCGAGCCGTGGCGATGTCGGCGAGCGCCGTCACCGAGCGGGTCCGGCGGCTGGAGGAGGCGGGCGTCATCCAGGGGTACGCGGCCGTGGTGGACCCCGAGCGGCTGGGGCTGCCGATCCTGGCCTTCGTGCGGCTGCGCTATCCCAACGGCAACTACAAGCCGTTCCACGACCTGGTGGCCGTCACGCCCGAGATCCTCGAAGCACACCATGTGACGGGCGACGACTGCTTCGTGATCAAGGTCACCGCTCGCTCGATGCGGCACCTGGAGGAGGTGTCGGGCAAGATCGGCGCGCTGGGGTCGGTGACGACCAGCGTCGTCTACTCCTCGCCGCTTCCCCGGCGTCCACTGGGCCGGTGACCCCGCTGCCGGACCACTGACCCCGATCTGCCCTTGACGACCTCCAGCTGGGCGTGGATCCGACGGCGCAGATCGGCGACATGGCTGACGATGCCGACGCTGCGGTCGCGTTCGCGCAGTGAGTCGAGGACGTCCAGGACCTCGTCGAGCGTCTGGTCGTCGAGGCTGCCGAACCCCTCGTCGATGAAGAGGGTGTCCAGACGGACCCCGCCCGCCTCGTCGGTCACGACGTCGGCGAGACCCAGGGCGAGGGCGAGGGAGGCGAAGAACGTCTCGCCGCCCGACAGTGTGGCCGTGTCCCGCTCGCGCCCGGTCCAGGCGTCGACGACGTGCAGCCCCAGCCCGCTGCGGCCGCGCCCGGCACGGTCGTCGGAGTGGACGAGCGTGTAGCGCCCCGAGGACATGCGCTGGAGCCGGACGGTCGCGGCGGCGGCCACCTGTTCGAGGCGGGCGGCCAGGACGTACGCCTCCAGGCGCATCTTGCGCTCGTTGTCGGCGGAGGTTCCCGCGGTGAGACCGGCGAGCCGGGCCACCCGGTCGTACTCCTCGCGCAGCGGCCCGAGACGACGTACACCGTCGCTCGCCCGCGCCGAGAGCTGGTCGAGTTCCGCGCAACGGCGGGCCGCGGCGTCCTGGGCGGAGGCCGCCGTGCGCAGCCGCTCGGCCGCTGCGGCCGCCGACTGTTCCGCGGCCGCGAGGTCGGCGGGCGGCTGCCGCGCGGCGGCCACGGTGTCGGGCTCGGCGAGGGCGGCACGTACGGCGGCCTCCTCGGACTGCCGGGCGTCCAGCCGCCGTTGCAGCTCGCGGTGGGCGGTGTCGTCGAGAAGGGCGTCGGCGGCGGCCAGCGGGGTCTCGAAGCCGGCCCGGAACGCGGCTTCGTCGAGGCGTCCGTCGGCTGCCTTGAGGCGCTCGGCGCTCTCCTCGGCGACGCGGGCCGTGTCGGCCGCGTCGGTGAGCCGCGCCGCCAGCTCCCCCAGTTCCGCGGCCCGCGCGGCGACGGTGGCCGCGGTCCCCCGGGCCTGGGCCAACTCCTCCTCCAAAGCGGCCCGTTCGCGCTCCAGGCGGTCCCGGTGGCCCACCCGGGAGGCGGCCCGCACCGAGGCCTCGCGCTGCGCCGCCGTACGGCGTTCGTGCTCCTGCTCGGCCTGGCGCAGGTCCTCGCGCGCGGAGTGCAGCGCGGAGGCCTCCCGGCGGGCCCGCGCGTAGCCCTCCTCGACCTCCAGTGCTTCGGCGGCGAGGCGGTCCGTCGGGGTGTCGCCCGCCTCGGCGGTGGCTGCCGCGAGCGTCTCCCGTACGAGGCCGAGATCGCGTTCGTCCCGGGCGTGCCGTTCCTCGGCGTGCCGGGAGGCGGTGAGTGCCCGCTCCTCGGTCTCGCGGTCGACGTGTCCCGCGACCTTGCGGGCGGGCGCGGGGTGCTCGGTGGCGCCGCAGACTGCACACGGCGCCCCGTCGGCGAGGGTGGCGGCCAGTTCGGCGGCGATGCCGTTCAGGCGCTGTTCCTTGAGGCCGAGCCAGTGCGCGCGGGCCGTCTGTGCCTGCTCTCCGGAGGTGAGGGCCTTGCGCCGAGCGGCCTCCAGGTCGCGGACCAGCTCGTCGCGCCACCGGGCGGCCTTCAGGCGCCGCTGCGCGGACTCACGCCGGCCGTCGAACTGCTCGGCGCGGGTGGCGGCCTCCTGGGAGGACTCGATGCGGGCCTGAAGACCCGCGCGGACGGCGTCCCAGCCCGCGAGCCAGGCCTCGGTCTCCGTCAGGACGTCCTCGTCGTCCCGCTCCCGCCGGTCCAGGTCGGCCCGTTCGTCAACGAGATCGGCCAGCCGGCGCTCGCCCCGGCGGGCCGACTCCAGCCCGCCCAGTTCCTCGGCGGCCCGGCGGGCGGCGGCGGCGAGCCCGGCGGCTCCGGCGTCCGCGAACCGCTGGGGGAGCAGGTCCCGCGCACGTGCCGCGCGTGCCGACGCCCTGGTGTGCTCGGTGTCGGCGACCTCGCGCAGTTCCAGCGCCGGCGCCACCGACTCCGCCTTCCGCGCGCGCTCCATCCGGGCCTGCGCGTCCCGATGGGCGTCGGCCCGCTCCTCCAGCACCGCGGCCCGCTCGCGCGCCTCGGCGAAACGGCGCTGGAGCCGAGCCCGTTCGCGTACGTCCTCCAGGGCGCGCTCGGCTGCGGCCTGCGCGGACTCGGCGGCGAGGCGGCCGCAGTGGGCCGTGGTCAGCAGCTCGCGGGAGGTGCTGCGGGCGACGGCGGCCGCGGCCAGCACGGCGTCGGCGAGGCCCGGTGCGCCCGGCGCGAACTCGGGCAGTTCCATGGCGTCCCCGGCCACCTGCTGCATCCGGTGCGCGTCGGCGAGCAGGGCGGAGTCGCCCTCACGCACGCGTGCCTCGGTGGTGCGGCGGCGCTCGACGAGCCGCTTCTCGACCTCGGCGAACCGCCGGGTGTCGAAGAGGCGGCCGAGCAGCCGGCCACGCGCCTCGGCGTCGGCGCGCAGGAAACGGGCGAAGTCGCCCTGGGGCAGCAGCACGACCTGGCAGAACTGCTCACGGCTCATGCCGAGCAGCTGGGTGATCTCCTCGCCGATCTCCTGGTGGGAGCGGCTGAGGTCCTTCCAGGCGCCGGTGACCGCGTCGTGCTCGCGCAGCCAGCTCTGCGCCTTCTCGACCGTCGTGCCCGTGCCGCGCTTCTTGGCCCGCTCCCAGGGCGGCTGCCGGGTGACCTCCAGCCGCCGTCCCGCGACGGTGAGTTGGAGGGCGACCTCGGTGCGGATGCCGGGTGCCGCGTGGTCGCTGCGCAGGGTCAGACCCTGGCCGCTCTGCCGGGCGCCGGGCACGGAGCCGTACAGCGCGTAGCACACGGCGTCCAGGACGGAGGTCTTGCCGGCGCCCGTCGGCCCGTGCAGCAGGAAGAGTCCGGCGGCGGAGAGCTCGTCGAAGTCGACGCGCTGGGAGCCGCCGAAGGGGCCGAAGGCCGTCAGGTCGAGCCGGTGCAGCCTCACGGCGCCACCTCCCGGACCGCGTCGTCCGCGCGCACCGCGTCGAAGGCGTCCCGCAGGACGTCCTGCTCGCGTGCGTCGGGTGCTGCTCCGCGCACATGCGCCACGAAGTCCTCCGCGATCTCCTGGTCGTTGCGGTCGGCGAGGCGCCGGGCGTACGACACGTCGGGGTCGTCCGGGGCGCGCTCGGGGGCGAAGGCGAGGCTGAGGGTGTGCGGGAAGCGCTGGGTGAGCCGGGCCATGGGGTCGGCCGGGCGGACGGCGTCGGTGAGCGTCGCCTCGACCCACGCGTCCTCGTGGCGCGCGAGGGCGGGATCGGCGAGCAGTTCCTCCAGGGTGCCGCGGACCCGGGCCAGCGCGCGCGGCACCGGGCAGTCGATCCGCTCGGCCTCGACCTCCCCGCCGGCGCCGAGGTCGACGAGCCACATGGTCTTGCGGTGCTCGCTCTCCGAGAAGGAGTACGGCAGCGGGGAGCCGGAGTAGCGCACCCGCTCGGTGATGGTCTGGCAGCCGTGCAGGTGCCCGAGCGCGGTGTAGTCGACGCCCTCGAAGACTCCTGCGGGCACGGAGGCGACCCCGCCGACGGTGATGTCCCGCTCGCTGTCGCTGGGCTCGCCGCCCGTGACGAAGGCATGGGCGAGAACGACGGAACGCGTCCCACGCGCGCGTGCGGCGAGGTCGGCGCGGACCCGGTCCATCGCGGCGGCCAGCACGGTCTCGTGGCCCGCCTTCTCCACACCGAACTCGTCCTTGACCAGGGCGGGTTCGAGATAGGGAAGGCCGTAGAAGGCGACCTCGCCGAAGGCGTCCTCGAGGATCACCGGAGTCCCCGCCGCCGTCGGATCCGTCCGCAGGTGGATACCCGCGCGCCCGATGAGCCCGGCACCCACGCCGAGCCGGCGGGCCGAGTCGTGGTTCCCCGAGATCATCACCGTGGGCACGCCGAGGCCGGCGAGCCGGTGCAGGGCGTCGTCGAACAGCTCGACCGCGGCGAGCGGCGGCACCGCACGGTCGTACACGTCTCCCGACACGACCACCGCGTCGACCTCGCGCTCACGCGCGGTCGTGACGAGGTGACCGATGAACTCGGCCTGGGCGCCGAGCATGTTCACCCGGTGGAACGCCCGGCCGAGATGCCAGTCGGAAGTGTGCAGGAGCCTCATGATCCCCGAGACTAACGGCCGAGTCCGACAGCACGGGCGGTTACTCCCGTATCGCACCGTCATGCCGAGCGACACAAGGTGCCGTTACGGACATTTCCCCCACCCGTTCCCTCACCGTGTCACGTGGCACTCATCACGAAGCGCGCACCACGGAGCGGGCGCCACGGATCGCGCACCACGGAGCGGGCGCCACGAAGCGCGCACCACGGAGCGGGCGCCACGAAGCGCGCACCACGGAGCGGGCGCCACGAAGCGCGCACCACGGAGCGCCGGCGAGGAACAGCGCATCACGTTCACGCGTCCCCGTAAGCCTCCCCGCCCAGCTCGAACCCCGCCGTCCCCGCTGTCGCGTCCGCGAGCCAGGCGCGGAAGGCGTCCACGTCGGCGTCCGGCAGGCCGATCTCGATGGTGACCTCCTCGCCGTAGCGGACGTCCCGTACCGCGCGTCCCGTCGAGCGGAGGTCGTTCTGGACCTTGCCGGCCCGCTGGTGGTCCACGGTCACCGTGGCCAGCCGGAAGCGGCGGCGGGTCAGGGTGCCGAGGGTGTCGAGGGCCTCGCCGACCGCGCCCCCGTAGGCCCGGATGAGGCCGCCCGCGCCGAGCTTGACCCCGCCGTAGTAGCGGGTGACGACGGCGACGACGTACCGCATGTCGCGGCGCAGCAGCATCTGGAGCATCGGGACGCCCGCCGTGCCGCCGGGTTCGCCGTCGTCGCTCGCCTTCTGGACGGAGGCGTCGGCGCCGATGACGTAGGCCCAGCAGTTGTGGGTGGCGTCGGCGTGCTCCTTGCGGACGGACGCGACGAAGTCCTGGGCCTCCTGCTCGGTGGCCGCCGGGGCCAGCGCGCACAGGAAGCGTGAGCGGTTGACCTCGGTCTCGTGCACGCCCGCGTGGGCGACCGTGCGGTACTCGTCCTGCATCCGGCCAGCCTATGCGGTGATCGCCGGGTCGCCGTCGCCACAGGTGCGGGCGACGATGTGCGGGGTAACCGAGGGTGATGACCGTGGACGATGACCCGACCGAGCGCAGGGAGTGTGCGGCGTGACCGGCACCCGGGTGGAGAAGGGCGGCGCGGGCCCGCCGTCCTCCCGGTGGCGCGCCTGGCTCCTGGAGGGGCTCAGCGGGCAGACCGCCCGTCACCCGGGCCCGCACGCCACTCCGCGGGAGGAGCAGGAGGGCCACCGCTGGTGGCGGGTGATGTGTCTGACCGGCGTCGACTACTTCTCCACCCTCGGCTACCAGCCCGGCATCGCCGCCCTCGCCGCCGGTCTGCTGTCCCCGCTCGCGACGCTCGTGCTGATCGCGCTGACCCTGCTGGGCGCCCTGCCGGTGTACCGCCGGGTGGCGCACGAGAGCCCGCACGGCGAGGGCTCGATCGCCATGCTGGAGCGGCTGCTGCCGTGGTGGTCGGGGAAGGTCCTCGTGCTGGTGCTGCTGGGGTTCGCGGCCACCGACTTCATGATCACGATCACCCTGTCGTCCGCGGACGCCGCCGCGCACGTCGTGGAGAACCCGTTCGCCCCGCACTGGATGGCCGACGGGAACGAGTGGATCACGCTGGTGCTGGTCGGCGCGCTGGGCGCGGTGTTCCTCAAGGGCTTCCGGGAGGCCATCGGCATCGCGGTGCCGCTGGTGGCGTCCTACCTCGTGCTGAATCTCGTGGTGCTCGGCGCCTCCGCCTGGGAGATCCTCACGCATCCCGTGCGGATCGGCGACTGGACCGACGCCATGACCGCCGAGCACTCCTCGCCGTGGGTCATGGTCGGCGTGGCCCTGCTGGTCTTCCCGAAGCTGGCGCTCGGCATGTCCGGATTCGAGACCGGAGTGGCGGTGATGCCGCAGGTCAAGGGCGATCCAACGGACACGTACGAGCGGCCCGGGGGGCGCGTGCGGGACACCCGCAAACTGCTCACGACGGCCGCGCTGGTCATGAGCTGCTTCCTGCTGCTGTCCAGTCTCGCGACGACGATCCTGATTCCGCAGGACGACTTCGAGAGCGGCGGCCCGGCGAACGGGCGGGCGCTGGCCTATCTCGCGCACGAGCACCTGGGCGAGGCCTTCGGCACGGTCTACGACGTCTCGACGATCACGATCCTGTGGTTCGCGGGCGCCTCCGCGCTGGCCGGTCTGCTGAACCTCGTCCCGCGCTATCTGCCCCGCTACGGCATGGCACCCGAGTGGACGCGCGCGGTGCGCCCCCTGGTGATGGTCTTCATGGCGGCCGCCGTCCTCATCACCCTGTGGTTCAACGCGAACGTCGACGACCAGAGCGGCGCCTACGCCACCGGCGTGCTGGTGCTGATGCTGTCGGCGGCGTTCGCGTCGGCGGTGGCCGTGCACCGGCACGGGCACCGCCGGGCCACGCTCGGCTTCGGCGCGATCACGGCCGTCTTCGCCTACACGCTCGTCGCGAACGTCATCGAGCGCCCCGACGGCATCAGGATCGCGGCGATCTTCATCTTCGCCATCCTGGTCACGTCGTTCGGCTCACGGGTCCGCCGCGCCTTCGAACTGCGCGCCGCCGAGGTCGACTTCGACGAGACGGCGGCCCGGTTCGTCGACGAGGCCGCACGCAACGGGCCGCTGCAGTTCATCGCGAACGAGCCGCGGGAACACACCACGCGCGCGTACCGCTCGAAGGAGTGGGAGCAGCGCGAGCACACCCCGATCCCCGGCGGCGGCCCGGTGCTCTTCCTGGAGGTGTTCGTGCGGGACTCCTCCGACTTCACGGCGGACATCGCGGTGCGCGGCGACGAGAAGCACGGGGTTCGCCGGCTGCGCGTCTCCGGTCCCACGGTGCCCAACGCCATCGCCGCGGTCCTGCTGGCGTTGCGCGACCGCACCGGGCAGGTGCCGCACGTGTACTTCAGCTGGACCGAGGGGAACCCGGTGAGCCATCTGATCCGCTTCCTCGTGTTCGGTGAGGGCGAGGTCGCGCCGGTCACGCGCGAGGTGCTGCGCCGCGCGGAGCCCGATCCCGAGCGCCGGCCGCGCGTGCACGTCGGTTAGGCCTGTCCTCAGGTCGCGTGTGGCTTCCGGCCTCTCGGCACGGTCATCGACGTCAGCAGGGCCGCGCCCGGGGCAAGGGCTGACCAGCCGGGTCCGTGCCAGGCCAGGACGGCGATCGCCGAGGTCGGGAACTTCAGCCGCACCTCGTCCAGGGCGTCGTCCGGGCCGTCCCCGGCCAGTTCGAGGACCAGTTCCTCGAGGCCGGGGTTGTGCCCGACCAGCAGCAGTGTCCCTACCTCGGCGGGCGTCTCGTGGACGACCTCGAGAAGGCCGGGTACGTCGGCCCCGTAGAGGCGCGGGTCGAAGCGGGCCGGGGGCGGGGCGTCCCATGCGGCGGCCGCCAGTTCCCAGGTTCCGCGGGCGCGGACGGCGGTGGAGCACAGGGCGAGGTCCGGGAGGCAGCCGGCCTGCGCGAGCGCGCGGCCCGCGGCCGGCGCGTCCCGGCGGCCGCGCGGGGCGAGCGGCCGCTCGTGGTCGGGGACACTCTCCGGCCAGGCCGACTTGGCGTGCCGCAGCACCACCAGGCGGCGCGGCGGTGTCCCGCCGCCGGGCCCGTTCACGCCGGGGCTCCCACGTCGCGCATGAGGTCGAGGCCGAGGAGACGGTCGGCGTAGGCGTACGTCTCGAAGCGGGCGCCCTCCGGCAGCTCGGGCCCGGCGTCCTCCACCGACCGCAGCACCCGCAGCACCTCGGGCAGGTCCAGGTCGTCCTCCCAGGCCGTACGGAGCCGTCCGCGTACCTCGTCGGGGACCGGCCTCGAGGGCCGCCGCGCCCACTCGGCGACGGCGCGCCGCCAGCGGGCGAGGGTGTCACGGGCCTCGTCCAGCACGTCCGCGTCGAGCCCGAGGGGCTCCGAGCGGGGCCGGGAGAGAAGAGCGAGCCGCAGGACGGCGTGGTCCGTGTCCGGTCCCCCGGGGACCGCCCCGCGTGCCTGCGCGACGGCGACCCGCACCCCGTCGGGGGTCCGGCCGCCCTCCGCCACCACGTGCAGGATCTGGGCCTCGCCCACTCCGGCGCCCGCACCGAGGTCGCGGCCGTCCTCGAAGGGGTGGGTGCCGAGGGCGGTGGCGCCCGCCCGGAGCTCCGCCTGATCGCGTTCGCCGGACAGCAGCGCCCAGACGGGCGTGCCGCCGAGTTCCAGCGCGCGGACGAGGAGGTCGGCGACGAGGAGGACCCGGAGCGACCCGGAGTCGTACCCCGAGGCATGTGCCTCCACCCGGGTCAGGCCACGGCGGACGGGGGCGGCGACGACGGGTTCGCCGGTTCGGGCGTCGATGATGCGCAGCACGAGGCGAGCCTAGGCGGACGGGCGCGACTTCGCAGGCAGGGACCGGAATCAGGGTCCGTCGCGAGCTGTTGTAGTCCAGGACTGTTCCTTTCCGACCCCAAGGAGGCCGCCGGTGTACGGCGACGAGGCAGCGATCCGCAAGATCCTCACCGGACTCGGCGACACCTGGGCCGTGGTGGGCCTGTCGACGAACCGCGGGCGCGCGGCCTACGGAGTCGCCGAGGTCCTCCGGCGCTTCGGCAAGCGGGTCGTCCCCGTCCATCCGAAGGCGGAGACCGTGCACGGGGAGCGGGGATACGCCTCGCTCGCGGACATCCCCTTCGAGGTGGACGTCGTCGACGTCTTCGTCAACAGCGAGCTCGCGGGCGCCGTCGCCGACGAGGCGGTCGCCAAGGGCGCGAAGGCGGTGTGGTTCCAGCTCGACGTCGTCGACGAGGCGGCCTACGACCGCACTCGGGCCGCGGGCCTGGAGATGGTCATGGACCGTTGCCCGGCGATCGAGATTCCCCGGCTGGGCTGACCGGCCGACGCCTCCCCGGCCAGGTCGGAGGACCCGCCCATAATGTGCGGGTGACCACCGACTCCCCTTCCCCCCACCACGCTCCGGTCGTCGTCGTGGGCGCGGGCCCCGCAGGTCTCACCGTCGGCAACATCCTGCGGGCCGCGTCGGTCGACTGTGTCGTACTGGAGACGGAGAGCCGTGCGTTCATCGAGCGGCGGCCGCGCGCCGGCGTCATCGAGGAGTGGGCCGTCCACGGGCTGCGCCGACGCGGCCTGGCGCAGAACCTGTTGGCGCGGGCCCAGCGGCACTCCGCGTGCGAGTTCCGCTTCGGCGGCGAGCGCTACCGCTTCCCCTACACCGAACTGACGGGACATCACCACTGGGTGTATCCCCAGCCGTTGCTGGTGACGGACCTCGTCCACGAGTACGTCGACGTGCGCGGGGGCGACGCCCGCTTCTCGGTGCGCGACGTCGAGCTGCACGACCTCGACACCGGCCGGCCGTCGGTGTCGTACACCTGCCCGGACACCGCTGAACGGCAGGTGCTCACCTGTGACTTCGTCGTCGGCGCCGACGGGGCGCGCGGAGTGAGCCGCGCCGCGCTGGTGCCGGACCAGGCCCGGATCGCGCGGCACGACTACGGCACGGGCTGGCTGGCGCTGCTCGCCGAGGCTCCGCCGTCCTCCGACTGCGTCCTGTTCGGCGTCCATCCGAACGGGTTCGCCGGGCACATGGCCCGCAGCCCCGAGGTGACCCGTTACTACCTCCAGTGCCCGCCCGGCGACGACCCGGAGAACTGGTCCCACGACCGGGTCTGGTCCGAGCTCCACCAGCGTCTCGAGGGTGCGGGGGCCCCGCCGCTCACCGAGGGGCCGCTGATCGAGAAGCGCGTGCTGGACATGCACGACTACGTGGTCGAACCGATGACGTACGGACGGCTCTTCCTGGCCGGGGACTCGGCGCACCTCGTCGCGCCCATCGCCGCGAAGGGCTTGAACCTCGCCCTGCACGACGCGTTCCTGCTGGGCGACGCGCTGGTCGCCTACCTCGACGGCGGTGACGGCGACGGCCTGGACGGCTACTCGCAGGCGTGTCTGCGCCGGGTGTGGGACTACCAGGAGTTCTCGCAGTGGCTGTCCGAGGTCTACCACGGGACCGCGGCCGGAGACTCGTTCCGCGCGGGCACCACGTTCGCCCGGCTGCGCCGCCTGTTCACGTCGCCCGTTGCCGCTGCCGCGTTCGCGGAGCAGTACCTCGGGACGGCCGAACGCTACTGAGCCGGTCGGGTCAGTCGTGCACGGGCTCGTCCCCGAGCCGGTGGTCCGCCACGTTCAGCGCCTCGTCCACCAGGCGGCGCAGATGGCCGTCGGAGAGCGTGTAGACCACCCGGCGGCCCTCCTTGCGGGTGCTCACGAGCCCGGCCAGCCGCAGCCGCGCCAGATGCTGACTGACCGCCGGCCGGGCCGCTCCGACGCCTTCCGTCAGCGTCGTCACGTCGGCCTCGCCGGCGGTCAGCGCGTGCAGCAGGGCGAGCCGGGTGCGGTCGCCGAGCAGGGCGAGGAGCTCGGCGGCGAGGGCGAACTGCTCCTCGCCGGGGGTGCGCGGGTGCGCATGGTGCGCAGGTGACAGGTGCATGCGTGCGCTCATACGCACATAATGGCGCTGTGGGCGGACGCGCGTCCACCTCGGCGCACCGGAAGGGGATCGACGTGAGTGAGCGGCACGACCACGAACACGGGCATCGACACGACCGCGGGCACCACCACGAGCACGCCCACGAACACCCGCACCACCACTCCTCCCCCGCGTCCCCCGGCCTCCGCCACCGCGTCGCCCACCTCCTCGCCCCGCACTCGCACGAGACCGCCGACAAGCTGGACCCGGCCCTGGAGTCCTCGGCCCGGGGCATGCGCGCGCTGTGGGTCTCGCTGGCGGTGCTGGGCGTGACGGCCGTCGCGCAGGCGTTCGTGGTCGTGCTGTCCGGGTCGGTGGCGCTGCTCGGCGACACGGTGCACAACGCGGCGGACGCGCTGACGGCCGTACCGCTGGGCATCGCCTTCGTGCTGGGCCGGCGGGCGGCCACCCGCCGCTTCACGTACGGCTACGGGCGGGCGGAGGACCTGGCGGGCATCGCGATCGTGCTGACGATCGCCGCGTCGGCGGCCTTCGCGGGATGGACGGCGGTCGAGCGCCTGCTGGACCCGCGCCCCGTCGAACACGTCGGGGCGGTCGCCGCGGCCGCGCTGGCCGGTTTCGCGGGCAACGAGTGGGTCGCGCGGTACCGCATCGGGGTCGGCCGTTCGATCGGCTCGGCCGCGCTGGTCGCCGACGGACTGCACGCGCGCACGGACGGGTTCACCTCGCTGGCGGTGCTGCTGGGCGCGGGCGGCTCGGCGCTGGGATGGCAACTCGCGGACCCGGTGGTGGGGTTGGCGATCACGGCGGCGATCGCGCTGGTGCTGCGGGACGCGGCGCGCGAGGTGTTCCGGCGGGTGATGGACGCCGTCGACCCGGCGCTGGTCGACCGGGCCGAGCATGCGCTGCGCGAGGTCGAAGGGGTGTGCGAGGTGGGCGAGTTGCGGCTGCGCTGGATCGGGCACCGGCTGCGCGCCGAGGTGGCGGTCGTCGTGGACGGCGAGGCCACGGTACGACAGGCGCACGGGATCACCGTGGCGGCAGAACACGCCCTCCTGCACGCCGTACCGCGCCTGACGGCCGCGCTGGTGCACGCGGATCCGGCGCCGGTACCGGGTGAGGACGACCCGCATCTGGCCCTGGCCCATCACACGGCGGCCTGAGGTCGGAGGCGGGAGGCCGAGCGGTCGAGGGCGGCGCCGTCAAAGGTCGCGCGGCCAGGGGTCAGGCGACGCCGAGTCCGTCCAGCACCACCGCGCCCGGCAGTTCGGCGAACGCCTTGCCCGGCACCAGCAGCTTCCCGCGCCGACGCCCGCTGCCCACCAGGACGTACGGCAGGTCGACGACGGCGGAGTCGACCAGCACCGGCCAGCCGGCGGGCAGCCCGATCGGCGTGATGCCGCCGTACTCCATGCCGGTCTCCCCCACCGCCGTGTCCATCGGGGCGAACGAGGCCTTACGGACGCCGAGTCGGCGGCGGACGACGCCGTTGACGTCGACCCGGGTGGTGGACAGCACCACGCACGCGGCGAGGGTGGTCTCGCCACCCCGCTTGCCGGCGACCACGACGCAGTTGGCGGACCGCTCGAGCAGCTCACGGCCGTAGTGCTCCACGAAGACGGCCGTGTCGGCCCACCGGGGGTCGGTGTCGACGTGGACGAGCTGATCGGCGGGCACGCTGCCGCTCCAGTGGCGCACGGCGTCGGCGACCGGGCCGGTCAGCTCGTCGAGGCAGTCGGGGGCGGGGACGGCGGTGTCGAAGTTGCCGATGGGTGCGCGCATGGCCGCACGCTAACAGCCCGTTCTCCGCCGCCGGAGGCCGTCTCAGTGCACGGGCGGCGGCACCGAGACGGTCAGCACCATCTCCGTCGGGACGTCGCCCCGATTGCCGTACACGTGCGCGGCGTTGGCCTCGAAGGTGACGCTCGCGCCGGCCGGGACGCGGTACTCCGTGCCGTCCACGGTGAGGGTGAGTTCACCGGCCGTGACATGGGCGATCTCGACCGTGCCGGGCGGGTGCGGGTCCGAGCCGCTGCTCTCGCCGGGCATCAGCCGCCAGTCCCACATCTCCAGCGGGCCCGGCGCCTCCGTGCCCGCGAGCAGCCGGCTGTAGCTGCCCGCGTCGGTGTGCCACAGCCGTACCGCCTGTCCGGCGGGGACGATGCGGACCTTCGGGCCCTGGGCGTAGTCGAGCAGGGTGGTGATGCTGATGCCGAGCGCGTCGCCGATCTTGACGACCGTCCCGATGCTGGGGTTGGTGCGGGCCTGCTCGATCTGGATCAGCATGCCGCGGCTGACACCGGCGCGGGCCGCGAGCGCGTCGAGGGTGAATCCGCGCTCGGTGCGCCAGCGCCTGACGTTGCGCGCCAGGGACTGGGTCAGCAGGTCGAGGTCCGACACTTTCCGTCCAATGCCGTCCGGTCCCGTCCGCGCCCTCTGTTCCCAGCGGGCGCCAGCCGTTCCGGAGTCCAATATTCTGGATGACGGGTTCACTTTCCTGAACTACGGTGTGGTGCACCCGATCGTGCACCGAACTGTACTGCGAGGACCCCGTGACAGCACTCTTCGCCCTGGCCACCAGCCTCCTGTGGGGTCTGGCCGACTTCGGCGGCGGGCTGCTCACCCGACGGGCCCCGGCACTCACCGTGGTCGTGGTCTCGCAGTCGATCGCGGCGGCCGTCCTCGGGGCGATCGTGGTCGCCACCGGCGGCTGGAGCGAGGCCGGCCCCCGCCTGTGGTTCGCGGTGGCGGCCGGCCTGGTGGGCCCGGTCGCCCTGCTCTCCTTCTACAAGGCGCTGGCCCTCGGCCCCATGGGAGTCGTCTCCCCGCTGGCCACCCTGAGCGTCGCCGTGCCGGTCTCCGTCGGGCTGGTCCTCGGCGAACGGCCGGGGTACGTCCAGGTGGCGGGCATCGCGGTCGCGGTGGTGGGGGTCGTCCTGGCGGGCGGCCCGCAGCTGAGGAGCGCCCCGGTGCAGCGGCGGGCCGTCCTGCTCACGCTGGTCGCGGCGCTCGGGTTCGGCACGGTGTTCGTCCTGATCACCGAGGCGTCCACGACCGTCACCGGCCTGTTCCTCGCCCTGTTCGTGCAGCGCGTGACCAATGTGGCCACGGGCGGCGCGGCGCTGTGCGTCGCCGTCCGGCGCGGGGCGCCCGCGCTTCCCGAGGGCGGTCTGCCATGGTCATCGCTGCCGGCGTACGGGTTCGTCGGTCTCGCCGACGTCGCCGCGAACGGCACCTACGCCGTCGCCGCCCAGCACGGCCCGGTCACGGTGGCCGCCGTACTCGCCTCGCTCTACCCCGTGGTGACCGCCCTCGCCGCGCGAGGCTTCCTGCGGGAGCGCCTGCGCGCGGTCCAGGCGGCGGGCGCGGGACTGGCCCTGGTGGGCACACTGCTGCTGGCGGCGGGATGACACGGGTCGCGCGGCGGGGTGACACGGGTCGTGTCCCGGCGTACGCCGCCGGAGACGCTTTACGGCTCCAGCCGGGCCAGCGCGGCCGCCGTCTCCTCGTCCAGTCCCGACAGCGCGACCAGCTGGTCCGACGTGACCCCGTCCGGGATCGGCACCGGCGCCGGGGTGCGCAGCGGCGGCTGCCAGCCCTCGGCGGGCGTCCAGCGCCGCACGACCTTGGCGGGCGCCCCCGCGACGACGGCGTGGTCGGGGACAGTGCCGCGGACCACCGCCCCGGCCGCGACGACGACGTTCCGTCCGATCCGCGCACCCGGCAGGATGACCGCCCCCGTGCCGATCCAGCACCCCGGGCCGATCTCCACGGGCTCCATACGGGGCCACTGCTTGCCGATGGGCTGGTGCGGATCGTCGTAGGAGTGGTTCGTGGACGTGACGTACACATACGGACCGAAGTAGCAGTCGCTGCCGATGGTGACCGTCGTGTCGGCGATGACATGGCTGCCTCGGCCGAGCACCACGCCGTCGCCGAGGCGCAGGATCGGGTCCGGGCCGAGGTCCAGGTCGGGCATCAGACCGGCGGTCAGGGTGACCTGCTCACCGACGATGCAGTGCGCGCCGAGGTGGATCCAGGGCTCCCCGAAGACCGTGCCGAGCGGGAAGGCGAGCCGGGTGCCCCCGCCCATCGAACCGAAGCGGAAGCGGCCGGGACGCTCGGCGGTGACGGACCCCGTGCGCTGCGCCCAGGCCCAGCCCGCGTGGACGGCGCGCTGCACCTGTCGGCGCCGCCATGATGAGAACGTGTTCCAGGGCTTCGGCACCCGCTCACCGTACTCAGCGCGCGGTGCGGCCATGGGCCCGCGGCCCTGTGATCTTCGCCCTACCCGTGGCGTACGGTGCGGGGATACGACCGACGCGAGGAGACGGTGATGACGCACAGGGCGCTGATCGTGGGCATCGGCGGCAGGGAACCGAACGTCGACGCGGGGGCGTTCGTGGCGCCGACCGCCTCGGTGATCGGGGACGTGACGCTGGAGGCGGGCGCGAGCGTCTGGTACGGGGCCGTCGTGCGGGGCGACGTGGAGCGGATCACCGTCCGGGCGAACGCCAACATCCAGGACAACGTGACGCTGCACGCCGACCCCGGTTTTCCCGTGACGATCGGCGAGCGGGTGTCCGTCGGCCACAACGCCGTGGTGCACGGGGCGACGGTCGGCGACGACTGCCTCATCGGGATGGGGGCGACCGTACTCAACGGGGCGGTGATCGGGGCGGGTTCGCTGGTCGCCGCGCAGGCGCTGGTGCCCCAGGGGATGGAAGTCCCGCCGGGATCGCTGGTCGCGGGGGTACCGGCCAAGGTCAGGCGGGAGCTGAGCGAGGAGGAGCGGCAGGGTGTGACCCTGAACGGCACCCTGTACGCGGACCTGGCCAAGGCTCACGCGGAGATCCACGAGTAGGCACGGCCCCTGGGGGAGCGGGGCTGTGACGTCTCCGAGGCATGGCTCGCGGCAAGCCCTCGCGGATCCGCGCCCTCCGACTAGTCGCCGACGGGCACGGTCTCCGGTTCGGCCTCGCGCGCAGCGCTCTGCATCTTCTTCGCCTTGCGCTTGATGATCAGCATCGACGTCAGACCGATCAGCACCGCCAGCACCAGGCCCAGGTACGAGAACCTCTTCAGCCAGGACTCCGCCACGACGCCCACGTAGTAGATGACCGCCGTCGTGCCGCCCGCCCACGCGATGCCGCCGAGGACGTTGGCGACGAGGAACTTCCAGTACGGCATGTGCAGCACGCCCGCGAGCGGACCGGCGAAGATCCGCAGCAGGGCGACGAAGCGGCCGAAGAAGACGGCCCACATGCCCCACTTCTCGAAGGACCGCTCGGCGGTGGCGATATGCCCCTCGCCGAAGTGCCGGGGGAACTTCGCGCCGAGCCAGGCGAGCAGCGGACGTCCGCCCTTGCGGCCGATGGCGTAGCCGATGGAGTCGCCGATCACGGCGCCCGCGGTGGCGCACGCGCCGAGGACGACGGGGTTGATACCGCCGTGCTGGGAGGACAGCAGCGCGGCCGAGACCAGGACGATCTCGCCCGGCAGCGGGATGCCGAGGCTCTCGAGTCCGATGACCAGGCCGACCAGGGCGTAGACAGCGGCTGCGGGCACCGTGTCGAGCCATTCCTGCACGTGCACCGCGGGTTCCTCCCGATTGACGTCCTTGGGCAGCCTTGCCTTCCCCGGAAGCCTACCGGGTCGGCCCGGCCCGCCCCCGGTCCGTGGTGTAGCGCGCTACACCACGGATCGGGGGGCTCGGTCCCTCGTGACGGCGGCCCCGCCACGTGATCGTGGTGGATGACGAACCCCACCCCTCCCCACCGTTCCGAAGGGACCTCCCATGGCCGTGACCCGCCGACGCGGACGCCGAACTGCCGTCATCGCCACCGCCGCCGCGATCTTCGCGCTGACCGCGGGCCTCCTCACCGGCTGGGAGTTCGACGACTCCGTCGACTGCCTCTCGAACGCCGACGACATCACGGACAGCATCACGGCGATCAACAGGGCCGGAGCGGACGCCATCGAGGATCCGACGAAGACCGAGGACTCCATCGACACCATCGAGAAGAACCTGGACAGGATCAACGACGAGTCGGCCGACAGCGAGGCGGACGGCAGCAAGGTCGACAAGGCGGTCGACGACCTCCGGCAGGCCGTCGAGGACTACAACCAGGACATCCTCGACGGTGACCGGCCCGACTCGGCCGGGATCGACAGGGCGGCCTCGCGGTTGAGGGACGTCTGCACGTCGTGAGCGGGACGGTCGTCTCCACGACGAGGACGGAGGGGCCACTCCCCTCGGGCGGCCCCTCCGTCGGTTCTCGGGCTCAGCGGCCGAGGGTCTTCGTCACGTCCGCGACGACGTCTCCCAGTACGCCGGACACCTCGGCGGGTGCCGGGAGTGCGTCGAGGAGCGTGGCGGGAACCGCAGGACCGGCCGGGTCGGCGGACGGGTCACAGCACTGCACCTGGGCGACCCTCGTCCCGAACTCCGGTGTGGCCGGGGCGGATTCGGCGGGCGCCGGGGCGGTGTCCGGGGCGAGGGGACGGCCATCGCGCGGCGCCGGGACGTCCGGGGAGCCGGGCGCGTCCGGAGCGGCCGGATCCGCAGGCCTCCGCAGCTTTGGACCGGGTGCCCCCGGCGCGGCGTCGGCGGTGTCGAACACCCACCGCTGGCCGCCGGAACCGTCCCGCTCGGTGACGACGACGGCCGCTCCCGGTTTGCCGGCGGCGCGGGCGACGACCAGGGCGTCGTCCCGTCGCAGCAGGAGTTCCCCGCGGACGGTCAGGTCGAAGAACGTCTCGCCGGCGTGCACCAGGCAGTTGACCAGGGCGGTCGTCCGGCGGCCCGGGTCGGCGGCCAGGCAGAGCGTCGGGTCTGCGGCGCTGCGCAGCAGCCCGTCGTCCTGGTACGACCACTGCTGGGTCGCGGCCTGTGAGCACCCCGCGAGGACCATCGGCGCACCGGTCCGGGCCCGGCCCCCGGCGGCGTCGAGGCAGAGGTCCGTGTCCGGGCTGCGCAGCGTGCCGTGCGCGACCTCGGCCGACCGGGACGCGGAGGCGGCCGACGGGGATCCGGAGGGCGACGGGTCGTCCGAGTCGCCGGGCCGGCCCCGTGCGTCGGTGGCCGGGGTGCCGTTCCCGCCGACGGGCGCGCCCCAGGTGGCCCCGGGAACGGGGACACCGTTGTCATCGGACCAGCTCCTGGCCGCGAAGACGGTCGCGACCAGGGCGAGGGAGGTCAGGCCCACGCCCACCAGCACGGCCTTGGGCCGTCGGCCCGGCAGGTCGAGCAGTCCCGCCGAGGTGGTGCGGTGCCGGCCGCTCCCCACGGGCGGGCGCTCCGCGGCGGGCCGGGCCGGCGCGTCGGCGGAGGCCGTGCGTCCGGGGCGCGAGTCGAGGTAGCGGCGGGCGCCCCAGCCGAGGACGGTCTCGGCGAGCAGCACGTCGAGTCCGTCGTCGAAATGGCTGAGCTGTTCGGCGGCGTGCCGGCAGAAGCGGCAGTGCGCGAGATGCTGCCGCACATCGGGCAGCAGGGTTCCGCCGCGGCGCAGGGGAATGTCGAGGAGACGGTTGTAGAAGCGGCATTCACTCGTCGGCGCGAGTTCCCGGTGGGCGCGTACACAGCCCGCCCGAAATTGTTCCCGCGCCTGTTCCAGGGCGGCCGTCGCGGTGCTGGCGTCCATGCCCGACAGACCGGCCGGTACGGTTATGGGTTCCGCCTCCACCTCGGTGTGCCACAACAGGCATTGCGAGGCCGCGGGGAGCAACTGGAAAGACCGCTCGGCGAGTTGCCGCCTTTCGGCGGTCGCCTGTCGCGCGGCGCGCAGTCCGCGGCCGCCGACGGTTTTCCGCAGCTCCGGCAGAACGTCGGCCACTCCGTCGGCGCCGGCCCATTTCCTGACCGTCTCCCGTACGGCGACGAGGAGTTGGGGACGCAGGGCACCGCCGGTACGCCCGTCCGTGAGCCGGCCGAACACCTCGTGGAACGCGGCGGCGGCCACGAGTCGTGCCGTGTCCTCGGTGCCCGCGAGACAGACGGTCGCGTAGTCGTGGGCCGCCCGCCAGTGGCGGGCGAACAGCAGAGCGACCGCGCCGGCCCGCACGTCGCCGTCGGCCGGCCGGTGGGCCAGCCGGGCGGCGAGTTGGGGATCGGAGTCCCCGGGGGTCCAGCCGGGGCGGGGCGGGTGGGGAGGGCGTGGGGGGGTCGGGGATTGCACGGAACCATTTCCTTCCAAGCCTGCGAGCGGCACGGAAAAGCACGGTGTCGGAAAGCAGTGCCGGATTGGTGCGTACCTTTGGTCTGACCAGGCACGTTGGCCTGATCCGGCCCATCCGTAAGGGGAGGCTCACCTTCGCACACACGTCTCACAGGAAACAAGGAGTTCGGGTGACCCAAGTTCAAAGTGCGGGAATTTCAGATAAGTTACCGGCGGTATCCGCACCCGCATTCGAAAAGCGCTCCGGACCGCCGGACTCAACTTGTGGACGCGCAAAGCCGGATGGCACACGGAATCTCCAACTTCCAGCCCGGACGGCACGGACCCTTCCCAAGCGCAGGGACGGCGCACAGGAATCTCTGATGTGACTCCCGGCGTACTCCCATCCCCGTGGGCCACCCTGATCCGCATGAGCGCCCCCCACTCCGCACCCAGCGTCCGCAAAGCGGTCGTCCCGGCCGCCGGCCTCGGCACCCGTTTCCTGCCCGCCACCAAGGCGACGCCGAAGGAGATGCTGCCGGTGGTCGACAAGCCGGCCATCCAGTACGTGGTCGAGGAGGCGGCCGCCGCCGGTCTCGACGACGTCCTCATGGTCACGGGTCGGCACAAACGGGCCATCGAGGACCACTTCGACCACGCCTTCGAACTGGAGCAGGCGCTCGCCGCCAAGGGCGACACCGTGCGGCTGGACGCGGTGCGCGACCCGGCCCGGCTCGCCGACATCCACCACATCCGCCAGGGCGACCCGCTGGGCCTCGGTCACGCGGTGCTGTGCGCCCGCAACCACGTCGGCGACCAGCCGTTCGCCGTGCTGCTCGGTGACGACCTCATCGACCCCCGGGAGACCCTCCTCAGCAGGATGCTCGAGATCCGCGACCGGTACGCCGGCAGCGTGGTCGCCCTCATGGAGGTTCCGCCGGAGCAGGTCCACCTGTACGGCTGTGCCGCCGTGGAACCGTCCGGTGAGGACGGGGTGGTGCGTGTCACCGGCCTGGTGGAGAAGCCCGCGCGCGAGGACGCGCCCAGCCGGTACGCGGTCATCGGGCGGTACGTCCTCGACCCGGCCGTCTTCGAGGTCCTGGAGCGCACCGAGCCCGGGCGCGGTGGCGAGATCCAGCTCACCGACGCCCTCGAGGAACTCGCGGCGGCCGGGACGGTGCACGGCGTGATCTTCACCGGTCGCCGCTACGACACGGGCGACAAGGCGGACTATCTGCGCACGGTCGTCCGCCTGGCCTGCGACCGGCCCGATCTGGGACCGGAGTTCGTCACCTGGCTCAAGGAGTTCGTCGCGGGCCTGGAGGACGGCGGCACGGACGCGGACGCTGACGCGAAGCGCGGCGCCGACGGGAGTGCGGAAGGCAGCGCCGACGACAGCGCGGAAGTGAGCCGGCCGGCGGCCTGACCGGTGCCCGGCCGACGCGGGGCGGGCACCGAACCGGGCGCGGGGCGGGCGGCTCGCGCCGGTGGCGGCACGTGAGGTGTGATGCCCGGCACCTGACGGGCGCGCGGCCCGTGCCGTCGGTGCACGGCGCGTGACGCCTCTCAGGGCCCCGGTGGCGCCGCACGCCGCGACCGGGGCGCCGTCGTCCTCGTACGAACGCGACGTCCCCGTACGGACGCGACGTCCCCGTACGGACAACGACGTCCCCGTGCGGACGGCGCTCAGCCGTTGGGACGCAGGGTCCAGGTCACCGTCATCTCGCCGGTCACGGCCCCGTCGGCGCGGCGGATCTCGATCGCGACCGGGAACTCGGGCCGCTCCCCCGCGTCGAGTTGCGCGACGACCTCGGCGGCCGGACGGCCGAGGGTGGCGGTCGCGGTGACGGCGCCCATGGCCAGCTTCCGGTAGGCGATCTCGGCGCCGACCGCCAGCGGCACGGCGCGGGAGAGCTGGTCACCGAACGCGGCGAGGACGATCGCGCCGCTGGCGGACTCACCGAGCGTGAACATCGCCCCGGCGTGCGGCCCACCCACGTGGTTGTGGAAATCGCTCTGGTCGGGCAGGGCGACCACGGCCTTCTCCGGACCGGCCTCGAGGAACTCGAGGTGCAGGGTCCGGGCCATGGGCACCGTTGCGGCGAGCATCTCGCCGATGGACATCTGGTCTGCGCTCATACCTGGATGTTACCTGTGAGTAGCTTCGACTGGCCAGACCGGTGTGACGAGCCCCGCACACCTGCCGTCCACATGACCCGGACGGCGTCCGGCCGCCGACGGACGACGAAGTGCCGGTCACCTCAATCCGGCAGATCACGGACACTTCTCGCACGTTCCCGCGCCCCCCGCCGACGGAAATCCCGATTCGGTACGCCCCTGACAAGGGGCGGTGACCGAATCGTGTCCCGGACGGCACTAGGGTTTCTGGCCATGTGGCCAGGACAGCAGCCGCCCGGGGGAGAGCAGAACCCGCAGGCGCAGAACAATCCGTACCAGCAGCCGGGATACCAGCAGCCGAATCCGTACCAGCAACCCGGCTATCAGCAGCAGCCCGACCAGCAGCCCAACCCCTATGCGCAGCAACCGCAGTGGGGCGCCCCGTCACCCGCGGGCGCGCCCACGCCCCCGCCCGGCGGGGGCGGCACGGGCGGTGGCAACCGGACGAAGCTGATCGCGATCATCGCGGCCTCGGCCGTCGTCGTGGCCGCCGGTGTCACCGGGTTCCTGGTGCTGGGCGGCGACGACGACCCGGCCGACGTGAGCAAGGGCAGCGCGAGCCCTTCGACCTCCGTGTCCGGCTCCGCCTCGGCTTCCGCGTCTTCGTCGTCCGGCACGGACGACAACCCGCGCGGCAACGAGACCGAGAAGCCGACCGTCGCGGGCTGGAAGGTCGTGGTGAACCCCAAGTGGGGCATCGCCTTCGACGTGCCGGCGGACTGGGAGGTGCAGTCGCCGACACTCAGCCAGGGCTTCGAGTGGGAGGACAAGAAGCAGTCCGACGGCTACGACCAGATCCTGCAGTCGGGCACGGCCGAGTTCAAGTCGAAGTGGTGTTCCACGGACTCCGACAAGGACGGCAAGACCGAGGACACATCGCTGGCCGTGGTCGGCAGCAAGGGTGCCGAAGGCGCCAAGAGCACCGACGAGATCGCCATCAACACGCCCGCCTGGTGGGTCTTCGGCGGCTACACCGAGCCGGACAAGAAGAGCCTCACCTTCGACAAGAAGGCGACCGCCTTCACCACCGCCTCCGGTGTCAAGGGCAGTTACGCCTGGGCCCAGTCGACCAAGACGCCCCAGAAGGGCAAGTGCGACAGCGACGGCAAGGCGATCACGTTCGGTTTCAAGAACTCCAACGGCGACTACGTGTCGTGGAACCTGTACGGGGCCAAGGGCGTGAAGGACGAACTCCCGAAGGCCACGATCATGCAGATCCTCAGCACCGTGCGCCTGCACGGGACACCGACACAGAACTAGAACAGAACGAGAGGCGAACGGGGCGCCGGCCCCGACGGGTCGTTCAGCCGATGCCGAACGCGCCCTCGGGTGGTTCGGGTGACGGTACGGCGTCCTCGTCCCGTACCGGGTGGGCGTCGCCGATGAGGCGGCGCAGCCCGGGCCCGTGCTCCACCCGGGCCGGGAACGCGTCGGAGGCGGTGCGGCGGGCGAGCGTGGTCACGTCGAGCGGGTGGTGTGCGGCGACGAGCACCGCGTTGCCGAACCGTCGCCCGCGCAGTACGGCCGGCTCGGCGATGAGTGCGAGTTCCTCGAAGACCGCGGCGAAGTTGGCGAGTTGGGACCGCAGGAAGCCGAAGGGCGCCGCGTCGGCGAGGTTCGCCAGATAGACGCCGTCGCCGCGCAGGACCCGCGCGGTCTCCTGGGCGTAGGTGAGGGACGTCAGATGGGCGGGGACGCGGGAACCGCCGAAGACGTCGGCGACGAGCGCGTCCGCCGAGCCGTCCGGGGCCGCTTCCAGCCAGGCCCGCGCGTCGGCGGCGTGCAGCGCGATGCCGGCTCCGGCCGGGACGGGAAGATGCTCGGCGATCAGCTCCAGCAGGCCGCGGTCGAACTCGACGACGTCCTGCCGGGAACCCGGCCGGGTCGCGGCCAGGTACCGGGGCAGGGTGAGCGCACCGCCGCCGAGATGCACGACGTCCAGGGGCCGCCCCGCCTGGGCGACGGTGTCCAGGACATGCCCGAGGCGCCGCGCGTACTCGAACTCGAGATACGTCGGTTCGTCCAGGTCGACGTACGACTGCGGCGCCCCGTCGACGGTCAGCAGCCAGGCCCGCTCCCGGTCGACGTCGGGCATCAGCTTGGCGGTGCCGTGGTCGACGGCGCGGGAGACGGGTATGGGCTCGTCGTTCACCGTCCCATTGTGCCTGCGGCCCCACACCGCCGAAGAGGCACGGGGCCGCACCCACGGACGGCCTCACAGGTCGGCGGGCGGCCTCACAGCACGGCTGTCACGGTCCCCGCTCCCACGGTCCGGCCGCCCTCGCGGATGGCGAAGCCGAGGCCGGGCTCCAGCGGTACCTCGCGTCCCAGTTCGACGGTCATGCCGACCGTGTCCCCGGGCCGGGCGACGGGGACCTGCCCCAGGTCCACGTCCCCGACGACGTCCGCCGTACGGATGTAGAACTGCGGCCGGTAGCCGGTCGAGACAGGTGTCGTCCGACCGCCCTCACGCCCGGACAGGACGTACACCCGCGCCGTGAACCGCCGGCTGGGCACCACGCTTCCCGGCGCCACCACCACATGTCCCCGCCGGACGGCGTCCCGGGGCACCCCGCGCAACAGCAGTGCCACGTTGTCCCCGGCCTGCGCCTCCTCCATCGGCTTCCCGAAGGTCTCGATGCCGGTCACCACGGTGTCGGCCTCGGCGCCGAGCACCTGGACCCGGTCCCCCAGGCGGAGCGTCCCCCGCTCCACGGCGCCGGTCACGACCGTCCCGCGGCCGGTGATGGTGAGCACGTTCTCCACGGGCAGCAGGAACGGCGCGTCCAGGTACCGCTCGGGCATGGGCACATAGGTGTCCACCGCGTCGAGCAGCGCGTCGATCGACGCCGTCCAGCGCGGGTCGCCGGCCAGCGCCCGCAGCCCCGACACCCTGACGACGGGGGCGGAGTCGCCGCCGTAGCCGTGCTCGGTGAGCAGGTCGCGGACCTCCAGTTCGACGAGGTCGATGAGCTCCTCGTCACCCGCGTCGGCCTTGTTGAGCGCCACCACGATGTGGTCCACGCCCACCTGACGGGCGAGCAGGACGTGTTCGGCGGTCTGCGGCATGATCCCGTCGAGCGCGGAGACGACGAGGATCGCCCCGTCGAGCTGCGCGGCGCCGGTGACCATGTTCTTGACGTAGTCGGCGTGGCCCGGCATGTCGACGTGCGCGTAGTGCCGGGTGTCGGTCTCGTACTCGACGTGCGCGATGTTGATGGTGATCCCGCGCGCGGCCTCCTCCGGGGCGCGGTCGATGCGGTCGAAGGGCACGAACGTGCCGTGGCCGCGGTCGGCGAGAACCTTGGTGATGGCGGCGGTCAGGGTGGTCTTGCCGTGGTCCACGTGCCCCATGGTGCCGATGTTCAGGTGGGGCTTGGTCCGCACGTAGGCGGTCTTGGGCATGGCTCTACCTCGAAGCGTGTCCGTTGGAAGTGGGGACCCCGGGAACCTGGCCGACCCTCCCCCTGCGGGGTCCGCCGGACGTTCCGGAGAGGGTCAGCTTCGGGCGCCGTCGGCAGCGGCCACGAGGAGCGGGACGGCAGCCTTCGGCGTATCCGCGACTGCGGACGCTGCGAGGGGGAAGGCGTGCCGGAACATGGTGTCGATCGTCGCCGACGGTCCGTTCGGTGTCGAATGGTTTTCGCCGGATGGGGAGGGTTGCGGTCCTGATGACCGACATGGGTGACGCGCAGTCGGCGGGAGCGGTGGTGGCGGCCGCTGCCACGGGGCGTCCGTGAGCAGGCCGACGGGTAGGTCCTCCAGGAGGCCCGGCTGCGGCCGGTCCGCGTCGTACGAGAGGCAGGGCGCGTCCACGGTCTCGGCCTCACTCCGGACGGCGAGGCGCCCCGCCCGCGGCGCTCATGAACCGCTGGGCCGTGTCCCCGCGTCCCCGATGTTCCTCAGGGCCTCACGCACCGTCAGCGGCGCGAGCCGTCCCCGCTCGCGGGCGATGAAGGCGCGGACGGCCGCCGGGTCGGTCCTGGCGTACTCGCGCAGGGTCCAGCCGATGGCCTTGCGGACGAAGAAGTCCGGGTGGCCGGACTGGCGCAGGCAGTGGGCGAACAACCGGTCGGTGTCGGTGCGTTCCTTGTGGCGGAGCTGGTGGAGCAGGGCGGTGCGGGCGACCCACAGGTCCTCGTCGACGATCCAGGCGTCCATGTCGGCGCCGAGCCCTGGGTCGGCCGCGACGAGCGTGCCGACCACGTGTGCGGCGAGCAGGTCGACCGTGTCCCACCAGGACGTCGTGGTCACCAGTCGGCGCGCCACGGGGAGGAAGCCCGAGGAGAGGCGTGGCGCGTACCGGCGCAGATAGTCGACGGCGAAGTAGTGGTATTCGCGCTGCGGCAGGTTCCAGCACCTCAGCGCGATCGCCGTGCAGTCGGCCTCGTCGGGGCGGGGCATGCCGGCCAGGACGGTGCGCGACAGGGCCCGGCGGGTGGGGGCGGGAAGGCCGAGGAAGGGGGCGACGTCCTTCATGTACGCGCGCATGGCCGCCGCCCGGCCCGGGTCGGCCGCGGCGCCGTACGCGGTCGTCAGCCGCTCGAGCACAAGGTCGGCGAGAACGCTGTCCGGCACGCCGCTCGTGTCCGCACCTGTGACGGTCATGAGACGAACCATACGGCGATCACACATGTCCGTCGGTTAGTGTCGCGGGATGCTCGATGCCACCACCCGCTCTGGGGGCACCGCCACGGCCTCTCCCCGGGCCACCGCCACGGAGCTCGTCGTCCCCGTGCTCGCTCCCGTGCCCCGCCCCGTGCCCGTCATCGCGTCCGTCACGTCCACGGCCGCCGCACCCGGCGGCCTCGCCGCGCGCTGCACGAGAGTGCTCCTCTCGCCCTGGTCGCGGTTCGCGCTGCTGGTCACGCTGCTCGCGGCGGCCGCGTCGAGCGTGCTGCTCTTCCAGCCGCAGAAGCTCCTCTCGGACGGCTGGCCACCGCAGTTGGGCGGCGCCTCGGCGGCCGCGGTCTTCGCGGTGGCATACGGCCTGTGCACCGTGGCGTTCGTGCCGCGACCGCTGCTGAACCTGGCCGCCGGCGCACTGTTCGGCTCGCAGTGGGGCATCGCCGCGGCGCTGGCGGGCACCGTGCTGGGGGCCGGGATCAGCTTCGGGCTCGGTCGGCTCCTCGGGCAGGACGCGCTGCGACCGCTGCTGCGTGGTCGGCTGCTCAAGGCCGCGGACGGCCAGCTGAGCCGGCACGGCATGCGTTCGATGCTGGCGGCCCGCCTGTTCCCGGGGGTGCCGTTCTGGGCCGCGAACTACTGCGCCGCCGTCTCCCGCATGGGCTGGCTGTCCTTCCTGGTGGCGACCGCGCTCGGCTCGATCCCGAACACCGCCGCGTACGTGGTCGCCGGAGCCCGCGCCTCCTCCCCCACCTCACCGGCCTTCCTGATCGCCATGGCCTGCATCACCCTGCCGGCGCTGGTCGGCGCGGTGGTGGCCTGGCGCAAACGCCACCACCTGCGCCGCCCGTAACAGCCGCTCCCCTGGCGAGTAGCCCAAATCCGGGGCGGCCGGCCCGGATCCGGGGCGGCCGGCCCGGATCCGGGGCGGCCGGCCCGGGCCCGTGGCGAGTAGCCCGGGCGCCCTGTCCCCTGCCTCGTGGCCCGTACGCCGTGGCCCGCTGACCGAGGCCCGCTGACCGTGGGCCGTTACACGGATTCCAGCACCATCGCGTTGGCGAGCCCGCCCGCCTCGCACATCGTCTGTAGGGCATAGCGAGCGCCGCGTTCCCGCATCGCGTGGACGAGCGTGGTCGTCAGCCGGGTGCCGCTGGCGCCGAGCGGGTGTCCGAGGGCGATCGCGCCGCCGTGCACATTGACCTTGGCGAGGTCCGCCCCGGTCTCCTGCCGCCAGGCCAGGACGACGCTGGAGAACGCCTCGTTGACCTCGAAGAGGTCGATGTCGTCGAGCCGTAGTCCCGCCCGGCGCAGCACCTTCTCGGTCGCCGGGATCACGCCGGTCAGCATCAGCAGCGGATCCGAGCCGGTGACGGCGAAACTGTGCAGCCGGGCGAGCGGGCGCAGCCCGAGGCGGGCGGCGGTCTCGCCGGAGGTGATCAGCACGGCGGACGCGCCGTCGTTGACCGGGCTCGCGTTGCCCGCGGTGACGTTCCACTCGATCTGCGGGAAGCGCTCGGCGAAGGCCGGGTCGTGGTAGGCGGGCCTGAGGCCGGCGAGGATCTCGGGGGTGCTTCCGGGCCGTACGCACTCGTCGCGCGAGACGCCGTCCAGGGGCGCGACCTCGGCGTCGAAGAGGCCCTGTTCCCAGGCCGCGGCGGCCTTGTGGTGCGAGGACACCGCGAAGGCGTCCATCTGCTCCCGCGTGATCGACCACTTGGCGGCGATGAGTTCGGAGCTGATGCCCTGCGGGACGAGTCCCTCCGGGTAGCGCGCGGCGACACCGGGACCGAACGGGTCCTTGCCGGGCGGCACGTTGGACCACATCGGCACCCGGCTCATCGACTCGACCCCGCAGGCGACGACGAGGTCGTACGCGCCGGAGATGACGCCCTGGGCCGCGAAGTGCACGGCCTGCTGGGAGGAGCCGCACTGCCGGTCGACGGTGGTGGCGGGGACCGTCTCCGGGAAACCCGCCGAGAGCAGCGCGTAGCGGGTGGTGTTCATGGCCTGCTCGCCGACCTGGTCGACGGTGCCGCCTATGACGTCGTCGATCAGCGCGGGATCGACGCCCGAGCGCTCGACGAGGGTGCGCAGAGTGTGGGCGAGGAGTTCGACGGGGTGGACGTGGGCGAGGGAGCCGTTCGGCTTGCCCTTGCCGATGGGGGTGCGTACGGCTTCGACGATGACTGCGTCACGCATGTGCGGGCCTCCATGACGAGCGCGGACAGGGAAGACTACTGGTGAGTAGGAAATCCGGACCCACCATAACGCCGCGAGTTGGAAAACCCAACCCACTAGGGTTCGCTTTTCCAACCCTCCCCTAGACTCTTCGCCATGGCCGCCTCCAAAGACCCGCGCCCCTGCTCGATCGCCGACGCCCTCGCTCTCGTCGGCGAGAAGTACTCCTTGCTCGTCCTGCGGGAGGTGTGCCTGGGAAACGGCCGCTTCGACCAGCTGGTACGCAACATCGGCGCCCCGCGCGACATCCTGGCCACCCGGCTGCGCCGCCTGATGGACGCCGGAATCCTGACCAGGCGTCCGTACAGCGAGCGCCCGCAGCGTTTCGAGTACCGGCCCACGCCGGCGGGGCTCGAACTGGAGCCGGTCCTGATGACACTCATGGCGTGGGGCGACCGCCATCTCCGTAAGGACGACGAGCGCCCCATGGTGGTCGAGCACGTCTGCGGCAACGAGCTGATGCCGGTGGTCACCTGCTCGGCCTGCGGCGAGCAGGTCCGTCACGAGGACCTGAGCGCCCACCCGCAGACACCGGGATGGACGCTGACGGGCCCGTCGGCCGCCTGAGGGCGCGCACCCCACGGCCACGTGGGCCGCACCCCACGGCAGGCGGCCCACGGGACGGCTCTCAGGCTTCGAGCTTCCGGATCTGCGCGGTGATCAGCTCCTTCGGCACCTCCGCCGCGGAGCCGGTCCCGCTCACGGTGTAGAACAGGACGACCGTGGCGCCGGTACGCACGACCACGAACGCGTCCGCGCTGTCCCGCTGGGTCTGCAGAGCGAAGGCGACGGCCTCGTCCCCCGCGTCGGGGGCGGTGGCGGCCTTGGCGGTGGTACGGGCGGGGACGCCGCCCTCGTAGGCGCCGCACTTCTTCAGGGCGGTGCGGAGGCCCTCGAGGATGCCCTCGGCGTCGGACTGGTCGTACGCCATGAGGCCGACGGTGGTGGCGGAGCCCGCGGTGGGACCCGCTCCGGAGTAGGCGAGGAGGCCGACGAACGCCCGGGGACCCGGGTCGGGCGAGGCGGTGCGCATGTTCTCCAGCGGCTGGCAGTCCGCGGGCCGGGCGGTGGAATCGCCGTCCGGTTTCACGGGGAAGTCGGTGACCTGGAAGCCGTCCACGTCACCACCCGACAGCGCCGCGGACTTCAGCTGAGCCTCGCCGAGCGGCGCGGCGGACTCCCGAGGCGCGGCGACCGAGGCGGATCCCGACACGGAAGCAGAGCCCGGGGCCGCGGAACCGGACGCCTTCCCATCGGAACTCCCGCCCCCGCCACCCCCGCATCCGGCCACCAGTAACGCGGTGAAGAGCGCCGCCGCCGTCACCCTGTTTCGCACTCGCTGACTTTCCGGTCTCGACATGGGTCGATTGGATCATTCCGGCGGACAAGCCGCAGGGGTATCGCGAAACCACGAAACCGCTTCAGCCGATCCACCCCGCGGTGACGACCTGGCGTGACCAACCCGCACTACGGCAGCGCGTACACGTCCAACCAGCCACACATCCCGAACTTCCCGTGGGCCGAGGGCTGTTCGGCCCGCACGACGGCCTCGGCGAGGTGGGACACATCGCCGTGCGAGAGCCGGTCGAGCTGCTCCCCCGTGGCCTGCGCGGCCGCCCGCGCACCGCGGAGCCAGCGCTCACGCCACTCGGCGAGCCGGGGCTCCACCAGCGCGGCGGCGGCCCGGTGGAAGGCGGCCAGGGCCGCCGGACCGTCCGCCGCCTCGCGCAGGGCCCGGTATCCCTCCAGCGCGAGATCGCGCCGGGCACGGGCGATCTCGGCCTGCTCCTCCCGCGGGGCGTCCGCCGGGACCACGGTCGCGGCGGCGTAGGTCTCAGGGGTGGCGAGGTGCTCCGGTGGCAGGGTGAGGACCGCGTCGCCGGCCTCCGGCAGCCCGCTGTTCTGCATCAGGACGGCGATGCGCAGGTCGTCCTCGTTGACCAGCCGGTGGACGGTGCCCGGCGTGAACCAGGCGACCGTGCCGGGCACGAGGCGCGTGACCTCGTACCCGGACGCCGTCAGCGTCTGCACCGCGCCACGCCCACCCGTGACGACGTACCCCTCCGAACACGTCAGATGCATATGGGGAGTTCCGCCACGCAGGCCGTCGGCGGCGGGCCAGTCGTACACGCGCAGCTGGGAGACGGCGACGCCGCCGGGCAGTCCCCCGTATCCGCTCACCACGGGTGCGACTCGAGGTACTTGGCGATCTCCTCCCGCTCCCAGGCGCCGTCGGCCACCACCACGCGGTAGCGGCGGGTGAGCGTGTCACCGGGGGCGAGCTCGAGTTCGTCGAAGAACGCCCAGGACGGGGCGATGCCCGCGAAGGGCTCGTTGCGGACGAACCAGTGGGCGGGATGCGTCCCCCGGGCGCCGGAGTGGTCGTTCTCGGGGGCGTGCGCGAAGACGACGGTGGCATGGCCGTCGGCCCCGTCGTGTTCACCGGAGAGGGCGAGCCAGGGACTCTGCGAGGCCATCAGATCGGGGCCCTCGCCCTCCGGGCCGATGATCCGGCCGTCCCGGAAGGCACGCGGGCCCCGCCAGAACAGGCCCGTGTAGCCGGCCAGTTCCCGCCCGGCGGTGGTCGGACTGCCGAAGCGGAGGGGCTCGTCGCGGCGGTTGGTGACGGCGCTGGTCCAGGTCAGCGCCCAGGAACGGGAGTCCGGGTCGACGTCGTGCACCTCGATCCGGCGGGCCTCCTCGGCCCAGAGTTCACCGCCGTGCGGATGCCAGGTCAACCGCTCGGCGATGACGACCCGGCCGTCGTCGGTCGACACCTCGTCGAAGCCGACGTGCGCCATCGACCCGACCCGCTCGGGGAGTTCGAGATACCCCTCGCCGTGCACGTACGAGTTGCCGCCCCACAGATTGGCGCCCGAGAGGTGCGAGGCGGTCAGCGACAGTCCCTTGTGCCAGCGGTGGTCGTTGGGCCGGTAGTCGGTGACGACGTCACCGGAGAGCGTCCGCAGCGGGTGGATGTACGGCCTCGGCGCCTCCCACGCCGCCTCGGCCCGGTAGACGTAGGCGAGCAGTTGCACGCCGGTGACCGGGTCGGTCACCGTGACGCGGTCGCCGATCGCGTGCACGAGCCGCAGGTCGCCGGTCACGCGGGCACCTCCGCCTTCGTCGCGGTCGTGGCCGTGGCCGTGGCCGTGGCGGGGGCCGTGCCCGGAGCCCAGCCGGCGGCGCCACCGTGCATGGCCGTGTAATACGGGTCACCGGGCCCGATCTCGCCCCGCTTCACCGTCGTGTCGGTGAACGCCGACTTGTACAGCGCGGTGATCAGCTCCAGGCTGGTGCGCCCGTCCGCACCACTGCTGCGTGGCCGCCGGCCCGCGCGCATGCTCGCGACCAGCTCCCGCAGCTGCTCCAGGTGCGAGCTCGGGACGTCCGCGCCGAAGTCCTGCCAGACCGCGGCCCGGTCGCTCGGGACGTCCGGAGCGGGCGTGATGTGCCAGTTGGCGTTGGAGTGACCGTAGAGGTGGGTGAGTTCGATGGTGGCGCGCTCGCAGTCGATACGGATGCGGCTGACCTCGTCGGGGCTCAGGACGCTGTTGACGACCGTCGCCATGGCCCCGCTCTCGAAACGGACCAGAGCGGTGGACACGTCCTCCGTCTCCACGTCGTGCACGAGCCGGCCGGCCATCGCGCGCACCTCGCTCCACGGCCCGAGGAGGTCCAGCAGCAGGTCCATCTGGTGGATGCCGTGCCCCATCGCCGGACCGCCGCCCTCGCTCTGCCAGCGACCGCGCCAGGGCACGGCGTAGTAGGCGGTGTCGCGGTACCAGGTGGTCTGGCAGTGCGCGACGAGCGGCCGGCCGAGGGCCTGCTCGGCGAGCAGCCCCCGCACGTGCCGCGTCCCCGACCCGAACCGGTGCTGGAAGACGATCGAGGCGTACGGCCCGGCCTCCTCGCCCTCCTCGGCCTCCACGGCGTCGTAGTCGGCGAGGGTCGGCATCGGCGGCTTCTCGCACCACACCCAGGCGCCGGCCCGCAGCGCGGCCACACTCTGCTCTCGGTGGAGGGTCGGCGGGGTGCAGATGGTCACCAGATCTGGGCGCTGCTCCGCGAGCATCCGCTCCAGGTCGGTGTACGCGTGCGGAATCCCACTCTCCGCGCAGAAGGCCTCGACGGCGGTGGCATCGATGTCAACGGCCGCCACCACCTCGGTCTCGCCCTCGGCGGCGAGCTGCTGCAGTGCGGGCAGATGGGAGCCGCGCCCGATGGCGCCGATGCCGACGACGGCGGCCCGGACACGGCGGCCGGCGAGCGCATCGGGCAGCGGAGTGGATGGGGGCATGGGCGTGATCAGCACTCCTCCGACATACGGCCGTACGACCGGGCGGGCCAGCAACCGAGGGCAAGCGTGCAGTACGCGCGCACAGCAAGCGCTTTCCCATCGGCAGCAACGTATGTGCCGGTCGGGCGGCCGGTCAACCATGAGGACACCTGTCCGGCGCGGCGGTCGCACGCGCGGGGGCGCGTGCGGTCAGTGGGACGGGTGGGCGGTGACCGGTCGCACGGGCCGACGGTGACCGGGGAAGGGGTCGGCGGTGATCGGTCGGACGGGTGGGCGGTGATCGGTCGGACGGGTGGGCGGTGACCGGTCGCACGGGCCGACGGTGACCGGGGAAGGGGTCGGCGGTGATCGGTCGGACGGGTGGGCGGTGATCGGGGGGAGAGGGTGCGCACCGGTCACGTGGAGGGTGTGCGCCACGGGGCGCTGGTGACGCTCCAGGGTTGGTGACGGTCACAGAAGACTCGCGCGCCCGCCCCGTGGGAACGGCAAGACTCGCGCGCCCCTCGCGTGGGAACCGCAGGACCCGCGCGCCCGTCCCGTGCGAACCGCGTGCCGTCGGCGCGACAGCCGCGGGTGCCGCTCGGGAGGACGACCGCGTGCTCGTCGCGTGGGAGCGCGTGTCGATCACGGGGAGGGATCGAGGGCCGTCGGCTCGAGAGTCGGCGCGGCGCCTGCGAAACCCCTGTGGCGGGCCTGTCATCGGGGACCGCTACGCTTCCCTCGGCACACACCTGATCACCTGATCACCGCGCGCGACGGGCCTGCCGTCGCCGTCGCCCCTCTCCGATCGGCACTTGGACTCCGTAACCTCATGTCTTGGTTTGAATCCCTCATCCTCGGACTCGTCCAGGGGCTGACCGAGTTCCTCCCCGTCTCCTCCAGCGCTCACCTGCGGCTGACCGCGGCGTTCTCCGGCTGGAAGGATCCCGGCGCCGCCTTCACGGCGATCACGCAGATCGGCACGGAGGCGGCGGTGCTGATCTACTTCCGCAAGGACATCGGCCGGATCATCTCGGCCTGGAGCCGATCGCTGTTCGACAAGACGCTGCGCAAGGATCACGACGCCCAGATGGGCTGGCTGGTGATCGTCGGCTCGATTCCGATCGGCGTGCTGGGCGTGACGCTCAAGGACCAGATCGAGGGCCCCTTCCGCGACCTGCGGATCACGGCCACGATGCTCGTCGTCGTCGGCATCGTGATCGGCATCGCCGACCGGCTGGCGGCCCGCGACGAGACGGGCGGGAAACACCGCGCACCCAAGCAGCGGAAGACCTTGGAGAACCTGGGCGTCAAGGACGGCCTGATCTTCGGCCTCTGCCAGGCCTGCGCGCTCATCCCCGGCGTCTCACGTTCCGGCGCCACGATCAGCGGCGGCCTGTTCATGGGCTATAAGCGTGAGTCCGCGGCCCGTTACTCCTTCCTGCTGGCCATTCCGGCCGTACTGGCCTCCGGCGTCTTCGAGTTGAAGGACGCGGTGGAGGGCGGCCACGTGGCATGGGGGCCGACGATGTTCGCGACGGTGATCGCCTTCGCGTCCGGATACGCGGTCATCGCCTGGTTCATGAAGTTCATCAGTACCAAGTCCTTCATGCCGTTCGTCTACTACCGGGTCGTGCTCGGCATCGTCATCATCGCCCTGGTGGCGACGGGCTCGCTGAGCCCGCACGCGGCGGAGTCGGCGGGCTGACCGCACTCCACAGCCTCGGCGCGCCCGAACCCGTGCCGGGCGTGGACGGTTGATCGATCAGCCGTGACCAACCCCATAGGCGTGCGCGTAGCCGTCCGGTAGCGCAGTGTCAGGCCTTCCGCCTAGGCTTGGCCCATGTCCCCGAACTCTCTCTCCTCTGGTTCCGTGCGGTCGGCTGCCGAGTTGAACGAGCGGATCCGGGCCCTTTGGACGCGCGCGGGCGGTTCCCTCACCGCGCAGGAGCGGGCGGAGTACGAGCTGCTGGTCGTCGAGTGGGCCACCGCGATCCGCGGCGAGGTCGTCACGGCGGCCTGAGGCCGGCTCTCCCCGACCCTTTCCCGACCCGATCGGCACGGCCTGATCACCGCGCTCGGCTCGCCTCGCCTCACATCACGGCGTTCGGCTCGCTTCACCGACCTTCGGCTCACGTGGGCCGGTCGGCGTACCCGCCGTTCGGTCGACGTACCGCCATCGCTTCCCGTGTCGACCCGCCTCGGCTCGTGACCGTCCACTACGCTCGCGTCGCCGCAAGCGGTCACGATCTTCATGGAGGGCAGGACGGCGAGCATCAGGCGTGAGCGCCTCGTCAGAACACTGACGTTCTGGCTGCGTCCCGCCTTCGCCCTGCGCGTCATCAACCGGTTCCAGAGGATCGTGGGTTTCGACCGGTCGATGGCCCTGGCGTCCAGCGCGTTGACGGCGTTGGTTCCGCTCTCCGTCCTCATCGGCGCCGTCTCGAGCAACTTCGTGCACTACGACGTGGCAGAGCGGATCATCAAGCGTTACCACCTCACCGGAGCAGGCGCCAAGGCCGTCAGTTCCCTGTTCTCTCCCCCGGAGGGCGGCAGCGCGAGCGTGGGCATCTTCGGGGCCGTGTTCCTGACCATCTCGGTCCTCAGCTTCGCCCGGGCCGCGCAGCGGCTCGTCGAACAGACATGGGAGCTCACTCCGCTCAGTGTGCGCAACACGCGTAACGGTCTGTGGTGGATCCTCAGCCTCGGCGGCTACGCGGTGTGCATCGCCGCCCTCACCGCGCTCCTCGACCGAGGCGATCTGGGCCTGATCGCCTCGGTGAGCGAGGTACCGGTGACCGCCGCGTTCCTCGTCTGGAGCGGCTGGATCCTCTCGGCGAAGCGGGTCGACCGGCCGGACCTGGTGCCCTTCGGCATCACCGCCGCCGTTCTGACGGCGGCCTATTCGGTGGGCGCGGCCATCTATCTGCCACGTCTGTTCAACTCCTACGCCGCACGCTACGGGGTGGTCGGAGCCGTCTTCGCGATGATCTCCGCGCTCTTCGGGGCCATGCTCGTCATGGTCGGTTCGGCGGCATTGGGGCGGGAGGTACGAGACGAACTCAACCGCATCCGACAGGGCGACCGCCCTTCCGACCACGAGGTCCGCCGGCAGTGGGACAGCATGGTGGAGCAGACCCGATCGCGGTGGCGCACCGCACGGAAACAGATCTCCCGTCATCCGACCAAGGACTCCGAACGCTGAGGAGTCCGACCGCTGACGCACCTGCGAGGACCGCGAGAGGTTGTCGCACCTGTAACGACCGCTGAGGGCTTGGAGCCCTCCGGGACGGATCACGGGCGGGTGCCGATTACCGGTGAGGCTCCGGCCAGGGGCAGGATGGTGACCATGACCGAGATCCGCACCCCCCGCCTCCTCCTCCGCCGCTGGCACGACGACGACCTCGTGCCCATGGCCGACATCAACGCGGACCCGCAGGTCATGCGCTGGGTCGACGACGGTTCGGTACTCGACCTGGAGCACACCGCGGAAGCCATCGAGCGGTGGGAGGAGGAGTGGGACGAGGAGGGCTTCGGCATCTTCGCCGTCGAGTTGCTGGCATCGGGTGAACTGGTCGGCTTCACCGGCCTGTCCATGCCCGAGTTCCTACCGGAGGTGCTGCCCTCCGTGGCGATCAGCTGGCGGCTCGGATCACAGTTCTGGGGCCAGGGGTACGCCTCCGAAGCCGCCCACGCGACGCTGGAATTCGCGCTCGAGGATCGCGGCATCGACCGGGTGATCAGCATCATCCGGATCGGGGACGACGCCTCCGAGAACGTCAGCCGCAAGCTCGGCATGGCCCCGGAGCGCGAAACGGCACACCCGGTGCACGGCTTCCCGCTGCACGTCCACGCCATCGATCTCACCGAATTCATCGGGTGAACCCGGCCGATCCGTCGGACCGGCCCAGCGGCACGCGACGAACGCTCAGCGCGCCTGCGCTTCGCGCAGGGCGTCGGCTTGGGACTTCAGCATGGCGAGGTCCGGCTTCGGTATGAACGCGTTCCTCTTCGATGCCGGGAGCCGGCTGCCGACACTGATGTCCGACATGGCGGTGACGGTCGCCTCACCGGCGCGGACAGTTGTGATCAGGCCAAAGGTGTCCGATTCGAAGCCGTCCAGATCGACAGTCCAGTGCACCCGGAAACTCACCGTGGCGTCGCCCACCGCGCCCGGGCTCGCCACTCGCTCGACGTCCGCCGTCGTACGATCGCCGTTTCGACTCACGAAGGACAGTGACGGGCAAGCGTCCAGAGCCTTGTCGAGGGAACCGACATACGCCTCCGCTCGGTCGGGGCCGTAGCCGGCGAAGGTGAGGACCTCGGTCGGTGGGGCGAATCCGGAAGGGGTTATGGCGACCCAGGCCCTGGCCACCGAGGTGACGGAAACGCCGGCCCGCGCATCCCAGAGCGGACGGCATGCTTCTGGCCTCACGTCAGGATCGGATGTGCCGCCGCCCGTGCTCGTCTTGGGCGTACCGGTCACGCTGTAGCCCGGCAGGCTTCCGTCCGACGGCAGTGCCGCCGCCAACTCCGCGGCGGTCAGCGGCTGAACACTCGCCGACGCTGTCGTCGAAGGATCGGAGGACTCGGCGGACCGGGCGGCCGCGTCGCCCGCCGCCGAGGAACAACCCGCGACAAGGACGGTGACCGCACCGGCGCAGGCCGAGCTCGAAAGGGAACGGCCTCGGTTGAACGACATACAAGCCCCCGTGTGTCAGAACGTCGATACCGCACCGCGTATGAGCTGATCGGGCTGCGCCTTCCGACCGCGTCCGGCCCTGGGTCACCCCCGCCCGTCCGAGAACCCGGAACGCTCGTCCGGCAACCCGGAACGCTCGGTCGGTAACCCGGAACGCTCGTCGGGAATCGGGACCTGTCGTCGCAGACGCGCCACAGTCTCCTCCGCCACCGGATACGGCCGCTCCGCCGGCAACAGCGCGGCCGCCCGCGTCAGTTCGCCCGCTCGCACATGTGCGTGGACCTGCTTGGCCAGCGGCGTCACGTCCTCGATCCCGACGATCCACTCGTCGGCGTACCGCACGGCCGCCTCGCCCGCGAGCCCCAACTGGAGCGAGCGGTAGGGAAGGGGGTCGAGGTGCAGGTCCCGCTCCGGATCCCACTGCACCCGCGCCGGAGCCTGCTTCAACTGCCGCTTCCACTCGGCCTGGTCACCATGCAGTTCCGGCACGTAGTGCGACAGACACGCGTGCCGCAGCGCCCACTCGAATCCCTCACGGGTGATCTCCACAGCCAGGACGGTCTCCTGGCCTTCCTTGGTGCCCCATCCGCAGCGGTACATCATCCAGAGAAAGCTGGGCTTGATCCATGTCATGCGCTCGCGGCTCCACGCCGACGGGAAGCGGCCGTCTCGGGCGGCTGCGTTGCCGATCTTCGGGCGGTACGCCTGGTAGACGGTGACCGTGGACTCGGTGTGGGCGGCGCGTATGCGGAACTTGGGTTCCTGCCCGGCGCGTTGGACCTCCGGATCACTCAGCACGTTCGGAGTGGTCAGGACGGCCGGAGTGCTCGGGACGGTCGGTATGTTCAGGACGGTCGGTGTGTCGCGCGCGTTCGGGCTCGTCGCGTCGTTCGGGTCGTTCACGGCAGTAGCCTGACCGTCGCGCCGGCCGCTCGGCCACCGAATTATCCCGGCGATGCCGGATCGATCCCCGCACGGACCTTGGCTGGGCAGCTCGCGTGCCCAACACTCGGGCCCATGACGCAGCGTGTGGAGCTCGCCGCCGTGCTGGACCGGTTGGCCGTGGACGGGTTGATCACCGACTACGCGGTGGCCGTCGACGACGGTGACTGGACGGCGTACCGGGACCTGTTCACGACGGACGGCCGGGCGGACTACCGTTCGGCCGGTGGTATCGAGGGGGAGGCCGGGAACGTCGCCTCGTGGCTCGCGGAGAGCATGCGGCTGTTCGGGATGCGACAGCACCTCATCGTCAACCGCCGGGTGAGCTTCGGGGTCCTGGAGCAGGACACCGGCGACACGGCCCGGGTCCAGGCCGACTACGTCAACCCGATGCGGTTGGCCGCCGGCGACGACGACTCGGCGACCGGCGCACCGGACTTCGTATGCGGCGGCCGGTATTCCTTCGGTCTGCGGCGGACGGACGACGGATGGCGGGTGCGCGAGGTGGTCGTCCGGGAGAAGTGGCGGCGTCTGCCCGGCTGAGCCGGGAGCGCGAGGGGCCGGTGGACCGAGCCGAAACGCGCCCTGTCGGAGATCGTCCGAGACGCGCACACTGAAGACTCCCATCGCGGGTAGGGAGGTGCCGTATGAAGACGTTCGGCCACTGGCTCACCTCCCCCTGGCGGCGTACGGCCGTCGCTGCTCTGGCAGGCGCGCTGCCCGTGCTCGCGTTCCCCGCGCCGGCCCTGTGGTGGTGGGCCTACCTGGCGCTCGTGCCGTGGATCCTGCTCGCCGGCTCCGCGCCGACCGGGAGGCGGGCCGCGTACGACGGGTGGGGCGGCGGGTTCGGTTTCATGCTGGCCATGCACCACTGGCTGCTGCCGAGCCTGAACGTGTTCACCCTCGTCATAGCCGCGCTGCTGGGCGCCCTGTGGGCTCCGTGGACGTGGCTGGTCCGCCGGTTTCTCGCCAAGGACGGGATCCCCACCCGCGGGCGGGTGTTCGCCGCACTGCTGGTCCTGCCCTCGGGCTGGCTGGCGATCGAGCTCGTCCGCTCCTGGCAGGGGCTCGGCGGTCCGTGGGGCATGCTCGGCGCCAGTCAGTGGCAGGTGGAGCCCGCGCTGCGGCTCGCCTCCGTCGGCGGGGTGTGGCTGCTCAGTTTCCTGGTGGTGGCCGTCAACGTGGCGGCCGCCGTGCTGGTCTCCGTGCCGGCGTCCCGGGCGCCGGCCGTCGCCGGTATCGTCGCCACCGCCGCTACGGCCTCGGCCGCGTGGGTGTGGGCGCCGCGCCCGGACGCCGACGGGCAGACCCGGATCGCCGTCGTACAGGCGGGGGTGATCGACGGGCCCGACCAGCGCTTCGACCGCGAGGAGCAACTGACCCGGCGTCTGGTCGGGCAGGACGTGGACCTGATCGTCTGGGGCGAGAGCAGCGTCGGGTACGACCTCGCCGAGCGACCTGATCTGGCCGGGCGGATGGCGGAACTGGCCCGCGTGACGGGCGCCGACATCCTCGTCAACGTCGATGCGCGCCGCTCCGACCGGCCGGGTATCTACAAGAGCTCGATCCTCGTCGGCCCGGGCGGTCCGACCGGCGACCGGTACGACAAGATGCGACTGGTGCCGTTCGGCGAGTACATACCGGCCCGTTCGCTGCTCGGCTGGGCCACTTCCGTCGGCAAGGCGGCCGGCGAGGACCGACGGCGCGGCGCCGGGCAGGTCGTGATGAACGCCGGGGCCGGCCTGCGCATCGGACCGATGGTGTGCTTCGAGACGGCGTTCCCCGACATGAGCCGGCACCTCACCGAGGACGGCGCGGACGTGCTGGTCGCGCAGTCGTCGACCTCCTCCTTCCAGAAGAGCTGGGCGCCCGCGCAGCACGCCTCGCTGGGCGCGCTGCGTGCCGCGGAGACCGGGCGGCCGTTCGTCCACTCCACCCTCACCGGCGTCTCGGCCGTGTACGACGCGAGCGGTCGGCGCGTCGGCTCCTGGCTGGGCACGGACGCGAGCACGACGGCCGTCTACGACGTTCCGCTGGCCGACGGCGTCACCCCGTACGTCCGCTACGGCGACTGGCCGGTGCAGGTGGCCCTGCTGGTGCTCATGGCCCTCGGGCTCACGGAGGGGGCGCGGGCGGTCAGGCTGCGGCGGACAGCTCCCGCACCGCTCGTACCACCCGCTCGCACAGTTCGTGAGTCGCCAGCGCGTCCCGGGCGCTGAGCACCCTGCCCGCGCGCACGGCGTCCAGGAAGGCGAGGACGGCCTGCTCGATGCCGCGCTGGCGGGCCACCGGCACCCAGTCGCCGCGCCGCCGCACGGTCGGCTGCCCCTTGTGGTCGATCACCTCGGCGAGGTTGACGACCTGACGCTTGGTGTCCTGCCCGGACACCTCGAGGATCTCCTCGTTCGAACCGCTGAGCCGGTTCATCACGCCGAGCGCGGTGAAACCGCGTCCGGCGAGCTGGAGGACGACGTGGTGCAGCAGTCCGTCCTCGACCCGGGCGCGCACGGTCACGTCGTCGACCGGGCCCGGCGCCAGGAAGCGCAGGGTGTCGACGACGTGGATGAAGTCGTCGAGGATCATCGTGCGCGGGTCCTCGGGCAGCCCCACCCGGTTCTTCTGCATGAGGATCAGCTCGCGCGGATGGTCGGCGCACTGCGCGTAGCCGGGCGCGAGGCGCCGGTTGAAGCCGACGGCGAGGGACACGTCGCGCGCCTCGGCGAGCGTGACGAGGCGCTCGGAGTCGGTGAGGTCGTAGGCGAGGGGCTTGTCCACGTACGTCGGGACGCCCGCCTCCAGCAGCCGGGAGACGATCTCGGGGTGGGCGACGGTGGGCGCGTGCACGAAGGCCGCGTCGAGGCCGGCGGCGAGGAGCGCGTCGAGGTCGTGGTGGCGCTGCTCGTGGGGCAGGCGGAGGGTGTCGGCGACCCGGTCGAGGGTGGCCGGGGTGCGGGTCTGCAGGTGCAGCTCGACCCCGGGCAGCGCGCCGAGCACCGGCAGATACGCCTTCTGCGCGATGTCGCCGAGTCCGACGCAGCCGACCTTCACGAGCGCTCCCTCACTGCCGGTCCCCTTGACTGTCCCACTGCCTGGCCGCCGCGTGGAACCACTGCTCGGCCCACTGCCTGGCCACTGGCCGGTCCACTGTGTACGGCAGCATACGGGCCCCTCCCCGGCCGACGGCCGCCGGTCCGTGCTGCGCACCCGTGGTGAGGGCGGCCGCCAGGAGCGACCATGCGGGCACATGATCGAGGAGTACGCCCGGCACGACGGCCAGGCCGACCTGATCCGTGAACGCATCGACGGATCCGCCGGGGACTGACGTCAGCACGGAGCGGCTCGCTCCCTCGTACGTGGTACGAGATCACCCGTGCGGGGCAACCTCGGCTTCTGAGCTGTTGCTCGGGCGGGCGGAACCACCAGAGTGGCGCGGGTGCATCGAACGACGACTACCGCAGCACTCCTGGTCACCGTGGCCGTCTCGGCCCTCGCGGGATGCGTGACCGTTCAGCGCCCGGTCGCCCCCGGTCCGGCCGTGGCACCGTCCCTGCCGTCCGGGCCGCGACCGGACGGGCGAACCCAGGTGCAGGTCGTGCAGGCGCCGGCCCGTGAGGCGCTGGAGATGGTCGGGCCGTCCCGGGAGCCCGAACCGACGGCGTCGGCCAAGCGGCGGCGGACGGTCGCGGCGCCGGGGGCCGGCCGCGCCGGACAGCCGCCCTCGTCCCGTTCCCGTCCGCACGTCCGGTCGCACAAGCCGACCCGTCCGGAGGCCCGGCGGCACGCACAGCCGTGGCCGGAGATCCCGGACGTGGAGGAGGAGGTGCGCCGGAACACCGATGTGTGCGCCCTCGGCAGGAAGTACGGCGGATGGCAGGGTGACAGTCCGGAAGCGGCGATCTGCGAGCAGGCCTACGGGCGGTGAGGCTTCAGGGGGCGCCGGTACCGAGGAACCGCCTCACCGGCGCCTCCCGGCGGTGAGGCCTCAAGGGGCGCGGGTGCCGTGGGACCGGCGCGCCGGACTCACCACTCCCGCCCCCACTCACCACGCGCCTCCCACTCCCCCTCGCCGTCGTCGGCGCCCGCCCCCAGCCTCAGTTCCATCCTGCTGATCGCCGCCCGGACGCCGTCCCCGTAGCTGTCGTCCCGCAGTGCCACGGCCGCCGTGCGTGCCCTGCGCACATGGGTACGGGCGGCCTCGGCACGGCCGAGTTTGACGTAGTCGGCCGCCAGGTTGAGGTGCAGCGACGGATAGAGGGCCCGCACTTCGACCGAGCCGGCGTGCTCCTCCGCCGCGGTGAGGGCCCGCAGGTCCCACGCCAGTTCGTCCGAGGGGTCGTCGTGGGTGTCGGCCAGGTAGTGGGCGAGGGTGCAGCGGTGCAGCGGGGCGCCGTCCTCGGCGATCTCCGTCCACAGGTCGAGGAACCTGCGCCGGGCCTCCTCGCGGTCTCCCCCGTGGTGCAGCATGACGACCTGTCCGATCCGCGTCAGCAGGGCCTCCGGCACCGTCTGCCCCTGTCGCTCCGCCACCCTCGGCCTCCTTGCGTCGTTGGGTCGACGCTAGCCGCAGGCATCCGCAATCCCGGTCAGGCGGCACCGTGCCGGTCCGCGGAGGAACCGGCCCGGCGGCAGGACCGGTGTCGCTCGGGTCGGGTCAGACCTGTTCGGCCAGGTTCGGGATCGTCCAGTCGATGGGCTCGTGGCCCTGCCGCGCCACCGCCTCGTCGATCTGCGTGAACGGGCGGGAGCCGAAGAACTTCTTGGCCGACAGCGGCGAGGGGTGGGCGCCCTTGACCACGATGTGCCGGGTCTCGTCGATCAGCGGGAGCTTCTTCTGCGCGTAGTTGCCCCACAGGACGAAGACGGCCGGGTCGGGCCGGTCGGCCACCGCGCGGATCACCGCGTCCGTGAACTTCTCCCAGCCCTTGCCCTTGTGCGAGTTCGCCTCGCCGGATCGGACCGTGAGGACCGCGTTGAGCAGCAGGACGCCCTGTCGCGCCCACGGCATCAGGTAGCCGTTGTCGGGAATCGGCGCGCCCAGCTCCGCGTGCATCTCCTTGTAGATGTTCCGCAGGGACGGCGGGATCTTCACTCCCGGCCGCACCGAGAAGCACAGGCCGTGTCCCTGGCCCTCGCCGTGGTACGGGTCCTGGCCGAGGACGAGCACCTTCACCCGCTCGTACGGTGTCGCGTCGAGCGCGGCGAAGACCTCCTCGCGCGGGGGGTAGACGGGACCCGCCGCCCGCTCCTCCTCGACGAACTCCGTCAGCTCCTTGAAGTAGGGCTGCTGGAGCTCGTCACCCAGAACCCCGCGCCAGGACTCGGGCAGCATGGCGATGTCGGTCACGTCAACGTCCTTGTGTCGTGCGGTCACTTGCAGGCACAGAACCTACAGGCGACCACTGACAGCCGGCCTCCGGACCGGTCTGCCGACGGTCTACCAGCTGGTCTTCCGCGTCAGCTCCCACACCATCATGATCGTCGACGGGTCCAGCGACCGCTCCCCGCCCGAGACGTCCTCGGACGAGGCGAGGTACTGCTTGCCCTGCCACAGCGGCAGCAGCCGGGCGTCGTCGACGAGGATCTGCTGGGCTTCCTTGAAGTCCTCCACCACGTTGGCGCGGTCGCTCTCCTCGCGCGAGCGGGGCAGCAGCACCTGCGTGATCTCCTTCGCCGGGTACGGCGTTCCGAGCGCGTTCTGGTCGCCGACGAAGGGGGCGACGAAGTTGTCCGGGTCCGGGAAGTCCGGGGCCCAGCCGCGCCCGAACACCGGGTACTCGCCCTTCTGGTAGCCGACCACGTAGGTGTTCCAGGGGCGGCTCTTCAGGGTGACCTTGAACAGGCCCGAGGCGTCCAGCTGCCGCTTGATCTCCTTGAACTCCAGGGCGGTGTCGGAGCCGTAGCGGTCGGTGGTGTACCAGAGGGTGAGCGGGACGGTCTCGGTGATCCCGGCTTTGGTGAGGATCGTGCGCGCCTTGGCGGTACTGGGGTCGCCGAAGGAGTCGAAGAAGCCGGTGGTGTGGCCGGTCAGACCGGACGGGACCATGGAGTACAGCGGCTCGACCGTGTCCTTGTAGACGTTGTGGGCGATCGCGGCCCGGTCCACGACCTGGGCGACGGCCCGGCGCACGGCGACCTTGTCGGACCACGGGTCCTTGGGGTTGAACACCAGGTAGTTGATGTTGCTGCCGGCGCCCTCGATGAGCTGGAGGCCCTTGTTGGCGGCGCCCTTGCCCTGCAGGTCGACGATGTCGTCGGCGGCGAGCCCCTGGTAGGTGATGTCGATGTCCTGGCCGCGCAGGGCCTTGACCATCTCGCCGGAGTCCTGGAAGTAGCGGATGGTCACCGCGTCGTTCTTGCGGTCGGCGAAGCCCTTGTAGTTGTCGTTGCGTACGAGTACGGCCTGCTTGCCCTCTTCGTACGACTGCAGCCGGTACGGTCCGGAGCCGACGATGCCGTTCTCGTTGCGCAGGGCCTTCGCCGAGTAGTCGTCGGGGTCGACGATGGACATGCCGGGGGTGGCGAGCACGAACGGGAAGGTCGCGTCGGCCTCCTTGAGGCGGAAGAGCACCTGGTTGTCGCCCTTGGTCTCGACGGTGTCCAGGCTGCCCAGGAGTCCGTTCGGGCCGGTCGGCGCGTTGATCGTCCTGATCCGGTCGATCGAGTACTTCACGGCCTTCGCGTCCAGCTTGTCCCCGTTGGAGAACTTGAGCCCGTCGCGCAGCTCGCACTTGTAGGTGCGGCTCGTGGCGTCCGTGAAGGCGCAGGACTTGGCGGCGTCCGGCTGGGGGCTCGTCGCTCCGATGGGGTAGCTCAGCAACGTCTGGTAGATGTTGCGGAACAGTTCCCAGGAGCCGTCCCAGGCGGCGGCGGGGTCCAGCGTGCTGGGAGCACTGGTGGTGCCCACGACGATCGGTCCGGCGTCGTCGGAGCTCTCCTCTCCCAGGAGGCTGCATCCGGCCACCAGGGATATGGACACGATCGCCGCCATCTGCTGCAAGGATCGGTTCCGGTTGAACACGCGCACGCTCCTCGATCTGCCATGCCAAGGGTTGGCAGACCATACCGCAGCCCCACGCGCCGTGAACCCGCGCCCTTGCAGCGTTCTTGATCACTTTTGGGGTGACTACGTTGTCATCGCCCCGTGTGACGGCCGAACGCCCGCATGGGCGCCGTTTCCGTCTGGAATCGGCGCCCATGCGGGCAGCGAGATTCAGGCCACGTCGGGTCAGCCCACGCCGGCGTTGAGGAAGATTCCGCCGTCGACGACCAGGTTCTGGCCGGTGATCCAGTCCGACTGCTCCGAGGTCAGGAAGGCGGCGGTGCCGCCGATGTCGGAGGGCATGCCGAGCCGGGCGAGCGGGTAGGCGGCGGCCGCCTCCTCCTCGCGGCCCTCGTACAGGGCCTGGGCGAACTTCGTCTTCACCACGGCCGGAGAGATCGAGTTGACCCGCACACGCGGCGCGAACTCGTGCGCCAGCTGCTGGGTCAGGTTGATCATCGCGGCCTTGCTGATGCCGTACGCGCCGATGAAGGGCGAGGCGGAGAGCCCCGCGACGGAGGCGATGTTGACGATCGCGCCGCCGTTCTCCTTCTGCCAGGCGTGCCAGGTCCGCTGCGCGAAGCCGAGCGCGGAGACGACGTTGGTCTCGAAGACCTTGCGGGCCACGTCCAGGTCGAGGTCGGCGATCGGCCCGAACACCGGGTTCGTGCCGGCGTTGTTGACCAGGAAGTCGACGCGCCCGAAGGCCTCCATGGTGCGCTCGACGGCGGCGGCCTGGTGCTCCAGGTCGTGCGCCTTGCCGGCGACGCCGATGACGCGGTCGGCGCCCAGCTGCTCGACGGCCTCCTTGAGCGCGTCCTCGTTGCGACCGGTGATGCAGACCCGGTCGCCGCGTGCGATGAGTGCCTCGGCGACGCCGTAGCCGATGCCGCGGCTGGCGCCCGTGACGAGGGCGACCTTGCCGGAGAGTGCGGGCAGTTCAGTCATGTTCGTGTCCCCAGTGCTTCCTAGTGCTCCCAGGTGGCCGTTAGTCGAGCGGTCCGCCGGCGACGTACAGGACCTGACCGGAGACAAAGCCGGCGGCCTCGTTCGTGAAGAAGGCGATCGCGTTGGCGATGTCGTCGGGCTCGCCGACGCGCGCGACCGGGATCTGGGTCGCGGCCGCGGCCTTGAACTCCTCGAAGCCCATGCCGACCCGGGCGGCGGTCGCGGCGGTCATGTCGGTGGCGATGAAGCCGGGGGCGACGGCGTTGGCGGTGATGCCGAACTTGCCCAGTTCGATGGCGAGGGTCTTGGTGAAGCCCTGGAGGCCGGCCTTGGCGGCGGAGTAGTTGGCCTGGCCGCGGTTGCCGAGCGCCGAGGAGGACGACAGGTTGACGACGCGTCCGAAGCCGGCGTCGACCATGTGCTTCTGGACGGCCTTGGTCATCAGGAACGAGCCGCGCAGATGCACGTTCAGGACCGTGTCCCAGTCGGCGGCGCTCATCTTGAACAGCAGGTTGTCGCGGAGCACACCCGCGTTGTTGACGAGGATCGTCGGCGCGCCGAGCTCCTCGACGATACGTGCGATCGCCGCCTCGACCTGCGCCTCGTCGGAGACGTCGGCGCCGACCGCGATGGCCCTGCCGCCCGCCGCGGTGATCTTCTCGACGGTGTCCTTGCAGGCGGCCTCGTCGAGGTCGACGACCGCGACCGCGCGGCCCTCCGCGGCCAGCCGTACGGCGGTGGCGGCTCCGATGCCGCGCGCCGCGCCCGTGACCACGGCGACCCGCTGCTCAGTGGTGGACATTGCTGGTTCTCCTCGCCCTTGAGAAAAAATCTGGATGCGCCCGAGTGGTGAGCGACCGCTTAGTACCTTCGACAGACGTGACGCTAGAAGCCCTGGCACCCGGTGTCAACGCCACACGGCGCGGGTGTGATCCATTACCTCACCAGCAGTTCCAGCAGCCGCTCCGTCTCGGCCGCGGGATCGGTGGTGAGCCCGGTGTGCACGGGACCCGGCTGGACGACCGTCGAGCGGGGCGCGATCAGCCAGCGAAAGCGCCGTCCCGCGTCGTCGAGCGCCGCCTGTCCGGCCGACGCGCCGCCCGCGCACACGCCCTCGACCGCCCGCAGGGCGGCCCGCACCCCGGCCACGTCCGCGTCCGGGTCCAGCGCCAGCAGCTTCGCCTCGTCGAGATGGGTGCGGGCGCCGACGTAGTCCTGGCCGCGGCAGTACACCAGCACGCCCGCGTTGATGCACTCGCCGCGCTCTACGCGCGGTACGACGCGCAGCAGGGCGTACTCGTAGACGTCCCGGTCGCCGCCCTGGCCCGGCCTGATGATGTGGCGCTCGGTCACTTGGTCCCCTTGATGCGGTCGTGGATGACGGCGGCGCGGGCGAGCAGGGGTGCGGCGTAGGCACGCCGGAGCGCGTCCGGGGTGTCGAAGCCGGGCTCGTCCGCCAGCCACACGTCGGGGATCTCGGCGGTGACCTCGGCGAGGAGGTCGGCCGTGACCAGGGGCGCCAACTCCGCCGCCGCGGCCGCGACGTTTGGTCCGAACGGGGTGAGCGCGTGGTCGGAGGCGTCGTACGGGCGGGCCGCGGAGGTCTCGGCGGTGGGCCAGTTGTGCTGCCAGATCATGGTGGCGCCGTGGTCGACGAGCCACAGGTCGCCGTGGTGGACCAGCAGGTTGGGGTTGCGCCAGGACCGGTCGACGTTGTTCACGAGGGCGTCGAACCAGACGATCCGGCCGGCCTCCTCGGAGCTCACCGGGAAGGCGAGCGGGTCGAAGCCGAGGGCGCCGGAAAGGAAGTCCATGCCGAGGTTGGTGCCGCCACTGGACTTCAGCAACCCCTGCACCTGCTGGTCGGGTTCACCGAGCCCCAGCACGATGTCCAGCTCCACGGTCACCAGACGGGGCATCCGGAAGCCGAGCCTGCGGGCGAGTTCACCGCAGACGACCTCCGCGACGAGCGTCTTGCGGCCCTGGCCGGCGCCGGTGAACTTCATGACGTACAGACCGAAGTCGTCGGCCTCGACGAGTCCCGGCAGGGAGCCGCCCTCACGCAGGGGGGTGACGAAGCGGGTCGCGATGACTTCCTTGAGCATCGCCCCAGGCTACTGGGCCTGGAACGATGCGCGGCCGACAGCTCCGTGACAGCTCTGGCTTACGCCGCACTCATCTCGAACGGGTCAAGATCTCGACACTGTCCGGACTTGGCGGGGGCACTGAACGAGCAGCGCCCGCGGCCCGTACCAGTCGGCAGATCCACGCACCCCCTCTGGAAGGAAACCTCCAGCATGACCAGCGCATCGATCAAGTCCGCATCGGGGCCCGCCCGCCGTACCGTCGTGGCAGCCGCCGGAGCCGCCGGGCTCTCCGTCGCGCTGACCGCGTGCGGAGGCTCCGACGACGACTCGTCGAGTTCGTCGGCCTCGGCCGGCACGTCCGGTTCCACGGGTTCCACCGAGGCCGCGAGCACCGGCGGCACGGGCGGCGGGGACAACTCGGCCGGCGCCGCGCTCACCAAGACGGCCGACATCCCCGAGGGCGGTGGCAAGGTCTTCGACGCCGAGAAGGTGGTCGTCACCCAGCCGACGGCGGGCACGTACAAGGCGTTCTCCGCCGTCTGCACGCACCAGGGCTGCGCGGTGAAGAGCATCGCCGACGGAGTGATCAACTGCCCCTGTCACAACAGCAACTTCTCGATCACCGACGGCAGTGTGAAGAGCGGTCCCGCGCAGAAGTCGCTGCCCGAGGTGGCGATCACCGTCAGCGGTGACTCGATCACGCTGGCCTGACGGCCGGCCGCCGGAGGCAGCCCAGCACCTCGTCCGTGGTCGCGACCGTGGCGACCAATGCGAGGGTGTGGCGGATCATCGCGGGGGTGTAGTCGGCGGGCACCCCGGCGATGGCGTCCGACGGCACCACGACCGAGTAGCCCCGGTTGACGGCGTCGAAGACGGTGTTCGGGATCGCGACGTTGGCCGAGACCCCGGTCACCACCAGGGTGCGGCAGCCCAGGTTGCGCAGCAGGGCGTCGACATCGGTGCCCTGGACGGGTGACAGCCCGTGCAGCCGCCGTACCACGAGGTCCTGCTCGGCGACCTCGATCGGGGGCGCGAGGCGGGTCGCGGCACTGCCGGTGAGCTGCTGGACGGGAAGGCGCTCCGCCGCGCGGAACAGCCGGGCGTTGCGGTTGGCGCCCCGGCCGTCGGGGCGGCGCTCGGCCACGGCGTGCAGGACCTGGACGCGGCTCGCGTGAGCGGCCGCCACCAGCCGGGCGACGTTGGCGAGGGCTCCCGACTCCCTTGCCTCACGGGCCAGCTGCGGCAGCGCGGCACCCGGCCCGACGACGCCCTGCTGGCATTCCACCGTGATCAGGACGGTGGTGGCCGGGTCCAGGAGGGCGCTGAGCTGTTCGTACGACGGCATGACTCCCCCTGCGTCGGTGTGGGGCGGGCGACACTAACCGCCATTGCGCGCAGAAGGAAGAAGACCCATGCTTTCCTGACGGAATTTCAGGAGAGCGGCATACACACAAGAGAAGAATGAGGGGGCCGGATGACCGTCACTCAGCGTCGGGGCCGGAAGATCATGATGTCGCCGGGTGAACTGGACGCGTTCCTCACCCTCCAGCGCACCTGCCGCGTCGCGACCGTGTCCACCGACGGCGCCCCGCATGTCAGTGCCCTGTGGTTCCTCTGGGACGGCACCGCGTTGTGGCTCTACTCGGTCGTGCGCAGCAAGCGCTGGGCGGACCTGAACCGCGATCCGCGGGTCGCGATCGTGATCGACACGGGCGAGGAGTACGACGCGCTGCGGGGCGTCGAGCTGTCCGGCGTCGTGGAGTTCGTGGGCGAGAGTCCGCGCACCGGGGAACTGTGTGCCGAACTCGACGCCGTGGAGACGCTGTTCGCACGCAAGAACTTCGGCCTGGACGCGATGCCGCACGATGGCCGGCACGCGTGGGTGCGGCTGACTCCGGAGAAGATCGTGTCCTGGGACTTCCGCAAGCTGGGCGGCGCGTAGAGCCGTCCGGCCCGACGTGCCGAGCCGGGCCGGTCAGCCCACGGACTCTCCCGCCGCCTTGAGCGCGGCCACCGCCGCCCGGATCGACGGGCGGCGGTCGGCGTCCGCCCGCCAGACCACGTACACATGCCGTCGCACCCGCTGCCGCAGGGGGACCGTCACGACGCCTTCGGGCACCGGGTGACGTCCGAGCAGCGGCGCGATGCACACGCCCAGTCCGGCGGCCACCAGCCCGAGCTGGGTGTGCGTCTCGGCCGCCCGGTGGCCGACGATCGGCTCGACGCCCCGCGAGCGCAGCGTGAACATCAGCCACTCGTGACAGAACTCGCCCTCGCCCCACGTGATCCACTCGTCCTCGGCGAACTCCCCGAGGTCCACCTCGTCACGGCCCGCGAGGGGATGCCCGGCCGGCATGGCGACATCGGCGGGATCATCCAGGATGGGCGCCTTGACCAGGCCGTCCGGCACCGGCATCGGCTTGTTGTACCAGTCCAGGACGACGGCCAGGTCGAGGTCGCCGCGGACGACACCCGCGATGCCACGCTCCGGTTCCAGTTCGCACGACCGCAGCCGCAGTCCCGGATGCGCCTTGCGCAGTTCGGCGAGCGCGACGGGAAACAGCCCGCGCGCCGCGGTCGGGAACGCGGAGAGCCGGAGCTCACCCACCACCTGTCCGCGCTGTGCCTCCAGATCGGACTGGGCGAGCTCGACCTGCGACAGGATCCGGGAGGCGTGGTCGGCGAGCAGCCGCCCCGCGTCCGTGAGCCGCACCCCCCGCCCGTGCTTGGCGAGGAGGCGCTGCCCGACCTCCCGTTCCAGCTTGGCCATCTGCTGCGAGACCGCCGAGGTGGTGATGTGCAGGCCCTGGGCGGCGCCGCTGACCGATCCGTGCCGGGCCAGGGCGTCGAGGGTACGCAGGCGCTCCAGGTTCAACATGTAAGCGATGCTACGAGATATCGCTCGGAAATTCTCGATTGTGTTACGAGAGGGCGTACAGCATCGTTACGCTCATGACTGCTGTCACCGCCCCGGCCCGGACCTCCCCGCACATCCCCGCCCGCCCGCGCCGCGCCCTCGACTGGCGGCTGCGCTTCGGCGCGCTGTCGCTGATCTGGGGCTTCAGTTTCCTGCTCATCAAGGTCGGCACCGGGGGTTACGCGCCCCTTCAGGTCACCCTGGGGAGGCTGGCGTTCGGTACGGCGATGCTGGCGGTCGCGATGGCGGTGAAGCGGGAGCGGCTGCCGCGCGGGGCACGCACCTGGGCGCATCTGACGGTGGCCGCGTTCCTCCTCAACGCCCTGCCCTTCTCGCTGTTCGCCTACGCGGAACTGACCATCCCGTCCACCCTGGCCGGCATCTGCAACGCGACCTCCCCCCTGTGGGGCATGGCTCTGTCCCTGGTGGCGCTGTCGGAGGACCGGCCGACCCGGTTGCGCGTCGCGGGCCTGGGCCTCGGCTTCCTGGGCGTTCTGACGGTCCTGGGCGCCTGGCAGGGCTTCCACGGCCTGGACGCCCGGGGTACGACCCTCGCTCTGCTGGCCTCGCTCAGTTACCCGATCGGCTGGATCTACCTCCGCCGCACCCTGGCACACACCGGCTCCTCGGCCCTGTCGATGACCGGCGCGCAGCTCCTGCTGGCCACGCTGCAACTGGCCGTCGTCACCCCCGTGTTCACCTCCTTCCCGAGCCGCTTCCCCCTCGTCCCGCTGCTCGCCACAGCCGCCCTGGGCGCCCTCGGGACAGGCCTCGCCCTGCTGATCCAGTACGGCCTGGTCGCGGAGGTCGGCCCGACGACGGCCCAGATGGTCACGTACTTCATCCCCGTCATCGCGACGGCGGCGGGAGTCGCGATCCTGGACGAGCCCTTGAGCTGGTCGACCCCGGTGGGCGCGGCGATCGTCCTGGCAGGAGCAGCCCTGACCCAGGCACGCGGCAGGCCCTGAGCACCGGGAGCTGGATGCGGTGCCCGGCGTGTGGGGGGTCCGGCTCCTTGGGGCGGCGGACCGTGAGGCGGCAGCGGCCTACCGCCGCGCGCTAGACGTATCCACGGACGTCACCCACCCGGACCGCCGAAGCGACGGCGTCCGCCAGCGGGGCGACCTCCTCCCGGCGGAGCGTCGACACGGTGATCCGGATTCCTGGCGGGGCCTCGATCCGGAAGCGCGCGCCGGGCGCGACCGCCCACCCCGCCTGGAGCAGCCGGGCGACGGCGCCCGTCTCGTCCGGCACCGGAATCCACACGTTCATCCCGCTGCGTCCGTGCGCCTCGACGCCCCGCGCGGCCAGCGCGGCGATCAACGCGTCACGCCGGCTCCCGTACGCCTCGGCCACGGCCCGCGCGTCGACCGTGCCGTCGGCCCACAGCCGCACCACCGCACGCTGGGTGATCCGGCTGACCCAGCCGGGTCCGAGCCGTTGCCGCCCGCGCACCCGGTCCAGGGTGAGATCGTCCCCGGTGAGAACGGCGAAACGCAGGTCGGGTCCGTACGCCTTGGCGGCCGAGCGCACGAAGGCCCAGTGCCGGGTGACGCCCGCGAGGGGGTGCAGGGGGAGGTCGACGATCCGATGACCGTGGTCGTCCTCGACGAGCACGGTCCGCGGGTGGTCCCGCAGCACGGCGCGCAGCGCACGCGCGCGTGCGGCACTCACCGCCGCGCCGGTCGGGTTCTGGGCCCGGTCGGTGACGATCAGGGCGCGCGCCCCGGCCTCCAGGGCCCGACGCACGTGCTCGGGCAGCGGACCCTCGTCGTCGACGCCGACCGGCACCGGACGCAGTCCGAGCGCCGGGACGAGGTCGAGGAGGGAGCCCCAGCCGGGATCCTCGACGGCCACGGTGTCGCCCGGCCTGACATGGGCGGCGAGGACGCGTTCGATCGCGTCGAGCGAACCGGAGGTGACGGCCACGGGCCCGGCCGGCACACCGTCGGCGTCCAGGTCGGCCCTGGCCAGCCGGGCCAGTTCGGGTTCCACCGGCGCGTGCCCGTACAGGACCGGCTCCCGGTCGCCCTGGGCGGCGGCCCAGGCGAACGCCGGCGCCAGCGGTGGGAGCAGAGCCGTGTCCGGGTTGCCGGCGGCCGCGTCCCGTACACCCTCCGGTACCTCGACCCGGAGGAACTCGCGCCCGGTCGTGGCGGGCTTCGACCGCACCCGGCTGCCCCGCCGACCGTCGGTCTCGATCACCCCGCGCTCACGCAGGGTGCGATAGGCGGCCGCGACGGTGTTCGGATTCACCCCCAGCTCCGCAGCCAACTCCCGCATCGGCGGCAGCAGTTGCCCCGGCTCCAGTTCACCCGTACCCACCGCCGCCTCGATGCTCGCGGAAATGTCCGCTGCGCGTCGGCCGTTGATCCGATATTCTCCTAGCACAAACAACATTATGCACTAGTGCAATGGAGAACGCCATGCAGGGGACCCCGGAGACGACGACACCGGCCGCCGCCTACACCCCGACCGACCGCACGATCCCGACCCGGTCCGCACAGAAGGCCTCGTACGACAAGGATCTCGTGCACGCCATACTCGACGAGGGCTATGTCTGCCACCTCGGCTTCGTCCGCGACGGCGCGCCGGTCGTGCTGCCGACGCTGTACGGCAGGGTCGGCGAGACGCTCTATGTGCACGGCTCCACGGGTTCGCGCCCGCTGCGGATGACCGGGCAGGCGGACCCGGGGCTGCCGGTGTGCCTGACGGTGACGCATGTCGACGGTCTGGTCCTGGCACGTTCGGCCTTCCACCACTCGATCAACTACCGCTCGGTCGTGGTGCACGGCGTCGCGTACGACGTGACCGACCCGCAGGAGAAGCTCGCCGCGCTCGACGCCCTCGTCGACCACGTCGTACCGGGCCGGTCCGCCGACTCGCGCCCCGCCGACAAGAAGGAGCTGGCGGCGACCGCGGTGATCCGCCTCGACCTGAACGAGGTCTCGGCCAAGACCCGCACGGGCGGGGTGAACGACGAACCGGAGGACCTCGCCCTCCCCCACTGGGCCGGTGTGCTCCCGCTGCGCAAGGGCTACGACACGCCCCTCCCGGAGGCCGACCTCGCTCCCGGCACCGAACTCCCCGGCTATCTCGAGGCGCTGTGATGCTCGTCCACCCCTGGGACGCGCCCCACGACGACGCCGAGTGGCGGAACTGGCTTTCCGCCCACGACTTCGGCCAGCTCGCGGTCAACGGCCCGCCGGGCGAGCCCCCGTTCGTCCAGCCCCTGCACTTCGCCTACGACACCGCCGAGGGTGAGGCCGTCACCCACCTGGCCCGCCCCAACCCGCTGTGGCCGGCCCTGGAGGCGAACCCGACCGTGGTTCTGAGCGTGGTCGACGACTACGTGTTCGTACCCGGCCCGTGGCAGGCACCGCCGGGCGCCCCCGCCGAGCACGGCACCCCGACGAGCTTCTACGCGGCGGTCCAACTGCGCTGCACCGCGCACCTCGTGGACGACCCGGCCGCCAAGGCCGCTCTGCTCGAACGCCAGTTGGGCCACTTCCAGCCGGAGGGCGGCTCCGCACGGCCCGCGGTCGGCGAGGCACCGTACGGCCGTCTGCTCTCCGGCATCCGGGGCATCCGGCTCGAGGTGACGGGCGTACGGGCGAAGTTCAAGTACGCGGCCCACCGGCCGAGTGAGACCCAGGACCGTATCGCCGCCGGTCTGGCCGCACGAGGCGGCCCCCGGGACGCGGCGGCCCACGAGCACCTGTCGCGCCGCCGTCGGCCATGACCGCCCGAGGCGAGGTACGCGCGACGCGAGGCGACGTACGCGCGACGCGAGGCGACGTACGCGCGACGCGAGGCGACGTACGCGCGACGCGAGGCGACGTACGCGCGACGCGAGGCGGGGCGCCGGGGCCCCGGCCGGGCCGCGCCGACCGCGTTGGGCATCACCCACGTGGCGCAGGCATGACCGCCCCCCAGCCGGTCCGAGGAAGCGTGCGTCCTGGTCGCCCCGGGGGGCCAGGCGTCCGCCTGTGATCACGGACGCGGGGCCGGCCGAGCCGCACGGCCGGCCCCGGTCCCTCAGGCCGTCGCTGCCGGGGTGCCGCGTGACTCCGCGAGCGCCAGGCCGGTGACCGAGGCCAGCATCAGCAGGGTGCCGGCCAGGGTCGTGGCCGTGAGGCGTTCGCCGAGGAGGACGACGGCCAGCACCGCCGCGCTCACCGGTTCGAGGAGCATGATCACGGAGACGGTGGCGGAACGCACCACGGCCGCGCCCGCGAAGTAGAGGGCGTACGCCAGGGCCGTGGGCACCGCCGCGATGTACGCCACCAGCACCAGCACCCGGACCGGTTCCACGCCGTGCGGGAGCAGCCCCTCGGCCACTGCGAACGGCAGCAGGCACAGGGCGGTCACCGCGAACGCCCCCACAGTGGTCGCGGAGGCGTCCGCGCCGCCGTGGCGGCCCCAGCGCCTGGTGAGCAGGGTCATCGCGCTGTACCCGGCCGCGGACACCAGCGCGAGCAGCACGCCCCCGGGCCGCACGGCCGAGCCTCCGCCTCCGGCGAAGAGCACCCCCAGCCCGGCGAGCGCCCCGGCGACGGCGCACACTCCGCCGCGGCCGAGCCGCTCCCCCAGGGTCAGCCGGGCGCCGAGCGCGATGAGGACCGGCCCCGCGCCGAGGGTGACGACCGTGGCCACGGCCAGTCCGGTGGCGGACACCGCCGCGAAGTACGCCGTCTGGAAGACCGCGAGCCCGAGGCCCGTGACGACGGTGCGCCGGAGCCTGCGGTGCGACGGCTCGGGCGCGAGCGCGGCCGCCGATCGGGAGCGCGGCCGCCGCAGCGGGCGGGCGGCCAGCAGCAGGACCAGTCCGGCAGCGCAGCGCCAGAAGGACAGGGCGACGGCGCCGAGGTCGCTGATCCGGTAGATGAGGGAGGCGGCGGCACCGGCCGTACCCCAGGCGGCGCCGGCGACGGTCAGATAGAGCAGGGCCCGCCCGACGGGCAGGGACACGGAAGTGGGACGACTGAAGAGGGACACGCGTTCTCTCCGCACAGAAGTTCGGGAAGGGACCGTCGCAGGGCAGCGGTCCTCGGACTTCTTCTGCGGGCAGCACCGTTCCGCCCGACAGCACGTGCCGGGCGTGGTTCACCGGAGGGCCCGCCTCAGGCGGCCGGAGGCGGAAGAACGAGTGCGTTCGAAGGCATGATCGACACCTTATGCGGCCGTTCCACGGGCCGACAACTCCCTTTCGGGACTGCTGCCGGCCACCGGCTCCGGGGCGTTCCTGGCGGGCGCGGACGACTGCGCGATGAACGCGCCGAGGAGAACCACCGCCCCACCCACGATCTGCGGCGCCGAGAGACGTTCGCCGAGCAACACCCACGCCAGGACCGTCGCGATGACCGCCTCCAGGCAGGCCACCACGCCCGCGACCTGGGGAGAGAGCCGGCGCACGGAGACCACGCCGGTGACGTACGCGACCACCGTCGCGATGAGCACGATCCAGGCGAGCAGCAGCCAGGCGGGGACCTCGGTGCCGTTCATGCCCGCAGTGTGCGCGAGCACGGACCAGTCCATGCCCCACGGGCGGGAGACGGCGGTCAGCACGACGGCGCCCACGAGAAGGCCGTACGCGATGACGCCGAGCGGGTCGGGGGCATCGCCCTTGGAGTCGCTGCCCTGGTCGGACAGGACGAAGTAGCCGACCTGGCAGCAGGCGGCCGCGAGTGCGAGCAGCAGTCCGAAGGCGTCGAAGCTCAGCCCCGACCAGACCTCGACGACACAGGCCAGCCCGCCCACCGCGAGGACCACGCCGAGCGCGGCGGCGCGCGTCACCGGCCGCCGCTGCACGAACCGCACCCAGCCGAGCACCAGCGCCGGCGCCAGGTATTCGACGAGCAGCGCGACACCGACCGGGATGCGGGAGATCGCGGCGAAGTAGAACGCCTGCACCCCGGCCACACCGAGCAGACCGAACCCGGCGAGCAGCGCGGGGCGGCTGCGCAGCAGCGCTCGGTGACGCCAGGCGAGCGGCAGCATCACCAAGGCTGCGCCGGTCACCCGCAGCCACACCACGTGCAGTGGGTCGAGGCCCGCCTCGATCAACGGTTTGGCGGCGACCCCGGATCCGCCGAAGGCGATGGCCGACCCGACCGCCAGACCGAGCCCGATGCCCTTTCCGCGGTTGCCCTGACTACTCACAGACGTACGCACCGACACATGATGACAGGCGATGACATGAGCGTCATCCCCGTTGACACCTGTCTCAGCGGCTGGACGCGGGGAGCGGAGGAGAAAGCGGGCCCGGGAGCGGCAGGGTGGGGAGCGGAGCGGCAGGGTGCGGAGCAGGGAGCGGCAGAGTGCGGAGCGGAGCGCGTTCAGAGGGCGGGTTCGCCACCTCAGACGAGGGCCTCGCACTCCCCCGGACCGTGCGGTCCGTCCTCGATCCGTGCGCGCAGGCCGTACACGTCGACGCCCGCGCGGGTCAGCACTTCGACGGCCCGCGCCTGCGGGTCCGCGACGATCGCCGCGAGCACGTCGAGGCCGCGGGCCGGCGCTCCGTCGCGCCGGGCGGCCCGCACGCTGGCGTGCTCCAGGGCGGCCGCGGCCAGCGGGGAAAGACCCTCGACGACCGTCACGACGGGCAGGTCCCCGGAGTCCTCGACGCCGCTCTGCCAGCGCAGGCCGTAGCCGATGCTGCGTTGGACGAGGTAGCCGAGCAGCCGGGCGAGCTGGGGTCCGCCGTCGAAGGCGGCGCGCACCTGCGGGTCCTGCTCGAGGAGCGAGTGCAGCAGGTGGGCGGTGTCGATCTGCCGGTCCCCGTCCCGCACCGCCCTGCGACGGGCGGCGGCGAGCGCCGCCGCGGGCTCGGCGGCGAACCCGGGAGCGTCGTCCGTGCCGTGCGCCGCCGGGTTCTGAAGCGACCGCGGGGAAGTACGGAATTGCACATCCCCACCCCATCAGTCCCGGCCGGGTGCGGTCATCCCCGGAGGGGAGCATCTTCACGTCCCACGCAGAGCGGACGAGGGTCGCCGCAATCTCCTCCCTACGGATGAGATCAGGCCGATTTCTGTGAACTGGGCCCCCCGCCCGCCTCGAACCGCTCCTCCACATTTCCTGACGGTTCGTCAGTATTGAATGTTCGAGGCCGCGGAGCTACGTTCCGCGACACCGCAGCCCGAGTTGCCGGACACGAAGAGGTGGTCGCATGGCCGAAGTCAGCGCGGAGGCACGCATCCAGGCACCGGCCGAGAAGGTGTGGGCCCAACTCACCGACTGGCCGACGTACGGGGAGTGGAACGCGACCCACACCAACTTCCCCAAGGGCGGCCCCGAGACCCTTGAGGTGGGAGCGACCTTCCAGGAGAACATGAAGCTCATGGGCTTTCCGGCGGAGGTCGAGTGGACCGTGGCCGAACTGGAGCCGGCCCGGGTGCTCGCCATCCGCGGGAAGGGCCCGATGGCGGTGTCCGTAGCCACCCGCTACACCCTGACCCCCGACGGGGACGCCACGACGGTCCGTATCGACGGCGAGTTCACGGGCGCGGCCGTGTCGCTGATGGCGGGCAGACTCAAGGACTCGGGCACGGCCGCGCTGAACGAGTCGCTGCGCAAGCTGGGCGGACTGGTCGACTGACCGGGCACGGCGCACGACGCACGAAGGCGCCCCCGTGGATGACTCCACGGGGGCGCCTTGGATGCCGCCGCACGGCGGCCGGACGGCCGGTCGGCCTGTCGCCGCACGACGGCGGCCGGACGGCCGGACGGCAAACGGTCCGGCGGCCGCCCAGTCAGGCGGTCGGGCGGCCGGGCGGCCAAGCAGCCAATCGGTCAGGCGGCCGGTCAGCCAGGCGGCCGGGCGGCCGGTCAGTCCTCGTCGGCGAGGATCAGATACAGCCTCTTACGGGCGTCGTTGATGACCGTGAGCGCCTTCTCGCGCTGTTCCTTGCTGCCGGTCTTCCAGACCTGCCCGAAGGCTTCCATCAGGCCGAAGCCGGCCTGGCGGATCTCACCGAGAGCCTCCCAGTCGACCCCGCGCGAGGCCTCCTCCCAGGGGGCCTCCGGGCCGTCCTCGGCGGCTGCGCGGCCTTCGTCGGTGAGCGCGAACAGCTTCTTGCCGCCCTCGCTCTCATTGCTGATCAGGCCCTCGTCCTCCAGCAACTGGAGGGTGGGGTACACCGACCCGGGGCTGGGCTTCCACGCCCCGCCGCTGCGCTCGGCGATCTCCTGGATCATCTCGTAACCGTGCATGGGCCGGTCCTTGAGCAGGGCCAGGATCGAGGCCCGCACGTCACCGCGCCGCGCCCTCCCCCTGGGTCCGCCACGCCCTCGTCCGCCCCAGGGGCCACCGAAGCCCGGCCCGAAGCCGGGACCGCCGGGGCCGAATCCCGGACCGCCCGGGCCACCCGGACCGAAGGGTCCGAAAGCCGCCCGACGTCCGTCGAAGCCGCCGCGGCCACGCCGGGGGCCGTCCTGTCCATGTCCACGCTCGAATCCGTGGGTACGCATCGCAAACCACTCCTTCATTCCATCGTTGATCTGTCGCGATGCGTCAACGATATATCGGAACAGTTCGCTTGGCAAGGTTCTTCCGACCGGGCCCCGACGGGGCAGGGCGCCTGGGCGAGGACCTCGCCGTTTAGGGTGCGGACATGACATCCCGCACCCCCGCGCACCGCACCCCGGACACGTACCTCTCCGAACTGTTCTCGCTGGACGGCCTGGTCGCCGTCGTGACCGGCGGCAGTTCGGGCATCGGCCGGGCCATCGCCGGGGCTCTCGCGCGGGCGGGGGCGAGCGTGGTGATCGTGGCGCGCAAGGAGGCGGAACTGGCCGCCACCGTCGATGAGTTGACGGCGGACGGCTGCCGGGCGGCCTGGGTGAGCGCCGACCTGAGCACCCGTGACGGGGTGCGCGCCGCGGCGGAGCGGGCGGCCGGAGTGTTCGGCGAGCCCGACATCCTCGTCAACAGCGCCGGGATCAATCTGCGGCCCCCGATGGGCGAGCTGGGCGAGGAGGTGTGGGACGCCACGATGGCGGTGAACCTGGAGGCTCCCTACCTGCTGGGCCTGCGGTTCGGGCCCGGCATGGCCGAGCGGGGCTTCGGGCGGATCATCCACATCAGCTCTCAGCAGGCACACCGGGCGTTCGTCCAGAGCGGCGCCTACGGCGTCTCCAAGGGGGCGCTGGAGTCACTGGCCCGCTCCCAGGCCGAGGCCTGGTCGCCGCACGGCGTCACCTGCAACACGCTGGTGCCCGGCTTCGTCCTGACCCCGCTCAACGCACGCCTGCAGTCCGATCCGGAGAGGGTGGCGGCGCTGGCCGCGCGCACGATGGTCGGGCGCAACGGCCTGGCCGAGGACTTCGCCGGCGCCGCCGTGTTCCTGGCCGGCCGCTCCTCCGGCTATGTCACGGGGCAGGCTCTCTTCGTCGACGGCGGGTTCTCCGTCCACTGAGCCGAGCCCGGCAGCGCACGGTGGTCGTGCGCGCTACGCCGCCTGCGGGACGAACTGGACGATCTCGTCCCCGCCCGGCTGGACGACGCCGTAGGTGTTCTCCGGGACCTCGTTCCAGGCGCCGGGCAGGTCGCCCAGGGGCTCGGAGACGATCAGACGGGTCTCGTCGGAGACCTCGCGCAGGAACGCCATGTCGGGGTGGAGCGAGCGGAGCGTCTCCACCCGGGTGCTGTAGAACAGCGAGCGTGAGGCTCCCTGGCTGGAATAGCGGAAGGCCCACAGCCGCGTTCCATCGGTCACGGCGACCGTCATCTGGACCGGGAACTCCACACCGTGGGCGTGCCCGGTCCGTTCCACCAGGCCGACCATCCGGGCGACTGCGCCGGGCGGGTCCTCCTCGAGGCCCAGGGTGAGCGCCAGGTAGAACATCATCTCGGAGTCCGTCGATCCCTCGATGTCGAGGAAGAGCTGCGGGTCGACGGCGAGGGCCAGGTCCCGGCGGATCCGGTGGAAGTCGGCGATCGCGCCGTTGTGCATCCACATCCAACGGCCGTGCCGGAAGGGATGGGAGTTGGTCTGCTGCACCGCGGTGCCGGTGGAGGCCCGGATGTGGGCGAAGAACAGCGGTGAGCGGACGTGGCCGGCGATCTCCCGCAGATTGCGGTTGCTCCAGGCCGGCCCGATCTCCCGGACGACGGCGGGGGTGCCGTCGTCCGAGTCGGACGCGTACCAGCCGACGCCGAAGCCGTCGCCGTTCGTCGTCTCCACGCCCATCTTGGAGTGCAGGCTCTGGTCGATCAGGGAATGCGCCGGCCGGTAGAGGATCGTTTCGAGCAGGACAGGGGTGCCCGAGTAGGCGAGCCAACGGCACATCGTCCACTGCCTTCCTGGAGGTGCCGGACGGGGGAGGAATCCCGCGGGTCAGTCGTCGGACCGGTCCGGCTTGACCACGCACAGCGCCCAGATGACGAATCCGGAGAAGGCGATCATCACGACGGACCAGACGGGGTAGTACGGCAGGGAGAGGAAGTTGGCGATGACGATCAGCCCGGCGATGGCCACTCCCGCGACCCGCGCCCACATCGCCGACTGGAACAGCCCCAGGCTGACGATCACCGCGACCGCGCCCAGGGCGAGATGGACCCAGCCCCAGCCGGTGAGGTCGAACGCGAAGACGTAGTTGCGGGTCGTGAGGAAGACGTCGTCCTCGGCGATCCCCATGACGCCCCGGAAGACGTCGAGCAGTCCGGCGAGCATGAGCGTGACGGCGGCGAAGGCCATCAGGCCCTCGGCCCAGTGCTGCTTGGCCGTGCGTCGGCCGGCCGACGCCGCGTGAGTGGGGTGTGTCGCTGCCATCGCAATGCCTCGATTCCGTTTCGTTCGGCCCGGCTTCGTCCGGTGGTCTCAGTGGCCGGAACCGCTCAGGACCAGTTGCTTGGCCCTGTCGAACTCCTCGTCCGTGATGTCGCCGCGGGCCCGGATCTCGGAGAGCCGGGCGAGCTCGTCCACGCTGCTGGTGGGGGTGCCCTTGGCGGTCTCGCGGATGTAGCTGTCGAACGCCTGCTGCTGATCCCGCGCCTGCTTGATCTCCCTGTGCCCCATGTTCTTGCCTCGCGCGATCACGTAGACGAAGACGCCCAGGAAGGGCAGGACGATGCAGAACACCAGCCAGCCGGCCTTGGCCCAGCCGCTGAGCTCGTCGTCGCGGAAGATGTCCACGACGATCCGGAACAGCAGGACGAACCACATGATCCACAGGAAGAACACCAACATGGTCCAGAAGGCGCTCAACAGCGGATAGTCGTATGCGAGGTACGTGTCCCCACTACTCATGTCACTTCTCCGTTCCGGGCCGGGGCCCGACATGGCGTTGTCTGCCGTTCTCAGCGTGCGCGTGGCACGGTGTCGGCGGCTCACCCGAGACGGGTGAGTGCGCCGGCTGTCTCAGACCGGCTCTCCCGGAGCCCTCGGCCCGGCCGGGCGCGCCCTGCGCAGCGCGGCGCGCCAGGCCAGGGCGACCGCAGCCTCGGCCAGACCGAGCAGGACCAGCCACAGGCCGAGCAGCCGGGTCAGCGCCCGGGCCGACTCGGTGGGCAGGGCGAGGACCACGATCCCCGCGACGACGGCGAACACGGCGGCGCCGAGGACGACTCCCCGGTGGGGCAGGTCCTTGGTGGCGAGCGCCGTGTAGAGGGTGAGGATGCCGGACACCAGCCAGAGGACGCCGACGATCAACGAGAGCGTCGCGATGGTCTGGAGCGGGTTGCGCAGACACAGCACCCCGGCGACGACGTAGAGGACCGCCAGGAGGAGACCGGTGAGGCGTTCGCCGTGGTCGTCCCTGGCGAAGGCCGCGACGAACCGGAACATCCCGGTCACCAGCAGGTACAGGCCGATGAGGACCGCGAGGACGTGCAGGGTCTCGTCCGGCCAGACCAGGATCAGGATGCCCGCCACGAGCGTGGCGACGGCCGAACCGAGGATCCACGTCCAGGAGCGCCCCAGTACGGCCAGGGCCTCGGCGGGGTCGACGCCCACCGGCCCGGGAGCCACCCCGCCGGGCGTCCGGTCCGGTCCGCCGGACAGGTCGTCCGGTCCGGTGTGCGGTGCGGGACCAGGCGAAACGCTCATGACTCCTCCTCGCGCCCGGCCGGGGGACCACGGCCCCCGGCTCGTCACTTCGGCAGTTGGCGCATCTCCAGGACCCGAAGCCCCAGGGACTGGCAGCGGGCGAGCAGCCCATACAGGTGCGCCTCGTCGACGACGGGCCCGAACAGGACGGTCTGCCCGGACATGACCACATGGTCCAGCTCCGGGAACGCCCTGGTCAGCGCCTCCGACAGGTGCCCTTCGACGCGGATCTCGTAGCGCATGAGCTGCTCTCCCCGGATGGCCTGGGATTGGCGGACTGCGCACTCACCTCTGCGATCGTCCGCCCTGGCGGGGCGTCCGGCCTCACCCACCACGGGCGATCCGGCAAGGCCCGGCGGCCTCGGTCACAGCAGCTTCAGTTCGCGGGCACGGCGCACCGCGTCGTTGCGGCGGTTGACCGCCAGCTTCCGGTAGGCGCTCTTGAGGTGCGTTTTGACCGTGTTCACGGAGACGAACAGGTCGGCGGCGATCTCCTCGGTCGACATCGTCATGGCGAGCCTGCGCAGTACGTCGCGTTCGCGACCGCTGAGCTCCTCCAGGACCAGGAGCGGCGGGCCGTCGGACGGCGTCGGCGAGCCCGGGGTGGGCCGGTCCGCCGCCGGTACCCGCGGTGACACGGCGTCCAGGACCGGGCGGATCCATGGACCGACCTCCAGGAAGGGCCGTCGCAGCCCGTCACGCCGCGCCTCGCGCAGAGCGTGGGCGACCAGCCTGCGCGCGGTGGCCGTGTCTCCCGCCGCGTCCGCCACCTGCGCCCTCACCAGCGTGGCCCGGACAGTCACGGCGGGCCCCGCGGAGCTCTCCGGCCGCACGCCGTCGAGCAGATCGATCGCCGCCCCGGGCCGGCCCGCCGCGAGCTGGGCCCGGGCGGCCCCCACCACACACGCCGGCTGCTCGTCGGACAGCGCCTGCAACGCCTCGACGGCCTCCTCCGGCCGGCCTTCGGCCACATACGCGGCGGAGACGGCGAGCGCCGTCTGACCCGCCGCCCAGGGAGAGATCACGACGGCCGGCACGGCCCGTTCCGCCGCTTCGAGGGCGGCTCGTGTGTCCCCGCGGGCCAGATGCAGACGGGCGGTGGCGATGGCCCGGCCCGCCTCCATCACGGGGTCCCGCAGCGCCGGGTGCGAGTCGGCCGCCTCGTCGAGGAGGGCCCGCGCCCGACGCAGGTCGTCGCGGTCCACGGCGACCGCGGCCAGCACCAGTCGTCCCATGGCGGAACCGGACGGCCCGGGCAACCCGGACTGCTCCGTCCCGTTCACGGCGGCCCGGGCCGTGCGCTCCGCCCTGCCGAGCCAGCCGTTCAGGTAGTCGATCAGGGCCAGCCGGCCGAGCGAGTCCTCGCGGGCGAGCGCCGTCGAAGCTCCCGCCGAGGTTCCGGCGACCCTCGACAGGGCGGCGCACGCGTCCTCGAACCGCCCGGCCCACAGACGCGCCGAGCCCAGATGGTCCAGCAGGAGCGCGATGAGCTCGGGATGCCTCTCCAGCAGGTGGGCCGGCGCCTGGTCGCACAGCGTCTCGGCCGCCGCCGCGGCCCGCTCCGCCCGGTCCGGCGCGCCGGTCAGCCGCGCGGCCTGCGCCTCGAGCAGGGCGCAGCTCAACCGGGCCGCCACGAGTCCGGGCGCCTCGCCGTCCGGACTCCACCCGGCCGTCAGGGCCTGTTCCGCCACGTCTGCGTGTTCGGCCGGCAGACCCAGCGCGGCCGTCAGCCTCTGCTCCGCGTGCCGCAGGTGCCTCAGACCCCGGTCGAGATCGCGCAGGGACAGGTCCCGTGCGGCACGGACGAGTTCCGTCGCGGGGCTCGCGGCATCCGGCCCCATGCCGGAGAACAGCTCGGCCAGTTCGTCGGAGCGCCATCCGGTGAAGAGCCAGCCGATGGCGAGGTCGTCGATCAGGGCGCCGGCGGTGAACTCCCAGTCACCGGCGGCGGCCCCCTGGCCCAGCGTCTCCGTGAGGAATCCCGAGCTCCGCAGCCAGTACGCGGCCCGGAGGTGCAGTTCCGGCTCGAGGCCCGGAGAACGCACCCGCAGATGGGCCCGGAGGATCTCCCCGAACAAGGGATGGAGGCGGTACCAGTCCTGCCCGAGGTGCTCGACGAACGCGTTCTCGCGGCACAGGCCGGCCAGGATGGGCCCGGCGTCGGTGCGCTCCGTCAGCGCGTTCACCAGCTCGGGACAGAACCGGTCGAGGACGCTGACCCGCAGCAGGAGGTCCTGCGTCGCGGGCGGCTGCCGTTTGAGCACCTCCGCCAGCAGGAAGTCGGCGACGGTGCTGTGGTCGGCCTCGAACTCCTTCAGATACTTCTCCGGGTCCGGGTCCTCCTGTGCGGCGAGGGCGCACAGGCGCAGACCGGCGGCCCAGCCCCGGGTGCGTTCCACGAGACCCTGCGTCGCGTGCGCCGGAAGCCGCAGTCCGTGCAGTTCCAGCAGCTCGGCGGCCTCCTCGGGGGTGAAGGCCAGCTCCGCGCCCCGGATCTCCGTCAGGTCCCCGGCCGCCCGGTACCGGTGCAGCGGCAGCAGCGGCTCGGTACGGGTGACGAGAATCAGGCGCAGGCCGTCGCCGGCGTGGTGCAGAACGAACTCCAGCTGCTCCGCGATCTCCGGGTCGGCCACCTGGTCGTACTCGTCGAGCACCACGATCACGGGCCGGTCCCGCACGCTCAGCTCGGCGGCGAGCCGCGCCAGCAGCTTGGGCGTCACGGTGCTCGCGTCCACGGGGCAGCCGATCTCGGCGGGCAGGGAGTCTCCGGAGACGCGCAGGGCTTGGAGCAGGTATGCCCAGAGCATGCCCGGCCCCTGCCCCGCCGCGTCCGTGGTGAGCCAGGCGACGGGCCGGTCGCGCGCCGCGGCCCAGTCGGCGACCAGCAGCGTCTTGCCGGCGCCCGCAGCGCCGTTGATCATGGTCAACGGCGTCAGCAGAGCCTGATCGAGGTGTCTGACCAGGCGCTCACGCCGGAGGAACGTCACCGGCCGGGCCGGTACGACGAACCGCGTGCGCAGAAACGGATCCCCTTGGGGGTCGGCGTACGACGCCGTCGGATCGGTACCGCTCTCCTCGAGCCCCTCCATGGCGCTCACCGCCACTGTTCGTCAGGTCTTGGACAGCGCTCCCCCTCAGCATCCCAGGATTCAGCCCGGGGCGCCCTACGGGAGGCAGGCACCCGGCTGCTGACCGCGGCACGGCGGGCCGCCGTAACCCCGGCCACGGCCCGCCCCGGGCAAGGCCCCACGGAAACGGGGCCAGGACTCACGGAAACGGGGCCAGGACTCGCGGATTGGCCTTGGCCGGGGGTTGGGCCCACCCCCTACCGTCACCGGCATGCGGATCCGAATCGTCGACGCCTTCACCGACCGCCCCTTCGCCGGCAATCCGGCCGGGGTCCTGCTCCTGGACGGCCTGGACGCCTTCCCGGACGACAACCGGCTCCAGAAGGTGGCTCTGGAGATCAACCACGCCGAGACGGCGTTCGCCCACCCGCTCCCCGAGGGCGGCGAGGCGGACTGGGCCCTGCGCTGGTTCACGCCCGCCGTCGAGGTCGACCTGTGCGGCCACGCCACCCTCGCCACCGCCCACGTCCTGCACACCACGGGCGCCCGCGTGGGGCCGGTGCGGTTCGCCACCCGCAGCGGGGTCCTCGTCGCGACGCCCGGCGAGGACGGCTCGATCACCCTGGACTTCCCGACCGCCCCGCTGACGAAGGTCGAGATCCCGGCCGGGGTCGGCGATGCCCTGGGCGCCGAGCCGCTCACCTGCTTCGACACCGGCCCGCACGTCGGCGATCTGCTGGTCGAGCTGGCCGACGAGAAGACCGTCCGCTCCCTGCGTCCGGACCACAAGGCCCTGGCCGTCCACTCCCGCCGCGGCATCATCGCCACCGCCCGCGCCGAGGACCCGGGGCTGGGACACGACTTCGTCTCCCGCTGCTTCTTCCCGAACGTCGGCATCGACGAGGACCCGGTCACGGGCAGCGCCCACACCGCCCTGGCGCCCTACTGGTCCGAGCGGCTCGGCCGCACCGCCCTGACCGGCCTCCAGGCCTCCCCCCGGTCCGGCCGCGTGCGCACCGAACTACGCGGCGACCGCACCCTGTTGACCGGTCGCGCGGTCACCGTCATCGAGGGTGACCTGCTCGCCTGGTCCTGACCTGGGTCCGGTCCGGGCGAAGGGGTGGCTCACGCCGTCGGCAGCCACCCCACCTTCCCCGCCAGCAGCGCGTATCCCACGAAGGCCCCGATGTCGAGCAGGGAGTGCGCCACCACCAGGGGACCGACCCGGCCCCAGCGCCGGTAGAGGTAGACGAACACCACGCCCATCACCATGTTGCCGATGAAGCCGCCGATGCCCTGGTAGAGGTGGTACGAGCCGCGCAGCACGGAACTGGCCACGAGGGCGGTGCCCGGCGTCCAGCCCAACTGGCCCAGCCGGCGCAGCAGATAACCGACGACGATGACCTCTTCCAGGATCGCGTTCTGCATCGCGGACATGACCAGCACCGGATACTTCCACCACACGTCAGGCAGCGCCTCCGGCACCACCGTGAGGTTGAAGCCAAGACCTCGCGCAGCGAGATAGAAGGCGATGCCGGTGCTGCCGATCACCGCCGCGATCGCCGCACCGCGGCCGAGGTCCGGCCAGGGCCGGGTGCGGTCGAACCCCAGCGTCCGCAGCCCCCGGCCCTCGCGCAGCAGGAAGTGCGCGACGAGGGCCACCGGGACGAGCGCCGTGGCGATCCCGAACAGCTGCCAGGCGAGATCGAGCCATGGACGGCCTGGCGCGGCAGAGGCGTTGAGGGTCGCCGCCTGGTCCTTCAGACCTCCTGGCTTGGTGACCGATCCGACAAAACTGATCAGGGCCGACACACCGCTCGCACCAAGCGAAACACCCAGAACGAGCAGTGTCTCGTCACGGAAAATCCGTCGCGAGAGCTGTTCCCGCGGAAAAGAATCAGCCACCGACCCTGCCTCCACCTGCACACCTGCCTCCAGTTGCGTACACCCGCCGCATCCCCGTCGCTGCCTCGCCAGGGTCTCGGAAGAAGCGACGAGGATCCTGCGTGACAGACCGACCGGAGGACGGGCGCCGTACGGGGCGCACCTCCCTTTCGCAGGCCGTGCGGCGGAAATCCGCCAGGGGGGCCGACAGGGAAGGGCGCCACCGTCATGGGACGTCACAGCTTGCCCGATCGGTACGGGGCGGGCGGCAGCGACCCCCGCCCTCGTGTGCGCCGTCGCACCATGGCTTTCGCAACCGCCTTCGTGCTCGGGCTCGCCGGGGTGCCGCGGGGCCGTGCGCGGCGATCTGTTCTGCTTCGGCCTCTCCTGCCGGGACCATCCGGTACGGCTGACGTTGGCCGCCTCCACCACGGACATGGCTCCGACGCAGGCGGCCGGGGACGCCGAGCTCGACCTGTCGTGCCCGAAGGACGGCTCACCGCGGCTCGACCACCCCTTCACACCGGGTCGACAAGACGCGGCTGAGCACCCGGCGAAAGGCTGGCCGCGATCCGGTTCAGGACCTGGCCGCGCCGCCCCGACCAGCGGAAACTACATTAGGAACACGGCTTCCGGACGTCGCACCACGACGCCCCGCGAGCCCTGGTGACCGCGGCCGACGGCATCAGCCCGCAGCCGATCGCCGATCCGGCCGCCCGGGCGGCGTCGGACCCGCCGTGGAGGAGACGCCCCGGGCGGCATCTCCCGCATCACGCCGCTCGCCGAATCCTGGAAACCGACCCGCCCGGCCCCCTCATCACGTCTCGATATGCGCTACGCCGCGCGCCCGCCCCCACGCACCGCCACCCGCACCCGCACCGCCCGAAAGCCTCGCAACCTCGCCGACCACCCCTCACCCCAAGGGCACGACCTCGGGCAACCCCACGGGCCACGTGTGCACCGGCTCCCCGAGATGCATCAGCTCCGCGTACCGCCGCGTGGTCGCCGCCAGCGCCGCGTCCCGCGACAGCCCCGCCTCCAGGGCCCGGTGGAAGGTCGCCACCTGCCAGGTCGCCCCGTTGGTACGCCGTCGGCACCGTTCCTCGATGACCCCGAGATACAGATCGCGGTCGGCCGGTTCCACTCCCCACCCGTCCAGCCCGGCCTCGGCCAGCGGCAGCAGCTCGTCCCGTACGAGACTCACCGCGTCCACCTCGACCACGCCGCCCAGGCGGCCCCGCCGCGGCCACTGGAGCCGCGCCTCGATCCCGTACCGGCAGGCCGCGTCGAAGTTGGCGGCGGCGGTCTCGAACGGCAGCCGGGACCACACCGGCCGGGGCTCCTCCGCGAGGGCCCGGACGACGCCGTAGTAGAAGGCCGCGTTGGCGATCACGTCGGTCACGGTCGGCCCGGCGGGCAGGACCCGGTTCTCCACCCTCAGGTGCGGAACGCCGTCGGCGATGCCGTAGACGGGCCGGTTCCAGCGGTAGATCGTACCGTTGTGCAGGACGAGCTCGGCGAGCGACGGCACCCCGCCCGCCTCCAGGACCTCCAGCGGGTCCTCCTCGTCACAGATGGGCAGCAGCGGCGGGAAGAAGCGGAGGTTCTCCTCGAAGAGCTCGTACGCCGAGCCGATCCAGCGCTCCCCGAACCACGTCCGGGGCCGTACGCCCTGCGCCTGGAGTTCCGGCGGCCGGGTGTCGGTCGCCTGCTGGAACAGCGGGGGCCGCGACTCCCGCCACAGTTCGTGACCGAACAGGAAGGGGGAGTTGGCGCCGATGGCGATCTGCGCGGCGGTGACCGCCTGCGCGGCGTTCCACACCGCGGGGAAGCGGGCCGGCGTGACCTGGAGGTGCAGTTGCACGGAGGTGCAGGCCGCCTCGGGCACGATCGACTTCGAGGTGCACGACAGGCGCTCGACCCCGTCGATCTCGAGGGCGAAGTCCTCTCCCCGGGCGGCTACGATCTGGTCGTTGAGGAGGGTGTAGCGGTCGACCTCGGAAAGGTTCGAGGAGACCAGGTCGTCCCGGTCGAGAGTCGGCAGAATACCGATCATCACGATACCGGCGTCGACCTCGCCCGCCTTTCGATGGGCATATGCCAGTGACGTACGGAGTTCCTCCGCCAGCCGATCGAAAACCCGGCCGCCCAATCGATGTGGGGCTATGTTGACTTCCAGATTGAACATGGCGAGTTCTGTTTGGAAATCGCGGCTCGCGATCCTCTCCAGTACTTGCCCATTCAGCATTCTCGGCTGGCCGTCGGCACCCGCGAGATTCAGTTCGATCTCGAGCCCCATGAGGTTCTTGGGGCGGTCGAAGCGCTTCTGGGCCAGGAGCCGCTCGAGCCCCGTCAGACACCGCCGGAGCTTGTGCCGGTAGTCCTGACGATCGGACAGGTCGAACGCGCCTGCCACGACCTTTTCCCCCATCGAAGCGTCCCTCCTGGTGTGGGCGGGCCGATGTTCCCGGCCGCCGGATGATCCGGTCAGGTGGGATGATGCCCAGCCGTGCCGATCGATAACGCCCCGGCGCGACCCGGCACCCGCTACGCTGACCGAAAGCCACTGGCGGTGACCACTGGCACATTCACCCGGCATGCGGACGAGCGGCCTTTCACGAAATCTGGAACTCGTGAAAAACACCGACGGAAATGGGCCGACCGCTACGCGCGCATAAGCCGAGGTCATCGCCCTGCTACCCGCTCTGAATCGGGATGATTCGCCCCTGTCGTCGACCGGATGAACCCTTGCCGAGTATCCCGGGATCGACTAGACGAAACACAGTCTGAACACATGTCGTATAAACTCCGCGGACAAGGCAGAGAAGGTTGGCGCCCACGGTCGAAGGAGCCTGCCGTCAAGGTGACGGCAGGCCGCTCGCGCACCCCTGCACCCCCAGACTCCGGCCCCCGCCTCTCCGACCTGTCGAGAGTTGGCTGACAGCGCCGTCCGCCCATGCCCTCGCGCCACCGTGCCTGTCGAATGAGAGGCGACCCACCATGCCTTTGCATGTCCCCCCGGCTCCCGCGCCCGCCCTGCGCTCCGTCCTCATGGCACTCGGTTCCCCCACCGCGGTCCGCGAGGCTCGTACCCCCGCCCTGCGCACCGCTCAGGGCGACGCCACCCCCGAACTTCCCCTGCCCCTGCACGTCCTGGACCGGATCACCCCCGAAGGCGTGGCCGTGACCCGGCTGGCCGGCTGGCGCTTCCTGATCCGCTGCGGCGACCGCGCCGTGGCCGCGGCCGAAACCCGGCTCACCCCGGACGGCTGGGCGTTCTCGCACTTCTTCGAGGGCCCCTACATCGCCTCCACCGAGCGCGCCCTGCGCCAGGCCGAATCGACGACCACCCAGCCGCTCCAGGCGCGGCTGCTGTCGGTACCCGGGCTCTACATGCTCACCCTCTGGCTGCACGGCGACAGCGCCTCGGACGGCACCACCGGCCATCCGGCCCCGACCGACCTCCTGGTACCGCTGGCCCCGGCACCGCCCGGGATCGCCGCACACCGCGCGCACCGGGTCGCCGAGTTGCTTCCTCTGCTCACCCTCCGTGTCACACCTGCGACGCCACCGCTGCTCGGCTCACCGGCCTGACCGCTCGGGCACTCGACCGGTCGGTCCCGCCCCCGGCACCCCGTACCCCGTCACCGCGGCCCCGGTGGCGGGGTACGGCACGGTCCGGAGGCCCGGAATCCGCCCGGGTCCCGTCCGGACTAGCCCCATCCGGCCACCAGAAACCATCCGAAGTGACAGTGCGGTCGGGATGAACCGCCCGCGTGGGTGATGCGTCATGAACCTGTGAGAAGCGGTGCGGCCAAATCCCTGCGGATCGACCTCCGTGGGGCAACACTGGGTTCCGACGGACTTATCACAACGGGGGGCGGCCATGAACGAGGTTTCACGCCGCGGATCAGACACCACAGCCATCTCAGACCTCACGCCAGAGCGGAAGTTCCCATCCATGTGCCAGCACCAGCCACCGTGCCCGACAGCTACGTCAGCCGACCGGGAGTCCGCGCGCCTCATGGCGCACCACCCGGAGCAGGGCTGGAGCCTGCTGTGCAACGGCGTCCTGCTCTTCGAGGACACCGGTGAGCTCCTGCCGGACGGCCGGGTCATCGCCCCCCACCGGGTCGTGACCGCCGCCTGAGCACCGGCCGGACGGCGCGGGACCGCCGTCCGCAGACATGAGGGGCCGGCCGCGGACACCACCGCGAACCGGCCCCGACGCGTGTCCAGGGCCCCTCACTGCCTGTAGCCGCCCGGTCTCGACGTGATGCGTGCCCGGTACGTCTTCCCACGGCAGCGCGCTTCCCGGAAGACTCCTGGAAGTTTCGGAGCGGCGTCCGCAACCAGCCGACGGAGGTGGGGGAAGTGACAGCTGAGGACACGGTGCCCGCCTCTCGGGGCAGGATCACGATCACCGAGATCGCCCGCCGGGCCGGCGTCTCGGTTCCGACCGTGTCCCGGGTCGTCAACGGCCGCTCCGACGTCTCGCCGGGAACCCGGGCCCGGGTCGAGGACCTGCTGCGCCTGCACGACTACCGCAGGCGCCCCGCCACCTCCCGCACCCGCGCCTCGCTGCTCGACCTCGTCTTCAACGACCTCGACAGCCCCTGGGCGGTGGAGATCATCCGAGGGGTCGAGGAGGTCGCCCACGCGGCCGGGGCGGGCACGGTGGTGTCGGCGATCCACGACCGCTCGGGCGACGCCCGCGAGTGGATGCGCAACCTGCGCTCCCGCGCCTCCGAGGGCGTCATCCTCGTCACCTCGGCCCTCGAACCCGCCCTGCACGAGCAGCTGCGCGTCCTGGGCGTCCCGCTGGTCGTCGTCGACCCGACAGGCTCCCCCGCCGACGACACCCCCACCATCGGCGCCGCGAACTGGTCGGGCGGCCTGGCCGCCACCGAGCACCTGCTGTCGCTCGGTCACCGCAGGATCGGCCTGATCGCCGGTCCGCGCCGGCTGCTCTGCTCCCGCGCCCGCTACCACGGCTACCGGGCCGCCCTGGAGGCGGCCGGTCTCGCCGTCGACGAAACCCTCGTCGTCCCCGGCGACTTCCGCCCCGAGTCGGGTCTCACCGGCTGCACCGCCCTGCTGGGTCTGCCCGAACCGCCGACCGCCCTGTTCGCGGCCGGCGACCGGATGGCTCTCGGCGCGATAGAGGCGCTGCGTCGGCGCGGCCTGCGGGCCCCTGAGGACATGAGCGTGGTCGGCTTCGACGACCTGCCGGAAGTCCGCTGGTCGGCACCGCCGTTGACCACCGTCCGCCAGCCCCTCGCCGCAATGGGCGAACTCGCCGCTCGCACGGTCCTGAGCCTGGCCCGCGGCGAGCGCCCGGACTCGCCGCGGGTGGAACTGGGCACGGAGTTGGTGGTGCGTTCGAGCACCGCGCCGCCACGCGCCGCTAGCTGAGCGCCTCCCGGATCGCGTAGTACGCCGGCTTCGGCGCGAACTGCTCGTCCCAGGGCAGGGCCGCCCCCTCGCCGGGGAAGAAGGCGGGAATCCACGAGTACTTGTCCGTGTAGTCCCAGACCGTGATGCCGACGCACCGCCGCACCGCGAGGCACGTCTCGGTCATGTCCCGGTACCAGTCGGCCTGTTGGGCCAGCTTCTCGTCGGTCGCGGGCAGCAGCATCCGTACGTCGACCTCGGTGAGCGCGGTGTCCAGGCCGAGCTGGGAGAAGCGGCGGAGGTTGTCCTCGAGGGTCGTCGGATAGCCGTACTGGAGGGCGAGGTGCGCCTGGAGGCCGATTCCGTCGAGCGGGACGCGCTGGGCCTTCAGTTCTTTGGCCAGCGCGTAGTAGGCGTCGCTCTTCGGGCCGACGGCCTCGATGTTGTAGTCGTTGAGGTAGAGCTTCGCCTTCGGGTCGGCCTGGTGGGCCCACCGCAGGGCGTCGGCGATGTATCCGGGGCCGAGGGTCTTGTAGAAGACCGTCTCGCGGTAGGTGCCGTCCTCGTTGAACGCCTCGTTGACGACGTCCCAGGCGTAGACCTTGCCCCGGTAGTGGCGCACCTCGGTCTGGATGTGCTTCTTCAGGACGGCCCGCAGCTCGTCCGCCGTCCATTCCTTGTCGGTCAGCCAGCCGGGCAGCTGGCTGTGCCAGACGAGGGTGTGGGCGCGCACCTTCTGGTGGTGGTCGCGGGCGAGACCGACGATCTCGTCGCCGGCCGTCCAGTCGAAGACGCCCTGCTGTGGCTCGGTGGCGTACCACTTCATGCCGTTGCCCGGGGTGATCATGTCGAACTCGTCGCCCAGGATCCTCGTATAGGCGGAGTCGGTGAGTTCGGGGTTGTCGGTGGCGCTGCCGAAGTAGCGGCCGTGGCGCTGCGCCAGGTCGGCGAGGGTCGTACGCGGCTTTCCGTGCGCCGGGCCCTCGTGCGCCTGGGCGGCGGGTCCGCCGGCGACACCGGCGGCGACGAGGACGGCTGCGAGGGCTCCGGCGAGTCTGAGCCGGGTACGGGCGGCGGTGCTGGGCATGGTGCGACTCCTCACGGTAGGGGCGAGCCGTACGGGTCCGCGGGCGCGGGTCATCCCTTCGTGGCGCCGGCGGTGAGGCCGCCGACGAGCTGGCGCTCGGCGACGGCGTAGAAGGCCAGGGCGGGCACCATGGCCAGGACGAGATAGGCGAAGACGCGCGCGTACTCCGCGGAGTACTGGCCCTGGAACTGCTGGACGCCGATCGGGATGGTCCACCAGGTGGGCTCGTTGAAGACCAGCAGCGGCAGGAGGAAGTTGTTCCAGCTGCCCACGACGGCGAGGACGGAGACCGTGCCGAGGGCGGGCCTGGCCATGGGCAGCAGGATCCGCCAGAAGAAGCCGAGGGGCCCGCAGCCGTCTAGGGTGGCCGCCTCCTCCAGTTCGGCGGGGATCTCCCGGAAGAACCCGCGCAGGATGACGATGGTCATCGGCAGCCCGAAGGCGGCCTGCGGCAGGATCACACCGAGCGGGTTGTCCAGCAGGCCCATGGAGCGCAGCAGCAGGAACAGGGGCAGCGCCGCCACCGCGAAGGGGAACATCAGCCCCATCGTGAACAGGGTGAACAGCATCTCCCGGCCGCGGAAGGCGAACCGGGCGAAGGAGAACGCGGCGAGCGCGGACACCGCGACGACCACCACGGTCGTACCGGCCGCGATGAGCGTGCTGCTGCCGACGAGCTGCCAGAAGGAGCCGGAACCGAGGATGTCCGTGTAGTTGGAGGTGATCCAGGGGTCGGGCAGGCCGATGGGATTGCGGGAGAGCTGGTCGGTGGACTTGAAGCCGGACAGCACGGCGTAGACGAGCGGCACGCCCATCACCGCGCCGACGATCCCGAGGACGAGGTGCAGCGGCAGGGTCCGGGCGGTCCTGCGCGCCGTCCGGCCGGTCCCGTGAGCCGCTCGGCCGGTCTTGACGACGCTCACGAGCCGCCTCCTCGCATGGTCGTGGTGGCGCCCTGAAGGTCCCGGCGGAGCACGAACCGCTGGTAGGCGAGGGCGAAGACGAGACTGATGCCGAACATGGCCACGCTGATCGCGCTGGCGTAGCCGACCTGGTAGCGCTTGAAGCCGTACTGGAACATGGTCACGGCCATCGTCTCGGAGTGGTGGTCCGGACCGCCCGCGGTGACCACCCACACCAGGTCGAAGAGCTGGATCGAGCCGATGACCGACAGGAAGACGCTGATCCGCAGGGTCGGCGCGAGCAGCGGCAGGGTGACGTTGCGGAAGCGCTGCCAGGGGCCCGCTCCGTCGATCAGGGCGGCCTCGGTCAACTCGGCAGGGATGGACTGGAGTCCGGCCAGGTAGAGCATCATGTGGAAGCCGAAGTACTTCCACGTCATGACCAGGAAGAGGGTGGCCATGACGGTGGAGGGATCGGCGAACCACTCGCCGCCCACGCCGTCCAGACCGATCGCCCCCAGGACGTGGTCGGCGAGACCGTCGTCCGGGGCGAAGATCATGCTGAACAGCACGCCGGTGATCGCCTCGGAGAGGATGTACGGCGCGAAGAACAGCATCCGGTACACGGCCCGGCCGCGGATCCTCTGGTTGAGCGCCACCGCCAGGGCGAGCGCGAACGGCAGCTGGAGGACGAGCGAGAGCCCGACCAGAAGCAGACAGCGCCACAGGTCGCCCAGGAACACCGGGTCCTGGAAGAGCCGGGTGAAGTTGTCTCCGCCGATGTAGTCGTCGGGCATGCCGAAGCCGCCCCAGCGGAAGAACGAGGCGTACAGCGCGAACAGCATCGGCAGCAGCACGAGCGTGCCGAACAGCACCAGCGCGGGCACCTGGAAGCCGACGGCGGTGAGCCAGTGCCGCGCCCGCCGCCGCGTCCGGCTCCGGCCCGAACCGGCGGACGGGGGCGGCGGGCCGACGTCCGGGCCGCTGCGCTTGTCCGGAAGGAAGGTGGAGGTCATCGCCTGCTACTGCTCTTCCTTCGCGACCTTGGTGATCGACTCGGTGACCTGCTGTGGTGACTTGGACCCTGCGATGAGGGCGGCGACGCTGTCGTTGACCTCCTGGCCGAGGGCGGGCGCGTACGCCTGGTCGAGGTAGAGCTGGAAGCCGGTGGCGGCCTTCAACTGGGCCTGTACGGACTTGATGTTGGGATCGGTGATGGCGCTCTCGGCAGCCGGTACGACGGGCAGCACCCCGGTCTTCTTGACCAGTTCGGTGTCCGTGGCCGCGGAGGCGAAGAACTTCAGGAAGTCGACGGCGGCCTGCGGGGCGTCCTTGCGCAGGGCGTGCCCGCCACCCCCGCCGAACACCTCGGTGATCACACCCTTTCCGCCGTCCACCGCCGGGAACGGGAAGAAGCCGAGGTCCGCCCCGAGCCCCTTGCCCGCGTCGGCCTCCACCACGGGCGCCCACTGGCCCATGAGTTCCATCGCCGCCTTGCCGTTGCCCACCGCGGCTGCCTGGCCGGTGGGGCTGGAGTAGGCGGCGCCGAGGAACCCCTTCTGGAACGGCTGGAGGTCGACCAGGTCCTGGAGGTGCTGTCCGGCCTGGACGAAGCCGTCCCCGGTGAAGTCCTTGTCGTCCCCGGCCTTGCTCAGGGCGTCGACACCGGCGGTGCGCATCGCGAGGTACGCCCAGTAGTACATGCCGGGCCACTTCTCCTTGCCCGCCAGCGCGAGCGGCGTGATCCCGGCGGCCTTGAGCTTGCGCACGGCGTCGAGGAAGCCGCTCCACGTGGTGGGGGGCGCGCTGACGCCGGCCCGCTTGAAGAGGGCCTTGTTGTACCAGAACCCGATCATGCCGATGTCGAACGGGATGCCGTACGCCTTCTCGTCGAGCAGGTAGGGCTCACGGGCGACCGAGAGCAGGCCGTCGCCCCACTCCTTGGTCCTCTCCGTGAGGTCCTCGACGAGCCCGGCGTCGACCTGCTGTTTCAGGACACCGCCGCCCCAGGTGTGAAAGATGTCGGGCAGCTTCCCGGAGGCGGTCAGCGCCGTCATCTTCGACTTGTAGGCGTCGTTCTCCAATTGAACGATCTTGACTTTCACCTTGGGGTTCTGGGCCTCGAACTGCTTGGCCAGTCCGGCCCAGACGTCCTTGGTCGGCTGGGTGGTGGAGATGTTCCACCACTCGATGGTGGTCGTCCCCGACGACCCTCCGTCCGAGTCGCCGCCGCAGGCGCTCAGTGCCGTCATGCTCAGACCGGCCGCGGCGGAGGCCGCCAGAAAGCCGCGGCGGGAGAGTGCCGGGTCGCCCATCATGCGCTCCTTGATAGATCGAAAGTTTCGAACCAGATCCAGAAAGCTTCGCTGCTGCCGCACCCTAGAGACACCCTCCAACAGGTGGCAACCCCTTGAACACAGGCAATTCGAGGCTCTGTTCACGCAGGAAGACTCAGTGAGAGGTCCTAGGGCGTCGAAACATTCGGATTCATCGGCGAACATTACGAAGCGCATCGCGGCGACGCCGCTGCGGCCGGAAACAAACCCGTCGGCAGGTGACGCTGCGTGCCCGGCCTGCGACCAGTCTTAACGGAAGCTTGACGCCCTCCGGCCCGTGATCCAGGGGCCCAGGCGTCACTCTCCGCTTACGCTGATTCCGCCGTCCGCGTGATGGCCGAAACCACACGCTGAGCCGCATCAGGAGCACGCCGATGGCCACCACCGAGCACCCGCCTCCCAGCCGCCTGCGCGCCTGGATGCTGGAGGGCCTGTCCGACATGGGCAGGCACGGCGGCCCCCCGGGAGCACAGGCCGAACCCGAACCGGCGCACAAGGGCCAGCGCTGGTACCGGGTCATGTGCCTGACCGGTGTCGACTACTTCTCGACCCTCGGCTACCAGCCGGGCATAGCCGCCCTCGCCGCCGGCCTGCTCTCCCCGGTGGCGACGATCGTGCTGGTGATCGTCACCCTGGCGGGCGCTCTGCCGGTCTACCGGCGCGTCGCCGAGGAGAGCCCGCACGGCGAGGGCTCGATCGCGATGCTGGAACGGCTGCTGTCCTTCTGGAAGGGCAAGCTGTTCGTCCTGACCCTGCTGGGCTTCGCCGCCACCGACTTCCTGATCACCATCACCCTCTCCGCGGCGGACGCCTCCACCCACCTCGTCGAGAACCCACACCTGACCAGCACCCTGCACGACAAGCAGATGGTGATCACGCTCGTCCTCGTCGCCCTGCTCGGCGCGGTGTTCCTCAAGGGCTTCCTGGAGGCCATCGGCGTCGCGGTCGCCCTGGTCGTCGCCTATCTGGGCCTGAACGTCGTCGTCGTGGCCGTCGGTCTGTGGCATGTGCTCACCGAGGAGCATGTGGTCACCGACTGGACCGCCGCCCTGACCGCCGAGCACGGCAACGTGTTCGCGATGATCGGCGTCTCCCTGCTGGTCTTCCCCAAACTCGCACTGGGCCTTTCCGGCTTCGAGACCGGCGTGGCGGTCATGCCTCACGTCCAGGGCGACCCGGACGACACCGCGGAGGACCCCAGGGGCCGCATCCGGGACACCAAGAAGCTGCTGACGACCGCCGCCCTGATCATGAGCGTCTTCCTCATCGCCACCAGCTTCATCACCACCGTGCTGATCCCGGAGAAGGAGTTCGAGTCCGGCGGCCAGGCCAACGGACGCGCCCTCGCGTATCTGTCCCACGAATACCTGGGCAACGCCTTCGGCACGGTGTACGACGTGTCGACGATCGCCATCCTGTGGTTCGCCGGCGCCTCCGCGATGGCCGGGCTGCTCAACCTGATGCCCCGCTACCTGCCCCGCTACGGCATGGCCCCGCACTGGGCCCGTGCCGTCCGTCCCATGGTCATCGTCTTCACCCTCATCGCCTTCCTGGTCACCTGGATCTTCGACGCCGACGTCGACGCCCAGGGCGGCGCCTACGCCACCGGCGTCCTCGTCCTGATGTCCTCGGCCGCGATCGCGGTGACCATAGCCGCCCGGCGTGCCCGTCAGCGGGGCTGGACCGTCGGCTTCGCCGTCGTCTCGGCGGTCCTGCTCTACGTGACCGTCGTGAACGTCATCGAGCGCCCGGACGGCGTGAAGATCGGCGCCTGTTTCATCGCCGGGATCATCCTGGTCTCGCTGCTGTCCCGGCTGGCCCGCGCCTTCGAGCTCCGCGTGACCAGCGTGACGCTGGACGACATGGCGGAACGTTTCATCCGGGACATGGCCAGCCGCAAGATACGGTTCATCGCCAACGAACCCGACCAGCGCGACAAGGCCGAGTACCGCGAGAAGATCGAGCAGATCCGGCAGGACAACGACATCCCCGGGGAGGATTTCGTCTTCCTCGAGGTCACCGTCGTGGACCCGTCCGAGTTCGAGGCCGGACTGACCGTGCGCGGCGAGGTCCTCCACAACCGCTACCGCGTCCTGACCCTGGAGTCCTCGTCCATCTCCAACGCCCTGGCCGCGCTGCTGCTGCACACCCGTGACACCACCGGCTGCATCCCGCACATCTACTTCGAGTGGACCGAGGGCAACCCGTTCGCGAACTTCCTGCGCTTCTTCCTCTTCGGCCAGGGCGAGGTCGCCCCGGTCACCCGGGAGGTCCTGCGCGAGGCCGAACCGGACCGCGCCCGCCGCCCCCGCGTCCACACGGGCTGACCCCGTCCCGGCCCGCCGCCCCGGCACCGTCAGGCTTGCGCACCCGTCCACTCGCAGGACGTCAAAGACGACGCAGACCTACGCATACCCCGCAAAAGATGCCCGGCGGCCTACCGTTGTCGCCCATGAGCCTGAGCATCCGCAACCAACTCCCCGGCACCGTCACCGCCGTCCAGCCCGGCGAGGTCATGGCCACCGTCAAGATCCGCCTGGACGGTGGCCAGGACCTCACGGCGGCCATCACCCTGGAGGCCGTGCGCCAACTCGGCCTCACCGCCGGCACCGCCGTCCACGCCCTGGTGAAGTCGACGGAGGTCTCCCTGGCCACGGGCCGGGTCGACGGCCTGTCGATCCGCAACCGGCTCAGCGGCGCGATCACCGGCCTCGTGACCGGCGGCGTCATGGCCTCGGTGAAGATCTCCATGGACGGGGGCGAACTCATCGCGGTGATCACCAGGGAGGCGGCCATCGACCTCGGTCTCTTCCTGGGCTCCGACGTGGTGGCGCTGATCAAGGCGACCGATGTGTCCCTGGCGACGCCGTAGAGCGCGTGAGGGCCCCCGCCCGGCACGGACGGGGGCCCTCACGCTCGCTCAGTCCTCGTAGGCGTCCAGCGGCGGGCACGAGCACACCAGGTTCCGGTCGCCGAAGGCCTGGTCGATACGGCGCACCGGCGGCCAGTACTTGTCGGCGGCCGACACCCCGGCCGGGAAGACGGCCTCCTCACGCGTGTACGCGTGCTCCCACTCCCCGCCCAGCGCGGCCGCGGTGTGCGGGGCACCGCGCAGCGGGTTGTCCTCGGCCGGCCACTCGCCGGCCCCGACCTTCTCGATCTCCGCCCGGATGGCGATCATCGCCTCGCAGAAACGGTCCAGCTCGATCAGGTCCTCGGACTCGGTCGGCTCGATCATCAGCGTCCCGGCCACCGGGAACGACATCGTCGGCGCGTGGAACCCGTAGTCGATGAGCCGCTTGGCGACGTCGTCGACGCTCACGCCGGTCGCCTTGGTCAACGGCCGCAGGTCGATGATGCACTCGTGCGCGACCAGCCCGCCCGGCCCGTTGTAGAGCACCGGGTAGTGCGGCTCCAGCCGCTTGGCGATGTAGTTGGCGCTCAGCACGGCGACCTGCGTGGCCCGCTTGAGCCCCTCGCCGCCCATGAGCCGCACATACGCCCACGAGATCGGCAGGATCCCCGCGGAGCCCCAGGGGGCGGCGGAGATCGGTCCCACTCCGGTCTCCGGCCCGGCGGCGGGCTGGAGCGGGTGGTTCGGCAGGTAGGGCGCCAGGTGCGACCGTACGGCGACGGGTCCGACACCCGGGCCGCCGCCCCCGTGAGGGATGCAGAACGTCTTGTGCAGGTTCAGGTGCGAGACGTCCCCGCCGAAGTGCCCCGGCTTGGCGAGCCCGACGAGCGCATTGAGGTTGGCGCCGTCGACGTACACCTGCCCGCCCGCCTCGTGCACCTGCGCGCAGATGTCGGCGACGTGCTCCTCGAACACTCCGTGCGTCGACGGATAGGTGATCATCAGCACCGCGAGCTCGTCACGGTAGCGCTCGATCTTCGCCCGCAGGTCCTCGACGTCGATCTCGCCGTCCTCGGCGGTCTTGACGACGACGACCTTCATGCCCGCCATCACGGCACTGGCCGCGTTCGTGCCGTGCGCGGAGGACGGGATGAGGCACACGGTCCGCTGCTCGTCCCCGTTGCCCCGGTGGTATCCACGGACGGCGAGCAGCCCGGCCAGCTCGCCCTGCGAGCCGGCGTTCGGCTGGAGCGACACCCTGTCGTACCCGGTGACCTCCGCGAGCCGCTCCTCCAACTCACGGATGAGCGTCAGGTAGCCCTGCGCCTGCTCGGCCGGCGCGAAGGGGTGCAACTGCCCGAACTCGGGCCAGGTGACCGGCTCCATCTCGGTGGTCGCGTTGAGCTTCATGGTGCAGGAGCCCAGCGGGATCATGCCCCGGTCCAGCGCGTAGTCCCGGTCGGCCAGCCTGCGCAGATAGCGCAGCATCGCGGTCTCGGAGCGGTGCTGGTGGAACACGGGGTGCGTGAGGATCGCGTCGGACCGCAGCAGCCCTTCGGGCAGCGTCTCCTCGGTGGACGCGTCGAGCGACTCGATGTCGCCGTCCACCCCGAAGGCGGCCCAGACGGCGGCCACCTGGGCCCGCGCGGTGGTCTCGTCGCAGGCGATCGACACGTGGTCGGCGTCGACGAGGTACAGGTTGACCCCGTGCTCCCGCGCGGCGGCGAGGACCTCGGAGGCCTTGGCCGGCACCCGCACGGTCAGCGTGTCGAAGTACGACCCGTGCACGACCTCGACGCCGCCGGCCTCGAGCCCGGCGGCCAGGATCGAGGCGTACCGGTGCGTACGCCTGGCGATCGCGCGCAGTCCGTCGGGGCCGTGGTAGACGGCGTACATCCCCGCCATCACCGCCAGCAGCACCTGCGCCGTGCAAATGTTGCTGGTGGCCTTCTCGCGCCGGATGTGCTGCTCACGCGTCTGCAGCGCGAGCCGGTAGGCCCGGTGTCCGTCGGCGTCCACGGACACGCCGACCAGCCGCCCGGGCAGGCTGCGCGCGAACTGCTCGCGGACGGCCATGTAACCGGCGTGCGGCCCGCCGAAACCCATCGGCACGCCGAACCGCTGCGTCGTACCGACCGCGATGTCCGCCCCCAGCTCGCCCGGCGACTTCAGCAGCGTCAACGCGAGCAGATCGGCGGCGACGGTGACGAGCGCGCCGAGCCCGTGCGCCTGGTCGACGATCGCCTTGAGGTCGCGTACGGCACCGGAAGCGCCGGGGTACTGGACGAGCACGCCGTTGATCTCCCGCGCGGCGATCTCCGCCGGAATACCGTCGCTCAGATCGGCGACGACGATCTCCACGCCCGTCGGCTCGGCGCGGGTCTCGATCACGGCGATGGTCTGCGGCAGCGCGTCGGCGTCGATGAGGAAGAGGCCCTTCTTGTTCTTCCCCATGCGCCGGGACAGTGCCATCGCCTCGGCGGCGGCCGTGCCCTCGTCGAGCAGCGACGCGCCGGACGTCGGCAGCCCGGTCAGGTCCGCGACCATGGTCTGGAAGTTCAGCAGCGCCTCGAGCCGGCCCTGCGAGATCTCCGGCTGGTACGGCGTATAGGCCGTGTACCAGGCGGGGTTCTCCATGACGTTGCGCAGGATGACGGGCGGCGTGAACGTGCCGTAGTAGCCGAGTCCGATCATCGGGTCGAGGACCTGGTTGCGGTCGGCCAGCGAGCGCAGTTCGGCCAGCACCTCGGCCTCGGTCCGGGCGCCCGGGAGATCCAGCGCGTCGGCGTTCTTGATGACGTCCGGGACCGCGGCGGCGGTGAGCTCGTCGAGCGAGCCGTAGCCGACCTGCGCGAGCATCTTGGCCCGCGCCTCATGGTCGGGCCCGATGTGGCGCTGTTCGAAGGGGATTCCCTGCTCGAGCTCGGCGAGCGGAATGCGATGGGCGGTCATTACGGAGGCCTCCTGGTCTGACACGACCTTCGAGGGTCACCACTGTGGGTACCCGGACGGCCTCCCCCTCTGTCATCTCAACCTGAGAGCTTCACCGGCCGTCCGAGGACGCCCGGCTTTCACCGTCGGTGAGAGCGGGAACCGTCGACGCCGTCGGCACCCGCCCTGCTTTCCAGAGTGACCTCGTCCGTGCGGTACGTGAGCCTGAGAGATTCCGGGGAGGATTTGCTCCTTCGGCGCCCTCCGATGATGTCCGGAGGACTCTCCCGCGCGGTGTCAGCAGCCGTTGTCAGACTACCAGCGGGGTCAACGGGACTCGCTCGAGTGGCCGCCCATCCCAATGTGCTCTTTTGTAGTGCTTACGGATGAGTTGCGACCAAGTGGAGGGCCCGTGCAGACCGACATCGATCCGCGCAACCTGATCGGCCGCAAGGCGTTCGACCGCAACGGCACCAAGATCGGCACCGTCGACGAGGTCTACCTGGACGACGCCACCGGCGTACCGGAGTGGGCGGCCATACGCACCGGTCTGTTCTCCCGCGACGCCTTCGTCCCCCTCGAGCCCAGCCGACTGGTCGAGGGCACCCTGCGCATCCCCTTCGAGCGGGCCTTGATCAAGGACGCTCCCGACTTCGGCGTCGGCCGTCACCTCTCCCCGGAACAGGAACTCCAGCTCTACCACCACTACGGCCTGGACCTGGGCACCCCTCCCCCGCTCCCCGACCACGACTTCGGCCGGCTGGCGGGCACCGACGACAGCTGAGCCCCTCGGACACAGGCCCGTATCAACGCTCCGAGAATCCCGGCAGGGTCGTACAACGGCCGGGCTCCGTCCGTGACGACTCTGCGCGTGCCGGCGTCGACGGGATCGGTCCGCGCCCAGTGGGCGGAACCGACGCCCACCTCGACCTCCAGACCGGAGCCGGTGAGACACCGCCACGCAATAAGGGGCCCCTGGACCCGGATCGCCTCCCCCAGGGCCGGCTCACGCGTCCACACGTCGTCCTCGGCGTACCTGGCAGGGGTGGTCGACAACACCACGAGGTCCAGGTCGGGGCCGGGACGCGCGGCCCCACGCGCAGAGGCACCGACGAGAAGCAGCCCCACCACGTCACTCCGGTTCGCGGCCCACCGGGTCACCCGGTCCACCGCCCGCCGCATCTCGGCTCCCCGCTCCGGCGACACCCCCGCCGGCTCCGCGAACCGACCTCCGTGCAGTTCCATACAGTTCCTCATCCGTCACCGGCGTCCCCTCGCGGGAACACCACCGCTCCGACTCACCCCGCACTTCGAACCACTTCACTCTGTGTAACTGATCCGCCTCACAGAGAGTTCCCGAACTCCACTGCCGGTGATTCCGCTTCCGGGCCGAGCGGTCCGGGCGCTCCCCCGGAATGCGCCCCGCCGCCGTCATCCGGCCTCCGCCGCACCAGCGGCAACGGCTCCGCCGGCTCGAGCCCCGGATCGTCGGTGCGGAAGGTCCGTACCCGTCCCGGCTCCGACTCCGGCGTCTCGAACCGCACGGTGACCCGGCCCAGCCCGCTCCCCTGCACCCATCCGTGACCGAGCTCGGCATGCCGGACGTCGTTCCCCGGGCGCCACTGGTGCTCGACCGGAACCGGTACCTCGACGACGGGTTCATCCACGACTTCCTCCTCGGGCCCGTCCGCCCGGCCCTCCGCGGCCTGCGCGAACAGATCTTCCTGTGTGAAGTCCGCCAGCCCGCTGACCCCCACCCCGAGCAGTCGCACGCCACCCGTCGTGTCCACGGAGTCCAGCAGCCGGGCCGCCGCCTCCCGGATCACGGCCGGGTCGTCGGTGGGCCCGCGCAGGGTCTCGGAGCGGGTGAGCGTGGAGAAGTCGTACCGCCGCACCTTCAGCACGATGGTCCGCCCCGACAGACCCGCCTCCCGCAACCTGCGCACGCAGCGGTCCGCGAGCCGCTGCACCTCCAGCTCCACCCGGATCCGGTCATGGATGTCCACGTCGTAGGTGTCCTCGACCGACACCGACTTCGTCTCCCGCTCGGCCACCACGGGCCGGTCGTCGCGGGCCAGGGCCATGGCGTAGAGCGCGTGCCCGTGCGCCTTGCCCAGCAGCCGCACCAGCTCGTCCTCGCCGGCCTCGGCGATCTCGTCGATCGTGGTGATTCCCGCCCGTCGCAGGTGGTCCCCCGTCGCCGGGCCGACTCCCGGCAGTGTCCGCACCGACAGGGGGCCGAGCAGGGCCCGCTCGGTCCCGGGCTCGATGAGCACCAGCCCGTCGGGCTTCGCCTGCTCCGAGGCGATCTTCGCCAGCATCTTGCAGGAAGCCAGACCCACCGAACCCGTGAGCCCGGTGACGGCCCGTATGTCCGCGCGCAGTCTGACGCCGGCGAGCCGCGCCGACTCACTGTCCCAGGCCGCTCCCCCGGCATCCAGGTCCACGAAGGCCTCGTCCAGGCTGAGCGGCTCCACCAGCGGCGACAGCGCCCGCAGAAGTCCCATGACCTGCTCGCTGATCGACCGGTAGAACGCGAAGCGCGGCACCAGATACGCGGCGTTCGGAGCCCTCCGACGCGCCTGGGCCATGGGCATCGCCGAGTGCACCCCGAAGACCCGCGCCTCATAGGAGGCGGTCGCCACCACTCCACGCGGCCCCAGACCGCCCACGACCACGGCTTTCCCGCGCAGGCTCGGCTTGGACGCCTGCTCCGCCTGAGCGAAGAAGGCATCCATGTCGAGATGCAGGATCGTGGGCGCGTTTCTCACATGTCCGATGCTGCACCACGCCACTGACAATGGCGTCGTACAGCCCGTCCGCCCCGGGCGGGAAGTCTCAGACCGCCCGGTTGCGCCGACGTGCCAGTTCGTCCGCCGGGTTGTGCCCGACGAGCGTCTCCCCGGTGTCCACGCGCTCCCCGTGCAGCTGCGACAGCGCGTTCTCGACGTCCCGCCACACGACGCCCACGGCGATGCCGAAGATGCCCTGACCGCCCTGGAGCAGCGCGTGGACCTCGTCCGGCGAGGTGCACTCGTAGACCGTGGCGCCGTCGCTCATCAGCGTCATGCGCTCGAGGTCACTGAACCCGCGCTCGCGTAGATGCTGCACGGCGCTGCGGATGTTCTGCAGCGACACCCCGGTGTCGAGGAACCGCTTGACGATCTTCAGGACGACGACGTCCCGGAAGCTGTACAGGCGTTGCGTGCCGGACCCGTGCGCGGGCCGCACACTCGGCTCTACGAGCCCGGTGCGCGCCCAGTAGTCCAGTTGCCGGTAGGTGATGCCCGCGGCCGCGCAGGCCGTCGGACCGCGATAGCCGATCTGCTCGGACGCCATGGACGTCGCCCCTCCGCTGCTCGGCACGGCCGCCGCTCGCTGTGGGGCGTGATCGGCCGCACTGCTCTGCTGGGGATACCCCCTGCTCGAGCGCGGTTGAGAGCTTGGGGATGGGTACGGACCGCTCCCCCCGAAACCGAGTCCGGGGGCACCCCCAGCCGTACCGTCGCCGCTGCTTCTCACGCCGACCTCCGTCCTTGACCTGCCTTGTCGACGGTAGGCAGTCACCAGGGGTGCGTCAACGATCGCCACACTCGGCACGCCGAGTGATAATCACCCTGAGAGTGGTTTCCCGCACCCCACCGCGGGGAAAGGCTAGCCGAATGCGCTGAGAAGTAGCCGTAGGACGCTCTCACTCGCCGGTGGCAATTGCCCAAAACCGGGCGGGCGCCCCTCGTGCGGGACGCCCGCGGTCAGCCCACGTGCCGGCTACTGGTTGCTGCTGCCGAAGTCCTCGGGCGAGATCTGGTCGAGGAACTCGCGGAACTTCTCCACCTCGTCCTCCTGCTCGTCCGGGATGGCGATCCCCGCGTCATCGAGGACCGTGTCACTGCCGTAGATCGGTGTTCCCGTACGCAGCGCCAGCGCTATGGCGTCCGACGGACGCGCGCTCACCTCGACCCCGCTGGCGAAGACCAGCTCCGCGTAGAAGACGCCCTCCCGCAGGTCGGTGATGCGCACCTCGGTGAGCTCCTGGCCGACGGCTTCCAGCACGTCCTTGAACAGGTCGTGGGTCAGCGGTCGCGCGGGAGCCATGCCCTGCTGGGCGAAGGCGATGGCTGTCGCCTCCCCCGGTCCGATCCAGATGGGAAGGTAGCGGTCGCCTCCCACTTCACGCAGCAGCACGATCGGTTGGTTGGAGGGCATCTCGACCCGGACACCTACGACATCGAGCTCGTTCACACAGCAACCCTAGGCCGTGCCCGGGACGTTTGGGTAGTCGGGCCGGGAACGGGTGACCGATCCGCCCAGGGCGAAACCGCCCGCTCAGGGCAGTCGTACCCCGAGCGCCGTCTGCACCAACGCCGCGTGCAGCCGGACCGTGAGCCCCGCGAGCTCCTTCGTACGCGCCTCCGCGTGCGCCCTGGTCTGCGGATTGCGATGGCGCCTGAGCGGCGCCACCACCTGATCCACGAGCCCGGCCTCCCGATCGGCCGCCGCCTTCATGACCCGCAGATGCCGGGGCTCGATCCCGAACCTGCCCAGCTCGGCCACGAGCGCCGCCACCGTGGCCGCCTCCGCGTCGTAGACCCCGTCCTCCAGCGGCACGACGAGACCGTACGACTCCCACTCCTCGAGCTCCGGCTCCCCGATCCCCGCGGCCGCCAACAGCTCGGACCGGCCGATCCGGGCGACGGTGGGCCCGTCCGGCGGCTCCGGAGCGGCCTCACCGTCCCGCTGCCGGCCCACGGTCGGCAACGGCGCGGCCTCACCGCGCTCCATGGCGTCCAGGTGCTCGCGGATGACCTTGAGCGGCAGATAGTGGTCCCGTTGCATCCTCAGGACGTGCCCGAGGCGCTCGACGTCCTGCACGCTGAACTTCCGGTACCCCGACGGGGTCCGCTGCGGCTCGATGAGCCCTTCCGACTCCAGAAAACGGATCTTGGAGATGGTCACTTCGGGAAACTCGTCACGGAGCGCGTTCAGCACGGTGCCGATGCTCATCGGACCACCGTCCGTGGCGGCGGTGCCGTGTCCGACACCGCCCCTCGGTGTTTGAAGCATGGACCTTCCCTGGGGAGTCCCCCCGGACGGCGCCCGGGGGAGGGTCAGTAGCCCCGCTGGCTCGCGTAGAACACCAGCCGGTACTTGCCGATCTGCACCTCGTCGCCGTTCGACAGGGCGACCTCGTCGATCCGCTCGCGGTTGACGTACGTGCCGTTCAGACTGCCGACGTCCGCCACCTTGAACGTGCCGTCCGGGTTGCGCCGGAACTCCACATGGCGGCGCGAGACCGTCACGTCGTCCAGGAAGATGTCGCTCTGCGGGTGACGACCGGCTGTGGTGAGGTCGCCGTCCAGAAGGAACCGGCTGCCCGAGTTCGGGCCACGCCTGACCACGAGCAGGGCGGAACCGAGCGGCAGCGCGTCGACCGCGGCCTGCGCCTCGGGTGAGAGCGCGGGCAATTGCGTCTGACCGGTGACCTCGGAGTCGTAGGCCTCGAGACCGGAAATGGAGATGGTGGAGGTCGTCTCCGACGCACGCTCGGGCGTCAGACCGGGGCGCAGCGGCGCGCCGCAGTTGGAGCAGAAGCGGCTGTTCTCCGCATTGCGGTTACCGCACCTCGTACAGACCAGGGCCGACATAGGGGAAAACCCTCCACCCGCACTTGAGGTTGACGGTTGGCCGAAACCTATGCCGCCGGACTGCGCAGGGTCAACAGACGCCGCGCCCTGGCCGCCGGAAATGTCGCCGCCCGGACCAGCCACCTGATCCCGGAACAACGGCCGCTGACCCTCGGCGTCGGGCTGCGCGCGATGACGAGCGGTCGCGTTGTCGCTGCCCTCTCGCGCGCTCTTGCCGAACAACTTCGCAAACAACTTCACGGGCGATTCCCCTTGACCGAAACAGACCCGCCCGTGGGGCAGGACGAACCCTGACTGAATACACCGGTCGACCCGGACACCTTCACAACGTCCGTGCCCACCAGACAGTTTCCACCACGCACCACCCGATCGGTGCGTCGACCCCCCGCAACCTCATGCCCCTGCCGGACGCCCCGCATGCACCCCCGGTTCACTGGCCCGACGACCGAGCGTAGTCAGGCTGCTTCGCCGCTCGCAAGGCATCCACGACGATCTTGTCCGACCGCTCGACGGTCACCGTGGCCTGCTCCTTCTCGAGAGTCTGCACCACTCCTCCAGGGATGTTGAGCGCCGGCTCAAGGTCCTGCGGGTTGCCGATGACCTTGAAACGAAAGGGCGTGTTGATCTTGTTCCCGTCGACGCTCACGCTCTTGCCGGATTCGGTCAGGAAGGTGCCCGCGACGACCCGCACACCGTTCACCTGGATCGCCTCGGCCCCGGCCGCGCGCAGCTCCTGGATCGCGTCGAGCAACATGTCCGCCTCGACCGTCCCCTTCGTGTCCTCGATGGTCATCGTGATACCCGGCCCCTGCGCAGCCACCGTGCCCGCCAGAATGCCGAGTTGCTTCTCCTTCTCGACAGTCTGCTTACGGGCCTCCTCGGCCTGGTCGGAGCTGTTCTCCAGCTCCTGCTGCTGCTTCTCCAGTCCCTGCTTCTCGTCCTCAAGACGCTGACTGCGGTCGTCGAGTTCATCGAGAATGCGTACGAGATCTTCCTGACGCGCACCGCGCAGGGCGTTTCCGCTGTCGCTGTTGGACGCGACCTGGACGGCCAGCCCGAAACCGAGGCCGAACAGCAGCAGGGCGACGATGAGTTGGGCCCGCGACACCCGCGGCGGCCAGATTCCCTGCGCCAGCCGCTGCCGGCCGGTCAGCACGGGCTCGGCCGGCTTCTCGGCCGCTCCCTCCGCAGGCGATGCCACGGGGACCTCGTCGGGCAGCTCCTTGCGGAGCCGGTACTCGGGCGTCTCGTCCTGATTGCTCATCGACCTCACGCCCGGAAGACGTGCCGACGGATGGCCGCGGCGTTCGAGAAGATCCGGATACCGAGAACGACCACGACCCCGGTGGACAGCTGCGATCCCACACCCAACTCGTCACCCAGGAACACGATCAGCGCGGCCACGACCACGTTCGACAGGAACGACACCACGAACACCTTGTCGTCGAAGATGCCGTCGAGCATGGCCCGAAGCCCGCCGAAAACGGCGTCCAACGCCGCCACCACGGCGATCGGCAGATACGGCACGACAGCTGCCGGAACCTCGGGCTGGACCAACAGGCCGGCCACGACTCCCACGACGAGGCCCAGTACGGCGATCACGATGTGCCCTTCTCAGTTCTCGGCTGCGCTGTGCGTACGATCACACTCGGTGCGGCGGGCAGCCGGAGGTCGCCCACCACGGAGATGGCCGTCCGGATGCCGTAGTTCTCCTGCAAGGCGTTCAGATACAAGCCGTCGGCACTGTTCTGGAACCTGTTGCTGAGGTTCTTCCCGTCCCCCACCGCGAGCACCGTGTACGGCGGCACCAGCGGTTTGTTGTCGACCAGTATCGCTTCACCCGCGGCCCTGATCGCCGACAGCGCCGTCAGCCGTTGTCCGTTGATGGAGACGGCCTCGGCGCCCGACGCCCAGAGCCCGTTGATCACGCGCTGCATGTCACGGTCCCGGACCCGCCCGGTGTCGGAGAAGCCGGAGGTCTCACGCGCGTCGCCTTCACCGCCCGTGGTGGCTTCCTTCGCATCGTCCACGACCAGCTTGACCCCTGGTCCGTGCACCTCGACAGCGCCCGACAGGATGCCGACCAGGTCCGCCTGGTCACCGACGCCGCTCTGCTTCAGCGCCTCCCGCTGCCGGCCGCTCACGTCGTCACGCAGCTTGTCGACGGTGCTCTCGAGCTTGTCGGCCGCATCGGTCTCGCTGTCGATACGGTCGATGAGCTCCTCGCGCTCCTTCGCGACGACCGGCGCCGCGACCCGCGCCTGGGCCGCACCGACGGTGACCACGAGAGCCGCGAGCACCAAGCCCACGGCGAGACCGAGCTTCGCCCGCACCGTTCGGGGCAGGCCACCCACGCCCTCGGCACGTTTACGGGCGGCGGCCTCGGCATAACCGTCGTCGAGGCTGTGGTCCATGACGTTGGTGAGCAGCGACATGGACGCGTCCGGGCGCGACGCGCGCACGGGTGTGCTCCGAACGGGGGGCTGCTGCGGCATGCCGCACATCGTCGCACGTCGCGCCCAGTACCTCCGAATGGCCCCACCGGCGTGCCGGACAGGCCCCTTGGGGACACTTGTCCGGCACGCACGCGTGCGCGTGGCTCAGCGTCCGGCGCTGTCCACGACCGCCGCCCACTCGTCGAGCAGCGCCTGCGCGGAGGCGTCGTCCGGCCCCTCCGCCCACAGATGGGTGACGGCCTCGGCCGGGTCCGGCAGCACCATCACCCAGCGCCCGTCCGTCTCCACCACCCGCACGCCGTCCGTGGTGTCCACGAAGCGATCTCCGGCCGCTTCGACGACCCGCCGCATAACAAGGCCCTTGACGGCCCACGGGGTCGCCAGATCCCGCTTCAGGACGTGCGCCCGCGGGATCCGCGCGTCGATCTGGCTGAGGGTGAGCTGCGTCCGCGCCACCAGCCCGATCAGCCGCACGAAGGCCGCCGTACCGTCGAAGACACTGCTGAACTCCGGGACGATGAAGCCGCCCTTGCCGTCCCCGCCGAAGATGGTCGTCTCGTCCCGCCCCACCCGGGTGAGGTCGTCCGGCGAGGTCGTCGTCCACTCGACCTGCGTCCCGTGGTACGCCGCCACCTGCTCGGCGATCCTCGTCGTGGTCACCGGCAGAGCGACCCGCCCGCTGCGCCGCTCGGCGGCCACCAGGTCGAGCAGCACGAGGAGCGCCCGGTCGTCCTCGATGATCCGGCCCTTCTCGTCAACGAGGGAGAGCCGCTCACCCACAGGGTCGAACCGCACTCCGAACGCGGCCCGCGAGGAAGCCACGATCTCCCCCAGCCGGACGAGCCCGGAGCGCCGCTGGTCGCCCGTCTCCGTGGGCCTGGCCTCGTTCAAGCCGGGATTGACGGTCAGCGAGTCCACCCCCAGCTTGCCCAGGAGGCTGGGCAGCACCAGTCCGGCACTGCCGTTCGAGGCGTCCACCACGACCTTCAGACCGGCCTCGGAGATCCCTGTCGTGTCCACGTTCCGCAGCAGCGACCCCGTGTACGAGTCGAAGACGCTGGCCGGGAAGTGCAGGTCTCCGATCTCTCCGGGGAACGCCCGCCGGTACTCCTGGCGCGCGAACACCCGGTCCAGCTTGCGCTGACTGCCCTGAGACAGGTCCGCGCCCTGCCCGTCGAAGAACATGATGTCGACGGAGTCCGGCACCCCGGGCGAGGTCCGGATCATGATCCCGCCGGCACTCCCCCGGGCGGTCTGCTGCCGCGCCACGGGCAGCGGCACGTTCTCCAGGTCCCGTACGTCGATGGCACTGGCCTGAAGCGCCGAGATGACCGCCCGCTTCAGTGCACGGGCGCCCCTCGAGTGGTCCCGGGCCGTCGTGACGGTGGACCCCTTCTTGAGCGTCGTGGCGTAGGCGCCTGCGAGGCGCACGGCCAGCTCGGGCGTGATCTCGACGTTGAGGATCCCGGAGACCCCACGGGCACCGAACAGGTGCGCCTGCCCCCGGGACTCCCAGATCACCGACGTGTTGACGAACGCGCCGGCTTCGATGGTCTTGAACGGATAGACCCGCACATTGCCCTGCACGATCGATTCTTCACCGATCAGGCATTCGTCGCCGATGACAGCGCCGTCCTCGATCCGGGCGGCCCGCATGATGTCGGTGTTCTTTCCCACCACACAGCCACGCAGATTGCTGTGCTGGCCCACGTACACGTTGTCGTGCACGACGGCCTTGTGCAGGAAGGCCCCGCTCTTCACGACGACATTGGATCCGATGACCGTGTGCTCACGGATTTCGGCGCCGGCCTCCACCTTCGCGTAGTCCCCGATGTAGAGGGGGCCGCGGAGTTCGGCGTCGGGGTGGACTTCCGCACCTTCGGCCACCCACACGCCCGGCGAGATCTCGAACCCGTCGATCTCGACGTCGACCTTGCCTTCGAGCACATCGGCCTGGGCCTTCACATAGCTCTCGTGCGTGCCCACGTCCTCCCAGTAGCCCTCGGCGATGAAGCCGTAGACCGGCTTGCCCTCCTTCATCAGCTGCGGGAAGACATCTCCGGACCAGTCGACGGGCACATCGGCCTCGACGTAGTCGAAGACCTCGGGCTCCATGACGTAGATGCCCGTGTTCACGGTGTCCGAGAAGACCTGGCCCCAGGTCGGCTTCTCGAGGAAGCGCTCGACCTTGCCCTCCTCGTCGACGATGGTGATACCGAATTCCAGCGGATTGGGCACACGCGTCAGACAGACGGTGACGAGCGCGCCTTTTTCCTTGTGGAAGGCGATCAGCTCGGTGAGATCGAAGTCAGTGAGGGCATCACCGGAGATGACGAGGAAGGCGTCGTCCTTCAACGCGTCCTCTGCGTTCTTGACGCTTCCGGCGGTACCGAGTGGCTTCTCCTCGTTGGCATAGCTGAGCTCCATTCCGAGCTCTTCGCCGTCACCGAAGTAGTTCTTGACCAGCGACGCCAGGAACTGAACAGTTACGACGGTCTCGTTGAGCCCATGCCTTTTGAGCAGCCTCAGAACGTGCTCCATGATCGGCCGGTTGGCCACCGGCAGGAGCGGCTTGGGCATGCTCGAGGTCATTGGGCGAAGGCGTGTGCCTTCGCCTCCGGCCATCACGACGGCCTTCATGTCGGAAGCGTCCTCCTAAAGAGACGACGGTCTAGCCGACTTCACCCGTCCAGATTGTCCCGCACTTCTCGTCCGCGGGCCAGCGAGCCACTTCAGCTGCCAATCGGCGAGGTCAGTCGACGGCCATGGCGTCCGCACGAACCAGGCGGCGGACCTGTACCACGTAGAGGACTCCTGCCCACCAGTAGAGCGTTGTACCCCACCCGGCGAACGCCCATCCGAAAATAGCAGCGAGTGACGCCAGCCATCCGCTTCCGTCACTGAGCAGAAGCAGCGGGAAGGCGTACATGAGGTTGAACGTGGCCGCCTTCCCCAGGAAGTTCACCTGCGGCGGCGGATAGCCGTGCCGTCTGAGGATGCCGACCATCACCAGCAGAACCAGCTCGCGGGCGAGAAGTACAGCCGTCAACCAGACAGGCAGAATCTCCCGCCAGGTGAGACCCACCAAAGTCGTGAGGATGTAGAGCCGGTCCGCAGCCGGGTCGAGAAGCCGGCCGAGGCTGCTGATCTGGTTCCAGCGCCGCGCGAGTTTGCCGTCCAGGTAGTCGCTGATCCCGCTGAAAGCCAGCACGAGGAGAGCCCAGCCGTCGCTCTGCGGGCCTCCGAACTCGGGCCGGAGGATCAGCCACAGGAACAGGGGTACGCCGACGAGACGCGCCATGCTGAGGATGTTCGGGATGGTGAGGACCCGGTCTGTCTGGACACGGGTCTCCTGGACCTCCACCCGGGGGCCTCCAGTAGAAAATGAGCCAACGATGCCCCCTGACCTTACCCCAACGCAAAAAAGCTCCGGCTCTTGGGCTGTATGCCCAAGAGCCGGAGCTCTAAAAGGAGTTCGGCGGTGTCCTACTCTCCCACAGGGTCCCCCCTGCAGTACCATCGGCGCTGTAAGGCTTAGCTTCCGGGTTCGGAATGTAACCGGGCGTTT
>NZ_JBIUSU010000014.1:0-165455 GCF_044741545.1 Streptomyces sp. NPDC088157
CGACGCGCTGTCCGCGCCGCGCCGCACCTGCGTCGTCCACACCTGCCTTGCCCTGTCCCGTGCCGCCCCCGTCTGCCCCCCCCCCCCCCCCCCCCCCCCCCGGCGCCCCCCCCCCCCCCCGCGGCCCCCCCCCCCCGCCGGCCCGCCCCCCCCCCCGGGCCCGCCCCCCCCCCCCGCCGCCCCCCCCCCCCGCCCCCGGCGCCCCCGCGGGGGGGGGGGGGCGGGGGGCCCCCCCCCCGCCCCGGCGCCCCCCCCCCCCCCCCCCGACCCGTATGCCCGGACCTCGCCCGTATGCCCGGACCCCGACCCGCAGGTCGGCACCCCGACCTGTAGGCCCGCACCCCGACCGGTAGGTCCGGGCCTCGACCGGTAGGTCCGCACCTCGACCCGCACGTCCGCACCCCGATCCACGGTCCGCACCTCGACCTGGCTCCGTGATCCAGTCGCCCTCAGGGCCGGCCCCGACCTCCGACCCGACCTCCGACCCGATCTCCGGCCCGACCTCCGCGTCCGACTTCTGTGTCCGTATGGCGGACGGTCCGTGTCATTCCATGGGACGGGGAGTAGGGTTCCCGCATGTCTCGCAGCCTCAATCTCGCAGTGATTCCCGGTGACGGCATCGGCCAGGAGGTCGTGGCCGAAGGTCTCAAGATCCTCTCCGCCGTCCTCCCGCAGGATGTGAAGCTGGAGACCAAGGAGTACGACTTCGGAGCCCGGCGCTACCACGCCACCGGTGAGACCCTCACCGACGCGGACGCCGAGGCGCTCAAGCGGCACGACGCCATCCTGCTCGGCGCGATCGGCGACCCGAGCGTCCCCTCCGGCGTCCTGGAGCGGGGTTTCCTGCTCAAGCTGCGCTTCCTCTTCGACCACCACGTCAACCTGCGTCCGTCGAAGCTCCTCCCGGGTGTCGCCACCCCGCTGGCAGGACAGCCCGAGATCGACTTCATCGTGGTCCGTGAGGGCACCGAGGGTCCGTACACCGGCAACGGCGGCACGATCCGCAAGGGCACCCCGCACGAGGTCGCCACCGAGGTCTCCGTGAACACGGCCTTCGGGGTCGAGCGCGTGGTCCGGGACGCCTTCACCCGCGCCCAGGCCCGCCCCCGCAAGAAGCTCACGCTGGTCCACAAGAACAACGTGCTGGCCTTCGCCGGTCACCTGTGGACGAACATCTTCAACCAGGTGGCGGAGGAGTTCCCCGACGTCACCACGGACTACATCCACGTGGACGCCGCGACGATCTACCTCGTCACGGACCCCGCGCGCTTCGACGTCATCGTCACCGACAACCTCTTCGGCGACATCATCACCGACCTCGCCGCAGCCGTCTCCGGCGGCATCGGCGTCGCCGCGAGCGGGAACATCAACCCGTCCCGCGAGTTCCCGTCCATGTTCGAGCCCGTGCACGGCTCGGCCCCGGACATCGCCGGTCAGGGCAAGGCCGACCCGACCGCCACGGTCCTGTCCGTCGCCCTGCTCCTGCGCCACCTCGGCTACGAAGCCGAGGCGGTCCGTATCGAGAACGCCGTCTCCGCCGACCTGGAGGAGCGCGGCTCGCTGCCCGCGCGCAGCACCTCCGAGATCGGTGACGCGCTCTCCGTACGAGTAGCCGGCTGACCCCGCGCTGCGCGAATCCTCTCGAAGCCGCCGGGTCGCATCCGCACCCGGCGGCTTTCGCATGTCCCCCGCCGGGTGCCACCATCATCCCTGGGTCGCATTCCCGCCGTTTTGGCCCTCGTCCGCCGCTTGCGATAATCGAACGCGGAGCCGCGGTATGAGGGAATGCTCGGACGTCCTGGCACCGGCCACTGGCCGTACGGGCGTGAGCGCGGCCCGTCACTACAACCGGTGCTGCATCTTCCGGGGACACCCCCGGACCCCCGGCCGAAAGACGCGGGGTGGCCCAGACGCTCGCCAGGAAGCGAAGGACAGCTACTCATGACGACGCCCACGATCGAGCTCAAGCCCTCCGCCAGCCCGACCTCCGCCACCGAGCGGCAGGCAATCCTGGCGAACCCCGGGTTCGGCCGCCACTTCACCGACCACATGGTGACGATCAAGTGGACCGAGGGCCGGGGCTGGCACGACGGCCAGCTCGTTCCGTACGCGCCGATCCCCCTCGATCCGGCCACCATGGTCCTGCACTACGCGCAGGAGATCTTCGAGGGCCTGAAGGCGTACCGCCGTCCCGACGGCTCGGTCGCCACGTTCCGGCCGGACCAGAACGCCAAGCGCTTCCAGCGCTCCGCCCGCCGCCTGGCCATGCCCGAGCTGCCGGTCGAGACGTTCGTCGAGGCGTGCGACGCGCTCGTCGGCCAGGACAAGGAGTGGGTGCCCGCGCACGGCGGCGAGGAGTCCCTCTACCTGCGGCCCTTCATGATCGCGACCGAGGTCGGCCTGGGTGTGAAGCCGGCCAACGAGTACCTGTTCCTCGTCATCGCCTCACCGGCCGGCGCCTACTTCCCGGGCGGTGTCAAGCCCGTCTCCATCTGGGTCTCCGAGGAGCACGTCCGCGCCGTCCCCGGCGGCATGGGCGACGCCAAGACGGGCGGCAACTACGCCGCCTCGCTGCTCGCCCAGGCCGAGGCCGCCGCCCAGGGCTGCGCCCAGGTCTGCTACCTCGACGCGGTCGAGCGCAAGTGGGTCGAGGAGCTCGGCGGGATGAACCTGTACTTCGTGTACGGCGACAAGATCATCACGCCGTCGCTGACGGGCTCCATCCTGGAGGGCGTCACCCGTGACTCCCTCCTCACCGTCGCCCGCGACCTCGGCTACGAGGCCGAGGAGGGCCGGGTCTCCGTCGAGCAGTGGCAGCGCGACTCGGAGAACGGCACGCTGCAGGAGGTCTTCGCCTGCGGGACCGCCGCCGTGATCACCCCGGTCGGCACGGTCAAGCGCACCGGCGGCGAGTGGCGGCAGTCGGGCGGTGAGCCCGGCGAGGTCACCCTCCGGCTCCGCAGGGCCCTGCTGGACATCCAGCGCGGCACGGCCGAGGACAAGCACGGCTGGATGCACGAACTGGGCTGACCGGCTCGCAAGTCGGCCCGCGCGTAGCCCCGCGCGTCGGCGCGCACCCGTGGTCGGGGCCGTATCGGACTCGCAGTCCGGCGCGGCCCCTCCTTCGTTGTCGCGGCCCCGCGGCCTCAGGCTGCGTCCCCTGGGCGACCGCGCTCATCGCGGCGACGGTCTGCGCGCATGTCGCCACCGGCCTCTTGGGAACCGACGCGAACAGGTCCTGGGGCACGTCCGGGAGTTCCTGGACGAGAGTCTCCACCAGATCGCGTGAGAACGCGCTGCTCGCATCCTGAGACACCCGGTGATCGAACGGACGGTTTGTGCCAGACTGCCGCCGTGCTCTCGTTCGCCACGATTATTGGCAGCAGGCGCGCCGGTCCGCAGTGACCGCTCCGTACGACCAGGTACGAGCGGCCATCGTCGTCCTCGACCCGCGCGCAGACCTCTCGCACCCGCGAGGGGTTTTTCGCTTTTCTGGCCCACCCACAGCCGGGAGCGAGAGCGCGAGGGACCATGGGGGGATGGTGGAGCCGGTCATTCCGGTAACGACCGAGATCCAACACAGGAGCCTTCAGACCATGACCGCAACCAGCGAACTCGACGACACGTTCCACGTCTTCGACACCACCCTGCGCGACGGCGCGCAGCGTGAGGGCATCAACCTCACCGTCGCCGACAAGCTGGCCATCGCCCGGCACCTGGACGACTTCGGAGTGGGCTTCATCGAGGGCGGCTGGCCCGGCGCCAACCCGCGGGACACCGAGTTCTTCGCCCGCGCGCAGGAGGAGATCGACTTCAAGCACGCCCAGCTCGTCGCCTTCGGCGCGACCCGCCGGGCGGGCGCGAAGGCATCCGAGGACCCACAGGTCAGGGCGCTGCTGGAGTCGGGCGCCGCGGTGATCACGCTGGTCGCGAAGTCCCACGACCGGCATGTCGAACTGGCCCTGCGCACCACGCTGGACGAGAACCTGGCGATGGTGAGCGACACGGTGTCGTTCCTGAAGGACCAGGGCCGCCGGGTCTTCGTCGACTGCGAGCACTTCTTCGACGGCTACCGCGCCAACCCGGAGTACGCGAAGGCGGTGGTCCGGGCGGCCTCCGAGGCCGGCGCGGACGTGGTCGTCCTCTGCGACACCAACGGCGGCATGCTCCCGGCGCAGATCCAGGCGGTCGTCTCCACGGTCCTCGCCGACACCGGCGCCCGGCTCGGCATCCACACCCAGGACGACACCGGCTGCGCGGTCGCCAACACCCTCGCCGCGGTGGACGCGGGCGCGACCCACGTCCAGTGCACGGCGAACGGCTACGGCGAGCGGGTCGGCAACGCGAACCTGTTCCCGGTGGTCGCGGCCCTGGAGCTGAAGTACGGCAAGAAGGTCCTGCCCGAGGGCCGGCTGCGCGAGATGACCCGCATCTCCCACGCGATCGCCGAGGTCGTCAACCTGACGCCGTCGACGCACCAGCCGTACGTGGGAGTCTCGGCCTTCGCGCACAAGGCCGGTCTGCACGCCTCGGCCATCAAGGTCGACCCGGACCTCTACCAGCACATCGACCCCGAGCAGGTCGGCAACACCATGCGGATGCTGGTGTCGGACATGGCCGGACGCGCGTCGGTGGAGCTCAAGGGCAAGGAACTCGGCGTCGATCTGGGCGGCGACCGTGAAGTGGTCGGCCGGGTCGTGGAGCGGGTCAAGGAACGCGAGCTCAGGGGCTACACCTACGAGGCCGCGGACGCCTCCTTCGAGCTCCTGCTCCGGGCCGAGGTCGAGGGCAGGCCGCTGAAGTACTTCGAGGTCGAGTCCTGGCGCGCCATCGTCGAGGACCGCCCCGACGGCACCCACGCCAACGAGGCCACGGTCAAGCTGTGGGCCAAGGGCGAGCGCATCGTCGCGACAGCGGAGGGCAACGGACCGGTCAACGCCCTGGACCGCTCCCTGCGCGTGGCCCTGGAGAAGATCTACCCCCAGCTGGCCAAGCTCGACCTGGTCGACTACAAGGTCCGCATCCTGGAGGGCGTCCACGGCACCCAGTCCACCACCCGCGTCCTGATCTCCACGACCGACGGCGCGGGGGAGTGGTCCACGGTGGGCGTCGCGGAGAACGTGATCGCCGCGTCCTGGCAGGCCCTCGAGGACGCCTACACGTACGGGCTGCTGCGGGCTGGGGTGGACCCGGCCGAGTAGGTCCCCGGGCCGAGGGGTCCGGCGGTAGGGGTCCCGGCCCGACCCGCTGTCCGGTTTGGTGAGGATTCGGGTAGCTTCGAGGTATGAAGGTCGCGACCCCGACCCGTGCCACCCATCTCGTCCGACTGCTGCCGGTGCTGGTGCTCGCCGTCCTGACGATCCTCACGGTCTCGTCGGCGGGCGCCCCGCGCGCCTCCGCGGCCACCGGCGTCTCGGCCATCGCCGAGGCCCTCCGCGAGAGCCCGGTCTACGTCGACCCGGACGCGTCCGGCCAGCTCTCCCAGGCGGACGCGCACGCGCTCCAGCAGCAGGTCGAGGAGGCCGGCAAACCCCTGTTCGTCGCCGTGCTGCCGGCCGGATACCCCACGGCGGACCTCTTCACGAACCTGCGCACGGCCACCGGTGTCACCGGCCTGTACGCGATCCGCCTGGGCGACCGCTTCGACGCCCGCGCCGACTCCTCGGTCCTGTCCCGCACGGCCGTCCGCAATCTGGTCGCCAGTGTCCAGGACGAGAGCGACGCGAAGACCCAGCTGGCCGACTTCACCGACCGTGCTCTGGCCAACATGGACGGCTCGGCCCCCGAGAGCTGGAGCTCCTCCTCGGGTGGCGACGGGATCTCGTCCACCGGTTTGATCACGGCGGGTGTGGTGCTGGTCGTCGGCGGGGCGGGCGCGTACACCGTCGTGCGGCGCAACCGCCGGCGGCGGGCGGAGGAGCGGCGGGCCGCCCTCGACCGGCTGCGGGTCGTCGTGGACGAGGACATCACGGCCTTCGGAGAGGAACTCGACCGCCTGGACTTCCACCCGTCCGAACCGGGAGCCGACGACGCCATGCGCGCCGACTACGAACGCTCCCTGGACGCCTACGAGCAGGCGAAGTCGTCCATGGCGGCGGCGGCGAGACCCGAGGACGTCCGCGCCGTCACCCAGGCTCTGGAGGACGGCCGGTTCTCCCTCGCCCAGCTGGCCGCCCGCCGCACCGGAGGGCCGTTGCCCGAACGCCGTCCGCCGTGCTTCTTCGACCCCCGCCACGGCCCGTCCGTCAGCGACGCCACCTGGACGCCACCCGGCGGGGCCACGCGTGAGGTCCCGGTCTGCGCGGCGGACGCGACCCGGCTGGCCGACGGGCGCGACCCGGTGATCCGCGAGGTCGACAGCGACTACGGCCGCCGCCCGTACTGGGAGGCGGGCCCCGCCTACGGGCCCTGGGCGGGCGGCTACTTCGGCGCCGGCATCCTGCCCGGCCTCCTGGTCGGCACGATGCTCGGCGGCATCATGGCCGCCCCGTCCTACGCCTCCGACTACGGCGCCGGCTACGGCGACTTCGGCGGGGGCTACGAGGGCGGCGACGTCTCCGGCGCCGACTTCGACCCCGGTGACTTCGGCGGCGGCTTCGGGGACGGCGGGGGAGGGGACTTCGGCGGGGGCGGCGGCGGTGACTTCGGCGGAGGCTTCTGAAGCCCCGTCCCGGTACCGTCCCCAGGGCGGTACCCCACACGCCACGGTCCCGGCGCGTGACGGCGCCGGGCCCGTGGACTTCGTACGACGGCGGAGTGTGCGTCAGAGCGAGGCAGCCGCCGAGGCGATGGCCGAGGCGAAGGTGGAGACCTCGGAGTAGACGCCGGGGGCGTTGGCCCGGGCGCAGCCGATGCCCCAGCTCACGATCCCGACCTGGATCCACGCGTTGTTGGCGTCCCGGCGGAACATCGGGCCGCCCGAGTCGCCCTGGCAGGTGTCGGTGCCGCCGGCCGTGTATCCGGCGCAGATCTCGTCACTGGCGACGAGGCCGCTGTAGCCGCTGTACGTACGACAGGTCGCGTCACTCACGAACGGCACGGTGGCCTTGAGCAGATAGCGCTGCTGGGCGCCGCCCTCGGTGGCCGAGCCCCAGCCGGCGATGGTGAAGGTGCCGGTGTTGTACTGCGTGGTGGTGGCGATCTTCAGGGTGGACTGGGTGGTGATGGGCGAGGCGAGCTTGATGAGCGCCCAGTCCTTGCCGTTGCCGTTGTAGCCGGGGGCCCGGTACACGTAGGTCGACTTGACCTGGACCCGGCCGGTGGTGGACTGGAGGTCCACGACGCCGGCCGTGGCCGTGATGCTGGTGTTGGGGCCGGTCCCGCTGACGCAGTGCGCGGCGGTGAGCACGATCTGCTGGGTGTAGAGCGCCCCTCCGCAGCCCATGGAGAGCCGGACCATGAACGGGAACTCGCCCTGCGTGGCCCGGGTGCCGCCGACGACGGGCGAGGGCGCGGCCTGCGCGGACGACAGGGGCTGGAGGCTGGCGATCGCGAGGGCGGCGGCGCCGACGGCGGCGAATCTCTTGAGTGCTGTGAGGAGCTGCTTCAAGGTGCTGCCTTCCGTGGGGGGTTGGTTTGACGAGGGCATGTCAACACTTCGTGCACAACGCAAAGGGATGTCCATGCGCTGACATGGTCAGGTCAAATCCGTTGCTGGATTATGGGAAGCCCGCAAGGCCTCACACAAGGGGGCTGATTCAGCCACACGCACCCGACCGCCGCCCGCGCCCCTCCGCCGCCCCGTCCGTGGCCGCGCCCCTCCGCCGCCCCGTCCGCGACCGCGCCCCTTCGCCGCCCGACCACCGACCGCACCCATCCGCCGCCCGTCCGCGATCGCGCCCGTCGCCGCCCGACCGCCATTCGCGCCCCTCCGCCGCCCGACCGCGCGAAACCCCCTTGCTCAATGGTCAAGAATCGTTGACCATTGCTCGTATGCCTACCGATGATCTTCCCGAGACGTTTCACGTCACCACTGACGAACAGCTGCGCGCCGTCTCCAATCTCACGCGTCACCGGATCATGGCCTTGCTCCGCTTCGAGCCCGCGACGATCACGCAGATCGCCGAGCGGGTGGGCCTCGCGAAGGGGAGTTCCAGCTATCACGTACGGCTGTTGGAGCGGGCCGGCCTGGTGAAGGTGGTACGGACGCGGAAGGTGCGGGGGGTCACCGAGCGGTACTACGCGATGGCCGCGCGGGCGATCGCGCTGCCGGATCCGGGTGAGGGAGGGCCGGATGTGCTGATGCGCCATGCGGTGGCGGACCTGGAGGCGTCGCCGGTGGACGAGCGGCACGTACGGATGGCGCATCTGCGGCTCACCGAGGAGCAGTTCGCGCAGCTGGGGGCGCGGCTGCAGGCACTGGCGGACGAGTACCGGGAGCTGTCCGATCCGTCGCTGCCGGACGCGTCACTCGTCTTCGCACTGTTCCACCCGGCACCGCGCGAGCAGGCCGAGGGGGACGCCAAGTGACCTCGGACGTCCGGAAGTTGCCGGCCGGGTTCGGACGGCTGTGGACCGCGCAGACGGTGTCCTCGCTCGGTGACGGGGTGTCGCATGCCGCGCTGCCGCTGCTCGCGTTGACGTTGACGCGGGATCCGATGGCGCTCGCCGTCGTCACGGCCGCCGGGACGCTGCCGTGGCTGCTCTTCGGGGTGCTCGGCGGTGCGCTGGTGGACCGCTGGGACCGCCGGCGCACGATGTGGGTCATGGACGCGGCGCGTGCGGTGCTGCTCGCGATACCGGCGGCAGCGGCCGCGCTCGACGTGCTGAGCATTCCGCTGCTCGCGGCCGTCGCCTTCCTGCTCGGCCTCGGAGGACTCTTCTTCGACACGGCCGCCACGGCCTATCTGCCGGATCTGCTCGGCCGCGACCCCGCACTCCTGGAGCGAGCCAACTCTCGCTTGCGCGGAGCCCAGACCGCCATGTCCGGCTTCGCGGGGCCGCCTGCGGGCAGTGCGCTGCTCGCGCTCGGGCGGGCGGTTCCGCTGCTCGCCGACGCGGTGTCGTTCATGCTCTCCGCACTGCTCGTACGGTCGCTTCCCGGCATGCCCCGGCCCGTGCCGGAGGTTCGAGAGTCGCTGCTTCGGCAGGCGCGGGCCGGGGCCTCGTACGTCTTCCGGGACCGGTTGCTGCTCGGGCTCGCGCTCCGCCCGGCGGTCGGGAACGTCGCCTTCCTCGCTGTGGAGACCGTCCTCGCCCTCTTCGCGCACGACCGCCTCGGCATCGACACCTACGGCTTCGGCCTGCTCCTCACGGCGGAGGCCACCGGCGGCCTGCTAGGCGCGGGCATCGCCTCCCACCTTGGCCGACGGCTCGGCACCGGCACCGCACTGACCTGCACAGCCGTCGTCGAAGGGCTTGCCATCCTGGGCCTGGCCGCTGCCCCGAACCCGTACGTGGCCGGGCTGGCGCTCGCCGTCTGTGGGGCCGGCATGGGCGCCACGATGGTGCTCGGGCCCTCCCTCCGGCAGGCGATCGTCCCGGCCCACCTCATGGGCCGGGTCGCCTCCACCTCCCGCATGCTGGCCATGTGTGCCGCCCCCACCGGGGCCTTCCTCGGCGGCTGGCTGGCCACCGCCTACGACATCCGCACCCCGCTCTACGCCGCCGCCGTCCTCCTCCTGGCGATGACGGCCGTCACGGCATCCATGACCAGCAACCGCCGGGTCGAAGCGGCGCTGCGTGCCACCGCCCCGGCCGGCGGTCCAGATCACCCGGCAGCCAAGGATCCCGCCCAGGAGAGCGCGCCCGGCTTGTTGTGACGCCTGCCGCCAAGGCGTCACAACACGTCGGGTGTCAGGCCCCCGCGGGGCGCAACGAGTAGCCGGGTCGGCCGGGTGCGCGGCACGGGCCACCGCCTCGTACAGTCGGCGCTCGCCGGCGAGGACGTGCCCGAGCCGCGCAGGACCGCCGGCCGCCGTACGGGCCTGCGACACCTGGCGGGGTCGGCACCGACACCCACGGGCAGCAGCACCCGGTTCTCAATCACTCACGCCCGGTCCACGACCGCGCCCCTCCACCGCACCGTCCGCACGCGGCCCCGCACACCGGACGGGCGGCCGTACCCCCCGATGGAGTCGGCCGCCGGCGCCTCGCTGTGCGAGGTCAGTCCTGAACCGCCGCCTTGGCGAAGCCGAGCAGCCCCTCGAAGTCGATCGCCCCCGGATCGCCGTGCGCGTTCTCCGGCACGTGCATGTGCCCGCACACCCCCTTGAACGCGTTCCAGCGCTCGCCACCCATCCGCTGACCGCCCCCGTTGCCGGCGGACTTCGGGTAGGCGGGCCACAGGGTCGGTCCGCGCAGGGGGACGTGGTGGTGGATGTGCATCCAGGCCAGGTACTCGGCGAGGGAGCGCAGCGCCCACTCCGGCGCCTTCGGCCAGTAGATGTGGGCCTGGTCGCGGGCCTTCCACTTGGCGTGCAGGTCGGGGTCGCAGGTGCCGACGAGTTCCGCCTGGCAGACGTTCAGCGTGTTCGTCTCGACTCCACCGCGCTTGTTCACCAGCGCGCGCGAGGAGACGTCGATCTCGAAGTGCTGGTACCACTTCAGTTTTCTGGCGGCGAAGTCGGGCACCGCCGTCAGGTTGGGCGCGGCGGAGCCGCCCTGGTAGTCGGGAAGCGAGCGCCCCTCCGTGGTGTGCAGGACGACGACGTTGACCTCCATGCGGTCACCGCCGAAGTCGTCCTGGTACCAGTGGTCACGGTTCGCGCCGGGGTAGTGCTGGGGTCCGGTCCTGGTGCTCATGTCTCGTGACTGTGACACGGAACACACAAAGGGGCCGGAAGCTCTTCGCTTCCGACCCCTTTTCGCCGCTTTCCACCGAATTCGGCCGTGCGCTTACGCGTTCTTGATCGCAGAGATGTCGAAGTTCAGCTTGATCTTGTCGGAGACCAGAACGCCGCCGGTCTCCAGCGCCGCGTTCCAGGTCAGGCCCCAGTCCGAGCGCAGGATCTCCGCCTTGCCCTCGAAGCCGACGCGCTCGTTGCCGAACGGGTCCTTGGCGGCGCCGTTGAACTCCAGGTCGATGGAGAGCGGCTTGGTGACGCCGAGAATGGTCAGATCGCCGGTGATCCGGTAGTCGTCGCCGCCCAGGGCCTGCGCCGAGGTGGAGCGGAAGGTCATCGTCGGGAACTCGTCCGTCTTGAAGAAGTCGGCGGTCTTCAGGTGGCCGTCGCGGTCGGCGGACCCGGTGTCGATGCTGTCCATCTTGATGTCGATGGAGGCGGTGGACTGCGACGGGTCGGTGCCGTCCAGGTGCAGTGAGCCGGTGAAGTCGTTGAACTTGCCCTTGACGTTCGTGACCATGGCGTGGCGCGCGACGAAGCCGAACGTCGAGTGCGAGGGGTCGATCGTGTAGTCACCGGTCAGGGCGGCAAGCTCGGGGCTCTGCGTGGCGACGGCGGTGGCGGTCTCGTCGGTGCTCTTGCGGCCGAAGATGCTCATGGCGTGCTCCTTGGGGACGAGAAGATCGGGGCTGTTTAATCTTCAACGAGGTCAACAGGAACGACCGTAGACCTATTCCGTTCAATGTTCAACATCTTCGGGTGGGGTGTCGGTACGCCGCCGGAATCCGGGGCGCGAACCGCCGTCCGGGCTCTTTGTGAACCGCCGTCCGGGCTCTCCGTTTCACTCCGGGGAGGGCATGTGCCCGGCGGGAATGTGAGGCGGGTCTCAGCCTCCCTGTTTGTGTGACCTCTACAAGCCCCAGGCCCTCTGAGCAGTCGGAACGGCTGCATGTCGACCGGGTTCTGTTCAGGGGTACCAGGAAAACGCGCCGGAGACTGTACGGAGTCGACGTCCCTCTTTCCTTGGTGGGCTTCGTAAGGTCGCTACATGACCGTTTTGGAAGAGACGACGGGTGAGCCGACCACGGAGCCTGCGGAGCCCACGGATGCGCGCGGCCGGGTGGCCGAGCTGCACGGGATCCGTGCCCAGGCGCTGGCCGGCCCGAGCGAGAAGGCGACCGAGGCGCAGCACGCCAAGGGCAAGCTGACCGCCCGGGAGCGGATCGAGCTGCTCCTCGACCCGGGGTCCTTCCAGGAGGTCGAGCAGCTGCGCAGGCACCGCGCGACCGGGTTCGGCCTGGAGGCCAAGAAGCCGTTCACCGACGGTGTCATCACCGGCTGGGGCACGGTCGAGGGCCGCACGGTCTTCGTCTACGCCCATGACTTCCGGATCTTCGGCGGCGCGCTGGGCGAGGCCCACGCCACCAAGATCCACAAGATCATGGACATGGCCATCGCGGCCGGCGCCCCGCTGGTCTCGCTCAACGACGGCGCCGGCGCCCGCATCCAGGAGGGCGTCTCCGCCCTCGCCGGCTACGGCGGCATCTTCCAGCGCAACACCCGGGCGTCCGGGGTCATCCCGCAGATCAGCGTCATGCTGGGCCCCTGCGCGGGCGGCGCGGCCTACAGCCCGGCCCTGACCGACTTCGTCTTCATGGTCCGCGAGACCTCGCAGATGTTCATCACCGGGCCGGACGTGGTCAAGGCCGTCACCGGCGAGGAGATCACCCAGAACGGCCTCGGCGGCGCCGACGTGCACGCCGAGACCTCCGGCGTGGCCCACTTCGCCTACGACGACGAGGAGACCTGCATCGCGGAGGTCCGCTACCTCCTGTCGCTGCTCCCGCAGAACAACCGTGAGAACCCCCCGCGGACCGAGTCCACCGACCCGGCCGACCGCCGCGGCGACGTCCTGCTCGACCTGGTCCCGGCGGACGGCAACCGTCCGTACGACATGACCAAGGTCATCGAGGAGATCGTCGACGACGGCGAGTACGTGGAGATCCACGAGCGCTGGGCCCGCAACATCATCTGCGCGCTCGCCCGCCTGGACGGCCAGGTCGTCGGCATCGTGGCCAACCAGCCGCAGGCCCTCGCCGGGGTCCTGGACATCGAGGCCTCGGAAAAAGCTGCACGCTTTGTCCAGATGTGTGACGCTTTTAACATTCCGATCGTCACTTTCCTCGACGTCCCCGGGTTCCTCCCGGGCGTCGACCAGGAGCACGGCGGCATCATCCGGCACGGCGCGAAACTGCTCTACGCCTACTGCAACGCGACCGTCCCGCGGATCTCGCTGATCCTGCGCAAGGCCTACGGAGGTGCTTACATCGTCATGGACAGCCAGTCCATCGGCGCCGACCTCACCTACGCCTGGCCGACGAACGAGATCGCCGTGATGGGCGCCGAAGGTGCCGCCAACGTCATCTTCCGGCGTCAGATCGCCGAGGCCGAGGACCCCGAGGCCATGCGGGCCCGCATGGTCAAGGAGTACAAGTCCGAGCTGATGCACCCCTACTACGCGGCCGAACGCGGCCTGGTCGACGACGTCATCGACCCCGCCGAGACCCGCGAGGTCCTCATCAAGTCTTTGGCCATGCTCCAGTCGAAGCACGCGGACCTGCCCTCGCGCAAGCACGGCAACCCCCCGCAGTAACCCGGCGCAATCCCACGGGTAACCCACTGGATCCCCTGCGGAAACCTCATCCACGGAGACTTGAACCATGAACGCTCCCGACATCCGCGTCGAGAAGGGCCACGCCGAGCCCGAGGAAGTCGCCGCCATCACGGCGGTCCTCCTGGCCCGCGCGGCCGCCCAGTCGTCCCCGACCGAGACCCGCCGAGGCCGCCCCAAGGCCGGCTGGCGCCGCCTGGAGCGCGAGGGCGGCTTCCGCGCCCCGCACAGCTGGCACTAGGCCTCTCGTTTGGATCAGGCCGGGCTCGCGAGCCCCGGCACCGCACCTCGCCGATGCACGGCACCGGACCCCGCTCCCTGATCCGCCCTGATCCAACGAAAGACCCCAGGCGCCGCGTTGCTTCAGCCGCCGCGGCACCGAGAAGGGGCCCCTCTGAGCAGAGGGGCCCCTTCTTCGTGCGTCCGTCGAGGGCGCGGCCGGCCCGCCGCCGTCGCCGGGCGCCGTCTCGTGTCCCGCCGTCGCGCGTTCCGTCGGCGCCCCGGAAACAGGTGGGCGGCCCCTCCCGAGTCGGGAGGGGCCGCCCACCTGTCACTCCGTCGGGCTACCGCAGGCGCGCCATCAGCGCGTGCTCCACGAGTGTGATGAGCGCCGACTTGGCGTCCGCACGGTGCCGCGCGTCCGTCGTGATGATCGGGGTGTCCGGGCCGATCTGGAGCGCCTCGCGCACCTCGTCCGGGTTGTACGGCTGGTTGCCGTCGAAGCCGTTGAGGGCGATCACGAACGGCAGACCGCTGTTCTCGAAGTAGTCGACCGCCGGGAAGCAGTCGGCGAGACGGCGCGTGTCGACCAGCACGATCGCGCCGATCGCGCCGCGCACCAGGTCGTCCCACATGAACCAGAAGCGGTCCTGGCCGGGCGTGCCGAACAGGTACAGGATCAGGTCCTGGTCCAGGGTGATGCGGCCGAAGTCCATGGCGACCGTGGTGGTCGTCTTGTCCCCGGTGTGGGTGAGGTCGTCGATGCCCGCCGACGCGGACGTCATGACGGCCTCGGTGCGCAGCGGATTGATCTCCGAAACAGCCCCGACGAACGTGGTCTTGCCCACGCCGAAGCCGCCCGCCACCACGATCTTCGCGGAAGTGGTGGAGCGGGAGGGACCCCCGCTAGAGCTTGCGAAGTCCACTGAGCACCCTTTCGAGCAGTGTCACGTCTGGCTGGCCGCCGGCGTTCTCGTCGCCGCCGGGCTGATGGATGGCGACCAGTCCCGCCTCCGCCAAGTCGGCGACGAGGATCCTGGCCACGCCGAGAGGGATGGTCAGCAGTGCCGAGATCTCGGCGACCGACTTGATCTCTCGGCAGAGGTTGCAGATCCGCTGATGCTCGGGCAGCTGGCCCTGCATCTGGTGCGGCTGCGCAGTGGTGTGCACCAGCGCCTCGATGGCGAGCTGGTAACGCGGGCGGGTCCGGCCACCGGTCATGGCGTACGGACGCACCAGCGGGTTGTTCGTCGCCCCGGCGGGCGCCGGCTCCGGGGTGCGGCGATGTGGCTGCACGGGCTGGATGCGCGGGGCCGACGGCTGGTCGTACGGGGACGGCCCGGGGCCCTGCGGACCCTGGGGCGTGTACGGCCGCTGCTGGCTGGGCGCGGAGGGGAAGTTGTAACGGTTCGGGTTCTGGGAACCGTCGCCCTGGCCCTGGGCAGGGCCGTACGACCAGTTACCCGAATTCGAACCGCCTGGGGGTGTTGCCACTCTCTCTCCTCCTCCGACTGCGCCTGGCACCCGTCACGTGGAAACCGCGTCCCGAAACCCTACGGCCTCGGGACGCCAAAACGCACCGTCCGTCTGTTAGTTGAGAAGGCTTCCCTGAAGCTCCGCTCGCAGATCGGGGGTCAGGACCGAACCGGCTCGGTCCACCAGAAGGGCCATCTCGTACCCAATGAGGCCGATGTCCGCCTCGGGATGAGCGAGAACCGCGAGCGAGGAACCGTCGGAGATGGACATCAGGAAGAGGAATCCCCGCTCCATCTCCACAACCGTCTGGTTCACGCTGCCTCCCTCGAAGATCCGGGAGGCGCCTGCCGTCAGGGACGTCAGACCGGAGGCGACGGCCGCGAGCTGGTCGGCCCGGTCGCGGGGGAAGCCTTCGGACATCGCCAGAAGGAGTCCGTCGGCGGAGACCACCACGGTGTGGGACACCCCCGGGGTGTTGTCCACGAAGTTGGTGATCACCCAGTTCAGGTTCTGTGCCGCCTGGCTCATCGGGCTCACACTAACGCTCCTGGTTGTAGGTGCTGTCAGGACCGAAGCCCTGGCCGTTCGTTTCACTGCTGCCTGCGCTGCGTCCGCGCTGGACGCCCCGACGCAGGTTGCTCAGCCTGCCTCGGACGTCCTCCGGGGCGCGGGAGACCTGGGGGCCTCCCTGGGGGGTGCTCTCGGCGGCGCCCTCGACCAGATTGGCCTTGGGCACCCGCCGCGGCAGGCCGGAGGAGGTGACCCCGCCCGCCTTGGGCTTCTTCAGAGCGGAGGCCTGCTGCCAGCGCTCGTCGTTCGCCGAGCGCCAGATGTCGCTGCCGCCCTTGTTCTCCGCGGGGGAGGCCGTCGATTCCTGCTTCGCGGGCCGCGTGCCGTTCGCACCGCTCGCGGCGGATCCGCGGCGGGGAAGACCGGCGTCGGTCAGCGCGTGGGAGGCGGAGGAGGTGGGTCCCGGACGGTCGAAGCCTACGCGGTTCTGCTCAGCCGCGTCAGCGGCCTGCGTGGATTCCGCTTCCGGAGCGTACTGGTCCGGGTAGCCGTTCTGGTAACCGTTCGTGTGACCGTTCTGCTGGGGCCAGTCGTCCTGGTAGGACTGCTGCTCCTGGTAGGGCTGGAAGCCCTCGGAGCCCGTGGCGGGGGCCGCCGTCCGGTCCTCCTGGGCGGGCTCCGCATACGCGGGGTCCGGGTAGCCGCCGTTCGGCGAGTAGCCGTCGTTCTGCGGCGGTCCGCCGTTCGCGGTGAACGATTCGCCCTGCGGGTGGCCGCCGTTCGACGTGAAGTACTGATCGTCGTACGCCGGGCGCTGCTGCTCCCCGTACGGCGTCTGCTGGTCGAACGTGGCGGGCTGCTCGACGTACCCGGTCGCGCCGTTGTCGTAGCCGCCCCCGGCGCCCTGCTGGGCGGGGTCGTAGCCGTTGCGGCCGGCGTCGTACGCCTGCTGCCGGCCGGCCGTGTCGAAGCCCTCACCGAACGCGGACGCCTCGGCGGGCTGCTGCTGCCCGGTCGGCTGTCCCGGCCCCGACTGGGACTCCAGGGCCGCACGGCGCTCCTCGCGCATCAGGGAGCGGCCCACCGGGTCCAGATCGCGGATGTCGTCCGGGACCTCGTACTGACTGTCGTCGAAGCCGAGCTCCGCGGCCGTCCGCATCGGCAGGCCGTTGTTGAAGTCCTCGCCGGTGCCGTAGTTCTGCTCCGGGATGATCTGCGAGACCGTGAACTCGTCGCGCTCCGGCTGCTGCTGCTCGCCGCCGCCACCGTGGGTGATGGCGTCCGGCAGCATGACCAGCGAGGTGGTGCCCGCCTGCTCGCCCGAGGGGCGCAGCTGGACGCGGATACCGTGCCGGTCGGACAGCCGGCCGACCACGAACAGGCCCATGCGCTGCGAGATCGCGGCGTCCACCGTCGGCGGGTTGGCCAGCTTGTGGTTGATGTCCGCGAAGTCCTCGGCGGTGAGGCCGATGCCCTTGTCGTGGATCTCGATCATGACCCGGCCGTCGGGGAGACGAGTGGCCGTGACCCGCACCTTGGTCTGCGGGGAGGAGAACGTCGTGGCGTTCTCCAGAAGCTCGGCGAGCAGGTGCACGAGGTCGGTCACGGCACGGCCGTGGATCTCGGCCTCGGGAACGCCGGACAGCTCGATGCGCTCGTACTGCTCCACCTCGGAGGAGGCGGCGCGCAGGACGTCGACCAGCGGGACCGGCTGGTCCCAGCGGCGGCCGGGCTCCTCGCCGGCGAGGACCAGGAGGTTCTCGCCGTTGCGGCGCATACGGGTGGCGAGGTGGTCCAGGCGGAAGAGGTTCTCCAGCTGGTCCGGGTCGGCCTCGTTGTTCTCCAGTTCGGTGATCAGGGTCAGCTGGCCCTCGATCAGGGACTGGTTGCGGCGCGAGAGGTTGGTGAAGATCGCGTTGATGTTGCCCCGCAGCAGGGCCTGCTCGGCGGCGAGCCGGACGGCCTCGCGGTGGACCTGGTCGAAGGCGCGGGCGACTTCGCCGATCTCGTCCCTGGTGTTGATCGGGATGGGCTGGACACGGGTGTCGACCCGGCCGGGGTCGGTGCGCGAGAGCTGGTCGACGAGCATCGGCAGGCGCTGCTCGGCGATGCCGAAGGCGGCGTTGCGCAGCTGGCGCATGGCCTGGCTCATCTGGCGGGCCATGAGACTGGCGACGATGAACGCCGCGAGCAGGGCGATGATGACGATGGCGCCGTTGATGATGGCGTCGCGCTGCGCGTCGGAGGCGATCTGGCCGGCCTCGGTGACGGCGCGGCCGATCATTTCGTTCTCGACCTGGCTGTAGCCCTGGAACTTCAGCGTCGAGGCCGCCATCCAGGCGTCCGCGGTGATGCCCTGCTTGGCGAGCTGGGCCGGTTCCTGCCCGCTGGCGATCGCCTGGATCATCTTGTCCATCGCGGGCGGCGCGGTGAACTCCTGTCCCGCGGCCTCGGCCTTCGCCTGGGCGTCGGCGGCCTGCTTCGCGCCCTCCTCGGTCTTCTCCTTCATGACCTGGACCAGGCGCGCGGCGTCCTCGACGGTGCCACCGGAGACGTACTCCTGCTGGGCGATGCCCTCGAGATAGGCGTACGAGGTGAAGGCGGTGAGCTGCTGCCGGTAGACCTGCTTGTCGGGGCTGGGCCGGACCAGCAGGTGCATGCCGATGGCGCGCTGGAGGGACTCGGCGCCCTTGGCGAGGGCGACGGCGTAGACGGTGCGGCCATAGGCCGTGATGTTGCCGGTGCCGAGGCCGAGCTCGTTGGAGAACTCGACCAGGAGGTGTTCGACCTGGACGTAGCCCTCTTCGGTCTTCACCGGGTCCAGGGCTTTGGTGAAGGCGACCGCGCGAATCTTCGTCAGCGTCGGCTCGGCCTCCTCCACCAGTTTCAGACGGCGCTTCAGGCCCTCCGTGTCCGGCATCCCGACGACCTCGTCGTGGAAGGCGGTGGCCGCGGCATCGGTGGTGGCGCGGGCCTGCTTGACGACCGCGTCGTCCTTCTTGTTCTGGAGCAGCGGCTGGGCGCTGATGTCCCGCTCGTTGAGAAGGGCCTCGGCGTACTCGCTGGCGGAGGCCACGATCTTCGCGACCTTCTCGGCGTCGCGGGCCTCCTGCCAGGTGTCGATCGAGTTCTTCACCTGGAAGCCGCCCATGACCAGGCCGACGACCACGGGTATGAGCAGGATCGCGTTCAGCCTGGTCGGTACCCGCCAGTTGCGCGGAGAGAGACGGCCGCCGCTCTTGGCGGGCGCGGCCGTCGGCTCCGAACCGGACAGGGGGGCGGGCGCCGCTCCGCGCGGCGGCGGGGTGAAGTTGCCCCGGGCCGCCGGCTCGGGACTTTGCTTGCTTCGCCTCACTCGACCAACAACCTCTCGGCGGTCGGCACCTTCTCCGTGCCGCAGTGTCTCAGAGCCCGGTCAGCCATCGACCATGTGTACGTCATTGACTATTGGGCAGTTCAGGCATTCCAGCATGACGACCAGCGCTCTTCCAAACATGGGAAAGAGCTGGTTCGACGTGATGTAAGCCCCACATAAAACGGTCAAAAAGAACGAGCCCCGCCAAAAGGCGGGGCTGTCGTGCGCGCAGTGAGACCAAGCGACCGCGACGCGTTGCAATACCACTGGATTCCTCTGCCGAAACGTTATGAACGCCGGAGCCGACCGTGTCAAAGGCCACAGTCGGCTCCAGGGCGTCTACGACAACTGTCGTACGGCACCGGATGCTTGAAAGTTACCGCAAGCGAGCCATGAGCGCGTGCTCGACCAGCGTGATCAGCGCGCTCTTGGCGTCCGAGCGGTGTCGGGCGTCCGTCGTGATGATCGGGGTGTCCGGTCCGATCTGGAGCGCCTCGCGCACCTCTTCGGGCTGGTAGGGCTGCGAGCCGTCGAAGCCGTTGAGGGCGACGACGAACGGCAGACCGCTGTTCTCGAAGTAGTCGACCGCCGGGAAGCAGTCGGCGAGACGGCGCGTGTCGACCAGGACGATCGCGCCGATGGCGCCCCGCACCAGGTCGTCCCACATGAACCAGAAGCGGTCCTGGCCGGGCGTGCCGAACAGGTAGAGGATCAGGTCCTGGTCGAGCGTGATACGGCCGAAGTCCATGGCCACCGTGGTGGTGGTCTTGTCCCCGGTGTGGGTCAGGTCGTCGATGCCCGCGCTCGCGGACGTCATGACGGCCTCCGTGCGCAACGGGTTGATCTCGGAGACGGCGCCCACGAACGTGGTCTTGCCGACGCCGAAGCCGCCGGCCACCACGATCTTCGCGGAGGTGGTCGCCCGACCGCCTCCGTCAGAGCTTGCGAAGTCCACTGAGCACCCTTTCGAGCAGCGTCACGTCCGGAGCGCCGCCGTTGTTCTCGTCGCCGCCCGGCTGGTGGATGGCCACCAGTCCGGCCTCGGCGAGGTCCGCGACCAGGATCCGCGCCACCCCCAGCGGCATGGCCAGGAGCGCCGAGACCTCCGCCACCGACTTGACCTCACGGCAAAGGTGGCAGATGCGCTGGTGTTCCGGGAGCAGCCCCATGAGCGCTGCGGGGTCGGCCGTGGTGCTGATCAGCGCCTCGATGGCGAGCTGATAGCGCGGCCGGGTCCGGCCACCGGTCATCGCGTACGGACGCACCAGCGGCTGGTCGCCCTCATCCCCGTACGGCTCCGCGTACGGATCATGATGGGCGGTGGGCGGGGTCATGGATCCTCCGGGCGGGACAGCATTCGCGGTCAGTCGTGCCGTCCGTCGAGGCCGGTGGGGGGATTGTGTCGGCCGGACGGTGATTTCGTGAGGTGGGTAGTGCTGGGGCGGGTCAGTGGAGCAGACTGCCCTGGAGCTCAGCGCGCAGATCGGGTGTGAGGACCGCGCCCGCGCGGTCGACGAGGAGCGTCATCTCGTAGCCGACGAGGCCGATGTCGCACTCGGGATGCGCGAGAACGGCGAGCGACGAGCCGTCCGAGACGGACATGAGGAAGAGGAACCCTCGTTCCATCTCGACGACGGTCTGTGCCACGCTGCCGCCTTCGAAGATCCGGGAGGCGCCGGCCGTCAGCGAGGTGAGCCCCGACGCGACGGCCGCCAGCTGGTCGGCACGGTCGCGCGGGAACCCTTCGGACATCGCGAGCAGGAGCCCGTCGGCGGACACGACAACGGTGTGGGACACCCCGGGGGTGTTGTCCACGAAGTTGGTGATCAACCAGTTCAGGTTCTGTGCCGCCTGGCTCATCTGACTCAACTAACGCTCCTGCTGGTGAGTGGGGCTCGGGAAACTGCCGGTCTGACCGTTGCCGGCCTGACGACCCTGCGCGATGCCCCGACGGAGATTGGTCAGTCGGCCGCGTACGTCGTCAGGCGCACGCGAGACCTGCGGACCGGGTTGGTGCTGTTGCTGCTGAGCCGTGCCCGGGACGAGGTTCGCCCTGGGCACCCGGCGCGGCAGGCCGGACGTGGTGACGCCGCCCGCGGCCGGTTGCCTGACCCGTTCGGCCTGCCGGACGAGTTCGTCGTTCGGCGAGGTGCGCCAGGAGGCATTGGCGGCGGCGGGACGCTGGGGGGCAGCCGGTGTCTGCGGCTGCTGCTGGTGCTGCTGAGGGGCCGGGGCCGAATCGCCCGCCTGCTGACCGTGGAACCAGTTGGTCTCCAGCGTGTCGTACAGCGGCGTGCGCCCGTCACCGGGTCCCGAGGCCGGCGGCAGGGCCCACCCGTCGCCCGGTCCACGTCCCGTGTCGGGCCGCTGGGCGCCCCTGCTCTCCGGCTCCGGGCGCCCGGCGGGGAGCGGCGGGACCGAAGGCTGCGAGGGAGTGCCGTAGCCACCGGTCTGCGGAGCGGGGAACTGGCCGGTGGACGAGGGGTCCTGGCGGCCGGGCAGGGAGTGCTGACCGGTCGAGGAGCCGTCGAAGCCGGATGCGGCGAACTGGCCGGTGGAGCCGTTGTCGTAGGCCTGCGGGGCGAACTGGTTCGGGGCCGCCGGAGCGTTCTGCCCGCCCGGGGCGCCGAACACGTCGGACCGGGTGAAGCCGTTGTCGTCCTGCTGGGCGCTGGTACCGGGGCGCTGGAACTGGCCGGTGTCCTGACGTCCGTTGAGGTCCGCCTGGGAGTTGCCCACGGCCGGGAACTGGCCCGTGCTCTGGACACCGTTCGTGACGGGACGGCCGAAGTCGGCCGGACCCGCCGGGCCCTGGCGGTCGTCGACGCGCGGAACCACCGGTATCTCGGAGGTGGCGCCGGGACCCTGCCGGTCGTCGAAACGAGGCATGCGCGACGTCTGGGCGACGTCCGGCTCCTCGTGACCGCGCGGGGCGTCCAGCGGGCTGCGCGGCACCGGCGGCTGGGCGTTCTCGTCGCCCCAGCTGGTCACGCGCGGCTGCGGGTTGCCACCGGGCAGCTCGGCGCGCGGCCCACCGCGCGGCGGCAGCTGCGGCTGACGGCCGCGGCCACCCTGCTCGGGCTTGTTGCCGCGCTGCGGCGGACGTCCGCCGAACATGTCCGTGCCCTGCGAACCCGAACCGGCCGCCTGGAGACCCTGCGGAGCTCCCGGCGCCTGGCCGCCGAACCCGGCGCCCGCGCCGGCCGGGGCCGGTCGGCCCTGCGGGGGCGAGGCCGGAGGCTGCTGAGGCCCGCGCGGCTGGCCACCGGGACGGCCACCGCCGTCACGGCCGGGCAGCGCTGCCCGGGGACCCTGGCCCGCGGCGAGCCTGCCGCCGGCGCCGGCACCCAGGGCACCGCCCTGCGAGCCGTTCTGCGAACCGTTCTGGCGACGCGCGGCGGCGACGCCCGCAGCGGCCTGCGCGGCGGCGGGACCGCCCGCGACGCTGCTCTGACCGGGCTTGGGCTGAGGCTTCTTGCCGCCCTGGGCGACGTCCACGGGCAGCATGACCAGCGCGGTCGTACCACCGGAGTCGGAAGGGCGCAGCTGGATGCGGATGCCGTGCCGCTGCGACAGACGACCGACCACGAACAGACCCATGCGTCGGGAGACCGACACGTCCACGGTGGGCGGCGAGGCGAGCCGCTCGTTGATCGCGGCGAGGTCCTCGGGGGAGAGGCCGATGCCGGTGTCGTGGATCTCGATCAGGACGCGGCCGTCGGGCAGCGCGTGACCGGTGACCTTGACCTTGGTCTGCGGCGAGGAGAACGAGGTGGCGTTCTCGAGCAGCTCGGCGAGGAGGTGCACGAGGTCGTTGACGACCCGGCCGGCCACTTCGGTGGTGGGCACGGAGGCCAGTTCGATGCGCTCGTACTGCTCCACCTCGGAGGCGGCGGCGCGGAGCACGTCGACCAGCGGGACCGGACGGGTCCAGCGGCGGCCGGGCTCCTCACCCGCGAGGACGAGGAGGTTCTCACCGTTACGGCGCATGCGGGTCGCGAGGTGGTCGAGCTTGAAGAGCGAGGACAGCTGGTCCGGGTCGGCCTCGCGGGACTCCAGTTCGGAGATGAGCGAGAGCTGACGCTGGATGAGGCCCTGGGAGCGGCGCGAGAGGTTGGTGAACATCGCGTTGACGTTGCCCCGCAGCAGGGCCTGCTCGGCGGCGAGGCGGACGGCCTCGCGGTGCACGTCGTCGAAGGCCGCGGCCACCTGGCCGATCTCGTCCCGGGAGTGCACACCGACCGACTCCACGGACGTGTCGACGTCCTGCGGGTCGGACTCGGACAGCTGCTTGACCAGCTCGGGCAGCCGGTCCTGGGCGACCTTGGTGGCGGTCTCCTGGAGGCGGCGCAGCGAACGGATCATGGACCGGGCGACGACGAACGCGCCGACCAGCGAGACACCGAGCACGAGCAGGATGAGCGCACCGGAGATGATCGCCTCGCGCTCCGACTCGGCGCGCAGCTCACGCGCCTTCTGCTCCATGTCCTCGAGCAGCGTGAGCTCGATGTTGTTCATCTGCTTGATCTTGGTGGAGCTGCCGTCGAGCCAGTCCCGGTACGACTGCTTGTCCTGCGACTTCAGACCGTTGGCGGAGCTGAGCGCCCGGCCGGCGAAGGAGTCGGCGTCCTCGATGACCGGGTTGCCCTTGTCGATGGGCGACAGCAGCTCCTCGGCGCCGCCGTCGCCGTAGATGCTGCGGAAACTCGCGAGCTCGGACTCCTCGTTCTCGAGCGCGGCCTCGGCGTACTGCCGGTCGTTCTCGGAGAGGTCGCCGTAGACGGTGTTGCTCACCGGCAGCGCCGCCGCGAGCACGGCGCGCTGGACGGAGGCGTACTCCTTGGCGGAGGAGAAGGCGGCCAGGGCACGCGTGCGCTGGATCATCTCCGGGTTGCTCGTGGCCTGCGCCATGTCCTGCGAGAGGTCGAGCAGGCCGGTGATGAGGCGGTGGTACGCCTCCACCGTCTGGGTGGAGTTGTTCTTCTCCGCGTAGGCCGTCGAACGGACCTTGGCGAGGTTGCTCAGGTCGCTCAGCAGGCCGACGAGGCTGTCCCGGACGCCTTCGAGGTTGCCGTCCGCGGTGGCGCCGTCGATCTCCTCCGACGCGTCCTGGAACGTGCTCAGCGCACGGTCCGTCTTCTCGCGGAAGCCCACGATGCCGGGGTCGGTCGCCTTGCCGTTGTGCGCCAGCGGGCCGGCCGAGCGGTCGCGCTCGTCCTGCAGCGCGACGGCCAGGTCGGTGGCCTGCTTGGTCATGTCCGTCAGCAGCTTCATGTTGTCGAGCTGCTGGATGTCGTCCATCGACTGGTTGATGCGCAGCGCGCCCAGCGTCGTGGCCGCGACCACGGGGAGCGTCAGCAGCGCCACCAGACGGGTGGAGATGCGCCAGTTGCGCAGCGCCACGCGCGGACCGGGGCCGCTGGGCGACTTCTTCGGAGTCGGGGGAGCCGAGCTCGTCGAAGCGGACGGGCCGGAACGCCCGGAGCGCTCACCGCCGTCGCCGGACGGAGCCTGGCCCGGGTTCTGGGCGTGCTGGGGCGAGGAGCCGACTGCCATCGGGCCAGTCCCGCCGTGCGGCTCCGGCTCGGCCGAAGCGCTGCCATCCCTCTTGAAACGTCCCTGCACTAGCGTCGCAACCTCTGGACCAGGCGCCCCTCCGCGTGAACGGAAGGACGGTGTCGGCGTGTTGAGGGGCGCCCTGAATACGCCCCCTCGTCGTCGTGAGTACCGGCGCTGGCTCCCCCTGATCTCGCCGCCACCGGGCGCTCCTGAGCGCCCTCTGTGCGCCGGCTCGATCCCGCGGCGGTCCGAGGAATTCCAGCACAGTGCAGAATCTCGAACAAGGCCCGTTGGCCAGGCTGTGACATCCGTGACACGACGTGAGGGTCAAGTTACGGGATGTAGAAAGTCATCCCACATAAGGCGGACATAAGGGTGTGAAGCGGTGGCGGCCGGACGGTGTCCCAGTCGCCATGATCAGGAGCGGAATGAGGGCTTCAGGTGGTCAATGTCCGTTTCGTGTCGGTCTTTTGGTGGACTGAAATGACCGTTTTGCCCATTGATTCGTGAGCAAACTCACACGCCGATCATGCGACCTTCACGTCTTCACCGGGAATCGCGTGTTTAGCCTGACGCTTTACAGGGATGGCACATCCGACAAACCGCGTCCGCGTGGAGGCCTTTGGGGGCTTCCCGGACGCCCGGACACGACAGGGTCACGTACAACAGTGAAGACGACGACGATGTTCCACAAGATCGCCAACCCGCGGCGCACGACCCTGGCGCACCTCAAGGACGCCGACGAACTCCAGCTCCCGGAGCAGCCGGAGCACTCCGTGGAACTCCCCGCCCAGACCGCCAACCCCAAGCGCACCATCCTCATGGAGGCGCCGGTCACCGCCTCCGTCGTGGAGTAGATCTTCGAGCGGAGATACGGGCACCGGCCGCCGAATGCTCAAAGCGGCCACCACGGATGTCAAGGGCGTCCCCGGCCGGGGGCGCCCTTCCGCGTTAGCCTGGGGCGTCACACTCCAGCCAGCTCAGTCAAGGGGCCAACCAACCCGTGCGCATCGCCAGGTTCTCCATCGACGGGAACGTCGCCTTCGGCGCGGTCGAGGGCGACAAGCAGGACGAGCTCGTCCTCGACATCATCAAGGGCATCCCGTTCACGGACTTCGAGCTCTCCGGCACCAAGGTGCCGCTGAGCAAGGTCCGGCTGCTCCCGCCCGTCCTGCCCAACAAGGTCGTGGCCTTCGGCCGCAACTACGCCGAGCACGCACGCGAGCTGGGCAACGAGGTGCCGGACGCCCCGTTCGCCTTCTTCAAGCCGTCCACCTCGGTGATCGGCCCCGGCGACGCCATCCAGTACCCGGCCTTCTCCGAAGAGGTCCACCACGAGGCCGAGCTCGCCGTGGTCATCGGCCGGCTGTGCCGCGAGGTCCCGCGCGAGCGGGTCAAGGACGTGATCTTCGGCTACACCTGCGCGAACGACGTCACCGCCCGCGACGTCCAGAAGCGCGAGAAGCAGTGGGCCCGGGCCAAGGGCTTCGACACCTCCTGCCCGCTGGGCCCCTGGGTGGAGACCGGCCTGGACCTCGAGACCGCGAGCGACCTGACCGTCCAGGCGACGGTCAACGGACAACAGCGGCAACTGGGCCGTACCAGCGAGATGATCCACTCGATCGAGGATCTGATCGTCAACATCACCGAGGCCATGACGCTGCTCCCCGGCGACGTGATCCTCACGGGCACCCCGGCAGGGGTGGGCCCCCTGGCTGTCGGCGACGAGGTCGCCGTCACCATCGAAGGCATCGGCACTCTCACCAACAAGGTTGTCAAGCGTGGCTAGCGCACCCGGCTCCCCCGTACGCGTCCGTTTCTGTCCCTCGCCCACCGGTAACCCCCACGTGGGCCTGGTCCGCACCGCCCTGTTCAACTGGGCGTTCGCCAAGCACCACCAGGGCACGCTGGTCTTCCGCATCGAGGACACCGACGCGGCCCGCGACTCCGAGGAGTCCTACGACCAGCTCCTGGACTCGCTGCGCTGGCTGGGCTTCCACTGGGACGAGGGCCCCGAGATCGGCGGCCCGCACGCGCCGTACCGCCAGTCGCAGCGCATGGACCTCTACAAGGACGTCGCCCGGAAGCTGCTGGACGCCGGCCACGCCTACCGCTGCTACTGCTCCCAGGAGGAGCTGGACACCCGCCGCGACGCCGCCCGCGCCGCCGGCCGGCCCTCCGGCTACGACGGCCACTGCCGTGACCTCACCGAGGCGCAGGTGGCGGAGTACAAGGCCCAGGGCCGCACCCCGATCGTCCGCTTCCGCATGCCCGACGAGACGATCACCTTCACGGACCTGGTCCGCGGCGAGCTGACGTTCACCGCGGAGAACGTGCCGGACTTCGGCATCGTCCGCGCGAACGGCGCCCCGCTGTACACGCTGGTCAACCCGGTCGACGACGCGCTGATGGAGATCACGCACGTGCTGCGGGGCGAGGACCTGCTCTCCTCGACCCCCCGCCAGATCGCCCTCTACAAGGCGCTGACCGAACTGGGCATCGCCCGGCGGACCCCGCACTTCGGCCACCTGCCGTACGTGATGGGCGAGGGCAACAAGAAGCTGTCGAAGCGGGACCCGGAGTCCTCGCTCAACCTCTACCGCGAGCGCGGCTTCCTCCCCGAGGGCCTGCTCAACTACCTCTCGCTGCTCGGCTGGTCGCTCTCGGCCGACCAGGACATCTTCACGATGGACGAGATGATCGCGGCCTTCGACATCGCCGACGTCAACCCCAACCCGGCCCGCTTCGACCTCAAGAAGGCCGAGGCGATCAACGCCGACCACATCCGCCTGCTGGACGTGAAGGACTTCACGGAGCGCTGCGCGCCCTGGCTGAAGGCCCCCTACGCCCCCTGGTCCCCGCAGGACTTCGACGAGGCCAGGTGGGAGGCGATCGCCCCGCACGCCCAGACCCGTCTGAAGGTGTTGTCGGAGATCACCGCCAACGTCGACTTCCTCTTCCTCCCGGAGCCGGTCTTCGACGAGGCGAGCTGGACGAAGGCGATGAAGGAGGGCAGCGACGCCCTGCTGGCCACGGCGAAGGAGAAGCTGGAGGCGGCCGACTGGACCTCGGCCGAGTCCCTGAAGGAAGCCGTCCTGGCCGCCGGCGAGGCCCACGGTCTCAAGCTCGGCAAGGCGCAGGCCCCGGTCCGCGTCGCCGTCACCGGCCGCACCGTCGGCCTGCCGCTCTTCGAGTCCCTCGAGGTCCTGGGCAAGGAGAGGACGCTGGCCCGCGTCGACGCGGCCCTGGCGAAGCTCGCGGCGTAGCCGCACCCGCGCCCGAGGGGCGGCACCCGGCGACCCGGGTGCCGCCCCTTCGCCATCCCCCGGACAGGGCGGCCGCCTCCGCGTTACCGTTGGATCATGAGCATCCTCGCCGTGGTCTGGGACGTGGACGACACCCTCTTCGACTACACGACCGCCGACCGCGAGGGCATGCGGTCGTATCTGACGGCCGAGAGGCTGCTCGACCGGTTCGGTACCGCGGAGCAGGCCCTCGCGCGGTGGCGGGAGGTCACCGACCAGCAGTGGGCCCGGTTCTCGGCGGGCGGGATCACCTTCGAGGACCAGCGCCGGGACCGGGTACGGGTGTTCCTGGGCCGCGAGATGACCGACGCGGAGGCCGACGCCTGGCTCCAGCGGTACTTCTCCCACTACGAGGCGGCCTGGTCGCTCTTCCCGGACGTCCTCCCCGTCCTCGACGCCCTCGCCTCCAGCCACCGCCACGCGGTGCTCTCCAACTCCAGCATCCACGTCCAGGACCACAAGCTGCGCGTCCTCGGTGTGCACGACCGCTTCGAGGTCATCCTGTGCGCGGCGGAACTCGGCGTCTCCAAGCCGGAGGCGGGCGCCTTCCTCGCGGCCTGCGAGGCCCTGTCGCTGGCCCCGCACCAGGTGGCCTACGTCGGCGACCATCCGGAGATCGACGGACGGGGCGCCGCCGACGCCGGGCTGCTCTCCGTGTGGATCGACCGCCACGGCACGGCCACCGTCGAGCTTCCGTCCGGACGCCACCGGATCGTCTCGCTCGCCGAACTGCCCGCGATCCTCGGCCCCGATACCCGTTTTGGAGCCCGGTCCACCTTCGGGTAATGTTCTTCCTGCGCCGCCGGGGAGCGGGCCGAAAGGCCGGAAGCCGGAGGAGCAACGCTAGAACAAGAACCCCGACGGGGTTTGCGTTCCAGTGGCCTATGGTGTAATTGGCAGCACGACTGATTCTGGTTCAGTTAGTCTTGGTTCGAGTCCAGGTAGGCCAGCTCGCAGAGCTCATCTGTGCATGTGGAGATCAACTCCACGAAGCCCCCGTTGTGTAGCGGCCTAGCACGCTGCCCTCTCAAGGCAGTAGCGCCGGTTCGAATCCGGTCGGGGGTACTGATCCTTCCCGCGAGGAGAGTTCGGGTAGCTCCCCCTCACTTCGATGCAGGATCGCTAGGGCCCCCGTTGTGTAGCGGCCTAGCACGCCGCCCTCTCAAGGCGGTAGCGCCGGTTCGAATCCGGTCGGGGGTACGCTTTTCATTGAATGACCTTGGTCTATGGTGTAATTGGCAACACTACGGTTTCTGGTACCGTCATTCTAGGTTCGAGTCCTGGTAGACCAGCTCTGATCTGCGGAAACGCATGATTTAGGCCCCCGTTGTGTAGCGGCCTAGCACGCCGCCCTCTCAAGGCGGTAGCGCCGGTTCGAATCCGGTCGGGGGTACGTGATCGGAAAGCCCTTCGCTTCGGCGGAGGGCTTTCCGCATGTCCGGACTCGTTCGGCCGCGCTTCGTTCGGCCGTGCCTCGTCGAAGCCGTACCGCCGCGCCTCATTCGAAGCCGTACCGCCGCGCCGACTCCTCCTCCTGCGCCAACCGGTGCAGCGCCTGAAGCATCGGGTCGACGAGGATCGCGCCCAGCACCGCCGCCTCGACCCGCTCCGCCTCCGACTCCTGGCTCTCCACGAAGTCCAGGTCCAGCACGGCCGCCCGGTGCATCAACTGGGCGTAGGAAACGAGAAGTTCGGCGTTCCATTCGTAGCCGAGCCGGCGCAGCGAGGCCACCGCCACCACCAGTGAGCGGTAGGCGGGGGAGATGGTCGTCAGCAGCCGGGCGTTCGACCAGCCCAGGGTCCGCAGCAGTTCGTCCGCCTCCTGGCGCGCGGCGCGTACGTACTCGTCCTCCGCATCCGGCTCCGGGACCTGCGGCAGTGCCCACAGGGCCGCACCGAGCCGGATCGTGCGGCCCAGGGAGTCGTCGTCGACATGGCCGAGGATCTCGCGGACCGTGGCCACCGGCAGTCGCCCCACCTGGATCATCGCGCGCACCAGACGCAGCCGGCGCAGATGCTCCTCGTCGTACTCGGCGGTCGTGGCGTTGAGCTGGCGGCCGGGCGGCACGAGCCCCTCGCGCAGGTAGTACTTGATCGTCGCGGTGGACACACCGCTGCGTTCGCTCAGTTCGGCCAGCCGCATGCCTTGCGCCCTTCCTTGGTCAGCGGCACTATCCAAGCATGTCTGTCGAACCCATTCGTACCACCGCGGACGCCCGGGGAGACGTGGTCGTCCTGTTGATCGGGATGCGCGTCAACCACTTCTGGGCCGTGCACCAGTGGGTGCCGGTCATGCTGGCCATGTTCCGCATGCTGGCGGAGCTGAAGAAGGATCCGGGGCGTGGCCTGCTCTCCCGGGTGTTGCTGACGGCCTCGCCACGGACGTACTACGTCGTCCAGTACTGGGAGTCGAAGGAGAAGCTGTACGCCTACGCGAGCGCGCCCGACGCGTTCCACCATGAGGCGTGGGCGAAGATCAACCGCCTGGAGCGCGGCGGGAAGGTGCGGGGGCACGTGGGGATCTGGCACGAGACCTATGTCGTGCCGGAGGGGTCGTACGAGTCGATCTACGGGGACATGCCGGCGTTCGGGCTGGCCGCCGCGCACGGGCAGGTTCCGTTGGGGGAGCGGGGGCGGTACGCGAAGGACCGACTCTCTTATCGGTCCGCGCCGTAAGGGCTTCCGCCGTCTGCCGGGTGCTGGGTCCGTCGTGGCCTGTCGCGCCCGCGCGGCGGAGCCGCATCCCGATACGGTCCCGTGTCACGGAGTCGGCTGTCCTGCCGTGGGGAACGAGCTTGCCGCGGCGTTGAGGCCCGCTCCTCCCCCCGGTGTCAGCCGGTGCGGCGCAGTGCCTCCGACAGGCGGGCCGCCGCGTCGATGACCGCCTGGGCGTGCATGCGGCCCGGGTGGCGGGTCAGGCGCTCGATGGGGCCCGAGACGGAGACGGCGGCCACCACGCGGTTGGAGGGGCCGCGCACGGGAGCCGACACGGACGCGACGCCCGGCTCGCGCTCGCCGATGGACTGGGCCCAGCCGCGACGCCGTACGCCCGACAGGGCCGTCGCCGTGAAGCGGGCGCCCTGGAGGCCGCGGTGCAGGCGCTCGGGCTCCTCCCAGGCCATCAGGATCTGGGCCGAGGAGCCGGCCTTCATCGTGAGCGTGGAACCGACCGGGACCGTGTCCCGAAGGCCGGACAGGCGTTCCGCCGCGGCCACGCAGATGCGCATGTCGCCCTGGCGGCGGTAGAGCTGCGCGCTCTCGCCCGTGATGTCCCGCAGATGCGTGAGCACCGGGCCGGCGGTGGCGAGCAGACGGTCCTCGCCGGCGGCCGCGGCCAGCTCGGCCAGCCGGGGGCCGAGGATGAAACGGCCCTGCATGTCGCGCGCCACCATACGGTGGTGTTCCAAAGCCACGGCCAGCCGGTGAGCCGTGGGTCGTGCGAGTCCGGTGGCAGCGACCAAGCCTGCGAGGGTGGCCGGACCGGACTCCAGGGCGCTCAGGACAAGGGCTGCCTTGTCCAGGACGCCGACGCCGCTACTGTTGTCCATGCAACGATACTCCCGTCTCACTCTGTGAAACGCAAGTTCATTTTCCCGTGAGACGCGCAACCCTTGGACACATGGTGGCCCGCGGACCAACGGGCCTGGCGGCGGGTGCCCGGAAACAGGGGCAGAGGGCGTCGCCTCCACAGGATCTCTAGTTGGGCCGGTGCGTCATTGCCGGCCGGAGGGAAAGCGATGGGTAGGACACTCGCGGAGAAGGTCTGGGACGACCACGTCGTCCGGCGCGCCGAGGGCGAGCCCGACCTCCTCTTCATCGATCTGCACCTCCTGCACGAGGTGACCAGCCCGCAGGCCTTCGACGGACTCCGGCAGAACGGCCGCCCGGTGCGCCGTCTCGACCTCACCATCGCGACCGAGGACCACAACACCCCGACCCTCGACATCGACAAGCCGATCGCCGACCCGGTCTCGCGCGTCCAGCTGGAGACACTGCGCAAGAACTGCGCCGACTTCGGCGTGCGGCTGCACCCGCTCGGCGACGTCGAGCAGGGCGTCGTGCACGTCGTCGGCCCGCAGCTGGGGCTGACCCAGCCCGGCACCACCGTCGTCTGCGGTGACTCCCACACCTCCACGCACGGCGCGTTCGGCGCGCTGGCGTTCGGCATCGGCACCTCGCAGGTCGAGCACGTGCTGGCCACCCAGACGCTGCCGCTGGCCCGCCCCAAGACCATGGCGATCACGGTCGAGGGCGAGCTGCCCGACGGCGTGACCGCCAAGGACCTGATCCTGGCGATCATCGCGAAGATCGGCACCGGCGGCGGCCAGGGCTACATCCTGGAGTACCGGGGCTCCGCCATCGAGAAGCTCTCGATGGAGGCCCGGATGACCATCTGCAACATGTCGATCGAGGCCGGCGCCCGCGCGGGCATGATCGCCCCCGACGAGACCACCTTCGAGTACATCAAGGGCCGCGACCACGCCCCCGAGGGTGCGGACTGGGACGCTGCGGTCGACTACTGGAAGACACTGAGGACGGACGAGGACGCCGAGTTCGACGCCGAGGTCGTCATCGACGGTGCCGCACTGTCACCGTTCGTCACCTGGGGCACCAACCCCGGTCAGGGCGCGCCGCTTTCGGCCGCCGTCCCCGACCCTGCCTCGTACGAAGACGCTTCGGAGCGCCTCGCCGCCGAAAAGGCCCTGGAGTACATGGGGTTGGAGGCGGGGCAGTCGCTGCGCTCCATCAACGTGGACACCGTCTTCGTAGGTTCGTGCACCAACGGCCGCATCGAGGACCTGCGGGCCGCAGCCGCCATCGTCGAGGGCCGCAAAGTCGCCGACGGCGTACGGATGCTGGTCGTCCCCGGCTCGGTGCGGGTCGGTCTGCAGGCCGTCTCCGAGGGTCTGGACGTCGTCTTCAAGGAGGCCGGCGCCGAGTGGCGGCACGCGGGCTGCTCGATGTGCCTCGGCATGAACCCCGACCAGCTGGCCCCGGGCGAGCGCTCCGCGTCCACCTCCAACCGCAACTTCGAGGGCCGGCAGGGCAAGGGCGGTCGTACGCACCTGGTGTCGCCGCAGGTCGCGGCCGCCACGGCCGTCCTGGGCCACCTGGCCTCCCCGGCCGACCTGTCCGACGCCGAGACCCGTACGCCCGCTGGAGTCTGATCAGTCATGGAAGCATTCATCTCGCACACCGGCCGGGCCGTCCCGCTGCGCCGTTCCAACGTCGACACCGACCAGATCATCCCTGCTCACTGGCTCAAGAAGGTCACGCGGGACGGGTTCGAGGACGGGCTGTTCGAGGCCTGGCGCAAGGACGAGACGTTCATCCTCAACCGCCCCGAGCGGCAGGGCGCGAGCGTTCTGGTCGCCGGCCCCGACTTCGGCACCGGTTCCTCGCGTGAGCACGCCGTCTGGGCGCTCCAGAACTACGGCTTCAAAACCGTGATCTCGTCCCGCTTCGCCGACATCTTCCGGGGCAACTCGCTGAAGAACGGCCTGCTCACGGTGGTTCTGGAGCAGAAGATCGTGGACGCGCTGTGGGAGCTCACCGAGAAGGACCCGCAGGCCGAGATCACGGTGGACCTCGAGGCGCGTGAGGTACGGGCCGAGGGCATCACCGCCGCCTTCGAGCTGGACGAGAACTCCCGCTGGCGGCTGCTGAACGGGCTCGACGACATCTCCATCACCCTCCAGAACGAGGGCGACATCGCCGCCTACGAGGCCAAGCGCCCGTCGTACAAGCCGAGGACGCTCCAGGTCTGACCCCGGAGCCCGGGAAAGGCCCTGAGCAGGTCGAGTTTCGGCCACCGCGACACCCCCAGCCGTACCCCCGATCGGTCCGATCGGGGGTACGGCTGTGTCTGTACCCGTTCGGCCCCGTGAATCTTCGCTCTTCCTCCCAACTTCCCACGTTAAGCCGGTTGTTGCCGGGGTACGCGACCTGTGTGGACGCGACCGCCGGAGGCGCCGGGGCGGCCGTTCGAGGCGGCAGTTGCCCCCTGGGCGGGCGACAACTCGCCCCAGATGGCACAATCTGTGCATGGAACACGACGGCCAACTCGAGCTCTATACGGCGGTCGCGAACCAGCTCAAGGAAGCGCACACAAGAGTGCGCGCACTGCAAGTCCCGGAGGGCGTACGGATGGCGCTGACCCGGAAGCTGCTGGTCATTACGGCCGCGGCCAAGCACGATCTCGCCGATGCGACAAGGCGTCTGGAGCGGTTCATGGCGGACCTCGACGAGGGGCGAATGCCCGGAGGGGAGCGTTGATCGTCTCCGGAGCAGCCGATTTCGTTGCGGCACAAGGGTGATTAGCCCGTTTCGTGTTTGATTTGCGGTATATATCTGCCTAACGTGCGAAAAGCTTGAACACTTTCGTTCCGGCTAATGTCTCCGAAGGGGAAGACGTGAACAAGGCGCAGCTCGTAGAAGCGATTGCCGACAAGGTGGGCGGCCGCCAGCAGGCCGCCGACGCGGTCGACGCGGTCCTGGACGCCATCGTCCGCGCGACCGTCGCCGGAGACCGGGTCTCGGTCACCGGCTTCGGTTCGTTCGAGAAGGTCGACCGGCCCGCCCGTTACGCTCGCAACCCTCAGACGGGAGAGCGGGTTCGGGTCAAGAAGACGTCCGTGCCGCGCTTCCGCGCCGGTCAGGGCTTCAAGGACCTGGTGAGCGGCTCGAAGAAGCTCCCGCGCGGTGGCGAGGTCGCCGTCAAGAAGGCCCCCAAGGGCAGCCTTTCCGGCCCGCAGGCCACCATCGCGAAGGCGGCGGGCAAGAAGGCCGCCACCAAGAAGGCCGCGACCGCGACGAAGACGGCGGCGGCGAAGAAGACGACCGCCAGGAAGACCACGGCGGCGGCGAAGAAGACGACCGCGAAGAAGACCACGGCGGCGGCGAAGAAGACCACCGCCCAGCCGACGGCCGCCAAGAAGACGACGGCCACGAAGGCCACCGCCAAGAAGACGACGGCCAAGAAGGCCCCGGCCAAGAAGGCGACGGCCAAGTCGGCCCCCGCCGCGAAGTCGACAGCGCGCAAGACCACCGCCAAGAGGGCCACCGCCCGCAACAAGTAACGGCACAGGGGTGCTCACGCGCCGGGCCGGACTCCCTCTCGGAGCCCGGCCCGCGGCCTGTCCGGCGGAATTCAGAAAGTCTGCAGCGTCACCAGGGTGATCCGGGGACTCTCCTTCGGCCCCTCCACCTCGATCCGCACCCGCTGTCCGGGCCGCAGCAGGCGCAGCCCGCCCGCGTCGAACGCCGGTCCGTCGAAGGGCACCGGCGTGCCGTCGTCCAGCAGCACCTGTCCGCTGCGCGTGTCGGGGTCGTACGTGTATGCGGTCGCCTGCATGGCGGCAGCCTACTGCCCCGGAATCAACAAGTGCGCCGCGGCGGCGGCCGTCCGGGGGCCCACGCCCAGGGACAGCGCCGCACGCAGGTCCTCGCCGGTGTCCACGTCCTGGCGAACGGAATCCACTGCCTCCAAACGGAGTTCCACGGCACCGGAGGCCCGGTGCCGGGCGCGGGAATCCGTGCCGAATGCGGGAAGCAATTCAAGGCCTGCGGCGACGGCGAGCAGCGTGGTGCCGATCGCGGCCGCGTCCGGGAGGAAAGAGCGGGGGAATTCCCCGGCCGAGTCCAGGACCCGGGCCAATTCCGGCGGACGCAGAGCCGGCAGATCGGCGTTGAGGGCCGCGAGCGGGGCCTCGGGTCGCGAGGCGCGTACGGCGGCCGCGCCGTGCGCCAGGGCGGCGTTGAGGCCCGCGCGCGGCTCGTCGGGGACGATCCGGGCGCCCAGGGCCGCCAGGACGCGCCCGGCCAGCGCGTCGTCCGTGACTACTGCCACATCCCGCACCGCAGGTGAGGCCAGTGCGGCCGCCACGGTGTCCTCGGCGAAGGCGAGGGCGAGGCCCGGGCGCAGCCCGTCGGTGGCGGTGTCCGCGAGCCTGCTCTTGGCCAGCGCCAAGGGCTTCAGGGGTATGACCAAGGTCCACTGCACCGGCGTACCGTCCCTCTCGTGTCGCCGCCATTGTCACCCGGCTCATCCGCCCGTCGGGCGGGCGGGCGTACCGTGTTCTCGACAGACCGGCGGCCCGGGGCGACACTTGTGCGGCCCCAGGCCACGCAGCAGGCCTTGGGAAAGTCCTAGAGGAAGGTGTCCGCGTGCCCCGCCGCAGAATCGGCTTCTGGTACCGCTTCGCTGCGGTCCTCTGCAAACCCTGGCTGGTGGTTCTGATCAAGCGGGACTGGCGCGGAATGGAGCATATTCCGGCCGAGGGCGGTTTTATCACCGCGGTGAACCACAATTCGCACGTCGATCCCTTCGCCTACGCACACTTTCAGTACAACAGCGGACGAGTACCGCGATTCCTGGCGAAGAGCGGGCTTTTCAAGGAGGGATTCGTCGGTGCCGCGATGCGCGGCACCGGACAGATCCCCGTCTACCGCGAGAGCACGGACGCGCTGAGCGCCTTCCGGGCCGCGATCGACGCCGTGGAGCGCGGTGAGTGCGTCGCGTTCTACCCCGAGGGCACCCTGACCCGCGACCCCGACGGCTGGCCCATGACCGCCAAGACCGGTGCCGCGCGCGTCGCCCTGCAGACCAGGTGCCCGGTGATCCCCGTCGCCCAGTGGGGCGCCAACGAACTCCTGCCGCCCTACGCGAAGAAGCCCAACCTCCTTCCGCGCAAGACCCACCACGTGCTCGCGGGCCCGCCCGTGGACCTCACCCGGTTCTACGGCCACGAGATGACCCCCGAGCTCCTGAAGGAGGCGACGGAGGTCATCATGGCGGCCGTCACCGGCCAGCTGGAGGAGATCCGCGGCGAGAAGGCGCCCGAGACGCCCTACGACCCGCGCCGCGAGCGGATCGAGCAGCGACGCCGCAGCCAGGCGGAGGCAGCCGCGGAAGCCGCCGCGGAGTCCGCCGACGCATCCGTCGGCGCGGACGGCGCCGAGACCGGTGCCGATATCGGCACCGAGATCAACGGCGCGGAGTCCGGCCGCGCGCGGACCGGCCGCGCGAAGACCAGCCACAAGGGGGAGATCGGGAAGTGAGCAAGTCCGTGAAGGCGGCCGTCTTCGGTACCGGATCATGGGGGACCGCCTTCGGTACGGTCCTCGCCGACGCGGGCTGCGAGGTGACGCTGTGGGCGCGCCGCGCCGAGCTCGCCGACGTGGTCAACTCCACGCGCACGAACCCCGACTACCTCCCCGGCGTCGAACTCCCGCGCAACCTGCGCGCCACCGCCGACGCGGCCGAGGCGGCCCGGGACGCCGACTTCACCGTCCTCGCGATCCCCTCGCAGACCCTGCGCGCCAACCTCGCGGACTGGACGCCGCTGCTCGCCCCGGACACCGTCCTGGTGTCGCTGATGAAGGGTGTCGAACTCGGTACGACCATGCGGATGAGCGAGGTCATCGACGACGTGGCCAAGGTGGGCCCCGGCCGGATCGCCGTCGTCACCGGGCCCAACCTCGCGAAGGAGATCGCCTCCCGCATGCCGGCCGCGGCCGTGGTCGCCTGCACCGACGAGACCGTCGCCCAGAAGCTCCAGACCGCCTCCCACACGCCGTACTTCCGGCCGTACACCAACACCGACGTGGTGGGGTGCGAGCTGGGCGGCGCGGTCAAGAACGTCATCGGCCTCGCGGTGGGCATCGCGGACGGCATGGGCCTCGGTGACAACGCCAAGGGCTCGCTGATCACGCGCGGCCTCGCCGAGACCACCCGGCTGGGCCTGGCGATGGGCGCGGACCCGCTCACCTTCGCCGGACTCGCCGGGCTCGGCGACCTGGTGGCGACCTGCTCCTCGCCGCTCTCCCGCAACCACACCTTCGGCACCAACCTGGGCAGGGGCATGACCCTCCAGGAGACCATCGCGGTCACCCGGCAGACCGCCGAGGGCGTCAAGTCCTGTGAGTCGGTGCTGGATCTGGCCCGTCGGCACGGCGTCGACATGCCCATCACCGAGACGGTCGTCGGCATCGTCCACGAGGGCAAGCCTCCGGTGGTCGCTCTCAAGGAGCTGATGTCGCGCAGCGCGAAGCCCGAACGACGCTGAGCGAACCCGGTGGGCGGACGCTGACTCCCGGCCCTACCACCGGGTACTCTCAACCCGATATGAGCACCGAGAACCTCCCCCAGAGCCCTCAGCAGCCCGTCCGCAAGCCGCGGGTGGCCGTTGTCTTCGGCGGCCGCAGCTCCGAGCACGGGATCTCCGTGGTCACGGCCGGCGCGGTCCTCAGGGCCATCGACCGGACCAAGTACGAGGTCCTGCCGATCGGCATCACGCGGGAGGGCCGCTGGTTCCTCACCGCCGACGAACCCGAGCGCATGGCGATCACCGACCGCCGTACGCCCGACGTCGACGAACTCGCCGAGTCGCGGGACGGCGGCGTGGTGCTCTCCGTCGACCCCGCCAACCGCGAAGTCGTCTACTACGAGCCGGGATCGGTGCCGAAGGCGCTCGGCGAGGTCGACGTCGTCTTCCCGGTCCTGCACGGCCCGTACGGCGAGGACGGCACCCTTCAGGGTCTGCTGGAGCTCTCCGGCGTCCCGTACGTGGGCGCGGGCGTGCTCGCCTCGGCCGTCGGCCAGGACAAGGAGTACATGAAGCGGGTGTTCACCTCCTTCGGGCTCAAGGTCGGCCCGTACGTGGTGATCCGGCCGCGCGAGTGGGCGGACGAGGCGGCCGCCCGCAAGAAGATCGTCGACTTCGCCGGCGAGCACGGCTGGCCGCTCTTCGTGAAGCCCGCGCGCGCGGGTTCGTCCATCGGCATCACCAAGGTCGACGACCTCTCCGGGCTCGACGAGGCGATCGCCGAGGCCCAGCGCCACGACCCTAAGATCCTGATCGAGGCGGCGCTGCGGGGCCGCGAGATCGAGTGCGGCGTCCTGGAGTTCGAGGACGGCCCCCGCGCCTCCGTCCCGGCCGAGATCCCGCCGCCGGACGCGCACGCGTACTACGACTTCGACGCGAAGTACATCGACTCGACCCCCGGGATCGTTCCCGCTCCGCTGACGCCCGAGGAGACGGCGGACGTGCGGCGCCTGGCGGTGGACGCCTTCGAGGCGGCGTCCTGCGAGGGCCTGGTCCGGGCGGACTTCTTCCTCACGGACGAGGGCGAGTTCGTCATCAACGAGATCAACACGATGCCCGGCTTCACCCCGATCTCGATGTACCCCCAGATGTGGCAGGCGACCGGGATCGGCTATCCCGAGCTGGTGGACCGCCTGGTGCAGGCGGCCCTGCGCAGGTCCACGGGCCTGCGTTGATCCACGACCCGTCCCAAGGGCTGTCCCGTGGCTAGTCGGCGATCCCCTCGGGGATCGCCTTCTTGACGGGGGCGGCCAGGTCGACGAGCGGCGCCATGCCGTCCGCCGTGCGGTCCTTCGGGATCGTCACCTCCACATACGCCCTGCGCAGGGTGGTGGTGAAGCGGAACGAGTCGTCGTCCCGCTTCTCCAGCAGCCAGCCCACCCCGTCCACCTCGACCCCGTCGGCCTCGGGGTCGCTCATCTTCTCGGGTCGTTCGACACCACAGCGCAGTATGATCGCCGGGTTCCCCCAGCCCGAGGTCAGCGCGGACGCGGGTGAGGGATCCCGGCGGCCCAGGTCGTCCACGGTCGACGGCAGCGCCTCGTCCAGGTTTCGGCACAGCTTCGTGACCGATGCCGCAGGGCTGGGAACCGCCGCCGACGTGTCACCGTCTGCTGAGGAGCAGCCCACCGCAGCGAGCAGGAGGGCGAGCGTGGGCAGGCCGACGGGCCGGTGACGGAAAAGGTTCACCGGCCAAGGTTAGACGGGGGCTACAGATGCACGACCGGGCAGGTCAGGGTGCGGGTGATCCCGTCCACCTGCTGGACCTTGGCGACCACCATGCGGCCGAGGTCGTCCACCGTGTCGGCCTGGGCCCGCACGATCACGTCATAGGGTCCCGTCACGTCCTCGGCCTGGACGACGCCAGGGATTTTGCCGATCTCCTCGGCGACGGTCGACGCTTTGCCGACCTCCGTCTGGATCAGGATGTACGCCTGTACCACGGAACCTCCAGGGCGGCCACGAGGATCATGTGGGGAAAAGGAACGCCACGGTATCGCGTCGCCGCTCGCCGCGGGGAGACCTGCGGGAACCACGGCTCGCGCGCCGGGGTGCGAGCCCGACAGAAGTTGACGGCTGACTCGACCGTATCGAGGACACTGGTTACGCGCGACCGGGCACAGACAGGTACAGAAGGGGCGAAAGGGCAATGAAGGGCACTGTTGGTGAGCTCGGGGAGTTCGGGCTCATCAGGGAGCTCACCTCCCGTCTCACCACCACCCCCGCGGTCCGGGTCGGCCCCGGCGACGACGCCGCGGTGGTCGCCGCGCCCGACCGCCGGGTCGTGGCCAGCACCGACATCCTGCTGGAGGGCCGGCACTTCCGGCGCGACTGGTCCACGGCCTACGACGTCGGCCGCAAGGCCGCCGCGCAGAACCTCGCCGACATCGCCGCCATGGGCGCGGTGCCGACGGCCCTGCTGCTCGGCCTCGTCGTACCCGCCGAACTACCGGTGACCTGGCCGTCCGAGATGATGGACGGCCTGCGCGACGAGTGCCAGGTCGCCGGTGCCTCCGTGGTCGGCGGCGACGTCGTACGGGGGGACACGATCATGGTGTCGATCACCGCGCTCGGCGACCTGCGCAACCAGGAGCCGGTCACCCGGGGCGGCGCCCAGCCCGGTGACCTCGTCGCGGTGACCGGCTGGCTGGGCTGGTCCGCCGCCGGATACGCGGTCCTCTCCCGCGGCTTCCGCTCGCCCCGCGCCTTCGTCGAGGCCCACCGCCGCCCCGAGCCGCCGTACCACGCGGGTCCGGCGGCCGCCAGGCTCGGCGCGACGGCGATGTGCGACGTCAGCGACGGGCTCATCGCCGACCTCGGGCACATCGCCGAGGCCAGCAAGGTCCGCATCGACATCCGCTCCGGCGCCATCGACATCCCGACCCAGATGAACGACATCGGGCAGGCCGTAGGCGTCGACCCCATCCAGTGGGTGCTCACGGGGGGAGAGGACCACGCGATCGTGGCGACCTTCCCGCCGGACGTGAAACTGCCCGCCCGCTGGAAGGTGATCGGCGAGGTCCTCAACCCGTCCGCCCTGCCCCAGGTGACGGTCGACGGGGCGCCCTGGACCAGCAAGGGCGGCTGGGACCACTTCGGGGACATGGAGTCGTGAGCGCGCTCAGGACCCCGCCCCGGGTGCTCACGGTCGCCGGTTCCGACTCCGGTGGCGGGGCCGGGATCCAGGCCGACCTGAAGACGATGCTCGCGCTCGGCGTGCACGGCATGAGCGTGATCACGGCGGTCACCGCGCAGAACTCACAAGGGGTGCAGGGGGCTTGGGAGCTCCCGGTGGAGGCGGTCCGGGCCCAGTACCGCAGCGTCGTCGACGACATCGGCGTCCAGGCGGTCAAGACGGGCATGCTCGCCTCCGCCGAACTCGTCGAGACGGTCGCCGAGTTGCTCGCCGGCACCGGCGCTCCCGTCGTCGTCGACCCGGTCGGGGTCTCCAAGCACGGGGACCCGCTGCTGGCCGCCTCCGCCTTGGACTCCGTGCGGACGAGACTGCTGCCGGTCGCCACCGTCGCCACCCCGAACCTCGACGAGGTGGCCCAACTGACCGGCCTGCGGGTCGAGTCGGAGGAACAGCTACGGGACGCGGCGGCCGCCGTGCTGGCCTACGGACCGCGGTGGGCGCTCATCAAGGGCGGCCATCTCCCCGGTGCCGCCGTGGACTTGCTGACGGACGGCCGCGAGGAGCACTGGCTGCGGGCGCCGAGGTACGACAACCGGCACACGCACGGCACGGGCTGCACCCTCGCCTCCGCGATCGCGGCACAGCTGGCCAAGGGGAGTTCCGTGCCGGAGGCGGTGGCGGCGGCGAAGAGCTACGTCACCGGGGCGATCGCCGCCGGGTTCGCACTCGGCGCCGGCATCGGCCCCGTGGACCACGGGTGGGACCTCACCCGGGGTACGGCCTGAGCTTGATGCCCGTCGCCGCCTTCTCGGTGAGCCGCTTGAAGAGGCCTGCCGTCGGGCGTGTGCCCTGGCCCCCGCCTGGCGGATACGGTTCAGCCCGCTCCGTCGGTCCCAGGAAGTACCCAGCGTGCGCGTCCCGCAGGGCCGGCTCACCGGCGCGCTTCCCGGCGACGAACACGCGAATCGTCTCCAGCATGCGGTAGCGGCCCTCGGCCGCCTCGGGGCTGCCGACTGTCCCGGGGCCACGGACTGTCCCGGGGCTGCCGGCCGCCTCGGGACGGTCGGCCGTTTCCGGGTACGGCAGGCCGCCCGGGTCCGCACGGCCCAGGATGGCGAAGCCGTGTTGCCCGGAGGCCGTCAGGGGCCGGCAGCTCGGGCACAGCAGAAAGCCGGCCCACCGAGGTGGACCGGCTCTATGCAGCGAACCAGCAGTGGCCGCGCGCGATGGGGGTCCCCCCGGCTCGAGCGAAGTCGAGAGTGGGGGGATGTGCGTCAGCGCGAGACCTTGCCGGCCTTGATGCACGAGGTGCAAGCGTTCACGCGCTTCGGCGTCCCGCCGACCACGGTACGGACGCGCTGGATGTTGGGGTTCCAGCGACGGGACGTACGGCGGTGCGAGTGCGAGATGTTGTTGCCGAAGCTCGGCCCCTTGCCACAGACGTCGCAGTTGGCAGCCACGGGTCACTCCAAAGACTTCAGATGCACTTACGGATGATCCCGGCATGCCGGGATCAGGATCTAGGATCTGAGTGGCGGTGCCAGGGGGATGGCCCGATGCGGATCGGGCAACCGGAGCAGCATACAACGACTGCGCCAGTACAACGAAACTACCATGGCTGCTCAGGGGCCCGGCCCCCCGCCCCGGTCGGCCCCCGTCCGCTCCGGTCCGGCCCGCTTTCCGGCGGACACCGGCCCGGGGTCTACGCTGCGTCCAGTCCAGCAGCTCAAGGAGGCGCAGGTGGCGCAGGTGCCGCAGACATTCTTCGATGCTCTCGCGGTGCGCACCTGGTGCGGCCTCACCCTCGCGGCGCTGGGGCGGGCGCGCGAGGAGATCGACGCGATCAACGTCTACCCGGTCGCGGACGGGGACACCGGCACCAACCTGTACCTGACCGCCGAGTCGGCGGCGACCGCCGTCGAGGCGGTGTTCGCCGGGTACGAGGCCGGTTCCGGTGCCGCTTCCGTGCCCGCCGGGAAGCCCTCCCTCGCCGACGCCGCGCGCGCGATGGCGCACGGCGCGCTCATAGGGGCGCGCGGGAACTCGGGGACGATCCTCGCGCAACTGCTGCGCGGTATGGCCCAGGTGCTCGCCGCCGGGGGCGAGACCCCTCACGCCGACGGAGACGGGCTGCGCCTGGCCCTGCGGCACGCGGCCGACTCCGCCCGCCAGGCCGTCGCCCATCCCGTCGAGGGCACCGTGCTGTCGGTCGCCTCGGCCGCCGCCGACGCGGCGGAGGAGGCGGAAGGGGACTGCGGGACGGTCGCCCGGGCGGCCTACCAGGGGGCGTGCGTGGCGCTGGCCGCGACCCCGGGCCAGCTGGCGGTCCTGGAGCACGCCGGAGTGGTGGACGCGGGCGGCCGGGGGCTGGTCGCGGTCCTGGCGGCTCTGGTGGGGACGTTCACGGGGGAGGTGCCGGGGCTCTCCGGTGCCGTGCCCGCAGCCCACGCGCGCGTGGAACCCGCTCGGGTGGTGGATCCCGCGCCCGTGGAGGACTGCGCCGACGGGCCGGACGGCGAAGGTGGCCCCGCCTTCGAGGTGATCTACCTCCTGGAGGCCGAGGACACGGCGGTGGTGCGGCTGCGTCGGCGGCTGGACGCCCTGGGCGACTCGCTCGTCGTGGTCGGCGGCGACGGCCTGTGGAACGTGCACGTGCACGTGGACGACGCGGGCGCCGCCGTCGAGGCGGGCGTCGAGGCGGGCCGGCCGTACCGGATCCGCATCACCCACTTCGGCGTCGACGACGCGCACACGCGCGGTGGTGAGCGTCCGCCGCGCGAGCGCGTCCAGCGGGCGGTCGTCGCCGTGGTGCCCGGCGAGGGCCTGGCCGGGCTGTACACCGAGGCGGGAGCGACCACCGTGCTCGCGCGTCCCGGGGAGCCGCCCGCCAGCGGGGAGCTCGTCGAGGCCGTGCGACGGGCCCACGCGCGCGAGGTCGTGCTGCTGCCCAACGACGCCGACCTGCGGCACACCGCCGCCGCGGCCGCCGAGCAGGCCCGTACGGAGGGCATCCGGGTGGCCCTGATCCCCACCCGCTCCGCGGTCCAGGGGATCGCGGCGCTGGCCGTGCACGAGCCGGACCGCCGTTTCGACGAGGACGTCGTCTCCATGACCTCGGCGGCCGGTGCCACCCGGTACGCCGAGGTCACCGTCGCCGAACGCCAGTCGTGGACCATGGCCGGCATCTGCCAGGCCGGTGACGTCCTCGGACTGATCGACGGCGACGTGGCCGTCATCGGCTCCGATGTCACCGCCGCCGCCGAGACCGTCCTGAACCGCATGCTCGCGGCGGGCGGCGAACTCGTCACCCTGGTGCTCGGCGACGAGGCCCCGGAGGGCGTCGCCGAGCACCTGGAGTCGCGGGTGCGGGAGGCGTACCTCGCCGTGGACACGGTGGTGTACCGGGGGGGACGGCAGGGTGCGTTGCTGTTGATCGGGGTGGAGTAGCGGAAGAGGGGGAGGGGTTCGGGGGCAATTCGGGGGCAGAGGGATTGTTCAACAATCCTTGCGCACGGCACGGCACGGCACGGCACGGCACGGCACGGCACCGCACCGCACCGCACGCCAAGCGCCGCCCCTTTGCTCCGGCCTTACCTCCGGGGATCGTTCAACGATCCTTCTGTTCCTTCGTCGCCTGCAACAGCTGCTCCGCCTCGGCCCGCCGCGCCTCCACCGTGTCGTCCTCCCCCTGCTCGCCGCCGACGGCGTCGGGATCGTCGTCGTGGCCGGCATCGGCGTAAGCCCTCAGCACCGCACGCGCGCGTGCCGCCGCCTCCACGGGACGTCCCAGGTCGGTCTCCAGCCAGCCGGCGGCCAGCTCCGCGCCGGTCCGGGCGTCCAGGGCGTCCTCGCCCAGGGCGACGAACACCGCGACGGCCTCGGCCATCTGGGAGAGCGCCTCGTCCAGGGTGGCCCGGATCGAGTCGTCGTCCGCGTCCTCGGCGGCGGAACGGGCGAGCAGGTCCCCGAACTGGCGGTGCGTGTGGCCGAGTTCGGCGACGAGCCGCAGGCGCGCCTCGTCGTCGTCCGCCGCGCCGAACGCGTCCGCGCACTCCTCCACGGCACTCGCCATCAAGTCGCGGGCCGCGCCCGTCCCGTCGTCCTCCGTGCGCAACGCCAGCCACGCGCGGGCGCGCAGGGACCGGACGAGACCGTGGACGTTGCCGAGGCCGCGCCACAGCTCCCCCGCGCGCGCGTAGGCCTGGTCCGCCTCGGTATGCAGGCCTGCCTGGCCTAGCGATTCGGCGGCCAGGTGGGCGAGGGTCGCGTGGTCGTGCTGCTCGGGCCAGTGCCGGGCGATCTCGGCGGCCTGGAGCCGGCGTTCGGCGGCGTCCCGGTGTTCCCCGAGCTCGCTCAGACAGTCACCCAGCCACCACTGCGTCTGCACGACCGCGCCGTCGCCGTGCGTCTCGGCGGTCAGGTCCGCCAGCGCGGACTCCAGCACCTCGGCGGCCTCGGCCCAGCGGCCCAGGCGCACCAGGAACCCGCCGAGCTGGTGCCGCGCCCACGCGCCGAAGGTGGGGCCCGCGCCCGCCTCGTCCGCCCAGTGCGCGGCCTCCAGGGCGTGCTCCGCGGCCTCGTCGGCCTGTCCACGGCCCCCGACGACCTCGGCGAGCTGGAGGTGCAGCTGCGCCCGCCCGACGGCCTCCAGGTACGGCCCGCCGTGCTCCAGGGCCGCCCGCAGGGCCCGCTCCGCCTCCCGCATGTCGCCCAGCTGATGGGCGAGGCCGGCCAGCCGGGCCTCGTACTCCACGGCGAACCACGGCAGCCCCGTCTCGACGAACTCCGCCGCGGCCCGCGCGAACAGCTCCGCGCCCGCCTCCGGGTTCCCGGAGTGCGTCGCCAGCTCGGCCAGCATCGCGTGCCCCTCGGCGACCCGGGCGGTGAGCCGTACGTCGTTCCCCGCCCGCCCCTCCACGAGGGCCAGCAGCTCCCGGACGGCAGCCTCCGCCTCCGCCAGAACCGACTCCTCCACGGCTTCCTCGGCCTCGTGGACGCGCCGCATCAGGATCCGCGCGCGTCCCATCAGCACGCCCGCCGCCTGCGGCACCTCCGTGCCGCCCTCGGCGTACAGCGCGAGAACCCGGTCGTACGGGTCGGCGACCGCCGCGAGCGCCTCGTCCACCTCGCCTGCCAGCGCACGGATGTACGCCGCACGCGCGCGTGCGGCGAGAGCCTCTCCGGGGTCGCCCGCCAGCGCGTACAGCTCGGCGGCCTGCTCGAACGTTTCGGCGCCCTCGGGGCCGAGGCCGATCGCCTCGTGGTCGGCGATCTCCGCACGGTCACGCGCCTCCAGTTCGACGCCCTCCGCCCCTTCGGCCAGCCGTGCCACGCGTGCCCACGCCTCGACGGCATGCGGCTGGAGGGTGTCGGACAGCTGCCGGGCCTCGGCGATCAGGACCGACAGGTCCGGTTCACCGGACCCCGGGACCGGAGCCGGAGCCGCGGGCGCCGCCGCGGCCGCGGCGGAAGCGGGGCGAGCCGTCCGTACACCCAGGGGCAGCCGCTCCACCAGGGGTTGTTGTGCCATACGCGCGCGTGCCCGCTCGCTGACGTACGACGTGCCGTTGCGTTCGTCGAAGCGTGCGGCCAGCGCGAGTGCCTCCGCGCGCGCGTGCGCTGCGAGTTCCCCGGCCGTCCACTCCCGGCCGGCCGGCCCGGGCACCCGCTGCCCGGCCAGACCGAGCTCGGACAGGCGCTCCAGGAGCAGTACCACCACGCTCAGGAACTCCAGCCTGCTCTGCGGGTGCCCGTCGTCCGTGAAGTACGCCGGCCGCTCCGCGAGCAGCTCCAGGCCCCGCGCCTCGTTCCCGGTCAGCGCGCAGAACTCGACATGGTCGGCGTAGGCGCCCCGCATGCTCTCCATGGACCGCACCAGCCGAAAGCCTCGCAGATGGTGGGCGCGGGCCTCCTCCACGCGGCTCAGCCGCAGCAGCGGCAGCAGGGACGACGCGAGCACGGTGTGCGGCTCGTGCGCGCACGTGTACTCGCCCTCCAGGACCGGCGCCCACAGCTCCAGCGCCTCCGCGTCCCGGCCCCGCTCCGCGCGCCACCAGCCCTGCCCGTGCAACTCGCACGCGTGGCAGTCGGCCATGGTGTCCCGGTCCGCGGCCAGCCAGGCGGTGAACGCCCGCTCGGCCCGCTCCACATCGCCCACGTGCGCGGCCACGCTGAACTCGGCGCTGCGCACCGCCCGAGCGGAGTGCCCGGCCAGCCGGTAGCGGTGCTCCATCTCTCCGAGCCACTTCTCCACCGACGCCAGCGGCACGTGCGGCTGGTCGAGCATCCCGGCCGACACCCACTTGAAGACCCAGTGCAGCGAGTGCGTCTCGTACTCGTCGAAGTCCTCGGGCCGCTCGTCCCACAGGCGCAGCAGCCGCGCGAACGGGACGAACATCTTCGCCTTCTCGGAGCTGTAGTTGTAGACCTTCAGCTGGTGTCCGAGCGCCTCGATCACGGCGAGCGGGACACCGAGCCTCTCGGCCTCCACCAGGAGCTGCTCCGCGCGCGCGTTGCGGGCCGGGCCCTCCGGCTGCTCGCCGTTCTCCGCCATCGCCCGGCGGAGTGAGTCGAAGTCCGTGATCCCACTCATCAGTGACCGCCCTGTTCCTCTGTCGGCTCGCCGTGCGCCGACTCCCCGTGCGTGGCCCATTCCAGAAGGCCGATGAACGCCCGGTTCAGCAGCGCCGAGTCCGCGGGCCGCAGCGGACGCTGCGCCATCAGCAGCGCCTGCCCGTACAGCGACTCCGTGGCGGTGCCGATCAGCTCGGGATCGTTCAACGAACTGATCCGCCGTATCAGCGGGTTGAGATGGTTCAGCACCAGACGCGCGCGTGGGGCGCTTCCGCGCAGCGAACCCAGAATGCCCGCCCACAGGTCGTCGGCCTGCGCCTCGGCCTGCGCGCGTGCCTGCTCGTGCCGGGCCCCCCGGTCGTCGAGATGCAGCGCGGGCACCGACAACGGATGAAAGGCCCGCAGGACGACGTCACAGCCCAGCGGCTCGAGCGTCGCCCGCGCGGCCGCCAGGAAGCCCGCGAGCGCCAGCTCGTCGGCCGGGGCGACGGCGTCCAGGTGGGCGGTCACGGTGTCCGCGTCCAGCTCGGCGACCACGGTCCCCGGCCGCACCGAGGGCAACGCCTCGACCAGCTCGCTGTCGTACGTGTAACCCCCGTTGACGACCCCGATGCCCTGCGCGGACGCGATCGGCGCGACCTGGCGGTACTCCTCCACCGTCCGCGTGAAGTGCACCACCGGGTGCCGCTGCGCGAACTCCTCCAGCGACAGCCGCCCGTCGGTCGTCTCGAAGGGCAGCCACGGCAGCATCGTGCGCAGCATCTCCTCGTCGTGCCGCGCCAGGGACTTCACGCCCAGGTGATGCACCTCCAGGAAGGCCGCCAGCCGCTGTGGATCACCGGCGGCCAGACCCGTCAGCCACGACCGGATCCTTTCCCCCAGCGCCTCCCGTACCGCCGCCAGCGTCTCGTCCTCGTACAGCGACTCCCGTGAGGCCGTCGGCCGCAGACTGTCGGTGTCCAGGACGCAGCGCACGAAGAACGCCCAGTCGGGCAGCAGCTGTTCGCCCCGCTCGGTCAGCAGCATCCCCTTGAGGTGCACCCGGTGACCGCCACGCTGCGCCGGGCTGACCGCCGACGGCAGCACGTACGCCACCCCGTGCACCCCGGCCACCGGCAGGTCCAGCTCGACCGAGTCCAACGGCGTGAACCCGAACAGTTCGTGACAGTGCCGGGCCAGCGCCACCCGCTGGTTGACGGGGGAGGGGTAGGACCGGTTCCAGGGCGCCGGCAGGTCCGTGACCGCCTCGTCGCCGACCCGGACGTCGTAAGGCAGCAGCGACCCGAAGTCCCGGGCCAGCGTCAGCACCCGCGGCTCCGTGAGCCACTCCCCGGCGCCGGCCCGCGCCACCAGATGCACGGTGGTCCCGGGCTCGGGGCGCTCCTCGTGGGGCAGGGTCCGCACGGTGTAGGAGCCGTCGTCGCGCGCCGTCCACTCCACCGGCGGCGCGTCGGGGGTACGGGCGCTGCGGCTGACCACGCGGATCCGTTCGGCCACCACGAAACAGGCCAGCAGTCCGATGCCGAACTGCCCGAGGAAGTCGGAACGGACGTCCTGGAGCCCCTCGGCACGCTTGGAACTGCGCCCGATCGTCGCCAGCAGGCTGTGCACGTCCGCCTCGGTGAGACCGATGCCGGAGTCCTCCACCCGCAGCCGGCCGTCCGCGGCGAACAGCCGCACCCGCGCCGGGGCGTCGGGCTCCTCGGCCCGCCGGGCGGTGATCGCGTCCACGGCGTTCTGGAGCAGTTCGCGCAGGTAGACCTTGGGACTGGAATAGAGGTGATGGGACAGCAGGTCCACCAGACCACGCAGGTCGACCTGGAACGTGTGAGGCGGCTGGGATGCCTGGGATGACTGTGAGGTCTGGGAGTCCATCGCTGCAGCGCCGCGGGCTGGGGGAGGAGCACGGCGCGGGGTCGGGCGGTCCCGGTGGGGCGGTAACCGCGGATGATGGCCGGAGCGCGCCATCCTAGAGCCGGAACGAGCCGCCTGACCAGGGGTTTCGGGACACGTATACGGCAATGTCAGTGGCGTGGTGTGCAATGGATCTCGTGCCCGCGCTGAAAGAACCACTGGAACAGCCACTGAAGTCAGTGCTCGGCCCCGCCACCGCGAAGGTGATGGCCGAGCACCTCGGCCTGCACACCGTCGGCGACCTCCTGCACCACTACCCCCGCAGATACGAGGAGCGCGGCCAGCTCACCCACCTCGCCGACCTCCCCATGGACGAGCACGTCACCGTGGTCGCCCAGGTCGCCGACGCCCGCCTGCACAGTTTCGCCTCGGCCAAGGCCCCCCGAGGCAAGGGCCAGCGCCTGGAGGTGACCATCACCGACGGCAGCGGCCGGCTCCAGTTGGTCTTCTTCGGCAGCGGCGTCCACAAACCCCACAAGGACCTCCTGCCCGGCACGCGCGCGATGTTCGCCGGCAAGGTCTCGGTCTTCAACCGCCGCCTCCAACTCGCCCACCCGGCCTACGAACTGCTGCGGGCCGACACCGACGAATCCGTCGAGACCTGGGCCGGCGCGCTCATCCCGCTCTACCCCGCCACCGCGAAACTGGAGTCCTGGAAGATCGGCAAGGCGATCCAGACCGTCCTGCCCAGCGCGCAGGAGGTGCTGGACCCCCTCCCCGACTCCCTGCGTGACGGCCGCGGCCTCGTCTCCCTCCCCGAGGCCCTCCTGAAGATCCACCGCCCGCACACCAAGGCGGACATCGCCGACGCCCGCGCCCGCCTGAAGTGGGACGAGGCGTTCGTCCTCCAGGTCGCCCTCGCCCGCCGCCGCCACGCCGACGCCCAACTCCCGGCCGTCCCCCGCGTGCCCGCCCCCGACGGCCTCCTCACCTCCTTCGACGCCCGCCTGCCCTTCACCCTCACCGAAGGCCAGCAGAAGGTCTCCAAGGAGATCTTCGACGACCTGGCGACGGACCATCCGATGCACCGGCTGCTCCAGGGAGAAGTGGGATCGGGCAAGGCCCAGCCGCTCGACTCCCTCGTGCTCACCCCCGCCGGTTTCCGCCGGATGGGGGACATGGCGGTGGGGGACGAAGTCGTCGTCCCCGACGGGGAGATCGCCCTTGTCGACGGCGTCTTCCCGCAAGGAGAGCGGGAGGTCTGGCGCCTGACGCTCTCCGACGGGAGCTCCGTCGAGTGCGACGACGAGCATCTCTGGATCGTCCACACGGACTCCGACCGGCAGCACGGTCGAGCACCCAAGGTCATGACCGCCCGCGAGATCCGCCTGGACCGGCTCGAGGGGGACGGATCCCCGAAGTGGTACCTCCCGGCACCCACTCCCGTGGACCTCGGGGGCGACTCGGCGCTGCCCTCGGATCCCCGCCTGTTCGGCCGGGGACTGCGCAACGCCTCGTCCCGGCGCGAGCCGGGCTCGACCATGAGCGACGGCGGCATCCGTCAGGGCGGTGCGGACGCCTTCGTACCCGACGAGTTCAAGAACACGTCGATCAAGAACCGGCTCGCGCTGCTGCAGGGATTCCTGGAAGCCGACGGCACGGACCGGGCCGACGGCACGGACGGGGCCCACGTCAGCGACGGGGCCCACGTCAGCGACGGGGCCGACGGCTCCGTCGACGCGTACGGCACGCGCACGTCGTTCCGCTCACCGTCACGAAGGCCGGCGGACGACCTCGCCTGGATCGTGCGCTCACTGGGCGGCTGGGCGCGGATCCGGCCGGAGGGAGACCTGTTCCACGTCTCCCTGGTCCTGCCGGAGGAACACTTCCCGCCCGGCGGGACCCACGGGACCGGCCACACGCCGCCCGGGCCGGAGCACGACAGCGTCCGCCGCGCGATCCACGCGGTCGAGTACGTGGGACGCAAGCAGGTCCAGTGCATCAGCGTCGCCCACCCCAGCCATGCCTACGTCACCGACAACTTCACCGTCACCCACAACACCATGGTGGCCCTGCGCGCCATGCTCGCCGTGGTCGACGCCGGCGGACAGGCCGCCATGCTCGCCCCCACCGAGGTCCTCGCCCAGCAGCACCACCGCTCCGTCGTCGAGATGATGGGCGAGCTGGCCCAGGGCGGGATGCTGGGCGGGTCCGACCAGGCCACCAAGGTCGTGGTGCTGACGGGGTCCATGGGCGTGGCCGCCCGCCGGCAGGCACTGCTCGACCTGGTCACCGGGGAGGCCGGCATCGTGATCGGCACCCACGCGCTGATCGAGGACAAGGTCCGATTCCACGACCTCGGGCTGGTCGTGGTCGACGAACAGCACCGCTTCGGCGTGGAACAGCGCGACGCCCTGCGCGGCAAGGGCAAGCAGCCCCCGCACCTGCTCGTCATGACGGCCACGCCCATTCCGCGCACCGTCGCCATGACCGTCTTCGGCGACCTGGAGACATCCGTCCTCGACCAGCTCCCGGCCGGCCGTTCGCCCATCGCCAGCCATGTCGTCCCGGCCGCCGACAAGCCCCACTTCCTGGCCCGCGCCTGGGAGCGGGTCCGCGAGGAGGTCGCGAACGGCCATCAGGCGTACGTCGTCTGCCCCCGCATCGGCGACGAGGAAGAGGAGAAGAAGGCCGGCCGGGCCAAGAAGAAGTCGCCGGAGGACGAGGCCGAGAAACGGCCGCCGCTCGCCGTCCTCGACATCGCCGACCAACTCGCCAAGGGCCCGCTGCACGGCCTCAGGGTCGAGGTCCTGCACGGCCGTATGCCCCCGGACGACAAGGACGCCGTCATGCGCCGCTTCGCCGCGGGCGACCTCGACGTCCTGGTCGCCACGACCGTCATCGAGGTCGGCGTCAACGTGCCGAACGCCACCGCGATGGTGATCATGGACGCAGACCGCTTCGGCGTCTCCCAGCTGCACCAGCTGCGTGGCCGGGTCGGCCGGGGCTCGGCACCCGGCCTGTGCCTCCTGGTCTCCGAGATGCCGGAGGCGAGCGCGGCCCGCCAGCGGCTCAACGCCGTCGCCTCTACTCTCGACGGCTTCGAACTCTCCCGCATCGACCTCGAGCAGCGCCGAGAGGGCGACGTCCTGGGCCAGGCCCAGTCCGGCGCCCGCTCCAGCCTGCGGGTGCTCGCGGTCATCGAGGACGAGGAGGTCATCGCGGAGGCGAGGGAGGAGGCGGCCCGCCTGGTCGCCGCCGACCCGGAACTGAAAACCCTGCCCGGCCTGCGCACGGCCCTCGACGCCCTCCTGGACGAGGAGAGGGAGCAGTACCTGGACAAGGGCTGAAGGGATGACCCGGGCGCGGAGGAAAGCAGCTGCCGACCCCCTCCCTCCGACGCGCTGTCCGCGCCGCGCCGCACCTGCGTCGTCCACACCTGCCTTGCCCTGTCCCGTCCCGCCCCGTTCTCACCCGCCCCGTTCTCACCCGCCCCGTTCTCACCCGCCCCGCCCCGTTCTCACCCGCCCCGTTCTCACCCGCCCCGCCCCGTTCGCACCGCCCCGGCCGCACCCGCCCCGCCCCGTTCGCACCCGTCCTGCCCGTCCCGGCCGTCCCGTCCCGTCGGCGCTGTCCGCGCCCTGCCGCCACCGGACCGTGCGGCTCGCCGGCGGGCAGCCGCTCCAGGGGCAGAGCCCGGCCGCGATGGACCGTCCACAGGCCCCCGCCACAGAGCGCCCTCATATCCGCGCCTGCCAAACTGGACCGGTACCCGTACCCGCCCCCGAACAAGGACCCCGAGATGACCCGCGTGATCGCCGGCGCAGCCGGTGGACGTCGCCTGGCCGTCCCGCCAGGGACCGGCACCCGCCCCACCTCCGACCGCGCACGCGAGGGCCTCTTCTCCACCTGGCAGTCCCTGCTGGGCGGCCCCCTCGACGGCGAACGCGTCCTCGACCTGTACGCGGGCTCCGGCGCCGTGGGCCTGGAGGCCCTCTCGCGGGGCGCGGGCCACACCCTCCTCGTCGAGGCCGACGCGCGAGCGGCCCGCACGATCCGGGAGAACGTGAAGACCCTGGGCCTGCCCGGCGCCGAGGTCAGGGCCGGCAAGGCCCGGCAGATCATCGAGACATCGCCGGCAGCCCCGTACGACCTCGTCTTCCTCGACCCCCCGTACGCCGTCTCCAACGACGATCTTCGGGAGATCCTGCTCACACTCCGCTCGGGGGGCTGGCTCGCGGCCGATGCCCTCGTCACCGTGGAGCGCAGCACCAGAGGCGGGGAGTTCCCCTGGCCGGACGGTTTCGAAGCACTTCGGGCCCGTCGCTACGGCGAGGGAACGTTTTGGTACGGTCGCGCCGCCTCTACGTGCGAAGACGCACGATGACCGGACTGGAGAGCGAGGGACCACAAGTGCGCCGTGCCGTCTGTCCCGGGTCGTTCGACCCGATCACCAACGGACACCTCGACATCATTTCCCGCGCCTCTCGTCTGTACGACGAGGTCTATGTCGCGGTCATGATCAACAAGTCCAAGAAGGGCCTGTTCGAGATCGACGAGCGGATCGACCTGATCCGCCAGGTCACCGCCGAGTACGGCAACGTCCGGGTCGAGGCCTTCCACGGCCTCCTCGTCGACTTCTGCAAGCAGCGCGAGATCCCGGCCATCGTCAAGGGGCTGCGGGCGGTCAGCGACTTCGACTACGAGCTGCAGATGGCCCAGATGAACAACGGCCTCTCGGGCGTCGAGACGCTGTTCGTGCCCACCAACCCCACGTACAGCTTCCTCTCCTCCTCCCTGGTCAAGGAGGTCGCCACCTGGGGCGGCGACGTCTCCCACCTGGTGCCGCCGCTGGTCCTGGCGGCACTCGGCGAGCGGCTGCGCCAGGACTGACCCCCGGACCGGCTTCCTGACGGCCCGTCACCCGGTGTCCCGCGGACACCGCATGGCCGTACAGTCGTCCCGTCCGTCTCCAACACAGCTGTAGAGAGTGGCGAGCAACCGGTGGACGTGCAGAAGAAGCTCGACGAGATCGTCACGGCGGTCTCCAGTGCCCGGTCGATGCCGATGTCGGCTTCGTGTGTGGTCAACCGCGCGGATCTGCTCGCCCTGCTGGAAGAGGTGCGCGCGGCCCTTCCCGACTCCCTCGCCCAGGCCGAGGAGCTGATCGGCGGCCGTGAGCAGATGGTCGAGCAGGCTCGCCAGGAGGCCGAACGGATCATCTCCACCGCGCACGCCGAACGCGGTTCCCTGATCTCCGGGACCGAGATCGCGCGCCGCTCCCAGTCCGAGGCGGACCGCATCCTCGCCGAGGCCCGCAAGGAGGCCGAGGAGGTGCGCGCGGAGGCCGACGACTACGTCGACTCCAAGCTCGCGAACTTCGAGGTCGTCCTCACCAAGACCCTCGGCTCGGTCGGCCGCGGCCGCGAGAAGCTCCTCGGCACCGGACCCGGCATCGACGAGAACGGCTACGAGGACGAGGACGCCCCCGAGCGCAGCCACGACCCCGAGACCCTGCGCCGCGACGCCGACGCCTACGTGGACACCAAGCTGGGCGCCTTCGAGGCCGTCCTCGCCAAGACCCTGGACGCGGTCGGCCGCGGCCGCCAGAAGCTGCACGGCCGCATCGCCTCGGACGACCTCGGCGCCCTCGCCGACGACGCCACGACGTTCCAGCACTCCTCCGACGCCGACTACCTCGCCGACCTGACCGCCCTCGCGGAGCAGGACGCCGCGGCCGCGCAGCCCCTCCAGCAGCCGTACGACCAGCAGGAACCGCAGTCGGCGTACGGCTACCAGCAGCAGCCGGACCCCTATGGCGGCTATCAGCAGCAACAGCAGCAGGCTTACGGCGGACAGGACGCGTACGGCTACCAGCAGCAGGCCGACCCGTACGCATACCAGGGCTACGACACCCAGCAGGCCCCCTACGACCCGAACCAGGCCGTGCAGCAGCCCCAGCAGCCCCAGGAGGCTCAGCAGGGGTACGCCCTGGACGAGACCAGCCTCTTCGACACCGGCATGATCAGTGCCGAGCAGCTGCGCGCCTACGAGCAGGGACGCGGGCTGTAGAACCGCCGCGGAACCCGCCGGCGGAACCCGCCCGTCGTGCCCGCGGAGGCCGGGGCGGGGACCGGATTGGGCTGTGGGCGAAAGCTCCAGTATCCTGGCTCTTCGGTCGCGTGTACGTCCGTGATCAAAGCTGCCCGCAACACCAAGGGGCAGTGCCCCCGAGCTCAGAAGATCGAAAGCAGGAATGGCCCTGAACGCCCGCCTCGACCACCGCAAGCCTCTCGTGTTCGACACGCACGAGCTGGGGCGGCGGCCCGGTGCGCTGCAGCGCCTGACCCGTGAGATCGACGCTCCCAGGGATCTCGGGATCCAGGGAGTGATCGGAGTGCCGGAAGGCGCCCCGGTCGAGCTCGAGCTCCGACTCGAGTCGGTCATGGAAGGGGTGCTCGTCACGGGCACCGCCCGTGCACAGGCCGAGGGGGAGTGCGTAAGGTGTCTGGAGCCGCTTGAGCTGGAGCTCGAAGCGGACTTCCAGGAGATGTTCTCGTACCCTGACGCCGACGACCGGGGCCGCCCCAAAGCGGAGCCGGTCGACGACGCCGAGGAAGACGAGGACAGGCTCTTCATCGAGGACGGCTTGTTCGACCTCGAGCCCGTGCTGCGTGATGCGGTGGTGCTCGCACTGCCGATGCAGCCGGTGTGCCAGGACGACTGTCTGGGTCTGTGCTCCGAGTGCGGAGCGCGGCTCACGGACGACCCGGACCACCACCACGACGCCACCGACATCCGTTGGGCGGCACTGCAGGGACTCGCCGGTTCACTCGAAGACGGCGAGAAGGACGAGATGAGTGGCGAAGCGCCTCGATCGGCGCGCGCCAACGAGAAGCAGGAGAAGTAGCCGTGGCTGTTCCGAAGCGGAAGATGTCGCGCAGCAACACGCGCCACCGCCGGTCGCAGTGGAAGGCTGCGGTCCCCACCCTGGTTGCGTGCGAGCGCTGCCACGAGCCCAAGCTGCAGCACATCGCGTGCCCGTCTTGCGGCACCTACAACAAGCGCCAGGTCCTCGAGGTCTGAGCGGCTGGTGAGAGGCTCCATGTCTGACGCCAAGGCGGACACGACCGCCAAGAACAAGGCGGACACGGCCTCGTCCCACACGCTTCTGGAAGGGCGGCTCGGCTATCGGCTCGAGTCCGCCCTTCTGGTGCGTGCGCTGACCCACCGTTCCTTCGCATACGAGAACGGCGGCCTGCCGACGAACGAGCGGCTGGAGTTCCTCGGGGACTCCGTGCTCGGCCTCGTCGTCACGGACACGCTGTACCGCACCCACCCCGACCTGCCCGAAGGCCAGCTGGCCAAGTTGCGGGCCGCGGTGGTCAACTCGCGTGCGCTGGCGGAGGTCGGCCGTGGCCTCGACCTGGGTTCCTTCATCCGGCTCGGCCGGGGTGAAGAGGGCACGGGCGGCCGGGACAAGGCGTCCATCCTCGCCGACACCCTCGAAGCGGTGATCGGCGCGGTCTATCTCGATCAGGGCCTCGACGCGGCCTCCGAACTGGTGCACCGCCTGTTCGACCCGCTCATCGAGAAGTCCTCGAACCTCGGTGCCGGCCTGGACTGGAAGACCAGTCTCCAGGAGCTCACCGCGACCGAAGGCCTCGGTGTCCCCGAGTACCTGGTCACGGAGACCGGCCCCGACCACGAGAAGACCTTCACTGCTGCTGCCCGCGTCGGAGGCGTCTCGTACGGCACCGGCACCGGCCGCAGCAAGAAGGAGGCGGAGCAGCAGGCCGCCGAGTCCGCATGGCGGTCCATCCGGGCCGCGGCGGACGAGCGCGCCAAGGCGGCCGAGGCCGTCCCGGCCGCCGACGGCAGCCCGGCCACCGAGTCCGCCTCCGCCTGACCAACAGCGGAACAGTAGACAGCGGTACGAGACGAGCGCCCGCCCCCGCTGGGGGGCGGGCGCTCCGTACGGGAGACCCCATGCCCGAGTTGCCCGAGGTCGAGGTCGTCCGGCGCGGTCTGGAGCGATGGGTCGCCCAGCGCACCGTCGCCGACGCGGAGGTGCTGCACCCCCGTGCCGTACGCCGTCATCCGGCCGGCGCCGACGACTTCGCGCACCGGCTCAAGGGCCACCGCATCGGCACGCCCAGCCGTCGCGGCAAGTATCTGTGGCTGCCGCTGGCGGACACGCGCCAGGCGATCCTGGCCCACCTCGGCATGAGCGGTCAGCTGCTGGTCCAGCCGCACGAGGCCCCCGACGAGAAGCACCTGCGCGTCCGGGTGCGCTTCGCGGACGAGGTCAACACCGAACTGCGCTTCGTCGACCAGCGAACCTTCGGCGGGTTGTCGCTGCACGACACCACCCCCGACGGCCTTCCGGACGTCATCGCGCACATCGCCCGTGACCCCCTCGACCCGCTGTTCGACGACGAGGGGTTCCATCAGGCCCTGCGGCGCAAACGCACCACCATCAAGCGCGCCCTGCTCGACCAGTCGCTGATCAGCGGGGTCGGCAACATCTACGCGGACGAGGCGCTGTGGCGCGCCCGCCTTCACTACGACCGTCCGACCGGGAACTTCACGCGCCCGCGCACGCTCGCACTCCTGGGCCATGTCAGGGACGTGATGAACGCGGCCCTCGCCGTGGGCGGCACCAGTTTCGACAGCCTGTACGTCAACGTCAACGGCGAGTCGGGCTACTTCGACCGGTCGCTGGACGCCTACGGCCGCGAGGGCCTGCCCTGCAGGCGGTGTGCGACGCCGATGCGCCGGCGCCCGTGGATGAACCGGTCCAGCTACTTCTGTCCGAAGTGTCAGAAGGTGCCGCGCATCCCGTCGTAGCGTTCCCGGGCGGCCAGCACGTCACCCATGCGTCCCTCGACGCAGTGGATGAGGGACAGCAGTCGCTCGGCCACCTCGCGTCCCAGCGGGGTCAGTTCGTAGTCCACGCGGGGCGGGTTGGTCGGCTGGGCCTCGCGGTGCACCAAGCCGTCGCGCTCCAGCGCGTGCAGCGTCTGCGACAGCATTTTCTCGCTCACGCCGTCGACCCGGCGGCGCAGTTCGTTGAAGCGCAGCGGGCCTTCGTACAGCGCCCCGAGCGTGAGCCCTCCCCAGCGGCCCGTGACGTGCTCCAGCGTGCCGCGCGAGGGGCAGGATCTGGCGAACACGTCGAACGGGAGGTCCTGGTCCTCCGCGTGCTCCTGGGTGATGTCCATGAGTCAAGCGTACGCGAAAGCAGCGCTAGCTGACAGATTGCACTAACTAAAAGTTAGTGATTTCCTGTGGTTACCGCTTTTGAGCTGCGCATCCGAGGAGTACGCATGTCCGCCCCCGTTGTCTCCGTCGCCTATCACTCCGGCTACGGCCACACCGCCGTCCTCGCCGAGGCAGTTCGCGCCGGGGCCGCCGATGCCGGCGCCGAGGCACATCTGATCAAGGTCGACGAGATCACCGAGGAGCAGTGGACGCTGCTCGACGGCTCGGATGCGATCGTGTTCGGTTCACCGACCTATATGGGGACCGCGTCCGGCGCCTTCCACGCCTTCGCCGAGGCGACCTCCGCACGCTGGGCCACTCAGGCCTGGAGGGACAAGCTGGCCGCCGGGTTCACCAACTCCGGGTCCAAGAGCGGCGACAAGCTGCACACGCTCCAGTTCTTCCAGATCCTGGCCGCGCAGCTGGGCATGCACTGGGTCAATCTCGGTCTGCTGCCCGGCTGGAACAGCAGCACCGGCTCCGAGAACGACCTCAACCGCCTCGGCTTCTTCCTCGGTGCGGCCGCGCAGACCAACGCCGACGAGGGTCCGGAGGCCGTCCACAAGGCCGACGTCGCGACGGCGGAGCACCTGGGCCGGCGGATCGCCGAGACCGCGCAGGTCTTCCTGGACGGGCGGGCCCAGGCTGCTTGATCGTTTCTGCGGGTCCGTCACCCGCCGTTCGATCCCTTTGCGGCCCTCAGTAGCCGAAGTCCTGCGTCCACCAGGGGCCGCCGGAGCCGAAGTGGACACCGACGCCCAGCGTCTTGAAGTCGCAGTTCAAAATGTTCGCCTTGTGGCCGGGGCTGTTCATCCAGGCTTCCATGACCGCCGCCGCGTCCGACTGGCCGCGGGCTATGTTCTCGCCGCCGAGGCCGGATATCCCGGCCTTCGCCGCGCGGTCCCACGGGGTCGCCCCGTTCGGATCGGTGTGGTCGAAGAAACCGCGCGCGGCCATGTCGTCGCTGAACTTCTCGGCGAGGTCCGACAGCGCGCTGTTCGCGGCGACGGCACTGCAGCCGACCTTGGCGCGCTCCTCGTTGACCAGCTTCAGCACCTCGGCCGCGGCCTGCGCCTCGGCCGGGACCGTCACCGGGGACTCGGACTTCTCCGGCGCCTTGGTGGCCGTCTTCTTCGACTTGGACGGGGTGGTCTTCGGCTCCTTCGAAGGCGGGGCCTGCGGCTTCTCGGTTGCCGTCTCGGTCGGCGCCGCCGACGAGGCGGAGGCGGAAGGAGAAGAAGGGGGTGACGTCGACGGCGAAGTGGCGGGCGAGGTCGACCGGCCCGCGTCGCGGCTGGTCGACGTACCGCCGCGTTCGGTCTCCGCGGAGCCGGACGTGCCGCCCTGCTCGGAGGCCGAGTTGGTCGGGGAGCCGGCAGCCTGCACCTTGTCGGCCGAGCCGCCGCCGCCGAGCTGGTAGCTGTCGAGACCGGGCACCACGCCCGTGGCCACCGCGACGGTGCCGATCGCGACCGCCGCGGAGACGCCCAGCAGACCCGTCTTGACCGGCGTGGCGACCTTCCTCTTCCGGCGGCGGCCCGCGGCTGCCCGGGCCGAGTCGGGCCGCAGCGCACCGCCGTCGGGCCGGAAGTCGTCCGCCGCGAACACCGCGGTGTCCGCGTGGGCGCCGTCGCCGGTGGCGAACAGGTAATCCTGGCTTCTGGCGACGGAGTCGGCGTACGCCTCGGGGTTCAGATACGGCGCGATGCCCATCGTGGGGCGGTCGTCCGCGTAGGAGTCCCGCGAAGTGTGACTGTCCGCGTGCGAGCCGTGCGTCTGTGTGACCCCCGTGGCGCGGCCCGTGGCGGCGCGGCCGGCGGCGGAGCGTCGGTGGCGTCCCATGTCCTTGCCTTCCTCGTCCAAGCGGTGTTCCCAACGGCCGGCCGGAGTGCTGGGGCGACGTGCGCCTCCTGCTCCCTCTGGTCAACCTGACTCACTCGATCGAGTGAGTTTCATATGAGAATCATTGGGTGGGGACGGTACCCCATGGCCCTGAGTGAGGAAGTGCTCCGAGCGACTTTGCCCGGTTAGGTTGCACCCATGAGCGAGGATGTACGGCTGGTCGCCTGGGTGCGCGGACATGTCCAGGGCGTGGGTTTCCGCTGGTTCACACGGGCCAAGGCGCTGGAGATCGGCGGCCTGAGTGGTTTTGCTCTCAATTTGGCCGACGGAAGGGTTCAGGTCGTCGCCGAGGGGGCCCGTGAGGGCTGCGACGGACTACTCGGTTGGCTCCTGAGTGACGACACGCCCGGACGCGTGGACGGCGTCACCGAGATTTGGGACACACCGCGCGGCGGTTACGACGGCTTCGCGATCCGCTGAGCAATCCGTGCGAAACGGCGCCGTGCGAGGGGTGAAACATGCCAATGGCAGCTGCCCCCAGCAGAAAGTGGCAGGTGGTTGCCAAGAATCGCTTGCAGTGGGAGGCTCCGCACGCAAGGATGATCGCCACGCCCTGAGGGCCCCGCAGGAGTCGCAGCGCCGCCGTTCAGGCCGCGCGCCACCGGGTCGCCCGCCAATACGGGGCGTGATCGTGTTGACCGTCAAACTTTTTGGTGAGACGCTGAAAGCACCCCCCGCACCTCAGCTGTTTGGCGTGGATGAACGGCAGAACAAACAAGATCCTGCCAGACACCGCGGGTGCGAATCCCTCACGACCCACACCGCTTCGGTCGGTCACTCATTGTGGAGGACCATCCATCATGGCAAAGGCGCTTCTCGGTTACGTCGGCGGCTCCGACCCGCGACTCCTCGCCGAGATGCGACGGCTCCAGCAGCGTGTACAGGATCTGGAATCCGAGCTCGGACGGATCCAGGCCGAGAACGACGCGCTGACGGCTGCCGCTTCTCACGAATCGCTTCTGGAGAGCATCGACGCACGCCAGGCGGAGCCTGCGCTCACCTGATCGCTGCACCGCTGCACAACGGCAAACGCAGTGGTCGGGCGGCTCGTCTCAACCGCGTCGGACCGCTAAGTCGTAAGAGTTTGCAAGGGACGCTTCGGCGTCCCTTCTTTCTTTTCCCCGTCTTCCCGGCCCGTCGCCCCGCCCGCTCTTTTGCTTCCCCCGCGCACCCTTTCAGTCTCTTAACGTTTGGTGTGCCCTGCGCGTTCATGGGCGAAACCGCGGGTTCATGGAGTGAGACATCGCCGGAAGGTAGAGTCCAGCGCCGTGCACCTCAAGGCCCTGACCCTCCGGGGGTTCAAGTCGTTCGCCTCGGCGACCACGCTCAGGTTCGAACCGGGGATCACATGTGTCGTCGGGCCGAACGGCTCGGGCAAGTCCAATGTCGTCGACGCGCTCAGCTGGGTCATGGGCGAGCAGGGCGCCAAGTCGTTGCGCGGCGGCAAGATGGAGGACGTCATCTTCGCCGGCACGACCGGCCGCCCCCCGCTGGGACGCGCCGAGGTGTCCCTGACCATCGACAACTCCGACGGGGCGCTGCCCATCGAGTACGCCGAGGTCACCATCACGCGGATCATGTTCCGCAACGGCGGCAGCGAGTACCAGATCAACGGCGACACCTGTCGGCTCCTCGACATCCAGGACCTGCTGTCCGACTCCGGCATCGGCCGCGAGATGCATGTCATCGTCGGCCAGGGCCAGCTCGACTCCGTCCTGCACGCCGACCCCATGGGCCGCCGCGCCTTCATCGAGGAGGCCGCGGGCGTCCTCAAGCACCGCAAGCGCAAGGAGAAGGCGCTCAGGAAACTGGACGCGATGCGGGCCAACCTCGCGCGCGTGCAGGATCTGACCGACGAACTCCGGCGCCAGCTCAAACCCCTCGGCCGCCAGGCCGCCGTGGCCCGCCGCGCCGCCGTCATCCAGGCCGATCTGCGCGACGCCCGCCTGCGCCTCCTCGCCGACGATCTCGTACGGCTGCGTGAGGCCCTGCAGACCGAGGTGGCCGACGAGGCCGCCCTCAAGGAACGCAAGGAAGCCGCCGAGCAGGACCTGCGCAAGGCCCTCCAGCGGGAGGCCCTGCTGGAGGACGAGGTCCGCCGGCTCGCACCGCGCCTCCAGCGCGCCCAGCAGACCTGGTACGAACTGTCCCAGCTCGCCGAACGCGTCCGTGGCACGATCTCGCTCGCCGACGCGCGCGTGAAGAGCGCCACCTCCGCGCCGCCCGAGGAGCGTCGCGGCCGCGACCCCGAGGACATGGAGCGTGAGGCCGCCCGCGTCCGCGAGCAGGAGGCCGAGTTGGAGGCCGCCCTGGAAGCGGCCCAGCACGCGCTCGACGACACCGTCTCCCACCGCGCCGACCTGGAGCGTGAGCTCGCCGTCGAGGAACGGCGGCTGAAGGACGTCGCCCGGGCCATCGCCGACCGCCGCGAGGGCCTGGCCCGGCTGAACGGCCAGGTCAACGCGGCCCGTTCGCGGGCGGCCTCCGCCCAGGCCGAGATCGACCGGCTGGCCGCCTCCCGCGACGGGGCCCAGGAGCGGGCCGTCACCGCCCAGGAGGAGTACGAGGCGCTCCAAGCGGAGGTCGACGGCCTCGACGCGGATGATCAGGACCTCGGTGAGCAGCACGAGACGGCCAGACGACGGCTCGCCGAGGCGGAGGCCGCCCTCACCTCCGCCCGAGAGGCGGCCACCGCGGCCGAACGCCGGCGCGCCGCGACCCAGGCACGCCACGAGGCCCTGGCGATGGGCCTGCGCCGCAAGGACGGCACGGGCGCGCTGCTCGGCGCGCAGGACCGGCTGAACGGCCTGCTGGGCCCGGCGGCCGAACTGCTGACGGTGACGCAGGGGTACGAGGTCCCGCTCGCGGCGGCTTTCGGGGCGGCGGCGGACGCCCTCGCCGTGACCACTTTGTCCGCCGCCGCCGAGGCGATCCGCCTCCTGCGCAAGCAGGACGGCGGACGGGCCTCGCTGCTGCTGGCAGGAGCGCCGGAGGAGCAGGCGCCGGCCGTCCACGACCGCGCGGGCGCCCCGGCTGCCGATGACTCGTCGGGCGGCCGCGTCGCCGGTCTGACGGCGTCCGGTGAGGGGACCGTGGCGGGAGAGGGTCTGAGGCCGGCCCCGGCCGGTGGCGGCGCCGGAGGGTTCCTCCTTGCCGCCGAACTCGTGCGGGGTCCCGCCGAGCTCATGCCCGCCGTGCGGCGCCTCCTGCGAGGGATCGTCGTCGTCGGCACGCTGGAGGACGCCGAGGATCTCGTCCACGCCCGTCCCGAGCTCACCGCCGTCACCGCCGAGGGCGACCTGCTCGGGGCGCACTTCGCGCACGGCGGCTCCGCCGGGGCGCCCAGCCTGCTGGAGGTGCAGGCCTCCGTGGACGAGGCCGCCGCCGAGCTCGACGAGCTGGCCGTGCGCTGCGCGGAGTTGACCGGGGCACAGCACGCGGCCGGGGAGCGGCGCGCTGAGTGTGCCGCGCTCGTCGAGGAGCTGGGGGAGCGGCGGCGGGCCGCCGACCGGGAGAAGTCGGCCGTGGCCCAGCAGCTCGGGCGGCTCGCGGGACAGGCGCGGGGCGCCGCCGGTGAGGCCGAGCGGTCCACGGCGGCCGCGGCCCGGGCACAGGAGGCGCTGGACCGGGCCGTGGAGGAGGCAGAGGAGCTGGCCGAACGGCTGGCCGTCGCCGAGGAGATGCCGGTCGAGGAGGAGCCCGACACCTCCGCGCGGGACCGGCTCGCCGCCGACGGGGCCAACGCCCGGCAGACCGAGATGGAGGCCCGGCTCCAGGTGCGTACGCACGAGGAGCGGGTGAAGGGGCTGGCCGGACGGGCCGACTCGCTGGACCGGGCCGCGCGGGCGGAACGCGAGGCACGCGCGCGTGCCGAACAGCGGTGGGCACGACTGCGGCACGAGGCCGCCGTCGCGGAGGCCGTCGGCTCCGGTGCGCGGCAGCTGCTCGCGCACGTCGAGGTGTCCCTGGGGCGGGCCGAGGCGGAGCGGGTCGCCGCCGACGCGGCCAAGGCGCGGCGCGAGCAGGAGCTGGCCGCCGCCCGCACCGCCGGCCGCGACCTCAAGGCCGAACTCGACAAGCTGACGGACTCGGTCCACCGGGGCGAGGTGCTCGGCGCCGAGAAGCGGATGCGGATCGAGCAGCTGGAGACCAAGGCGCTGGAGGAGCTCGGGGTGGAGCCCTCGGGGCTGGTCTCCGAGTACGGTCCGCACCAGCTCGTGCCGCCCTCGCCGCCCGCCGAGGGCGAGGTGCTGCCGGAGGACCCCGAGGATCCGCGCAACCAGCCGAGGCGTTTCCTGCGGGCCGAGCAGGAGAAGCGGCTGAAGGCGGCCGAACGTGCCTACCAGCAGCTCGGCAAGGTGAACCCGCTCGCCCTGGAGGAGTTCTCCGCGCTGGAGGAGCGTCACAAGTTCCTCAGTGAGCAGCTGGAGGACCTCAAGAAGACCCGCGCCGACCTCCTTCAGGTGGTGAAGGAGGTCGACGAGCGGGTCGAGCAGGTCTTCACCGAGGCGTTCCGGGACACCGCACGGCAGTTCGAGGGCGTGTTCAGCCGGCTGTTCCCGGGAGGTGAGGGACGGCTGTTCCTGACCGATCCCGACAACATGCTCACCACGGGCGTCGACGTCGAGGCCCGGCCGCCCGGCAAGAAGGTCAAGCGGCTCAGTCTGCTCTCCGGCGGTGAGCGGTCGCTGACCGCCGTCGCGATGCTGGTGTCGATCTTCAAGGCCCGGCCCAGCCCGTTCTACGTCATGGACGAGGTCGAGGCAGCCCTCGACGACACCAACCTCCAGCGGCTGATCCGCATCATGCAGGAGCTCCAGGAGTCCTCGCAGCTGATCGTGATCACGCACCAGAAGCGCACGATGGAGGTCGCCGACGCGCTGTACGGCGTCTCCATGCAGGGCGACGGTGTGTCGAAGGTCATCAGCCAGCGTCTGCGCTGAGCCGCCCGAAGCGGGGTACCCGTAGCCAAGCTCCGGGGCATTACTTCAAGAGTTGAACACATTCCCCTCACCTGTGCCTTGAAAGGTCATACGTAACCTCTCTTGACTTCGACACTTGAAGGAATAGTCTCGGCACCGTTGCTTTTACCTTCAGGTACCACCTATCTGGAGGGGTTGATCCCGTCGGCGGCGTTGCCGGCGGCCCGAGGAGTTGAACGTGACCAGCACAGAGCAGGCACAAAAGTCAGGAGCCGGCACGGCTCATCCCGATCATCTCGGGCACGTCATCTTCATCGCGGCGGCGGCCGCGATGGGCGGCTTCCTCTTCGGCTACGACAGCTCCGTCATCAACGGCGCGGTCGAGGCCATCCGGGACCGCTACGACGTCGGTTCCGCGGCCCTGGCGCAGGTCATCGCCATCGCCCTGATCGGCTGCGCCATCGGCGCCGCGACCGCCGGCCGCATGGCCGACCGCATCGGCCGCATCCGGGTCATGCAGATCGCCGCCGTGCTGTTCACCGTCAGCGCCGTCGGCTCGGCCCTGCCCTTCTCGCTGTGGGACTTCGCCCTGTGGCGGGTCGTCGGCGGCTTCGCCATCGGTATGGCCTCCGTCATCGGCCCCGCCTACATCGCGGAGGTCGCCCCGCCCGCCTACCGCGGCCGCCTCGGATCCTTCCAGCAGGCCGCCATCGTGATCGGCATCGCGATCTCGCAGCTGGTCAACTGGGGTCTGCTGAACTCCGCCGGCGGCGACCAGCGCGGCGAGCTCATGGGCCTGGAGGCCTGGCAGGTCATGCTCGGCGTCATGGTGGTCCCGGCCGTCCTCTACGGTCTGCTCTCCTTCGCCATCCCCGAGTCCCCGCGCTTCCTGATCTCCGTCGGCAAGCACGAGCGGGCCCGCGGCATCCTCGAAGAGGTCGAGGGCGAGAAGATCGACCTGGACGCCCGCGTCGCCGAGATCGAGCACGCGATGAAGAGCGAGCACAAGTCCACCTTCAAGGACCTGCTCGGCGGGTCCTTCTTCTTCAAGCCGATCGTCTGGGTCGGTATCGGCCTGTCGGTCTTCCAGCAGTTCGTCGGCATCAACGTCGCGTTCTACTACTCCTCGACGCTGTGGCAGTCGGTCGGCGTCGACCCGACGGAGTCGTTCTTCTACTCCTTCACGACGTCGATCATCAACATCATCGGCACCGTGATCGCGATGATCTTCGTGGACCGCGTCGGCCGCAGGCCGCTGGCCCTCATCGGCTCCGTCGGCATGGTCGTCGGCCTCGCGCTGGAGGCCTGGGCGTTCTCCTTCGACCTGGTCGACGGCAAGCTGCCGGCCACGCAGGGCTGGATCGCCCTGGTCGCCGCCCACGTGTTCGTCCTCTTCTTCGCGCTGTCCTGGGGTGTGGTCGTCTGGGTCTTCCTCGGCGAGATGTTCCCCAACCGGATCCGTGCCGCCGCCCTCGGTGTGGCCGCCTCCGCACAGTGGATCGCCAACTGGGCCATCACCGCGAGCTTCCCGTCGCTGGCCGACTGGAACCTCTCCGCGACCTACGTGATCTACACGGTCTTCGCCGCGCTCTCCATCCCGTTCGTCCTGAAGTACGTCAAGGAGACGAAGGGCAAGACGCTGGAGGAGATGGGCTGAGCCTCCCCAGGAGGCTCCTGATCTCGAGGAGCCGGGCCAAGTCCCCGCTGCCCGCTCCTCGATACCCGTAGAACGTGCCGCCCCGGCTCACCCGTCGAGCCGGGGCAGCACGTTCTCGCAGAACAGCCGCAGACCGCGCCATCCCTCCGCCGTCGGCATCCCACCGGCCAGCGGATGCAGGACGAGGTTGTCGAGCCCCTGCTCCACGCACTCGTCCGGCGTCAGGATCCGGTACACGCCCTCGTCACGGAGTTCCCGGACGCTTCCCGCCGCCGACCGCACCGCCGAGCGGATCTCGCCGGACTGCCAGGAGGCGTACGTCCGTGCCTCGTGCAGGAAGTGCTCGCCGTACTCGGCCCACGCCCGGTCCGGATCCTCGGCGATGTGCAGCAGCGGGGTCTCAGCGGCCGGCATCATCGTCCAGCCCTCCGTCCCGTACTCCACGAGCCGCTCCTTGTAGTACGCCTCCAGCTCCGGCAGGTGCGCGCTGGGGAAGAAGGGCAGCCCGAGCCGGGCGGCCCGGCGGGCGGCGGCCTGCGAGGACCCGCCGACGAGCAGCAGGGGGTGCGGCTCGGAGGACGGACGCGGGGTGACCCGTACCGTACGGCCCCGGTACTCGAACTCCTCGCCGGTCCAGGCCTTCAGCAGGGTGTCGAGCAGCTCGTCCTGGAGCCGCCCGCGCCGCTTCCACTCCACCCCCGCTCGGGCGTACTCCTCGGGCCGGTACCCGATCCCGGCGACCGTGACCAGCCGGCCCCCGCTCAGCAGATCGAGCACCGCGATGTCCTCGGCCAGTCGCAACGGGTCGTGCAGCGGGCCGATCACCGCCGAGACCGTGACCGCGAGCCGCCGGGTCGCGCCGAGCACGGCGCCCGCGAAGGCGAACGGTGACGGCAGCCAGTTGTTCTCGACCCCGTGGTGCTCCTCGGTCTGCACGGTGGTGATCCCGCACTCGTCGGCGTACGCGGCCATCTCCAGAGCGGCCCGGTAACGATCACCGAGCTCTGCCGGGGTCGCGCCGGGAGCGACGAGGTTGAAACGAACGACGGTGACGGGCATGGGAGAGCCCCCTTCGCCGGGCGGGTGGGTGCCGATGCGGGAGGACGTTAGCTGACGGGCCATCAGGTAACCAGGGGTGGAGCACGTCCCGACGAGGTGGAGATGTTTGCCGCCGTTCGGCCGGGCCGCCACCCGCCCCGGCGGGGAGGGGTCACGCATACTGGCTCTGTTATGGAAACCGTCATCCTTGCTGTAGTCATCGCCGTGGTCGTGCTCGGTGTGCTGGGCGGGCTCGTCATCGGCAGCCGACGGACGAAGTCGCTGCCCCCGCCGCCCCCCACCGCGCCCGACATCACCGCCCCTCCGGCCGAGCCGCAGGTCGGCGACGAGGCCGAGACGCCGCGCGACGAACCGCGCCGCACGATCGAGGAGGTGGATCTTCCCGACGGCGGCTCGACCGGTACCGCCGTCGAGGAGCCACCCGTTGTCGAGGCTCCGGGAATCGAGATCCCGGAGCCCACCGAGGGGCGGCTGATCCGCCTCCGCGCCCGCCTGTCACGCTCGCAGAACGCCCTGGGCAAGGGCCTGCTCACGCTGCTCTCGCGTGAGCACCTCGACGAGGACACCTGGGAGGAGATCGAGGACACCCTGCTCACCGCCGATGTCGGTGTGCAGCCCACCCAGGAGCTGGTCGAGCGGCTGCGCGAGCGCGTCAAGGTGCTCGGCACCCGCACCCCCGAGGAGCTGCGCGGCCTGCTGCGCGAGGAGCTGCTCAAGCTGGTCGGCACCGAGGTCGACCGCACCGTGAAGACCGAGCCCGAGGAGCGCAAGCCGGGCATCGTGATGGTCGTCGGGGTCAACGGCACCGGCAAGACCACCACCACGGGCAAGCTCGCGCGCGTGCTCGTGGCCGACGGGCGGACCGTCGTCCTCGGCGCCGCCGACACCTTCCGCGCCGCCGCCGCCGACCAGCTCCAGACCTGGGGCGAGCGCGTCGGCGCCCACACGGTGCGTGGCCCCGAGGCGGGCGACCCCGCCTCCGTCGCGTTCGACGCGGTGAAGGAGGGCAAGGAGATGGGGGTCGACGTCGTCCTCATCGACACCGCGGGGCGGCTGCACACCAAGACCGGGCTCATGGACGAGCTCGGCAAGGTCAAGCGGGTCGTCGAGAAGCACGCGCCGCTCGACGAGGTGCTGCTCGTCCTCGACGCCACCACCGGGCAGAACGGTCTCGTCCAGGCCCGTGTCTTCGCCGAGGTCGTGAACATCACCGGCATCGTCCTGACCAAGCTGGACGGCACGGCGAAGGGCGGCATCGTGGTCGCGGTCCAGCGCGAGCTGGGCGTCCCGGTCAAGCTGATCGGACTCGGCGAGGGCGCGGACGATCTGGCGCCGTTCGAGCCGGAGGCGTTCGTTGACGCCCTTATCGGGGACTGACCGGCCACCTGTCGGCAGCGGTACGGCTGCGAGCAGCGCCCGCCCCCGGGTTCGGTGGGAGCGGGCGCTGCCGCTTCTCGCGCCTGAACCGGCGCCGCTGTGACGGATCCGGTCGTCGGCCCTCGGGCCTCCGCGGTGGATGGCCGCGCCGGCCGGGCGGCAGGTCTACGCCCGTGAGCGATGGGCGACGTACGCCAGAGTGCCCAGCAGCAGGCGGGCCTGCGGGGGGCGGGTCGCCGAGTCCAGGGCGGGTGGACGCAGCCAGCGCACCGGGCCGAGTCCGCCGCGGTCGGAGGGCGGGGCCGTGACGTACGCACCTGGGCCGAGGCCGCGCAGGTCCAGGGCGGTCGGGTCGTCCCAGCCCATGCGGTACAGCAGACCGGTCAGTTCGGCGGCGGCGCCGGGGGCGACGAAGAACTGGGTGCGGCCCTCGGGGGTGGCGGTGACCGGGCCGAGGGGAAGGCCCATGCGCTCCAGCCGGACCAGGGCGCGGCGGCCGGCGGGCTCCGCGACGTCGATCACGTCGAACGCGCGCCCGACGGGCAGCATGACCGCGGCTCCAGGGAACTCCGACCAGGTCCTGCTCACGTCGTCGAGAGTGGCTCCGGCGGGGACCCGGGGGGCGAACCCCAGGGGATGCGCGCCGGGTTCGCGGCAGTCGGGGCGTCCGCACGAGCAGACGCCCGCCGCGGCCCGCGCGCCGGGCACCGCGTCCCAGCCCCAGAGGCCCGTGAACTCGGCGACGGCGGTGCACTCGGACGAGCGACCGCGCCTGCGCGCGCCGGAGCGGATCTCGCGGATGCCGCCGATCGTGAAGCCCATGCCCCCTCCAACGGGTCCGACGCGCCGATGGTTACGCAGCGGTCCGGATGTGTGACTCTGTGTGCTCCCGCTACCCGCCGGCCGCTCGATCCTGCCGGCGCCTCGAAGTGCTCCGGGTGGCGTGCTCGGCTGTGTGCGCCCCTGAGTGCTTCGCTCCGCTCACTCCCGGCCGTCCTCTGTCAAGTGAATCGTGCGCAGGTCATCGGGAGTTCATTCGAAGGGGTGGCGAATGGTGGCGTTTCCGGGATCTGCGTGGCTGGACCCGTGATCGTAGGATTACTTTGAGTGTGCGGGTCCTGGAGGCACATGCGCTTGTGGGTATGCCGGAGGCAAGTCGGCTTTCCGTTCGAAGGGTGACAAGTGCCGTACGGCGGGCCGTATTTACCGGCATTCTGATAAGGCTTGGCGCACTCAGTGACAAGTGGTCTCAGGGATGGGGGCGTTCCAGTGAGCGGCAACGGCGGAAGCGGAAGTAGCGCTGCGGGTGCGGACAAGCGCCCGAACGAGTTGCTCGCCTCGTGGTTCGTGCGCAGCGGCTGGTCGAAGGGTGAACTCGCCCGTCAAGTCAACCGTCGAGCCCGTCAGTTGGGTGCCAACCACATCTCCACGGACACCTCGCGCGTACGCCGCTGGCTGGACGGCGAGAACCCCCGCGAGCCCATCCCCAGGATCCTGTCGGAGCTGTTCTCCGAGCGGTTCGGCTGTGTCGTCTCCGTCGAGGACCTCGGGCTGCGCGCGGCGCGCCAGGCGCCCTCCGTGACCGGTGTCGACCTGCCGTGGACGGCGCCGCAGACGGTGGCCCAGCTCAGCGAGTTCTCGCGCAGCGACCTGATGCTGGCCCGGCGCGGCTTCCTCGGTACCTCGCTGGCCCTGTGCGCGGGCCCGTCCCTCATCGAGCCCATGCAGCGCTGGCTCGTCCCCTCGCCGCCCGCCCCGCTCGAGGAACCGGACTCGATGCCGACCAGCCGGGCCCGCGGCCGGCTCTCCAGGCCCGAGCTGGACCTGCTGGAGTCCACCACCGTGATGTTCCGGCAGTGGGACGCCCAGTGCGGCGGCGGTCTGCGCCGCAAGGCGGTCGTCGGGCAGCTGCACGAGGTGACGGACCTCCTCCAGGAGCCCCAGCCCGAGGCCACCGCGAGGAGGCTCTTCAAGGTCGCCGCCGAGCTGGCGGAGCTCGCGGGCTGGATGAGTTACGACGTCGGGCTCCAGCCCACCGCGCAGAAGTACTTCGTCCTCGCCCTGCACGCGGCCAAGGAGGCCGGTGACCGGCCGCTCGGCAGTTACGTGCTGTCCAGCATGAGCCGCCAGATGATCCACCTCGGCCGGCCCGAGGACGCCCTGGAACTGATCCACCTCGCGCAGTACGGCAGCCGGGACTGCGCGAGCCCGCGCACCCAGTCCATGCTGTATGCGATGGAGGCCCGCGCCTACGCCAACATGGGGCAGCCCGGGCGGTGCAAGCGGGCGGTGCGGATGGCCGAGGACACCTTCGCCGACTCGGACGAGTGGGACGAGCCCGACCCCGACTGGATCCGCTTCTTCTCCGAGGCCGAGCTGTACGGCGAGAACAGCCACTCCTTCCGCGACCTCGCCTATGTCGCCGGCCGCAGTCCCACGTACGCGTCGCTGGCCGAGCCCCTGATGCGCAAGGCCGTGGAGCTGTTCGCGGGCGACCGCGACCACCAGCGGTCGTACGTGCTGAACCTGATCGGCATGGCCACGGTGCACCTCCTCCAGCGCGAGCCCGAGAAGAGCGCCGGCCTCGCCACTCAGGCCATGCAGGAGGCCAAGAAAGTGCGCTCGGAGCGCGTCAACACTCGTATTCGAAAGACCGTCGACAGCGCCGTACGCGATTTCGGGGATCTCTCCGCGGTCGTGGACCTGACCGAGCGGCTCACCATCGAGCTGCCGGAGACGGCGGAAGCGGTCTGATCCGGCTGATCCACAACGCAAAACCCATGTACCCCGGCCGCGGCCGGTCCTCCCGAACTGCCCGACTCGGCTCCCCCATGCCAGGTCATCGGAAGGCCGCCCGCGGCCGGTTTGCTGCCTTCGTCGAAGGTTGCGCCACGATAACGATCCCCTCGCCGAACATCAGCCAGTTCATCGAGGCGTAACGCGCAGGGCGCCTTCGTCACAGCGGCGAAACAACGCGGGGCTTCCACCGAAACGGCGCTGCGCGAATCTCATGGCGCATAACCGGCCCACCCCTCACGAACCCGCTCTGGCTTCGCCCGCACGGGGCCGTACCTACGACGAGGAGACGCCGATGGCAGCAGCCATCACGCTTGCCGCGGAGGCACCCAAGCTGTCCTCCGCGAACACAGGCTTCATGCTCATCTGTTCCGCCCTGGTGCTGATCATGACCCCGGGCCTCGCCTTCTTCTACGGAGGCATGGTCCGCGTCAAGAGCACGCTCAACATGCTGATGATGAGCTTCATCAGCATCGGGATCGTCACCATCCTGTGGGTGTTGTACGGCTTCTCCCTCGCATTCGGGACCGACTCCGGCAGCCTCATCGGCTGGAACTCCGACTGGGTCGGCCTCAGCAACATCGGCCTGACGGAGCTGTGGGACGGTTACACCATCCCGATCTTCGTGTTCATGGTCTTCCAGATGATGTTCGCGATCATCACGCCCGCCCTGATCAGCGGTGCGCTCGCCGACCGCGTCAAGTTCTCCGCGTGGGCGCTGTTCGTCGCCCTGTGGGCCACGGTCGTCTACTTCCCGGTCGCGCACTGGGTCTGGGGCGCCGGCGGCTGGGCCTTCGAGCTGGGGGTCATCGACTTCGCCGGTGGTACGGCGGTCCACATCAACGCCGGTGCCGCGGCCCTCGGTGTGATCCTCGTCATCGGTAAGCGCGTCGGTTTCAAGAAGGACCCGATGCGTCCGCACAGCCTGCCGCTGGTCATGCTCGGCGCCGGTCTGCTGTGGTTCGGCTGGTTCGGCTTCAACGCCGGTTCGTGGCTCGGCAACGACGACGGCGTCGGCGCGCTGATGTTCGTCAACACGCAGGTCGCCACCGCCGCCGCCATGCTGGCCTGGCTCGTCTACGAGAAGATCCGCCACGGCGCGTTCACCACGCTGGGCGCCGCCTCCGGCGCGGTCGCCGGTCTGGTCGCCATCACCCCCTCGGGCGGTGCGATCTCCCCGCTCGGCGCGATCGCCGTCGGCGCCATCGCCGGTCTGCTCTGCGCCATGGCCGTCGGCCTGAAGTACAGGTTCGGCTACGACGACTCGCTCGACGTCGTCGGCGTCCACCTCGTCGGCGGTGTCATCGGCTCCCTGCTGATCGGCTTCTTCGCCACCGGCAAGGGCCAGTCCACCGCGACCGGCGTCTTCTACGGCGACCACTCCTTCGACCAACTGTGGAAGCAGTGCGCCGGAGTCTTCGCGGTGCTCGCCTACTCGCTGGTGGTCTCCGCCATCCTCGCCTTCCTCCTCGACAAGACCATCGGCATGCGGGTCTCCGAGGACGACGAGGTGGCCGGCATCGACCAGGCCGAGCACGCCGAGACCGCATACGACTTCAGCGGGGCCGGCGGTGGCGCCGCCCGCACGACCGCCCTCCCGACCGCGGTCACCGACGCGAGCAAGAAGGTGGACGCATGAAGCTCATCACCGCCGTCGTGAAGCCCCACCGGCTCGACGAGATCAAGGAAGCCCTGCAGGCCTTCGGCGTCCACGGTCTGACGGTCACCGAGGCCAGCGGCTACGGTCGTCAGCGGGGACACACCGAGGTCTACCGCGGTGCCGAGTACACGGTCGACCTCGTCCCCAAGATCCGCATCGAGGTGCTGGCCGAGGACGACGACGCCGAGCAGTTGATCGACGTCATCGTCAAGGCGGCCCGCACCGGCAAGATCGGTGACGGCAAGGTCTGGTCCCTCCCGGTCGAGACGGCCGTTCGGGTCCGCACCGGCGAGCGCGGCCCGGACGCGCTCTGACGGCAAACAGAACAGGAGTCGCTGGGTGACGAGTACGGACGTGCGCAAGGATGCAGAGGACTCGGGACCCAGCGGCTACGCGGCGGCCCGGCTGCGCCTCCTCACCGAGGGGGCGCGGTCCGGGCCGCCGCGCCGTACGGCCCTCTCGGAACTGACCGACGACTGGCTGACCGGGCTCTTCACCGCCGGCACCGAGGAACTGAAGGGCGTGTCCCTGGTCGCCGTCGGCGGCTACGGCCGCGGCGAGCTGTCCCCGCGCAGCGACCTCGACCTCCTGCTCCTGCACGACGGCGACGACCCCAAGGCGGTCGCCGCCCTCGCCGACCGGCTCTGGTACCCCGTGTGGGACCTGGGCCTCGCCCTGGACCACTCCGTCCGCACCCCGGCGGAGGCCCGCAGGACCGCCGGCGAGGACCTCAAGGTCCAGCTCGGCCTCCTCGACGCCCGCCACCTCGCCGGCGACGTCGCGCTGACGGCGGGACTGCGCACGGCCGTCCTCGCCGACTGGCGCAACCAGGCGCCCAAGCGCCTCCCCGAGCTCCAGGAACTCTGCGCCGAGCGCGGGGAACGCCAGGGCGAGCTCCAGTACCTGCTGGAGCCCGACCTGAAGGAGGCCCGGGGCGGGCTGCGGGACGCCACCGCGCTGCGGGCCGTCGCCGCCTCCTGGCTGGCGGACGCCCCCCGCGAGGGCCTCGACGACGCCCGGCGCCGCCTCCTGGACGTACGGGACGCCCTGCACCTGGCCACCGGCCGTGCCACCGACCGGCTGGCCCTCCAGGAGCAGGACCAGGTGGCCGCCGAGCTGGGCCTGCTGGACGCGGACACGCTGCTGCGGCAGGTGTACGAGGCGGCCCGCGTCATTTCGTATGCGAGTGATGTCACCTGGCGCGAAGTGGGGCGCGTGCTGCGGTCGCGCGCCGTGCGGCCCCGGCTGCGCGCCATGCTCGGCGGCGGCAAGCCCGTCGCCGAGCGCTCTCCGCTGGCCGAAGGGGTGGTCGAGCAGGACGGCGAGGTGGTGCTCGCCCGTGCCGCCCGCCCCGAACGCGACCCCGTGCTCCCGCTGCGCGCCGCGGCCGCCGCCGCGCAGGCCGGCCTCCCGCTCTCCCTGCACGCCGTACGGCGCCTCGCCGCCACCGTGCGCCCCCTGCCCACGCCCTGGCCCGCCGAGGCCCGTGAGCAGCTGGTGACGCTGCTCGGCTCGGGCCAGCCCACCATCGAGGTCTGGGAGGCGCTGGAGGCCGAGGGGCTGATCACGCGGCTGCTGCCCGACTGGGAGCGGGTGCGCTGCCGCCCGCAGCGCAACGCCGTGCACATCTGGACCGTCGACCGGCATCTCATCGAGACCGCCGTCCGCGCCTCCGAGTTCACCCGCCGGGTCAGCCGCCCCGACCTTCTCCTGGTCTCCGCGCTGCTGCACGACATCGGCAAGGGCTGGCCGGGCGACCACTCGGTCGCGGGCGAGATCATCGCCAAGGACGTCGCCGCCCGGATCGGCTTCGACCGCGCCGACGTCGCCGTCCTCTCCACGCTCGTACGGCATCACCTGCTGCTGATCGAGACCGCCACCCGGCGCGACCTGGAGGACCCGGTCACGGTCCGCTCGGTCGCCGACGCGGTCGGCTCGCAGAGCACCCTGGAGCTGCTGCACGCGCTCACCGAGGCGGACGCGCTGGCCACCGGTCCCGCCGCCTGGTCGTCCTGGCGGGGTTCGCTCGTGGCGGACCTGGTCAAGCGGGTGGGGGCGGTGCTCGCCGGGGACGAGCCCGACGAGCCCGACGCCGCCGCGCCCACGGCGGAGCAGGAACGGCTCGCCATCGAGGCGGTCGCCACCAGCAGCCCCGTGCTGGCCCTGCGCGCCCAGACCGAGGTCCCCGCGGAGGACCGGCCCGCCGAGGACCCCGAGCCGCTCGGGGTGGAGCTGCTGATCGCCGTACCCGACCAGCCCGGCGTACTGCCCGCCGTGGCCGGCGTCCTCGCCATGCACCGCCTGACCGTCCGCACCGCCGAGCTGCGCGCCCTGGACCTGCCGACCGGCGTCGAGGGCTCCGTCCTGCTGCTGAACTGGCGGGTCGCCGCCGAGTACGGCTCCCTGCCCCAGGCGGCCCGGCTCCGCGCCGACCTCGTCCGCGCCCTGGACGGCTCGCTGGACATCGCCGGACGGCTCGCGGAACGGGACGCCGCCTACCCCCGCCGCCGGGGCGTGATCGCGCCGCCGCCGCGCGTGACGGTGGCCTCCGCCGCCTCCCGGCACGCCACGGTCATCGAGGTACGCGCCCAGGACGCGCCGGGGCTGCTGTTCCGGATCGGACAGGCCCTGGAGGACGAGGGACTGCGGGTGCGCAGCATGCACGTCTCGACCCTCGGCGCGAACGCCGTGGACGCCTTCTACGTCACCGGAGCCGAGGGCGCGCCCCTGCCCGGCGACGAGGCCGCCTCAGTGACCCGCAAGCTGGAGGAGACACTGCGGGCGTGACGTTGTGCCGCGCGGAACACGTCCCCGCCCGCTGAATACAGCAGGCGGGGACGAATGTCTTGCGCGGCCGGATACCCTGGAAGACGCTCAGACTGCCCCCGACTCCGAGGACCGACGCCGCCGTGTTCGATACTCTCTCCGATCGCCTTTCAGCGACCTTCAAGAACTTGCGCGGCAAGGGGCGCCTGAGCGAAGCGGACATCGACGCCACGGCGCGCGAGATCCGCATCGCACTCCTCGAAGCGGACGTGGCCCTGCCGGTCGTCCGCACGTTCATCAAGAACGTCAAGGAGCGTGCGCTCGGCGCCGATGTCTCCAGGGCGCTGAACCCCGCCCAGCAGGTCCTGAAGATCGTCAACGAGGAACTCGTCACGATCCTCGGTGGCGAGACCCGGCGGCTGCGCTTCGCCAAGCAGCCGCCGACCGTGATCATGCTGGCCGGTCTCCAGGGTGCCGGTAAGACCACCCTCGCGGGCAAGCTCGGCCGCTGGCTGAAGGAGCAGGGCCACTCGCCGCTGCTCGTCGCCTGTGACCTCCAGCGCCCCAACGCCGTCAACCAGCTCAGCGTCGTCGCCGAGCGCGCCGGTGTGGCCGTGTACGCCCCGCAGCCCGGCAACGGCGTGGGCGACCCGGTCCAGGTCGCCAAGGACTCCATCGACTTCGCCAAGTCCAAGGTCCACGACATCGTGATCGTGGACACCGCCGGCCGCCTCGGTATCGACGCCGAGCTGATGCGGCAGGCCGCGGACATCCGCGACGCCGTCTCGCCCGACGAGATCCTCTTCGTCGTCGACGCGATGATCGGTCAGGACGCCGTCAACACCGCCGAGGCCTTCCGCGACGGCGTCGGCTTCGACGGTGTCGTGCTGTCGAAGCTCGACGGTGACGCCCGAGGCGGTGCGGCCCTGTCGATCGCCTCGGTGACCGGCAAGCCGATCATGTTCGCGTCGAACGGCGAGAAGCTCGACGAGTTCGACGCCTTCCACCCTGACCGGATGGCCTCCCGCATCCTCGACATGGGTGACCTGCTCACCCTGATCGAGCAGGCGGAGAAGACGTTCAGCCAGGAAGAGGCCGAGAAAATGGCCTCCAAGCTGGCGTCCAAGAAGGGCCAGGACTTCACCCTGGACGACTTCCTGGCCCAGATGGAGCAGGTCAGGAAGATGGGCAGCATCTCCAAGCTGCTCGGCATGCTGCCCGGCATGGGGCAGATCAAGGACCAGATCGCCAACCTGGACGAGCGCGACGTCGACCGCACGGCCGCGATCATCAAGTCGATGACCCCGGGCGAGCGCCAGGACCCGACGATCATCAACGGCTCGCGCCGCGCCCGTATCGCCAAGGGTTCCGGCGTCGAGGTCAGCGCCGTGAAGGGCCTGGTCGAGCGGTTCTTCGAGGCCCGAAAGATGATGTCCCGGATGGCCCAGGGCGGCGGCATGCCGGGGATGCCCGGGATGCCGGGCATGGGCGGCGGCGCCGGCCGGCAGAAGAAGCAGCCGAAGCAGGCCAAGGGCAAGCAGCGCTCCGGCAACCCGATGAAGCGCAAGCAGCAGGAGCTGGAGGAGGCCCAGCGCCGCGAGGCCCAGGCCCAGGGCGGCAACGCGCTCGGGCTGCCGCAGCAGGGCGCCCAGGACTTCGAGCTGCCGGACGAGTTCAAGAAGTTCATGGGCTGACGGCAGCCGTTGGGGCTCGGCGCCGAGCCCGTCCGTACACCGGCGTCGCGTGGGGCGCCCTTCCTTTCACGGAGGGGCGCCCCACGCGCGTATCGCCGTCGAGCGGCCGGCCCGAGGCAGGCGGACGCGCACCGGCTCACGGGCCCGCCCGGCCGACGAAGGGCGGCGGGGAGGCAGGGCCGGCTCGGTCCTCCAGGGACGTGTGGCGCCTCAGGGAGTCCGCGCGATCAGGTACCGGAACACGTTCGGCATCCACACCGTGCCGTCCGGGCGTCGGTACGGGTGCAGCGCCTCGGCCAGTTCCTTGTCGACCTGCGCCTGGTCCGTCGCCGCGACCGCCGCGTCGAACAGGCCGGTGGACAGCAGGCCCTTGACGGCGCTCTCCACGTCGGCGTACCCGAAGGGGCAGGCCACCCGCCCCGATCCGTCCGGCCTGAGCCCGGCCCGCCCGGCGACCTCCTCCAGGTCGTCGCGCAGCGCCGGGCGCAGCCGGACCGTGCCGCCGCGCAGCGGATCGGCCAGTTTGGCCGCGACCCGCAACACCGCGGACGTGGCGCAGCGTTCCGGTGGACCCCAGCCGACGAGCACCACGGGCGCCCCGCGCACGGCGAGCGGTGTGGTGGCCGCGAGCAGACCGGCGAGCCCGTCCGCGTCGCCCGCGAGGCACCCGATCGGCTCGAAGGCCGTCACCAGGTTGTAGGCGGGCGGGTTCGGGCCGGCCGCGTTCTTCGGTAAGCGGTCGGTGAGGTGGATGCCGCTGTTCCCGCGCGCGCCCGCGGCCCGTTCCCCGGGCTCCCTCGCCGACAGCCGCTCGCGCGCGAGGGCCAGCCGTTCGGGGGAGGAGGGCTCGACACCGGTGAGGGCCGCCGCGCCTCTGGAGGCCGCCATCAGCAGGGCCAGGCCGGAGCCGCAGCCGAGACCGAGGAGCCGGGTGCCGGGTCCTGCGTCGAGTCGCTCGTAGACGGCCTCGTAGAGCGGGACCAGCATCCGCTCCTGGATCTCCGACCAGTCACGCGCGCGTGCACCCGGGTCCGCGCGGGGCGTCGGCCCCGCGAGTGGCAGGTGCTGCCGCACGAGCGTAGGTGTCATGGATAAGCGCCCCAATCCGCCGAGAGTTGCCGCAGTAACCGATCAGGTGGCCCCCGTGCAGTGCGCTCGCACTTCCCCCGTATGCCAGGTAACTCCCCGTACGCGACCGCGTCCAGGGGTTGCGGAGCCCTGCTTGTGGACGGCATGTGCCTGTGGCGAGAATTCACATTCCGGCAACTTGGGGCCGTACCATCGCGCCATGGCCAAGGCTCCCGTTCTCACCCCGCGGGCGGACGATTTCCCCCGCTGGTACCAGGATCTGATCACCAAGGCCGAACTGGCCGACAACGGACCGGTGCGCGGCACCATGGTGATCCGACCGTACGGCTACGGGCTGTGGGAGCGGATGCAGGCGGAGATGGACGCCCGCATCAAGGAGACGGGCACCCAGAACGCGTACTTCCCGCTGCTGATCCCGCAGTCCTATCTGGCGCGCGAGGCGGACCATGTCGACGGTTTCGCGCCCGAGTTGGCCGTGGTGACGCACGGGGGCGGCAAGGAACTGGAGGAGCCGGTCGTCGTCCGGCCCACCTCCGAGACCATCGTCAACGAGTACTTCTCCAAGTGGGTGCAGAGCTACCGCGACCTCCCCCTGCTGATCAACCAGTGGGCCAACGTGGTCCGTTGGGAGCTGCGGCCCCGCCTCTTCCTGCGGACCTCCGAGTTCCTGTGGCAGGAGGGGCACACCGCGCACGCCACGTACGAGGAGGCCCGCGACTTCGCCGCGCGCATCCAGCGCGAGGTCTACGGCGACTTCCTGCGGAACGTCCTCGCGATCGACTTCGTCTCCGGCCGCAAGACGGTCAAGGAGCGCTTCGCGGGCGCCATCAACACCCTCACCCTCGAAAGCATGATGGGCGACGGCAAGGCCCTCCAGATGGTCACCAGCCATGAGCTGGGCCAGAACTTCGCCAAGGCCTTCCACACCCGGTACCTGTCGAAGGAGGGCACCCAGGAACTGGTCTGGCAGACCTCCTGGGGTTCGACGACCCGCATGATCGGCGCCCTGGTGATGACCCACGGCGACGACGACGGGCTGCGGGTGCCGCCGCGGCTGGCGCACGTCCAGGTCGTGGTCCTGGCGATCAAGGGCGACGAGCCGGTTCTGGCCAAGGTCCGCGAGCTGGCGGACCGGCTGAAGGCGGCGGGGCTCCGCGTCCGGGTCGACGACCGCACCGACGTCCCCTTCGGGCGGCGCGCGGTCGACTGGGAGCTCAAGGGCGTGCCCGTCCGCATCGAGATCGGGCCCCGTGACCTGGAGAACGGGACGGTGATGCTGGCCCGGCGGATTTCGGGAGGCAAGGAGCCGGTGCCGGTCGACACGCTCGTAGGCCTGCTGCCCGCACTCCTCGAAGAGGATCAGGCGCTGCTGCTGAAGCAGTCCCGCGAGCGCCGCGAGTCCCGTACGGCGGATGTGTCGACGATCGCGGAGGCGGTCGAGGCGGCCGTCGCCGGCGGCTGGGCGCGCATCCCCTGGGCGACCCTCGGCGAAGAGGGCGAGGCCAGGCTGGCAGAGCAGTCGCTGACCGTACGGTGTCTGCTCGCGGAGGACGGGTCGGTGCCGGACGACGGGGACGCTCCCGGTAACGTCGCGATCGTCGCGCGCGCTTACTGAGACAGCGCGCTCCGCTCGCGAGAGCGGCCGAAACGTCCCTTGCGCCCCTGCGGAACATCCCCGCACCGGCGCGCAGACCTCGTCTACGCGCCGGGCAAGAGGGTGGGAGACGAGCGGACGTACGGGGACTACGCACCAGCTTGGTAGGAGCTGTGAGGCTTCTCCGCAGATCAGCGCACCCGCCCTCGTCAGGACGCATGAGTCGCAACTGACGGGTACGTGCAAATTATTTGGGATGGCCCGGAATCGGAACACAGGGGCACCCCCGCTCGTTGTCATTACGTGAGCACGACACAGACACCACCTGTTCTCGCCGCAGAGCTGGCAGAGGCGTGGGCCGACATTCAGCGGTACCACCCCGAGCTGCCGGATCTTGCCGCGCCAGAGTCCCTGATCGGGGAGTCGTCGTCCGCCTGCGGTCACGAGCTCTCCTTCGAGCGACTGCTTCACGAGGCAGTCCATGGCATCGCCGCCGCCCGCGGCGTGCGCGACACCTCCCGCGCCGGCCGCTACCACAACCGCAGATTCCTCGCGATCGCCGAGGAGCTTGGTCTGGACCACCCCGAGGAACCCCACCCCAGCAGTGGTTTCTCCCTGGTCACGCTCAACCCCGAGGCCAAGCGCCGCTACCGTCCGACCATCGAGCGCCTCCAGCGGGCCCTCAAGGCCCACCTGGCCGCCACCTCCGCCGACACCACCCGTACCTTCCGCGGTCCCGCGGCCCGGCACGGCTCCTCCGGCGGCGGCGTCCGGGTCAAGGCCGTGTGCGACTGCGGGCGCAATGTGCGCGTCGTCCCGTCGGTCCTGGCCCAGGCGCCGATCGTGTGCGGGGGCTGCGGCAAGCCCTTCCGGATCCCCGAGATCGTGGCGGCGTAACACCCGACGGCCCAGCACCGGCATCTCGTGGCTGCCGGTCGACAGCGTGGGCGGGGTGTCCGTACACCGCGGCAGTCGTGCCCTCCCCGGGGCGGCGCGGGTGCGTGCGGCCCGGCACCCCGCGGCGCCGGGTCCGCGCATCCGACGCGCGTTCACCACGACGCCGGGTGCCGCTGAAGCGCGCCTACGCGCCGCCACACCCCTCGGCCGAAGGCGACCCGCGGGGTGTGGCACAATGGCTAGCTGTACTCGACAGTCGCACAGGACCCCTCTCTCCTCCGGCTGACGCGTCCATCGGGCATTCGGGTACCGCAACCCCACGCGGCCATCTCGCCGTGCCCAACCACGTCAAGACCAGGAGACACCACTTCCGTGGCAGTCAAGATCAAGCTGAAGCGTCTGGGCAAGATCCGCGCGCCTCACTACCGCATCGTCGTCGCCGACTCCCGTACCCGTCGTGACGGTCGTGCGATCGAGGAGATCGGCAAGTACCAGCCGACGTACCACCCGTCGATCATCGAGGTCGACGCCGACCGCGTGGCGTACTGGCTGGGTGTCGGCGCGCAGCCGACCGAGCCGGTGCTCGCCATTCTGAAGAAGACCGGCGACTGGCAGAAGTTCAAGGGCGAGCCCGCCCCGGCGCCCCTGCTCGTCGCCGAGCCGAAGAAGGCTCGTCCGGTGTTCGAGGCCCTCGGTGGCGACGACTCGGGCAAGGGTGAGGCCATCACCCAGAAGAAGAAGGCCGAGAAGAAGGACGAGGCTGCTGCCGAGTCCTCTGCGGCTGAGCCGACCGAGGCCTGAGCAGCATGCTCGAAGAGGCGCTTGAGCACCTCGTGAAGGGCATCGTCGACAACCCCGACGATGTGCAGGTCGCCTCGCGCAACCTGCGCCGCGGGCGTGTGCTCGAGGTCCGGGTCCACCCGGACGACCTCGGCAAGGTGATCGGCCGCAACGGCCGCACCGCACGCGCTCTGCGCACCGTCGTGGGCGCCATCGGCGGCCGTGGCGTCCGCGTCGACCTCGTCGACGTGGATCACGTCCGCTGACGCGTTTCGCAGCACCGGCTCGGGCCGGGGAGGGCCACTGGGCCGTCCCCGGCCCGTAGTCGTTACGGCAGTCGTGACGACAGGTACGACAGGAGATCTTCAGAAGTGCAGCTCGTAGTCGCGCGGATCGGCCGCGCCCACGGCATCAAGGGCGAGGTCACCGTCGAGGTACGCACCGACGAGCCGGAGCAGCGGCTCGCGCCCGGCGCCGTCCTGGCCACGGACCCGGCCTCGACCGGCCCGCTGACCATCGAGACCGGCCGCGTCCACAGCGGCCGTCTCCTCCTGCGCTTCGAGGGTGTGCGCGACCGCACCGCCGCCGAAGCCCTGCGCAACACCCTCCTGATCGCCGAGGTCGACCCCACGGAGCTGCCCGAGGAGGAGGACGAGTACTACGACCACCAGCTGATGGACCTGGACGTGGTCACCAAGGACGGCGTCGAGGTCGGCCGGATCACCGAGATCTCGCATCTGCCCTCCCAGGACCTCTTCATCGTCGAGCGGGCCGACGGCAGCGAGGTGATGATCCCCTTCGTCGAGTCGATCGTCATTGGGATCGATCTCGAGGAGCAGCGGGCCGTCATCGACCCGCCGCCGGGTCTGATCGACGACCGCGCGGAGATCGCCTCCTCCCGGGACGAGGACGAGGACGAGGACGGGGACAGGGACTCGGATGCGGACGCCGATGGGGACGTGGACGGGGACCGGCCGTAATGCGCCTCGACGTCGTCACGATCTTCCCCGAGTACCTCGAACCGCTGAACGTCTCCCTCGTCGGCAAGGCACGCGCGCGTGGCCGGCTGGACGTACGGGTGCACGACCTGCGGGAGTGGACGTACGACCGGCACAACACGGTCGACGACACCCCCTACGGCGGCGGACCCGGCATGGTCATGAAGACCGACCCCTGGGGCGACGCCCTCGACACGGTCCTCGCCGACGGTTACGAGCGGGGCTCGCACGCGCCCGCGATCGTCGTCCCGACCCCCAGCGGCCGGCCCTTCACCCAGGAACTGGCGGTCGAGCTCTCCGAGCGCCCCTGGCTGATCTTCACACCGGCCCGCTACGAGGGCATCGACCGGCGGGTCATCGACGAGTACGCCACCAGGATCCCCGTCTACGAGGTATCCATCGGGGACTACGTCCTGGCCGGCGGGGAGGCCGCCGTGCTGGTCGTCACCGAGGCCGTGGCGCGACTCCTGCCCGGAGTGCTCGGCAACGCCGAGTCCCATCGCGACGACTCCTTCGCACCCGGTGCCATGGCCAGCCTCCTGGAGGGCCCCGTCTACACCAAGCCGCCCGCCTGGCGCGGCCGGGAGATCCCCGAGGTGCTGCTCAGCGGCCACCACGGCAGGATCGCCCGCTGGCGCCGCGACGAGGCCCTGCGGCGCACGACGGCCAACCGGCCCGACCTGATCGAGCGCTGCGAACCGGGGACCTTCGACAAGAAGGACCGCGAGATGCTCTCCATCCTGGGCTGGACGCCCGACCCGGAGGGTGCGCCGTACGGTCGATTTTGGCGCAGGACCGACGGCGTGGAAGAATAGGTCGCTGTTGTGCGCCGTCCGGTGTGCGCCCCTGCCACAGGGGGACACGACGCCCGCCTCGACGGGCACACGGCACTCAATCCTCGAACTTCTAGTTCCGTTGATGACCTGTGGCATCAGCGAAGAAAGCAGACGAAATGTCTCACCTGCTCGACTCTGTCGACGCCGCGTCGCTGCGCAGCGACGTCCCGGCCTTCCGCCCGGGTGACACCGTCAACGTCCACGTCCGCGTCATCGAGGGCAACCGCTCCCGTGTGCAGCAGTTCAAGGGCGTAGTCATCCGCCGCCAGGGCGCCGGTGTCCGCGAGACCTTCACGGTCCGCAAGGTCTCCTTCTCCGTCGGCGTCGAGCGCACGTTCCCGGTGCACACCCCGATCGTCGAGAAGATCGAGCTCGTCACCCGCGGTGACGTGCGTCGCGCCAAGCTCTACTACCTCCGCGAGCTGCGCGGCAAGGCCGCGAAGATCAAGGAGAAGCGCGACAACTGAGTGCTCTGCGGGGTTCATAGAGGGGCCGGATAGCATCTGGCCCCGATGGACACCGAAGCTCAGCCGACGACGGAGCGCGACCGCTCCTCCCACTCTTCCGTGCCCCCGGACGTCTCCCAGGAGACCCCGGGCCCGGAGGGACCGGAGGGACGGTCGCGTTTCGCGTTGGTGGCGCGGATCACGCAGTGGCTTCCGGGCGGCCGGACCAGCCTCACCCTGCTGATCTGCCTGCTCTTTTTGCTGGTGCTCAACGCTTTCGTGGTCCAACCATTCCGGATTCCCAGCGGATCCATGGAAAACGGATTGAGGATCGGCGACCGGGTTCTCGTAAATAAGTTGGCGTACCGTTTCGGTGCCGAGCCGCGGCGCGGCGATGTCGTGGTGTTCGACGGCACCGGCTACTTCGGGAACTTCGACTACATCAAGCGCGTCGTGGGTGTAGGGGGAGATCACGTGGTCTGCTGCGACAACGAGGGGAGGATCAAGGTGAACGGCCGGTCGGTCGATGAGTCGACGTTCCTGTATCCCGGCGACAGTGCGTCCACGGTGGACTTCGACGTGGTCGTGCCGGAGGGCACCCTGTTCGTCCTCGGTGACCACCGCAGCCACTCCAGCGACTCCCGGGACCACCTCGGCTCACCGGGCGGCGGCATGATCCCCGTCGGCCGTGTGATCGGCCGCGCCGACTGGATCGTCTGGCCCTACGCGCACCTCGACCGCCTGCCCCGGCCGAGCGCCTACGCGCGCGTGCCCGGCGCGGAGCGCGCCCATGGGTAACCGCGGCAAGCCGCGCGGCGTCCCGACCAGCGCCGCGGACAACCTTCTGCCCACCGGGGCCCGGCGCACCTCCAGCGCGGGCGGTGGCCGTTCACGCGCGGAGCGGCGCAAGCTCCAGCGCAAGGTCAAGCGCAAGCGCAGGCGTTCGGCCGCCCGGGAGATACCGCTGCTGGTCGGTGTCGCCGTCCTGATAGCCCTGGTGTTGAAGACCTTCCTGGTGCAGGCCTTCGTGATCCCGTCGGGTTCCATGGAGCAGACGATCCGGATCGGCGACCGCGTCCTGGTCGACAAGTTCACCCCGTGGTTCGGCTCCAAGCCCGAACGCGGGGACGTCGTCGTCTTCAAGGACCCCGGCGGCTGGCTCAACGACGAGCAGACGACCACCAAAAAGAGTGACCCGGTCGTCGTCAAGCAGATCAAGGAAGGGCTCACCTTCATCGGTCTGCTGCCGTCCGACGACGAGAAGGACCTCATCAAACGGGTCGTCGGGGTGGGCGGCGACCGCGTGGTGTGCTGTGACGCCCAGGGGAAGGTGACCGTCAACGGCGTTCCCCTCGAGGAGGGGGCGTATCTGTACCCCGGCAACGAGCCCTCGGCCACAGCGTTCGACATCACCGTCCCACAGGGGCGGCTGTGGGTGATGGGCGACCACCGGGCCAACTCCGCCGACTCCCGCTTCCACCAGAACACCGACTACGGGGGCACCGTCTCGGAGGACGAGGTGGTGGGGAGGGCCATGGTCATCGCCTGGCCCCTGGGGCACTGGGTCCGTCTCAAGGAACCGCAAACTTTCGCATCCGTCACCGGCTCGGCCGCCACGGCGACCGCGTCCGCCCAGCTGTCGCATAGGGTTGCTCCCGGCGATCCGAACGGATCGATTCGACAACTCCCGAGCCCTGCGGAACTCCCGCTCGTTATGGGAGTGGTGGGCCTGCGTCGTACGTGGGGCAGGCAGCGGCACAGAGTGAGGAGTTGGCGTGGGGGATGTGGCGGTTGGCGCACGGTCCGGGCACGACGGCGAGGAGCACCGCGGTCATCCCGTGGAAGCAGCCGACCCGGCTTCCGACAGCGCCGTGACCTCCGGGAGTGACCCCGCGGCGGGCGGCGACGGCCCGCCGGCGGACGAGCCGCCCCGGACCGGTGGTGAGGGATCGGGCGGCCCGGCCCCCAAGCCGAAGAAGCCGCGCTCTTTCTGGAAGGAGCTGCCGATCCTGATCGGTATCGCGCTGGTCCTCGCGCTGCTGATCAAGACGTTCCTGGTGCAGGCGTTCTCCATTCCGTCCGCCTCGATGGAGAACACCCTCAAGGAGGGTGACCGGGTCCTCGTCGACAAGCTGACCCCGTGGTTCGGATCCGAGCCGGAGCGTGGTGAGGTCGTCGTCTTCCACGACCCCGACAACTGGCTGGCGGGCGAGGCCACCGCCGATCCGAACGCCTTCCAGACCGTCCTCAGCTGGATCGGCCTGATGCCGTCCGCCGAGGAGAAGGACCTGATCAAGCGGGTCGTCGGCGTCGGTGGTGACACCGTCTCCTGCAAGGGCACGGGCCCGCTCACGGTCAACGGCAAGGCGCTGAACGAGCCGTACGTGTACCCCGGCAACACCCCGTGCAGCCAGGACGACCAGGGCGGCCAGTTCACCGTGAAGGTGCCCAAGGGCTTCATCTGGGTCATGGGCGACCACCGCCAGAACTCCCGCGACTCGCGCTACAACCAGTCGGACAAGAACCACGGCATGGTGCCCGTCGACCAGGTCGTCGGCCGTGCCGTCGTCAAGGCCTGGCCGATCACCCGCTGGGGCACCCTGCCGGTGCCGGACACCTTCGACCAGAACGGCCTGGACACACAGTCCGCCGCGTCCGCGGCCCTGACGGTCGCCCCGCAGGGCCTCGTCCTCGCCGGGGCCGTGCCGGTGGTCCTGTGGCGCCGTCGGCGCACGGAGGACCCCGCGAGCCGCTGACCTTCCGGCTTCCGCGTCGGCCTCCACTCGGCAAACCCTTTCCCAAGCTTGTGACCAAGGCGCGGGAAGACCCGGGAGGAAGGGCTGCCCGGGTTGGGTACCGCCGGGTAGGGTGCGGATCCATGGGTGGCGAGAGCACTACGCGTACGGCCCCGCACAGTGGCGGTGGCACCAGCAGTGGCCCGGTGGGCAGCCGGACCGGACAGCGTCTGTCCGGACTGGCCGTCGCACTGGGCCTCGCGCTGTTTCTCGGCGGATTCGGATGGGGAGCCCTGCTCTACCGGCCGTACACCGTGCCCACCAGTTCCATGAGCCCGACGATCGCCGCCGGCGACCGCGTGCTGGCCGAGCGGATCGACGGCGACGAGGTGCGCCGCGGTGACATCGTCGTCTTCACCGACAAGACCTGGGTGAGCAACGCGCCCGTGGTCAAGCGGGTGGTCGCGGTCGGTGGCGACACGGTCTCCTGCTGCACCGAGGGCAAGCTGACCGTCAACGGCAAGCAGATCGAAGAACCGTATCTGCCCGCGGGCAGCCTGGCCGAGATCAAGAACTTCCCGACCGTGAAGGTCCCGGACGGCCGGCTGTTCCTGCTCGGCGACGAGCGGGAGGGTTCCCTGGACTCCACCGCCCACCTCACGGACGCGGCCCAGGGCACGGTCGCGCGCAACGCCGTCAAGGCCCGTGTCGACGCCGTCGTCTGGCCCATGAACGGCATGCTGAAGCGGCCCACGGGCTTCGCAGACCTCGGCGCCCTCTCCGAGCCGGGCCCGCTGGGCACGATCGGCTGGATGATCGTCGCGGGCGGTGTGCTGGTCCTCGGCGGCGGCGCGTACGGCCCGATCGCCAAGCGGACGTCCGGCCGCCGGACCCCCACCCGGCCGGAGGCGGCCGGTGCCCGCTGAGACCACGGGCCGGCAGGCCGGCGCGGGCGTCGACTCCTACCAGGGCGGGCTGCGCAAGGTCGCCCGGGTCGTCCTCCTCGACCCGCAGGACCGCATCCTGCTGCTGCACGGCCATGAACCGGACGACCCGTCCGACAAGTGGTGGTTCACTCCCGGCGGCGGTGTCGAGGGTGACGAGACCCTTGAGGAGGCCGCGCTGCGGGAACTCGTCGAGGAGACCGGCATCACCGAGGTCGAGCTCGGCCCGGTGCTGTGGCGGCGGAGGTGTTCCTTCCCGTTCGCAGGACGCCGCTGGGACCAGGACGAGTGGTATTACCTGGCCCGTACGTCGGTGACGGAGACCCGCGCCACGGCCCTGACCGAGCTGGAGCGGCGCAGCGTCGCCGGAGCGCGTTGGTGGACGTGTCAGGAACTGACCCGGGCACATGAGACGGTGTATCCGACCAGACTCGCCGGGCTGCTGCGCAAGCTGCTCGACGACGGTCCTCCGGCCGGACCCGTAACCCTCGACACGGAAATCGTCTAGAGGCGCACGGGACTGGCGCACAATGGGGGGATCGCACGGCTGAAGGGGAACATGCCATGAGCGCCGAGGACCTCGAGAAGTACGAGACCGAGATGGAGCTGAAGCTCTACCGGGAGTACCGCGATGTCGTCGGTCTGTTCAAATACGTGATCGAGACCGAGCGGCGCTTCTACCTCACCAATGATTACGAGATGCAGGTGCACTCGGTCCAGGGCGAGGTCTTCTTCGAGGTGTCGATGGCGGACGCCTGGGTGTGGGACATGTACCGGCCGGCCCGGTTCGTGAAGCAGGTACGGGTACTCACGTTCAAGGACGTGAACATCGAGGAGCTGAACAAGAGCGATCTGGAGCTCCCCGGAAGCTGAGGCCCGACGTGCGGCGCTCGTGCGGGTGACGGGGATTTCCACAGACGCGGGGTTCTCCACCAAGATCGTTTCCGTGGCGGCGGATGCGTGAGCGTGGGTGCCGGAGGTGGTGCCCACATGAGCACGAACACGGATCTGGCCCGAGGCGCACTCGGGAGGTACGGCGAGGAACTGGCCGCACGGCGGCTGGTCGAGGCCGGTATGTCGGTCCTGGAGCGCAACTGGCGCTGCGGCAGGACCGGCGAGATCGACATCGTCGCGAAGGACGGGGACGTCCTGGTCGTCTGCGAGGTGAAGACCCGCAGCGGCGGAGGATTCCAGCACCCGATGGCGGCGGTGACGCCGGAGAAGGCCGAGCGCCTGCGCGGCCTGGCCGAGCGATGGATCCAAGCACACGGAGGAGCCCCGCCGGGTGGCGTCCGCATCGATCTGATCGGCGTCGTCCTGCCCCGCCGCGGCGCGGCCGTCGTCGAGCATGTGCGGGGGGTGGCCTGAGATGGGGTTCGCGCGTACGTGCTCGGTGGCGCTGGTGGGCGTCGAAGGGGTCGTCGTCGAGGTGCAGGCCGACCTCGAACCGGGAGTTGCCGCGTTCACGCTGGTGGGGCTGCCGGACAAGAGCCTGAGCGAGAGCCGGGACCGGGTGCGGGCGGCGGTGGTGAACTCGGGTGGCGAATGGCCGCAGAAGAAACTCACCGTCGGCCTCAGCCCGGCCTCGGTGCCCAAGGGCGGCAGCGGCTTCGACCTGGCCATCGCCAGCGCCGTGCTCGGCGCGGCCGAGCGGATCGACCCGCGGGTCCTCGCCGACATCGTCATGATCGGGGAGCTCGGCCTGGACGGACGGGTGCGCCCGGTCCGGGGCATCCTGCCCGCGGTGCTGGCCGCGGCCGACGCCGGATACGAACAGGTGGTCGTGCCGGAATGCGCCGCCGCCGAAGCGGCGCTGGTCCCCGGCGTGTCCGTGCTCGGGGTGCGCAGCCTGCGGCAGCTGATCGCCGTCCTCGCGGACGAGCCCGTGCCCGAGGAGGAGCCCGACGAGGCCGGCCGCCCGGATCCGCTCCTGGCCGGCCTGCGGATGCCCGGCACCGGAGCGGCCACCGGGATGCACGGCCTGGGCGCCGCCCAGCAGGACCAGGGGCACGACCTCGCGGACGTCATCGGGCAGAGCTCGGCGCGGACCGCGGTGGAGGTGGCCGCGGCGGGCGGACACCACCTCTTCCTTGAGGGACCGCCCGGGACGGGCAAGACCATGCTCGCGGAGCGCCTGCCGGCCGTGCTGCCCCGTCTGAACAGGCAGGAGTCGCTGGAGGTCACCGCCGTGCACTCGGTGGCCGGGCTGCTGCCGCCGGGCAAGCCCCTCATCGACGTGCCGCCGTACTGCGCCCCGCACCACTCGGCCACGATGCAGTCACTGGTCGGGGGCGGGGCGGGCTTCGCGCGGCCCGGTGCGGTCTCGCTGGCCCATCGGGGCGTGCTCTTCCTCGACGAGACCCCCGAGTTCGGCAGCCACGCCCTCGACGCCCTGCGGCAGCCGCTGGAGGCGGGCCATGTGGTGATCGCGCGCAGCGCGGGAGTGGTGCGGTTCCCGGCCCGGTTCCTGATGGTGCTCGCGGCCAATCCGTGCCCGTGCGGCCGGTTCTCGCAACGGGACACCCTGTGCGAGTGTCCGCCCTCCGCGATCCGCCGCTACCAGGCACGGCTGTCGGGTCCGCTGCTCGACCGGGTCGACCTGCGGGTCGAGGTCGATCCGGTCAGCCGCGCCCAGCTCGCGCACCGCGGTCCCGGCGGGGAATCCACGGCGACCGTCGCCGACCGGGTCAGGGCCGCCCGGGAACGTGCGGCGGCCCGGCTGGCGGGCACCCCGTGGCGGACCAACAGCGAAGTGCCGGGTCGGGAGCTGCGCAACCGCTGGCACGCGGCGGTCGGGGCCATGGACGAGGCGGAGCGGAGCCTGGAGCGAGGGGTGCTGACCGCCCGAGGGCTCGATCGGGTCCTTCGGGTCGCCTGGACCGTCGCCGACCTCATCGGCCACGACCGGCCCGGCCCGATGGACGTGAACCTGGCCCTGCAACTGCGCACGGGGGTGCCGCGCGGGGTGCCGATGGCCCTCGGGGCCCTGACGTGAGCGGCGGCGAGCCGGCCGACGACCGGCTCGCCCGGGTCTTCCTCGGGCGGGTCGTCGAGCCCGGCGACGAGGTGGGCGGGCAGTGGGTGCGGGAGCGCGGGGTGCGGGAGGTGGTGCGGCGCCTGCGGGACGACGGGGAGCCGTTGCCGGGGGTGACCGCGCGACGGTGGGCCGGGTTGCGGGCCCGCGCCGAGCGGGCCGAACCGGAACGGGATCTGGCCGTCGCGCGGGAGGCGGGCGTGCGGTTCGTGTGTCCGGGAGACGCCGAGTGGCCGGGGACCCTGGACGAACTCGGGGACGCCCGGCCGCTCGGGCTCTGGGTGCGGGGGCGGCCGAATCTGCGGATGTGGGTCCTGCGCTCGGTCGCCGTCGTCGGGGCCCGCGCCTGCACCGAGTACGGCGCCCACATGGCGGCCACCCTCTCGGCCGCCCTCGCCGAACAGGGCTGGGTCGTGGTGTCGGGCGGCGCCTACGGGGTCGACGGCGCCGCCCACCGGGGCGCCCTCGGCGCGGGCGGCGCCACCGTCGCCGTCCTCGCCTGCGGAGTCGACCGGCCCTACCCCCGCGGCCACACGGCGTTGATCAACAGGATCGCCGAACAGGGTCTGGTGGTAGGCGAGTTGCCGCCCGGTGACCATCCGACACCGAGCAGGTTCATCCTGCGCAACCGGGTGATCGCCGCGCTCACCCGGGGCACGGTCGTCGTCGAGGCCGCGTACCGCAGTGGCTCGCTGGTCACCGCGCGGGCGGCGCAGCGGTTGGGCCGGCACACGATGGGGGTGCCGGGGCCGGCCACGAGCGGCCTCTCCGCCGGTGTGCACGAACTCCTGCGGGGGGAGGCCGTACTGGTCACCGACGCGGCGGAGGTCGTCGAACTGGTCGGCGACATGGGCGAGCTGGCTCCCCACCGGCGTGGCCCGGCGCTGCCGCGCGATCTCCTGGAACCGGGCGCCCGGCGTGTCCTGGCCGCGCTGCCCGCCCGCAGGCCCGCCGCGGTCGACGAGGTCGCCCGCGAGGCCCGGACCACACCGGACGACGCGATCGCGAGACTGTACGAACTCAGAGCACTCGGTTACGTCGAACGACACGGCGACGGCTGGAAGTTGACACGCCAGGCGGTGGTCTCCGTTCGAGAAGGTCGCCGTCTGTGTTGACCCTGGGTGTTCGGCCGTCCGGGGGAACGCCGAAAGCCTTGGCATTTCCGGCAGTTGACCCAGACCCGGGGCGACGACGGTGACCGTCGTGACCCTGGAGCGACCCCAGCGGAACGTATCTGCGTACCGGTCCGGCCACGCCCTTCGCGCACCGCGACACCACAGTCACGCTACGCTCACGTGGATTCCGGCACAGACCGGCACCTCTGCACCACGCGGTACCGACCACACGCACTTCACGGCAGAACGGCACAAGGCGACGAATGCCCCAGCACACCTCCGGGTCCGACCGGGCGGCGATCCCCCCAGCCGCCCGTGACGGTGGCAGCGTGCGGCCGCCCGCTCCCTCGACGCTCGACGAGCTGTGGCGGTCGTACAAGGCGACGAGTGACGAGCGGCTGCGGGAGCAGCTGATCCTGCACTACTCGCCGCTGGTGAAGTACGTGGCGGGCAGGGTGAGCGTCGGCCTGCCGCCCAATGTGGAGCAGGCCGACTTCGTGTCCTCCGGGGTCTTCGGGCTGATCGACGCGATCGAGAAGTTCGACATCGACCGGGAGATCAAGTTCGAGACCTACGCGATCACCCGGATCCGGGGCGCGATGATCGACGAGCTCCGGGCGCTGGACTGGATCCCGCGGTCGGTGCGGCAGAAGGCGCGCAACGTCGAGCGGGCCTACGCGACGCTGGAGGCGCGGCTGCGGCGGACTCCCTCGGAGTGCGAGGTGGCCGCCGAGCTGGGCATCGCGGTGGACGAACTGCACGCCGTGTTCAGTCAGTTGTCGCTGGCCAACGTGGTGGCGCTGGAGGAGCTGCTGCACGTCGGGGGCGAGGACGGCCTCAGCTTCATGGACACGCTGGAGGACACCGCCGCGGACAACCCCGTGGAAGTGGCCGAGGACCGGGAGCTCAGGCGGTTCCTCGCGCGGGCGATCAACACGCTGCCCGACCGGGAGAAGACGGTCGTCACCCTCTACTACTACGAGGGACTGACGCTCGCCGAGATCGGGAACGTGCTGGGTGTGACCGAGAGCAGGGTCAGTCAGATCCACACCAAGTCCGTCCTCCAGCTGCGCGCGAAACTGGCGAGCTTCGGCCGGTGACCCGGCCGGCGCGACCCGGCCGGACGGCGCACGGGCGGGCGGAGTCACTCCCGCCGGGCGGGCGGCGTCCGTAGAGTGGTCGGTGTGCCAAGGATTCGAGCGGCCTCCGTGGCCGAGCACCGGTCGATGCAGCGTGCCGCCCTGCTGGACGCGGCACGCTCCCTGTTGTCCGAGGGCGGGACGGAGGCGCTGACCTTCCCGGCCCTCGCCGAGCGCACGGGCCTCGCGCGCTCGTCCGTGTACGAGTACTTCCGGTCGCGGGCCGCCGTCGTCGAGGAGCTGTGCGAGGTCGACTTCCCCGTCTGGGCGGCCGAGGTCGAGGCCGCCATGGCCGCGGCCGACGGGGCCGAGGCCAAGGTCGAGGCGTACGTGCGCCGACAGCTCGCACTGGTGGGGGACCGGCGGCACCGGGCCGTGGTGGCGATCTCGGCGAGCGAGCTGGACGCGGGGTCCCGGGAGAAGATCCGGGCGGCGCACGGCGGACTGGTGGCGATGATCGGGGCGGCGCTGGCCGAGCTGGGACACGCCCAGCCCCGGCTGGCGGCGATGCTGCTGCAGGGCGTGGTGGACGCGGCGGTGCGCCGGATCGAACTGGGCGCGGCGGAGGATCCTTCGGCGATCACGGACGCCGCGGTGGGAATGGTGCTGCGGGGCGTCCGGGGCTGAGGCGGTCGGCAAGGCCTAGGTGACGGGCTTCTGGGCTGAGCCGAGGTGTGCGGAACCGAGCTACGGGCCTCGGGGCCGAGCCGCAGGCGTGCGGGGCCGAGCTTCGGGGGCCGGGTCACGGGCGTGCGGGGCCGAGCTGCGGGCGTCGGGGGGCCGAGCCGCGGGCGTTCGGAGCGGAGCCGTGGGCGTGCGGAGGCGGGCTACGGGCGTGCGGAGACGAGCGGCGGGCGTCGAGGGCCGAGTCACGGGCGGGCTGAACCGAGCTGCGGGCGTCGGTGGCCCGGTCACGGGCATGCGGAGCCGAGCTACGGGCGTCGGGGGGGCCGAGCCGCGGGCGTTCGGAGCGGAGCCGTGGGCGTGCGGAGACGAGCCGCGGGCGTCGAGGGCCGAGTCACGGGCGGGCTGAGCCGAGCTACGGGCGTCGGGGGGCCGAGTCATGGCAGGGGTACGCCGAGTACCGGCAGCAGCCGGGAGGGGCCGCTTCGCCACAGCCATGGGGGCAGCAACGACAGCGGGTCCAGGTAGGCCTCGCCTCTGAGCAGCCCCCAGTGCACACAGGTCCGTGCGCAGTGCGAGCCCGTCGGCTCCACCGTGCCGACGACCTGGCCCGGGGCCACCTCGTCGCCCTTGCGCACCGACGCCCGTACCGGCTCGAAGGTCGTCCGCAGGGGCGGCCGGCCCGTCGCCGACAGTTCCACCGAGACGACGCCCCGGCCCGCCACCCGGCCGGCGAAGGACACCCGGCCGGCCGCCACCGCGCGTACCGCGGTGCCCGGCGGTGCCGCGAGGTCGGCACCCCGGTGGCCGCGGGCGTACGGCCCGGCCGGGGGCTCCCAGCCGCGGACCACCTCCGGGCGGGCCCCCACGGGCCACGCCCGGCCGATCGCCGGGACGGGGGGCGCGGGGACCGGCGGCGCGGGGAGTGCCGGGAGCGAAGGAGCTCGCGGCGGAACCCGGGGATCCGCCCAGGCCACCGTGGCAACCATGGCCACCACCGTGATCAACAGGATCGGCAGCAGGGCCAGGTACCGCCGTGCGCGGGGTCGCCGGGTGTGTCGTCGCTGTGCGTGCATGGCGCCACCGTCCCGCGTTGCGCCGGTCGGGGCGCGAACCTGTGGACCACCCGCCGGTTGTGGACAGCGGCGTCACCCGGTAGCCCGTGGGTCCCGTACACTTCTTCTGGCGATCCGGGTCACCGGGTCGACTTCGCACGCCCCAATATCGGGGGCCGACCACGGTCGGTCTTCCGCTATCCGCGCCCCTCGGTCCTTCGTGGCTCGGCGCAGCGCGGGCGTCAGGCGCGGGAACCGTCCGGTTCCCGCGGCACAACCGAGAAACCCAAGGAGAACGGCCATGGCCGTCGTCACGATGCGGGAGCTGCTGGAAAGCGGCGTCCACTTCGGTCACCAGACCCGTCGCTGGAACCCGAAGATGAAGCGCTTCATCTTCACCGAGCGCAACGGCATCTACATCATCGACCTGCTCCAGTCGCTGTCGTACATCGACCGCGCCTACGAGTTCGTCAAGGAGACCGTCGCCCACGGCGGCACGGTCATGTTCGTCGGCACGAAGAAGCAGGCGCAGGAGGCCATCGCGGAGCAGGCCACCCGCGTCGGCATGCCCTACGTCAACCAGCGCTGGCTGGGCGGCATGCTCACCAACTTCTCGACCGTCTACAAGCGCCTCCAGCGCCTCAAGGAGCTCGAGCTCATCGACTTCGAGGACGTCGCCGCCTCGGGTCTGACGAAGAAGGAGCTCCTGGTCCTCTCGCGTGAGAAGGCCAAGCTCGAGAAGACCCTCGGTGGTATCCGCGAGATGTCCAAGGTCCCCAGCGCCGTCTGGATCGTGGACACCAAGAAGGAGCACATCGCGGTCGGTGAGGCCCGGAAGCTCAACATCCCGGTCGTCGCCATCCTCGACACCAACTGCGACCCCGACGAGGTCGACTACAAGATCCCGGGCAACGACGACGCGATCCGCTCCGTCACCCTGCTCACCCGCGTGATCGCCGACGCCGTCGCCGAGGGCCTCATCTCCCGTTCCGGCGTCGCCACCGGCGACAAGGGCGACAAGGCCGCCGGCGAGCCGCTGGCCGCGTGGGAGCGCGACCTGCTCGAGGGCGAGAAGAAGGCCGACGCCGAGACCGCGGACGAGGCTGCCGAGAAGCCGGCCGAGGCCGCTGTCGAGGCCCCCGCCGACGAGGCCGAGGCCCCCGCCGACGAGGCCGAGACCCCGGTCGCCGAGACCCCCGCCGCTGAGGCCGAGGCCCCCGCCGAGGCCCCCGCCGCCGACGAGGCCGCTCCGGCCGCCGAGGGCGAGCAGGCCTGAGTCAGGCCGTAGGCCGTACGGCCGCCAGGTCGTCAGTACGGCCCTAGGGAAGAAGTGACGGCGGGGGGTGCCGAGTGCACCGCCCGCCGTTCACCCACAGCCCCCAGATCTTCGTAGATCTTCGAGACTTCGAACTCCGAGAGAGATTCACAGATCATGGCGAACTACACCGCCGCTGACGTCAAGAAGCTCCGTGAGCTCACCGGCGCCGGCATGATGGACTGCAAGAAGGCGCTGGACGAGGCCGAGGGCAGCGTCGACAAGGCTGTCGAGGCGCTTCGGATCAAGGGTCAGAAGGGCGTCGCCAAGCGTGAGGGCCGCTCCGCCGAGAACGGCGCCGTGGTCTCGATCATCGCCGACGACAACTCCTCCGGCGTCCTCGTCGAGCTGAAGTGCGAGACGGACTTCGTCGCCAAGGGTGAGAAGTTCCAGGCCGTCGCCAACGCGATCGCCGAGCACGTCGTCAAGAGCTCCCCGGCCGACCTCGAGGCGCTGCTCGCGTCCGAGATCGAGGCCGGCAAGACCGTCCAGGCGTTCGTGGACGAGGCCAACGCCAACCTCGGCGAGAAGATCGTGCTGGACCGCTTCGCGCAGTTCGCCGACGGCTTCGTGACCGCGTACATGCACCGCACGATGCCCGACCTGCCCCCGCAGATCGGTGTTCTCGTCGAGTTCGACAAGCAGAGCGATGAGGCCGCGGCCGTCGCCAAGGGCATCGCCCAGCACATCGCCGCGTTCGCGCCGAAGTACCTCTCCAAGGAGGACGTGCCGGCCGACGTCGTCGAGTCCGAGCGCCGCGTCGCCGAGGAGACCACCCGCGCCGAGGGCAAGCCCGAGGCCGCCCTGCCGAAGATCGTCGAGGGTCGCCTCAACGGCTTCTTCAAGGACGCCACGCTGCTCGGCCAGCCGTACGCGCTGGACAACAAGAAGTCCGTCCAGAAGGTCCTGGACGAGGCCGGTGTCACCCTGAAGCGCTTCACGCGCATCAAGGTCGGCATCTGAGTCCGTACCGCGATCGACGCGCCGGCCCGATAGGGTCGGACGCAGTCGTCCGGTACGCCGTCACGCGCGCGCGTGACGGACGACAGCAGATCTGACGAGGAGGCCATTGCCGCGCACGGGTTGCGAACACCCCACCGGCAATGGCCTTCTTCGCATGTGCACCACGTGAAAGAGGCGGGATCTCTCATGACCACCAAGGCCCAGAAGAGCGACGACGGCAAACTACGCGGCCGGTTCATGCTGAAGCTGTCCGGAGAGGCGTTCTCCGGTGGCGGTGGCCTGGGCGTGGACCCCGACGTGGTGCACAAGATCGCCCGTGAGATCGCCGCCGTCGTCCGTGACGGCGCCGAGATCGCGGTCGTCATCGGCGGCGGCAACTTCTTCCGCGGCGCCGAACTCCAGCAGCGCGGCATGGACCGCGCCCGCTCGGACTACATGGGCATGCTCGGTACGGTCATGAACTGCCTCGCCCTCCAGGACTTCCTGGAGAAGGAGGGCATCGACAGCCGCGTGCAGACCGCCATCACCATGGGCCAGGTCGCCGAGCCGTACATCCCGCTGCGTGCCGTGCGGCACCTGGAGAAGGGCCGCGTGGTCATCTTCGGCGCCGGTATGGGCATGCCGTACTTCTCCACCGACACCACCGCCGCCCAGCGCGCCCTGGAGATCGACGCCGAGGCGCTGCTGATGGGCAAGAACGGCGTGGACGGCGTCTACGACTCCGACCCGAAGACCAACCCGGCGGCCGTCAAGTTCGACGCCCTCGGCTACGGCGAGGTCATCACCCGCGACCTGAAGGTCGCCGACATGACCGCGATCACGCTGTGCCGCGACAACAAGCTCCCGATCCTCGTCTTCGAGCTTCTGACCGAGGGCAATATCGCTCGCGCCGTCAAGGGTGAGAAGATCGGCACGCTTGTGGGTGAGCAAGGCAGCCGGGCCTGACCGGAAGAACCCCGGTTTCGTACGACAACACCTGACCGGGGGACGGAGCCTGGTCGGGGGATGGACAATGTCCTGCCGGTCGGGAACCGTGCAGGAAGAAGACGCGACGCAGCCGGCCGCCGCCTCCGCAGGGAACCGCAGCCGGGCCTACTCAAGACACGCAGGAGCAAGTGGTGATCGAAGAGACCCTCCTCGAGGCCGAGGAGAAGATGGAGAAGGCCGTCGTGGTCGCCAAGGAGGACTTCGCCGCGATCCGCACCGGCCGTGCGCACCCGGCGATGTTCAACAAGATCGTTGCCGACTACTACGGCGCACCGACGCCGATCAACCAGCTGGCTTCGTTCTCCGTGCCGGAGCCGCGCATGGCGGTGGTGACCCCGTTCGACAAGACCGCGCTGCGCAACATCGAGCAGGCGATCCGCGACTCCGACCTGGGCGTCAACCCGAGCAACGACGGCAACATCATCCGAGTGGTGTTCCCCGAGCTGACCGAGGAGCGCCGCCGCGACTACATCAAGGTCGCCAAGGGCAAGGGCGAGGACGCCAAGGTGTCCATCCGCGCGGTCCGCCGCAAGGCCAAGGACGCGATCGACAAGCTGATCAAGGACGGCGAGGTCGGCGAGGACGAGGGCCGCCGTGCCGAGAAGGAGCTCGACGACACCACCGCGAAGTACGTCGCCCAGGTGGACGAGCTCCTGAAGCACAAGGAATCGGAGCTGCTCGAGGTCTGATGAACGACTCTTCCTGGGGCTCACCGCCACACGCCGGGTCGCGGGCCGGGTACTGGGGGCCCGCCGACCAGGGGCCGGTCCAGGGGGCCGCCCCGGCGGGTCCCGCGTACGATGCGCCTGAGGCGCAGCAGACTCGCCCCATGCCCATCGTCCCCGACGTACCCGCACACGGCGGAAACCAGGATGACGACCGGGGGGCCGCTCGGCTGGGCGGCCCCTTGTTCCCAGCCGAGCCGTACGCCGACGCGCCCTACGGCAACCAGCCGTACGGCGCCGCCGCGCGCGGTCACGACACACCGTCGGCACAGCCCCACGCGGCGGTGCCGCAGAATCCGGAGCCCATGCCCGACGCCCCTCAGCCGGCGCCCGCACCGCAGAAGAAGAGTGCGGGCCGAGACCTGGGTGCGGCCATAGGGGTCGGGGTCGGGCTCGGTGCGGTGATCGTCGCGTCGCTGTTCGTCGTCAAGGCCGCGTTCGTCGGCGTGATATCGGTCGCCGTGGTCGTCGGCCTGTGGGAGCTGACCAGCAGGCTTCAGGAGCGCAAGGGCATCAAGGCGCCGCTCGTGCCGCTCGCGGTCGGCGGTGCGGCGATGGTCGTCGCCGGATACGTCCGGGGTCCTGAGGGCGCGTGGGTCGCCATGGCCCTCACGGCGCTCGCCGTGCTGGTCTGGCGGATGACCGAACCGCCCGATGGCTACCTCAAGGACGTCACGGCCGGCGTCTTCGCGGCCTTCTACGTCCCGTTCCTCGCCACGTTCGTCGCCCTGATGCTCACCGCCGACGACGGAGCGTTCCGCGTCATGACGTTCCTGCTCCTGACGGTCGTCAGCGACACGGGCGCCTACGCCGTCGGCTGGCGCTTCGGCAAGACCAAGCTCGCCCCGCGCATCAGCCCGGGCAAGACCCGCGAGGGCCTGCTCGGCGCGGTGTCGTTCGCGATGGTCGCCGGCGCGCTGCTGATGCAGTTCCTGATCGACGACGGCACCTGGTGGCAGGGCCTGCTGCTCGGCCTCGCCGTCGCGGCCAGCGCCACGCTCGGCGACCTCGGCGAGTCCATGATCAAGCGGGACCTGGGCATCAAGGACATGGGCACGCTGCTCCCGGGCCACGGGGGCATCATGGACCGGCTCGACTCGCTCCTGCCCACGGCTCCCGTGGTCTGGCTGCTGCTCGTCCTGTTCGTGGGCTCCGGCTGACCCACACCGCCCACCGGCTGATGCGGGCCCCTTCCCTGTGTTCCGGGAGGGGGCCCGTTGCCGTGCACCGGTCGCGGTTCGCGTCGACGGCACGACCCGGGCGGCCGAGACGGCCGACGGGCGGACCGACGCCGCCGTGGCCGTGCGAGGTTGACCAACGCTGACGGGCGACGCCCACGGGTGACCACCCCCACCCCGCTCCGGCCCAAGCCACCCGAATGGATCTGCCACACTGGACGTGTTATGCCTGCACCCGGAGAACTTACTTTCGTCGCCCCCCGCGGAGCCAAGAAGCCGCCGCGGCATCTCGCCGACCTCTCGCCCGCCGAGCGGAAGGAGGTCGTGGCGGAGATCGGGGAGAAGCCGTTCCGTGCCAAGCAGCTCTCGCAGCACTACTTCGCGCGTTACGCGCACGACCCGGCGGAGTGGACCGACATCCCCGCCGGTGCGCGCGAGAAGCTGCGTGAGGCGCTGCTGCCGGACCTGATGTCGGTCGTCCGGCATCTGTCGACGGACGAGGGGACCACCCGCAAGACCCTGTGGCGGCTGTTCGACGGCACGCTCGTGGAGTCGGTGCTGATGCGGTACCCGGACCGGGTGACCATGTGCATCAGCTCGCAGGCGGGGTGCGGGATGAACTGCCCGTTCTGCGCCACCGGGCAGGCGGGGCTGGACCGGAACCTCTCCACCGCCGAGATCGTGCACCAGATCGTCGACGGGATGCGGGCGCTGCGGGACGGGGAGGTGCCCGGCGGGCCCGCCAGGCTCTCCAACATCGTCTTCATGGGGATGGGCGAGCCGCTCGCCAACTACAAGCGGGTCGTCGGTTCGATCCGGGCGCTGACCGACCCGGCGCCGGACGGCCTCGGGCTGTCGCAGCGCGGGATCACCGTGTCCACGGTCGGGCTGGTGCCGGCCATCCACCGGTTCTCCGACGAGGGATTCAAGTGCCGGCTGGCGATCTCCCTGCACGCGCCGGACGACGAACTGCGTGACACCCTCGTCCCCGTGAACACGCGGTGGAAGGTGCGCGAGGTGCTGGACGCCGGGTTCGAGTACACCGAGCGGTCGGGGCGCCGGCTGTCCATCGAGTACGCGCTGATCCGCGACATCAACGACCAGGCCTGGCGTGGTGACCGGCTCGGTCGGCTGCTGCGCGGCAAGCCCGTGCACGTCAACCTCATCCCGCTCAACCCGACGCCGGGTTCCAAGTGGACGGCCTCCCGGCCCGAGGACGAGAAGGCGTTCGTCGAGGCGATCGCCGCGCACGGGGTGCCCGTCACGGTCCGGGACACCCGCGGTCAGGAGATCGACGGGGCGTGCGGTCAGCTCGCCGCCACCGAGCGGTAGTCTGACCCCGGTATCAGGTATTACCTATCGGGTATCAGTGCATCCGTATCAGTACATCTTCATATTCCGACAGGGGAGCGCCACAGCGCTGAGAGTGCGGGAGAGTCCGCAGACCCTCTGAACCTTGCCCAGGTCATTCTGGGTAGGAAGTTCGGTCATCACTCAAGCTGTTGCGCCCTGCCCGGGCACCGGCGGATCGCTCCGCGGGTGCCCGGGCAGGGCCGCGTCTCTTCCTGGTCAACCCCAGGAGGAATCCAGTGCACACCAGGACGTTCGTGGCCGCGGCCGTCGGCCTCGGCCTCGTCACGCTGTCCGCCTGCGGATCGTCGGACGACGGCGGTTCGGCGGCGGGCTCCAAGACCGTCACCCTCGTCAGCCACGACTCGTGGGCCGTCTCCAAGAGCGTGCTCGCGGACTTCGAGAAGCAGTCCGGCTACCAGGTGAAGGTCCTCAAGGACGGAGACGCCGGTCAGGCCGTCAACAAGGCCGTCCTCACCAAGGACAACCCGCAGGGCGACGTCTTCTTCGGCGTCGACAACACGCTCCTGTCGCGCGCCCTCGACAACGGGCTGTTCCAGTCGTACGAGGCGAAGGGCTCCGACCAGGTCCTGCCCGCGTACCGGGCCGACCAGGGCAAGCACCGGGTCACGCCCGTCGACACCGGTGACATCTGCGTCAACTACGACAAGGCGTACTTCAGCGAGCACAAGCTGACCCCGCCCTCCTCGTTCGACGACCTCCTGAAGCCCGCGTACAAGAACCTGCTGGTCACCGAGAACGCCGCCACCTCCTCGCCCGGCCTCGGCTTCCTGCTGGGCACCGCCGCCAGGTACGGCGACGACGGCTGGACGGACTACTGGAAGAAGCTGAAGGCCAACGGCGTGAAGGTGGTCGACGGCTGGGAGCAGGCCTACAACGAGGAGTTCTCCGGGTCCGCGGGCGGGAAGAAGGCGGGGGCCGACCGGCCGCTCGTCGTCTCGTACGCCTCCTCGCCGCCCGCCGAGGTGATCTACGGGGACCCGAAGCCGGCCACCGCACCCACCGGCGTTTCCACCGGCACCTGCTTCCGTCAGGTCGAGTACGCGGGTCTGCTGAGCAACGCCGCCGACCCCGAGGGCGGCAAGGCCCTCCTCGACTTCCTGCTCACCGCGGAGTTCCAGCAGGACATGCCGCTCAACATGTTCGTCTACCCGGTGCGCAAGGGCGCCGAGGTCCCGGCGGAGTTCACGAAGTACGGGCCGCAGGCGAAGGATCCCGAGACCCTGGACCCGGCGAAGATCGCCGACAACCGTGACGACTGGGTCAAGTCATGGACCTCGCTCGTACTGAAGTGACCGGACGCGGAGCCCGCACGGGGAACGCGGCCCGGCTCGGTCTCATGGCCGTGCCCGTCGCGTTCTTCGCGGTCTTCTTCGCCTACCCGGTCGCCGCGATCGTCGCCCGGGGGCTCGGCGCCGACGGGGGATGGCGCTTCGGACGGCTGTGGGACGTGCTCGCACAGTCCGGCATCCGGCACGTCCTGTGGTTCACCACCTGGCAGGCGCTGGCCTCCACCGCCCTCACGCTCCTGGTCGCGCTGCCCGCCGCGTATGTCTTCGCCCGACTGGAGTTCCCGGGCAAGCAGGTGTTGCGCGCCGTCGTCACCGTGCCGTTCGTGCTGCCGACGGTCGTCGTCGGCACGGCGTTCCTCGCGCTCGTCGGGCGCGGTGGACTGCTCGACGACCTCTGGGGCGTGCGGCTGGACACCACGGTGTGGGCGATCCTGCTGGCGCACGTCTTCTTCAACTACGCGGTCGTCGTACGGACGGTGGGCGGGCTGTGGTCGCAGCTGGACCCCCGGCAGGAGGAGGCGGCGCGGATGCTCGGCGCGTCCCGCCCGAAGGCGTGGCGTACGGTCACGCTGCCCGCCCTGGGGCCCGCCGTCGCGGCTGCCGCGCTGATGGTCTTCCTCTTCACCTTCACCTCCTTCGGAGTGGTGCAGATCCTCGGCGGGCCCACCTTCTCCACCCTCGAGGTGGAGATCTACCGGCAGACCTCCGAGATCTTCGACCTGTCCACGGCCGCCGTCCTCACGATCGTCCAGTTCGTGGCCGTCGGCGCGATCCTCGCCGTGCACGCCTGGACCGTACGGCGACGGGAGACCGCGCTGCGGCTGGTCGACGCCTCGGTGACGGCCCGCCGGCCGCGCGGGGCCGGGCAATGGGCCCTGCTGGCCGGAGTGCTCGGCACGATCGCCGTCCTGCTCGTGCTGCCGCTGGCGGTCCTGGCGCAACGCTCGCTCGACGCCCCCGGCTTCGCCTACTACCGGGCGTTGACCAGCGACGACGGCAATGTCTTCCTGGTCCCGCCGATCGACGCGATCGGCAACTCGCTCGAGTACGCCGTCGCCGCGACCGCCCTCGCGGTGGTGGTCGGAGGGCTGGCCGCCGCGGCTCTCACCCGCCGTGACGCCGGACGGCTGGTCCGTGGCTTCGACGCGCTGCTCATGCTGCCGTTGGGTGTCTCCGCGGTGACCGTCGGCTTCGGGTTCCTGATCGCGCTGGACGAGCCTCCGCTGGACCTGCGCGGTACGTGGATCCTGGTGCCGCTCGCGCAGGCACTGGTCGGCGTCCCCTTCGTCGTACGGACCATGCTGCCGGTACTGCGGGCGGTGGACCAGCGGCTGCGCGAGGCGGCGGCCGTGCTCGGGGCGTCGCCCTGGCGGGTGTGGCGGGAGGTCGACCTGCCGATGGTGCGGCGGGCGCTGCTCGTCGCGGCCGGGTTCGCCTTCGCGGTGTCGCTGGGGGAGTTCGGGGCGACCGTGTTCATCGCCCGGCCCGACAATCCGACGCTGCCGGTCGCCGTGGCGCGGCTGCTGGGGCGGGCCGGTGAGCTGAACTACGGCCAGGCGATGGCCCTTTCGACGATTCTGATGGTGGTGTGCGCGGTGGCCCTGCTGGTCCTGGAGCGGCTGCGCACCGACCGGACGGGGGAGTTCTGATGCTGCTGGAGCTGGAGGGCGCGACCGTGCGGTTCGGTGGGCGGGCCGTGCTCGACGCGGTCGGTCTCGCCGTCGCCGAGCACGAGGTGGTGTGTGTGCTGGGGCCGAGCGGCAGCGGCAAGTCGACGCTGTTGCGGGCGGTGGCCGGGCTCCAGCCGCTGGACGCCGGGCGGGTGCTCCTCGACGGGCGCGACCAGTCGGGGGTGCCCGCGCACAAGCGGGAGCTCGGGCTGATGTTCCAGGACCATCAGCTGTTCCCGCAGCGGGATGTGGGCGGCAACGTGGGCTTCGGCCTGCGGATGCACGGCATGCCCAGGACCCGGCAGCGCGAGCGGGTGACCGAACTGCTGGAACTGGTCGGGCTGCCGGGTGCCGCCGGCCGTGCGGTGGCCACGCTCTCCGGCGGGGAGCAGCAGCGGGTGGCGCTGGCCCGGGCTCTGGCGCCGCGTCCCCGGCTGTTGATGCTCGACGAGCCGCTCGGCCAGCTGGACCGGTCGCTGCGGGAGCGGCTGGTGGTCGAACTGCGGGAACTGTTCGGCCGGTTGGGGACGACCGTGCTCGCGGTCACCCATGACCAGGGGGAGGCGTTCGCGCTCGCCGACCGGGTCGTCGTGATGCGGGACGGGCGGATCGCCCAGTCCGGTACGCCCCTTGAGGTGTGGCAGCGGCCGGCGGACGCGTTCGTGGCCCGCTTCCTCGGCTTCGACAACGTGGTGGAGGCGACCGTCACGGGCGAGGCCGCGGTCACCCCGTGGGGGAAGGTGCCGGTGCCGGCCGGGTCGGGGCAGGGGGCGCGCACGCTGCTCGTCCGGCCCGCCGGAGTGCGCCTGGTGGGCGGGGACGAGGGGCTGCGCTGCACGGTCGGCGCCCGCACCTTCCGTGGCACCCATGTCGCGGTGCACCTCCAGCCGGAGGGCGCGCCGAGGCTCGAGGCGGCGTGCGCGCTGCGGGACGCGCCGGAGGTCGGCGGTGTGGTGGGGGTGTCCTTCGACCCGGCCGAGATCGTCGTGCTGGACTGACCGGCGGCGGGGACCGAAGTCCGGCCGAGGGACCGGGACACGTGAGGACATGCGGAAGGCCCGCCCCCGGAAAGGGGCGGGCCACACGCGTACGTCCGTCGTGCCGGTCGTTCGGGTCAGCGGTTGCTGGATCCGCGGCGACGCATGCCGAAGAACACGGCGCCACCGCCGACGACGACCAGAGCGGCCGCGACGCCGACGATCAGACCGGTGTTGGAGTTGGCGCCGGTCTCGGCGAGGTTGGACTCCTGGACCGCGGCCGACGGAACGTTGCTCGCGGAGGGTGCGGTCGCGGGCGCGGAGCTGTCGCTCGTCGAGTCGGACGGGGACGGGGTGATCGTCTCGGCCGGCGGCGGAGTGGTCGTGGTGCCGGACGGCGTCGTGGACGGCGTGGTGGAGGGGGTGGACGTGTCTTCGGCCTTGCAGGCCTTGGACGGGGTGCTCAGGTTGCCGACGATGTCGCTGTCGACCAGGATCTTCTTGCCCTTGAGGGCCTTGACGTGGATCCGGTATTCGGCGTTGGGCTCCCAGTGCTCGGCGAAGGAGATGGTGACGCCGGTGGCCGAACCCTTGACGGTCTGGGCCTCGCCGACCTGCCTGAGGTCGGCGCCGTTGTTCTCGAGGAAGACGGTTATCTCGGCCGGGACGTGCAACGGGTCCTTGTCGGTGACGGTGATGGCGCCCTTCGTGCCGTCACAGACGGCAGAGGCGGAGAACTCGCTGATGTCGCAGGCCAGCGCGGTGCCGGCGGCGCTGAGCGCGAGGGCGGCGGAGGCGGCGGTGACACCGAGCATGCGCACCGAACGGGCGGCGGTACGGCGGGAAAGGGACACGTTTGTCCTTTACGGGAAGCGCAACTGCGGGGGGTGGAGGGGGAGATGGCGCCCCCGGTGAGCGAGTGCGTCACCATCCCCAGCAGACTCACAGGTCTATAAGCGTTCCATAAGAAGTGTCAATGCGAGGACGCCTCTGAGCGGCGGGCTTTGCCCGCTTATTAACCACCAAGACGTTTCAACGCCTCCGGAGCCTCCTCGATCCGGTCAACCAGGGCGATACGGGACTCCATCGATCGCTCCCGGGCGAGTGACTGCAAGAGCGGCCAGGCGGGCAGCCGTTGGGTCCAGTGCTCCCGGTCCACGAGCACCATCGGCGTCGGTTCGCCCCGCGACCCGTAGTAGTTGGGTGTCGCGTTGTCGAAGATCTCCTGTACGGTCCCGGCGGCCCCCGGCAGGAACACCACGCCCGCGGTGCAGCGGGCCAACAGCCCGTCCTCACGCGTGGCGTTGGAGAAGTACTTGGCGAGGTGCGCGGCGAACGGGTTCGGCGGCTCGTGGCCGTAGAACCACGTGGGGATGCCGACCGAGGGGCCGCCGTCCGGCCAACCGGCACGCACATCGAAGGCGGCCCTCGCCCACTCGGTGATCGAGGGTGTGAATCTGGGTGCCTTGGCCAGGATCCGGAGGGCGCCGGTGAGCATCTCGTCGTCGAAGGGGGCCGCGTAGGCGCCGAGGTTCGCCGCCTCCATCGCGCCGGGTCCCCCACCGGTCGCCACCATGAGCCCCGTGCGGGCCAGTGCGCGGCCGAGGCGGGCCGCGCCGGCGTACGCGTCCGTGCCGCGCGCCATGGCGTGGCCACCCATGACACCCACCACGCTCTCCCCGACGAGGAGTTCGTCGAGCGCGTCGGTGACGGCGTCGTCGTGGATCGAGCGGAGCATCGAGCCGAATATGTCGCCGTCCGCCTTCGTGCGCTGGAACCAGGCGTACGTACGGGCGTCGGGGGTCGCCTCGTAGCCGCCCTCGTCCAGGGAAGCGAACAACTCGTCGGGGGAGTAGACGAAACCGCGGTACGGGTCGAAGGACAGACCCGGTACGGGCGGGAAGACCAGGGCGCCGGAGGCGCGGGACTTCGTGGCCGCCTCCGGGGTCATCGGGCAGCCGAGGAAGACGGCGCCCGAGGTGTCCAGGGCGAGGAGGACGTCCGTACGGGCCGTCAGATCGACGGACTGGACACGGAAGTGGGAGAGCGTGCCGTGCGTGCGGACCACCTCGTCGAACTCGGCGAGGCACTCGATCTCACGGTCGTGGGAGCCGTCGAACGGCTGGGCGGGTGTCGTCGGATGCACCCGCCCATGCTAGGCAGCGCCGGTCAGCTCTCGATGGCCGACGGGTTCATCCACACGACTTCCCAGGTGTGGCCGTCGAGGTCGTCGAACGAACGGCCGTACATGAAACCCATGTCCTGGGTCTCGCCGCTCGGGGAGCCGCCCAGCGCGAGCGCCCTGTCGACGAGTTCGTCGACCTTCGCGCGGCTCTGGGCGCTCAGGGCGATCAGGACCTCGCTGGTCTTCGAGGCGTCCGCGATCTCCTTCTTGGTGAAGGTCGAGTAGAACGGCTTGGTGAGCAGCATCGCCACGATGCTGTCGCTGATCACCACGGAGGCCGCGTTGTCGTCGCTGAACTGCGGGTTGATCGAGTAGCCGAGCTCCGTGAAGAACTTCTTCGAGGCGTCGAGGTCGTTCACGGGAAGGTTCACGAAGATCATCTGCTGGTAGGCCGGGGCGGTCATCTGGTCTCTCCCAGGGGGTTCGTGCTGCTGGTCGGTGGTTTCGTGGGGTAGACCGGGGGGCCGTCCGGAACTCATCGGCGGGCGGAGACCTTTTTCGCACGGATCTTTTCCGTACGGGAGTGCTTCAGCGCATCAGTGGGAGGGCCGCCAGTTCGGCCACGATCAGGGTGAGCGGGACGAAGAGGGCCAGCAGGGCGCCGGTGCGCAGGGCGGCGGCGCTGCGCAGCGTCCTGGCCGGGGCGCCGAGGCGGAGCAGGGCGGCGGTGGTGTCGGCGCGGACCTGCCTCGCCTCCACGGCGGCCGTCAGCAGTGTGGCGACGGTGCAGCCCGCCACGATCAGGGCTCCGAGGGTGGTGAGCGGGCCGAAGGACGGGTCCGACGGGTCGTACAGCATGGCCATCGTGTACGCGCCGGAGGCCACCGCGCAGACCACGCCCAGCGGGCGGCCGATGCGGGACGCCTCCTGCATCAGGCCGCGTCCCGCGAGGAGGCGGAGCGCGCCGGGGCGGGCGGCTTGCAGCAGCCGGCCGCAGAGGTGGGTGAGGCCGGGGCCGGCGAGTGCGAGGCCCACGGCGGTCAGGGTCCAGCCGACGAGGACGGCGGCGGGGCCGGTGGGGAGGCCGCCGGGCAGGGGGAGCGTGCGGGGGTCGGCGGTGCGGTTCGCGTACGCCTCCACGGCCAGGCCGGTGGCGAGGAGCGCCATGCCCCAGGGGAGGGCGGTGGGATGGGGCGGGCGCGTCTGTGATTCCGGCGTGCCGCGAGCCGGGGCCCCGAGCAGGGCCGGTGTGCCCTGCGGAGTCTGCGACGGGCCGTCGACCGGAGCCGGGTCGATGGACAGGGTCGCGGTGCCCGGCGCCGACGGGGCGCCGTCCGTCGCCAGGGCGTGGGCGGCCGACGCGGGGCGGTGTTCGGGGTCGGTCCGGGAGGGCCGGCCGTCCGTCGCCGGGTCGGCGGCCGCCTCGGCGGCGGACCGTCCGTGCCGAGCCGTACGGGACTGCCGGCGACCTGCTGTCGGGTCGGCGGCGGCCTCGGCGGACCGGCCGCCCTGAGCCGTACCGCACTGCTGCACGCCCGCCGTGGGGGCGGCGCTCGCCTCGGCGGGGCGGTGGCCCGCTGCCGTACGGGACCGCTGGGTGCTCCTCGTCCTCGCCCCGAAGCGGCCGTACTCGCCGAACCTGCCGCCCGGGCCCGTCCTCCCGTACGCCCCGAAGCGGCCGAGCGTCCTCGGGGCCGCCTGGGCCGCCTGGGCCGCCTGTGCCGCCACGCGGGCGTCCCTCGGGTGGAGCATCAGTGCCACCGCGACGGACGAGGCCACCGGGACCAGTGCCAGCAGGGTCAGGGACGCCGGCAGCGGGAGGGGCTGGTTCGCCGCCAGGAAGTCGTCGGCCGCCCCGTCGAACGGCATGCCCGTGAGGTCGCCGCGCAGGTGGAGGAAGAGGAGGAGGGCCAGCATGGAGCCGAGCAGTGTCGACAGGCCCGTCGTCATCGCCGAGACGGCCATCAGGCGGGCAGGGCCCAGGCCGATCGCGGCCAGTCCGGGGCGCGGGCGGGTGCCGGGGTCGGTGCGGGCCACCGCCAGGGCGAAGTAGACCGTCGCGGCCAGCGGGACCGCGCACCAGGCGAGACGCAGCACGGACGCGGCCGGATCTCCGGGGTGGGTGAGGGCGTGGCCGAGGGTGCACAGGAGAAGGAAGCCGGTGCCCGCCGAGGCCGTCGCCACCAGGAGGCGGCGCAGCTGGACGGCGGGGTGGGCGCTGCGCGTCAGACGGAGAGCGAGCACGCGGCCCCCCGGCCTTCCGGCTCCGTGACCGGCGGCAGATGGACTGTCTTCACCCGGCGGCCGTCCAGCAGCGGCACCGTGCGGTCGGCCAGGGCGGCGGTCTCCGGGTCGTGGGTGGCCAGCACCACGGTGATGCCGTGGGAGCGGGCCGCCGTCGTCAGGGTGCGCAGGACGTGGGCCCGGTCCGCGCGGTGGAGGGGAGCCGTCGGCTCGTCCGCGAAGAGGACCGAGGGGGCCGGGGCCAGGGCGCGCGTGATGCAGACCCGCTGGCGCTCGGCCTGGGTGAGTTCGTGCGGGCGGCTCCGGCATCTGTCGCCGATGTCCAGACGGTCCAGCCACTCCATCGCGGCGACCTTGGCCCGGCGGCGGCTGGTGCCGCGCAGCATCAGGGGGAGGGCCGCGTTCTCCCAGACATTGAGTTCGGGGACGAGGACCGGTACCGGCTCGATCCAGCCGAAACGGTCGCGGCGCAGCCGCTCGCGGGCCATCGGGCCCATCGTGTGCACGGGGACGCTGTTGAACCAGACCTCGCCGCGCTGGGCGGGCACCAGGCCGGACAGACACTGCAGCAGAGTCGTCTTGCCGCTGCCGCGCGGCCCGCTGACGGCGAGGATCTCGCCCTCCCGCACGCCCAGCGAGACACCGCCGAGCGCGGGTGAGCCGTCGCGGTGCGTGAAATGCAGGGAGCGTGCCCACAGCACGTCGTTGTCCGGCGGGGCCTCCATGGGCGTACACCTCGGTTCAGATCCGTAGTTCCCGTGCCGTTCCCCCGTGCGGGGGAACGAAGGCAGCGCCGATCGGTCACTCGCACGCTAGGCAGCCAGGACGGGAAGGCCGGACAGCACACGGCCCCGGGTCGCCGTTTCTCACTCGAACGGTCGACACCGGGGCCGGTGTTGATCAGCTGCTCAGGCCGACGATCACAGCTTCGTCCACGCCTCCGTCAGCGTCGCGCGCAGGATCTGCTCGATCTCGTCGAAGGTCTCCTGGTTGGAGATCAGCGGCGGGGCGAGCTGGACGACCGGGTCGCCGCGGTCGTCGGCACGGCAGTACAGGCCGTTGTCGAAGAGGGCCTTGGACAGGAAGCCGTACAGGACGCGCTCGGTCTCCTCGTCGTTGAACGATTCCTTCGTCGCCTTGTCCTTGACCAGCTCGATGCCGTAGAAGAAGCCGTTGCCGCGGACGTCGCCGACGATCGGGAGGTCGTGCAGCTTCTGCAGGGTCTTCAGGAACGCGCCCTCGTTGTCCAGCACGTGCTGGTTGAGGCCCTCGCGCTCGAACAGGTCGAGGTTGGCGAGGCCGACCGCCGCGGAGACGGGGTGGCCGCCGAAGGTGTAGCCGTGCAGGAAGGTGTTGTCGCCCTTGTAGAACGGCTCGGCCAGCCGGTCGCTGATGATGCAGGCGCCGATCGGGGAGTAGCCGGAGGTCATGCCCTTGGCACAGGTGATCATGTCCGGGACGTAGTCGAACTTGTCGCAGGCGAACATCGTGCCGAGGCGGCCGAAGGCGCAGATGACCTCGTCCGACACGAGCAGCACGTCGTACTGGTCGCAGATCTCGCGGACCCGCTGGAAGTAGCCGGGCGGGGGCGGGAAGCAGCCGCCGGCGTTCTGTACCGGCTCCAGGAAGACCGCGGCGACCGTCTCCGGGCCCTCGAAGAGGATCTGCTGCTCGATCTGGTCGGCGGCCCAGCGGCCGAAGGCCTCGGGGTCGTCGCCGAACAGCGGGGCGCGGTAGATGTTGGTGTTCGGGACCTTGCGCGCGCCCGGGACGAGCGGCTCGAAGGGGGCCTTCAGCGCCGGCAGGCCGGTGATCGACAGGGCGCCCTGCGGGGTTCCGTGGTAGGCGACCGCGCGGGAGATGACCTTGTACTTGGTCGGCTTGCCCTGGAGCTTGAAGTACTGCTTGGCGAGCTTCCAGGCGGTCTCGACCGCCTCACCGCCGCCGGTGGTGAAGAAGACCTTGTTCAGGTCGCCCGGGGCGTGGTGGGCCAGACGCTCCGCCAGTTCCACGGCCTTCGGGTGGGCGTAGGACCACACGGGGAAGAACGCCAGCTCCTGCGCCTGCTTGGCGGCCGCCTCGGCGAGTTCCACGCGCCCGTGGCCGGCCTGCACCACGAACAGACCCGCAAGACCGTCGAGGTAGCGCCTGCCCTTGTCGTCGTAGATGTAGGTGCCCTCGCCCCGGACGATGGTCGGTACCGGCGAGTTCTCGTACGAGGACATGCGGGTGAAGTGCATCCACAGGTGGTCGTACGCGGTGCGGCTGAGGTCCTTGGTGCTCACGGTTATCGGGTCCTCACGGTTATCGGGTTCCCCACATGTAGGTCTGCTTCTTCAGCTTCAGGTAGACGAAGCTCTCGGTCGAGCGAACGCCTGGCAGGGCACGGATGCGCTTGTTGATGACGTCCAGCAGGTGGTCGTCGTCCTCGCAGACGATCTCGGCGAGGACGTCGTACGAGCCCGCGGTCATCACCACGTACTCGACTTCCGACATGTCGGTCAGCGCTTCCGCTATGGACTCGACATCGCCCTCGACGTTGATCCCGACCATCGCCTGCCGACGGAAGCCCACGGTGAGCGGGTCCGTGACGGCGACGATCTGCATCACGCCCTGGTCGAGCAGCTTCTGGACGCGCTGGCGCACGGCCGCCTCGGAGAGGCCGACGGCCTTGCCGATCGCGGCGTACGGCCGACGGCCGTCCTCCTGGAGCTGCTCGATGATGGCGAGGCTCACGGCATCCAGGTGAGGGGTGCTGCCGTTCCTGGACTCGCGGGAGTCCCTGTGCTCTGCGCTTCGACTGGCCACGGCCACACTGTGCACGACGTCTCGACAGTTCCGCAAGGCCGAGGCGATGAAATTCGTTGTTTACGTGAGTGAGATCTGCGGATTCCGCAGCCTTGACGGGATCAGGGGTGTTGAAAACGTCAGGGCAAGGATTAGTGTGGGTGTCTCAGTCAATGGACACCGAACTTGGAGGGCCGGCAGTGAGCACCGAGCTGCGTCGTCTGCGCAACCACATCGACGGTGAGTTCCGGGACGCCGCCGACGGACGGACCACCGAGGTGGTCAACCCCGCGACGGGCGAGGCGTACGCGACCGCGCCGCTGTCCGGCCGGGCGGACGTCGACGCCGCGATGGCGGCCGCCGCCAAGGCGTTCCCGGGCTGGCGCGACACGACCCCCGCCGAGCGTCAGAAGGCCCTGCTGAAGATCGCGGACGCGTTCGAGGAGCGGGCCGAGGAGCTCATCGCGGCCGAGGTGGAGAACACGGGCAAGCCGATCGGGCTGACCCGCTCCGAGGAGATCCCTCCCATGGTCGACCAGATCCGCTTCTTCGCGGGCGCGGCCCGGATGCTGGAGGGGCGCAGCGCCGGCGAGTACATGGACGGGATGACCTCGATCGTCCGCCGCGAGCCGGTCGGCGTCTGCGCGCAGGTCGCGCCGTGGAACTACCCGATGATGATGGCCGTGTGGAAGTTCGCCCCGGCGATCGCGGCCGGCAACACGGTGGTGCTCAAGCCGTCCGACACCACGCCGGCCTCCACCGTCCTGATCGCCGAGATCATCGGCTCGATCCTGCCCAAGGGCGTCTTCAACGTCGTCACCGGCGACCGTGACACCGGCCGGCTGATGGTCGAGCACCCGACCCCGGCGATGGCCTCCATCACCGGTTCGGTGCGCGCGGGCATGTCGGTCGCCGAGTCGGCGTCGAAGGACCTCAAGCGCGTCCACCTGGAGTTGGGCGGCAAGGCGCCGGTCGTCGTGTTCGAGGACACCGACATCCCCAAGGCCGTCGAGGACATCTCGGTGGCGGGCTTCTTCAACGCCGGCCAGGACTGTACGGCGGCCACCCGCGTCCTCGTCCAGGAGGGCATCCACGACGAGTTCGTGGCCGCGCTCGCGAAGGCCGCGGCGGAGGCGAAGACCGGGCAGCCGGACGACGAGGACGTGCTGTTCGGTCCGCTGAACAACCCCAACCAGCTCCGGCAGGTCACCGGCTTCATCGAGCGGCTGCCCGCGCACGCCAAGGTCGAGGCGGGCGGTCAGCGGGTCGGCGACAAGGGCTACTTCTACGCCGCGACCGTCGTGTCCGGACTGAAGCAGGACGACGAGATCATCCAGAACGAGGTCTTCGGGCCGGTCATCACCGTCCAGTCGTTCACGGACGAGGACCAGGCCGTGGAGTGGGCCAACGGTGTCGAGTACGCCCTCGCCTCCTCGGTGTGGACCAAGGACCACGGCCGCGCGATGCGGATGTCCAAGAAGCTCGACTTCGGCTGCGTGTGGATCAACACCCACATCCCGCTGGTCGCCGAGATGCCCCACGGCGGCTTCAAGAAGTCCGGTTACGGCAAGGACCTGTCGGGCTACGGCTTCGACGACTACACGCGCATCAAGCACGTGATGACGTCCCTGGACGCGTAGCGCTCCGCCGGGTCGGTCGCCGTCCGGGTGCGGGCTGCTTTTCGGGTGCGCGTTTTGTGCGCGGGTGCGGCCGACGCTGTCGGGGTGCGGCCGACCGGGTGCGTTGTGGCCGGTCGCGCGGTTGCCCGCGCCCCGTAGGAGGTTCGGCCCCTGGTTCTCGGACCGGGGGCCGTTCGCGGCGGCCTCGCGCGGCGCCGATCACCCGCCTCCACTGTTTTGCCATCTCTTTACAACCCGCTCCCCGGCTGTCTCGTCTCTTCGCTCGATCCGTCAACGGACCGATGAAGGAGAGCGATTCATGCGACTCATACCGCGAACGGGCCTCGCCGCCCTGGTAGTTGCGGGCACCGCCCTGTTTGCGGGCGCGGCGCCCGCGCTGGCCGACGGCGGGACGCCCACCCCCGGCCCCACCGTCGCGGACCAGAGCGCGACCCCGGCCCCCGCCGAGGACACCGACGCGAGTCCGGTCCCCGCCCCGACCAGGGACGGCGCCACCGATCCGAGCGCCGTTCCGAGCCAGGTCAGCGTTGTGCCGCGGGGCGCCGCCGACACCGGCGTGGGCGAGTCCTCCGGGGGACACGGCCAACTGATCGGCGGCAGCGCGGCCGCGGTGGTCGCGGCGGCGGGCACCGGCTTCTACGTCGTACGGCGCCGGAGGGCGACCGGCGCATGAGCCCGCTCTCCAGGCGCGCCCTGATCCTCTCGGCCCTGGCGGCGCCGCTGCTCACGGGCTGCGCCGACGACCCGGCCGGCCCGGGCGACGCGGCCGGGGCGGGCGCCGGCGCAGCCGCACGCACGCCGGGCACCTTCTCGGCGCCCGCCGCCCGGGCGGCGCGTCCCCTCGCCCGCTCGGTGCCGGTCGGGCTGCGGATCCCGGCCATCGGGGTCGACGCCCCGGTGATGCGGCTGGGGCTGGCCGGTGACGGCAGCGTGCAGGTGCCTCCGGTCGAGGAGCACGACCGGGCGGGGTGGTACGAGAACTCGCCGACACCGGGACAGACCGGGCCGTCGGTGATCCTCGCCCATGTCACGGTCGGCCGGTACGGGGACGGCGTCTTCCGCCACCTCGACCGGCTGCGCCGGGGCGACCGGATCCGGGCGCGTCTGGAGAACGGCACGACGGCCGAGTTCGCCGTCACCGAGGTGACGACCGTCGACAAGGCGGAGTTCCCGACCGAGGAGGTCTACGGGAACGTGGACGGGCCCGAACTGCGTCTCATCACGTGCGGCGGCCCCCGTACCGGCGACGGATACCGCGACAACGTGATCGTCTTCGCCACCCTGACTCCCGCGGGAGAACGTTGAAACGGCCCGTTCGCTCCAGCGAGAGGGCGGCGTCCGAGCTGTTCGCCGCCCTCTATCCGCGTCTCGCCGGCTGGTGCCGCCGTCTTGTCGACGACGACGGGACGGCGCACGAGATCGCCTCGGAGGCGTTCACCCGGCTCTGGGCCCGCTGGACGGCTGTGGCGGAGCCCCAGGGCTTTCTCTACGTCACCGCCGCCAACCTGGTCCGCGACCACTGGCGCAAGCTCGAACGCGAGCGGCGGGCCCTGCGCCGGGCCACCGTCGAGGCCGCCGTCGCGCCGCCCGTCGAGCCGGCCGACCCCTCGGTGCGGCTGCTGGTGCAGTCCCTGCCCGACCGGCTGCGTGTCCCGATCCTGCTGCACTACTACGCTGACATGCCGATCCGGGAGGTGGCCGTACTGACCGGGCGCAAGGAAGGAACCGTCAAGGCCGACCTGCACGCGGCCCGCGAACTGCTCCGTGCCCACCTGAGGAGGAGCCTTGATCACACCCGCTGACGACTTCGACGACGGCCCGGACCTCGACCCCGACGACCCCCTCGCCGTCATCCTGCGGCCTGCCTCCGGCCACCTCGGCCCGCCGCCCGGCCGCTACGAGGAGATCCGCCGCGGCGCGGTCCGCCGCCGGCTGCTGCGCACCGCGGCCGGGGCCGGCGCGGCCTGCGGGATCGCCGCGCTCGCCGTCCTGTTGCCGCTGCGTCTGACGGCGTCCGACGGGCCCGCGCGCCCGACGGTGCCGCTCGCACCGCCGTCGGTGAGCGGTCCCTCGACCGTGCCCCCGTCGTTGCCCTCGCCCGTACCGGCCACCGACAACCCTACCGAGGGGGCGGCGACCCCCCTCCCGGATCCCCGGGCGTCGACTGCCCCCGACGACACCTCTGTCCCGACCGCCGACCACGGCCTCGGCCAGTCGCCGGAACCGACCACGGCGAGCGACTCCACCGGGGCGAGTGAACCGAGCACGTCCTCGGCGGAGCCGCCCGCGCCGTCCGTCGCGCCGTCCGCGTCGAGTACGGACCGTTGAAGCCGGTGCCGTCGCCATCGGGGTGCGCCGGCCCCCGGGCTGCTGGGCGTCACTTGAGCGCGGCCATGGCGACGCGCTGCGCCACCGGGTTCATGCCCTCGCCCTTGGCGTCCGTGGAGTTGACGGAGTACACAAGGGTGCGGCTGAGGTCCCGGGTGCCGGCGATCAGCGCGCTGTAGCCGTACCGGGCGCCCGACTTGAGCCAGTAGACCCTTCCGTCGTACTCGAACCGCTGCAGGCCCGCGCTGTAGGTGGCGCCGTCGATGTGCGCCGGGACCGTGAACATCTCCCGCAGCTGTGGCTCCGGCACGATCCGGCCCCTGAAGAGCGAGGTGAGCAGGCGTTCCAGATCGGCGGTCGTGGAGATCATGTCGCCGGCCGCGAACCGGTCCGCCTGGTTCCACTCGGTGACGTCCACGAACTCCGTCGTCCCGTCGGTCCTCTCCACCGCCTGGTAGCCGCGGTTGTGCGGGCCGAGGACGCGCGGGTCGGTGCCGGGGAAGTACGTGTCCCGCATGCCGGCGGGCGCCAGGACCAGGCGGGTGACCTCGGACGCGTACGACCGGCCGGTCACCTTCTCGATCAGCAGGCCCAGGATCGTGTAGTTGATGTTCAGGTAGTGCTGCTTCTCCCCCGGGCGGAACTCCGGCTTCTTCGCCGCCGCCGAGGCCACGACCTGCTGCGGGGTCAGCGTGTCGAAGCGGTGCGCGTACACCTCCGCGAAGGAGTCGCCCAGGCCGTCGCCCGCCGGGATGCCGCTGGTGTGGTTCAGCAGGCGGCGTACGGTGATCGGCCGGTACTGCCGGCCGAGGAGCCCGGGCAGGTAGTGCTGGACCGGGGTGTTCAGGTCGATCCTCCGCTCGGCCGCCAGCCGCAGGACGGCCGCCGCCGTCACCACCTTCGTCGTCGAACCGGCCCGGAAGCGGGCGTCGGGGTCGGCCGGGGTCCCGCTCGGGAGGTCGTGCACGCCCGCGCTGCCGCGCCAGCTGCCGTCCGTGCCGCCGACGCGGACCAGGGCGGCGGTCGCGTCGGCGTCCGGAAGACCGGCGAGCGCGGCGGTCAGGGCTTCGACGTCGAGGGCGTTCGCACGGTGGGCCGAGGTCGGGGCCGGCGCCGCGAAGGCGGGCGCGGCCAGCGGGCCCGCGGCGAGGACGGCCACCAGGGAGGCGGTGAGGACGGCGGTGCGGCGACGAGCGCACATACGGAACTCCAGAGGAAGGGCGGTCGGAGGGAAGGGCGGTCGGAGGTGGGATCGGCGGAGGATGCGCCATGATCTTCCGATGGGAGGCGACGGTTGCGGATCGTCGCCGAGGAGGGTGCCCGACCCTGGTGGAACCCTGAGCAACTACCGTGCCGACTCGGGGAGTTGCCCCGGGTTACCCCTACGGGTGCCGAGCCGGATGCCGAAAAGTGTTATCCGTGGGCCGTCCCGGCCGTCTCCATGGGTGTGATCTCCGACATTGCCAACAGCGGGGGCCCGGCTGAGAGGGTGCGGGCATGAGGACGCATGCCGACGCCGAGACCGACCGGCGGTGGCGCGCCACCATCGCCGACGCGCAGGCCGGCGACCGGCGGGCGCTCGACGAGTTGGTGGCGGGCTGGCTGCCGCTGGTCTACAACGTCGTCGGCCGCGCCCTGAACGGCCACGCCGATGTCGACGACGTCGTCCAGAAGACCATGCTGCGCGCCGTCGACAACCTCGGCTCGCTGCGCGACCCCGACAGCTTCCGCTCCTGGCTGGTCGCGATCGCCATGCGGCAGATCCGGGACCGCGCACGCCGCCGGACGACACAGCGTCTCGACGAGGGCGCGCCCCCCGGCGAAGCCGCCGACTTCGCCGAACTCACCGTGCTCCGGCTCCAGTTGGAGGGGCAGCGGCGCGAGGTCGTGGAGGCGGCGCGATGGCTCGACGACGAGGACCGGCAGCTGCTGTCCCTGTGGTGGCTGGAGGTCGCGGGCGAACTCACCCGCCGCGAGCTGGCCGCGGCCGTCGGCATCAGCCGGCAGCACGCCGCCGTACGCGTCCAGCGGGTCAAGGAGCGGCTGGAGATATCCCGGGGCATCGTGCGCGCCCTCGACGGCGCCTGCCCCGACCTGCGCGACCTGACCGTCCGCTGGAACGGCCGGCCGGACTCCGTGTGGCGCAAGCGGCTGGCCCGGCACATCCGCGGCTGCGGCTACTGCGGTGACACGCGGGAGTCCGTCGTACCGGCGGAACGGCTGCTCGTCGGGATCGCGCTGGTCCCGGTGCCGGCCGGCTTCACGATCTCCCTGGCCCTCGGCGGCAAGACGGCCGTCGCGGCCACCGGGACCTCCGTCGGCTGGTCCGCGAAGGTGCTGACCGCGCTCACCAAGCCGGCCGTCGCGGTCACGGCCGGCGCGACCCTCGCCGCGGGCGGCGCCTACGTCGTCGTACAGACCCCCGACGACCCGCCCGCACGGGCGGTCGTGGTCCCCACGGCGGCGAGCACCCGCGCCGCCACGCCGTCCGCGCCCGGCCCCTCCCCTTCCGCCCCGGCCTCGTCGCCGCCGTCCCCCTCTGCGTCGGCGAGCGAGCGGAGGACGGCCCGGTACGGGAGCGTCGTCGACGCCGTCGACAGCGCGCCCGACCGGGACACACCCCCCGCCGTCCTGCCGCGGCGGCCCGCGTCCGGCGTCACCAGCAGCGACGGCGCACACGCCACCATGAACCACCGCGGGGACGAAGTGACGCTCAGCGGCCGGGGCTATGTCCTCGTGCGCTGGCAGATATCACCGCAGTACCGGTCCGGCGGCCTGGTCATGCCGAGCTGGACGGGCCTGAAGGGCAAGCTCTTCCACGTGGCCTCGGGCGGCGGCCGCCGCATGGACGACCCCGTCGGCGCCACCGACCCCACGGCCACCGGCATGGGCAGCAAGGCCACCGGCTACGCCGTCCCTCCGTCCGGCACCCAGCAGATGTGGCAGAACGAGTACTTCTACGTCGCCGGCAGCGTCACCCTCACCGTGAACGAGCGGGGCGCCGACTACGGCCTCAACGTCTTCCCGACCACCTGGGACGCCGTGGAGAGGGACGTCACGAGCGGCCCCGGCCAGGGGGCCGGGCGCTACGGCCTGGTCCGGGACACCGGCGACGACGACACACCGGTCCCGCAGTACGCCACCCGGGAGACGCCGGCCGACCCGGCGACGGTCCCTCAGACCTCGCGCGTATAGCGGTCCTGGGCCTGCGTCACCTCGTCCCCGTGGTCGTGCGCCCAAGCGCCGAAGGCCTGGATCGGCGCGAGCAACGTCCTTCCCAGGGCGGTCAGTTCGTACTCCACCCGCGGTGGCGACCCCCCGTACGCCTGCCGCGTGACCAGCCCGTTGAACTCGAGCCGGCGCAGGGTCTGCGTCAGCACCTTCTGACTGATCCCACCGATGCGTGCCCGCAGCTCACCGGGGCGTCCGGGCCCGTCCTTGAGGGCCCAGACCACCACCGGGTTCCAGGTGTTGGAGACGAGGTCGAAGGCGAGCCGGGTCCGGCAGTCGGCGAGGAACGCGGGGTCGGTGTCCACGTACCGAATGGTGCCTGAGCGGCTTCCTACTGTCGTGGGAGATCCGTAGAACAGGAGGAGGAGTCATGCGGGTGGGAATTCTCGGCACGGGCGGGATGGCGGACGCTCTGGGCACCGGGTGGCGGCGGGCCGGACACGAGGTGGTCACCAAAGGACGTTCGGGAGGACTGCGGGAGGCGGCGGCCGGGACGGACGCGGTGCTGCTCGCGGTGCCCTACGAGGCCGTGGTCGAGGTGGTCACCGGACTGGAAGACGCCTTGCGCGGACGGGTGCTGATCGACTGCACCAATCCGGTGGGCCCGGACTTCGGCCTGCTCACGGCGGGCGGCCCGGCGGCGGCCGAACGCATCGCCCGCGCGGCGCCCACCGCGCACGTGGTGAAGGCCTTCAACCTGTGCCATGTCGACGTCTGGCGCCTGAACCCGCCCGTCTTCGACGGCCGCCCCCTGGCGGTCCCGTTGTGCGGCGACGACCCGGCGGCGCTGTCGGTCGTACGCAGGCTCGTCCGCGACCTGGGCTGCGAACCGCTGAACGCGGGGGGACTCGACAGGGCCGGCCTGCTGGAGGCGACGGCGGCGCTGCTGATCCGGCTGTGGCTGGGCGAGGGCGCGGACGCCCAGGCGATCGCGCCGCCGCTCGCGCACGCGGCGGGTTAGGCCCGCTTGCGCGGTCAGGTTCGGTTGCGCGGTCGGGTCTGCCTGCGCGGGCAGGTTCGCCTGCGCCGTGGCTCTGTTTGCGCGGGCCGGGTTCGCTTGCGCGGGCGGGCTCGCTTGCGGCCGGGTCTGCTTGCTCGCCCGGCTCGCTTGCGCGGCCGGGTCTGCTTGCGCGGCCGGGTTCGCCTGCGCGGTCGGCCCCGCTTGCACGGTCAGGTCTGTGGGCGCAGGGCCGTCAGTACCTCGATCCGGTTGGTGGTGATGGAGTCGACGCCCAGGTCGATGAGCCGGCGCATGGAACGGCGGGTGTCGGGGGTCCAGACGGAGAGCAGATGGCCGCCGTGATGCACGCGGGCGGCCAGGCCGCGGTCCACCAGGGAGAAGCGGTAGTTCAGCCAGCGGGGCTTCACCGCGTCGAGCAGCGCGGGCCGCGGGGGAGCCAGGCTGGTGCAGGTCAGGGCGATCTCGGCGGACGGATCGGCGGCGCGCACGGCGAGCATCGCGGTGGCGTCGGCGCAGTAGTAGACCCGGTCCGCCGCTCCGGCCGCGTGTACGGCGTCCACGATCCGCTGTGCCGTGCGCACCTCTCGCGTCCCCGGCAGATCGAGCATCAGCCGGCTGCCGTCGGTCGCCGCGAGTGCCTCCTCGAGGGTCGGCACCGCGCCCGCCGTCAGTCCGCGCACCTCGGCGGCGGACAGCGACAGCAGCGGCCGGTCCCGCTCCCACAGCCGCTTCAACGTCGCGTCGTGCAGCAGGACGGGGACGCCGTCGCGGGTGAGCCGTACGTCGAGCTCGACGGCGTCCGCGCCCAGGGCGAGCGCGGAACGCAGCGAGTCGATCGTGTTCTCACGGAAGCGGTAGGGGTCGCCGCGATGGGCCACGGCAATCACGTTGTGCATGGGCCCATTGTGGCGGCCACCGTTCCTCAGGGGGCGAGCCAGCCCGCCGTGTAGGTGTCGATCTCGTCCTTGATGCGCGCCTTGCCGGCCTCGTCCAGGAAGGACGCGTCCACCGCGTTCGCGGCGAGGCCGGCCAGGCCCCGCTCGTCGAGGTCGAGGAGGCGGGCGGCGACCGCGTACTCGTTGTCGAGGTCGGTGCCGAACATGGGCGGGTCGTCGGAGTTGATCGTGACCAGCACGCCGGCCTTCACGAACTCCCTGATCGGGTGCTCGTCGAGGGTGCGGACGGCGCGCGTGGCGATGTTCGAGGTCGGGCACACCTCCAGGGCGATGCGGTGCTCGGCGAGGTGCGCGAGCAGCTTCTCGTCCTGGGCGGAGCTGGTGCCGTGGCCGATGCGCTCGGCGCGCAGGTGGGTCAGCGCGTCCCACACCGTCTGCGGGCCCGTGGTCTCGCCGGCGTGCGGCACCGACCGCAGCCCGGCGGCGATCGCCCGGTCGAAGTACGGCTTGAACTGCGGGCGGGGTACGCCGATCTCCGGCCCGCCGAGCCCGAAGGAGACCAGGCCCTCGGGACGGATCCGGTCGTCGGTGGCGAGCCGTGTCGTCTCCTCGGCGGCCTCGAGACCGGCCTCACCGGGGATGTCGAAGCACCAGCGCAGCACGGTTCCGAACTCCGCCTCGGCCGCCTCGCGGGCGTCCTCGATGGCGTCCATGAAGGCGCGCTCGTCGATGCCCCGCCGGGTCGAGGAGAACGGGGTGATGGTCAGCTCGGCGTACCGCACCTGCTGGCGGGCCAGGTCCCGGGCCACCTCGTACGTCAGCAGCCGGACGTCCTCCGGGGTGCGGATGAGGTCCACGACGGACAGGTACACGTCGATGAAGTGGGCGAAGTCGGTGAACGTGAAGTAATCGACCAGGGCCTCGGGGTCGGTGGGCACCTTGGAGTCGGGGTGCCGGGCGGCCAGCTCGGCGACGATGCGGGGGGAGGCGGAGCCGACGTGGTGGACGTGCAGCTCGGCCTTGGGCAGCCCGGCGATGAAGGCGTGCACATCACGGGCGCCGGCCGCGGCGGCCGCGGTGGGACCGGAGGGTGCGCCCGAGACGGGGGAGCCGGGGGCTGCGGCGGATGCGTCGAGGCGGTCGGTCATGGGGTCCTCCCCGGGACGGCGCCCCGGGCCGAGCGGGCCGGACGGGACGCGGGTGATCGGCTGATCGATGGGTCGGGATCATCGTAGGCGGAGCCATCGGGAGCCGACCGTCGGCCTCGGACAGGGCATGGCCCGCTGTCTCGGCACCTCGGCTGGCGGAGGGGGAGGAGACGGCTGTCCGCCTCGGGCGGGGCAGGGTCGGCTGTCCATCGGCGGTCCGGTCGGGGCGGACGGAACGGGGGCGGGGGACGGCCGTCGGCCCGTGCAGGGCATGGCCCGCTGTCTCGGCACCCCGGCTGGCGGAGGGGGAGGAGACGGCTGTCCGCCTCGGGCGGGGCAGGGTCCGCTGTCCATCGGCGGTCCGGGTCGGGCGCCGGCTCACGGGTCGGGCACGCACCGGCCATGGGGGGAGGGGTGGCAGACGGCTGCCGGTCTCGGCCGGGGCACGGCCCGCTGACCACCGCATCCGTCGAGGGCCGTAGCATGACGGAACGTACGCGGGACGCGACGGCGTACGGATGGCGGAACGCCAGACCCGCAGGACACGCAAGACGGAACGCAGGCCAGAGGGCGACAGAGGGGACCCACGTATGTCCGACGACGCACCGACTCCGGCCGGTGACGCCGCCCGAGACCCGTGGCCCGCGCCCGCTGCCGACGGGCCGGACGGTCCGCAGGACGCGGCGCCCAAGGTGCCGTTGGACAAGGGTCCGAGGGACAACGGCGCCAGTGCCGCCGGTGCCATCGGCCCTGCCGGCCCCGCTGGTTCTCCGGCCGAGCCGAACCCCTGGGCCGCCCCGGGGGACGGCGCGCAGAGCGGGCCGGGTCACACCGTCGCCTTCGACGAATCGCTGACCGCCGCCTCCGGTGCTCCGGACCGGACTCCACCGGCCGTCCATGACCAGCGGACGGTCACCGCGATGCCCGGCGTGACCCCGCCGCCGACGGGCGGCACCCCGCTGCCCTGGGCCACCCCGTTCGGGGGCCCGCCGCCGAACGGCGCGCTCGGTTCCTATCCGCCGCCCCACCCCGGCACAGCCGCGGCCGGTGGCCCGCCCGTGAATCCCTTCGCTCCCCCCGTCCAGGGCGGGGCGGTTCCTCCGCCGCCCATCGCGCCCCACGGGCCCGGACAGATCCCGTACGGATACCCGGGCGGCTACCCCGGCGGATACGGGTACGGCTATCCCTCACCGCCCCCCTACGGCTGGCCCGGCGGGGCGCGGGACAACAACGGCATGGGTATCGCCGGGCTCGTGCTCGGGATCGCCTCGGCCGTCTTCTTCTGCCTGTGGCCGTTGGCCATCATCGCCGGCATCCTCGGCGTCGCGTTCGGCTCGGTCGGTCGCGGAAAGGCCCGCCGGGGCGAGGCCTCGAACGCCGGGCAGGCCCTGGCCGGGATCATCTGCGGGTCCGTGGGCATCGTGCTCGCGATCGGTCTGGGCGTCCTGCTGATCGTGCAGCCCTGAGCTTTCGCAAGGCACGGGCGCGGGCGCGGCTTCGGGCTGGGCGGTGCTGCTGATCGTGCAGCCCTGAGCTCGTGCAGCCAGAGCTTCCGGCGGGCGCGGGCCTGGCCTCGGCTGGGCGGCGTTGTTGATCGCGCACCCTGCGGCGAGGGTCGGCGCCGGTCACAAGGTCTTCGGCGTCCAGGTCGAGCGTCAAAAGCCTGCGGGCCCGGGTCGGGCCGGGCCTCGGCCCCCGCGCCGCGGGAGCCGGGCCTCGGCCGCCGCGGGGTGTCCGGCTCAGCCCTGTGCCCGCAACCGCTCCCGTGCCTCCATCAGCGCGAACCCCAGCAGGTTCGCCCCGCGCCACCGGTCCGGGGCCATCGCCGCCTCGTCGTCCGCCGCCAGGCCGATGCCCCACACGCGGTCCATGGGGCTCGCCTCCACCAACACCCTCCCGGCCGTGCCCAGCAGGAACGACCGCAGTCCGGCGTCCGAGGCGAACTTGTGGACGCTGCCCTCGACCACGATCCGGAACCGCTCCCGCTCCCAGGTCGTCTCGTCGAAGCCGCGTACCAGCCGCCCCTCCTTCTTGGCCTGGGCGGGGGATCTCGCGGCCAGCGCCCGCTTCTCCGCCTCCGCGTCCTCGAAAAGGCGGGCCTTCCCGGCCATCATCCAGTGCTCGGCCGTCGCATAGGTGACGCCGTCGACCACGAACGGTGACGGCCACCACTGGCTCAGGCAGCTGGAGCCGAGTCGGCCGTCGGGTCGCGGCCGGTGTCCCCAGAAGTGCAGATACTTGATCCTCGCCCCTGCCCGGGCCTGCCTGACCAGGGCCTCCCGGCTGTCGATCTTCTCCATGCACGCGAGTCTGGCACGCACCACTGACACTGCGTCCCGCCTTTTCCGTTCCGACTCGACACCTGGTCGACCCGCTGCCGACAGATTTCGTCGCGTAACCAAAAGGCAACAACGGAATCACTTGTTGGAGTGCCCTTGCTCTGTCAGGATCGGCAATCAAATCAGGCTGGAGCTACGCCACCCGCCGCCGCACACAGCGGGGCGAAGGCGGAGGAGAGCGACATGCAGGACCGGTTCCCCGCGCAGGAACGTTTCGCGGACGGCGCTCAGTACATCGGGGGCCGTCTCGCCCACGGCACGTCCGGCCGGACCCATGCCGTGGTCGACCCGGCCACGGGCGAGGAGGTGTTCACCTACGAGCTGGCCGGCGCCGACGACGTCGACGCGGCCGTCGCCGCCGCCCGCGCCGCCTTCCCCGGCTGGGCCGGCGCCACGCCGGGCGAGCGCTCCGACGCGCTGCACCGGTTCGCCGCCGTCCTCGCCGACCGTGCCGAGGAGTTCGCCCGCGCCGAGTCCCTCCAGTGCGGCAAGCCGCTGAAGCTGACCCGCGAGTTCGACGTGCCGGGGACCATCGACAACACCGCGTTCTTCGCCGGCGCGGCCCGCCACCTCGCGGGGCAGTCCGCCGGTGAGTACTCCGGCGACCACACCTCCTACGTCCGCCGCGAACCCATCGGCGTCGTCGGCTCCATCGCCCCCTGGAACTACCCCCTCCAGATGGCCGCCTGGAAGATCCTCCCGGCGATCGCGGCGGGCAACACCATCGTGCTCAAGCCCGCCGAGCTCACCCCGCTCACCTCGCTCCTCTTCGCCCAGGCGGCGACGGAGGCCGGGATCCCCGACGGCGTGATCAACATCGTCACCGGGACCGGACAGGAGGCCGGTGAGCGTCTCGTCGGGCATCCCGACGTCGCCATGACCTCCTTCACCGGCTCCACGGCCGTCGGCAAGCGCGTCGCCGAGGTCGCCACCGCGACCGTGAAGCGGCTCCACCTGGAGCTGGGCGGCAAGGCGCCCTTCGTCGTCTTCGACGACGCCGACCTGGAGGCCGCGGCCAACGGCGCGGTCGCGGGAGCACTCATCAACACCGGACAGGACTGCACGGCCGCCACGCGCGCGTACGTGCAGCGGCCTCTCTACGAAGCGTTCGTCGAACGGACGGCCGCCCTGATGGAGACCGTCCGGCTCGGCGATCCTTTCGCCCCCGGAACCGACCTCGGCCCGCTGGTCTCGCACCTCCAGCGCGACCGGGTCGCCGCCTTCGTCGACCGGGCGCGTGCCTACGCGCGCGTGGTGACCGGCGGCGAGGCTCCTCAGGGAGATCTCAAGGAGGGCGCGTACTATCGCCCCACCCTGATCGCGGACGCCGCGCAGGACAGCGAGGTCGTCCAGTCCGAGATCTTCGGCCCGGTCCTGGTGGTCCTGCCCTTCGACAGCGACGACGAGGGCATCGCGCTCGCCAACGACACGCCGTACGGGCTGGCCGCCTCCGCGTGGAGCCGGGACGTCTTCCGGGCGAACCGGGCGACACGCGAGATCAAGGCCGGGTGCGTGTGGATCAACGACCACATCCCGATCATCAGCGAGATGCCCCACGGCGGGTACAAGGCGTCCGGCTTCGGCAAGGACATGTCAGCGTACTCGTTCGAGGAGTACACACAGGTAAAGCACGTTATGTTCGATAACACTGCGGTGGCCCGCAAGCCCTGGCACCGCACCATCTTCGGGGACTGTTAGAGCGACGACGACCGGCCGCCGACCACGGCCGACCCTCCCGAAAGGGCACCACGCGCATGGAGCAGTACGAGCCCGACCGCCTGAGCCCGGCCCAAGTGGCCGCCGTGCGGCGCAGTCTTCGCAACGGCAGGGCAGCCATGACCCGCCGGTCGCTGCTGCGCGCCTCCACGGGAGGCGCCCTGGCGCTGGGCGGCCTAGGGGCGCTCAGCGCCTGCGGGATCCCCGCGGCCGGCAAGACCGAGGGCGGCACGTCCGCCGACGACCACTCGGCGAAGGAGAAGACCGTCAGCTTCTCCAACTGGACCGAGTACATGGACGTCGACGAGAGCGGCAAGCACCACCCGACGCTCGACGCCTTCACCGAACGCACCGGCATCAAGGTCAAGTACACCGAGGACATCAACGACAACAACGAGTTCTTCGGCAAGATCAAGCCGCAGCTCGCCGCGGGCCAGGACACCGGCCGCGACATCATCGTGCTCACCGACTGGCTGGCGGCACGGCTCATCCGCCTCGGGTGGGTGCAGAAACTGAACGCCTCCAACCTGCCGCACGCCTACGCCAACCTGTCCCAGCAGTTCCGCAGCCCCGACTGGGATCCGGGCCGGGCGTACTCGTATCCCTGGCAGGGCATCTCCACCGTCATCGCCTACAACAAGAAGGCGCTCGACGGCGTCGAGGTGAAGTCGGTCTCCGACCTGCTCGACAACCCCAAGCTCAAGGGCCGCGTCGGGTTCCTCACCGAGATGCGCGACAGCATGGGCATGACGCTGCTGGACATGGGCAAGGACCCGGCGAAGTTCACCGACGACGACTACGACGCCGCCATCGCCCGCCTCCAGAAGGGCGTCGACAGCGGCCAGATCCGCCGCTTCACCGGCAACGACTACACCTCCGACATCACCAGCGGCGACTTCGCGGCCTGCATCGCCTGGGCCGGTGACGTCGTACAGCTGAAGGCGGACAGTCCCGACGTCGACTTCGTCATCCCCGACAGCGGCTATCTGACGTCCAGCGACAACATGCTGATCCCCAACAAGGCGCGTCACAAGACGAACGCGGAACGGCTCATGGACTACTACTACGAGCCGGAGCCGGCCGCCGAACTCGCCGCGTACATCAACTACGTCTGTCCCGTGGACGGCGTGAAGGACGCGCTGGCGAAGATCGACGAGGATGCGGCGAACAACCCGCTGATCATCCCCGACAAGGCCATGCAGGCGAAGTCGCACTCCTTCCGCTCCCTGAGCTCGAAGGAAGAGACCGCCTACGAGGCGAAGTTCGCGAAGCTCACTGGGGCGTGACGACGATGAAGACGACCAACAGCGGCAGCGGCGACGTCCGCCTCTCCGGCATCAGCAAGACCTACGGCTCGTTCACCGCCGTCCACCCGCTCGACCTGACCGTTCCGCAGGGCTCGTTCTTCGCCCTGCTCGGCGCCTCCGGCTGCGGCAAGACCACCACCCTGCGCATGATCGCGGGCCTGGAGGAACCTTCCTCCGGGACCGTCCACCTCGGCGACCAGGACGTGACGGCGCTCCCGCCGTACAAGCGCCCGGTGAACACGGTCTTCCAGTCCTACGCCCTCTTCCCGCACCTCGACATCTTCGAGAACGTCGCCTTCGGCCTGCGCCGGCGCGGCATCAGGAGCGTGAAGAAGCAGGTCGAGGACATGCTGGAACTCGTGCAGCTCGGTGAGCAGGCCCGTAAGAAGCCGCACCAGCTCTCCGGCGGCCAGCAGCAGCGCGTCGCCGTGGCCCGCGCGCTGATCAACACCCCCAAGGTGCTGCTGCTCGACGAGCCCCTCGGCGCCCTAGACCTCAAACTGCGCCGTCAGATGCAGCTGGAGCTCAAGCGCATCCAGACCGAGGTCGGCATCACCTTCGTGCACGTCACGCACGACCAGGAGGAGGCCATGACGATGGCCGACACGGTCGCCGTGATGAACGCGGGCCGGGTCGAGCAGCTCGGCTCGCCGGCCGACCTCTACGAGAACCCCAACACCACCTTCGTCGCCAACTTCCTCGGCACGTCGAACCTCATCGAGGCCGAGGTCGACTCCAAGAGCGGCGACGACATCGTGCTGAAGGCGGGCGGCGGCAAACTCGTGCTGCCCGAGGCGCGCTGCTCCGCGCCCACGACGACCGGCGGCAAGGTGCTGGTCGGCGTCCGCCCGGAGAAGATCTCCCTCACCCACGCCGACGACGCCGGCGAGATCCCCGATGGCCGCAACCGCATCACCGGCAGGATCGCCAACTCCTCGTTCATCGGCGTCTCCACCCAGTACGTCATCGACAGCACGGTCTGCCCCGAGTTCGAGGTCTACGCCCAGAACATCGACCGGGACGCCCGGCTCGCCCCCGGCGCCGAGGTCGTCCTGCACTGGAGCCCCGCCCACACCTTCGGCCTGGACGCGGCCCAGGACATCGACGCGGGCATCCAGGAAGAGGCGGCTCTCTGATGGCGACGCTCACCGAGGCGCCCCCGCCTCTCTCCCCGACGGCACCCACCAGGAAGCCACCCCGCAAACGCGGGCGCCTGACGCCGTACTGGCTGCTGCTGCCCGGCCTGCTCTGGCTGTTCGTGTTCTTCGCGCTGCCCATGATCTACCAGGCCTCCACGTCCGTGCAGACGGGCTCCCTGGAGGAGGGCTACAAGGTCACCTGGCACCTCGCGACCTACTGGGACGCGCTGAGCGAGTACTGGCCGCAGTTCCTGCGCTCGGTCCTCTACGCGGCCGCGGCGACCATCCTGTGCCTGGTGCTCGGCTACCCGCTTGCCTATCTGATCGCCTTCAGGGCCGGCCGCTGGCGGAACCTGATCATGATCCTGGTGATCGCGCCGTTCTTCACCAGCTTCCTGATCCGCACCCTGGCCTGGAAGACGATCCTCGCGGACGGCGGCCCGGTCGTCGGCGCCCTCAACACGCTGCACGTCCTCGACGTCACCAGCTGGCTCGGCTGGACCGCGGGCGACCGGGTCCTGGCCACCCCGCTCGCGGTGGTCTGCGGTCTGACGTACAACTTCCTGCCGTTCATGATCCTGCCGCTCTACAGCTCTCTCGAGCGCATCGACGGACGGCTGCACGAGGCCGCCGGAGACCTGTACGCCAGACCGGCCACCACCTTCCGCAAGGTCACCTTCCCGCTCTCGATGCCCGGCGTGGTCTCCGGAACGCTGCTGACCTTCATCCCGGCGGCCGGCGACTACGTCAACGCCGAACTCCTCGGCTCGACCGACACCCGCATGATCGGAAACGTGATCCAGACACAGTTCCTGCGGGTCCTCGACTATCCGACGGCGGCGGCCCTCTCCTTCATCCTGATGGCCGCGATCCTTTTCATGGTCACCCTCTACATCCGCAGGTCCGGGACGGAGGATCTGGTCTAAATGCCTCTCGTCAACTGGCTCAAGCGCCATTTCGTGGTCATCGCGGGACTTCTCACGCTCGCCTATCTCCTGCTGCCCAACATCGTCGTCACGGTGTTCTCCTTCAACAAACCGAAGGGGCGCTTCAACTACCAGTGGCAGCAGTTCTCCACCGACGCCTGGCAGGACCCGTGCGGGGTCTCCGGGCTGTGCGGGTCGCTGTCGCTCAGCCTTCAGATCGCGGTCTGGGCGACCCTCGGTGCGACCGTCCTCGGCACGATGATCGCCTTCGCGCTCGTCCGCTACCGCTTCCGCGCGCGGGGCGCCGTCAACTCGCTGATCTTCCTGCCCATGGCGATGCCCGAGGTCGTCATGGCCGCCTCGCTGCTCACCCTGTTCCTCAACCTGGGTGCTCGGTTGGGATTCTGGACGATCCTCATCGCGCACATCATGTTCTGCCTCAGCTTCGTCGTGACGGCGGTGAAGGCGCGCGTGATGTCGATGGACCCGCGCCTGGAGCAGGCCGCCCAGGACCTCTACGCCGGGCCGGCGCAGACGTTCCTGCGCGTCACGCTGCCCATCGCCGCACCCGGAATCGCCGCGGGCGCGCTGCTCGCCTTCGCGCTCTCCTTCGACGATTTCATCATCACCAATTTCAACGCGGGCTCGACCGTCACCTTCCCCATGTTCGTATGGGGTTCGGCGCAGCGCGGAACGCCCGTTCAGATCAATGTCATCGGTACGGCCATGTTCCTGATCGCCGTACTGTTCGTCCTGACCTCGATGGTCATCGGAAATCGCCGCAACAAGCAAAAGGCGTGACCGGAAAAGCCCTGTAGGGAGTTGAAATCATGGCCCCGAGCGCCATGAACCGGTGGATCACTTCTCTTTCCGACGCACAGCCGGTCCCGTACTGGCTGGAGGATCCCGGCAAACCCCACCCCGAACCCGCGCTCACCGGCCCCGAGACCTGCGATCTGCTGGTCGTCGGGGGCGGTTACAGCGGATTGTGGACCGCGCTCGTGGCCAAGGAGCGCGAGCCGCAGCGGGACGTGGTGCTGCTGGAGGGCCGTGAGGTGGGCTGGGCCGCCTCGGGCCGCAACGGAGGCTTCTGCGCGGCCACCCTCACCCACGGGCTGCCCAACGGGCTCGCGCGCTGGCCGGACGAGATCCACCGGCTGGAGGAGCTGGGGACGCGCAACCTCGACGAGATCGAGGCGGCGATCGCCCGGTACGGCATCGACTGCGACTTCGAGCGCACCGGCGAGATCGACGTCGCCACCGAGACGTACCAGGCGTGGGAACTGCGCGACTGGTACGAGGAACTCGAGGGCAAGGGCCTCGCCGACGGCATCGAGTTCCTGGACGCGGACGCGGTGCGCGAGCAGGTCGCCTCGCCCACCTTCCAGGCGGGTCTGTACGACCGCCGGGGCGTGGCCATGCTCCACCCCGCCAAGCTCGTCTGGGGCCTGAAGCAGGCGTGTCTGCGCCTGGGCGTCCGGGTCTACGAGCACACCCCCGCCCTGACGCTGACGCCGTACGGCGCGGGGATGGCCGTCGGCACCCCCTACGGGCAGGTGCGGGCCCGGCAGGTCGCGCTCGGCACCAACATCTTCCCGAACCTGATCAGGCGGGTGCGGGCGTACACCGTCCCGGTCTACGACTACGCGCTGATGACCGAACCGCTGACCGCCGGACAGCTCGACTCGATCGGGTGGAAGAACCGGCAGGGCCTCGGGGACTCGGCCAACCAGTTCCACTACTTCCGGCTGTCGGCCGACAACCGGATCCTGTGGGGCGGGTACGACGCGGTCTACCCCTACGGGGGCCGGGTGCGCGCCGAGTACGACGACCGGCCGGAGACGTACGCCAAGCTCGCCGGGCACTTCTTCGGCTGCTTCCCGCAGCTGGAAGGAGTTCGCTTCACCCACGCGTGGGGCGGGGCGATCGACACGTGCTCGCGTTTCTCGGCGTTCTTCGGCACGGCGCACCAGGGGAAGGTGGCGTACGCCGCCGGGTACACCGGCCTGGGTGTCGGGGCCACCCGCTTCGGGGCCGAGGTGATGCTGGACCTGCTGGCGGGGGAGAGCACCGAGCGCACGTCGTTGGAGATGGTCCGCAAGAAGCCGCTGCCGTTCCCGCCCGAGCCGTTCGCCTGGACCGGCATCGCCCTGACCAAGTGGTCGCTGGCCCGCGCCGACGCGCACGGCGGGCGGCGCAACCTGTGGCTGAGGACGATGGACAGGCTGGGGCTGGGCTTCGACAGTTGACCGATCCCGATCCCGATGACGATGAGGTGTGGCGTGATTCGGTTCACTCCAACGGGTGGTCCGAACCCGCGTAATGCCGGCCGGGGACGTCCCTCTCCCTCGTGACGCGACCGCGTCCACGAGGGAAAGGGGAGGTCTTCTCATGGCTGGGGCGAAGACGGCTGTCGAATGGCTGGCATCCGTCGCACCGGATCCCGAGGCGTGCCGCTGGGAATGGGAGCGCAACCCTCTCGGGGTGGCGTTGCTGCCCGCGGGCCGGGCCTGGGACGTACTCATCCTGCCGGGCGAACTCGGCTACCCCACCCTCGACGTGCTCACCCGGATCCTCGGCCGGCCGGGCCCCGTGCTGGTCGACTTCGGAGACGACCGCATGGGTTTCTTCGTGACGCCCGGCACGGCCGCCCGCTGGCTCGGCACCGGTATCCGCACGGCCGGGGCCGGCACCTGGATCGTCGTGCCGTATCCGGGCCGCTCGACCCGGGGGGTCCGCTGGCTGGTCCCGCCGGACGGCTCCGGCACCCTGACCGACCCCGCGCTCCTCGAGCTGGCGATGCACGAGGCGGCGGCGGGGCTGGCCGGTGGAACGGACGGCTGACCGACCGGACGCCCGGCGTCATGACTCCCGGTCCCGGCGGCCGGGACCGGCGCGCTTCCACGTCCCCCGGACCGGGCAGCACGCAAGACCCCCTCACGTCGGCCGCCCACACGGCCGACGCGGATGCCTGCGGCGACGGGCCGCCGGCGACCGGCTTGTGGCGACCGGCCGGTGGTGGTCGCCCTGCGGCCTGCCGCAAATCGCCCTCGGCGACACACCTGCGGCGGCTCAGTTGCGGTGCTCGGCCTGCGGCCCGCGGCGAACCGTGTGCGGTGCTCGGCCTGGGATGCTCGGCCTGTGGCCCGTGCGCCCGCTGCCGACGGTAGCCGGTGCCGGTGCCTCACGCCGTCGTTCCTCTGCGGTGCTCGGCCTGCGGCCTGTGGCCCGCGCGACCGCTGCCGACGGTAGCCGGTGCCGGTGCCTTACGCCGTCGCTCCTCCGCGCGCCGCGCTGTCGCTCCTCCGCGCCCCGCTCCGTCGTTCCCCCGGCGCCCCGCGCCGCCGTGCCCCGCGTGCTACTCCGCGGACGTCGCCTTCAAGGCCAGCCACAGCTCCATCCGGACGTCCGGGTCGTCCAGTGAGCGGCCGAGGATCTCCTCCACCCGCCGCATCCGGTAGCGCAGGGTGTGCCGGTGGACGCCCAGGTCGGCCGCCGCCGCGTCCCACTGGCCGTGGCGGGAGAGCCAGGCCCGGAGGGAGGCCACCAGGTCGCCGCGGCCGGTCGCGTCGTGTTCGTGCAGGGCGCGCAGCAGGCCGTCCGCGAACGCCTTCACCGCGTCGTCCGCGAGAAGGGGCAGTACGGAGCCCGCCGCGAGCTGTTCGTGCTCCACCAGGACCCGGCCCCGGCGCCGCGCCACCGACAGCGCCTGCCCGGCCTGCTTGTACGCGGCCGCCGCCGCGATCGGCCCGGCCGGCGCGGACAGACCCACGACGAGCCCGTCCTCGTCGCCGGACTCGGACCCGGCGGTCCCGGCCGCCCGGGCGCCCTCCAGCGCCGTCGCGTACCGCACGCACGCCGCCACGGCCGCACCGCCGTCGGTGACCAGGGCCACCAGACGCTCGCCCTCGGGCACCACCAGCGCGGCCTCCCCGGCCCGGGCGGCCGCCGACTCGACGACTTCGGTGAGACTGCCGAAAGGGTCCCCGGCCACGGCCACGGCGGCCGCCGAAGGCCTGGCGTCGGCTGCGGGCACGCGCGCGTGCCCGTTCCCCTCCGCGTGCGCCCGCGCCGCCGCAGCCGACGCCGAGTCGGCGACGATCACCCGGAACGGGGCGTCGAGCAGACCGCCGTACAGGTCTCCGGCGACCGCCCGCGCGTGGTCCGGTTCGCCCGCCAGCAGCATGCGCAGCACCGCCGCGCCGATCCGTTGTTCCGCCGCGTGCAGGGAGCGGGAGCGTTCGGTGGTGAGGGTGAGCAGGGCGATGGCCGAGTGGACGGCGTACCGCTCGGCGGTGCCGGGAGCCGAGGCGGTGCCGACGGCGAGTGCCGCGCGCGGACGTCGGCCGGTGCCCAGGGAGTGCAGCTCGACCCGGTCGTCGTGTTCGGAGTGCTCCGGTCCCTCTCCGCTCCCGCCGACCACCGCCGAGGCCGGGGCCGGCCGCTCCCGCAGCCGCTCCACCTCCGCCGTGAGCCGCGCGGCCCGCCGACCCGCCCACTCCGGTGCGGCCGCCACGACGGCGCCCGAGGCGTCGTACAGGGCAGCCCACCCGTCGACCTGCGCGGCGAGCGCGCGGAGCAGCCCCTCCGGGCCGTCCGTCAGAGTCTGCTTCGTCAGCTCGCGCTGGGCCGCGAACCCGGCCGTGACCGCCCGGTACTGGTCGGCCGCGATCGCCGCCGACACCGCCTTGCTGATCGCGAGGAAGGGCGTGCGGCGCGGGACCTCCAGGAGGGGCAGGCCCTCCTCCTCGGCCGCGTCCACGAGCGGCTTCGGGATCTCCTCGTAGTTGACGCCGACGGCGAAGCCCAGCCCGACCACCCCCGCCTTGGCCAGTCGCCGCACATAACGCCGCATCGCCTCCGGGTCCTCCGCGTCCAGTTTGAGCGCGGTGATCAGCAGCAGCTCCCCGCCCTCCATGTACGGCACGGGGTCCGCGAGCTCGCTGACGTGCGCCCAGCGCACCGGCACGTCCAGACGGCCCTCGCCGGCCCGCACGGTCAGCTTCAGCGCGGAGTGATGGACGAGCGAGGCGAGCGTGGGAGGCATGGGGCCTTCAGGTCGGGGAGCGATCGGCGGTGACCGGAGTGACGGGCGATGTGATCTTTTGGCCGCGGCGTATGAACGGCCTCACCCGATTCTGCCTCACTGTAAGGACCCCGGACGTGCCTTCAGCCCCGCAGGTCCACCAGCAGCGGCGGCGCGTGCTCGCCCCGCACACTCGTCAGGGACAGCACCGCGTGTCCGGGCGGTACCTCGTGCGCCAGCCGGGACGCCGACCAGCGCTCCCGCTCGACCTGGCGGACGGTCACCGCGTCCGTCGTCACCGCCCTGCCGGTCACCAGCTTGCGCAGGGCGTGGATGGCGCGGGTCATCGGCTGGTCGGCGAAGACGGTGTGCTTGGCGACCTCCGTCGTCTCCACCCACTCGGTGCCCCAGGTCTGCGCGAACCTGCTGCCGTCCCAGGTGGTGATGCCGGAGAACGCCATCCGGCAGCCGACCGCTCCGTACAGCGGTCCGTGCAGCGCCTCCGGGACGTCGCCGACCGTGCGCAGGGCGAGCACCACGCCCGCGTTCTGCGAGCGCAGCCGCTGGAGCCGGCGCACCGACCCTTCGGTGACCGCGCCGGTCGCGTCGTCCAGGACCAGGCAGGCGAAGTGATCGCGCCGCTCCCGTACGACGGTCTGGAACTGGGCCAGGACCAGCCGGGTGATCAGCCGGGCGGCCTCCTCGTGACCCCGCTCGGGCAGGTCGACGCGGACCCGCAGCGGGTGGTGGGCGACGGCGCGCAGCGAGAACGCCCGGTGCGCGTTGCCGCCGCCGCCGAAGAACTCCGCGAACACCGGCCGGTTCAGCAGTGACAGCCGGTCGGCGAGGGCCCGGCCCGCGTCGCCCGGTGTCCCGGTCTGCCGGACGCGGGCCTCCAGCTCCCGCCGCATCACCTCGTCGCCGGCCACGGACTCCCGCAGCGCGGACAGCGCGGCCGGTTCGCCCTCCAGCAGTGCGCGCAGCTCGGGGAGGGTGGGGAAACACCCGTGCACGGTCCGGTAGGGGCCGAGCAGCTGGGCGAGCGCCGTGGTCGCGCTCTGGCCGCTCACCGTGTCGAGGTCGCCGACCAGCGCCTCGGCGAGGATCGCGGCCGCCTCGTCCGGGTCGTCGGACTCCGCGTACGGGTCCAGGTCGTGCACGGACGACGGGTCGCCGATCCGGACGATCACGTCGAACGCGGAGTCGGAGCCGAGCGGGCCGCTGCCGGGCGACGACACGGCGACGACGGCGCACGCCCCGGTGAGCGCCTGCAGGGCCAGTGCCTCGGTCAGCGGCTCGATCAGGGTCCTGGTCTTGCCCGACCCGGACGGCCCGACCGCGAGCAGTGAGGTGCCCAGCACGTCCGGGCCGAGCGCGGCGCCCGCGTCGTGATAGGCGACCGGGGTGCGTTCGGCGGCCACCCAGCGGCCGACGCACACCTGCTCGGTGAGCAGGTCGTGGCGCGCGGTGCGCCGGGGCAGGTCGCGGGCGCCGGACGGGTGGGCCCAGGCCGCCCCGCCCTGCCGCAGCACGGTGTCCCGGAAGTCGGCGAGCCCCGCCGACCAGGCCCGCCGCACGCGCACGCAGTCCACGTCGTTCATCCGGCCGGCGGCGACCTCGGCGGTGAGCAGGTCGGCCGCCTCGTACTGCCCCGCGTCCCGCAGCTCGGGCCAGTGGGCGCGCGGCCGCTCGGCCGTGGGCACGGCCTGACCGGGCCCGGCCCGACGCGCGGCGAGTCGTTCCTTCACGTACGGCAACCAGCCGCCGAGGCGGGCGAACGGCCACACCACGAGGAGGGTGATGACCGCGTACAGCGTGTTGGTGAACAGGGGTGAGGCGAACAGTTCGTAGCTGCCGGAGATCAGCACGATGAGCGAGAACAGTGGGTCGATGACGGGCAGGGCGTCCCAGCCGACCCCGAAGGCGCCGGGGAACACGAAGCTGAGCGTGGCGAGCGCGAGGAGCAGGGCGACGAGGGCCCGCGTGGGCTGCGGCCGGCGACCGACGAAGTGCCGCACCGCGTGCGGCCAGCTGCCCAGCCGGCCCATGGCGTAGACGAGGACGGCGAAGAACACGCCGTCGTAGACCACGCGTGCCTCGGCGCCCTCGTTGGACTTCGGGGACGCGATCGTGCCGCCCCACCACCAGTCGCCCGGCGTGAACAGCCGCAGCAGGGTGAATTGGTACGGCAGGCCTCCGCGGCGCCACAGCGACCACAGCACCAGCGCGATCACCAGCGGGACCAGCATGCCGACGACCGTCACCGGCGCGAGCCGCTCCGCCGCCCGCGCGGCTCTGGGCAGCCGGTAGCCGAAGCGCCAGATCCCCGTCCGGGTCGTGGGCCGCTCCTCGTCGAGCCAGTCGGCGACGGCGGACGAGGCTCGCGGGGAGTGCTCGAAGGCAGGGGGGACGCCCGGTGCCCGGTCCGGTCGCGGCGGCGTCGAGGGCGGCCGCGGCGGCCCCGCCGGGCGCGGCACGGGATTCGCATGCGTACCCCGCGCGTCCTGCGTCCCGTCGCTGTCCATCGCCCCTGCCCCCCGACCAGCCGCTCCGTCCACCATCAGCGAGTCAATCTAACGCGCCCACAAGGGGAGTTCACCGCTTACGCGGCCGGGCCTGTGACGATCACCGCCCGACGGCACTGTCCATGACGGACAAGCCGCCACGCCGACACCGCCCACATGGAGCATGCCCACCCCCCACTCCCCGTCCTAGCCTGCGAGAAAAGAACGAAAGTGTCCGCAGAACCCCAGGAGCCCCTCATGACCGCCCTTCCGCAGGAGCGCCGCATCGTCACCGCCATCCCCGGCCCGAAGTCGCAGGAACTTCAGGCCCGCCGCACCGCCGCGGTCGCGGCCGGCGTGGGTTCGGTGCTCCCCGTCTTCACCACGCGCGCGGGCGGCGGCATCATCGAGGACGTCGACGGCAACCGCCTGATCGACTTCGGCTCCGGCATCGCCGTGACGTCCGTCGGCGCCTCCGCCGAGGCCGTCGTACGCCGGGCCACCGCCCAGCTCGCCGACTTCACCCACACCTGTTTCATGGTCACCCCCTACGAGGGCTATGTGGAGGTGGCCGAGGCCCTCGCCGAACTCACCCCGGGTGACCACGCCAAGAAGTCCGCGCTGTTCAACAGCGGCGCCGAGGCGGTCGAGAACGCCGTCAAGATCGCCCGCTCCTACACGAAGCGGCAGGCGGTCGTCGTCTTCGACCACGGCTACCACGGCCGTACGAACCTCACCATGGCGCTGACGGCGAAGAACATGCCGTACAAGCACGGCTTCGGCCCGTTCGCGCCCGAGGTCTACCGCGTCCCGGTCGCCTACGGCTACCGCTGGCCCACCGGCGCCGAGAACGCGGGCCCCGAAGCCGCCGCGCAGGCCATCGACGAGATCACCAAGCAGGTCGGCGCCGACAACGTGGCCGCGATCATCATCGAGCCGGTGCTCGGCGAGGGCGGCTTCATCGAGCCCGCCAAGGGTTTCCTTCCGGCCATCAGCAGGTTCGCGTCCGACAACGGCATCGTCTTCGTGGCCGACGAGATCCAGTCGGGCTTCTGCCGCACCGGCCAGTGGTTCGCCTGCGAGGACGAGGGCATCGTCCCGGACCTGATCACGACGGCCAAGGGCATCGCGGGCGGCCTGCCGCTCGCCGCCGTGACCGGCCGCGCCGAGATCATGGACGCCGCGCACGCGGGCGGCCTGGGCGGCACCTACGGCGGCAACCCGGTCGCCTGCGCGGGCGCGCTCGGCGCGATCGAGACGATGAAGGAGCTCGACCTCAACGCCAGGGCGAAGCACATCGAGGCGATCATGAAGGGCCGCCTCGCGGCCATGGCCGAGAAGTTCGAGGTCATCGGCGACATCCGCGGGCGGGGCGCCATGATCGCGATCGAGCTGGTCAAGGACCGTACGACGAAGGAGCCGAACGCGGAGGCGACCGCCGCGCTCGCCAAGGCGTGCCACCAGGAGGGCCTGCTGGTCCTCACCTGTGGCACCTACGGCAACGTGCTGCGCTTCCTGCCGCCGCTGGTCATCGGCGATGATCTGCTGAACGAGGGCCTCGACATCATCGAGCAGGCTTTCGCGCGCATCTGAGCCCGGGTCCCGCACAGCTGATTCCCATCGGCGGCAGAGCGTGTGAAGAACGTGTGCGAGGAGGATGGCGGGACGGGATACGGCCTGTCGTACCGCTTGTCCCTGCCGTAGGTTCTCTTCAGATGAGAGATACACCCCGTCCACAGGGGACTGTGGACGGAAACCGGGCCGGGGCCTCCCCAGCTTCGACCTGGTCGTGCCCTCGCGCACACAACCGGAGCTTCCGGCTTCGGATCTCCACACCGATCGGACGGCCGCCCGCCCCAAACCCCCCGGGGCGGCCGGCGTTTCCGGTCCGGTCGGCCACCCCGGAACCACCCCCCCTGTTCCGGGGTGGCCGACCTCCTTCTCAGGTGCAGACCACGGAAAGCGACCCCGGATCCGATCCGGGGTCTTTTTTCGTCCCGGTTTGTCAGAGTGGTCGCTGCTGACAAGCTGGGCTCCATGTCGTCCCGCCTCCGCCCGCCGACCGAGGACACCCCCGCCATGCGGGGGACCGCGGTCCGGTGCGCACTCCTGCTCGGTCTGCCCGCCCTCCTCTTCGCCCTGATCACCTGGCAGGTCGCAGTCGACGGTCCCCTCCTGCGCACGGACGAGCGCCTCAGCCGCGCACTCGTCCACCCGGACCGGGCCTCGGAGCTGCTGTCCGACCTGGGGAACGTCCAGGTCGCGGTGCCCGCGCTGATGGTGGTGGCGGTGTACGTGGTCCGCAGGGCGCGGGCCGCGGACGCGGCGCGGTGGTGGGTGCCGTCCATCGCCGCGCAGGTCCTGCTGGCGCTGGTGCCGCTGATCGTCGTACCCCTGAAAGAGTGGACCGACCGGCCCGGGACGCCCGCCGTGCCGCCGGCCATCGGCTACTTCCCCTCCGGGCACACGGCGACGGCGGCCGTCGCCTACGGCTCGGCGGTGCTGATCCTGCTGCCGTGGCTGCTCACGACGCTCGCCCGATGCCTGGCCGTCGCCACGGGCTTCCTCCTCGTCCTGGCCGTCTCGTTCGGGCTGGTCCGGCGGGGCTACCACTGGCCGCTGGACGTCGTGGCCAGCTGGTGCCTGTGCACGGTGCTGCTCGGCGCGCTGTGGCTCTTCCTGAGGAAGGTGCGGGGCCGACCGCGCCAAACCGGCGCGCCCGAGCCGTCCACCCGTACGAGTCGGACAAGCGACCCTTCCGCTTCCCGCCCCTACGGTGGAGCACGAAAGCCACAGGACACCCCCTAAGCGGAAGGGCCGGGACTCGCTATGCCCCAGGAAACGAACGTGGGGGCCACCCACGCCTTCTGGCTCGCCGGCCGCCAGGTCACCGGCGAGGACAGCTTCGACGTCACCTCCCCCTGGGACGGCAGGCTCGTCGCCGAGGTCAGCGTGCCGACGGACGCGCAGGTCGAGGAGGCCGTGGCCGCCGCGTACGCCGTGCGGGACGAGTTCGCCGCCACCCCGGCCCATGTGCGCGCCGCCGCCCTCGACCACGTCAGCAAGCGGCTCGCCGAGCGCACCGAGGAGATCGCCAGGCTGATCTCCGCCGAGAACGGCAAGCCGATCAAGTGGGCGCGCGGGGAGGTGGGCCGGGCGGTCTCCGTGTTCCGGTTCGCCGCCGAGGAGGCCCGCCGGTTCAACGGGGGCGAGGCCCAGCGCCTCGACACCGACGCGGGCGGCCAGGGGCGTCTCGCCCTCACCCGGCGCTTCCCCAAGGGTGTCGTCCTGGGCATCGCGCCGTTCAACTTCCCGCTGAACCTGTGCGCCCACAAGGTCGCCCCGGCGATCGCGGCAGGCGCGCCGATCATCCTCAAGCCGGCGCCGGCGACCCCGCTGTCCGGTCTGATCATCGGTGACCTGCTCGCCGAGACCGAGCTGCCTGCCGGTTCCTGGAGCATCCTGCCGGTCTCCAACGACCGCATGCCCGCCCTCGTCCAGGACGAGCGCCTGCCGGTCATCTCCTTCACCGGTTCCGAGAAGGTCGGCTACGCGATCATGGACTCGGTGCCGCGCAAGCACTGCACCCTGGAACTGGGCGGCAACGGCGCGGCCGTCGTCCTCGGCGACTTCGCGAGCGACGCCGACCTCGACTGGGCCGCCACCCGTATCGCGACCTTCTCCAACTACCAGGGCGGCCAGTCCTGCATCTCCGTGCAGCGGGTCATCGCGGACGCCTCCGTGTACGACCGGCTGCTGCCGCGCATCGTCGCCGCCGTCGAGGCCCAGGTCACCGGCGACCCCGCCGACGACCGGACCGACGTCGGCCCGCTGGTCAGCGAGGACGCGGCCAAGCGTGTCGAGACCTGGGTGGACGAGGCCGTCGCGGCGGGCGCCTCCCTCCTCGCGGGCGGCAAGCGCGACGGCGCCTCCTACGCGCCGACCGTCCTCACCGACGTACCGGCGGACACCACCATCGCCTGCGAGGAGGTCTTCGGACCGGTCCTCACCGTGACGCGGGTGGACGGCGAGGCCGAGGCCTTCGCCGCCGTCAACTCCTCCAAGTACGGCCTCCAGGCGGGCGTGTTCACTCACGACCTCCAGGTCGCCTTCCGCGCCCACCGCGCGCTGGAGGTCGGCGGTGTCATCGTCGGCGACGTGCCCTCCTACCGTGCCGACCAGATGCCGTACGGCGGCGCCAAGCAGTCCGGGGTGGGCCGCGAGGGCGTGCGGTTCGCGATGGAGGACTACACGTACGAGCGGGTGCTGGTCCTGACGGGGCTCGCGCTCTAGTACGGGCCGGCTCTCCAGTAAATGGGAACCATTTTCATGTAGGCTGGGAGCCGGCGCGCGAACGCCGTCCCCGAAGGGGTCCGGCACCGATGCCTTCCGGTGCCGGACCCCCTCTTCGTGCCGGCTGCCTCCGGACCCTCAACCGGAGAAGCCGACGTGCGCCAGCCGCAGTGGGCCGCGCAGCTTGATGTGCAGGTCGCGGACGCCCTCGGCGGAGAGGGCCGCGGCGACGGTGACGTAGTCGTACGGTCCCGGCGTGGGCGCGGCGACCTTCAGCGTGGACAGGACCGGGCCGCCGTCGAGCGAGAGTTCCACCGTGCCCGCCCCGGCCGCCGTCACCGTCACGCCCGTGGTGCCTGCCTCCGTGCCGAAGTCGCAGGCGCGGTAGACCAGTTCGCCCGTCCCGCCCGCCACCGGCGTCACCGCGTCGCCCGACACCTTCGAACGGTCGACGATCTCCACGCCGCTCTGTTCGTCGAAGCCGACGGCTTCCAGACCGCGTCGGCGGACCGGACGCGGGAGGGACGGTTCGCCCTCGAGCGTGACGGTCGTGCGCAGCCGCACGTCCGTGCTGGACGCGCCGACCAGGAACTCGTACAGGCCCGACTCCGGACGCCACCTGCCCTGCGCCACGTCCCAGAAGCCGAAGGCGGACAGCGGGACCTCGAAGGACAGCTCCGCCCGCGCGCCGGGGGCGAGCGTGACGCGACGGTGGTCGAGCAGCTCGCGGCGCGGCCGGACGACCGAGGGGTCCACCGCCCGGGTGTAGAGCTGGGGGACCTCGTCGGCGGTCAGGTCCCCGGTGTTGGTGACCGTGCAGGAGACGTGCGCCGTGCCGTCCTCGATCCGCACCGCCAGGTCCGCGTAGGAGAACGACGCGTACGACAGGCCGTGCCCGAACGGGAACAGCGGGGTGCCCTCGAAGTAGAGGTACGTCTGGCGGGCGCCGATCACGTCGTAGTCGAGCAGGTCGGGCAGATCGGCGTCGTCGGCGTACCAGGTCTGCGGGAGGCGTCCGGCCGGGGAGACGTCACCGGCCAGCACGCGCGCGAGGGCGGTGCCCGCCGCCTGGCCGCCGTGCGCCGTCCACAGCACCGCGCCCGGCGCGCCCGGCTCGATCGCGTACGGATACGCCGACACCAGGGCCAGCACCGTCCGCGGGTTCGCCGCCCGGGCGGCCGCCAGCAGCCGCTCCTGGTGGGCCGGCAGCCGCAGCGTGGTGCGGTCCTCGGTCTCCCGGCCGTGGATGTGCGGGTCGTTGCCCGCCACGACCACCACCACGTCGGCCCCGGCGGCGACGCGGGCCACCGCGTCCTCGCCGGACTCGACGACGACGATCTCGACGACCTCGGGGGTCTCCTCCTGCGGCCCGGCAACCCGGACGCCGTCGGCGGCGACACAGACATGGCGGCCCGTACCCAGATGCAGCAGGAGGTGACCGTTCCCGTGGGTGTCCTTGTCGGCGTCCGCGTGCGGCTCCAGGCGGAACGTCTCCTGGACGACCCAGCCGCCGGGCTGGTCGGCGGAGGCGCGCAGAAAGCCGTCCTCGGCCACGGAGAGGTAGCGGCCGTCGGGCGCGCGCAGCGTCAGCACGCCCGCGCCCCAGTCGACCAGCGCGAGCTCCGTGCCGGTCGCGTCCGTCGTCAGCGGCGGCAGGTCGGTGCGGCCCGCGAGCAGCGCCGGGTCGAGGGCGCCCTCGGCGCCGCGCGCCTCGTCGGCGGCCGCGGGGGCGGCGGGGACCTTCAGGAACGTCCCCGCGGAGGTCTTCAGCAGGACCCGGTCCACGCCCTCCGCGAACTCCACGCGCTCGGCGCCGAACCGCTCGTACAGGCCCTCCAGCGGCGTCGAGCGGTGCAGCAGCGTGCCGCTGTACCAGTCGAGCTTGCACTCGTCGGCGAGCAGGCCGACCACCGCGATCCGGGTGTCGGCGGCCAGCGGCAGCACACCGTCGTTGCGCAGCAGGACGATCGCCTGCTCGGCGGCCTCCCGGGCGAGGGCGCGATGGGCCGGGCTGTCGAACTCGCCGGTGCCGGCGTGCGGGTCGTGGTGCGGGTCGAACTCGCCCAGCCGGAAACGGACCGAGAGCTGGCGGCGGACCGCCGCGTCGACGTCGGCCTGGGTCAGCAAACCCTGCTCCAGGGCTCCCTCGACCCGGGCGACGATCTGCGAACTGTCCGTGCCGTGGTCGGTGAAGCTGTCCACGCCGGCGACGAGCGCGGCCGCGGTCGCCTCCTCGTGGGTGTCGAAGTAGTGCTCGGAGTCCACCAGGTTGGAGGGTGCGCCCGCGTCCGAGCAGACCAGCAGCTCCTCGTCCGTCCAGCCGCGCAGATGCTCGCGCAGATACGGCGAGACATGGTTGGGGCGGCCGTTGACCAGGTTGTACGCCGGCATCACCCCGGCCACCGCGCCCGCCTCGACGGTCTCGCGGAAGGCGCGCAGGTCGTACTCGTGCAGCACCCGCGGACGGACCGAGGACGAGGTGACGTCCCGGCCGGTCTCGTTGTTGTGGGCCAGCCAGTGCTTGAGGACCGGGGCGGTGCGCCAGTACGTCGGATGGTCGCCGCGCAGCCCGTGCGTGTAGGCGGTGGCGATCGCCGAGGTGAGCTTCGGGTCCTCGGAGTAGCCCTCCTCGTTACGGCCCCACAGGGGGTGCCTGAGCAGGTTGACGGTGGGGGACCAGACGTTCAGGCCCACCCGCTCGTCGCCCGCGCGCATCGCCCGGACCTCCTTGGACACGGCATCGCCGACCCGGCGCACGAGGTCGGTGTTCCAGGTCGCGCCCAGGCCCACGGCCTGCGGGAACACCGTCGCCGGGCCCATCCACGCGACGCCGTGCAGCGCCTCCTGGCCGGTGCGGAACGCGGCGATGCCGAGGCGGTCGACGGCGGGCACGAACTGGTGCAGGAAGGAGACCTTCTCCTCGCGGGTCAGCCGGGACAGCAGATCGTCGATGCGCTTCGCGAACGGCAGCTGCGGATCGCGGAATGGCGGCGTGGGCGGCGTGTGTGCGGTCACGTGGGGATCCCTTTGCGGTGGAGCGGGAGACTCTTTCGAAGCGCTTCGATGCTCATTCGACGGCGGGGTGGGTGTCAAGAGGAGCTCACCGCTATTTCAAGCAGCGCATACGAACAGGTAGCCCCGGAAGCCGGGGAGGAATGTTGGGGACGACCCTTGTGCACCCCAGGGTGTTCACTTAACCTCGCAGCAACATCGAAGCGCTTCGACTGCGAACCACCCTGACATGCGTCGGAGGATCGCTTCGGCTCAGCCAGTTCCACTCGAGACACCGCAGCCGACGGCCACCGCCGGGTGTCCTGGTGTGCCATGAAGGGTTGACGCAATGACGCCGAACGCCGCTTCCCCCTCTTCTGGTCCTTCCGGGCCCAGCCGGAGAAGCTTCCTCGCCTCCACGGCGGTCGCCACTGCCGCGGTGGCCGGAGGGATGCCGTTGCTGGCCGCCTGCGGTGGCGCGGACAAGGGTTCGCGCGAGGGCACCACGTCGGGCAAGGGCGCCCAGAAGATCCTGCCCGCCTACGTGGCCAGCAACGTGGTGAAGCCGGACTTCCCGGCCAAGAACGGCTCGGCGATGGGCTTCACCGCCAAACTCGACGTCGACACGCTGAAGGCCTCGGTGCCGAAGAAGCTCGGCAGCGGCGGCAAGGTCACCATCATGTCGCCGTTCTGGGGCTCGCCGCCGAAGGGCGACAACTCCTACTACACGTCGATGAACGCCCTGATCGGCGCGGACGTCCAGTGGCGCAACCAGGACGGCAACACCTACGACCAGAAGCTCGGCGCGGTCCTCGCCTCCAGCGACGTGCCGGACGTGGTGGTCGTCCCCGGCTGGAACATGATGGGCAAGATACCCAGCGCCATCATCAGCAAGTTCGCCGACCTCGGCCCGTACCTGTCCGGCGACAAGGTCAAGGAGTTCCCGAACCTCGCGGCGATCCCCAGCGACGCCTGGCAGCGCTCCATCTTCGGCGGCAAGCTGATGGGCCTGCCGATGCCGGCCCCGTACGTCCAGAACATCGTGCCCCTCTACCGCAAGGACGTCTTCGACAAGCAGGGCTACGACGTCCCGCGGTCCGCCGACGAGTTCATGGCCCTGTGCAAGGACATCACCAACGCCAGGGCCAAGCGGTGGGCCTGCGGTGACATGAAGTGGACCGCGATGAACACCTTCGGGGTCATCAGCGGCGGGGAGAAGGCGCTCAGCTGGACCGTGGTCGACGGCAAGCTGCTCCACCGGATGGAGACCCCGGAGTACCTGGAAGCGCTGGAGTGGACGCGCAAGCTGTTCGCCGCCGGGTACGTCCACCCCGACTTCAAGCTGGGCAAGAGCCAGGCCACCGACCCCGCCCCCAAGTTCGCCGCCGGCGAGTTCCTGATCTGGAACAACGACATCTCCGGCTGGTACGGGCAGCAGGCCTCCCAGGCCACCCAGAACCCGGAGTTCAAGATCTGGGGCATGGACATCTGGAACCACGACGGCGGTGACCCGACGCTGTGGGCGGCGAACCCGGCCGGCATCTTCGCCTTCGTCAACAAGAAGGCCTCGGAGTCCGTCATCCGGGACGTGCTGGCGGTCGCCAACGTCACCGCGGCGCCGTACGGCACCAAGGAGTGGATGATGACCAACTACGGCGTGGAGGGCACGCACTACACCCTCAAGGACGGCGTGCCCGTCAAGAACGACAAGGGCAACAACGAGGTCCTCAACGCCTACGTCATGGTCGCGAGCCCCGCCGCGACCATCGCCCACCCCGACCTGCCGGACTACACCAAGGGAATGGTGGAGTGGCAGCAGCGGGTGGGCTCCTTCACCAAGAAGTCGTCCTTCTGGGGCCTGCAGATCACCGAGCCGTCCCGCTACACCAACCTCTCGAACGACTTCGAGCAGTTGGAGGACGACATCGCCCGCGGCCACAAGAAGATCGGCGACATGCAGCAGGCCATCTCCGAGTGGAAGAAGAAGGGCGGGGACCAGCTGCGCGACTGGTACCAGAAGCTGCTCGACGAGAACGGCCCGGCGGCGAGCTGACGAGGCTCTGAGGCAAGGAGAACGCCGTGTCCCACAGCACGGTGCCTCGGAGCACCGCCGAGGCCGACGCGCCGGAGAAGATCCCGGTGGCGTCCCACGACACCACCGGTTCCCGGGAGAAACGAAGTGCGGGGAAGCTGAGCCCGCGGCTCAGGTTCCGCCGCGACCGCGTCCTGATCCTGATGACACTGCCGGCCGTCGTGCTGGTCATGGTCTTCAACTACCTGCCGATCCTCGGCAACGTGGTGGCCTTCCAGGACTACGACCCCTACATCAGCGACAACGGCATCGTCTCGATCCTGAACAGCCCCTTCGTGGGCATGGAGAACTTCCAGCGGATCTTCGAGGCGTCGGCCTTCTGGCAGGCCGTGCAGAACACGCTGGTGCTGTTCCTCATCCAGATCGTGGTGTTCTTCCCGGTCACGATCCTGCTCGCGCTGCTCATCAACAGCGTCGTCAGGCCGCGGGTGCGGGCGGTCGCGCAGGCCGTGCTCTACCTGCCGCACTTCTTCTCCTGGGTGCTGGTCATCGCGGTCTTCCAGCAGATGTTCGGCGGCGCCGGCATGCTCTCCCAACTGCTGCGGCAGCACGGGCACGACGGCCTCGACATCATGACCGACCCCAACACCTTCGCGTTCCTGATCACCGCGCAGAGCGTGTGGAAGGACGCCGGGTGGGGGATCATCGTCTTCCTCGCCGCGCTGGCCTCGGTACCCCAGGACCACTACGAGGCCGCCGCGATGGACGGCGCCGGACGCTGGCGCCGCATGTGGCACGTCACGCTTCCCGCCCTGCGGCCGGTGATCGCCCTTCTTCTCGTGCTGCGCGTCGGCGACGCGCTGACCGTCGGGTTCGAGCAGATCCTGCTGCAACGCGACGCCGTCGGACCGGACGCGGGGGAGGTCCTCGACACCTTCGTGTGGTGGAACGGCGTACGCAACCAGGACTTCGGCTACGCGGCCGCCGCCGGCCTGATCAAGGGCGTGGTCAGCATCGGCCTGGTCCTCACCGCGAACAAAGTGGCCCATCTCATGGGCGAGCAGGGGGTGTACAAGAAGTGACCGCCGTCCTCGACGAACCGGCGACCAAGCCGCCCCGGTGGGCCGCGCCGCCACGCCCGGCGTGGGAGGAGGAGCCTTCGAAGGCCGGCCTGGCGGGCAAGGGCATCGTCCTGCTGTTCGCCTGCCTGGCGGTCCTCTTCCCGCTGTGGATCATCGTCGTCACCAGCCTCTCCTCGCGGAGGACGATCGACGAGGCGGGCGGACTGGTGATCGTGCCCAAGGGCGTCACCTTCATCGCCTACGAGGAGCTGCTCGGCGGTGGACAGGTCACCCGCGCGGCGATCATCAGCATCCTCGTGACGCTGGCCGGCACCGTGTTCTCGATGGCGGTGTCCGTCCTGTGCGCCTACGGCCTGTCGCGCACCGGGTCCCTCGGTCACCGCGGGATCCTGATGACGCTCCTGGCGACCATGTTCTTCAGCGCCGGCCTCATCCCCACCTACCTGCTGGTGCAGTCCCTCGGCCTGACGGACAGCTATCTCGCGCTGATCCTGCCGAGCGCGGTGAGCGTCTTCAACATCCTGGTGCTGCGCGGCTTCTTCATGGGGATCTCGCAGGAACTCATCGACAGCGCGCGCATCGACGGGGCCGGGGACTTCCGGATCCTCTGGCAGATCGTCATGCCGCTGTCGCGAGCGGTCCTCGCGGTGATCACCCTGTTCTACGCCGTCGGGTACTGGAGCGCGTGGTTCAACGCGTCGCTCTACCTGAACGACCAGGACATGATGCCGCTGCAGAACGTCATGATCCAGCTGGTGCAGAAGCAGGAGGCGCCGGTCGGCCTGAGCCAGGCCATCAGGACCGGTCAGCTGTCGGGGCTGGCCATCCAGATGGCCGTGATGGTGATGGCGCTGCTGCCGGTCGCGGTGCTCTCGCCGTTCGTCCAGAAGCACTTCAAGAAGGGGATGCTGACGGGGGCGGTCAAGGGGTAGACGCCCTCGCTGGACATCGCCGTCGCGCTGCGGGTCGTCCGCAGCTCGGGACCGTCGGTGACCGGTCGCGCAGTTCCCGCGCCCCTGGGACGGTTGCCCCGCCGTAGGCCGGTTCCTCCGGGCATGCGGGCATGCGTGCCTCCCCCGTGCCCCAAGCCTGGGGGAACCACAAGGCGGTACGGCTGGGCCGGGGGCCTCCCGGGGGAGACGCCCCGACAGCGCCGGGCCGCGCGACCCACGCTGCCCGCACCCGCGCCTTCCGCACCCGGCAAACCGCGCCCCCCCATGACACATGAACGAGGTACTCCATGCCCGCGACCCCCCTGAGCCGCCGATCCGTTCTCGCCGGCACGGCAGCCGCAGCCGCCCTCACCACCCTCCGGCCTCGCGCCGCCCAGGCGGCAGCCGCGGCCACCGCCCCCGCCTACCGCTGGCGCAACGTCGTCATCGGGGGTACCGGGTTCGTCACCGGCGTGCTCTTCCACCCCGCCGTCCACGGCCTCGCCTACGCCCGCACCGACATCGGCGGCGCCTACCGCTGGGACGACAGAGCCGCGAGATGGACCCCCCTCACCGACCACCTCGGCTGGGACGACTGGAACCTCCTCGGCGTGGAGGCACTCGCCGTCGATCCCGCGCACCCGAACCGCCTCTTCCTCGCGCTCGGCACCTACGCCCAGTCCTGGGCGGGCAACGGCGCGATCCTGCGCTCCGAGGACCGCGGCGCCACCTGGACCCGCACCGACCTCGCGGTGAAGCTCGGCGGCAACGAGGACGGCCGGGGCGCGGGGGAGCGGCTTCTCGTCGACCCGCGCGACAGCGACACGCTGTGGCTGGGGACGCGGCACGACGGGCTGCTCAAGTCCACCGACCGCGGCGCCACCTGGGCGGCGGCCGGCGGCTTCCCGGGCACCCCGGGCGCGAGCGGCCAGGGCGTCACCCTGCTCGTCGCCGCAGGCCGCGCCGTCTACGCCGGCTGGGGCGACTCCGACGGCTCGGCAGGGTCGCCGAACCTCTACCGGACCGCCGACGGCGGTACATGGGAAGCCGTGCCCGGACAGCCCACCGGAACCTCCGCCAAGGTGCCCGTCCGTGCCGCGTACGACCGCCACACCCGCGAGCTGTACATCACGTTCGCCGACGCGCCCGGCCCCAACGGCCAGTCCGACGGCAGCGTGCACAAGCTGCGCACCACGGACGGGAAGTGGACCGACGTCACCCCGGTGAAGCCGGGAGGGACGACCCCCGACGGGAGCACCGACAGCTTCGGCTACGGCGGAGCCGCCGTCGACGCCCGCCGCCCCGGCACCGTCGTCGTCTCCACCAACAACCGCTGGGCGGCCGTGGACACCCTGTACCGGACCACGAACGGCGGCCGCACCTGGACGTCCCTGAAGGAGGCGGCGGTCCTCGACGTGTCCGAGACCCCGTTCCTCGCCTTCGGCGCCGACCGGCCCAAGTTCGGCTGGTGGATCCAGGCCGTCGCCGTCGACCCGTACGACTCGAAGCACATCGTCTTCGGCACCGGCGCCACCCTCTACGGCACCCGGGACCTGAAGCACTGGGCCCCGCGGGTCCGCGGCCTGGAGGAGACCTCCGTACGTCAGCTCATCTCGCCGCCGACCGGGGAGGCGCACCTGATCAGCGGCCTCGGGGACGTCGGGGTGATGTACCACGAGCGGCTCACCGCCTCGCCCTCGCGGGGCATGGCGGCCAACCCCGTGTTCGGGTCGGCGACGGGACTCGCCCAGGCCGCCGCCAGGCCGTCGTACGTCGTCCGCACGGGCTTCGGCGACCACGGCAACGGCGCCTGGTCGGACGACGGCGGCAGGTCCTGGGCGCCCTTCGCGGCCCAGCCCGCCCTCGCCGAGGACGCACCCGGGCCCATCGCCACCAACACCGACGGCAGCGTGCTGCTGTGGACCTTCGTGCACTGGGACGGCACCAAGTACCCCGCCCACCGCTCCACGGACAACGGAGCGACCTGGTCCGAGGTCCCCTCCTTCCCCAAGGGCGCCACACCGCTCGCCGACCCGGCCGACCCGACGCGCTTCTACGCGTACGACACCGACAGGGGAACCCTGTTCGCCAGCACGGACGGCGGTCTCACCTTCACCGGGCGCGCGAGCGGACTGCCCTCCGGGGACAGCCAGTTCCAGCTGGCCGCGGCCCCGGGGCGCTCCGGCGACCTGTGGCTGAGCACCAAGTGGAACGGCCTCTACCGGTCCACCGACGGCGGGGCAAGCTTCGACAGGTCGACCAGCTGCTGGGCCTCGTACACCCTCGCCTTCGGCAAGCCCGCCGACGGCGCCGCGTACCCGGCGGTCTACCAGGTCGGCGCCACGGAGGCGATCACCGCCGTGTACCGCTCCGACGACGGCGCGCAGACCTGGGTGCGGGTCAACGACGACCAGCACCAGTGGGGCTGGATCGGCGCGGCCATCGCCGCCGACCCGCGCATCCACGGCCGTGTCTACATCGCCACCAACGGTCGGGGCATCCAGTACGGGGAGCCCGTCCGATGACCGCCGTCGACCGGCCCGGCCTCGCCGACGTCACCCGCGGCCGCATCCTCTTCGGCGGCGACTACAACCCCGAGCAGTGGCCCGAGGAGACCTGGCACGAGGACGTCCGGCTGATGCGGGAGGCCGGCGTCAACTCGGTCACCCTCGGCGTCTTCTCCTGGTCCAGGCTCGAACCCGAGCCCGGGGCACGGGAGTTCGGCTGGCTCGACACGCTGATGGACCTCATGCACGCGAACGGCGTCGGCGTGGTCCTCGCCACCCCCACCTCCGCCCCGCCTCCGTGGCTGGGCCGGCTGCACCCGGACACCCTGCCCCGCGACGAGAACGGCGACGTCGAGTGGTGGGGCGGACGCCAGCACTTCTCCCACTCCAGCGCCACCTACCGCCGCTACGCCGCCGCCATCACCGAGGACCTGGCCGCCCGCTACGGCGACCACCCCGCCCTCACCCTGTGGCACATCAACAACGAGTACTGCACGGCCGACCACGGCGACGAGGCGGCCGCCGCCTTCCGCCGCTGGCTGCGCGCGAGATACGGCACCCTGGACGCGCTCAACAGCGCCTGGGGCACGGACTTCTGGAGCCAGGGCTACGACAGCTGGGACGCCGTCCTGCCCGCCCGCCGCACCCACTACCTGAAGAACCCCACCCAGGTGCTGGACTTCCGGCGCTTCACCTCCGACATGCTCCTGGAGTGCTACCTCGCCGAGCGCGACATCGTCGCCCGGCACACCCCGCGCATCCCGGTCACCACCAACTTCATGCCGCTGTTCTCCGGCCAGGACGCCTGGCGCTGGGCCGAGGAGGAGCACGTCGTCTCGGTCGACCTCTACCCGGACCCCCGCGACCCGCTGGGCGCCCAGCACGGCGCGCTGGTCCAGGACCTGACCCGGTCCCAGGCGCAGGGCCCCTGGATGCTGATGGAGCAAGCGGCGGGACCGGTCAACTGGCGCGGGGTGAACCACCCCAAGCCGCGCGGCCTGAACCGGCTCTGGTCCCTCCAGGCCGTGGCCCGAGGCGCGGACGCCGTCTGCTACTTCCAGTGGCGCCAGTCCCGGCAGGGCGCCGAGAAGTTCCACTCCGGGATGGTCGGCCACGCGGGGGAGCGGGGCCGCACCTTCCAGGAGGTCAAGCGACTCGGGGCCGAACTCGCCCGTATCGGAGATGAGGTGACGGGCACTCACATCGGCTCGGACATCGCGGTCCTGCACGACTGGCACGCCTGGTGGGCCGGCGCCCAGGACGGCCGCCCCTCCACCCACGTCGACCACCCGGCCGTCCTGCACGCCTGGCACCGCGCCCTGTGGGAGTCCCACCTCACCACCGACTTCGCCCACCCCGAACACGACCTCACCGGCTACCGCCTGGTCGTCGTCCCCCAGCTGTACGCGATGACCGACGCGGCGATCGACAACCTGCTGGCCCACGTCCGCGGCGGCGGCACCCTCGTGGCCGGCTTCCTGACCGGCGTGGCCGACGAGGACGACCGGGTCCGGCCCGGCGGGATGGACGCCCGCCTGCGCGAGCTGTTCGGCATCCGCACCCTGCACGAGTGGTGGCCGCTGGAGGCGGGGGAGCACGTCGAGACCGACGCCTTCCGCGGGACCCTGTGGTCGGAGGAGCTCGAGAAGACCGACGACGCCTCGGTCGAGGCCGCGTACAAGGGCGAGGAACTCGACGGACTGCCGGCGGTCCTGCGCCGGGGCCGCGCCTGGTACGTCTCCACCCTCCCGGAACCCGAGGCCTTCCGCGCCCTGCTGGCCCGCATCGCCGCGGACGCGGGCGCCCGGCCCGTCCTCGAGGGCCTCCCGCCGGGCGTGGAGGCCGTACGCCGGGGTGAGCTGCTGTTCCTGCTCCACCACGGCCGCGAGTCGGTGACCGTCGAGCTCCCGGGCACCCACCACGACCTGCTCACCGGGGAGACCTTCGCGGACGAGGTCACGCTGGGCCGCTACGGCGTGGTGGTGTTGCGCTCATGACCGGCGTGCCGTCCCGGGCGAACCGCGCCCGCCCCCGCCCCCGCCCCGGCAGCGCGGGCACCGACAGCCCGGGCATCGGCAGCCCGAGCACCGACAGTCCCGTGCACGGAACCCACGAGTACCGGCCCGCCTCCCGCTGGGAGGACGCCTTCCTCAGCGGAAACGGCAGGCACGGGACCCTCGCGTTCGGCGATCCGTACGACGACCGGGTCATCGTCACCCACCACACCCTGGTCCGCCCCAACGGCTCCGAACACGCCCGCCCGCCCGGACTCGCCGCCGGACTCACCGCCCCGCAGGACAGGTTGCTGGCCGGAGAGTGGGCCGCCGCCGACGACTTCACCGACCACCGGATCCTGCAGTGGGTCCAGCCCTTCCACCCGGCCTTCCAGATACGGCTGCGCGGAGCCCCCTCGGACGAGCCGCGCCGCTACCGCCTGCGCGCCGTCGACTTCGCCACCGGCGAGACCACGGCAACCTGCGCGGGCGTCACCAGCCGGGTCTTCGTCTCCCGCGCCGACGACGTGATCGTCCAGCAGGTCACCGGCCTCGACCTGGACATCTTCCAGGACCATCGGCTTCCCGGCGCACCCGCCGGCCTCGCCGTCGGCCACGGCTCCGTCCTCACCCCGGACGGCGCCCTGCTCACCCTGCGGGCCCGCTGCCCCGACAGCGACCGCGCGTACACGGGCGTGACGCTCGTCGTCGTCACCGGCGGCCGCACCACGCTCAGGCTCCCGGGCGTCCGGGTCACCGGCGCCCGGTCCGTGCTGCTGCTCACCCGCGTGCGCCGGCACACCGGAGAACTGGACGTCGCCGAGGAGCAGCGCGCCCTGAGCGGGCTGCCGCACTCCCACGACGAACTGCTGGACCGCCACCTCCCCCTCCACCGCACCACCTACGAGCGGGTCACCCTCGACCTCCACGCCGACCCGGGAGAACGCGGGCTCCCCGGCTCCGAGCTGCTGGAACGCCCCCGCAGCACGGCGCTCCTGGAGCGCCTCTTCGCCGCCGGCCGCTACCACCTGCTCTCCTCCTCCGGCCTGTGCCCGCCCCGGCTGACCGGCCTGTGGACCGGCGACTGGGACACGGCCTGGTCCGGCGCCTTCACCACCAACGCCAACCTCAACCTCCAGACGGCCTCGGCCGCCTCCGCCGCGCTCCCCTTCGGCGCCGAACTCGACCTCTCCTGGGGCCCCGACGGCGCCCGGGCCGTGCTGCGGCCGCACCGCAGTCACCGCATCGAAGTCCGGACTTCCTCCGACGACGAAGACGCACAGCCGCTCGACCTCGTCGCCGGAGAAGACCACGTCCTCACCCTGGGGACGTGATGACTCCCCCCTGAGAAAGCGCAGTTCCCCCCACCCATGGAAGGGACACCCATGGCAACACGCACCCTGAGCAGGATCAGCAAGGCCCTGCTCGCCCCCGCCCTCGCGCTCGGCGCCACCGTCGGACTGGCCTCGGCCCCCGCCTCGGCCGCCGTCTGGAACACCTGCGACCAGTGGGGCAACACCAGCCTCAACGGCTACACGCTGTACAACAACATCTGGGGCTCCGGCGCCGGCAGCCAGTGCGTCTGGGCCAACTCCGGCACCAACTGGGGTGTCTGGGCCAACCACCCCAACACCGGCGGCATCAAGTCCTACCCCGACTCCAAGAAGGTGATCAACAAGGCGATCACCTCGCTGGGCTCGCTCTCCAGCAGCTACAACGTCACGGTCCCGTCGTCCGGCGCGTACAACACGTCGTACGACATCTGGGACACCGACTACGACTACGAGATCATGCTCTGGGTCAACAAGACCGGGGCCGTCGGCCCCCTGGGCACCTCGCAGGGGAACGTGACGCTCGGCGGTCACACCTGGACCGTCTACAAGGGGAACAACGGCGCGAACGAGGTCTTCTCCTTCGTCCGCACCTCCAACTCGACCTCCGGCACGGTCAACATCCTGCCGATCCTGAAATGGATCAAGGACACCAAGGGCTGGTTCGGCAACGAGACCATCGGTGACGTGCAGTTCGGCTACGAGATCACCTCGTCGTCCGGCGGCCTGGACTTCACCACCAACAACCTGACCGTCAGCAGCAGCTGACCACCGCACCCGGCCGGCCCCGCGTCGCGGGGCCGGCCGCTCGTGTTCCCGTCCTCGGGCGCTACTCCGCCACCGGCAGCCGCGCCCCGTCCCGCAGGAACAGCGGAAGGCGGTCCAGCGGGGCGTCGACCGTCACGGCCGCACCGCCCGCGTACGTCCGGCCCGTCCACGCGTCCGTCCAGGTCGCGCCCGCCGGGAGATAAGCCGTGCGGGCCGTCGCGCCCGCCGTGAGCACCGGGGCGACGAGCAGGTCCCGGCCGAAGAGGTAGGAGTCGTCCACCGACCAGGCGGCCGGGTCGTCCGGGAACTCCAGGAACAGTGGCCGCATGGGCGGCAGCCCCTCCTCGTGAGCCTCCCGCATGACCTTCAGGACGTACGGCTTGAGCCGCTCGCGCAGCCGCAGGTACTTCTCCAGGACCGCGCCGGCCTCCTCGCCGTACGACCACACCTCGTTCGGGCCGCCGGTCATGTCCGGGCCCAGCGGCATGCCCGGGTCGCGGAAGCCGTGCAGGCGCATCAGCGGGGACAGCGCGCCGAACTGGAACCAGCGGACCATCACCTCCTGGTACGCCGGATCGCCCGGGTCGCCGCCGTGGAAACCCCCGATGTCGGTGTTCCACCAGGGGATGCCGGACAGCGCGGTGTTCAGGCCGGCCGCGATCTGACGGCGCAGGGTCGCGAAGTCGGTGCCGATGTCCCCGGACCACAGGGCGGCGCCGTAGCGCTGGCTGCCCGCCCACGCCGAGCGGTTGAGGCTGACGATCTCCTCCTCGCCGGCCGCGCGCAGCCCCTCGTAGAAGGTGCGGGAGTTCTCGGCCGGGTAGATGTTGCCGACCTCCAGGCCCGGACCCGCCCAGTAGCGCAGGTTCTCCGGGAAGCCGGGCTTCAGCTCCGGCTCGCAGGCGTCCAGCCAGAAGGCCGTGATTCCGTACGGGGCGAGGTAGTTGTCGCGGATCTTCGACCACACGAACTCCCGGGCCTCCGGGTTCGTCGCGTCGTAGAACGCCACCTGGACGGTCGAGGCGACGCCCTTGTCCGGCCAGTCGGCGTGGGCCATCGGGCCGTACTGGGTGCCGATGAAGTAGCCGCGCTGCTCCATCACGGGGTGGTTCTCGCTCAGCGGCGACACCGACGGCCAGACGCTCACCACCAGCTTGACGCCCAGCTCCTCGAGCTCTCGGACCATCGCCGCCGGGTCGGGCCACTCGGCCGGGTCGAACTTCCACTCGCCCAGGTGGGTCCAGTGGAAGAAGTCGCAGACGATGGCGTCGAGGGGCAGGCCCCGGCGCTTGTACTCCCGTGCCACCCCGAGGAGTTCGTCCTGGGTGCGATAGCGCAGCTTGCACTGCCAGAAGCCCGCCGCCCACTCCGGCAGCATCGGGGTGCGGCCGGTGGCCGCGCTGTAGTTGCGCTGGGCGTCGGCCGGGGCCCCCGCGGTGATCCAGTAGTCGATCTGCCGGGCCGAGTCCGCGACCCAGCGGGTGCCGTTGCCGGCCAGTTCGACCCGGCCGATCGCCGGGTTGTTCCACAGCAGCGTGTAACCGCGGCTGGAGGTGAGCACCGGGATGCCGACCTCGGCGTTGCGCTGGACCAGGTCCACGACCAGGCCCTTCTGGTCCAGACGGCCGTGCTGGTGCTGGCCGAGGCCGTACAGCTTCTCGTCGTCGTAGGCGGCGAAGCGCTGCTCCAGGCGGTGGTGGCCGTTGCCCACGGCGGTGTAGAGCCGCGGACCCGGCCACCAGAAGTGGGCGCGCTGCTCGGCCAGGATCTCCGTACGGTCGTCCGTCCGCAGAAACCGGATCACGCCCTCGGCGTCCACCTCGACGGTCAGGGCACCGACGGTCAACCGGCCCTCGGTGTCACCGGCCTTGACGCTGCTCTCGGTGGCGGGCGGCTCGTCGAGGAGCGCGCCCGGCAGCCCTTCGAGGATCGGCCCGCCGAGCCGGGCACGCACCCGGACGGCGTCCGGACCCCACGGCTCGACCCGCAGGGTCTCCTGGCGGCCGCTCCACTCCAGGGCGCCGTCCCGCTCACGGAAGGTGCCGACCGTGGGCGAGGACTGCGCGAGGCTGACCTGAGGCTGGACTTCGGCAGGCTGGTTCATGCGGAGTGCTCCTTGAAGGAGTGCAGACATGGCGGTGCCCTGGCAACGGGCACGACAGCGGTGAAGCGGGGTGTGTCGGAGACGGCGGGGTCTCAGGAGGCGGCGGGGCGTGTCAAGAGGCGGCGGGCGCCGGTCCCGTGCTCGCCCGGACCGTCAACTCGGGTGCGATCAGCACGACTTCGTCGCCGTGCCCCGCCAGCTTGGCGACCAGGCGTTCCACGGCGTGCCGGCCCATGTCCTGCGCGGGGATGGCGACCGACGTCAGCCGCACCGAGGCCTGGACGGCGACCTGTTCGGGGCAGATGGCCACGACCGACACGTCCTCCGGCACGGCCCGGCCCTGCTGGCGCAGCAGCGCGAGCAGCGGCTCGACCGCCGACTCGTTCTGCACCACGAACCCGGTGGTGCCCGGACGCTCGTCCAGGACCCGGGCCAGGGTCACGGCCATCGCGTCGTATCCGCCCTCGCACGGGCGGTGCAGCAGCCGCAGGCCCAGCTCCCTCGCCCGGTGACGGAGTCCGTCGAGCGTGCGCTCGGCGAACCCGGTGTGCCGTTCGTAGACCGCCGGCGCCTCGCCGATGACAGCGATGTCGCGGTGCCCCAGCGTCGCCAGGTGCTCCACGCACAGGGCACCGGTCGCCGCGAAGTCCAGATCGACGCAGGTCAGGCCGGTGGTGTCGGCGGGCAGTCCGATCAGCACGGACGGCTGGTCGGTGGAGCGCAGCAGCGGCAGCCGCTCGTCGTCGAGTTCGACGTCCATAAGGATCATCGCGTCGGCGAGCCCGCTGCCGGTGACGCGTCGGACCGCGTCGGGACCTTCCTCGCCGGTGAGCAGCAGGACGTCGTACCCGTACGCGCGCGCCGTGGTCGCCACCGCGATGGCGATCTCCATCATCACCGGTACGTAGATGTCGGTGCGCAGCGGGATCATCAGCGCGATGATGTTCGACCTGCTGCTGGCCAGCGCGCGGGCGCCCGCGTTGGGGTGGTAGCCGAGCTGCCGGATGCTCTGCTCGACACGCTGCCGGGTGGTCGTGGAGATGGACCGCTTGCCACTGAGGACATAGCTCACCGTGCTCGCCGAGACTCCGGCGTGCTGGGCGACCTCGGCGAGGGTGACCATCCAGCTCTCCAAGTTTTGTGAAGCGCTTCGACAGTGCGCAGAACGAACAGGGGCGGGTGAGGGTGGTTCGACAGTAGCTCTAGCGGGGGTGGGTGTCCATAGGTTGTCGAAGCGCTTCGACAGGGAGTTGTGGGGGAATGGTGGAGAAGAGTACGGCAAGCATTTCCGGCCACGGCGGCCACCACTCGTTCGGCCCAGGCCGCGTTCCCACGACGCGTGCGTTCCCGGCGTCGGGGCCGACCGCCGGGACGTCGGGGAAACCGGGGCGTCCGGGCCACACGCGTACCCGGTGGGCACCGGCCGAACGTACGCGCGTGGGGTGGCCACCTCGCCCCGGATCGGGTACCAACGATCGGGTAGCACCCATCGGTAACCAATGTGGTCCGAGATCCCGATTCGCGGCGAGGTGAGCCTCATGTCCGCACCACCCCTCAAGAAACCCACCGTCACCGAGCGAGAGGCCCGCCAGGTCGCCGAGGCCGCGCGGGAGCAGGACTGGCGCAAGCCCAGCTTCGCCAAGGAACTGTTCCTCGGCCGTTTCCGGCTGGACCTGATCCATCCCCACCCGGTCCCCACCGACGAGGCCGTCCGGCGCGGCGAGCAGTTCCTGACCAAACTCCGCGACTTCTGCGAGACGAAGGTGGACGCGGCCCTCATCGAGCGAGAGGCCCGGATCCCCGACGAGGTGATCAACGGACTCAAGGAGCTCGGCGCCCTCGGCATGAAGATCGACCCCAAGTACGGGGGCCTGGGCCTCACCCAGGTGTACTACAACAAGGCGCTGGCCCTGGTGGGCTCGGCCAGTCCCGCGGTCGGCGTGCTGTTGTCGGCGCACCAGTCGATCGGCGTGCCGCAGCCCCTGAAGCTGTTCGGCACCCCGGAACAGAAGCAGCGGTTCCTGCCGCGCTGCGCCCGCACGGACATCAGCGCCTTCCTCCTCACCGAGCCGGACGTCGGCTCCGACCCGGCCCGGCTCGCCACGAGCGCGGTGCCCGACGACGGGGGCGCCTCCGGCTCGAGCGATTTCGAGAGCGGGGGAGACTACGTCCTCGACGGGGTGAAGCTGTGGACGACCAACGGCGTGGTCGCCGACCTGCTGGTCGTGATGGCCCGGGTGCCGAAGAGCGAGGGGCACAAGGGCGGCATCACCGCCTTCGTCGTGGAGGCCGACTCGCCCGGCATCACCGTCGAGAACCGCAACTCCTTCATGGGGTTGCGCGGCATCGAGAACGGCGTGACCCGCTTCCACCAGGTGCGGGTCCCGGCCGCGAACCGCATCGGTCCCGAGGGGGCGGGCCTGAAGATCGCCCTGACCACCCTCAACACGGGCCGGCTCTCGCTGCCCGCGTCCTGCGTGGCGGCGGGCAAGTGGTCCCTGAAGATCGCCCGCGAGTGGTCCGCGGCCCGTGAGCAGTGGGGCAGGCCGATCGCCCACCACGAGGCGGTCGGCGCGAAGATCAGCTTCATCGCGGCGACGACCTTCGCCCTGGAGGCGGTGCTGGACCTCTCCTCCCAGATGGCGGACGAGGACCGCAACGACATCCGTATCGAGGGCGCGCTGGCCAAGCTCATCGCCTCCGAACTGGGCTGGCGCATGGCCGACGAACTGGTCCAGATCCGGGGTGGCCGCGGCTTCGAGACGGCGGCGTCGCTGGCCGCGCGCGGCGAGAAGGCCGTCCCCGCCGAGCAGGTCCTGCGCGACCTGCGGATCAACCGCATCTTCGAGGGCTCGACGGAGATCATGCACCTCCTCATCGCCCGTGAGGCCGTGGACGCCCACCTGACGGTCGCCGGCGACCTCATCGATCCCGACAAGTCCCTCCAGGACAAGGCGAAGGCGGGCGCGAACGCGGGTGTCTTCTACGCCAAGTGGCTCCCGAAACTCGTCGCCGGGCCGGGCCAACTGCCCTCGTCCTACGCTGAGTTCAAGCAGGGCGTCGATCTCTCCGTACATCTGCGGTACGTGGAGCGGCACTCCCGCAAGCTCGCCCGCTCCACCTTCTACGCCATGTCCCGCTGGCAGGGCCGGATGGAGACCAAGCAGGCCTTCCTCGGCCGGATCGTCGACATCGGCGCGGAGCTGTTCGCGATGAGCGCGGCCTGCGTGCGCGCCGAACTGCTGCGTTCGCGCGGCGAGAACGGCCGTGAGGCCTATCAGCTCGCCGACGCCTTCTGCCGCCAGTCCCGCGTCCGCGTCGACGAGCTCTTCACCCAGCTGTGGAGCAACACCGACGACGTGGACCGCAAGGTCGTCAAGGGTGTGATGGCCGGCACCTACGAGTGGCTGGAACAGGGCATCGTCGACCCGTCCGGGGATGGCCCCTGGATCGCCGACACCACACCCGGGCCGAGCGAGCGGGAGAACGTCCACCGCCCCATCAGGTGAGGCGTCGCACACATGTCCGGAAGGTGCCCCGTGCTGTGAGCCCCTCATGAGGGGGACGAGCAGGGGGCACCCTGTCCTGCCGCACACCCGGTGCGGCAACAATGGGGGGATGACCGACAGTCCAGCCCCACTCGCCGACCCGCACCTCGTCTTCGACCCGGTCGCGGGCGACGGCCCGAAGGACGTGGTGATCCTCGGCTCCACCGGTTCGATCGGCACCCAGGCCATCGACCTCGTGCTGCGCAACCCGGACCGCTTCCGGGTGACGGGCCTGTCCGCCAACGGCGGCCGGGTCGCCCTCCTCGCCGAACAGGCCCGCAGGCTGCGCGTGCGGACGGTCGCGGTCGCCCGCGAGGACGTCGTGGCCGACCTGCGCGAGGCGCTCGCCGCCGAGTACGGGACGGGGGAGCCGCTCCCCGAGATCCTGGCCGGCCCGGAGGCCGCCACCCGGCTCGCCGCCTCCGACTGCCACACCGTCCTCAACGGCATCACGGGCTCCATCGGCCTCGCGCCGACCCTCGCCGCCCTGGAAGCGGGCCGCACCCTCGCGCTCGCCAACAAGGAGTCGCTCATCGTCGGCGGCCCGCTGGTCAAGGCGCTCGCGAAGCCCGGGCAGATCATCCCGGTGGACTCCGAGCACGCGGCCCTCTTCCAGGCGCTTGCCGCGGGCACCCGCGCGGACGTGCGCAAGCTGGTCGTCACCGCCTCCGGCGGCCCTTTCCGAGGCCGCACGAAACAGCAGCTGGCCGACGTGACCGTCGAGGACGCCCTCGCCCACCCCACCTGGTCCATGGGCCCGGTGATCACGATCAACTCCGCGACCCTGGTCAACAAGGGCCTGGAAGTGATCGAGGCGCACCTTCTCTACGACATTCCCTTCGACCGCATTGAGGTCGTCGTGCATCCCCAGTCGTATGTCCACTCGATGGTGGAGTTCACGGACGGATCGACGCTGGCCCAGGCGACGCCCCCCGACATGCGGGGGCCGATCGCCATCGGTCTGGGCTGGCCCCGGCGCGTTCCCGACGCGGCGCCCGCCTTCGACTGGAGCACGGCGTCGACGTGGGAGTTCTTCCCGCTCGACGAAGAGGCCTTCCCCTCGGTGAGCCTCGCCCGGCACGTGGGCGAGCTCGCGGGCACGGCCCCGGCGGTGTTCAATGCCGCCAACGAGGAGTGTGTGGAGGCGTTCCGCAAGGGCGCGCTCCCGTTCAACGGGATCATGGAGACCGTCACCCGGGTCGTGCAGGAGCACGGCACGCCGGCGACGGGAACTTCACTCACCGTGTCGGACGTCCTCGAAGCGGAGACCTGGGCACGGGCCCGGGCCCAGGAACTGACGGTTACCGCGGAGGCGCGTGCATGACAGCCCTGATGATGATCCTCGGCATAGTCGTCTTCGCGGTCGGCCTGCTGTTCTCGATCGCCTGGCACGAGCTGGGGCACCTGTCGACGGCCAAGCTGTTCGGCATCCGCGTACCGCAGTACATGGTGGGCTTCGGCCCGACCATCTTCTCGCGCAGGAAGGGCGAGACCGAGTACGGCTTCAAGGCAATCCCCTTCGGCGGCTACATCCGCATGATCGGCATGTTCCCGCCGGGCGACGACGGCCGGATCACGGCCCGCTCCACCTCCCCCTGGCGCGGCATGATCGAGGACGCCCGCTCGGCCGCATACGAGGAGCTCCGGCCGGGCGACGAGAAGCGCATGTTCTACACGCGCAAGCCGTGGAAACGGGTCATCGTGATGTTCGCGGGCCCCTTCATGAACCTGGTGCTCGCGGTGGGCCTGTTCCTCACCGTGCTGATGGGCTTCGGCATCCAGCAGCAGACCACCACCGTCAGCTCGGTCTCCCCGTGCGTCATCTCGCAGAGCCAGAACCGCGACGACTGCAGATCGACCGACCCGGCCTCCCCGGCCGCGGCCGCCGGCATGAAGCCCGGCGACAAGATCGTCTCCTTCGCGGGTCAGCGGACGGACGACTGGAACACGCTCTCCGACCTGATCCGGGTCAGCGCGGGCAAGGACGTGGCCATCGTCGTCGACCGGGGCGGCAGGGAACTGACCCTGCACGCGACGATCGCCACCAACCAGGTCGCCAAGAAGGACGCCGACGGGGCCTACGTCCAGGGCGAGTACATCAAGGCCGGCTTCCTCGGCTTCGGCGCGGCCACCGGTGTCGTCAAGCAGGACTTCGGCGACTCCGTGTCCTGGATGACGGACCGTGTCGGCGAGGCCGTCGACTCCATCGCGGCCCTCCCCGGCAAGATCCCGGCCCTGTGGAACGCGGCCTTCGACGGCGCACCCCGCGAGCCCGACTCACCCATGGGCGTGGTCGGCGCGGCCCGCGTCGGCGGCGAGATCTTCACCCTGGACATCCCGGCCTCGCAGCAGCTGGCCATGGCCGTGATGCTGGTCGCCGGCTTCAACCTCTCCCTGTTCCTCTTCAACATGCTCCCGCTGCTGCCGCTGGACGGCGGTCACATCGCGGGCGCCCTGTGGGAGTCCCTGCGCCGCAACCTCGCCAAGGTCCTGCGCAGGCCGGACCCGGGCCCGTTCGACGTGGCGAAGCTGATGCCGGTGGCGTACGTGGTGGCAGGCATCTTCATCTGCTTCACGGTGCTGGTCCTGATCGCGGACGTGGTGAACCCGGTGAAGATCTCCTAGGCCAGGTCCTGGTCACCTCCCTGTCATCCGCGGTTCACGGCGGCCCGGCACCTCCCAGGTGCCGGGCCGTCCTCCGTCGTGCCGGGCCGTCCTCCGTCGAGTGGGTTCGACCGGCGATAAGGGTCCCTCCGTCGAGTGGGTTCGACCGGCGATGGGGGTCCCTCCGTCGAGTGGTTCGAGGTGGGGAAGTGCTCGCGCCTGGGGCGGTGCCGTAATCTCGAAGCCTGGAACCCGCCTTCGACGGGACCTGGGCCTTGATCCACGACTTGGGGTTGCACAGCAGATGACTGCGATTTCTCTCGGCATGCCGTCCGTTCCGACCAAGCTCGCCGAGCGCCGCAAGAGCCGGCAGATCCAGGTCGGCTCCGTGGCGGTCGGCGGAGACGCCCCGGTGTCCGTGCAGTCGATGACCACGACCCGTACCTCCGACATCGGCGCCACCCTGCAGCAGATCGCCGAGCTCACCGCGTCCGGCTGCCAGATCGTCCGGGTCGCCTGTCCCACCCAGGACGACGCCGACGC
>NZ_JBIUSU010000015.1:0-139039 GCF_044741545.1 Streptomyces sp. NPDC088157
GTGAAGCAGACAGTGCCGTGCCGGCGAACGGTGCGGAGGGTGTCGGCGAGGACCGAGCAGCCCACCAGCTCCAGTACGGCGTCGACACCCTCCGGAATCAGCTCGCGCACCTGGTCGGCGATCGTGCCGCTGTCGACGAGGGAATGGTCGACGCCCGCGGCCCGCAATTCCCCGGCCCGGTCCGGCTGCGGGTGGTGGAGAGCACGGTGGCTCCGAGGCCCTTGGCGATCGTGGCCGCGCTCAGCCCGACCGTAGAGGTGCCGCCGCGGATCAGCAGCTTCTGCCCGGCCTTGAGGTCCAGGCGGGTGGTCAGCGATCCGTAGGCGGTCTGGAACATCTCCGGCAGCGCACCGACGACCTCCCACGGAGCCCGGTCTCGAACGGGATGACCTGCGCCGCGGGGACGGTCACGTACTGGGCGTACGTGCCGTCGTAGGAGCGGCCCATGCCGCCCATCATCGTGGCCACCTGCTGTCCCGGCCTCAGCGAACTGTTCTCGTCGACGTCACCGACCACGCCGACGCCCGTGAGCGCGCCTACCCGGGCCGGCGCGGCCCCGGTCGCCGCGCCGGTCAGCGCAGGCGCGGGCATGGAGTTATCGGCCAGTGCCGGCTCGCGGCCGTGACACCGAGCACCAGGGCGATCGTGTCAGTAACTTCTGCGTGCGGGTCATGCCGATTCTCCCTTGTCTGCGGGAGCAGATCACGGTGATGAGTGTGAAGGAAGCGAAGAAAGGTCCCTGCGAGAGCGATGTCGGGGTCTTCCGCATCGACCGTCAGGGCGGCTCCGGTCCGGCTCCGCCAGAGCGATCCGCGCTCCTGGCCGGTCGCCAGGTGTAGTTGTGCCAGCGCGCACGCCGGCTCGGCGACATGCATGAGGTCCCGGTCGATCTTGGCCCGGTCCACCGTGCCGGGTTCGACGGGCAGGACCGTGAGCATCTGCTTCGCGGATCTGAACTGTCGGCAGGTCGCTGGTGGGTCGGCGAGCCGCGGACAACATCGCCGGGTCATGGCCCACGCCGATCACTGTGCCGCTCACGCCGACACAACTGCCGTGGGCTCGACAATCCCGGACTCGGACACGTTCTCACAGGTCATCGAGATGCATCTTCCACGATCGGGAGTTACACCGAACGTCTTACACTCCCGGCCCTGGCCATGCTCCCCAGCCGCGAAGGCTGACCCCCTTTCCCCTCATCAGGGGCCGCATGGATCATCGCTCCCCGGGCGGCCAGCGAGCAGCCACGCGTCCTGGACACGAACCCCTTCGCACGAACGGCCCCCCTCTGCTGGGCGGCGACGTTTCAGCGCGGGCGTCTCTGGGGCGAGCAGGCTGGTGAGCTCGGCGATCACCTCCGGGGAAGGCTTGAAGTAGCGGCGGACGTTCTCCGGCTTCTCGCGCCGGAACTTCGCCAACACGTACGGCATGAGCGCTTTCAGCCACACCCAGGCCCCTGGGTCTCCCGATCGTACGAAGGACCGGAATCAACCCGCCAACAAGGTAAGGAGCGCTTGAGCCGGCGAGCTGATCGCAGAGTGGCGGACAACCCTTCAGCGCGGCTGCGTCAGCGTCTTTGCGGTCCCTCGAGCCGAAGGCAGGCGATGTACCCAGGTGCCGAGGACGCCGGCGAACGGTAGAACGTAAGGGTGAGGGACGAAAACAGCCCTGCTGAGGATGCACGGCCGCACCGGGCGGCGAGGCCGATGATCGACTACCAGGCGCTGTTCGCGGTCACGCCCAGCCCCTGTATGGTGCTGGGCCCGGATCTGGTGCTCGCTGACGTCAATGAGGCGGCTTGCCGGGTGACCGGCCGCGCTCGGGAGGATCTGCTCGGGCGGTACCTCTTCGATGCCTTCCCCGACAATCCGGCGGACCCGGATGCTGACGGGGTGCGGAATCTGCACGCCTCCCTGCACCAGGTCCTGCGCTCGAGGGAGCCGGACACGATGGCGCCGATGAAGTACGACATTCCCGTGGCCGACCCGCCCGGCATGTTCGAGGAGCGGTGGTGGTCCGCGATCAACACCCCGGTGCTCGGACCTGATGGGGAGGTGGAGTGGATCATCCACCGGGGGGAGGACGTGACCTCGTTCATCCTCTCCCACCCTCGCCCGCGAGAAGGCCGTGCGCTCAGCGACGTGGAGGCGATGGAGGTCGAACTGTATGCGCGCGGACGAGAGCTCAAGCGAGTGAACGAAGAACTGCACCAAGCCCACGCCCGGGAACGCCGGGTCGCCGTCACCTTGCAGGAGGCCATGCTTCACTCGCCCCATTTGGCCCGGCACCAGGACACCGCGGTGCGCTACCTGCCCGCCGCCGGGTCATTGAACGTGTGCGGCGACTGGTATGAGGTGGTCGACCTGGCCGAGAACAGATTCGCTGTCGCGGTCGGCGACGTCGTCGGTCACGGCCTGGAGGCCGCCGCCGTCATGGGCATGCTCCGCAGCGCGCTGTCCGCGGCCGTCCTGGCCGTCGAATGGCCCGCGAGAGCCTTGGACGTCCTGGGCCTGTATGCACGCTACGTGGAGGATGCACTGGCCACCACCGTCGTCCAGGCTGTCATCGACCCCCGCACTCGCCGCATCGTGTACAGCAGCGCCGGCCACCCGCCCCCCGTCCTGCTCCATCAAGACGGCACCTGCGACCTTCTCGACCAGGCCACGGACCCTCCGCTGGGGGCCCGCCCCAAACACGTCCCCCGCATCCAGGCCGGCCTGCCCTACACCCCCGGCGACACTCTCGTGCTCTACACCGACGGTCTCGTCGAACGCCGCGGCGAGGACATCGACGCCGGCTTGCAACGCCTCACCGATGCGCTCGCCCGCCATGCCCACCACCCTCCCGAACGCCTCGCCGACGCCCTCCTCGCGCACCTCGGCGTCAGCAGCGGCGCCCGCGACGACATTGCCCTGATCGTCATCCGCCTATGACCCGCGCGCCGCCCGCTGAGCGCCACAGGCGGCGGACCCCGTCGCTGAAACGGTCAGTCACACCTGCGGTTCGCCGGCGCCTGCACGGTGTGCGGCCACACCGCGGTACTGGACGGGGACCGAATCTGCCGGCTGTGCCGCAAGCAGGCCGCGCTTTCTTGACGAATCCGGTGTCGTCGATGATCAGGACGCCGTCGGTGGGGCCGAGGTGTTGGCGTGGGGCACTCGTCGTCCTCTCGAAGTCAGACGACGGCAGGCGCGACACCTATCGTGCGCGCCTGCCGCATTGCGGCCTTTCAGTCCTGCGGTGCGACGCGGATACGGTTCCCGTCAGGATCGGCTGCGAGGAAGGTCAGCCCGAACCCCGCGTCATGAGGCTCGCGCAGAATCGTGACCCCCTTGGAATTCCACTGCTTGAAGGTCGCGTTGAGCTCGTCGGGTCCACCGTCGATGGCCAGGCAAACCTCACTGGTGCGGGGGACTTCCGGTGACAGATCCTCGAACTGGCCAGACCACAGAGCGAGGTCAGCGCCTGGCCCGAGGTCGAAGGTGATGTATCCCGAAGTCTCGAACGAGGGGCTCATGCCGAGGAGGTCGCCGTAGAAACGAGCTGCGGCGGGAGCGTCGTTCACGTAGACGATGGACACGACGGATGTGGTCATGGTTGTTCCTTCTCACAGGTCGTAGGTACGCATCCACCAGCCTGACCGGGATATGCGCCGCATCGTGTCGCAATTCCTGAAAAAATTGGTGTGTGACCCCAGACCGTTTCTTCTCCCTGATCCTGCTCCTTGAATCGAGGGATGCCGTGACCACACAGGAACTTGCCTCGGCGCTCGGAGTGTCCCTTCGAACCATCACCCGAGACCTGAACTGGCTCCGCGACGCCGGTCTGCCGGTGACCGCACACCGGGGCCGCCTCGGAGGCGTGACCATGCTGCCCGGGTCCGGGCTCGACCTCACGCGACTCACGCCGGGCGAGCGTGATCATCTGTCGCTCACCGGGCTGGACGAGAAGCAACTTGGAGAGCTCAACGCATCGGTCGAAAGCCGGCGCGCGCTCTCCAAGATCGTCGCTACACAGCCACGTCGAGGTCATGAGCTCTTGCCGCTCACCGACGTAGTGCACGTGGACAGCCGTCCCTGGCGTCAGGCACGAGCTTCCGGCACGACTCCGGCTTCGCTGATCGGCGCAGTGCGGCGAGGTCGCCGGCTACGGATCGAGTACGACAGCCCACGCGAGTCATGCCCACGCGACCTGGTCGTGGATCCCTACGGGCTGTTCGCCAAGGCCGGCATCTGGTACCTCGTCGCCGACTGTGCCCGAGTGCCACGGATGTACCGACTCGAACGGATCACGACGTGGAAAGAAGTCGACCAGCCACGACGGATCCGCGAGAGCCAGACCCTGGCCACCGTCGCCGCAGCGCTCATTGATCAGTGGGAGCACAACCACGCGATAGAGGTCAGCGCCACCATCGACCAGACCCAGATCGAGCGAGCGCAACGGATCTTTGGCCTACGACTCGTCCCGGACGACCATGAAGAATCCGCCACCGGCCGCAAGGTAACGATCCGCTTCCTGCATCTGGAGGACGTGCGAGCACTACTGCCGTTCGGGAGCGCCATCACTGTGCACGGCCCCACCGAAGCCAGGGCTCACCTCCGCGACCTCGCCACCAATCTTGCCCACCACTATGCGCCGTCACCAACGTCCTGACCCGCAACAACTAGGGCGGAGCCGGAGTTCAGGTGGAGAAACGCCTCAGCGGGAACCCACGGCCCCGGCGGCCTGCTGCGAGGCCATCCGGCACGCGGACACTGCCGTCCCATTGATCACACCGCCCGCGGTGAGGCCGAACACGCACTGCTCGTGGTCGCCGGTCGGGCAGCCAATGGGGATGGCATCCGCGGTCTCGCCGTCCTGGACCTCGCGCGCGGCCTGGTTGATCCAGGTGACGTCGACGGCTTCCTTGGTGGGGTAGTGGGTCGAGCCTACGGTCATGCCTCTGGGCACAGGTGGTCTCCATACGGCCGCGATCTTCCTGCATCACCTTCCACCACCGGGCGATGGAGGCGCAGCAGTACGCGGAAAGGTCTGGAGCGCGTTGGCCGACGGGGAACATCACCACACCCTTCGTCAGCAACCGCGACTTCCGCTCGCCGCCATTCCGGCTGATCAGCAGTCAGATGGAGGTTGGCACCGGCTGGCGGGCCCTACTGGCGGGCTCATGTCGTGACGAGTTCATCCCAGTGGTCGGCGAGGCAGGGATGGGCTGGGGGACAGGCCCCAGGAGTCCGCTGTTGGGGGGCTTGGAGTTCGTCGATGGCGTCCTTGACCGCGTCTTCGGAGACGGCGGGGCCCGAGCGGGGGAGGGCGTAGCCGACGCTGGGGCCGGGGGAGGGGTGGGGGCTGGTGTCGGCGTGGTGGGGCACTGGTGTGTAACAGCTCCAGTCCAGGAGGTTCAGGCGGTGGATCTGGCCGGCCCAGTGCTGGGCGTCGTGCATGTCGCCCTGACGCAGGTGGCGCAGGTACAGGCTCAGGGCGGCGGTGGTGCTGTCGGCGCCCGCGGCGTAGTGCCACCAGAACTGGGCTCCTTTTTCCTGGTCGGCGAGGTAGAGCAGGCAGGCGAAGGTGAGGGCGCCGTCGGGGTCGCGGACGGTGTCGAAGTCGGTGGTGTGGCGGGCGGCGCCGTGGTGGTGGACGGCGCCGCGGCACAGGGTGCGCAGGTCGTGGGCGGCCTGTTCGTGCAGGGCGCCGGGGAGCTGGTGAGCTCGGGCGCCGGATGGTGCGGTGCTGAGGAACTGCACCCAGCGCGGCTCGTGCAGGTTGCTGGCGAGGTGGTGCCAGGCGCTGGCCAGCTCGGCGGTGGTGTATTCGCCTTGGAAGACGCGGGCACGGCGTAGGGCCTCGTCGATGCTGCGCGGGGCGCGGGTCATGGGTCGGTCGCTCCTTGTCGGTGTCGTCCGTGGAGTCGGTGTCGGGGCTGTCGGCGCTTTCGTCGAACTGGAAACCCATGACGGCGGCCAGGCGGTGCTCGGCGGTGCGGCGGGTGGAGCGGACGGTGGCTTCCTGGATGCCCATGATCAGGGCGGTCTCCTTGGTGTCGAAGCCGAGAGCGTCGCGCAGAATGAGGACGTCGAACTGCCGCTCGCTCAGCTTTGTCATCTGCCGGTACAGGTCCCCGTTCGGGTACGTGAGGCACTGAACCGGCTGCGGCGACAGCTGCGGTCCGGCACATGACAGCGCCCTGAAGCCTCGGACGAACGGCGGCGTCCCGAGTCGATGCCGGGGCAGTGGCCTCCGGCCTTCCAGGCCCGCGTTTGTCCTGGCCAGGGCCCCCTGCTGCCGGCCGCGTGACCGCGCTCTGGCCGCAGCGAGGTACCGGCTGACGGGCGGCGGGTCGGAAGGTGCAGGACCGCGGGCGCGCTGACGCGGACCCGTGGTTTGCCGATTCCAAGCCCCGCCCCGCCTCGCCGGCTCCTCCCCACTCAGCCGAGCGCCGCCTTCCCCTCCGGGGGCAGAATGCCGCGAACGTCCGCGGAGGCAGTGTCCCGCCCCGTTTCAGGAGGAATCCTGCCGCTCGTCTCCCGTACGGGAGACGCCCTGTTCGGGCGGGGATGTGCGGCTGTTCGCCTGGTGCCAGGCGGTGTACAGGATCCCTGCGGCCGTGCTGACGGCGATGATCTGCTCGATGCAGCGTTCGCAGATCCGTCGCGGGGCGCAAGGCCCGCACCGTGGCGGTCAGGGCTGCGTCGAGCGGGCCGATGTGCCCGTCGTAGAAAGCCCCGGCGAGTTCACGCGTCGCTTCGTCGTAGAGGAAGACGACGCCCCGCGGCAGGCCGAGTTGGTGCTTCTTGACGCGCAGGTAGCCGCGGGAGCTCTTCTCGACGGTGCCGAAGTCGTGCCCGGCTGGACGGGTGGCCCATACCAGCAGCCATCCCTCGGCTGGATCGGCGCCGGGGGTGAGCGGCATCGTCAGGCTGCGGCCCGGCGAGTGCTTCAGTCCAACAGCCTGTGTTGAAAACACCGGTTGCGGGAGCCATGATCACTTCATGGTCGACTATGTGCCCTCCCCGGACGAGGTAGCCGCCGCACAGTCATCCAACGGCGGATGGAGTAGGAAGCAACTTGCAGAGTGGGGGATCCCCTGGCCCCCGCCGACGGGCTGGCGCCGCTACCTGGAGGCGAAGTGGAGAGGCGAGGAGGTCGCATCGCTGCTCCATGATGAGCCGGAGCAGGACACCTTGTTCTGAAGATCTGAAGATCTGAAGAGCGGCATCGGCCGACCGTAGGAGCATCGCCGGTACCGCCCCGGCGGCGGTGGTCACCGTCCGCTCGCGGTGATGGCCGTTGCGGACCACGAGGCGGCGGCCGGTCGCTGCCTTGGTGACGCTTGTCGCGATAGAGCGCAGGGTGTGACATGGCGACAGTTCACCGATCACCAGGGAAGCTCATCGAGCGGTTCCTGCCGATGGGTGAGTACAGCCGGGCGGAGGTCAGGCGGGCGGGGTGTCGGGGCGGGCGTCGTACACGGCGCGGGCGGCGTCGATGTGCGTCAGGTGCGTGATGCTCCACTCCAACAGGGGTGCGGTGGCTTCACGGAGGGTCCTGCCCATCGGAGTGAGTTCGTAACTGACGTGCGGCGGCATGACGTTGCGGACGGTCCGTGTAAGGATCCCGTTGCGTTCCAGGCCGCGCAGGGTGACGGTGAGCATACGCTGGCTGATCCCGTCGACGGCCCGCTTGAGTTCGGTGAAGCGGCGCGGCCCCTGGCTCAGGTTACGCACGATGAGCAGCGACCACTTGTCGCCGACGATGCCGAGCACTTCACGGGCCTGGCACGGGTCCTCCGGCCGTGTCGGCCGCGACTCGCCGCCCACTGTGCCGCTCATGGTTACCTCCAGAGAACCGGGGCACCGAAATGTGCCCTATTGATCGGGTGCGGCAGGTGCAGCACGATGATTTCGGTTCCTGAAGAGTACCGAGGCACAAACAGGAACCGTAATGCTCGCGCGCCTCCACACCCCGAAGAGGAAATAATTCCCCTTATGTCAACTTTTCTGCCGGTACACGGCGCCTGGCACAGTGGCCGGTGCTGGGAGCGGGTGGTCCCGCTGCTGGAATCGGCCGGACACCGCGTGTTCGCGCCCTCACTGACCGGCTACGGCGACAAAGCACATCTGCTCGGTCCCGAGGTGGGGCTCGACACACACGTCGCGGACGTCGTCAAGCTGATCCACGAGGAGAACCTGACCGAGGTGGTGCTCGTGGGACACAGCTACGCGGGGCTGGTCGTCTCGACCGTGGCCAACGAGGTACCAGAACGAATCGCGCACCTGGTGTACCTCGACGCGATGGTCCCGGAGCACGGCGAGACTGCCGTCGACGTGCAGCCCATGACCCAGAACCTGATCGACCTGGCCGCCAAGTCCGACAACGGCTGGCGCATCCCGCCGCTGCCCGAGATGCCTCCGCCCCTCGGTCTGTTCGGAGTCACGGACCCGGCGGACGTCGCATGGCTACGCGCGACGCTCTCCGACCAGCCAGTGGGCTGCCTGCGGCAACCGGTCCGGCTCGACAACCCTGCCGTGGACTCCATTCCGCGCACGCACATCCACTGCGTCGGCGCAGAGCCGGAAGGCATCGTGCGGCGGCCCGTCCCCGCGACACAGCCCAACGGCTCCCCAGCACGGATACGGGAACTGCCGACAGGGCACGACTGCATGATCACCATGCCGGCGGACCTGAGCGAACTGCTGCTTGAATCCACCCTTCGGTAGCGTCCGGACCGTGACGGCGGCAGCGAGCCGGAGAAGGCCCGCCACCGTCGGACAGCGGCCCAGCCCACGAAGCGCCCGCTTCGCGAGAGAAGCACCATAGGGCCTTATGTGAGGTCACTTACTGTCCATAACAAAGCCGTTGGATGTGGCGGTGGGTGATCAGGCAGACGGCGAGCCCGAGGAATGCTTCGTGGATGTCGTCGCGTCGTTCCCAGCGGATGCGCAGGCGGCGGAAGCCGTGGAGCCAGGCGATCGTGCAGCTCGACGACGTAGCGGAAGGTGCCCAGGCCAGTGCCGTGTGGCTGGCCTCGCTTCGCGATCACGGGACGGATGCCTCGTTGCCAGAGCAGGCGCCGGTATTTGTCGTGGTCGTAGCCGCGGTCGGCCAGCAGCGCGTCCGACCGCCGGCGCGGTCTGCCGACCCGGCCCGCGACGGCCGGGATCTTGTCGAGCAGCGGCAGAAGCTGGGTGACGTCGCCCTCGGTCCATCCTGGGGGTCGGTGGCTACCGATGACGAGCGCGGTGTCGCCGCTCTTCGCCTCGCCGGTCGCCAGGTGCCGCTCCATCGCGAGCGGGATCGAGGCGGCCGAGGTGTTGCACCGACGACCCACGGCGATCACGACACCGCGCGCGGCGCCCTCGTCGACTTCTATCTGTCGGCCGAGCACCGTGACCAGCCCGGCACCGGTTGCCCCACCGCCGGATTCGCAGGGGACATGGCTCGCCAGCCCACAGCCGGGGAGGTACGCGAAACCTACGCAGCCGGAGTCCAGGAATTCGCCGCATGGCTGTCCACCGACACCCACGACGGCCTTGCCATGGTGGCCACTCTGCTCGGCGCCATCCTGCTTGCCCGGGCCACGGCGGGCACCGAACTGTCGGAGAAGATCCTGGAGTCGACCCACAAAGCCCTGACCGCACCCCACGGGCCTTGACCCGGAATCCTCGACACGGGCTGTGCGGCTGGGGCCAAGACCACGTGGTCAAGCGGTTGTGGGCACCGGAGGCCACCTGACCCCGGGTGGTTTCGCCATGTGGGAGTCCCAGTTCACCGAGGCGGAACTCGCCGCCGCGATCGACGAGGCCCGGCACGGCGGCGAGCTGTGGCCGCTCACGCTCATGGCACGGCGGGCATCATGATGGCGGTGGCCGCGGGAGTGGAAACGTCGAGCACTGCACCTGGGCGCGGCCGGGTTTCGACGAGCCGGTCGAGACCGCCGGGAAGATGGCCCGGCAGGGCATGCAGGTGTGCGCGGCCATCGGTGCGAACTGGCGACGCAACTACGCCGCCAAGTACGGTCAGGCCATCGTCGACCGGCTCATCGAGAGTGTCCGGTGGCTCGACGCGCAGGGGGTGCCACTGGTCGCGGGCACCGACGCGGGCATCCCCGACGCTCCGTTCGATGATTCCGCCGGGAGCCTGGAACTGTTCGAACATCTGGGGTTCCTTCGGGAGCGGATCCTGGCACCGCGCGAACGAGACGGCGGGCGCGGCCGGCCTGCGGGAACACACCGGCCGCCTCGCTCCCGGGCTCGACGCGGACCTCCTCATGGTCGACGCCGATCCGCTCCGGAGCATCGCCGCACTCCGCGCTGCCGAACTGGTCGTGACGCGCGGCCGTCTGCACCAGGTCGACCGCGAAACGATGACTGGTCGGACGTGTAAGACGACCCCGGCGCGGTCGGGGAGATCGCGATCAAGGGCTACAACATCATGAAGGGCTATTACAAGCGCCCCGAGGCCACCTCGGAGGCCATCAACCAAGGATGGTTCCGCCGGAGATCTGGCTCGCAAGGACATGGACGGCTTCTACTTCGTCGTCGACGGGGAAGAGATCAAGGCCGTCGTCGTCAAGAAGGCCGGCGACGGTACGACTGAGGCCGAGCTGACGGCCTGGGGAAAAGAGCAATTCGCAGGCTACAAATACCCGCGCATCGTCGAGTTCGTCGACGCCCTGCCCATGACCGCCACCGGGAAGATCCTCAAGCGCGAACTGTCCTGGAAAGCACGGCCGTCTCCGGCGCCACGGGTTCCCTGCGCACTGCCCACGCCTCGCGGCTGTCACCCTCGGACCAAGGTCACCCGGGGCGCCGGCAGTCCGGCCGCCGCCTTGGCCATGTTCTTCAAACGCGTCGAGTCAGCCCAGCAGCGGTGGCGAACCGTGAACGCACCCCACCTCGTCGCCCTCGTCCGCGCCGGAGCCCGCTTCGAACGCGGCCTCCTGGTCGAGCGGCCGAAGGCGGCGGTGTGATGCACGTAGCCGCCGACCCGGGAGGTCGTGGGCGCGAAACAACCGCACCGTCGAGGACGCTGCCTGGTTGTCCCAGCCAGAAGCCGCCCGCCGCCTGGGCGTCACGCTCATCCGTGTCGGGATGCTCATCGCCAACCGCCGTCTGATACCAGCGGAGAACCCGGCCGGCCAGGCTGGAGTCACAACCGCCAGCGTTCAAGCCGAGGAAGCCTGGCGAGCGAACGCGACAAAGAGGGCGAAGCCCGCCCGCCTCCTCAAGGACACGATCAACTGGTTCTGATCACTGATCCACAAGTCTTGACGACAGCTCTTCTCGAAGCTGGCCGCCTGGTCGCCCTGTGGAGCTGCCCAGGTAGCGTGATCACAGCCTGCCGTGGAAGAGGGGGAGTTCGTGACATTGAGGTACACCCCACGCCCTCGCCACTACCACCAGGGTTTACCCCGGATTACACCCCTTGATTGACGACGCTCAGCCCCGGACTTGGCAGGGTTGCGCCAAGAAGCGGGGATACCCGCAAAGCCCACGTGACCAGGGGGAATCCATGAAGATTGCACGTAGACGAGCCGTGCTCGCGTCCGGGATCGCAGCACTCGCGCTCCTCGGACTGACCAGTACGGCGAACGCGGCAGCAGAGTCCGCGCTCGCGGCGAGCGACCGCAGGGACGTCTGCTTCACCGGCGCGTGCGGAAGCGGAACGATCACCTATTACGGGCCGGGCAAGACCTACGCCGACGTGGCCCTGTCGGTCAACGACACGGCCTGCGACAACCACAACCCGAAGATCCGAATCCGCGAATACGGATTCGGCGGCGGCGGCACCAGTTACACCAACTACGGTTCCTGGCATGTCAACACGAAAGGCTGCCACGGCGGCTACGCGTCCTTCAACGGCCTGAGCTTTGAGGACGTCCGGGGCATCTACGCCATCGCGGTCGAGATCTGCAACAACGGGACCTGCAGGGTCTCGGGGCAAATGGTGAACCCGTACTGGTGACATGAACGTTCGCCGGACCCGTCCGGCGGCCGGTTCGCCCTCAAGCGCGGCCGGAAGGCTGCGCAAACCCGACGAATTCCAGCGCCTGTTCCTCGCCGCCGTTGCCCCGTACGTCGATCGCGACATCCTCGCCGAACAGATTGCCCGCGAGGAACACCAACGCCGCGCCCTGGCCGACTTCTTGAGCGGCTGGGACGCGGCTCCCCGCAGACGCAGCGGGTCCGGCGGGCGCCGCCGGGGCCGTCGCGGCAGCCGAAGCCGCACCGGAGACCGAGGCCGCACCGGGGGCTGGATACTTCGCCGCCCATCCGTTCAGCAGCCGCTGGTAGGCGTCCGGGCGCGGCGACTTCGGCTCGCTGCGGCCGTTCTCCCAGTTCTTCACCGACTGGGTCGTGGTCTTCAGCGCGGTGGCGAGGCGGGCCTGGGTGATGCCGGCGGCCTCACGCAGCCGGGCCCGCTCCGCCGGCGGCGGGTGCGGCTCCTCGTTCAACAGGGCGTCGACGGACGCGAACAGCTCTTCCTCAGATGCCATGCCCCTGAACCTTCACGTCAGAACCCGATTCCGCTAACCCAAAAATTAGCCCGCTCGGGCACGTGTCCCCCGGCGTAGCGGGCGCCGAAGCCGCCCTGAGGCAGGATCTGCTGCGGGCACGCGAAGGGCTGCAGCAGCTGGCAGGCCGATCGGGCCGCCTGCTCCGCAGGCGGTGGACGTTCAGTCGTTGCCCTGGCCGCGCCCTACGGTGCCCCTGGTCGAGGGAGGGCCGCTCGGCGGGCTCCAGGTCCGCAGTGCGACGGCGAGCCTGGAAGAGCGGATCCGCTGCCACCTGTACGGTTCCGCCTTTCGCTGTTCCACTTGCGGAATGCGCTGGCGAGACAACGGCAGTTCATGGTGGGTCGCCGGCGTCGTGTTCGGGTTGGTTCTCGTGGGTCTGGGCGCCTGGCGCATCGGGCCGGCGTACCACCGCGAGCACCAGCAACGGGTCGTGTCGGCGTGTCCGGCATCAGGCAGCAGACTCACCCTCACGGCCTTCGTCTCGATCGGTGCACCTTGGTCGGAGCACATGATTAAGCGAAGGCCGCTTCAATGTCCGGCGAATGCCCAGGTGAGTGATCCAGTTCGAGATGTCGTTCGAGGCCGGGAGCCAGGCACGGGCACTGCTGCCTCAGCTAGCGAGCAGGGCCTGCATCCACTGGTCTTCGCGTTGCTCGATGTATTCGGCGTCGTTTCGCCAGGCGTCGCCGTGGCCCTCAGCCCACAGCCTTGCCCAGGGCTGGGCTCCTTGGGCTGCCTGGTCGCGCAGGAAGTCGTGCATGGAACGCGTACGGCGCCCCAGTAGAGGGACCACCCGACGACGTTCGGGCTCAGCGAGACCGTAGGCGTCGGCGAAGACTCGCAGTCGGTCCGCCGCGTCCGGACTCTGCCAGTCTGGATGCGCGGACAGCGGGATGAACCCGTGAATCGCGTATGCGACATCCCACAGGCGCGAGCCGGGACCTGCAGCGTCCCAGTCGATGAAGGCCCACCGCACCTCGTCTGCGACCACGAGGTTCCAGGGGGCCAGGTCGTTATGGGCGATGATGTCACTGCCCTCAGCGGGGATCAGCGTCTGCCACCGCGCATCGGACGGCGGCGTGAAGTCCTGCACGGCGTCGTGGAAGTCCCGGATCAGCCGTGCCACGCGAGCCAGTTGTCGAGCGGGTTCCATCAGCGAGAACCGGTCGGGCCAGACCACATCTCCCGTCATGAAGGTCAGGACCTCACGCCCCTGATCGTCGATGCCGAGTGGGCGAGGTGCCGCGCCGAATCCCACCTCGTGCAGGTGGGCAAGCAGGGCATGCACAGCGGGAGTCCATGGTCCGGCCGGACGGCGAACGGTGTCCCCGACGCGAACGACACCATCACTGACGTTGCCACCGGACAAAGGCTGTTCATCATCGTGCCGCATCGGACCAGTGTGTCGGATCAGCTCGTCATGATCATCCCATTAAGGGGGAGCGTCAGAGTAGAGGCGGAGGTTAAAGAACAAGCTGACAAGACTGTGCGGCTGTGAGATACCCAGACTGGCCACCCGGTCGGCGAACCACTCACCGCCCAGAATTCGGTCAACGCGGTGGCGGTCTCCCCCGACGGCAGCCTCCTCGCTACGGCTGGCAGGATGGCGCAGCTCTGGACCAAGACAGCTCATGCGTCTGGACGGTGGAGAGCGCACTGCCACAACCCCATACGGAGCTGTGCACCCTTCAACAGGCAGGATCGCGCAAAAGGAACTCGCCGTACGTCGCCCGCCTGACTTGCCTCAGCCGCTGCTGTTGCTGTGCTGCCGCCTGTCGATCTGCCTGATTTCGCGTCCTGGAAGGCAACCAGTCCCCACGCGCCTACTGCACCCAGCGTTGGGCCCCTCAGCGCTCCCACAAGCCCCGCCACAGCTGCATTCACGAGCCCAGAAGGCACACGAATCGGTTGAACGCCGCGCCCGTACGTAACTGCCATTGCTCACTTATCGGGTGCCGACGGGGGTGGATCAGACGGGGCCGTGTGTGGACGCGCTGCACGGGTGTCGTCGGCGTCCGCTGCGGGACTGTGTGACGGCCCGATTGGGTTGAGGACCATTTCTCCACCCACAAGTTCGTCGCCTTCCACCGAAGCCTGAGGATCTACGACGCGTTCTTCCCTCGCGAAACGATTCCGCCACCGCGCCAGCCCGATGAAGCCGACGCGGAAACACGGTGGGGTCTCTGGAAGGTGGACGGTCAGATGCGGCATAGTGGACCTCGTTCCCTTTGAATCCAAAGCCTTTGTTTTTAAAGGTATCCGGAAGAGGTTGCTGATGTCCACGGAATCGGACGGTCCAGCCGTCAATGAGGCCGTCCGCACCCTGCTGTTGCTCATGCCACGGCTCGTGGGCCGCGCCAAGCGTCTGCCCATACCTCCGGCGCTCAAGGGTCTTGACCTGGCACCGCGACACCTTGCGCTGCTGGCCCACCTGGAGTACGACGGCCCCACCAGCATCAACGAGCTGGCTGCTCGGCTGGAGGTGGCCCCGACGACCGTCAGCCTCATGGTCAGCGAGCTGTCACGGCCGGGCGTCCTGCAGCGCAACGCCGATCCCGCCGACCGCCGCCGCCGCATCATCGCCATCGCCCCCGCCTACGCCGCACCGATCGGCGAATGGCTTTCTGGCAGCGCCTCTGCCTGGGAATGCGTCATGCGCGGTCTCGACCCCGCGGAACGCGCCACAGTCATCACCGCCCTGCACGCCTACGAAGCCGCCTTGGAGCAGGCGGGCGACCAGCATCGGAACGCGCAGCTGCGTTAGTGGGCTTGGCGGAGTCGACACAGCGTGGCCTGCTGACACAGCCTTTCGCGGCACGACGTCGGCGACTCGCTGTCGTCGTCCGCGCCTGATCACCCGCCCGGCCCATGACCCAGGTGTCGCACCGAGCGCGCCTGCCACAGACCAGCGGTGATCTCGGTGTGTCCGGCCGCAGCCCGGTCAGTTCCCCGATCCGGCATGCGCCGTCCGCCGGGTGCACGCTCGCCCGGGCTGTGACGTGGCCGCACTCCTGGCACACGGTGTGGTGGTGCGGCTCCCCGGTGATGCCGTAGCGGGTCGGGCACAGCGCAGCCCGCGTCGTGCGACGCGGCCGCGGTCCTGGGACCAACGCCTGATCGGCGAACGACATCTTTGCTGTTAGCAGTGCAACTGCACACCAGTGGCACTCTCCGGGCACAGACTGCACTTCATCTACTGGCACAACGTGACCGGTGACGGCGGTGGCGAGCCGCTGGAGAAGGACGGCGTGGGCGAGCTCGCGGACGCGATCGCCGAGTCCTTCGGGTCGTTCGCGGGCTTCAAAGCGCAGCTGACCAAGGCCGCGGCCACCACCCAGGGCTCCGGCTGGGGCGTCCTGGCCTACGAGCCGCTGAGCGGTCGGCTCATTGTCGAGCAGGTCTACGACCAACAGTGCAACGTCGGCCAGGGCTCCGCCTCGATCCTGGTCTTCGACGGGGAGCACGCCTTCTACCTGCAGTACAAGAACCAGAAGGTCGACTTGATCGAGGCCATGTGGGGCGTCGTCAACTGGCAGGACGTGACCAGGCGCCACGCCGCCGCCAAGGAGCGCGGCGACAGCCTGCTGCTCGCTCCGTGAAAGCTTGCAGTGCCATGACGTTGTGACCGCGTCTGCACAGACCTCCTGCTCGTGATCGTCTTCTCAACCTTCACTGCAGGAGGCAGAGCGAGGGGCTCCCGCAAGGACGTGACTTGCGGGAGCCCTTCGGTTTCGCCGCACCCTGATGAGGCGGCAGGGGGCCGCCGCCGGCGGCACGTGGTCGCCGATCCTGTCGGTGCTCAGGCAGAGGGAGCAGACCGGGCGTCGTGCGTCTGGCAGGCGGCCGCATCCGGGCGCTCGAAATGCTGCCGGCAGAAGAGGTGGCACTCGTAGGTGAGCTACCGGATTCGCCCGTTGAACGTTCGGACAGCCATCGGTTGGCTGTTGCTTGGCGGCCGCAATGCAACGTCGGCAGATTGCCGATATCACCGGTCGCGCGTCGCTGGCCAGCTCGTCGGCCCTTGTGTTCAGGTTGTGTTCAGGATCGGACGAGCCTCGGGCAACGCGAGCACCAGAAGCGCCAAAACTCTGGCAAAGGGGTCTGGGGCGAAGGCCGGGCCTCATGTCATCGTGCCTGCCATGTCGACTGATCACCTCACTCATAACCGGCCCGCGGGCCACATCCGTCACGCGGCGAGCAAGGTGCCAGAGGTGACCGTCTACTTCTGGATCATCAAGGTACTCACGACCGGCATGGGCGAGACGGCCTCCGACTGGCTCGCCCACCTGCTCGGCCCGATCCCCGCGGTCGGTGTCGGCAGCATCGCCTTGGTGGCCGCCCTGGCGGTCCAGTTCGCCGTCCGGCGGTACGTGGCATGGGTCTACTGGACGGCGATCGTCATGGTCAGCGTTTTCGGGACGATGGCCGCCGACGTCCTGCATGTCGGCGTCGGTGTGCCGTACACGCTCTCAACCCCGTTCTTCATGGCCGCGCTGACCGCAGTCTTCGCCCTCTGGTACCGCAGCGAGGGCACCCTGTCGATCCACAGCATCCACACCCGGCGACGCGAGACTTTCTACTGGGCGGCCGTTCTGGCCACGTTCGCGCTGGGTACCGCCGCTGGGGATCTCACCGCCACGATCGGCCTCGGCTACCTGGGTTCCGCCGTCCTGTACGCCGCCGCGATCACCGTTCCGGCCGTCGCTCACCGGTGGGGGAGCCTGAACTCGGTGGCCGCGTTCTGGGGCGCGTACGTCATCACCCGCCCGCTCGGCGCCTCCGTCGCCGACTGGATGGCCGTCGGCCACGGCCGGGGCGGACTCGGCCTGGGCCTGGGGCCGGTCACGCTGTCCTGGACGGTGGCAATCCTCGGCTTCGTCGGCTACCTGGCCGCCTCTCGCAAGGACATCCGGCACGACGTCGTGCAGTGATGCGCGTGTGCCGCCGAGCGGGGCTGATGTCACCCGGCAGGCAGGCTGACGACGAATCGTGCCCCGGGCGTGTGCCCGGGGTCGTACGTCACCTCGCCGCCGGCGCTGCGTGCGAGGCGTCGAGCCAGCGGCAGCCCGAGGCCCGCACCGTGGTGTCCGTCGCCGGGGTCCGCACGTTGACCGGGCTCGAAGAGCCGTGAGGCGAACGGGCGCGGTACGCCGGGCCCGTCGTCGATGACCTCGACGCGTACGCCGTCGGGTGCGCGGTAGGCGTGGACGGCAGCCTCGGAGTGGGCGTAGCGGCAGGCGTTGGTGAGGAGCGGGCTGACGATGCGTTCGAGGAGGGCGGCCGGGATTCCGGCCACCAGAGGTGGGCCGTCGGCGGTGACTGTCAAGTGAGCCGGCACGTCCAGCAGTTCGGTGAGTCGTCGTAGCGCGGGCAACACCTCAGCGGTGCCCGGCGCGGTGAGTGTCCCGCCGCGGGCGTCGTCCAGGAGGGTGTCGCAGATGGTGCGCATGGACTCGGCGGCGTCCGCGACGACCTTGTGGGTGGCGCGGGTCTGGTCGGCGGTGCGGGGGTGGGTCTGCCACCAGTCGAGTTCGGCGATGATGCGGCTCAGGGGCGTACGCAGCTCGTGCGAGAGTTCACCGGTGAGCTGCCGCTCGTGGCGCAGAAGGGTGCGGATGCGGTCCAGTATGGCGTCCAGCGACGTACCGAGGCGGGCGAGTTCGGCCGGATGCCGCCTGCTGCCGAAGCGCTCTTCGGAGGTGACGGCGCTCCACTTGGTGGCCTGGTCGGTCATCGTGCGGACCGGGCGCAGCGCGCGTCCTACCGCCAGCCGGGTCAGGGCGTAGGTGCAGGCGAGCATCACGACGTCCAGGGCGAGTGATCCCAGGAGCAGCGTGTCGGCCGAACTCCGGTAGGGGGAGAGGTCGAGCGCCGTGACCACCGTGGCCTCGCTCTCCTTTCCGGACACCGGCTGCGAGCACAGCCGGAGGGGGCCATGGACGTCGGCGGTGATGCACCGCCGCCCGCCGCGCCCCGCGAGTGCGTCGGCGACCCGGGTCAGGGGGTCGGCGTTCGGCGGCTCTTCCAGCAGGCGTCGGCCGGCGTAGATCCAGACGTTGGTGTCGAGGAGCTCGTCGTTGGAGGTCTCCAGGACGCGTACCGTCGTGCCGCTGGTGTCGACGGTCGTCGCGACGGCGGCGGCACGGGTGCGCAGTTCGTCGTCCGCCTGGTGCTGGAGGCGGTGCTGGGCGACGACGTTGAAGGCGACGGTGAGGACCAGCATCAGCAGCGCGGCCGTGGTGAGGGCCACGAGTGAGAGCCGGCCGCGCAGTGTGCGGGGCGCCAGACGGTGGAGGAAGGCGGTCACGCCGGACCGTGGTCGGTGGCGGGTGCCGCTCATGACAGGCGGTGGCCGACCCCGCGGGCCGTGCCGATCGTCCGGTCGCTGCCCGCCTCGCGCAGCTTGCGGCGCAGTCGGGTCAGGTACTGGTCGAGGGTGTTGTCGTGGACTTGGGCGCCCTCGGGCCAGGCCGCCCGGACCAGCTCGCGGCGGCGCACGATGTCGCCGGAAGCCGCCATGAGAGCGGCCAGGAGACGGAACTCGGTCGGTGTCAGGTCGACTCGGGTGCCTCGGACACTGACCACGTGCCGGACGGCGTCCAGCGCCAGGTCTCCTGTTGTGGCGGCAGGCGGCGGCGCGGCCCGTTTGAGGGCTGCGCGCAGGCGGGCCGCGAGTTCGGCGAGGTGGAACGGCTTGGGCAGGTAGTCGTCGCCGCCGGCCGAGAACCCGGACAGCCGGTCGGGCAGGCGGTGATGGGCGGTCAGGAAGATGACAGGGGAGAGGAATCCGTTCGCGCGCATCGCCTGGCACACGTCCCGTCCGTCGGCGTCGGGAAGCCCGATGTCGAGTACGGCGGCGGAGATGTCGGGGGTGGCCAGCCGCAGGGCGGTGGCGCCGTCCGGCGCGGGCACGGGGTCGAAGTCCTCGTCGCGCAGTCCGCGCATCAGCACGTCACGCAGGGCGTGATCGTCCTCGACGACCAGGATCGTCCGGCGCATGGTCCTCCCTCTGCTCTCGTGCCAGGTCCGTCTGTTCCGGCGCCGTGTCCGTCCGGCCGCCCGCTGTGCTGCCCATCGGTCCTGCCGTCCTGCGCGCCGTGTCCGTGTCCGTCGTGCCGGGGGTCCATCGATCGGGGAGCCAGTGGGCCACGGCGCACAGGCACAGGCCCAGCCAGCCGAGGGCGAACAGCCAGCCGCCGACGACGTCGGTGAACCAGTGCACTCCGAGGTAGACGCGGGTCAGTCCGACCGACGCGCCCCAGCCGCCGATGACCAGGGTGAGCGGGGTCCGGCCGCGTGGGCCGCGCACGCGGACGGCGATGATCAGCAGCCCCGCGGTGAGGGCCGCAGTGGTGGCGTGACCGGACGGGAACGCCCATCCCGAGGCATGCGTCGCCCAGTCCGCCAGGGGTGGTCGCGGCCGGGCGACGAGCGTCATCACCGTGTAGCGCAGCGCCTGGCCCGCCCCGAGGCAGCCCAGACAGACCGCGACGGCCAGCACGCGCTGCCGGCGGGTGCGCCCCGCGATGACCCCGGCCAGCACTGCCAGCGCGAACGGGAACACACCGGTCCCGGTGCCGGTCAGCCCGCGGGCGAAGGCCACCGCCACGTCGGGCCGGTGGCCGACGGACCACGAGAGGAAGTCGGCGTCCGCGAACAGCGGTATGCCGTCGTGGCCCACCACGACCATGGTCAGCACCCCGAACGCCGTCCACGCGCCGAGGCCGCAGCTGCCGGCCAGTTCGGCGACCTCACCGCGCTTCACGACACCACCAGCAGCGGCCGCAGGCGGGTGCCCGCCAGCCGCAGGGCTGCGGCCTCCGCACGCCTGCGCAGTGCCGACATGGCGAGCAGAGCAGCCAGAGCGCCCACCACGACCCCTGCCAGCACGTCGTGGGGGTAGTGCGCCCCGACCCAGACCCGCGAGACCGCCATCGCGCAGGCGGCCACCGCGGCCACCGCGCCGAGCCGGCGGGAGACGAACAGCAGGGCGACGGCCGCCGCGGCGGCGATGGCCGCGTGGTTGCTGGGGAAGGACCAGTCGCCGGGCGCCGGACACGCCTCCAGCGTGGCCACCCGCAGGCTCCGGCAGGGCCGGTCCTCGCGCACCAGCAGCTTCAGCACCGCATCCGCCCCGTAAGCCACGACCACGACGAACGGCATGGCGAGCGCGGTCACCGACGCGGTGGCACCCAGTCGCCGGGCGCGCCACCAGCCGACGGCCATGAGCAGCGCGAACAGGGCGAGCCCGTACGTCGACCACGCCGAAACCGTGTCGTCCAGCCACGCGGGAGCGTGCCGGGCGAGGTTCACCACGTCGGTGTAGGCGGAGCCGTCGACCGACGAGCCATTGAGAGCGAGGATCATCCGCGGGCCTCCTTCGCCTTCGCGGCCCGGTGCGAGCGGTACACCTCGGAGGCGACCGGGATCAGCGACAGGGCCACGATCACCGCGACGATCGGCAGCAGATACCGGTCCACGTTCGGCACGGAGGAGCCCAGCGCGTATCCCGCCAGAGTGAGACCCAGGCTCCACACCAGCCCGCCGGTCACCTGCCAGACGGTGAACGTCCGAACCGGCACCCCCAGGGCGCCCGCCATCGGGTTCAGGACCGTGCGCACCACCGGAACGAAACGGGCCAGGACGATCGCCTTCGCGTGTCCGTAGCGCTCCAGCAGCTCCTCCGCGCGTTTCGCCCCCTCGTGCAGCCGGGCCGAGCGGCTGCGGGCGAGCAGGGTACCGCCCGCTCTTCGGCCCAGGAGATATCCGCACTGTGCGCCCGCCAGCGCGCCCACCGCCGCGGCGATCAGAAGCGGGGCGAGCGACAGCTTCAGGCCGCGGTCGTCGGCGCCCGTGCACAGCAGACCGGCCGTGAACAGCAGCGAGTCGCCCGGCAGGAAGAAGCCGATCAGCAGCCCGGTCTCGGCGAACAGCACCACGCCCACGCCCAGCACGCCGAAGGCGGACAGCAGCGACCGGGCGTCCAGCACATTGACGGCGAGCTGCGACGATAGGTGCATGGCTGTGGTCATCGTCGGGAGCCCCTTCATTGTTCTTCCGGACTGCCGGATGCGGCGCAACGGTTGCAGGGCGGCATCCGACGACTGACTACAATCCTGTAGACGGTCTACTGAACTGTAGACGATGGCGGAATGAGGAACGTTCCCATGACCGACGCGAGGGACGAGAGGCGGCCGGCCGGCGAGCTCGAAGCCGCCGTCATGGCCGCGCTGTGGGCCGCCGGGGCCCCGCTCACGCCAGGGCGGGTGCAGACCGAACTCGGTTCCGGCCTGGCCCGGACGACGGTGGCGACGATACTGACGCGTCTACACGAGAAGGGCGTCGTCAGCCGTGAGCGGGAGGGGCGTGGCTATGCCTACTTCCCCGTGCAGGACGCTCCCGGCCTGACCGCCCGGCGCATGCACACCGAACTCGACCGGGACACCGATCGGGAGACGGTCCTGGCCCGCTTCGTCGCCCAGCTCAACCCCGGCGACGAACAGCACCTGCGCCGGCTCCTGGAGGGTGACGAGTGATGACCGCTCTGCTGCTCCTACCGCTGGTTCTGCCCTTCCTCGCGCCGACGCTCGCCCGCCGAACGCTAGACCGCCTGGCCCCCGCCACCGCGCTGTGGGTCCTCACCGCCTCGGCCCTGGCACTGGCGGGAGTCTGCGTCGCCGCCCTCGGCGCCCTGGTCCTGACCGGACTGCTCAAACTCCCCGCCTTCGCCGCCCTCGGCGAACTCATCCACCCCCTGCGAACCCCCTCGGACTACCTCGTCCTCCCTGCCGCCATGGCGGCCACCGGAGTGCTCACCGTCAGCGTCTGGACCCTTGCGCGCTCGGCCTTCCGGCAGACCCGCGCCTTCCGGACCGCCCGCATGCAGGCCGACCGCCGCCCCGCCGCCGGTGACCTCTGCGTGATCGATTCGCCCGATCCGGACGCGTACGCCCTGCCCGGACGGCCCCACCGCATCGTCGTCACCACCGCGATGCTGCGCAGCCTGGGACCCGCCGAGCGTGAGGCCCTCTTCGCCCACGAGCGCGCCCACAACCAGGCCGGCCACCACTACTTCCTGGCCGCCGCCGAACTCGCCGCCCACTGCCACCCCGCTCTCCGCACCACCCGCGCCACGATCAGTCTCGCCGCCGAGCGGGCCGCCGACGAGGCCGCCGCCGAGGTCACCGGAGACCGGCGCCTGATCGCCACGGCCATCGCCCGCGCCGCCCTCGCCGGAAACGCCTCTGACTCCACCCGCCCGGACTTCGCACCTGCGGCGACGACCGGCCCGGTGCCGCAACGCGTCGCCGCCCTCCTCGCACCCTCCGAGAAGCGCTCGCGCACCACCCGCCGTACCGCGTTCCTCCTCGTGGCCTGCACGGTCCTGTCCGTCGCCGCCGGAACAGCCGGCGTCGTCGACTTCCACCACGAGGTCGAGGTCGCCCAGGGCGAGGAGGGTCCATGACCGCCTCGGAGCGGTGTTCGACCACGAGGATCACTCTGTCCGCCGAGTGATCACCCTCGGGCGAGGATCGGCTCCAGCAGCCGGAACAGGTCGCCGGTGGCATCGGCGGCACCCAGCGCGGTGAGGGCGCCGAGAGCCGGAACGGGCGCCGCCGGCAGCCACAGCCGTGGCGGCGGCGCGATCTGGAGAGCGGCGATTCGGCGGGTGACCGCGCGGTCGGTGAAACCGAGTCCGCGGGACGGCTCCCGGCGTCCGGCCGTGAGTGTTGCCCGCGCGAGAGCCAGGGCAGCGCAGCCGCGGTCGCCGACCACCGCGGCCGCTCGCTCGTCGGCCCAGCGTTCCACGAGGAAGACGACCGCGTGCCGGACCGGGGTGAGGAACGGGTTGACCGCGCCGGCCAGCGTCGCGGCGGTGCACAGCCGTGCGTGGCGGTGGGTCAGGTGGGCCCGGTCGTGGGCGAGCAGGACGCGGCGCTCCTCGGGCGAGAGAGCGCCGAGCATCGTGCTGGTGACCAGGATTCGGCCCGGTGAGCCCGCGCTTCCCGGGATGGCGAACGCCTCGGCGACGGGGGAGGCGGCCACGATCAGTTCGGTGTCCGGCGGCTGCCCCTCGCACAGCAGCCTCAGGCCCCGGCGGGTGAGGTACTCGGCTCGGGCGGCTCTGAGGAACCGGTGGGCCAGGAAGAGGAGCAGTGCGCAGGCGGTCAACGCGACGGCCTCCGGGACCGGCTCGGGAAGCGGGCGGCCGTCCTCGCGGGCATCCGCGACCACCGGGGGAGCAGCGCCGACGAGGGCGGCGGCCAGCAGGAGCAGGGACCTCGCCGCCGCGCTCACGACGGCGGCCCCGGCCAGGACGCGGGTGGCGAGCGCCGGTGCCACCCGGCGGCCGACCCGGCGGCCGACAGCGGCGAGGAGCAGGGTGTGTAGACGTCGACCGTTCCTAGGGACTGAGCGGGAGTGAGTCAGTTGCCAGTCTCATGCTCGGCCGAACGCCCCGGACGGTGTTGGGCGTTCTGGTTGCCCGCGTTCGCTCCGCCTCCGGGCGGCACGGATCGTATCCGTGGTCCGGGGATGCGGGGACGGGTTCCCTCACGCCCAGGAACACCTGGTCCGGCCTGGACGGTCCGATGCCTCTGCTCATCACTCCGGTGAGCAGGGGGCGGTGTCGTCCGTCGCCGGATCGGGTGTCCCTGGTCGCACCTTCCGATCGCCACGGCGGCAGCATCGTGGCGGGTGGCGGTGCGCGTGGTGGTGGTGAGGGGTTTCTGCCAGTGCTGGGCGCCCCAGCGGCTGGTGTAGGCAGGGTCGACGGCGATGACGGCGATGCCTGTCTGGTCGGCCATCGAGGCCAGTCGGGCGCGGAGTTTGCCGGTGGGCATGCCGGAGATCAGCCGGCGGAAGCGTATGCGGCGGCCGGGTTTCTCGCGGGTCTTCTCGGTGGCGAAGTCCAGGTCCTCCACCGCGATCGCCCGCATCCCACAGGCGCTGGCCCAGTGCAGGAGGCCGGTGAGGGCGTGGCGGACCTGGGCGTCCCGGTGTTCGGCGCTGCCGGTCAGGTCGTAGAAGAGGCGCCGCGGGCTGCCGGTGGGGTTGCCGTGGGCGTCGAGGCGCCAGGCGGCCAGGTGATCGGCGTTCACATCGACGCCGATCACCCCGTGCGCGAGCGCGGCGTCCATCGGGACGGTCTGTGAGACCGGAATCTGCCAGGCGGCCGTCAGGTACCAGCGGTCCCGGCCAATATCGAGGTGGATGCGGCAGGCGATCGCGTTCCCCGCAGAAACCCGCCCCACGGCCGAGACGCGCGACACGACACAGACCACCCACACTCACTCCCGCTCACCGAAACGCCCTTGAATGCACTCCAGCGGCAACGCTCCAAACCCTCATCGCTCGCCACCCCCCAGCAGGTCGCGCAGCGCGCGCTCCTCCTCCGGGCTCAGCCCGGTGACGAACTGCTGGAGCGCGGCAATGGGGTCCGGGCCCCGGTCGAGGGCCTCGTGCATGGCCTCGGCGGTCAGCTCGGCGGCGTTCTTCGCGGGCCGGTAGGCGCCGCGCCGTCCGTCCGCGTCCCGCAGGGTGAGCCCCTTGTCGTACAGGCGCCTGAGGATGGTGTGCACGGTGTTGTAGGCGAGACCGCCACCGATCTCGGCCTGAATCTCCGCCGGAGTCATCGCCCGGTCCGCCGCCCACAGGGCCGCGAGCACCTCGCTCTCCAGCTCACCGGCGTTACGCCGTTCGGCTCTGCCCCGCGGGCCTGTGCCAGCCATGACTGAGACCTTACAGCGTGTAGGGGTATGACGGTCTCGAGGTGCTGTCGTCTCGAGGTGCTGTCCCAGGCGTGGACCCTACAGCCTGTAGGAGTAAGGGGTGAATGATGAGAGACGGCCCGCAGGCCACGGACAGCGCGTCGGCAACGTCGACCGGCCCGCGCAGGCCCGACCCGCCGACGGCCGCTCGCTTCGCTCCTCGATCCCGCGGCGAGGTGGCGCTCGCGGTCGTGGCCGGCGCTTTCACCCTGGCCCAGCTCCTTCTCGTAAGACCGGGGATGGGCCTCGGCTGGGACGAGACGGTCTACGTCAGCCAGGTCGCCTCCCACGCCCCGGCCGCGTTTTTCAGCGCTCCGCGCGCCCGCGGCGTACCGCTGCTGGTGGCGCCGGTCGCCGCTTGGTCGGCGTCCACCGCACTGCTGCGGATCTACCTGGCGGTACTGTCCGGTCTCGCCCTCTTCCTCGCGCTCCGCGCCTGGCGGGGTGTCTTCCCTGCCCGGGTGCTCGCGATCGCGGGTGCCCTGTTCGCCACCTTGTGGGTGACGCTGTTCTACGGCCCTCAGGCCATGCCCAACTACTGGGTCGCCGTCGGCGCCTTGGCCGGCACGGGCTGCTTCCTGCGCGCCCAGGCGAACCGCTTCGACCGCGCGGCTCTGTGGGGCGTGGGCCTGAGCGCCGCCCTGATGGCCTGGATGCGCCCCACGGACGCGGTCTGGGCGACCCTGCCCCTGCTCGCCCTGCTGATGGGCGTACGGCGATGGCGGCGCCCCGCGCTGCTGGCGGCGCTCGTCGGCGGCCTCGCCGCCGGGGCGGCCGAGTGGGTGATCGAGGCGTACGTCTCCTACAGCGGACTGGCGCAACGTCTGTCCGACGCGTCCCGCATCCAGGGCGGCCTCGGCTGGAACACCGCCGTTGCGGACCAACTGCGCGCCCTGGGCGGACGTACCCTCTGCCGCCCGTGCACCGGTGCCGCGCCCCCTGTCGTGGAGAGCCTGTGGTGGTACGTCCTGCCGCTGCTCGCCGTCCTCGCGGCCGTGGTCGCGATCCGCGCCCGGCGGCCCGTCGCCACGCTGGTACCGCTGGCCTGCGCCGCCTCTGCGGCCTTCCCCTACCTCTTCCTCATCGGCTACGCGGCACCCCGCTTCCTGCTGCCCGCCTACGCGCTGCTCGCCGTCCCGGTCGCCGAACTTCTGGTGCACCTGGTCCGGGCACCCGGACGGATCCGTCGGCCGCTGACCGCGGCGCTGCTGACCCTCGCTCTGGCCGCGCATCTGGCCGTGCAGTTCGCGGTGCTGGAGCACACCGTGCGGCGCACCACCGCCGCCCACCGCGAGTGGGCCGCCGTCGCCGCCGGCCTGCACCGACTGGGCGTACGCCCGCCCTGTCGGGTCACCGGAGACGACTACGTCCCGATCGCCTACTACGCGGGCTGCTCATCCGCGGCGACCGGTGGCCACGACGCCAACACAACGTCGGCCGGCATCCGGCGGACCGTCCGACACATGCCCGCCGCCACTCTCGTGGCACCGGGCGGCAGCCCGCCCGGCTACGCCCGCTCCTGGACTCCGCACCAGGTGGCCGGCCTGCGCGTGTACGTATCACCGCCCGTGCCGCCGGGAGGGCGGAGAGGCGGGGCATGACGCGCTTGCGCAGCGGACCGAAGGTGGAGACGGCGGGTGCTGCATGCGCGGTGACGAGGGCGGGCAGGGCGGCGGCGCGGACCAGGCGGGCGGCGGTCACGAGTGGTGGCCTTGGGGGGCGTGAGCCGGACGGGGGTCGTCCAGGTCGAGGCCGTGCCCGATGGCGTGGATCACGCCTGGGCCGTCGTATGCGGTGGCGATCCCCGTGCCGACGGCACACGCCCATACCCCGCATGCCACGGCGGTGGTGGCGACGAGCCGGAGTGCCGCCGGACGGCGCCGTCGCGCGGCGGACCGGGGAGGCAGCGACCGCAGCCCGGCTCGGTGGACGCGCGCTGTCTCCGCGGCGGGTCCGCCGTCGGGCTCGGCGGCGAAGAGGGCGAGCCCGGTCGTGCGTTGGCGCAGTCCGAGCGGGCCGTCGATCAGGTCGCACAGCACGGCTTTGAGGCGGGCCGGGTCGCGGATCCAGACCGCCGCACCGGCCTCCTCCAGAGCGGCGGCGTTGGTCAGCCCGTGGCCCGCTATGCACCGGTAGCTCGCGACAGGCAGACCGGTGGCGAACGCTTCCAGGGAGCTGAGCCCTCCGGCGTTCTGGACCAGGACGTCGGCGGAGTGCATCAGGGCGGGCAAGTCGTCGACCCAGCCGTAGGCGTATTCGATGCCGTCCGCGCGAAGCTGCTCGGCGAGCGCCTTGTTGCGGCCGCAGACGACCACGGGGACGGCGGCGCCGCAGTCGCGCAGCTCCAGGGCGACCTGCCGGACCGGTCCGACGCCCCAGGAGCCGGCGACCAGCAGCGCCAGCGGGGCGTTCTCGGGCAGTCCGAAGCGTGCCCGGGCCGTGTCGCGCTCCCGCGCGCTGCCGGGACGGAACCGTGGATGCACGACCGGGCCGCACACCCGTACGTCCCGCGCCCCGGCGGCCCGGGCCTGGGCGGCGGGCACGGTGTGTGCGGCGAGGTGGACGTCGACACCGTCGGCCACCCACAACGGGTGCACAGAGAAGTCGGTGAGATACGTGAGGACGGGCACGGACAACCGCCCGCGAAGCCGCAGGCTGCCAGGACGCGGCAGGAGGCCGCAGCCCGAATCGGCAGCCGGACGGTCGTCGCCCGCGCCGTCGGTCGGGCGGCTCTCGCCTCTGCCGGCATGCCACGCCCCTCCGCCCTGGCCGCGACCGGCGGGGCGGTGCCCCAGCGGGTGCAGGCCCTGCTGGCCCCGCCGCCGACGCGCCGCACCCTGCCCTTCGTAGCCGACACCCTCCTGCTCACCCTGTGCTGCGCCAGCCTGGCCAACGCCGCCTCGGACAGCGAGAGCCTGGTCGAGAGCGCGGAGCGGGCCCAGTGCGCGGCGGATGCCGGGGCGCCGGGCGCCGCGTGGGCGGGGCGCCCTCCGCAGCGGGCGGACGCCTGCTGCCACCACGGCGGAGCCGACGACCACGGAAAGCGCCGCAGGTAGGCGCGTAGTACCGAGGTACTACGCGCCGCGCGCTGTTCAGCCTCCCGGTACCACCGGATCGGGATGATCCGGCACTTAGCGTTGCGGGTGAGGCGTCGGAGGTGAGGACGCCGGAGCCCGACAGGGAGAACGTGAATGATCGACGCACGGCAGTTGACCAAGAGGTACGGCGACAAGACGGCCGTCGACGGGCTGGACTTCGTCGTGAAGCCGGGCACGGTGACCGGCTTCCTGGGGCCCAACGGCGCGGGCAAGTCCACGACCATGCGCATGATCGTCGGCCTCGACGCACCGACGAGCGGCTCCGTCACCGTGAACGGCCACCCCTACGCCCGCCACCAGGCCCCGCTCCAGGAGGTCGGTGCCCTCCTGGAGGCCAAGTCGATCCACCCGGGCCGCTCGGCGTACAACCACCTCAGGGCGCTCGCGCTGACCCACGGCATTCCGGGCCGCCGGGTCGACGAGGTCATCGGTCTCGCCGGACTCGACAGCGTGGCGAAGAAGCGGGCCGGTGCCTTCTCTCTCGGGATGGGCCAGCGGCTGGGCATCGCGGCGGCGCTGCTGGGCGATCCGCAGACGGTGATGCTGGACGAGCCGGTCAACGGGCTCGACCCGGAGGGCGTGCTCTGGATCCGCAACCTGCTCAAGGGGCTCGCCGACGAGGGCCGGACGGTGTTCGTGTCGTCCCACCTGATGAGTGAGATGGCGCTGGTCGCGGACCACCTGATCGTCGTGGGGCGCGGGCGGCTGCTGGCCGACACGACCGTGGCGGACCTGATCCGTGAGGCGGGCGGAGACTCGGTGAACGTCGTGACGCAGGACCCGGCCCGGCTGCGGGACGTCCTGGCGGGTCCGGGCGTCGACGTGACCGGCCGGATCGGCTCCGAGGAGCTCCAGGTGACCGGGCTGACCGCCCGCGAGATCGGACTCAAGGCCGCCGAGCACGGAATCGCGCTGTTCGAGCTGAGCGCGCGGACCGTGTCGCTGGAGGAGGCGTTCATGGACCTGACCAGGGGCGCCGTGGAGTACCACGGCACCACCACCGCGACCGAGACCCTCGGGAGGTCCGCATGAGCACCCTCACGGCAACCGTCGAGGAACCCCGGACCACCCCTGCCCGCCCCGTCTACCGGGTGACCGGACGGCGCGTACTCGCCTCCGAATGGGCCAAGCTGTGGTCCCTGCGCTCGACCTGGATCACCTTGGGCCTGGGCCTGCTGTTCCTGGTGGCCTTCGGCCTCATCGCCGCGAGCCGCTACAAGTCGGGGATCAACTCCGGCAACATGGACTCGGACTTCGCCAATTCGACGACCGTGAGCCTGTCCCTGTTCGGTACGAACTTCGCCCAGCTGGCCCTGGGTGTGCTCGGCGTGCTGGTCACGGCGGGCGAGTACTCGACCGGCATGATCCGCTCGACGCTCGCGGCGGTGCCCCGCCGGCTGCCCGTGCTGTGGTCCAAGGCGGCCGTGTTCGGACTGGTCGCGCTGGTGGTGGGGACGCTGGGTGCGTTCGTCGCCTTCCTGATCGGGAGCGGTATCGTCTCGGGCACGCCCGCGGACATGAGCTTCTCCCACGCGGGTGTCCTGCGCAGCCTGCTCGGCGCAGGGCTGTACCTCGGCCTGGTCGGGGTGATCGGCGCCGCCCTGGGCGCGCTGCTGCGGTCGGTGGCCGGCGGCATCTCGGTGCTGGTGGCTGCCCTGATGCTGATCCCGGGACTGATCTCCCTGCTGCCGAGCTCCTGGCAGGACGACATCAGCCCCTACCTTCCGTCCAACGCGGGGGAGTCGATGTTCGCGCTGACCCACGACTCCACGGCCCTGTCGCCGGGCGCCGGACTGCTGGTCCTCCTGTGCTGGACGGCGCTGGCGCTGGGCGGCGCGGCGTACCGGCTCGCGCGCACCGACGCCTGACGCCTGCACCATGGACGAGTGACACCCGTGACCACCGATGAACTCAGCGGGATGGGACCGCTGGTCGCCCGCCTGTCCCGGGGCGGCCAGCGGTTGCGGCACGCCGACCGCGCACATCCCTGGGTGCTGGACACCGCCGTCGTCGTCCTGGTCTTCCTGATGTTCTGCCTGCCCGACCTGTTCCACGGCGGTGTGGACGACGGCGATGGCGACGGTCCGCGCAGGTTCCGGCTCGCCTTCACCGAGCTCCCCGTCGCGGGAATGCTGGCGCTGCAGGCCGGCCTGGTACTGCCCCTGCTGTGGCGGCGACGCAAACCCGCGGTGGCCTTCGCCGCCATCACGGCGGTGTTCGTCCTCCAATGGTCCCTGGGCGCGGCGCTGCGCGCGGACGTCGCCCTCTTCGTCGCGCTGTACAGCCTGGCCCTGCACGGGTGGCTGCGGCAGCTGCCGTGGGCCTGCGCGGCCATGGCGGGCGCCATGGCGCTGGTCGCGGTACGCGTGTCCTCGGCCGTGTCCGTCTGGGACGCGCTGTTCTTTCTGCTGAGCACGGCGACCGCGGCACTCGCGCTCGGCCTGATGGTACGGATCCGCCGGGCCCAGCTCGCCGGACTGCGAGACCGGGCAGCCCGGCTGGAGATCGAGCGCGACCAGCGCAGCAGGCTGGCCACGGCCACCGAACGCACCCGGGTCGCCCGCGAGATGCACGACATCGTCGGCCACAACCTGTCCGTCATCATCACGCTCGCCGACGCCGGCGCCTACGCCACGGACATCGCACCCGCACGCGGCAAGGAGGCCCTGCAGCTCATCGGCGACACCGGCAGGCAGGCCCTCGGCGAGCTGCGGCGAGTGCTCGGCGTGCTGCGCGAGACCGCGGACGGTTCCCCGGGCGGGCCCGAGCTCAGCCCGCAGCCCGGCATCGCGGACATCGAAGCGCTGTGCGCCAAGGTGCGCGCCGCCGGCCTCGGGATCGTCTACCGGACCTCCGGCGACGTGGACGCCCTGGACAGCGGGGTGCAGCTGACGGTGTACCGCATCGTCCAGGAAGCCCTCACCAACACCCTGAAGCACGCCGACACCGACACCCTGGTGCGTCTGGCGATCGTCGAGCGGGACGCCCGGCTGACCGTCCGGGTCCAGGACAGCGGCCCGGTCGCATCGTCCGGACCGCCGAACGAGGATGGACACGGCCTGGTGGGCATGCGGGAGAGAGCGGCCTTGTACGGCGGCACCGTCAGCGCGGGGCCGACGGGCGGCGGAGGATGGAGCGTCGAGGCCGTCCTCGACCTCACACCCCAAAGCGGTGGTGACCGATGACCACCGTGCTCATCGTGGACGACCAGCCGCTGCAACGCTACGGCTTCCACCTCCTCCTGGATTCCGTCCCCGAGACCGACGTCGTCGGTGAGGCCGCCCACGGCGCCGAGGCCGTCCGCAAGGCCGCCGAACTGCGCCCGGACGTCGTCCTGATGGACGTCCGCATGCCGGGCATGGACGGCATCGAGGCCACCCGCCGTATCGTCGCCGCCGGCGGCCGCTCAAGGATCCTCGTGCTCACGACGTTCGACCTCGACGAGTACGTCCACGCCGCCATCCGGGCCGGTGCCAGCGGCTTTCTCCTCAAGGACGCGCGCCCGGAGGAGCTCCTCGCCGGGATCCGCGCGGTGGCCTCCGGCGACGCCGTCATCGCGCCCGCTCTCACCCGCCGTCTCCTGGAGGAGTACGCCCGCTACGTCCCCGACCTTCTGCACCGTGGCCTTGTGCGAGTTCACCCAGTCGGTGCGCGCGAGCACACTGGCCGCGGGATAGGCGCCGCCCATCGCCGCCGTCGCCCCGGACGTGGTGGCCAGGTCGATCGCGGAGGTACCGACGCCCTTCTTCTGGATCGCGGCGACCGTCGGCTGCGTCGTCATCACACAGTCGACCTTGCCGTTCTGCAGCGCGGCGATGGCGGTGGAGCCCGCACCGACCCCGATCCGGTGGAACTGGCTGGTCTTGAGGCCCTGCTCGGCGGCCAGGAACTGGGTGAGGGTGTCGGTGCCCGAACCAGGTCGGTGACGCCGAGGGTCTTTCCCTTGAAGTCGGCGCCCGAGTGAACGCCCGACTTAGGAACGCGACGAACGGCAGGACAGCCAGCGGGATCGCGAGGTGCAGCACGAGCCCGGTGAGCGGGGCCTTCGGCCATCGCAGCAGGCGGCCCAGGGCGTGGACAGGTACCTGGAGTCCGGCCGAGAACAGGACCAGGGACAGCAGGAGTGGTGCGGTGTGCAGCGTCAGGTGCGTCGGCGGTAGCGGTAAGGGATGGGGTCGGCGCAGCCACAGGCCGGGGCCGGGCAGGAACAGAGCGAGGGCGTAGGACATGACGACGACGCGGCCGAGCCGGTGCCGCAGCCAGGACGCGGCGCGGGTGTGCATGGGCCCATCGTGATCAGGCCGGACCCGGCGGGCCGGGAAAGCCGCGCGGCAGTCAGGATGCGTTCAGGTAGCCGCTGGCAACGTCCTGCCCATGACCTACGAACTCTCCGAGACCCCCGAGGCCGAACCGGGCACGAGTGCCTCCGCTCCCCCTTCCCATCGTCTGCGCTGGAACAAGGTGCCCGAGGTCACCGCCTATTTCTGGATCATCAAGGTGCTGTGCACGACGGTCGGCGAGACCGCGGCCGACCTGCTGAACGAGAAGGCCGGGTTGGGCCTGACCGGCGTGTCGGTCCTGATGAGCGCGTTGCTCGCGGTCGTCCTGGTCGTGCAGTTCCGTACGACCGCCTACCGCGCGGGCGTGTACTGGCTCGCCGTCGCCCTCATCAGCGTCGTCGGCACGCTGATCAGCGACAACCTCACCGACAACATGGGCGTACCGCTGGAGACGACCACCGCGGTGTTCGGCGTCCTTCTCGCCGTCGTGTTCGTCGTCTGGTACCGGCGAGAACGGACGCTTTCCATCCACAGCATCGACACCACCAGCCGCGAGGCGTACTACTGGCTGGCCGTACAGTTCACCTTCGCCCTCGGTACGGCCGCCGGCGACCTCGTCTCCGAGCGCATGGACCTCGGCTATTGGCTCTCGGCGGTCCTGTTCGCTCTGGCCATCGCCGCCGTGGCGGTCGCGCACTTCGCGCTGGGCCTGGACGCGGTGTGGAGCTTCTGGATCGCCTACATCCTGACCCGTCCGCTCGGTGCCTCGATCGGCGACTACTTGTCCCAGCCGACCGGCGACGGCGGCCTCGGGTTCGGCACCGTCGTCACGAGCGGGCTCTTCCTGGCGGTCATCCTCGGCCTGGTGGTGTACCTGATGGTGACCCGCAAGGACGTCGCGGACCCTGCGCGCGTCGCTCCGCAGACGACCTGAACGGCTCGCGAGGAGGCATGCGCGTTACGAACACGGCCGTACGCCACGTGGTCGTCATCCGCGGCCGGCTCACTTGTGGCAGGGCGCCCTTCTCCTTCGCGGAGACGGGCGCCCTGCCATGAGTGGGACATGAGTAAGCTGCCCGAGAGCACCCTCGTGTTTTGGATCATGCAGATCGCGGCGACGCGTTGGGCGAGACGGCCGGAGTGACCTCTTGTGGGCCTTCGGCGGCGCAGGGGCTCAGGGCCGGGCCGCCGGGACCCCGTGCAGGAGCCCGACACCCCGGTTGAAGCGGCGCAGCAGGAGGGCCGCGGTGGTCGCGAGGCCGATGAGCAGGCCCAGCCAGATGCCGACCGTGTCCCAGCCGGTGGCGAAGCCGAGGAGGGCGGCGGAGGGCAGGCCGACGAGCCAGTAACCGACGAGGGTGACGCGGAAGCCACCCTTGGTGTCGTCGAGGCCGCGCAGCAGGCCGACGCCGATGTTCTGGGCGCAGTCGAAGAACTGCATCACCGCGGCGATCAGCAGGAGGTTCGTGGCGAGGTCGGTGGCCGTCCGGCTCTCGCCCTCGAAGAACGGTGCGAGCACCAGGCCCGGGAGAGCGACGTAGACGACCGCCACGACCGCCATGACCGCGGCGGCGCAGGCCAGGGCCGTCGCCTTCAGCCGCTGGGCGGCTCCCGTGTTGCCGAGGGCGAGTTCACGGCTGACGCCGAGGGATGCGGCGTGGGAGAGGCCGACGGCGATCTGGAAGACGATGTAGACGAGTTGGTTCACGGCGGTGTGCGCGGCCAGCGCGGCCGTGCCGAAGCTGCCCACCAGCAGGGCGACGACGGAGAAGAAGCCCGCCTCGGAACCGTAGGTGGCGGCGATCGGCGTACCGAGTGCAGTCAGCCGGCGCAGGGTGGCCGGGCGGGCCTTCCAGATGCTCAGCGACAGTACCGGCGCCAGCCGTGGATCGCGGCGGGCGGAGAGGTAGAGGGCGAGGAAGGACAGTGCGTACACCGAGCTCGTCGCGATCCCGATACCCGGCAGGCCCAGCTTCGGCAGGCCCCAGGTTCCCTGTATGAAAACCCAGTTGAGCCCCGCATTGACGGCGATCGAGGCGATCGTGATGCGCAGCAGGGCCTGGGGGCGGCGCATGCCGACCGTGAACTGGCGTATCGCCTGGAACCACAGGCAGGGCACCAGTCCGGGCGCCATCGTGTACAGCACCCGCTTCGCCGCGGCGACCACGTCCGCGTCCTGACCGAGGAACACCACGGCATGCCCGATCAGCACCATCAGCAGCGCGCCCGCGAGACCCGCGAGCGTGGACAGCAGCAGGCTCGCCCGGACGAGGTCCCGGACCTCCTCGCGAGCGGCCTCCGCCTCGGCGCCCTCCGCCACCGTGCCCCGCGCCTCGGCTCGCGCGTCCGCCGCGGCGACCTGGTTGCCGACGGCCGTGACGAGGCCGACGCCCATGGTGCGCAACTGGTTGAAGATCACCATGGCGAGGCCGCCGGCCGCCAGGGCCTCGGTGCCGAGCAGGCCCATCATGATCGTGTCGGTGGTGGTGAGCGCGACCTGGGCGAGCTGAGTGAGCGCGAGCGGCACGGCGAGCGTGGCGAGGGCACGGCCGTCGGTGAGGAGGCGGGCGAGGGCGGGCTGCATCAGTCCTGTTCCTGCGAAGGGTCCGGCGATGTGGGGAGTCGGCGGAGCTTGGTCAGCAACTCATCGACTTCGCGCTCCACTTGGGGGGAGAGGAGAGCGCGGGCGGTCATCCAGTCGTCGTCGAAGACGGTGTCCATGTACTTCTCCCCGCCGTCGTTGATCAACGCGACCATAGTCGTGCCGGGCGGCAGTGCGGACAGCCGGGTCAGAGCCTCGTACACGACCCCGCCCGCCGAGCCGCCCAGAAGCAGTCCGGTGCGCCGGGCGACGGCCCGCGCGGTGGCGAACGCCTCGATGTCGCCGACCTTCACGCCCTCGTCCAGCAGCGAGTAGTCGACCATCGCCCCGATCGTCGCGCCCTCGGGCGTGCCGGTTCCCGACTGGTGGTAGTCGTGCGCGGGCGGGCCGAACGCGATCGAGCCCTTGGGCTCCACACCCACGATCCGCACCCCGGGCACCGTCTCCCGCAGTGGGCCCCCGGTCCCGAACAGCCCGCCGCCGGTGCCGACCGCGCCGATGAGGATGTCGATACGGCCGTCCAGCGCGGCGTGGAGTTCGCGGGCCACCGGGTGGTAGCCCACACCGTTCGCCATGTTGTTGTGCTGCTCGGTGAAGTGGGCGTTGTCGGACTCGGCGGCCAACTTCTCCGCGAACTCCTCGCGGGCGGCGGTGGCCAGTTCCTCGTCCCCGTCGTCGGCGACGTACACCAGCTCCGCGCCGAGCGCCTTCATCGCGCGCAGCTTGTCGACGGCGGCGTGGTGGTCGACGACGGCGGTGAAGGTGTAGCCGCGCTCGGCGGCCACGACGGCGAGGCCGAGCCCGGTGTTGCCGGAGGTCGACTCGATGATCCGGCCGCCGGGGCGCAGCAGACCGCGTTCCTCGGCGTCGACGACCATCTGCCGGGCCATCCGTATCTTGGCCGTGCCCGTCGGGTTGAACTGCTCCAGCTTCAGCAGCAGCCGGGCGTCGCTCTCCGTACGGGCCAGCTCGAACAGCGGTGTGGCGCCGATGAGTTCGGAGATCTGCCGCACGATGGGCGGCCGGTACAGAGGGTCGTCCATGGGGGCTCCTGTGGTCTTCACGTGGTCGTCAGTGCCTTCAGTGGGGAGGGCCGTCGAGGCGCCAGCGGAAACGGGATCCCGAGAGCTCGACGACGACCTTCGGGGGCAGCGGAAGGTCGTGGAACGGCGACTCGTTGGAGTCCATCTGATAGCCCGCCGTGTTGAGGTACACGAGCAGGTCACCGACGGCCGGCCGCACTGGGAAGGGGATCTTGCGCCAGGTCAGCATGTCCGATTCCAGGCAGGTCGCGGCCCCTACGCACGCCGGGTACGGCCTCGCGTCGGCGACCGGACGGGAATCGGCCGGCACGAGCACCGGGTCCGGCAGGAACTCGCTGTCGAACCACTGCTCCGACAGGCTGAGGCTGCTGCCGTCCACGGTCAGGATCGCGTGCCCGCCACGCTCCTTCACGCCCTGCACGCGGAACACCGTGAACCCGGCCTGGGCCAGCAGCGCCCGGCCCGGTTCGACGAGGAGGGTGACACCGGCCGCACGCAACAGCTCGGCCAGCGTGGTGACTTGGCCCGTCGGGGTGGCCGCCAGGATCGTACGCAGGGCGTCGGCGCCCGCGACGGGGGAGTGGTACGGATAGAAGCCCCCGAAGGACTTGCCCGCGTGGAAGTGCTCGGAGCGTCGGCTCTCCTCGAAGCGCCGCCAGTCGTCCGCCGCCACGTAGTCCACGGCGAAGCCGCCGCCGATGCTGATCCGGTCGGCGCGCAGTCCGAGAGCCCGGGCGCGCGTGCACAGGCTGACCAACTCGGCGGCGAGGTCGGTGCGTTGGCGGACGTCGTAGCCGGAGAGATGGAAGCTGAATCCCTCAACGTCGACGGGCCCGTCGACGCATCGCCGCAGGGCTGCCTCCAACTCTCCGTCGTCCATACCGAAGCGGCTGTGCGGCTGTTCCGGAGGCAGCCGGCGCAGCAACACCTTTGCCGTACGCCGGAGTTCATCGGCCAGGACGATCAGCCGGTCCAGTTCGTCCAGTGCGTCCACCGCGATCAACGCGCCCTGGAGCACGGCGACCCGCAGCAGCCTGTCCGCCTTGGCCGGACCGGTCACCACCAGGTCCTCGCCGCGCACCCCGGCCGACAGGGCCTCGCGCAGTTCCCCGTGGCTCGCCACGTCCACGCCCAGGCCGGTCACGGCAGCTCGTTCGGTGTAGACGGCGGCCTTGTTGGCCTTCTTCGCGTAGTACACGCGGCCGTCCGCATCCGCCTCGGCGAACACGTTCCGGAACGCCGCAGCGTTCGCGTCGAAACGCTCGGGGAGCAGCACGTGATAGGGGCCACCGAGTCCGTGACTCAGCTCGTCGAGCAATGGGTCGGCGAGCAGGGCCCGTACCTCGGGCGTCATGTGCGAGGGGAGCGACGTCGTCACCTCCACAGCGGCACCGCCGCGCCCAGCCCCTGCGCCAGGGCCAGTTGGGCGAAGCGGTGGCCCAGCGCGATGTCGGTGACGACCAGCCCGCTGTTGTAGGCGAAGATCCGCTGCCCCGCGTTCGTACGGCCCTCGGCGCGGCCTGCGAGCACCTCGGGGAACTCGGCGTCCGCATCGCGCAGTTGACCATCCGCGTCGGCCATGTCGACGCCCGTGACGCGCATCTGTGCCGCGCTGGTGGCGATCACCCTGTCGGCCCGGTGCAGCGTCGAGGGCCCGATGCCGTAGCCGATGAGCACGGACAGGGCGGCAGGCTTGAGCCACTCCGCGTCCACGGACGCCGGGGTGTTGGGGCCCGCCGTGGCGAGCACGATGTCCGCGTCGCCGGCCGCCGCGCGCAGATCGGTCACGATCTCCAGGTCGCGGTCGGGGAAGTATGTGTTCAGCTGCTCGCGCACCGCCCGGATGCCGTCCGGATGCGTGCCGAAGAGCATCAGCCGCTCCAGGTCCGGCAGTGTGGTCAGCAGGAACGGCAGCGCGAGACGCCCCTGTGTGCCGGTGCCGACGACCAGGGCGTTGCGGGCGCCTGGCACGGCCAGTTCGCGGGCCAGCAGCGCCGAGACCGCCGGGGTGCGCAGCGCGCCGACCCGGCCGCAGTCCAGCATCGCGACCGGCAGCCCGGTCTCGTCGTCGTACAGGGTCAGCGTCGTGTAGTAGTGCTGCTTGTCGCGGTCGTCGTGCAGGCCGTACTTGTACGACGTCTTCACCGCGACCACGCCCCGCTCGCCGTCGCGGCCGAGCATCGCGTACGCCACCGAGTGGCCGTCCTCCGGCTTGACGGTGAGCTTGCGCGGGTTGTCGGACTTGCCGTCGGCCAGGGTGCGGTACGCCTGCTCGACGACGGACACGACGTCGGCCAGGGTGATGTCGATGCCGGCCACGTCGCTGGTGCTGAGGATCCGCAGGGTCGTGTCGTCGGACGCCATGGTGCTCCCCGTCTTCGTGAAGTCGGTGTCGGTGTCGTCGATATGGGTCATGCGAACGCCTCGACGGCCGCTTGGCCGTAGCCGTGCTCGAACCGCTCGGCCTGCGGACGGGTACGACGGCCGGGCACCCGCACGGAGGAACGTTTCAGCCAGCGGTCGGTGCCGTCGTAGCGCGCCTTGAAGGGGACCCGTCCGTGCACGACGAGGTCGTTGTCGACGACCAGCACGTCTCCCGGCGTCAGGGCCACCGCCACGGAGACCCGGGAGAGCTCGGCCTCCAGCCTGCCGTAGGCCGCGCGGTGTTCCTCGGACGCCTCGTCCAGAGGTGTGTAGGCGGGGTCGAAGCGCAGGGTCGGCCCGTCCGGCGACTGCCACACCGTCGCTACGGGCGGCGGGGTGCCGTCGTAGCCCCGCGCCTCGGTGTAGGCGTCGTCGGGCAGGATCGGCAGTACCGGCAGAGCGAGCAACTCCTGGTCCTGTGGATCCAGTTCGACCTGGCAAATGCTGGCGGCCGTGGTGGCGACGGCGTCCGGATTGCGCAGGCAGCCGAGCACCAGCAGATGGGCACGTCCGGGGTGGAAGGCGTCCTCGGTGTGCGGGCTGAGCAGCACGCTGCTGCTGGCGCCGGTCTGTTCGGCCTCGTGTCCGGGCGAGGGGACGATGTTGTGCACGAACCGGCCGTCCTGCTGGCCCTCCCAGGCCAGCGGCGTGCCCATCACCGTGGAGAGCAGGAGCAGGACCACGTCGTGCAGCGCGCCCGCGTTCCCCGCGGTCGACCAGTGGCCCGGGGTGAGGCCGATCGCCTCGTCGTCGACCGGGAGGCCGCGCAGCACGAACAGTCCGTCCGTGGTGTCGACGGGACGGCAGGCGCGTTGGATGCCGTCGCTCAACTTGGCTGCCGCATCGGGGACTTGGGCGAGCAGTCCCGGGTGGGTGGAGGCGCCGTCGAAGGCGTCGAGCAGGGCGCGGGCCGTGGTGAGCAGTTCGGTCACGGCCTGGGGGTGAAGCTGACGTACAGGCGTGGCTGCCGTCGGCATGGGTGAACCGTCCGTTCCGGTGCGGGTGAGGGGCGGGCGGTGGGCCTCTTTCGATGGAAGAGGCCGTGTTGACCGAACGGAAACATAGCCAAACCACAACAGGCAGGCAAGGCTTACCTAAGCTGATCAGGATCACACTGCGTGCCCTCTTGTGCGATCGCTGTAAATCAGGATAGGCAAACCTAAGCATTCGAACCACGTGCGAAATCGAGGACGAAGTGGACCTGAGTAGACGTCAACTCCTGTGGGCCGGTGGCGCCTTCGGCGCGACCGTCCTGCTGGCCGCCTGCGGCGGCGATGACGCCGAACCGACCGGGTCCGCCACCGGCGCCGCCAAGCCCCGCAAGGGCGGCACCCTCCGTGTCGGCGCCCTGGGCCGGGCCGCTGCCATCACCCGCGACCCGCACGGCTCCCAGGCCAACGAGAGCGACTATCTGATCATCAGCCTCGTATACGACACGCTCACCGTGCCCGGTGCGAAGCCGAACACCGAACCCCGGCTGGCCGCGAGCTGGACCCCTTCCGAGGACCTCAAGACCTGGAAGTTCAAGATCGCCCAGGGGGCGAAGTTCCACGACGGATCCCCGGTGACCGCCAAGGATGTCGTCTACTCCCTCAAGCGGCTGCGCGCCACCCCCGCCGGCGCCTCCCGGCTGCCTGGCATCGAGGCGAAGAACATCACGGCCGAGGGCACCGACACCGTCGTCCTGGTCTCCGACTACGCCAACGCCGAACTGCCGTTGCTCACCCGCCTGACCACCTTCGTCATCCCCGACGGCACCACCGACAAGGACATCGCGAAGGCGCCCGGCACCGGCCCCTTCAAGCTCGACTGGTTCCGCACCGGCAACGCCCGACTGGTCCGCAACGACGACTGGTACGGCGGTGACGTGTACCTCGACGCCATCGAGGTGAAGATCTTCGAGAGCCCGCAGGCCATGTCCAACGCCCTGCTGGCCGGGCAGATCGACCTCGCCTCCAACGTCGGCGCCGTCGCCGCCCGGACCGTCGAGTCCCGCGAGGACGTCCGGACCGTGCGCCGCCCGAACGACATGGCGATGCCGATCGTCATGCGGACCGCCGACGGCCCCTTCGCCGACCCCAAGGTGCGCGAGGCACTGCGCCTCGCCGTCGACCGCGAGGCCATGGTCAAGCAGGTCCTGTCCGGCTACGGCACCATCGCCAACGACATCCTCGGCACAGGCGACCCCGCCTACGACAAGAGCGTCCCGCAGCGCGCCCGCGACCTGGCCAAGGCCAGGGAGCTGCTGAAGGAGGCGAAGTTCGACACCTCCAAGACCTACGAGCTGCTCACCACCGAGGACATAGCCGGCCTTGCCGAGTCGGCCACCCTCTTCGCCACCCAGGTCCGCGAGGCCGGCGTCAAGGTGAAGGTCGTCAAGCAGGAGTCGGCCGTCTTCTGGGACAAGACCTGGCTCAAGGGCGACCTCTACACGACCTACTGGGGCACCAACGACTCCGTGGTCTTCTTCGCCAGCAAGACCATGGTCTCCGACAGCGGCCAGAACGAGGCCGGCTGGAAGTCCACGGAGTTCGACAGCGCGTACCAGAAGGCCATTGGCACAGTTGACGCAGCTCAGCGCACCCAACTCCTGGGCCGGCTTCAGCAGATCGAGTACGACAGCTCCGGCTACCTCCTGTGGGGCATGGCCGACGGCATCGACCTCGCCGGAGCCAAGGTGCACGGACTGCCGAAGCTGCCTGGATACGGAAGGGTGCAGCTCGAAGGCGCATGGCTGGCCAGTTGATCCCCGACGCCGTCGCACCGGCCGCTTCTTTGCCCGTCCCGGAAAAGCGGCCGGCCCGCGCCTTCGCCCTCTTCATGGCGCGGGCGGGCGGCGCGCTGCTGAAGCGGACGGCTCTGCTGGCGCTCCTGCTCGCGCTGGTCTTCGTCGCCGTCGAACTGCTTCCGGGCGACGCCGCCAACGCGACCTCCGAACGCGGTGAGAGCGCGGCCGACCTCGCGGCGCGCCGTGAGCTGCTGGGCCTCAACCGCCCTGTCCTGGAACGCTTCTGGGACTGGATGACCGGCCTGCCCACCGGCGACCTCGGCATCTCCGCGCGCGGCGAGAAGGTCACCGACCTGGTCTCCGCCGCCTTCCCCAACACCCTGCTCCTGGGCGGTGTCGCCCTGCTGCTCACCGCGATCCTGTCCCTCGCCCTGGGCTGCTGGGCCGCCCTGAGGCCCGGCGGACGCCTGGACCGGGCTGTGACGGGCTCGGCGACCGCCGTTCTCGCCCTGCCGGAGTTCGTCGTGGCCGTCGCCCTGGTCCTGGTGCTCTCGCTGTGGACCGGCTGGCTGCCCGCGGTGACCCTCACCAGCGCTGACGGGACCCCCGCCTCCTGGGACATGCTCGTGCTGCCCGCCCTCGCGCTGACGATCCCCCAGGTCGGCTGGAACACGGTGATCGTGCGCGCCGCCCTCGCCGACGAGGCCCGCGCCCCGCACGTGGAGACCGCCGTACTCGACGGACTGCCGCCCCACCGCGTCCTCACCCACCACGTACTGCCCGGCGCCCTGCCCGCCATCACCGCGGGCCTCGCCACCTCCACCGGCATGCTGCTCGGCGGCGCGGTCGTCGTCGAAACCATCTTCAACTACCCCGGCATCGGATCGGTGCTCGCCTCGGCGGTCACCGACCGGGACAGTCCCGTCATCGCCGGCGTCACGGCCTTGTCCGGCGCCGTCATCACCGGCGTACTGGTCCTGGCCGACCTGGTACGCACCGTGGTGACAGGAGGACGACGATGACGACGTCCGGCCGTGACGCCGAGCCGACCGCGACGCCGTCCCGCAGCGAGGGGAGGCCGACGACGAAGACATCCCGCACGAGGGTCGCCCTGCGCGTCCTGCCGGCAATCCTCCTGACCGGCCTCGCCCTGATCGGCCCCTGGATCGTCCCGCACGCCGTGGACATCCCGGTGACCGCGCCCTACGCGGAACCCGGCGCGGACGGCGCCCTGCTCGGTGGCGACCAACTGGGCCGCGACGTGCTGAGCCGGCTGCTGGCCGGCGGACGCGACCTCGTCCTGTCCTCACTGCTCGTCGCGGCCCTGGTCACCGGCACAGCCGCGATCCTCGGCACGATCGGCGCCGTACGGCCACTCGTCGGACGGCTCGTGGAACGCACCGCCGACCTGATGATGCTGCTCCCGGCCGTCCTCGGCATCCTCCTCGTCACCCTGTCCTGGCCCGGCGGCGGCCGCCTCGCCGTCATCGCCGCCGCCGTCGTGCTCGGCGTGCCCTACGCGGTCCGGCTCGCGGCCAGTGCGGCGGCCCCCATCGCCGAGACCGGGTACGTCGAGGCGGCGGCAGCGGGCGGCGAACGCCTCTGGTACCTCGTCGTCCGCGAGATCCTGCCCAACCTGCGCGCCACCCTGCTCGCCCTGTTCGGGCTGCGCTTCGTCGCCGCCGTGTACCTCGTCGCCACGGCCGGCTTCCTCCAGGTCGGCCCGCAACCCCCGGCCGCCGACTGGGCGTTGATGATCCGCGAGAACTCCCCGGGCATCCTCCTCAACCCGTGGCCCGTGGTCGCCCCCAGCATCGCCGTCGCCCTCCTCGCCCTCAGCGTCAACCTCGCAGCCGCCTCCCTCGCCCCCCAGACCGGCCGGAAGGCGGTGACCGTCCTGTGAGCCACACGCCCGACCGGTACGCGAAGCCCGAGAACCCACCGAGCGACACACCCGCCGTCCAGGTCACCGGCCTGACGGTGACCGCGCCGGACGGCCGCCTCCTGCTGCGCGACGCGTCCCTGACCGCGCGCTCCGGCCGACTGGTCGCCCTGACCGGCCCTTCCGGCGCCGGCAAGACGACCCTGCTGCGCGCGCTGACCGGCCTGCTGCCCACCGGAACGACACGCACCGCCGGCAAGGTCGACGTCCTCGGCCACGACGTCTTCGTCCTCTCCGAACTGGAACTGCGCGCCCTGCGCGGCACTCGACTCGCCTACGTCGGCCAGGACCCAGGCTCCGGCCTCAACCCCCGTATGCGCGTCCGCAGCCTCGTCCGCGAACTCGCCGCAGACCGCAGCGCGGAGGCAGTCGCAGCACTCCTCGCCGAGGTCCGACTCCCCGACGACGGACGCCTGGCCGCCCGCCGCCCCGGCACCCTCTCCGGCGGACAGCAGCGCCGCGTCGCTCTCGCCCGCGCCCTGGCCCGCCGTCCCGACGTCCTCCTCCTGGACGAGCCGACCGCCGGCCTCCATCCCGAACTGCGCGACGAGATCGGCCAATTGCTGCAGCATCTTGCCCGCGAACACCAACTCGCCGTCTTGTTCTCCTGCCACGACCCCGCTGTGGTCGAGCGGTTCACCGACGAGGTCGTGGAACTCGGCATCCGCGTGCCGCCACCAAGGCTCGCGCCCGCTGTACGGGCCCCGGTCCCCCCGACGGCCGATACGAGTGCACCCGCCCTCGAAGTACGGGACCTGCACGTGAGCTTCCGTGGAACGCCCGCCCTCACCGGCGTCGGCCTCACCGTCACCACCGGCTCCGCGGCCGGCATCGTCGGAGTCTCCGGCTCCGGCAAGACCACGCTCGTCCGCACCGTCGTAGGACTCCAGCGCAGCACCTCCGGCACGATCCAGCTGTCCGGCACGCCTCTCAGCACCGGCCTGCGCGGACGCACCCGCGCACAGAGGCGCGGACTGCAACTCGTCACGCAGAACCCGCTCGGCGCGCTGAACCCGAGCCACACCGTCGGCGCCGCCGTGGGCCGCCCGCTGCGGCTGCACCACCTCTGTGCATCCAGGGAGGTCAGCGAACGAGTGGACGACTTCCTGGAACAGGTCGGTCTGCCGACCGCCTACGCCACCCGCTATCCGCACGAGCTGTCCGGCGGACAACGCCAGCGCGTAGCCATCGCGCGAGCACTGGCCGCCGAGCCGGAGGTGCTTATCTGCGACGAGATCACCTCCGCGCTGGACCCCGACACAGGCCACGCGATCATGGACCTCCTCACCGACCTGCGTGAGCGGCGCGGCACGACCCTCGTCCTCATCAGCCACGACCTGCCCCTCATCGCCGACCGCACGGACACTGTCACCGTCCTGGAGGGGGGCCGCATCGTCGAGTCCGGCCATACGGCCGACGTCTTCACCGCCCCGCAACACCCTGCCACGCAGGCGTTGCTGGGCACCTCCGCGCCTGCGGCGAGGCCCTGACTCCGGATCACCCTGCGGTGCAGGATGTGACCGCACAAGATGATCGGTATGTCGAATCCGAGCTGGTAGTAGGCTTCCGCGGCCTCGGTCGACGTGTGGCGGCCGAGGCGGTGCAGGCTGTCCAGGACGAGCAGGGAAAAGAACATCTGCCAGCCGATCACCGAGGTCTTCCACGTTCTTCGTGACCGCCCAGACCAGAGGAGGCGGCCTCCGAGGAGCATGAAGACGAGAGGCGACTGCCCCGACCACCTGCTGCGCCACCCGGGTACCGGTGGCGGCCTCGGATAGGCAGGAGGTGCCCTCGGCCGAGAACTTCCAGGCCCACCCACACCAAGGAGCAACACCGACCCTCTACGCCGCCCACTCGCCGCCCCTCGGGTTGCCCAGTGGAGTCCGAGGTCGGCGAGCGCGGCGAGTTTGTCGGCACTCAGATTGGCGCGCCTGCTCTTGGTGTTGCTCAAGGAAACGATTGACCGCGCGTCCCCTCACCCGTGACGCTCACACCCAGGGTGCCGGTTGCGGCCGACGTCAGCGTCCGTTCCCCTCGGAGCGCTGCTGGTTCTCATCGACAGGCGTGTCTGCCGCCTGGATACACTTCCCCGTCACGAGGAGCTTTTCCTCTGCCCGTGCCGGGAAGCCAGGCGGCTTGATGTGAAGGAGTCTGAGCGTGGATGCCCCACATGTGGTGGGTGGACCCGCCCCGGCGGTGCCCGGGAGGACCGCGTTGGAGGTGAGCCCGTTGCCCGGTCGTTCCGGGATACGTGCCCGCGGTGAGATCAGCGTCCTCACTCGCCCGTCTTGGGAGCAGGCCCTGTCCGAGCTGGCCCGGCGGCACGCGGGCGTGTCGTACGTGGAGCTGTCGGATGTGGCGTTCGTCGACGTGGCCGGGGTAACCGCGCTGGCGGTCACCGCCATGAACCTGCCCGACGGGAGGGTTGTGGTCGAGAATCCCCCGCCGCAGCTGCCGCGGGTTTTGGAGATGTTCTGGCCGGGCCTGGACCGGATCGAGGTGGCTCTGTGATGAGCACGGTGACCACCCACGAGGCGTTCGTGCACCCTGCCCTTTTCTACCGCACCGAGCAGGCGTACACGCGGCAGACGGTGGCCTTCCTGCGTGAGGGCTTGGCCAACGGCGAGCCGATGGCCGTGGCGGTGCCCGGCCCCAATCTGGAGCTGGTCAAGGCAGGTCTGGGCGGGGACGTCGAGGGCATCCTGTTCCTGGACATGACCGAGGCCGGCCGCAACCCGGGGCGGATCATCCCCAAGGTGCTGCGCGGATTCGCCGACGCCCACCCGAAGGGGCGTGTGCGGATCATCGGCGAGCCGATCTGGGCCGGGCGCAGCGCGGTGGAGTACCCGGCGTGCGCGCAGCACGAGGCGCTGATCAACGTCGCGTTCGAGGGGCGGGCGGTGACGATCCTGTGCCCCTACGACGAGGTGCGGCTGGACCCGGAGGTGATCGCTGATGCGAAGGTCACCCATCCGACCGTCATCAGCGGGGAGGGACGTGAGTCGGTCAGCGACGTCTACGACTGGCAGGCGGTCGTCGATCGGTACAACCAGGTGCTTGCGCCCGCACCGGACGCCGCGGCCTTCTCCTACGGTGGTGAGGACCTTCCGGCGGTCCGCCGGTTCGCTCTCGCTCAGGCGATGCGGCTGGGCCTGGCCGGGGAGCGGCTGATGGATGTGGAGCTGGCGGTCGCGGAGCTGACGACCAACAGTGTGGTCCACGGCGGAGGCAGCGGGACACTCGCCATCTGGGCCGAGCAGGGGCAGCTGGTGTGTGAGGTCCGCGATGCGGGCCGGCTGACCGATCCGCTGGCCGGCCGCCGCCCGCCGGAGCACGGCCAGCTGGGCGGCCGGGGCCTGATGCTGGTCCACTACGTGGCCGACCTGGTGCGCGTGCACACCGGCGAAGACGGCACGACCGTGCGCTTCTACCTCAGCTTGTGACAGCGCGCGTGGGCGGCCACCCTGTCCGGATGGCCGCCCGCCCCGCTTCTGCTTTCGCGCCACAACGATTTTACGCCGCAATGACTTGTCAGGTGTCAGGCGGGGAGGGCGGCCTGGAGCGTGGCATACGTCGGCAGCAGCTCATCGAGGCCGACGAGGTGCAGTAGGCGCTGCACGGCTGGGGGGACGTTTGCCAGGCGGAGCCAGCCGTCGCTCTCCTGTGCGGCACGGTGGGCGTAGAGGAGGAAGTGGATGCCGCTGGAGTCCATGAACGTGACGTGCTCGAAGTCGACGACCGTGCACGGCGCGCATCGATCGCCTGCGCCGCTGTCGAACGCCCAGCCCGCAAATGCCACGCTGCTGTGGTCGATCTCGCCGTGCGGCGTCAGGACGTGCACTCCCTGAGTGGTGGTGTGCTGGGAGACAGCCAGGCGGGATGCGTCCATACGACGACCTCGGTCTTTCCTCGAGCAAGTGCCGACGGATTCTCACGCAAACGCAGGACCTGGTGCGAAGTCAACAAAATCTGGGTTCGTATACCTCGCCCCTGTATGGGACACGAGGAGCCGTCGAGGCGCTGCTCGCCCCTTGTCCGGGCACGATTACTACGAGGAGTAGACCTCTCTCGCTCCGGGGGGGCTCGGGAACGTGCTGCTCGAGGAATCCCGAAACCGCGACCGCGCTGATCAACAGCAAACGCGTCTTGGCGTCTTTCACGAACGCGGCTGTTGGCGGTACGGAGCGGGTGTGAGGGTGGTGGTGCGGGCGACTCGGCGGGGGAGGAGTTGGGGAGACAGCCTCTCGACTTCGTCACCGGCCGCGGTCGGTGAAGAACTCCACCCCCCGGTTCATGTGATTTTCGTGTCGCGTAGGGGGTGTCTTGCGGTGGCGGTCGGGGGCAGGCGTCCTGGAAACGTCCGCCCCTGTATGGAGACCTGGTGATGACGACCTCCTCCCGCGTACCCCGGCACCTGCCCGACGGCAGCACCCGTGACGCCACGGTGGCCTGCCTGGAGCAGGAGAATGCGCAGCTGCGGCAGGCGGTGGGCTCTCACGCGGTGGTCGACCAGGCCATCGGTGTCCTCGTCGCGGTCCACCGGATCCCGCCGGCCGCGGGGTTCGAGGTGCTGCGCGAGGTCTCCCAGCACACCAACATCAAACTGCACACGGTCGCCGAGGCGTTGATCGGCTGGGCGTTGGGTCAGCCGCTGCCGGAGCCGGTGGGCCGGGAGCTGGGTGAGTCCGTGCAGCGGCACTCGGGCCAGGAAGACGCTGAAGACGGCCCGGACCAGCCGCAGTAGGGCTCAGGGGTTGAGGGCTTGCCCGAGGGTGGGGTGGCAGGTGATGAGGGCGTCGATGCCGACCAGGCGCAGGACGTGCAGGACGGGTTTCTGTGCGGCGGCGATGCGCAGCCACTCCCCGTTCCTGCTGACGGCCTTGAGGGCGGTGACGAAGACGTTGATGCCGCTGGAGTCCATGAAGGTCACGCCGCTGAGGTCCACCACGATCCGCGACGGCGGCGCCGCGCCGTACCCGGACAGCAGGGCTGCGCTGAGCAGCTCTTTCAAGCCCGCGCGGCAGAAGGCTCACCCGGCGCTACGAGGTTCACGGCGCCGGTACGGCACCGATCTGCTGCATCACCCCGAGGAGATCGGGCTGGCCCCGTTCGCCGACGATCCGGCCGTCGGCCAGGTAGTAGAAGTTCATGGCCTGCACCGAGATCTTGTTGCCGCTCGCCGGGATCCCGAAGAATTCATCGTCGTGGGTTCCCCGCATGGTGAACCGCGCGGCCACGGTGTCGCCTTCGGTGACCGTCTCCTCCAGCGTCCACTGGACGTCGGGGAAGGCGCTGCGCATCATCCCGATGACTTCCATGTACCCATCGGGCCCCCGCAGTGGTTCCGGGTGGCTTGGCGCGTGGAACACCGCATCCGGAGAAATGACCTCGCGGGCGAGATCCTCGTTGCCCGTGTTGATGAACTCGACGAAACGGTTCATCACTGACTCGGTGGACTGCGATGGCATCTTGCTGTGCCTCTCCAGAGACGTTTGGGCGGGTACCTGCGAGCGTAACATCGAATCGATGTTCACATCGATTCGATGTTCACGTGCGAAGATGGACTCATGCTGGAACTCGCGATACTCGGCTTCCTCGCCGAGGGACCCCTGCCTGGACACGAGCTGCGCCGCCGCGTCTCACAGCTGACCGGCTATACGCGGCCGGTCAGTGACGGCAGCCTGTATCCGGCGATCAATCGCCTGACCAGGGCGGGCTTGATCGAGCGGCGCGCCGACCCGGCCGCGGGGGCGGCCCGGTACCTGCTCAGCCTGACTACGGCCGGACGGGCCGAAATGCTTCAGCGCCTGCGCAAGCCCGCCGACCACGAGATCACCGACTTCACCCGGTTCTACGTCGTCCTGGCATTCCTCTCCCACCTGCCCGACGTGGCCGAACAGCATACGGTGCTGCGCAGACGGCTGGAGTTCCTGGAAGAACCGGCGAGTTTCTTCTACGACAACGAGCGGCCCCTGCGTGCCGAGGAGATCGCCGACCCCTACCGGCGGGGCATGCTGCTCACCGCCCGCGCCACCAGCCGCGCCGAACGGACCTGGCTGCGCGAGACCCTCGGGGAGGAACCGCCCGTATTCGACACCGCATGCACCAACAGCGATCCGCATGCGCTCGCCTCTCCCGCGAGCTGACCGCCCACGGAGGTACCCCCATGCGTGCATCCTGGTACGACGCCCAGGGCCCCGCCGCCGATGTCCTGCACGTCGGTGAACTCCCTGATCCCGTCCCCGGCCCCGGCGAGGTCCGCGTCCGCGTCACCGTCTCGGGCGTCAACCCCGGCGACACCAAGAAACGGCGCGGCTGGCTCGGCTCCTCCATGCCCTTCCCGCGGGTGATCCCGCACAGCGACGGCGCCGGAGTCATCGACGCCGTGGGCGCCGGAGCCGACGTCCACCGCGTCGGACAACGGGTCTGGGTACACGGCGCCCAGTCCTACCGCCCCTTCGGCACCGCCGCCCAGTACACCGTCGTACCTGACCACCAGGCCGCCCCCCTGCCCGACCACCTCAGTGACGAGCTGGGCGCGAGCCTCGGCATCCCCGGCATCACCGCCCACCGCACCGTCTTCGCCGACGGCCCGGTCGACGGCCAGCTGGTCCTGGTCCACGGAGTTCTCGGCGGCGTCGGCTCCCTGGCCGCCCAGCTCGCCCACTGGGCCGGCGCCACCGTGATCGCCACCGTCCGCCGCACCGCGGACCTCGACCACGTCGACCCGGCCGTCGCCCACGCCATCGCCCTGGACACTGGCGAGCCCGCCGCTGCCATCCGCTCGTACGCGCCGCGGGGTGTCGACCGGATCATCGAGGTCGCGCTGTCCGACAACGCCGATCTCGACAACGCCGTCGCCGCCCAGGGGGCCGTCATCGCCGCCTACGCCACCCGCGCGGACCGCACCGAGATCCCCTTCTGGCCTCTGCTGTTCAACAACGTCACCCTGCGGCTGCTCGGCAGCGACGACTTCCCCGCCGAGGCCAAGCGCCAGGCCGCCCGCGACCTCACCTCCGCCGCGGCCGTCGGCGCCCTCACCGTCGCCGTCGGCGACCGTCACCCGCTGGACGACATCGCCAAGGCCCACGACCGGGTCGACGCCGGCGGTGGCCACGACCGCATCCTGCTCACCATCCCCCAATAGCGCAGACTCGGAACACTGCCCTGCTCAACTGCCTAGCCCTGCGGGGCGGCCCGTCGCGCTGCCAAGTAATCTGACCAGTTCCCGCCGGCGAGGGTGGCCCAGCGTTCGGCTGTCTTGGGGTGGATGCCGAGCAGGTCGGCGATGACCATGGGCGGCAGGTCTACCAGGGCGTCCATCATGGCGGTGTTCCGTGCAGCGCGGGCGGGAAGACCGTGGTGTGTCAAGGTGTCGGCGAGGCCGAGGGGGTTGCGCGGGCGTCCAGGGCTGTGACCGGGCAAGAGGTATCTGCATCCGGCCGCGTTGCTGTGCCGGGGGCTGTACTGCCGCTGATCGTCGATGAGGCGGGCGAGCTTCGGCGGGAGCACGAAGGGGTGGTGGTTGACCGTCAGGTAGGTATGCCCCTGGTCGCGGCGAATGTGGTCGTCGGTGAGTTCGACGATGCGGGTCAGGGGGAGGGCGTAGAGGCGGCGGACGAGAGCAGCCGCGACGCGGACCTCCAGGGGCAACGCCGTGTCGTTGAAGCAGCGCAGCAGCTCCCGCAGGAGGCGTGGAGTGACGCGAGGTGTCCTTTCCGGCCTGCTCGCGGCAGCCTCGGGGAATTACGTGGGCTTCCACCTGGGCAAATGTGGGCTCTGGCGACGATCACGTGACGTGGTCAAGGCGTCAGCAGTATCCGAAGTCTGAGGAGGTCGAAGTTGGCTCGCCCGTAGCACTGGCGTTTGAGGGCCTTGATGCGCGTCACGGCACCCTCGACGGGAAACTGAGTTGTGTTCCAGGGTCAGCCCGTTGATGACGGCGTCCAGGTCGCGGCGCAAGCCGGCGGCGAGCGTGTGTAGTGCCGGGAGGTCGTCGGCGTCCACGGTGTCCAGCCAGGCGGGAAGGTCGGCGCCACGTCGCTGTTTCATGATGGTGGCGAACGTGCGGATGTGGCTGTGCAGGCGTTCCAGACGCTCGCAGCTGGACACGGCGGTTTTCAGCCCGAGCGCATCGTCCTGGTCGAGGTGGTCGGGATGGGTGAGCATCCAGCGGCTGACCTGGCGCGGTTTGGGGATCGCCGGTGCGGTCGGCGCGGACTTTCCGGGGCCGCGTTTGAGTCCGTTGCCGTGCGGACGCAGTGGCCTCAGGTAGCGGCGGACGATCTGGACGCTGCCGGTGAACCCCAGGACGCGCAGTTCGGTGGTGATTTCCTGAGCATTGGTCACTCCGGCGTTCCAGTACTGGTTGACCACATCGCGCCAAGGGTCCAGCCGACTGGACCGGTGCTCGGCCTTGGCCAACAGCTCCTCGACGGTGGAGGCGTCGGCGAAGCGGCGCACGGTCTGGATGTCGAGGTTCAACTCGCGGCCGACCGCCGCCTGGACAAGCCGCGGGCCAGGCGTTCCCGCACGTCGGCGTAGCGTTGTCGAGTCCGGTCGGCCAGCGGGTAGTTCCGGCTCGGCGGGCCGGGAAATTCCGGCGCGGGCGCGTGTTCCTCGGGCTGGACTTCGGCCTCGGCACGGGCTGCCTGACGCAGGCAGCCGTCGTGTGCCACGACCGTCTTCTGCGCCGCCTCGCACAGGTTCTTCCACAAATGGAAGCGATCTGCGACTTGCCTAGCGTCCGGTGCGCCGGCCCGGACGCCCTCAGCGTAGGCGCCGCCCCGGTCCCGGCACACGATCTCGACGCCCGGATGCGCGGCCAGCCAATCGGCCAGCGTCTGGGCTTCGCGGTCCGGCAGCACGTCGATTGGCCGGTGCGTTTCCATGTCGATCAGGATGGTGTTGTAGGAGTGACGGTGCCGGATCGCGAAGTCGTCGACGCCGAGCACGGTCACCTTCGGGACCTCGGGCACGGGCTGCGCGCGGATCAGCTTGATGAGCAGGTCACGGCCGCACGGAATACCCAACCGGGTGGCGATCCGGGATCCGGCCGGCCGGCCAGCGCCAGCGCGATCGACACCAGCGCCTTGGTCAGCGTCGGCGTCCGCCTGGCGAACGGCGAGGTGAGGCCCGGGACCTGTTCGCTGAACGTCGTCTGGCAGCACGCGTCGTTGACGCATTTGAAACGGCGCACCGTCACCACGACCTTCACCCCGCGCCCGGCGACCGGCGAGTCCGCCAATGAACGGCGGTAGCGGCCGTGAACCCGCGCGGACCGGGCGCCGCAGCCGGAACACGCTGCGGCCGGCGCGGAAGACCGTACGGACAACGTCGCGGACACACCATCGGACTCCACCCGATCGACGGCCACTGCGCTCAGGTGCGGAAACAGATCCTCAACACTCTGCGTTAAGCACGTCGATCATGCTCCCCGATCACACAGAGTCCTGTGGGTCGCGACGCGTGCAAGGGCAGGGAACGTCACGTGATCCGCCAGAACCGAGGGAACTTGATCGCTTGTGGCCAACTCGGGTGTTCAACCTTTCGAGATCGTGACCCGCCACAGGGAAATGTCCGTCGTCAGCCAATCGAGGCGCTTGACAACGAACTCAGTCGTCAGCGGGACGGGAAGGGCAGCAGGGCGAGATCCCACTGGTCAGCTGCGTGGAGCAACGCGGCTGTTTCCATCTCCAGCCCCACGACGTACTGGTAGATGTCGGCCCCGTCGTCGCCTTGCTGCCAAGGAGGCGCTGCCTCCAAGGACAGGTGAATGCGAATCACTGCGGCCCCGTCCCCGCTTCGGTCGGCGAGACTGAAGGCCAGGAGCGGTTCGATGAACCATGTGTCCGGAGACAACTCGCCTTCGGCATCAGGTTCGGTCACGGCCACCGTCCCTGCGGCCACCGCGCGCAGCCACGAGGCTACCTGGCGAGCTTCATCGATCAGCAGACATGGATCGACGAAGGACCAGTTGCCCTCGGGAGTTGTCACTGCGCCATCGATGACCAGCCAGTTATCGTCGTAGGAGTCGCCTCGAACCGCAGCGAACTGATAGCGCACCGGGCGGAGTTCGACACTGCTTACACGATCACTCAAGAGCACTGCGCCAGCATGCCACGCTCAAGCTGTCGGGACGGAACGGTTGCCATCCAACGTAGTCGCCGCAGGTCAGCATGCCGATCCGGACTAACTTGCGTGTCAAAGGACAGGAAAGGGGTTCGCCGCGAAAGCCTGTTCCGGTGGCCAGTCGCAATGAAGTTCGACTGATCGACGGTTGTCTCGCCGAAGTTTGACCGCTGGGTTCAGCGTCCGACGGGGTCTGGGCGCCTTGAGGTATCGGAGGCCGACCTGGAGGAAAATCACGGCCCGCTCCGTAGTCGCTGCGGCACAATCCCAGGATGATCGGCAACCGGATCACCCATCGCACGGCGGACGGCGTCCGCATACCCGGGACCTGGCGCCACGCCTTCATCCGCAACGGTGGCCACTACTTCCTCACTGACCTCTTCATCTACGCCGACGGGCTCATCGACTGCTGGGGCCTGGTCACCGTCGAGGAGTTCGAGGAGAAGCTGCGCACCGGCTGGGTGGCCACCAGCTTCCCCGAAGGCGGCGACGCTTCCGCGCACGAGTTGGCGGACTGGAAGTTCAGCGAGCCGGAGAGCTGGATCACGCCCGAACTGCTGGTCGCCGAAGTCCGGGACACCATCGACCAACTGAATGGCCGACCCGATTCGACCGGCCGCTGCCTGGCCGCCGTCGACGTCTTCCTCGCCGACCGGACCGAGGAGAACCGGGCCGCGGCCCGCGAGGCGTTCCTAGCAGTCCCGGAGACACAGCGCCGCTACGCGCTGGGCGACATGGACAGCAAGGACCGGCCACTGCGGATCCTGGTGGCGGGGCCCGGCGGCCAGACCTACCTGCCGTTCGACGGAACGGTCACGCAGAAGGACTACGACAGCGCCCTCGCGTACTTCGAGGAACGGGCCCACTGGAGGACCGAGAGGGCCACCCGCGTGCCCGCGGACGGCCCGGCGACACCGCACGCCCCGGCCCTCCAGCTCTACCACTCGTTCCCGACCCAGCCGGTGGACGATCCCGGCAAGCTCGCCCTGCGCCACGACTACCCCGCCCCGATCAGCCTCGAAGGCACCGCATACCCCTCCGTCGCCCACGCCTACTGGGCCCTGTCGGTCGCCGACCTGGAAACCCGGCATGCGATCGCCACGGCGGAGACCGCCACCGCAGCGCGCACGCTCGCAGCCGAGACCCCCCGCCGCGAGGACTGGGAACACGCCCGAACCGCCGTCATGGCACATCTGCTGCGCGCCAAGTACGGCCAACACCCCGAGCTGGCCGAGGTCCTGCTCGCCACAGACGATGCCACCCTGATCTACGACGACATGAACTCGTCCTTCTGGGGCGACAATGCCGGACGCGGCCGCAACTGGTCAGGGCGCCTCCTCGAACTCGTCCGCTCCGAACTGCAGGGGCGACGAGCAGGGATTCTCGGGGTGTGAGCGTGCCGGGTGCGCAACCTCGCCCAGCCGGTCAAACTTCGCTGAGACTCGTCAAACTTCGGTGAGACGGGACATCCGGGCATGATTCCCTCTGTGCAGGAGGACCAGAACCATCGCGGGCCCACGCGGTACACGCTGACCGAGACCGAGGATGGCCATGCCTGGGGAGTCTGCGTCGAGGCGGAGGGGCTGTTCGGGGAACCCCGGCGTGGAACGTACGAACTGCTCGACTGGGTCCCGGTAGACGGCGAGGTGCGGGACTGGGTAGGCAGCCGGGTGTGGCTGGTGCCGGACGACGAGGGACTCGAACCTTGGCTGCTGGAGGACGCGGAGAGCTCAGGGCAGTTCCCCGGAACAGACAGTCTGCTGCTCACCGGTCTGGACGACTACGAAGGCCCGCCCGAGGGCCACAGGGGCTCCGTCCGGGTGCACGACGGCCATCGGTGGCTGGGCTCGTGCCGGGAATTCGCCCGCGTCCTGCCACCCGAGCAGGTGGCACCTCCGCTCGTCCTGAGAGGTCTCGCCCCGAGTGATCAGCTGAGGGCGGCATTGCTGAAGGGCACCCGGCGGGCGCTGGATCTGGAGGAGGCCGCCCTCGAGATACGGGACGACCAGGGAGAGCCCCTCACGGAACGACTGCTGTGGACCAGAGTCACCGCCTGGCACCCGTCCTCCAACGGGACGGACCTGATCGACCTCGAGCTTGAAGGAAAGCTCTTCACGCCCGTCCCCGAATACGCCCGGCCCACCTGGGAACGGTGGCTCGCCGGGCCACCGAACACCCTGGGCGGCTGGGCCTGCCTCGACACCCGGCGCCGCGGGGCCTGGCTCGATCTCGTCCGGGAGCGGGCCTGCCGGCGCGCCCACCGTGACCGGCCGGCTCGTCACGCCTACGAAGTCGACGGTCGGCACATCACCGACGAACCGGGCCTCTACCTGGCGCTCGGCGAGGCGGTGAACGGACCGGGTGGCTACTTTGGCGGCTGCCTGGACGCCCTCGACGACTGCCTGGGCGGCACCTTCGGCTACACCGCCCCCGCAACCCTGCTCTGGCGAGACGCCGTCACCGCACGCGAGCACCTGTCCAAGACCTTGACACCGGACGGCCAGCCCTACGACCTGTTCGCCGAGGTCCTCAACGTCCTGGCCGAGGGCGACATGCACGTCACCCTGGCGTGAGCTGTACTCCGCCACAAGTGCGCCGCGACGCGTCGGCCAGAGAACATCACGTGATCGTCGCCAGAGCCCGAATGTGTGAGCGTCGATTCCACCTGTATGGGTGTAAAGAATGACAAATCAGTCACTCGTGTACCTAGCTGGCGAATAGCCGTATGGCGCTCGAGGAGGAGTGAGCTGATGAGTGAGGCAGTGCAGGACACCACAAGATTGCAGCAGGCCGGTGAGACGGCCAGGGCACAGGCGTCGGTGGCGGCCGATCAGGCCCAGCAGGCCGCGGGGCAGGTTGCGGGTACCGCCGTGGACCAGACCAAGGCCGTGGCAGGGCAGGCGCGGCAGCAGGCTGGCATAGTTGCCGACGACCTGCGCCACCGCGCGATGGACGAGGCCGAGGACCAGACCAGGCGGGCTGCCGGGGCGCTGCACCAGTGGGCGGACGACCTGGCGGGACTGGCCGAGAACGCGCAGAGTGACTCGCCTGCCCGTGGCCTCGCGGCTCAGGCAGCCGACAGCGGGCATCGGGCGGCCAACTATCTGGAGAGGCAGGGAGTCGACGGCGTCCTCTCCGATGTGCAGGGCTTCGCCCGCCGCCGTCCCGCAGCCTTTCTGGGCGGCGCCCTGCTGGCAGGGTTCGCCGTTGGGCGACTGGTGAAGGTGGCGGCCAAGGCCGACACGTCTTCCGGGACGAAACAGCAGGGGGCCGTCAGCTCGGAGCCGGCGGCGGCGGTGAACGAGCCGAGATCCGCTGCGCTCCCTTCCACTTCTTCGCCGGGCTCCGCGCAGGAGCCGGCGCTGCCGCCCGATCCGCCAGCGTTTCCGCCGTCCCTCGGCATGACCCCGGGTGACGCACCGGGCCGGCCGGGCCCGGAGGTGTGAGCGATGTCCTTCGTCCCGTCCCGCTCGAAGGCGTCGCACGTCGGTGACAGCTCGGTGGGCGAGCTGCTGTCCGTCGTGACGTCGGACGTCCAGACATTGTTCCGTCAGGAGGTGGAACTGGCCAAGGCCGAGGTCAGGCAGGAGGCGACCAAGGCCGGCAAGGCTGCCGGCATGTACGGCGGCGCCGGGTTCGCCGGCTACATGGTTCTCCTGTTCCTGTCGCTGGCCGCCGTGCTCGGCCTGGCCAATGTGATCGATGCGGGTTGGGCGGCCCTTGTCGTCGCCGTCGTATGGGCCGCGATCGCAGCTGTCCTGTATCAGCGGGGCAGCACACGCATGCGCACGGTGGCCCCCAAACCGGAGCAGACACTCGAGACGATGAAGGAGAATGCGCAATGGGCACGTCACCCGACCGGATGAGGGCGGACATCGACGCCACTCGTGACCGGCTGTCTGCAGACGTGAACCGGCTCGCAGACCGGGCCAGCCCCCGAAGGGTGGTCCGCCGCCGTGCTCGACGGATGAGCGGCGCTGTCTCGGGGATGCGTGAGCGGGTCATGGGAACGGCTTCGGACACCGCCCACGGTGTCACGAGCAGTGCCCAGACGGCGGCCGGTTCCCTGCAGGAAGGCACCCAGCAAGCGGCCGGCACAATGCGCGACGTGGCCGACCAGGCGGGGGAAGCGATACGGCAAGCTCCTGACGAGGCGATGCGCCAGGCACAGGGCAATCCGCTGGCTGCCGGCCTGATCGCCTTCGGCGCGGGCATGCTGGCGTCATCGTTGTTGCCCGCGTCTGAGGTAGAGCAAGAGAAAGCCGCCGACCTGATGGCGCGCGGTGGCGAAGCGCTGGAGCCGGTGAAGGAGGCCGCTCTCGATTCCGCGCAAAACCTCAAGGAAGGCGCCAAGGACGCCACCCAGAGCGCAGCGCAGGAGGTGAAGGACACCGCCGCGGAAGCTGCCCGCACCACTCAGGACGAAGCCCGTGACCAGGCTGCGCAGGTGACGGACCAGGCGCGTGAATCTGGCAGGCAGGTCGCAGACGAGGCTCGACACCAGCCTGGACCCGGCTGAACTTCGGCGTCCCGGGCGCAGCTACCCGGTGTCGTAGTGGATGCCCTCCCGCGCAGCATGACGGATGCCTTCCATAGGGATCGCTGCAAAGTGCAGCGCCGTTCCCTGCGCCTGCCCGCCGACCACCCCGGTCAAGCAGGTGGCGAAGGCGAAGTGGCAGCTCATGCAGCGCGGGTTCGGCCCGTAGACGCGGGTCTAGCTGTCTCCCACGCCACCCTGCCGACCCGGCTGTTCCACCAGTACTCGCCCGGCGACGCAGGCCCTGCGGGGAACCTTCCAGCCCCACACCGACGTGGAGGGTGTGCGACGTCCTTACTGGAAGCAGGTCAAGTGGAACGCCCTCGCCAATGTCTCCGGCGGTTCGGCGACGGCCATCCCGGTGCGCAGAGTCAGGAGCGGACTGCCCGTCGGTCTGCAGGCCATGGGCCCGAGCGGGGGTGCTCTCACCATCATCGTCATCATGCCGACTGGTTGGTACGTAATCCAGGTGCTGCCGAAGCAGCATGCCGGCGGCACCCAGATGCCGGTAGCGGTCGGCCCGGCGTGCGGCGGTGGTGTGGCTGACCTGGAAACGTTCCGCGGCTCGGCGCGGGGGCCAGCCGTCGTCCACGACGCACCGGGCCAGACGCAGCCTGCCGGTCGGAGTCAGCGGGGCACTACGGTGGGACAACGAGGGCCTCCTGGGTGCCGGTTGTAGATGTCGCAATCCACACCGAACCCAGAGGCCCTCACCCCCCCCGCATCGGCGTCGGACGGTCCCGCACCCGGCCCGACCACGTCCCGGCAGACAAGGCCTACACCGCCCGCAGAAACCGCCGCTACCTGCGACGACGCGGAATCCCGCACACCATCCCCGAATGCCTCGACCAGCAAAAGCACCGGCGCAACCGCGGCTCCCGAGGCGGCCGCCCCACCGGCTTCGACAGCGAGCGCTACAAGAAACGCAACACGGTCGAACGCGCCATCAACCGCCTCAAGGGCTTCCGAGCCGTCGCCACCCGCTACGAAAAACGCGCCTACATCTACCTCGGCACCGTCACCCTCGCAGCCCTCACCATCTGGCTCCGGACATGATCCGAGAAACGGTCCCTAGTAGTACCCCCTTCGCCCCGTCAAGCAGCTCCCTCATGATGCCCGCGTGCCCCGCGCGCCCCGCGTGCCGTCCGGTCTCCTCGACGAGATGGATGAGCACCCAGCGGAGGTCGGCGTTGCCGGACCGGCAGGCGGGGTGGCGGCCGACGTCATCCAAAGAGGCCGCGGCCACGATCTCGTTGCTTCGAGCGCGCTGGGCCTCGTACGACGCACACGCGCGGCCGGGAGTGCGCCCCGTCGCTTCGAGGGAACCGGATGCGCACCACCGGCCGTCGTTCAGGCCCGGGTGTAGCCGCCGTCGGCGAAGAGTTCGGCGCCGGTGACGAACGATGATGCGTCCGAAGCCAGGAAGAGGGCGGCCTCGGCGATTTCCTCGGCGTCGGCCAGCCGCCCCAGTGGCACGACGGCCTCGGCGAACCGGTCGACGTCCGGCCCCGCGGCGCGCAGCAGGGCAGGGGTCCGCGTGGGTCCCGGGCTGAGGACGTTGACCCGGAATCGACGCTCTCGCGATTGCCGGGCCCAGTTGTGCACGAGGTTGCTCAACGCTGCCTTCGAGGCGCTGTAGACCTCGAGATGCTCATGGGGGCGCACGCTGTTGCTTGAGCCGATGACCAGGATGGAGGCGTTCTCCGCCAGCAGCGGAAGCGCCTTCTGGACGGTGAATAGTGGGCCCTTGACGTTGACGGCGAGTGTCAGGTCGACGTTCGCCTCGGTGTGGGCGCCGAGCGCGGCGTCCGCGACGATTCCCGCGTTGGCCACCAGCACGTCGATGCGTCCGGCCTCCTCGCGGACTCGCGCGTAGAGCGCGTCCAGGTCGGCCAGGACCGAGACGTCGGATCGTACGCCGGTGGCCGCAGGGCCCATCTCCTTGACTGCCGCTTCCAGGCGGGCGATGTCCCGGCCGGTCACGAAGACCCGTGCGCCCTCCCGGACGAAGCGGTGGGCGATGGCCAGCCCGATCCCGCTGGTCCCTCCGGTGATCACGGCCACCTTCTCCTGCAGCACGCCTGGCATGTCGAACCCCTTCAGTTGTGGAATGGATCGTCCATAACGTAGGCGGTAATGGACGATCGAGTCAAGAATGGTTAGGCTGAGATCATGCCGCGACCACGCGCATTCGACGAACGCCAAGTCCTGGAGCGGGCCCGGGAACAGTTCTGGGCGACCGGCTATGCAGGAACCCGGATGGACGACATCGCCCAGGCGACCGGCCTGGGCAAGGGCAGCCTGTACGGCGCATTCGGCGACAAGGGCAAGCTGTTCCACCGTGTGTTTGGCGACTGGTGCACCGCAGTCGTTGAGGTGGCCGAAGAGCGGCTGGCAGGTGGACCGGACGCAGAGGCCCTGGCCCGGCTGTCGGGATACGTGCACCTAATGGCGGAGAACACCGCCTCAGACGCCGAGCGCCGCGGGTGCCTGTTGGCCAAGGGCGCGGCGGAACTGGCCCAGCACGATCCGACGGTCGCCGGACGGTCGGCCGAGACCATGACGGCACTGCTGACCCTGCTGCGGACGGAGATCAGCGCCGCCCAGCGCCACGGCGACATCGATAGCGCTGCGGATCCGGAGCGGTTGGCGGCACTGCTGTTGACGGTGGTCCGCGGTATCGAGGCGGTAGGCAAGGCCGGCCTGGACCCCGAGAAGCTGCGGAACATTGCAGACACCGCACTGGCGGTCCTGCCCATGCCCGAGGGGCAGAAACGCCTCGCAACCGTGCGCAGTCCGGCCCGCGAGAACTAACTTGGTGCCATCACGGCCACATGATCCGCCGGACAGTGCCTAGGGTGGCTGTCCCCTTGCTGATCGTTTCAAAATGCCGTCCTGCGGAGACGCTGGCGGCCCATGGAACAATCCCTTCAGCCACGGGCTCAGGGGGATGACGCTGCATGGAACGGATTGGGGATGCACGAGACCTTGTGCTCGGTTACGTCCATGCTCTGAAGGCGATTGACGAGGCCATGAGGGTGTCGATCCCTTCGCTTGAGCGACTGGCAGATGTCCTCCCTGGTTCGTTCGCGCCGGATCAGCTGGAGTGGTCACATCGGCGCCTATTCGTACACGGTTCATGGGGCAGGCTGCCGCTTCGTCAGTGACAACGGTGCTGAGGCCGATGTGGACTTCGCAGTCGACGGGAGTGAAGTCTTCGACCTCTGGCGTCTGCGCTGGTACGGGCTGAGCCTGCTGGAGACTGTTGACGTCACGGATGAGGACCTGCGGTCCGCAGTGCGGTCGCTGCAACCGCTTCTGATTGAGGTGCGGCCGGGGTGGTTCAGCGTAGCCAACTGAGCGTTTCAGGATGAGGTTCGTAGGCGGCGGAGGCATATGAGGCTGCAGGTCAGTTGGAACCGCAGCCCCTGGATGTAGCCCAGCAGGCCGGGCCGCTCGGCGTCACCGGCCGTCAGGGACAGCACCGGCCCGTACAGGCTGCCAAGTCCGCCGGAGACTTGGACGTAGAACGCGGCGACCGCTTCGTTGAACGGGTCCTTCGGGTCGTACAGAGCGGTGGCGGTGGTGTGATCCAAAACGACTGCGATCGCCGCCACTACGCGGCCGTCTGCGAACCGTGCCGCGCCCCGCCCAGGCGCTTCAGCAGCGCACGGGCCTTCGCCTCCGCCTCCGGACTCGGCGCGCTGCCGAGGGCGGAGGCGAGCTCGGCGCGGGCCGACTCGGCGCGCTCGGCGTATTCGACCTGCGTCAGCGTGTTCTGGTCAACCTGGTGGCGGCCGTGTCCCTCAACCGCGCACCGGCCCCGGGCCGGCTCCCGGGGGGCGATGACACCGTATGGACCTCCCGGCATCGGGCAGGCGGGACACCTCTGCAGTGCTTCTCGCCGTACTTCTTGGCAGCGGTCGGTCTCTTCTGCGCAGGTTGGACGGTCCAATGGGTGCACTGGCTGGTCGCCGTGGCCGAGTACGGCGCTCTGACCGCTGTCTACTACGCCGTGCCGGACTTCCGGCGACGCCCGGCCAAAGCGATCACCGTCGCCGAGTGAGGCACGTTCGCGCGTGCTCGTGGCTGGGCCTTCCGAGACCGTCTGCCGGCTCTCGCCGGGCGCTGGAAGCCCGGGCCCCTGCAACGGTTGTCCACCACCCCGGCGGAGGTCTTGACAGCCCGCCCCAGGCCGGACTCCGCGACCACTTCGTCGTGATGTCCGGCACCCATGGAGGCGTGCGATTCACGATCGCCGACGCCTTCGAGCCCGAACCCTTCGCGCCCTTCCGGGCGGCCTGGCAGCAGCACCACGTGACCGTCTGCGCCGTGCACCTGGACACCGCCTTCCCGTCCATTCGGGTCGCGCTGCGCGGCCGGCGCGGTCGGCGCACTCGATACGCCCTCGAAGTCGAAACGCTGCGGCCGGACTTCGCCGAGGCACTGGTCACCGAGAAGACCATCGAGGCGATGCTGGCCGCAGAGGGGTCGGTCCAGGGACGGGACGTCCTCACCGTGCTCAGGGACTCCGCGACGCTCATCACGGGTCGCGGGGCCATGTCGCCGCCGTGACGGCGCAGCCAGGGAGATGGATGGTGGCGAGGGCCGCGAAGGCGGTGATGCCGTGTTCCACGGCGGTGTCGTTCAGGCGTTCGGTGGCGATGGGCGGGGCCCAGTCGTCGGGGACCACCGAGACGGTGATGACGGCACCGGAGTGCGCGCGTATGCGTGGGCCGAACAGTATCCAGCCGAGGCCACGCTCGGTCTCCGCCTCTGCGAGGTGGTAGCGGGTGAGCCCGGTGTCCTCGTCCTCCATGTTGATGACGGGCTCGGCCTCGATGACGCGGGCCTGGGCCGGCTGCCCGGCCAGGTCGTGGAGGGCCCAAGGGGCCAACCATGGAGCTGTGATGAGCAGAGCGGCGGCGGTGAGCCCGGGCACCATGGTGCGGGGCTCACACAGTCCGGCCGACCCGTACCAGGGACCGGCGGTCTCCACGGCCGTGACGATCGAGGCAGTCGCGAGAAAGGCGCCGATCAGCACCCATCGAAATCCTTGGTCGTGGGAGGCGAGGAAGAGGACCGCGAGAGGCACGACGACCAGGGACCACAGCATCACGGCCACGAATCGACCCTTGCCCTCCAAACTGCACCACATCGCATCGCGTCGACCGCTTTGACGATCAGACGCAAGAGCACCGTGGCCACGATGCGTCTTCTTCCCACCATGCGCCGCCTCTTCACTCCGGTCGTTCGTCGGCGGTTCCGTGCAGCGAGCGGGTGATCTCGTCGAGTGTGTCGAGTCCGGCCTGTACGGCATCGAGCTCGTGGTCGAGGGCGGTCAGATCCGGCGGGACGGCGGAGGCGTCCGTCGCGGCCTGGAGGGACAGCAGCATGGCGCCGCGCTCCGCTGCGGCTTCCAGGCGCAGGGCGGTGGCCTCCATGGTGGTGATGAGGAGTTGGCGCAGTTCGGTCAGGCGCTTCAGGGTCGTGGCGCGTTCGCCCGTGGCGAGGGCGGCGTCCTGTTTGGCCCGCCGCAGCGGGCCGTCGGGCAGGGCCAGGGCCTCTTCCTCCAGGCGCTCCTGCTCGCCGTACAGGACGCGGTGGTCGGCGGGTGCGCCGCTGGTGTCGATGACGCGGACCGCCTCGGCTGCTGCCGTCAGCCGGTCGGCTGCGGCCCGTACGGATGTCGCGGCCGTTGCCAGCGCGGGCCAGAGCGAGGCGCTGGGGCTCTGTCGGCACTGGTGCTCCAGCCTGTCGGCGGCCGCTGCCGCGCGGGTCAGCCATCGGGCGGCGTCGGCGGGAGGTTCAGGGGGTGCGTCCGTCGGCCGGTCCGCGTCCTGGCTGTACGTCCGGCCGGTCGCAGGCCTCGCGGATGCCGATGGTGCGGGGCGGGTGAGGCGGTGGGTGATGGCGTGCGCCGCCCACACGAGGCCGCCGACACCCGCGCCGACGGGCAGGGCGGTGGCGGTCGTGGCGCCGGCGAGGAGGGCCGTGGCGCTGCCCGCGACGGCGAACAGCGCGACCGCGGCGGCGGGAAGGAGACGGCTGCCCATCGTGTCCTCTCTGTCTGCACTGCCCATGGGGTCCGAACCCGTCTTCCGGTGCCGGCGAGTCAGAAGTTGCTGATGACGGAGACCATCACCTTGTCGATGACCGCCGGGTCGCGGGCGTCGTAGGAGGTGGCCTTGGTGGCAGTGGCGATCTTCGTGAGCGTGCCGAAGTCGGCCTGGTCGCTGAAGGCAACGGTGAAGACGCGTACGGACCGCTCCAGTCGGCCGGCGTCGAGGTTCCCCAGAAGTCCGTCGAGGTCGTTGTCGGGCGGATACTCGTTCCTGCCGTCGGTCAATACGACGACGGCGTTGATGCGGTTGCTGTCCAGGTTGGCCAACATCGCCTGCTGGGCGGCGCGCACGGTGGCGTAGAGGGCGGTGCCGCCTTCGGCATGCAGCCCGTTGATGGCATCGGTGAGCCGTTGTTTGTTGTTTCGCATGGGGCCCGGCGACAGGATCTGCTGGTACGGCTTGGTGTGGTCGTCGGTCTCGGAGGAGAACGCCCACAGGCCGACCTCGTCGTCGGGGTGGTAGAGGCCGAGCGTGGCGGCGGCGGCCTTCTTGGCCGCCTCCAGTCGGCTCTGTCCGCCGCCCGCGGCCTGGTTCATCGACCCGGAGACGTCCATGACGAGCAGTACCCGGGCCTTCTTGCGCAGTTCGTCCCAGCTGTCCAGGACCGCCGCCAGCACCTTGGGCGCGGGCGGGTCGATCAGTGACAGGTTCCGCTTGCTCTGCTCGGACAGGCTGACAGAGCGGGCGAGTTCGCTGCCGGCGTTGCCCTCGTGGTCGCGGAATCCGGTCTGCTGAAAGCGGTGCTGCTGGGCGTCTTGCAGCAGGAAGTCGCGGAAGTCGGCGGCAGCGGCCCGCTGTTGTTTGGAGGCCGTGGGCAGCACGACGTAGGGGTGGTCGAACATCAGCGTGCCGTCGGCCGGGTGCACGGCCACCAGAGGCACCTTCGGCTTCTTCCCCTTGCCGATCCGGTCGGTCTCACCAGTGGGGCTGCCCTGGTTGTACAGGTAGATCAACTGCTCCTGTACTGCGATGGCACTGGTGTATGACAGAGCCTGCCCGTCGGCGTCCGCTTCGGCGAGGTTGGCCATGTACGCGGTCGCGTCGGAGGCGTAGTGCAGGACGCCCGCCTCGACCCCCGCCACAAACCGCCGGGTCTTTGCGTCCTTGACTTCGTCCAGGGTCAGGTCGCTGGAGCGGCCCGTGGCGGCGTAGAAGGTTGCCACGGTCGCGGCCAGGCCCGAGGTGGACGTGTGTGGGTTGTCCTTGCCCAGGCTGAAACGGCCCCACTCGGGTCGGCCGACCGAGGCCCAGCCCTTCTGCGTCAGCGACAGCACGTCCCTCCAGCCGATCCGTTTCTTCGGCCAGCCGAGTGCCTCCGCCATGGGCCGGGGCATGGCGATCGCCAGCGGGCTGGTGGCGAGCGACTGCGGCTTCTCGCCGGTGAGCAGCTTGCGGTCGGCGGCGGTCGCGTCGCGCTGGAGCAGTGTCAGCCACAGCGAGGAGGACGGCGTCCACACCTGCGGTTCGGGCGCGCCGTCGCGCCGCTCGTCCCACCCCTGGGCCAGGGCATCCTTGGCGATGCCGGAACTCGTCTCCGACACCGTCACCCGGGCGCACTCTCCGCCCGCGAGCTCACGCCCGGAGTCGTTGTACTCCTTGGCCAGTTCGGCGAGCAGATCGCCCTTCTCCGTCGAGGAGTTCACCTCCAGCCGTACCGCACAGTCGCCGTCCGAACCACCGACGGACGCGCTCACCACCACGCCGACGGCCGCGAGCAGCGCCAGCCCCACCACGACCGCCACCAGCAGCGGCAGCCTGCGTACGTTTCTCATGGCACCCCCGTGTCCATGCCTCGCCCGAGGCGGGCTCTGCTCGAATCGCCGGATCGCGACCGTCCAGCCAATTGCGCCGGATGACGTACTTGCAGCCCGTGTACGTGTGGCCGGGACCGGATTCGTGTCCCCGTGCGTAGTCGAGGACGCGGCCGGAGCTGGCGACGGTGTCGTCGCGCTGGTAAAGAAGTGGTAATGCCTGGCCGGCAGCTTCAGCGTCCCCTTCGGTACGTGCACGAAGGGGCCGCGCAGATCCGGCTCCCGGCGTCCGCGTCCCTGCCGTGGACCTTGCAGCCGACGCAGCTCTTGACCGTGACCGGCACGGTTCAAAAAATGAGACCGGACGACGGCGACGGGGGCGTGGGATGTGGCGACGAGGTGCCGGGCTCGCGGCGTATCGGCTGCGGGTGCTGGGCGGTGCCGGTGCCGGGGGCCGGCGTCGATGGAGCGGGCCAGGCGAGAACCGGTGTCACTGCGTGGCCAGTGTTGGTGTAAAAGGCCGCAGCGCTGCCGGCGACGAGGACGGACGTCGCGGCCACCGCCGCTCGGAACGACGCATCAAAGCAGCCGGTTTCCCGCGGGAGAAGTCCCTGCGGGCCTTCGACTTCGACGCCAACCCGAACATCGACGCGGCCACCGTCCACACCCTGGCCAGCTGCGAGTGGATCAAGAAGAGCCAGCCGCTCTGCCTGATCGGCGACTCCGGCATCGGCAAGTGGTACATCATCGGGGACCCTTGGTACTGCCCAGCGAGCACCCAGTTCGTCGTCATGGTGTGAACGGCGAGTTTCCGCCACGCCCCGAAACCAGGCACCCCACCGACGCCGTACTGGCAGAAGGTGGGAATCCCGAACGGGTTGGCCGTGGACCGTACATGCTCCGGCAGCCGCTCCATATCCGTGAGCGGCACCCGCTTCACGAAGACCGGCTTCCCGTCCACTTCCAGCAGCGCAGACCTCCCGCCGATACCGGAGCCAAGCGGCACGGCGGCGTCCACGAGCTCGCCCAGTCGGCGATCACTTCGCAGGGCGAGGGAATCGGAGACTGTGCTGTAGGCGGCCAAGCGCGCGTCTTCTGACATATCGGGATGCTCGACCGCTATCTGCATCGGAATGACGACCTCGTTTCCACCATGCACGCGAGTGCCCACCAGCTGCTGCCTCTGCACTGTAGATGGAGGTCGATGAGGAGATCAGCGGAGTCGACGGACCGGGCAGGTTGCAGGGCAGGCCCCACCAACTCTCGAAGGATGCGGAGATCAGGTTCAGCTGAAGCGATTCGACGCCTGACCGGTCGGTTCTGCCCGGTAAGTCGAGGACTGGAGAAGGGCGTCGACGCGCCCGGCGCCGTAGGACGGCGCCGTCTTCTTCAGCCTGCGGCGACCGCGGCGGCCTGTTGTTCGGCGCGGGCGCGGGTGGCCGCGAGGCGGTAGGAGTCGGTGCCGGTCTCGATGATGTTGCCGCCGAACGTCAGCCGGTCCACGAGCGCCGCGCAGAGCCTTGGATCCGTAAAGTGCGCGAGCAGGCGTGCGACATCTGGCACGCGGCCGGGGCGCGGCTCGTCGTGATCACGCGCGGTGCCGACGGCGCCCTGGCCTCGCTCGACGGCGAACGGGTCCAGGTGCCCGCCGTCTCGACGGGCGTCGCCGACACGGTCGGGACAGGCGACTCCTTCACCGCCGGACTGCTGCACCACCTCGGCGCTCGCGGGCTTCTGGGCGGCAGGCTGACGGAACTCCGCCTGGACGACGTCGAGAAAACCTGCCGCTTCGGCACCCGCGTCGCCGCCCTGACCTGCTCGGTCGCCGGTCCCAACCCACCATGGCAGAGCCAGTTGACGCAGCTCTCCGAGGCCGGCCGCGTGACGGGCGAGCATGCCGCTCAGTAGGACGTCACAGCCGAACCGTTGACGCGTCGGCCGGATTGCCCCCATGATCGTGCCACTCGATGTCATCGATGACACAAGTCAACGATGACACCTTTGTCGGTGTCGTGGACGACGACGCGGGCAAGGGCGTCACTTTTCGGCCGCATCCGCGCCGGGCAGCAGGGCTTCGCTGCGCGGCCGGCCGCAGCACAGGAGACCTCATGAGCTATGGACGTGTATCCCGGCATGCCCGCACACGGATCATCGCGGCGGTTGCGACTGTCTGTGCCCTGTCCGCAGCCCCGCTGGACCCTCAGGCCGTGGCTGCAGACACCCCGCCGTACTCCGAGACCTACCGGCCCCAGTTCCACTTCACTCCCGAGAAGAACTGGATGAACGACCCCAACGGTCTCGTGTACTACCAGGGTGAGTACCACCTCTTCTACCAGTACAACCCCAACGGCAACTCCTGGGGCGACATGTCCTGGGGGCACGCGGTGAGCACGGACCTCGTGCACTGGAAGGAGCTGCCGCTCGCCCTGTCGCACGACGTCAAGGAAATGGTGTTCTCCGGCAGCGCGGTCGTCGACCGGGACAACACCACCGGGTTCGGCACGAAGAAGAACCCACCCATGGTGGCGATCTACACCAGCCTCGCCAAGGACACGGGCATCCAGGCGCAGTCGCTCGCCTACAGCACCAACCGTGGCCGTACCTGGACGAAGTACCAGGGCAATCCCGTCATCGACATCGGCTCCAAGGACTTCCGCGATCCCAAGGTCCAGTGGTACGCGCCGACGAAGAGCTGGCTCATGACGGTGTCGATGTCCGCCGAGCACAAGGTGCGCTTCTACTCCTCCAAGAACCTCAAGGACTGGAAGCTGCTGAGCGACTTCGGGCCGGCCGGTGCGACAGGCGGCGTGTGGGAGTGCCCCGACCTGTTCCCCCTGGCGGTCGACGGGGACAAGAAGAAGATCAAGTGGGTCCTGGTTGTCAACATCAACCCCGGTGGCATCGCCGGCGGTTCGGCCGCCCAGTACTTCGTCGGCGACTTCGACGGCAAGAAGTTCACCGCCGACGACAAGGGCACCTACACCCCGCCCACCGGCACGGTGGTGCAGGACTTCGAGGGCACCGACTTCGGTTCGTGGACGACCACGGGCACCGCGTTCGGACAGTCGCCGGCAGCCGGGGCGGTGGAGGGCCAGGGCGCCGTCGACGGGTTCGACGGCAAGGGCCTCGCCAACAGCTTCCACTCGGGCGACGCCACCACCGGCACCCTGACTTCGCCCTCCTTCACCGTCGACAGCAAGTACCTGAACTTCAAGGTCGGTGGAGGTCGGCACCCGCACGTGGACGGCACCGTCATGGAGCAGGGCCCGCCGCCCGCCGGCACGGTCCTCGCGGACTTCGAGGGCGGCACCTACGGCGGCTGGATGGCGACCGGGGACGCCTTCGGCACCGCACCGGCCACCGGCACCCTCCCCAACCAGCAGGAGGTCTCAGGCTTCCTGGGCAGCGGCCTGGTCAACAGCTACCTGAACGGCGACTCCACCACCGGAACGCTGACCTCGCCCGAGTTCACCATCGACAAGGGCTACGTCAACTTTATGGTCGGCGGCGGCAACCACCCGGTCGGCTCGGACAACCCGACCGCCGTCGAACTCCTGGTCGACGGCCAGGTGGTCCGCAGCAGCACCGGACAGGACGGTGAGGCGCTCAACTGGGCCTCCTGGGACGTCAAGGACCTCGCCGGCAAGAAGGCACAGATCAAGATCGTCGACGACAACAGCGGGGGCTGGGGCCACCTCAACGTCGACCACATCATGTTCTCGGACACCCAGGCCCAGCCCGTCTCCCAGGAGACGTCCGTCAACCTGATCGTCGACGGCCAGGTCGTCCGCAGCGCCACCGGCTCCAACAGCGAGACCCTGGACTGGGCCTCCTTCGACATGCGCCCCTACGCCGGCAAGCAGGCGCGGATCCAGATCGTCGACATGAACACCGCTGGCTGGGGCCACCTCCTCGCCGACCGGTTCACCGCCGCAGACACGGCCGCGAAGTCCGTGGTACAGCGCGCGGACTGGGCCGACTACGGCAGCGACTACTACGCGGCGGTGTCCTGGGAGAACGCGCCGGGCGGCAAGCGGTACATGATCGGCTGGATGAACAACTGGGACTACAGCGGCACCATCCCCACATCCCCCTGGCGCGGCGCACAGAGCGCTCCCCGGGAAATGGCGCTGCGTACCGTCAACGGCCGGGTCCGGCTGACCAGTGAGCCGGTGAACGGCCTGGAGTCCCTCCGGCAGAAGCGCCCGGCGACGGCGTCCGGCGTCACCGTCAAGAGCACCTCGAAGACCCTGATCGGCAGTGCGGCCCAGGGCAAGGCCCTCGACATCGAGGCGACCTTCTCCCTCCAGGACGCCGACCGGTTCGGCCTGAAGGTACGCACCGGCGCCGGGGGAGAGGAGACCGTCATCGGCTACGACACCACGACACAGGAGCTGTACGTCGACCGCACCCACTCCGGCGCCGTCGCCTTCAACAGCACCTTCCCCGGAGTCCGGACCGCACCTCTCAAAGCGAAGAACGGCAAGGTCAAGCTGCGGATCCTCGTCGACTGGTCGTCCGTCGAGGTCTTCGGCGGCAGCGGCGAGACCGTGATCACCGACCAGATCTTCCCCGACCCCGCCAGCCAGGGACTGCGGGTCTTCGCCGAGAACGGCTCGGTGAAGCTGGACAAGGCAGTCGTCTGGCACTTGAACTCCGCCCACAAGTGACGCCCACATGCACATCGGTACCCGGCTGCGGGCCTACGCCGCCCGACTTCGCCGGGCCGCCGTCACCCACGCCGCCGCCGAGACCGCCGAGGTCCTGAACTGACCGAGCAACCCACCGACGAGCGCGTCCGGGAGCTGCGAGCGGGGCGCCGACGGGCCCGCTCGAGGGCGATGTCCAGGTGGCGCCAGGCGCATCAGACCAGAGCTGATCAGCCACTATCGCCGACGATGCGACCCACTGCCCCATGATCTCGAAGGCGCTTCGGTCATGCACCGTTCCTTTGCGTGCCAGGATGTCGGGCGGCGGTCACGCCGCCGCGTTCAACAGATCGGCGAGGATGCCGGGCCGTTCCAGAGCGATGAAGTGGCCCGCTCCCGGCACCTGCGTGAAATCGGCGGCGGGCAGCAGTTCCTTGTCGGCTTGCCGGTCCGAGGGCCGGGACCAGTCGTTCTCCCCGTAGACGAGGTGGACGGGTGCCTTGACCTCGGGGTAGCGCGAGCGGGCGGCGATGAGACTGGGCAGGCTCTGGTACACGGCCCTGGCGACGGTCGGATAGCCGGGGCGGCTGCCCACCTGGAGGAGCTCGTCGACGTAGTCTGCCCGCAAAGCGGTCTTGTCGCCCAGTCCGCCCTGCAGGATCCTGCGAAGGGCCGGCTTGGGCTCCACCCCGGCGATCACCGGGCCTACCCCGGGGGTGAGAACACCGGTGACCACCACGCGGGCGAGGAGACTGGACCGGGCGATCCCGCCGGGGAAGTCGTACGTGTTCACCGCGACGACGCGCCGTACCCGCTCGGGCAGATCGGCTGCGGTGGTCAGAGCGAGCACCGCCCCCATGGACTCCCCGACCAGGGTCACGTCGTGGAGGTCGAGTTCGGTGAGGAGCCGCTTGACGCCCGCGCGCATGGCCGGCTCGTCGTACGACGCACCGGGCACGATCTCGGAGTAGCCCATCCCCGGCAGGTCGAGGGCGTACACGGTGTACTGGTCCGAGATCAGGGGGATGAGGGAGCGGAAGTGCTCGGCCTGGGTGCGCACGGTGTGCAGCAGGACCACCGGAGCACCGGTGCCCGCCTTGAGGTAGCGCAGCGTTCCCTCGTTGCTGCGGTGTCCTGCGCGCGGGGCGATGGTGTGGCTGGTGGTCCCCGGAATGTGAATTGTGGGACGTGGCTCTGGGCTGGGCATCTCGTCAGTTTCCCTTTGTGTGAACTGCTGCGGACAGGTGATTCGGACAGGGCCCGCCCGAAGGCGGGTGACCACGCACCAGCCCTTGAGGAACCGACCGGTTTCCACCATCGTAAACCGATCGGTTTCCACGCGCAAGGCTGAGGTTGCCATCCGCAGCAACAGGGTCAGCGCTAAGGGCTGCTGCGGCACCTCTAAACGCTCCAGATGCAGGTGTAGGGCTACGCCGCCGCAGCAGCCGCCGAGGCCCAGGGTGATGCGGCGAAGTGGTCCGGGCCGGGTGGATGAGGCTGTGGGGAACCGTGCACCCGCCGTTTGGTGCTGATGTCGACGAGACGGCGGCCTTCTGGCACGCGGCATGCTCGTCAACACCCCTACGGCCATCGTGCTCCCCTCTGATTGCCGGTGATCAGGGGCGGGGAGCCGTCAGCCCGGGGAGCGCACGGTCACGGCGCCTGCTCGAAAACGGGATGCGTCAGCGCATGCCTGCAGCATCGAGCAGGGTGGTCACCGTGGGCGTGACGAGCCCGGTCAGCTTGTCGGCTCCGATCCCCGCTCGGGCACTGGCACCGTCGAAGACCAGGCTGAGCTGACGGGCCAGCAGGTCGGGACGGCTTGCCCCGCCCTGTTCGGCCTCGGCACGGAAGAAGGCTGTCAGGTTCTTCTTGATCCGGTGGGCCACCTGGCTCGCAGGGTGGCTCTGGTCCTTGAGCTCGATCTGAACAGCCAGGTACCGACAGCCTTGGAAGTCGGGCGCACTCGCCTGCTCCTCCAACTGGTCGAAGACGTGCAGGATCCGCTCGCGGGGTGAACGGCCGTCATCCGCCGCCGGCAGGAGCCCGGCCACGAAGGCAGAGGCGCGCTCCTCCAGACTCGCCGCCAGCAGTTCATCCTTGCTCTCGAACAGCTGGTACAGGGAACGCTTCGACGCCCCCGCCGCCTTGCACAGCATGTCGACGCCAATGCCGACACCGTCTCGGTAGGTGAGCGTGGCCGCCGCCTCCAGCAGCCGCTCTCTGGTACTTGGCTTCACTACGGTGGTCATACCGCGAGGGTAACTCGACGCGGGCGAAATGGAAACCGATCGGTTTACGATGCTTTACCGGCGCTCTTCGCGCCGCCCCAGGCCGGGCGGGCATGTGAGTACAGTTCCGCTACGCCGGGGCGGAGGTCTGAGGCTTCGTCCGGGCGGGACGCTGTGCAGCCCCGCGGCCGCCCGTCAGCCCCGAACCCGGAGAGTGCGGCCGCGATGAGGCCGACGGCCATCCTCACCCAGCCCCTGGCCAGGCCCTCGCCCACTGGGCGCCGTTGTCGGATCGAGCGGATCCGCCTGTGACCTGCCGCAGCGGCTCGAACTCTGCGAGCAAGCGGCAGCAGACGGGCAGCACCTTGAGGGGGTGTGGCACCGGCCGTCGGCGCCGCCATCGCGATACAGAACAACCTGACCACCAGCGGGCGTGCCGAACAAGGCGAGGAGGGTGAGCCCGCCGATCCTGGCGACCGCAATGGCGCAGACCTGGTACAGCCACATCAGCGGCAGATAGGAAGCGTCCATCCCCATGAGGCCGACCGCGCCCGCCACTGATCGCGCGCATAGAAAGTGGGCACCGTGTGGGAGATTGCCCTGTCTTCCCACGCTGATTTGCGCCTTGTGGACACCATCAGCACAGGTCGCAGGCATTTCCCACGGTCCGCTCGTGGCGAGCGCCTATCGTCGGTGGGTTCAGGCTCAGTGGGCGATCACGGGCTCGCCCTCTGACGGCGCCAGAGCCGCATTCGGCAACAGGAACGCCGCGAGCACGGCACCGACCACGAAGATCCCGGCGCCCCAGGCCAGGGTTGCCGTGTAGCTCTCGACCCCAGCCTGCGCCACGGTGAGTGTGCCCGACTTGTGCGAGGACAGGTAGTCGGTCGCGGCTGATGAGGCAACGGTGGTCAGCAGCGCCGTGCTGATCGAGCCACCCACCTGCTGGCTGGTGTTGATCAGCGCCGAGGCGACGCCGGCGTCCTCGTGGTGCACGCCTGCGGTGGCACCCTGGAACGCGGTGGTCATCACCCCGCCGATACCGAGGCCCAGCAGGATCATCCCCGGCATGATGTTGGCAACGTAGGCGCTGTTGAGCGTGAGCTGGGTGAGCAGGGCCATACCGGATGCGGAGACGAGGAAGCTGACGCTGACCACGGCCTTCGGGCCGACCTTGGGCAGCAGCAGGGAAGGCACCGTGGTCGACGAGGCAACGATGCCGCCGACCATCGGCAGGAAGGACAGACCGGCCTCGATCGGCGAGTAGCCGATGCTGGCCTCCAGGTAATAGGTCAGGAACAGGAAGATCGAGAACATCCCCATCCCCAGGACGAACACGGCCAGGAACGAACCGCCTCGGGTACGGTCCAGCACGACTCGCAGCGGCAGCAGCGGATGCGCGACCCTGAGCTCCAGCCAGGCGAATACCGCGAGCAGCACCACGCCGCTGATCATGGAACCGAGGGCGACCGGGTCGGTCCAACTGGTGGATTCGACGTGCGCGAACCCGTAGACGATGCCGAACAGCGCGGCGCTCACCACGACGGTGCCAGGAATGTCGATTTTGGGTCGCTCGGTGACCACGGGCTTGGCCAGCAACAGCAACGCGCCGACCAGCGCGACGCCCGCGAAAATGACGTTCACGTACATCACCCAGCGCCACGACGCCCATTCGGTGAGCATGCCGCCGAGCAGGAGTCCGACCGCGGCGCCCGCACCGGACAACGCACTGAAGATGCCGAAGGCTTTCGGCCTTTCGGCCGGCTCGGTGAAGGTCACGCTGAGCAGTGAGAGCGCCGCGGGCGCGAGCAGCGCGGCGAAGAGGCCCTGGGCGACACGCGCCGCGACGAGCATGTCGAAGCTGGTGGCCGCGCCGCCGACGACGGATGCGCCCGCGAAACCGATCAGACCGGTCACGAAGGTCGTACGCCGGCCGAACATGTCACCGAGCCGGCCTCCGAGCAGAAGCAGGCTGCCGAACGCCAGGGCGTACCCCGTGATGACCCACTGCCGGCTGCCGTCACTGAAGCCGAGGTCATGTTGGGCTTCGGGCAGCGCGATGTTCACGACGGTCGCATCGAGCGTGACCATGAGCTGTGCCACGCCCAGCACGACGAGCACCAACCAGCGCACGGCGTGTGAGCCGCGGCGGCCCGAGTCTGTTTTCCCGGAGGCGGGCGCCCCATGATCGAAGGTGGTAGTCATGTCTTCCTTTGTTGCTGGTCGATCGGAAACCGATCTGTTTCCACTCAGGAAAACAGATCGGTTTCCGTAGCGCAAGTGAGCGGGGAGCCGCTGACCTGTGAGCGATCCGAAAACGCGCACGCCCGCACCGGCCGCGGTTCTCTGCGGCGGCAGTACTCCTCCGGCCGCCCGCCGTTGCCGTCCAGCCATGCCGGCCAAGGCAGCACCGCCGCGATGACCTGCCACTCCACGTCCGTGGTGTCCGAGGTGTAGCGGCGGGACCGGGCCGGATGACGGCGGCCGTGACCGAACCGGCAAGCCAGGCACGGGCAGTCAGCTTGCCCATTCGGGGCGACAGCGGAGACGGCAGGGGCGTGCAACGGCATGACAGGACCTCTTGGCGCGACTGGGCTTCGACACCGCAGTTGCTACCAAGAGGTCCTGGCCGTGCACGTCACTTCGCCGATTCCCACCCGCCCTCGACGATCAGGTTGTTCACGGGGTCTGAGACAGCGCCTACGGACCGGACGCCTCAGGGGCGGATAGGGCAGCTCCTGTCGAGGACAAGAGTGGTGTGACTACCACTGAGTGGTTGTGGCTGGCGGCTGTTGCCTTGGTGAGCATCCCTGGCATGGTGGTCGGGGCATGGTCCTACCGAACGCGGGAGCATGCTCGACAAAAGCCAGTCCTTCATTCGCTGAATCACATGCGGTGCGGTGGAAGCTTGCGATACCGCTCGGTCGACCAGCAGGGGAGGGTGACAGCTGAGTGGGAAGTCACGATTGCGGCGGTGGAACCACCGGCTGCCGCTCCGGTGACCACACGCCCCGGGAGCGACGCCGATGAGCACAAGTACTGAGGTCCCTCCGGGAGGTGGCCAAGCCGGCGATGGCGACGTCGACGCCGTGTGGGAGGCGCTGTATCAAGCGAACGTCCGCTCAGTATCTCTGAAGCCGCGACCACGGCAGGGCTGGCCGCGTCCGAGAGCGTCAGCGTCGGTAAGGACTGGGGCGGTTCGCGTCTGGTCACCCCGAGCCGGCGGAGGAACGACATCGGGAGGTCAGCCTAGTAGGGCTTGCGCTGGACCGGGGCCAGGCCTTGTGAACGGGTGTCGTCTGTCTCGGGTAGCTGCCTGGTCGAACCGTTCACCCGGCACGAGATGCATGTCCGCGACTGGAAGCATGCGGACGGTCAGGAACTCTGCGCCAGCCCGGTTGACCGCCGCGCGGGTGTCACCGGTGAACCGGCCGCAGTTGCGGTACGCGTAGAGACTGGCGGTGGCCGCCAGTACGTCGGTGAACACCGGTTGAGCCCGCGCCAGCCGTGCCGTGCAGACCAGGGCGCGGCCGGCTCGGAGCGGCCCCTGGCGGTCGATGTGGTCGAGCGCGCCCCGGGTCGCGGTGTCATACTCCTCCGGCCAGGCCGGCGCCGCCGAGCAGGGCGTTGTCCTCCCACTGTTAGACGACGTTGAGGATTCCGGTTCCGGTGTCGTTCCTGCTGCTCTCACGCGCATTCGCCGCAGAGTTCCTCACGCCGCAGGTGAGCATCCAGCCCCTGCTGGCGTCGCCCCGGTGCGTCCTGGCGGAAGCGAAGAAGCTGCGCGAGGAGGATGGGCAGGAGCGCGAGGCGCGGAGCGAGGAGGCACGCGCTGAACGGCGCGGGTACACGCGGCAGGAGGCCAAGGCCGCCGAACTTATGGCGCGCACTGACCCCGACCGGGCGGCCCTGGCCCGGCACTCGGCCCGGCTGCCCGGGCTCCCGGCTGAAGGGCCACGACCATGTCGTCATCGCCAAGCAGGGCGGATGGGCCCCGCACTCCAAGGTCCTCGCCGGCTACCTCGAAGTCGTTACCAGCGGGAGGACAACGCCCTGCTCGGCTTGCTGTAGGGCGGACCCCCATCCTGGCGTGGATCAAATAGCCGGCACCCCGACTAAGGACTGCGGATGAGCGACGAGGTCGAACGGGGCAGCGGACATGTCCCGGTGCAGTACCACCAGTTCAACATCAGCGACGAGGAGGGACCCACCGCCCCAGATCTGGAGTACGAGCACAACGGGCTCGTTCAGGTCACCGAAGGTGTCACCGTCGTCCACACCGGCATCCACACCGGCGACGTGGACGTCACCGTCACATTCCACGAAACCGCCCCCGCACCCGGCAACGACGACTGGCAGGAGATCGTGGAGCTCTCCGCACACTCCGCGTCGGGCGATCTCATGGTCCGCGGCCTGATGGACGACCTGGACGAAGAGCTTCCCGTCCTGTCGTTCGACGGCCCTGGCGACTACCGTCTGCGCATTCACGCCCGCGGCCGAGATACCGCAGTCGACCTCGCCCCTGATGAGGTGACTGAGTGGTACCTCATCCAAGCGTGGCCGGCACCTGCCGCACCCGTCACCGTGCTCCGCCACAGGGACAGTTGCGGCGCCTCGGTACGCTCTCACTGAGCGCTTCACACATCTGCCCGTCCACCGCCACGTGGGCGGGCAGAGCCATCTCCACTGCAGCCTAGGAAAGGCCGCCGTGGCGAACAGCACAGTAGCTCCATGCCTGACAGGCGATCCAGGAACTTGTGAAGGTCCACGGGTCGGAGGGCGGCGTGGCAAGGAGCCGGGGAAGACGCAGCACCTCCACCGCAACCACCCACTACGGCACCGCCGAGGCGGTCTCCTGGGACCGGATGCACCGGCGCCTTACCCACCGCGGCCCCTGGCTGGAGCACGCCCACGAGGAACTGCCCACTCTCCACGGCACGTTGATCCGCCTGAAGGGCGAGCACCTGCCGGGCGACCGCGACCCGAAACCCGTCTGGCTGTGGTCTTCGTCAGACTGTGCCACGCCCGCGGACATCGACCGCTGGTGGCAGTCGTTCCTGCGCCGCTTCGACCTGGAGCACACCTTCCGGCTGATGAAGCAGACCCTCGGCTGGACGCACCGAAGATCCGCCACGCGGACACCGCCGACCTGTGGACCCGGCTCGTCATCGCCGCCCATCCCCAGCTGCGTCTCGCCCGCCCGCTCACCGAGGACCTTCGCCGCCCCTGGGAACGCCGCACCGAACCCCGCCGCCTCACCCCGGCCCGGGTGCGGCGCGGGTTTCGCAACGTCCGCGTGACCACGGCCCGTCCGGCAGCCGCACCGAAACCGTCCCGGCCAGGGCCGGGACGGCCTGCCGATTCAAAGAACAAGCACCGGGCCAGGCACCACGACGTCGGCAAGACAGCCAAACGCGCCGAATCGATCAAGGAGCACCGAGCTCAGCGAGGATAAACGCCAAGCTCAGAAGCCGTTGCCATACCGATCATGGAGTCTGTCGATCGAACGTAGTCTCGAGCGGCTGATCGCGGGCCCTGCTCGGCATGAGAGCAATGCCTGGCGATAAACGGGGAAAATCCAGGGGAGCGGACGGCCGCGCGCTGCTACGGTCGGGCGCCATGAGCTGGCTTCCCGATGACTTCGTCCACCCCGTCCTGGTACCGCTGCCGAGCGGTGGTCATCACCTGCGGCCGATCCGGGAAGCGGACACCCGGCTCGACTATCCGGCTGTGATGGGTTCGCGCGAGCGGCTGTGGACCATCTTCGGCCCGGCCTGGGGCTGGCCCGCGGCCACCATGACCTACGAGGCCGACCAGGCCGACCTGTTGCGGCACGAGAAGGAGATCGCCGCACACCAGTCCTTCAACTACGCGCTGTTCGACGCGGCGGAGAGAGCTCTGCTCGGCTGCGTCTACATCGATCCACCGGAGAGGGCCGGCGCGGACGGCGAGATCTCCTGGTGGGTGGTGGACGAGTTGGTGGGCAGCAAGGTCGAGCAAGCCCTCGACGCGCTGGTGCCGCAGTGGATCGCCGCCGACTGGCCGTTCGAGCAGCCGCGCTTCCTCGGCCGCGAGATCTCTTGGTCGGACTGGCTCGCGCTGCCGGAGCATCCCGACACGTAAGTGGTTGTTGTCCTTCCGATCTTGAGGAGTGTGTGCCGAACGGGAGTCTCGATCGGGTGTTCGCAGCTGGTCGCGGGCACGCCTGGATGCGGCCGGCCTCCTCCCGCAGCTCATCCACACGCCGACGAGCACCCCGCTCACGCTGTTCCAACAGCCCAAGCACCGACGGCATCCACGACCTCCCGGGAAGCGGCAGGTGGTCGTGGCGGTTGGATGTGTGGTGACGTCCATTCCGACCGCTGGAGGCGCGGTGGCTGAGCCTGTGCGTGTGCGCAGACCGACCGATCAGGAGGGGCAGCGGCTGCAGCAGATCGTGCGCCGGGGCAGCACGAGTGCCGCACCCACCTACAAGGCGGTTTCGGGTTCTACCCGCTGGTGTGCTCCCTGGCCAACACCGGCGAGATGTTTGCATGGCAGCAAGCGGCTGGACGACCGAGTGGCCGGCCCTCACGGGACCGTGCGGAATGTCCGGGATGGGGTGCCTGACCGGCCAGATTCATCTGGCCTGCGACGCCGTCGGTCGCCCGCTCGCTTTGCTACGCCGTTGGAGCGAAGCCGCAGGCCGACGGGATTTCGGGCCCCGCCCAGAGGGGGAGACCCGCATTGTGACAGGTCATGTAGCAGGGCACCTAATTCCGTGTGAGGTACAGGGCAACGGCCCGGAGCGGGTCCTCGCACTCCACCACTGGCTCAGCGACAGGTCGAGTTTCGGCCATCTGCGGCGGTACCTGGACGGGAGCGCGTTCAGTTACGCCTTCGTGGACTGCCGTGGGTACGGCGAGGCGATGGACACCCCTGGGGCTTACACGATGGAGGAGGTCGCGGCGGACGCTCTCGCCGTGGCCGACGACCTGGGCTGGGACAGTTTCTCGGTGATCGGTCACTCCATGGGGGGCAAGGCGGCCCAGCTGATGTTGCTGGACGCCCCCTCGCGGGTCCGCTCGATCGTCGGCATCTCGCCGGTACCCGCGTCCGGGTTCCCGCTCGAAGGGGAGATGTGGGAGCTGTTCGCCGGAGCCGTGGAGGATTCCGGCAACCGCAGGACGATCTTTGACGTCACCACCGGCGGTCGGCACGACGATGCGTGGCTGGATGCCAGGGTGAGCGGCTCGGAACGCTCCTCGTCGGCGGCTCTGCGCTCGTACCTCGAATCTTGGACTCGCGGCTCCGACATCCACGAGCGGCTCGAGGGAAATCCGACCCCGGTGCTTGTCGTGGCTGGTGCGAACGACCCGGCGATGGGCCCTGACACCATGCGGTCCACCTGGCTGCAGTGGTATCCGAACGCTGAGCTCGAGATCTTCAACGACGTCGGCCACTTCGCCCCGGATGAGAGCCCACAGGCTCTGGCGACAGTGGTCGAGAGATTCCTGGGCAGCTAGCCCGCGTTTCATTTGCTGCTGTGTCCCGATCTTGACCCGGAAAGCGAAGTGCCCTCTGAACTGGGGTGATGAGGCTTGTCGAAGGTCTCTGTCATCACAGCAGGAAGGCACTCTCTGCGTGCACACGACCGGGTCGCGTCCCAAGCTTGTCGTCTCGGCCGACGGTCGCGGAGTGGTCAGCCACGCCGGATCCCGCCTGCTGGCCGATCTCGCCGACGCCACGGGCCTGACCGACGCCTTCACCAACGCGCTGCACCGGTTGCGGCCGCGCGGCACCGACGATCCCGGCCGGGTAGCGGTCGACCTGGGCGTGATGCTCGCCGAGGGCGGCGAGGCAATCGCCGACCTGGCCCTCCTGCGCGACCAGCGCGAGGTATGCGGCCCGGTCGCCTCCACCCCCACCGCCTGGCGCGTCCTGGCCGACATCGAAACCACTGCACTCGCGGCACTGCGCACGGCCCGTGCCGCTGCCCGGGAGACCGCCTGGCTGCAGGCCGCGGAGACCCGATGCGCGCCACCGGTCTCCCGCGCGGGCGGACGCGCCCTGCCTGGCCTGGTCGTGGACCTCGACGCCACCCTCGTCACCTGCCACTCCGAGAAGGAACAGGCAGCCGCCACTTACAAACACGGCTTCGGCTTCCATCCGCTGCTGTGCTTCCTGGACAACACAGGCGAGGCCCTGGCCGGCTGCTGCGGCCGGGCAACGCCGGCGCGAACACCGCGAGCGACCACATTACGGTCTTGGACGCCGCGCTCACCCAGATCCCCGATACCCATCGCCACGGCACCGACATCCTCATCCGCACCGACAGCACCGGAGGCGCCCGGTCACCCGGCTGACGACGCGGAAGCCGTCGCCGTGCACAAGGGCGTCCGCGGCGGCGAGCAGGGTGCGGTCACCGCGTGTCGACTTGGCGTTCCGGGGGAGGGGGCGGCCGCCGTCGGGCCGAGGCTGATCGTGGCTCCCGCCTGGCCCGTGGCGGCGTCCGCCACGCGGCGAACAAAATACCGGCCGCGCCGATTACTGCCTGAAGCGCCACCACACCGACTGACAGGCAGACAGCTGTACAGGCGGCCAGTATGCAGACGAGCGCGATCAAGTCGACTCTGCGGTGATCGGGATCTGCCGGGGGCTCAAGGGCGTTACTCGGCTCAGCAGGACTTTCTTCCGGTGGCTCAACCTGCGATGACACCGCCGCTCCTTCCCAGTACGGGGAAGGGCGGGCCCGTGAGGAACTGGGCCCCAGATAAACAACAAGCCGCTTTACGCCGCATGTCTCCTGGGGTTAATTCCCCGGCTCCCATCGCTTGCGCGATGAAGCCCGCCCCCCGAAAACATGCAGCCAAGCGGCTACACAGACAGAACATAAATTGAGCACCGACGGCGTGTCAACTCCCCTGCCGGGATGCCGAGAACGGCATCTCGGCAGGGCGCACATTGAGCTTCCGCACCCCATGCGCGCTACGGACGTACGTCCAGAGCGCGCATGCTGATCCGTCTGCCGTCAGCCATTCAAGATTCTCGAACGCTCAGGCCGGACGACGAGGATCTCCTGCGAACCGCTTGACGCGATATAGCAGCCTCACGGCGCAACTCCGTGGACCTCCTTGGCGCCCACGGCGCGGAGCTGTCGTCCCCCTTCCTGCGGTCAGTCCAAGTCAGTCGGGTGCGGCTCTTCTGAAGTGAGCTTGCCGGTCAGGCCAGGACGACACCGACGGCGCTACGCTGCTGCGTCATGCAGGAGACGCGCCTCGACACTGCTCGGATCCAGGAAGCTCGCCAGGTAATCGACCCGATTTTTCTCGACACTCCGCTGTACCGCTGCGAGGCGCTGGAGCCCGACCTCGGGTGCACGGTGAGCATCAAGCTCGAAACGGCGAACCCAGTCCGCAGCTTCAAGGCCCGCGGCACGGAGATAGCCGCGAGCCTGCTTGCCGACAATGGCTCGCGAGCCGTGGTGTGCGCCAGCGCGGGCAACCTTGGCCAGGCCCTCGCCTGGTCCGGTCGCGACCGGGGGCTCGACGTGACCGTCGTGGCTTCCCGCTTTGCGACCGTGGCCAAGCTTGACCGTATCCGCGCCTTGGACGCCAGGCTGGAACTGGTGGACGGCGACCACGAGATGGCTCGCGAGCGGGCGGCGGCCATCGCCCGGTACGACGGCATCCGGCTGCTCGAAGACAGCCTGGACATCGAGACCTGCGAGGGCGCGGCGACCATCGGCCTGGAGCTGGTGGACACAGCGCCGTCGTTCGACACCGTCCTGATCGCTCTCGGAGGCGGGGCGCTGGCCACCGGCGTGGGTCATGTGGTGAAGGACCTGGCACCCGAAGTCGAGGTGATCTGCGTCCAGCCGCTGGGCGCACCGGCGCTGACACACTCGTGGCGCAGGCGGCGTGTCATCACCACCGACTCGACCGACACCATCGCCGACGGCGTCGCCGGCCGGTACCCGATTCCGGCCGTCTTGGACGACCTCCTCTTGGTGGCTGACGACGCCGTCCTGGTCCAGGAGGCGTCGATCATCACCGCCATGCGGATGCTCCTCGACCACGCCGGCCTCGTCGTCGAACCTTCGGCCGCGCTCGGCATCGCAGCGGTCCTCGAAGACCGTGACCGCTTCGCCGGCCGACACATAGTCACCATTGTGTGCGGCAGCAACGTCGACGTAGACGCCTATCGCCGCTGGGTCGGTGCGGCTCCCCTCCACAGGCCTTGATGCTCAGGCCAGGAGTTCGTAGTTGTGCTGGTTGGCCCGGGGGTAGAGACGTTCGCGTTCTCTGCGCGTGTGGAAGGTCCAGTACTGGGGGAAGTCGCCGTTGCTGATGAGGACCCGGAGGGTCAGGACGGCTTCGGCGCCAGGGACGCTCCATCGGCTGCCGGTGACCTTGTCCGGGATGACGGCGGGGCCGTGGTCTCGCAGGCCGGTTCGGTCCTGCTGGTCGAAACGGCCCGCAAGACCGGCCTGGACCGGGCCATATCCGCAGCACTCGCTCCGTGGCGGAAACCGGCAGACGGCTTGGCGGCCGGTGGGCGTGGAGCACGGTGGCCTGGGCGATGACCAGGCTGCCGCGTGCCGGACGCAGGAAGTTGATGTTCAGCCCTGCCGTGACCATGCCCTTGCCCAACTTGGTGGTGGCCGCGAAGGCGAGGGCGTTGTCCGCTGCGTAGGCGACGACTCCTCCGTGGACCGATCCGTGCTGCGGTGCAGGCACTCGGTGATGTCGATGGTGACCTCGACGTCGGACTCCGTGTAGGCGGTGAGGCGTGCCCCGATGAGCCGGGTGAACGGCTGTGAGGCCAGCGCCATTGGGCGGTCTCCAGCGCGTAGCCGGCCGTGGTCACTTCTCGGCCGTCCCGCCGAGGCCGAAGATCCGCTCGGCGTGGCGGTGGAGGTAGAGGTCCTTGGCTGTGTCACCCAGTGCGAGTTGATCGAGGTCGGCGAGTGCCTTGTCGGCTGTGATCATGGGGTAGTTGGTGCCGAACAGGACCTTGTGGCGGGCGCTGCGCATGTAGGAGATCAGCTCGGGCGGGATCCGCTTGCTGGTGTAGGCGGAGGTGTCGATGTACACGTTCTCGTGTTTGCGGGCCACGGCGATCATTTCCTCCGTCCATGGGTAGCCGATGTGCCCGGCGACGATGGTCAATTCGGGGAAGTCGAGCGCGACGGTGTCCAGGTACGGGATCGGGCGGCCGGTCTCGGAGGTCCGCAGCGGGCCGGTGTGGCCGACCTGGGTACAGAAGGGGATGCCGAGTTCGACGCACTCGGCGTACAGCGGGTAGTAGCGGCGGTCGTCCGGCGGCCATCCCCACAGCCACGGCACGACCCGCAGCGCCTTGAAGCCAGATTCGCGGACACAGCGGCGCAGTTCGCGTACTGCTTCCATGGCTTGCGCAGGTCGACGGAGGCCATGCCGGCCAGGCGGTCGGGGGCGTGGGTGACGAAGGCGGCGACCTCGTCGTTGGAGATGAGGGCGCCTTCCGGGCCGTACCAGGCGCTGAGCAGGGAGACGTCGACGCCGCCCGCGTCCATCATGGCGATGGTGAGGTCGACGGGGAGTTCCTCGGTGAGCTCGTCGGCGCCGGTCCAGCGGCGCAGGGAGGCGAACATCTCGTGCTGGATGAAACGCAGGGTGGGGTGCTGGGCCCAGACCTCGATGACGGTCATCGCAGGGCGCCGTCCTTTCTCAGGTTGGTGATCTCATCGGTGGTCAGGCCACAGTCCGCGAGCGCGGTGTCGGTGTGCTCACCGGGCCGGGGCGAGGGGAAGGCTACGGAGGCGGGGGTGCGCGAAGGCTCGGGGCGGGGGACGGCTGGAGCCGGCCGCCGACCTCGGTGAAGGCGGCTCGGGCGGCGTTGTGCGGGTGCCGATGCGCCTCGAACGGGCTGAGGACGGGGCTCACGCAGGCGTCCGTGTCGTCGAAGACCGCGGCCCACTCGTCCCGTGTGCGGGTGGCGAAGATCGCGGCCAGACGATCCTTGACGGCGGGCCAGGCAGCACGGTCGTGCTGGTGCGGCAGGTCTTGTGTGGTCAGTCCCAGTCCGGCCAGCATCTGGGCCCAGAACTGCGGTTCGATCGCCCCGACGGCGACGAAGCGGCCGTCGGCGCAGGTTTCGTGATGACGGGGGCCGGGGTTTGGAGGACGAACTGTCGGATGGCGGAGGTCCTGACGCGCTGCGGCGGAAGCCGATCTCACGCAGGCAGACCTTGAGGTCGGCCCACTGCGCGCCGACGACCGCGAGACAGCGGCAATTGTTGACGCAGGCCGTGAACTTGGTGTCGGTGTAGTCGTCGGCACAGGTGAGTGAAGCACAGTCGGCGGGAGGTCGAGGCTGTCGTGACGGCCGCCAGTCGACGGTGATTCGCCTATCGCGCCGCTGAAGGCGCTCCAGCAGCCGCCGGGTTTGTGTCAGGCGGTCCGGTGCGGCGCGGTTCGGGGCCGTCGTCGTCCGTAGCGCGAGCTTGCGGCTGCCGCCGTTCGTGCATTGGGGGCTCAGGGCGTCCCGGTTGTGCTGAGGGCGATGGCCTGGTGGGTGTGGTGGAAGAGGTCGGCGACTCTGGGGTCGCGGTGCCAGGGCGCCATGGCCCTTACGACGCCGGTGAGATATTCCGTTGCGCAGGTGGAGCGCAGGACTGGGCCGACACCATCGTGGCGATGGACACCCACGTGCGCGATGACCTCATCGATGTCTGCGGCGAGAGCAACCAGTCCAAGCTCGCCCTCTACCTGCGCGATCGGGACGTCCTCGACCCGATGGGCCAGAACCAAGAGACGTTCAACGAGTGCGCCGTCCTCATCGCGGCGGGGACGGCGCTGCACATCGGCTGACGCCGCTCAACCGGACGCGGCGGCGGCCAGGATCTCGTCGACGAGCCGGTCGGCCGCGTCCGGACGGCCTTGCGCACGGGCCCGCTCCGCCATCGCCTGCCGCAGGTGGGCATCGGCCAGGAGCGGGCCCAACGCGTCCCGCACCCGGGCCCCCGTCACCTCGCCTTCGAGCGCGACCGCGGCCCCGGCCTCCTGCAAATGGCGCGCGTTGTGCGCCTGCTCGTTGCCCGCCGCCGACGCCAGCGGCACGAACACCGCTGGCTTGCCCAGCGCCGTCAGCTCCGCCAGCGTCCCCGCACCGCTGCGCGAGATCACCACATCGGCCAGCGCAAGCACGTCCGGCAGCTCCGCACCGACGTACCCGGCCAAGTAGTACCGTCCGGCCAGCTCGCCGGGCAGCCCGGCCGCCCGTGCCCGCAGACCCTCCACATGAGCCGGGCCGCACTGATGGACCACATTCGCCTGTTGCAGCAGCCACGGCAGCACCTCGCCCACCAGCTCGTTGATCTGCTGCGAGCCCTGCGCACCCCCCGTGACGTACACCGTCGGCAACTGCCCGGCGAAGCCCCACAGCCCCAACGCCTCAACCGCTTTAGCCGCGTGCCCCGACAGGACCTCCGGCCGCACCGGGTTGCCCGTCACCACAGCGATCTGCCGTGCCGACTCCGACAGCAACGCCAGCGTCGACTCCGAGGACACACAGATCCGGGCAGCCGCCGACGCCAGCTTCCGGTTCGCCAGCCCAAGGCGCACCGTCTGCTCGTGCAGCACCAGCGGACGGCGGCACATCCGCGCCGCCAGCCCGGCCGGCACCGCAACATAGCCGCCTGTCGCCAGCACCACGTCCGGCTGGAACTGCTCGATCGCCCTGCGCGCCTGGAGGACACCGAGAGGCACCCGCGCCATGTCCCGCACGTTCGCCGGGGACACGAGTTTCAGCGGGTTCTTGGAGCGGCGGATCTTGCCTGTCACGACGCTGACGAACGGAATGCCCTCGGCCGGCGCCACACGCGCCTCCAGGCCCTCAGCCGTCCCGATCCACAGGGCGTCAAGCGACCGCCCCTCAGCCGCGAGTCTCGCTCGCAAAGTACCCACCGCGGTGAGGGCGGGATACGTGTGTCCTCCCGTCCCGCCGCCGGTGACGACGAGACGGAATGCGGCGCTGCTCATCGGGACTGCTCCAAGATTCGGCGGGCATCAGACGAGCCGTCACAGTAGCGCTTCCTGCCGAAGCGGGACCGCTGCAACAGCGAGCTGGGCGACGCGGCTCAGTGTCTCGCGGGTACGCCGTACGGGTCGTCCGTACCCGCGCGCCGGGCGGCCGTCCGGCCGCAGACTGCCGCATCGTCAGATCTCCGCGTCCTGGCCATAGGCGGACCGCTGGTGGTCCTCACACAGGCCTCGCGGCAGGGCACGCACCCCGCCTGGGGGAGCAGGCCCGCGCCGCAGGCCTCACCGTGGAGCAATGGGGACGGGCGCCCCGCCGAACCCGCCACGGGGGACCGCCTTTACCGGCTGTGGATCTCCCACGCCGGCGAACTGCGGCGCGAGCGGGGCGAGACCACGGCGCTGCCGGGCCGCCGCGCCGTCCTGCTCACCCTGGGCCGCTCTCTGGACCAGCCGCCGCACCCAGATGAAGATGGCGCGGCGTGGAGAGCGGCGTGGTAGATGGTGGCAACTTGTTCGTAGCGGGTCCGTGTCTGGTCAGCGAGGTGATCCAGAAGAAGCGTCCTAACCGCCCACAGCGTCGGTCAGGTCATCGTCATGACTGTCGGCTATGAGTTCGGCGAGGGTGAAGTGGGCTTCCTCGTTGCGGGAAATCCGGTTGTGGACGCGCACGAAATATCTGCGCTCGGAAACCCGGAAGACCTGTCTCCTCTGGCGTCGGCGCCCACGTTCGGAGACGGCCTCTGCGAAGGTATCGACCATACGCAGCATCGCGGCCAGCGCTTCAGCTTCGGTTCCTTCGAGTTCACGGTGGACGGTGTCACGGAAGACTTCTGCCTCGCCTTCAGCTTTCAGGACGACCCACTGGGGCACGGCGTTCTCCACTTCCTGAGGCGGTGCGAGCCGGGCTGCCACACGCAGCCCTGTCCCCTCGGCCGACCACGGCACCGAGCCCGATGATCTCGGCACGGGGAGGCTATAGGACATGCCGACAGCCCAGGGGTTGTGGAGGGGACAGTGTCCCCGGGCCTCACCTATAGCCTGCGGGGACGATCGTCCGGCTGAAGCCCCGCAGAGCCTTTCGCCGGGCACTGTCACGTTGGCTGACCGGTGGGATGATCTTCGCGTCGATCAGGCTGGGAGGGGTCGTCCGTGGGGAGTGCGTCGCTGTCGTACAAGGGGCACCGGTACCCGGTCGAGGTCATCTCCCACTGTGTGTGGCTGTACCACCGCTTCCCGCTGTCGTTCCGCGAGGTCCAGGAGCTCATGCTCGAGCGCGGGATCGCCGTCTCCTACGAGACGATCCGCCGCTGGTGCGCCAAGTTCGGGCAGACCTACGCCAACGCGCTCCGCCGCCGACAGCCCCAGCCCGGAGACAAGTGGCACCTTGACGAGGTCTTCATCAAGATCAATGGGGAACAGAAGTATCTGTGGCGGGCCGTCGACCAGGATGGCAACGTCCTGGACATCCTGGTGCAGGATCGCCGGGGCAAGGCCGCGGCCAGACGCTTCTTCCGCAGACTTTTGAAGAGGACCGGTGTTGTGGCGCGGGTGATCGTCACCGACAAGCTCCGCTCCTACGGCGCGGCCCACCGCGAGGTCATGCCCTGCGTCGAGCACCGGCAGTCGAAGTACCTGAACAACCGAGCGGAGAACAGCCACCAGCCAACCAGGCAGCGCGAACGGGCGATGAAAGGCTTCCGCTCGGTGGGCGGAGCGCAGCGGTTTCTGTCCGCGTTCAGCGGCATCTCACCCCACTTCCGGGCCTGCCGCCATCTGATGTCCGCACACGACTACCGCGCCGAGATGACCGTCCGCTTCGCAATCTGGGACCGGATCACCGGCGTCGCCAGCCCCTGACCACAGCCCGGAACCGGGCTCCACCACACCACGACGCGCCATTAGACACCTACCCACCCAACAACGTGACAGCGCCGATTGGATCGGCGCCGCTGTCGGGCCCCGGAAAGTCCGGGTTCATTGGACGCCTGCCGTGCCTGTCGTCATTCGATCGTTTGCCGACACTCAGGCGGTGGTGCCGGCGACCACGTCGACGGCGTGGCGCCGGTGTGCTGCGAAGAGGTCGAGGGCGGTGTTGGTGTCCCGGGCGCGCAGTGCGGTGACGAGTCCGTGGTGCTCGCGCGGGATGCGGTCGAGGTAGCCGGCGGTGCTGCGGCTGATCCGGGTCAGCAGGAACAGGTGGACCTGGCACCGTATGCCGTCCCAGGCGTCGGCGAGGCGCTGGTGCCCTGCGGCGGCGAACACCGCGTCGTGGAAGGCGATGTCCAGGCGCACCATCTCGTGCGCATCGCCGGCCCGCTCCATCATGTCGGCCGTCTTCGCGATGGACGCGAGGTCCTCGTCCGAGGCTTGGGCGATCACCTGGCGGACGGCGAGGTCCTCCAGCGCGCCGCGCAGGCTGTCGAGCTCAGCCACGTCCTCGGCGGACAGCGTCGTCACCGTCGTGCCCCGGTGCCACGCACAGTGCACCAGGCCCTCGCGCTCGAGCAGCCGCAGCGCCTCGCGCACCGGGCCGCGGCTGACGTCCATCTCGCCGGACAGCTCCACCTCGCGCAGCTGCTCGCCCGGGGCGTAGGCCCCGTTGAAGATGGCCTCGCGGATACGGTCCGCAACCTCGTCGGCCAGACCCCGGCGGCGAGCCGGGGCCACCTTGCCCTGATCACTCATGCCCGAATTACACCTCCTCCCCAATGACCTAATGTTAACATTCAGACGTTGTCGTGATGTCAACATTAGGACAAGTCGAGCAGGATCGCCCATGGGCCGCTCCGCTCCCCGGCAGGAAGGCAGTGCCTTGACCGTTCTCGACTCCCCGATCCCCCGATTCCACCTGGCCGTGCCGGTCGACGACCTGGCTGCCGCGCGCCGCTTCTACGGCGACGTCCTGGGCCTGGAGCAGGGCCGCAGTGCGGAGACGTGGGTGGATTGGAATCTGCACGGCCATCAGTTCGTCACGCACCTCGCGCCGGAGCGCGCGCAGCGCATACACAACCCGGTCGACGGCCACGACGTACCCGTGCCGCACTTCGGTCTGGTTCTGACGGTCGAGGCCTTCCAGGAGTTTGCCGAGCGGCTGCGGGCGGCGGGCACCGAGTTCGTCATCGAGCCGTACGTGCGTTTCGCGGGCCAGAAGGGCGAGCAGTGGACGATGTTCCTCCTCGACCCGGCCGGCAACGCGCTGGAGTTCAAGGCGTTCGCCGACGACTCGCAGGTGTTCGCCGCCTGACCGGCGGCCGGTACCACCCACCCCCACACGCGAAAGACGGGACGAGCTCATGAAGGTGTTCCAGATCGGCGCCGCCGGAGGAGTCGGCCGCCGCCTTACTCAACTCCTCACCGCACGCGGTGACTTTGTGACCGGCATGCACCGCGGGCCCGCTCAGGGTGAGACGGTGCGGGCGGCCGGCGGGACTCCGGTGGTCGGTGATCTCATCGCCGACTCGGTCGAGGATCTGGTCGGCAAGATGCGCGGCCATGACGCCGTGGTCTTCTCGGCCGGCGCACACGGCACCGGTCAGGACAAGACGACCCTCATCGACGGCCGTGGCCTTCAAAAGGCCGCCGATGCGGCCGCGCTGGCCGGGGCGGCGCGGTTCGTCCTCGTCTCGGTGTTCCCCGACGCGCTGCGCGACGGGACACGTAGTGAGGGCTTCGAGCACTACATCAAGGTCAAGAAAACCGCCGACGTCTATCTGACGCGCACCGATCTGGACTGGCTGATCGTCCGTCCCGGAACCCTTCTGGACACCCCCGGCACCGGCCGGGTCACCGCCGGTCCCGCCGTCGAGTACGGCGACGTGCACCGCGACGACGTCGCCGCGTTCCTCGACGCCGCCCTGCACGCGCCTGCCCTCAGCCGCGTGATCGTCGAACTCACCTCCGGTGACACCCCCGTCACGGACGCCGTCACCCGCCTCGCGGCCGCCTGAGCTCACACCTGCACCTCAACCACAGCACCATCAGCAAGGAGGAGCACCATGACCGCCATCGATTCCTACAGTCACGACGTCTCCGGTGAGAAGGAGTTCGGTTTCGCCCAGGCCATCAAGGTCGGCGACACGATCTACGTCTCCGGGCAGCTCTCGCACGACGAGCAGGGCAACTTCCTCTACCCGGGCGACTTCGACGCCCAGCTGAAGCAGTCCTACGCCAACTTCGAGAAGGTGCTCGCCCACTACGGCGCCACCCGCAACCAGGTCGTCTCCGAGACCCAGTTCATCGTGGACCTGCCGCGGCACAATATGGCGATGGCCGCGGCGAACCTGGCCTACTTCGGTGACCACCGCCCCACCAGCTCCACCATCGGCGTCGCGTCGCTGTTCTTCCCGGGCCAGCTCATTGAGGTCAACTTCGTCCTCGACACTCGCCTGCCGGCCTGATCATGAAGGTTCTGTTCGCCGGAGGGCACGGCAAGATCGCCCTTCTCCTGGAGCAGCTGCTGTCCCGGCGCGGCGATGCGGTCACCGGCCTCATCCGCAACCCGGCCCAGGCCGAGGCGTTGGAGGAGGCCGGGGCCCAGGCACGGCTCGTGGATCTGGAGAAGGCCTCCGGCGACGAGGTCGCCCGGCATCTGACGGGTGCCGACGCGGTGGTTTTCGCCGCCGGGGCGGCTCCCGGGAGTTCGGTGGGCCGTAAGGACAGCGTGGACCGCGGCGCGGCGATCCTGCTGGCGGACGCCGCCGAGAGCGCCAGAGTCGGACGCTACCTGCTGCTCTCCGCCATGGGCGCCGATCTGCGGGCCGTCGACGACGAGAGCCTCGACCCGGTCTTCCGTACCTATCTGCGGGCCAAGCTCCCGGCCGAGAACGCGATGCGGTCCCGGTCCGCGCTCCGGGCGACGAACGTCTGCCCCGGTCTGCTCAACGACACCCCCGGCACCGGCCGGGTCACGCTCGCCGAGCGGGTCCGGGCCCCATCTCCCGGGCCGATGCCGCCGCCGTCCTGCTGGCGCTGCTCGACGAACCGCGGCTGACCGGCCGGACCGTCGAGGTCATCGGCGGCGACACCCCTATCGCGGATGCCGTGGCGGCCCACGCCGCCCACTGAACTGCCCGTTCCGCCTCTCGACTCTGGCTCACTCCCGCGGCGCACAACGAACTCGCCGAGGTCTACTGCATCGTCCATGAGCCCAGGCTGTCAGTTCGCACCAGAAACCCGTCCTGCCCCCGGTCCTATATCGCGGACCAGGTCGTAAGGATCGCGGGTGAGTGTGCGGTCGGTGGAACGCTGGCGGCGGGCCGGGCGTGAGGGCGGGGTGGAGGCCCTGCGCTCGGCAGGGCCTGCGAACTTCTCCGACCGTCACCGATGCCCAGTTCCTGGTGATCGAGGAGGAACTCAAGTGGCTCGCCCCCATCCGCCTCCCGCCGTATGCACCCGACCTCAACCCTGTCGAGGTCATCTGGTCACTCGTGCGCAGAGCAATGGCCAACTCAGGCGCCCTGGGCCGCGTGGACTCGCTGCCCTTCGACGAAGGTCTCAAGGACGCGGGTGGCGGCGATCTCCTCGGGTGGACCCGCGAACGGGTCACGGTCGAGGACGACGAGATCGGCCGACTTGCCGACGGTGATGCTGCCGGTGATGTCGTCGAGGTGGTTCACATGGGCACTGCCCGCCGTGTACGCGGCGAGCGCGGTGCCCAGGTCGAGGCGCTGTTCCGGGAGGAAGGCCGGGGTGTCCTCGGGCGCGCCGGGGGCGATCCGGTTGACGGCGACATGGATGGCCTGGAGCGGGTCGGGGCTGCTGACCGGCCAGTCGCTGCCGGCGGCCCGGGTCGCGCCTGCGCGCAGCAGATCACCGAAGGGGTACTGCCGTGCGCCGCGTTCCGCACCTAGGAAGGGCAGGGTCAGTTCGTCCATCTGCGGTTCGTGGGCGGCCCACAACATCTGCAGGTTGGTGCTCGCGCCGAGTGCGCGGAAGCGCGGAATGTCGTGCGGGTGCTCGACCTGGAGGTGCGCCAGGTGGTGCCGTGTGTCGCGCCACCCGTTGGCCGCGCGGGCGGGCTCCACGGCGTCGAGCACCTCGCGCACCGCGCGGTCGCCGAGCGCGTGGAAGTGGACCTGGAAGCCGGACGCGTCCAGCTCGGTGACGTACTTCCTCAGCTCGCCCGGCTCGACGAAGCTGATGCCGCTGTTGTCCGAGGAGCAGCCGCAACCGGTCAGATAGGGGTCGAGCAGGGCGGCGGTGTAATTCTCCGCGATGCCGTCCTGCATGACCTTCACGGTGGTGGCGCGGAACCGGTCCCGGTTCAACTCCTCGCGGCGGGCGATGAGTTCGGGGATCTGTTCGGCGCCGCGCTCGCGGTCCCACCACAGAGCGCCGACGACACGGGCGGTGAGCAGGCCCCGGTCGACAGCGGCCATATAGGCGGGCTCCGGGTCGGTCATGGTGGCGTACGCGCCGATGATGGCGTCCTGCCAGGCGGTGACGCCATAGGAGTGCAGGACGGTCTGGGCACGGAGCAGTGCGGCGAGTTGCTGCTGCGGCGTGGGATCCGGAACGAGCCTTCCCACGAGGTGGACGGCTCCCTCCTGGAGCATGCCGGTCGGGTTGCCGTCGGCGTCGCGCTCGATACGGCCGTCGGTGGGGTCGGGCGTACGGGCGTCGATCCCCGCGCGCTCCGGGGCCCGGGTGTTGACCCAGGCGCCGTGGTGGTCGCGGTTGGGCAGGAAGACGGGCCGGTCCGGGACGATCGCATCGAGAGCCGCGGCGGTGGGAGCGCCGCCGGGGAACGCCTCCAGGGACCAGCCGCCGCCGGTGATCCACTCGACGTCCGGGTACTGGCCGGCGTATGCCTTGATCCTGCGCAGTTATGCGGCCGGGTCGGCTGTGTCGGCGAGGTGGCACAGGCCGAGTTCGAGGCCCGCGCCCTGCGGGTGAACGTGGGCGTCCTGGAAGCCGGGCAGCAGCAGTTTGCCGGCGAGGTCGACGACCTCGGTGCGCGGGCCGATCAGCTCGTGCACCTCGTCGTGGCCGACGGCGGCGATCCGCCCGCCGCGCACGGTGGCTGTGCAGGCCCGCCTTGTTGGCGAAGATCAGCACGACCGAGCCCATGATCGCGCTGGTGTAGGCGCAGAAGATGACCGAGCCGACCAGGGTGACCCAGCCGGTCAGGAAGCCGGGCCAGGGGCCGAGGGCCTTGCCGACCCAGACGTAGCCGTTGCCGCAGTTCGGTTCCGAGCGGTTCAGGCGGGCGTAGGCGATGGCGATGCCCAGGACCGGCAGGAAAGCCAGGAGCAGAAGTGCCGGGGCCTGCAGGCCCACGATGGTCGCGATCGTGCCCATGCCGATGGCGATGCTGGTGGTGGCCGCGGTGCTGGACGCGGCGATGGCTACGCCGTCGACGACGCCGAGGGAACGGCGCAGAGCCGAGCCCGGCGCGGAGGACAGGGGCGGTGCGGACGACATGGAGGGCTCCTCGGGGACGGCAGACGGGAAGAGCCGCGCGGTGAGGTGATGGAACCGCTGACATCCACATTGGGTCAACGCTGTTGACGTAAGGCGCCGGGGGTCGTTCACTGGGCGTGCCTGGTCGACCCGGAGAGAAGAACCCGGTCATGTCCACCCGTGTCCCGCAGGAGCGCCGACGCCGGCGACCCACTCACTCCGGGGTCCTGCTGTCCGAGGACCTGATCGTGGAGACCGCCCTGCGGCTGATCGGCGAGCACGGTCCCGAAGCGCTGAGTGTGCGCCGGCTCGGCGCGGCGCTGGGCTGCGATCCGACCGCTCTCTACCGCTATGTCCACGGCACCGACGACCTGGTGCTCGCCATCGCGGACCGGATCATCGGCGACGCGATGGCGGGATTCGTCCCCGGGGCCGACTGGGTGGCCTCGTTGCGCGAGATGGCCCTGCGGGTCCGCACCGGGTACCTCGCCCATCCGCGGGCGGCGGCCATGGCGGCGCACCGGGTGACCGGGCGCAAGAGCGAGATCCAGGCGGTGGAGACGGGGATCGGCCTGCTGCTGTCCGCGGGCTTCGAGCCGGCCGCCGCCGCACGGCTCTACCTGGCCTTCATCGACACCGTCCCCAGCCACGCGGCCACCGACGCGGCGTTCCAGGCGCTCCCGCTACAGCAGCGCCAGGGCGACCACCGGGCGTGGCCGAATGTCTACCAGGACCTGGACCCGGTGGAGTATCCGGCGCTCACCGCAGTCCGCCCCGCGTTGCCCGGCATGGCGGACAGTTCCTTCGAGGAGGCGGTGGACCTCCTGCTGGAGGCACTGGCGGCCCGGGCCCCGACACGCTGAGCGTCCACAATGCGTCGCCGCCGACCGCTGACGTGTCTGCGCCTGCGACAGGAACTTCGTCGCGAGGATGAGTTTTCCGTACCTTCAGTGGGTCGGCGGTTGGCTGGAGAGGCTGGACGGTAGGAACGACAAGATCCTTGCGCAACGAGCGTCGGGTCACCGTCCTCCACCAGCGCCAGGCCAACGGCCTTCGCCTTGTTGGTGGGTCAATGCTGACTGATTCGCTGGTAGTGGGGCTGTGTGGGGTGGGTAGGTCCCTCGTGCACGGCTGCCCACGGTTGAGCGGGAAACCAACCGCCGACCTGTCCCACGCAACCGTAGGCACCGCAGGTCAGAGGATCGCCCTGCCCATAGCTATCTGGGACAGGACAACGGGGAACCCTGACCGGGCGCGAGTCGGTGACACCGAAGTCTGAGCGGTAGACGACATCGAGGGGCGTCAGGGGGTGAGCGCGCTGACAGCGCACGACCACGCGGCTGCCCGAGGCCGTGTTCCGCGGGATAGGTATGTTTGGGGCACCGTATAAGGAGATGCACGATGCCCGAGCGCCGCAGAGTTCTGTTCGTGACCGACCTCGCCTACCAGGCCCGGGGGCGACGCTACTGCGACGAGGACATCTTTCTGACCTCCCGACTGCGCGAGGGCTTCGACATCGCCCTGTGCCACCCGCTGGATGCCGCCGCGCTGATGGACGCCTTCGATGTGGTCGTGGTCCGCAACAGCGGGCCCGTGCTGCACTACCAGAAGGAGTACGACGCCTTCCGGGAGCAGGCCGTGGCCCGTGGCATCCGGGTCTACAACCCGCTGTCCGGCCGGGGCGACATGGCCGGCAAGCAGTACCTGCTGGACCTGACGGCCGCCGGATACCCGGTCATCCCCACCATCGACCGGCCCGAGGACCTGCACCTGCTGCCCGAGGTCGGCCAGTACGCGGTCAAGCCGAAAGCGGGCGCGGACTCCATCGGCCTGGCCTTCGTGCTTCGAGAGCAGCTGAGCGACCTCGTCTACGGCGACATCCTGGTCCAGCCGCGCATCGACTTCCGCTACGAGGTGTCCTTCTACTACGTCGACGACACCTTCCAGTACGCCCTTCACGCCCCCGATCCCGAGCGGCGTTGGGTCCTTGAGCCCTACGAGCCCACCGACGCCGACCTGGCCTTCGCCCGGTGCTTCATCGACTGGAACACCCTCGACCACGGCATCCAGCGCGTGGACGCCTGCCGCACCCAGGAAGGCGAGCTGCTCCTCGTAGAGCTGGAGGACCTCAACCCGTACCTGTCCCTGGACCTGGTCTCCGACCGGACCCGTGACGCGTTCGTGGCGAGCATGGCGGCATCCCTCCACCGGTTCCTGGACGCTCAGCCCCGCGTCTGAGGTGCCATACGAGCCCTCAAGAGCGATCGCTCAGACTTCGATGGCGCGCGCTCAAGATTCGTTGTCGCAGGACACCCTGACCGCCACGGCCGACTCGCTCCGCAAACGGGCCGGGGCAGGCTGGAAGGCGTGACCAGCGCGCCGATCGTCGTGCACCGGCCGGCCATCTCGGGCGGCCGGAGGGGCACCGTGCACAGCGGCGGCGCGGGAGGAGATCCTCGGCTCGCCTACAGCGACCACGACCTGGTCGTGTTCCTCGAAGGCGCCGACGTCGCCGACCCCGGGGCCACTCTCGACGCCCCGCAGTGGGTGGAATGGCGCGGCGGCCCGTCCACGAGTTCAGCGCCGCCTGACGTCCGGCGGCAGCAGCCGGGCAGGGCGGACGCCCGGCTGCGGTGGGCTACTCCCAGGGCCGCGGTGCCGGATACGACTCCGCAGGTTTTCCCGTTGAGGGTGAAGCTCTTCGGTGCGGGGTTGGCGCCGCTGTAGGCGGCGTTGAAGCCGATCGTGGTGGAGGCGCCGGTGGGCAGGGCCGCGTTCCAGCCGGTGTCCTTGACGGTGACCGCCGCGGCGTTCTGCGACCAGGTGCCGTTCCAGCCCTGGGTGATCTGCTGGTTGCCGGTGAAGGAGAAGCCGAGCTGCCAGCCGTTGACCGGAGCGCCCTGGTTGGTGATCTTGATGTTTGCGGTGAAGCCGCTGCCCCAGTCGGTGCTCACGCTGTAGCCGACGGTGCAGCCGGTGGTAGGCGCGCTCGCGGTGGTCAGCGTCACCGGGGCCGACGCCGGCGAGCTGCGGCCGGCGGTGTCCTTGGCCACGACCCGGAAGGTATACGCGGTGGCCGGGCTCAGTCCGGTGATCGTGGCGGTGGTGGCCGGGGCGTTCACCGTGGCGATCGGGGCGGACCCGGCGGGGTCGCCGGAGAACACCTCGTAGGACGCCACCGGGGCGGACTCGGTGGTCGAGGGGGCCCAGGTCAGGGTGGCCCGGTCGGTGCCGACCGCGGAGGCCGCCGGGGTGCCGGGGGCGGAAGGCGGCGTGGCGGCGGTCGAACCGGCCGGGATGACGTACTCGGTGATCGAGTACGCAGGGAAGGTCCCGGTGAAGGCACCGCCTGACAGCGGCTGGTCGGCGGCGTGCTCAACCTTGGTCAGGTCGGTCTGGCCGTAGCGGTAAACCTGCGCGGTGGCGGGGAGGGCGGTGCGGCCGGTGACGGAGACCGGTGCGGTCAGGTCGCCAGTGGTCTTGTTGATCACCATGACCGTCGTCGCGTGGTCGGAGCTGCGCTCGGCAGCGTAGACCGAGAGTGTGTCCTGGTCGGCGCTGCCGGCCTGGACGGCGGTGTCGCCGAAGGTGCCGCCGCTGCCGTCGTAGTTGAGGAACATCCGGAAGGCGTAGGCACCGGGGTCGGTCGCCTTCGGCGGTGACCACAAGGTGGCCAGGTCCAGGCCCTCGCGTCCGAAGATGCCCAGGACGTCGGCCTGCGCCAGAGCGCCGTTGATGTGGTCCAGCGCACCCCAGTTGTACTCGGTGACGGCCAGCTTGGTACCTGGGTAGTTCTGGCCGACCAGCGAGCGCATCCGGGGGATGAACTGGATGGGCTGGTTGATCCAGCTCTCGTCGACGTAGGACGGGTCCCACAGCTGCCTGGTGGAGCGCAGCCGCAGCGCCTGGGTCGCGGAGTCACCTGCGCCGGCCAGCGCCACCCCCGTCTGCTGCGGGTAGATGTGCTCGTCGAAGTAGTCCAGGATCCGGCGGCCGTGAGTCTGGTCGTACGCCTTCATCTGCTGCAGGTACCAGGGGGCGAACTGCACACCGCCGTGCGCCGCCCGGTCCGGCGGGTCCGACCAGCAGTTGCCGCCCTGCTTGCTGCAGACGTCCTGGTCGAGGCCCGAGTAGATCAGGGAGTTGAAGCCCCAGCCGACCGGGCCGAGGGTCTGCGCGCCGGCGTCGGCGTCCTTGATGGCGGCGCCTGTGGCGTAGGTGCTGTCCCGTAATTCGTCGTAGCTCGCGCCGGTCGGGTGCACGTCCCGGTGGGTGGCATGCCATAGGTCGGGTTCGTTGTCGAGGTTGTAGAAGCGCACTCCGCCGTTGCCGGCCTTGCCGTAGGCGCCGTTAAGGTACTGCACCCAGCCCTTGGTGAAGTCCGCGCCGATGGGGATGCTGGTGTCCGCCGGGTTGTTCCCGGTGATGTCGGTGCCGTCGGGCTTCTTGCCGTTGCCGCAGTCGGGCCGCCACTGGGCGTCGCTGCCCTGCTGGGGACCGTACTTGGCGATGCTGAAGCCGCAGGCGTCGTTGCGGGCTGCCGCCGTCCGGCCGATCAGCGGCACGGTGAGCACCGAGTCGGTGCCGGTCCTGCGGTTCTGTTCGACGAACTTGTCGGCCTCGGACCCGGCGGGCAGAGCCGCCGGGTCGTTGTTGTAGTGCAGGTTCTCGAAGTACCAGTCGGAACCCGCGTTGTAGGCGTCGAGTTTGTAGTTGTACCGCGTCGTGGCGTTGCCGCCCCAGCGGCTGAGTGGCAGGCGCAGTTCCTGGGCCAGCGCCTCGTCGGCGAAGTTCATGCCGTAGATGTGCGGATCGATGGCATGTCGTCCGGTGGTGGCGTCCACGCTGATCGCCGGACCCGCGGCGTCGGTGGCGGCGACCGCGCGGGCGCGGGCGGCCTGGTCGGCTTCCGGTCGGGCCCCGCCCGCTTGCGCGGGACCGGCCAGGCCGGCGCTGGTCACCAGCAGGGCCAGCGCCGCGAGAGCGGCTCTCAGTGCTGTACGCATGGTCTCCTTCTCAACGGCCATGCAGTGCTCGCCCGTTGGCCGCACGGCGCACGTGGACGTGCGACGACGTACCCGGTGATGGCACCGAGCGGGAGAACACCGAACGGCCTGACGTGAGGGGATGGCTCGCGGTGGTGCGGCGGTGCGGTCGTGCCTGGTGTGTCGTGGCCCGGCGCGACAGCGAGGTGCGATGTGCACGCGCGGGCGCGCGGCTGTGTGATCACGGGCACCGGCGAGTGGGAGCGCTCCCACTTCTCACCGGACGGGTCCGCCGATCCTTTTTTGCCGGACGGGAGCGGTACGAAGATCGACCGGCATGGGTCCCGCGCGGCCCGCGGTCGAGCCGGGCCAGGTATGAACCACACCGATCCGAAACGTTCTCATCACTGGGTGATGATTTCTGCTCCGGGACTCTAGGGTCGACTTGTGAGGGGCGTCAAGAAGCCGTGCAGCCCGGGATGGGACGAGGTCGCGGACGAGGCTCTGTGCGGCGGGAGGAGGGCTCCGAACGGTGGCTTTCCGCGGACCGCCGACCGTCAGCCCTTCTCGGAGCCCGGCACACCGGTGAGCGCCGCCTCCGCAATAGCCACCTCGTAGGTGAAGAAGCTGCTCGCCGCGGTCGCGCGTGACCGGCGGGCCCGTGGGTGCCCGGTGGCGAGGGGCACCGCACGGTCCGGCACCGCTCAGGAGGTGAGCGGCGAGAGTTTTACCGCGTTGGCGATGGCCTCCATGCCCGCACTGTTGGGGTGCAGATGGTCGCCGCTGTCGTAGGCGGGGAGCAACTGCGCCGGGTTGGCCGGATCCCGGAGTGCCGCGTCGAAGTCGATCACCGGCGCTGTCACGTTGTTGCGTGGGTAGGTGTCTGATGGTGTGTTGCGGCGTGGTGGAGCCCGGTTCCGGGCTGTGCTCAGGCCGTGGTGGAGAGGCCGGCGACGCCGGTGATCTGCTCCCAGATTGCGAAGCGGACGGTCATCTCGGCTCGGTAGTCGTGTGCGGGCATCAGATGGCGGCGGGGCCGGAAGTGGGGTGAGATACCGCTGAAGGCGGACAGGAACCGCTGGGCTGCGCCGGTGCCGCGGAAGCCCTTCATCGCCCGTTCGCGCTGCCTGGTTGGCTGGTGGCTGTTCTCCGCCCGGTTGTTCAGGCCCTTGTGGGAGCGGTGCTCGACGGAAGGCATGACCTCCCGGTGGGCTGCGCCATAGGAGCGGAGCTTGTCGGTGACGATCACCCGCGGCACTGTGCGAATCTTTTTGAGGAGTCTGCGGAAGAAGCGTCGGGCGGCGGCCTTGTCCCGCCGGTTCTGCACGAGGATGTCGAGGACATGCCCGTCCTGGTCGGCGGCCCGCCACAGGTACTGCAACCGCCCGTTGATCTTGATGAAGACCTCGTCCAGGTGCCACTTGTCCCGGGCTGGGGCTGCCGGCGGCGCAGTGCGCCTGCGTAGGTCTGCCCGAACTTGGCGCACCAGCGGCGGATCGTCTCGTAGGAGACGACGATCCCGTGCTCGAGCATCAGCTCCTCGACCTCGCGGAACGACAGCGGGAAGCGGAAGTACAGCCACACACAGTGGGAGATGACCTCGACCGGGTACCGGTGACCCTTGTACGACAGCGACGCAGTCCCCACGGACGACCACCCCTCCCAGCCTGATCGATCCGAAGATCATCCCACCGGTCAGCCAACGTGACAGTGCCGCTGGAAGGGCCTCGTAGTCACGGGCCAGGCGGCGGTGGAACATCAGCCGGCCCAGCGTGCGCTCGACCGCCCGCTTGGGGATCCGAGGGAATGCGCCTCACACCCGGGTCGACCAGAAAACGGACAGTTCGTAACAGGAGATCCATGATCACGTCATGCGGACGCTCCACGAGCGCGAAATCGTCCCTTTCGACCATCAGCTCTTCCCCCAAGGGCGAAAGACGGGACCATGACACCAACGATTTCCAGACGCTCACATAGAGCAAAGACCGCGGCCCGCATCGGCACGGTGCTGACCGCCGTGGCGCTCGCGCTCGGCATCACCGCCGGAACAGCCCTGGCGTCCACCCCGAGGTACACCGGCGACTTCAGCTGGCGCGCGACGCAGGTGAAGCGGCTGGCGAACTGCGCCTCCACCCATTGGTACAACGGCACTCAGCCGAATCCGATCGGCGACGCCTCGACCGGGGCCAAACTCACCGCCTGCGACGGCGCGGCATCCAACTCGTACTGGGACGGCGAGCATCTCCTCGCCGGCTCCGAAAACCAAAACATCAACGGCCGACGCGTCAGCTATCGCTCGGACCACAGCTGCCCGCCCAAGCGCGGCTTCCAGTACATCAAGTGCTACTACGTCGGTGGCAAGGCGAAGGGCAACCCGGTCATGACCGTGTCCATCATCTCGACCGGCCTCGGCGGCCAGGACGTGGCCGTGGACTGGTACTACCTGTAAACCCAGCTTTGACCACAGGAAACGGTGGCCTGGCGCGACGAGCGTCGGGTCACCGTCCTCCACCAGCGCCAGGCCCACAGCCTTCGCCTTGTTGGTCAATGCCGACTGATTCGCTGGTAGTGGGGCTGGTGTGGGTGAGTAGATCCCTCATGCACGGCTGCCTCCGGTTGAGCGGAAAACCGACCGCCGACCTGTCCACTCAACCGTAGGCACCGCAGGTCAGAAGCTCGCCCTGCCCATAGTTATCTGGGATAGGTCAGTGGAAGCCCCGGAACGCCGCGTCGTGGTGGCTGGGGGAGACAGGCGTCTCTCCACCGGGCGCAGCCAGCGGATCGGCACGGTGAGTGTGGTGACCCGCGGGAGTTCGACGGGCTCGCCGTCGGCATCGAGCAGCATCCTGGAGACCTGGTAGCCGTGGCCGGGCGGAAGGCGGGCCGCCTCCGCCCGGTCCTCGGTGAGCTCCACCGTGACCCGGGTGCTCGCGCCCATCACCAGGCCCTGGGCGGTTCGAGCGGCAGTGTCAACGTCGACCACGGCCAGCGGGAAGTACGTGCCGCGCAGCCAGCTCAGCGGCCACCAGGAGTCGCCCATGGTCGTCGGCCGGTACCGCCGCACGGGAAGCGCGACCGGCACCTCGCAGCGGGACGTCTGCCCCACCTGGACGTCCTTGGTGTGCATACCTCCAGCGTGTTCCCGGCCGTGTCCCGGCGCCTGAACGGCCAGCAGTGAACAGTCCGACCCGTGTCATCAACGCCCTGTTTCCCCAGGTCGTCGTGACGAAGCCAAGGCCGCCGACACCATCGCCCGGGCCGAACGCGAGGGCCTGTCCTATGCGGGTTTTCTCGCCGAGTTGCAGATGGCCGAGTGTGAGGACCGGGACCGGCGCCGGGCTGAACGCCGTATCAGGGCAGCTCACTTCCCGTACGACTACCGGGAACTTAAGCACGGTCTCGGCCTGGACCACTTCGAGGGACGTTCCTGGACCGGGTGGCATCACCACGTCACCCTGGTCACCGCCGCCCACGCGTTCCTCACCGAACAGCGCCTGGCCCCAAAAGCCGATACGGCGGACTCACCCTCTACCAGACCCTCGACGCCATCCAGGACCTGCTGACTGCTGGACCGGCACCTGCACCACCTGCCACCGCCCCCTGCCCAGAACATCCACCACCAGCCAGAACCCCAGAAGCAGAGCAACCTAACGGAGTCCTAGTAGGACACTTGTGATGAAAACCGTTCTTCCGCGGCCCCGGACTGGCACTGAGGCGCTCGGAAGGTCCGGACGCCTCAGTGCGGGAAGACCGGTTCTCAGCAGATGCCAGTCAGTTTGGTGTTGTTGTAGGGAGTGCTGTCGGAAGTCGTGGTGACGACGTGGCAGCCCGGCTGGACGTTGGCGACGTGCATGAAGCCGTTGTCGTAGGTGGCGGCGACGCTGTTGCCGTCCATGTAGACGCTGGTCGTGCTTGCCGTGCCACCAGGCAGATACACCGAGGCGGTCGTGTTGGTCGGCACGTTCACGCTGATGTCGACGCGGCCGTCGCTGGTTGTGTCGTAAGCGACGCCGATGGTGCCGTGCGCGGTGGGAACCGTGACGTTCGCCCAGGCGACCGATGTCGGCTGAGGTTTGACCTGGAAGGTCTGGTAGCCGGGAGTGCTGGGCCGGATGCCGAACATGCTCTGGGGGATGGTGAAGGCGGGAGCGGACGCCCACGGGTGGGAGTAAGTGGTGTTGGATTTCAGCGACAGGTCCCAAGCCTCCATCGTGGCACCCGCCCCGTCGTTGATCATGTTCATCCAGCTGCGCGTACCGGTCGACGTCAGCAGGGTGTGGGCGATGTCGGGCCGGTTGCCCTCGTACAGAGCCTGGATGACGAACGGGGCGCAGTACACGCTGCACGCCATGCCGCGGCTGCCCAGGTACGAGGCGACCTGCGAGGCGCGGGCGGAGTCGGCGATACCGAAGGCGGTCGCGAAGGCGCTGGCCTGGACGGCGTAGTGGTTTATCACTGTGCCGTCGTTGTTCAGCCCGTCGCGGTAGGCGCCCTTGGTGGAGTCCCACATCCTCGAGTTGACCGCGTCCTTAATGGCGTTTGCCTTGGACGTGTACGTGGCGGCGTCCGAGCTCTTGCCCAGCGCGGTGGCGATGTCGGCCATGTCTGTGTAGGAGCGGTAGGCGACAGCGTTGATGACGGTGTTGTAGGAGGTGAAGACGTAGCCGTCGCGCTCGGAAGCGGGCCAGTCGACGATGTCGCAGTCGGTGCAGCTGCTCGCACCCGAGCTGCCGGTGGTCTTGTGGATCAGGCCGGTCGCGGAGTCGTACCACTCGTCCGGCAGCTTGCCCTGCAGCGCGGTGTACGCGGCGGACAGCGGCGCGGTGCTCCCGGTCGTCTCGTAGCTGTCGTGCATGGCCAGGATGACGTACATCGGCCACTCGGTGGGCCAGGTGCGGTTGGATTTCAAGAAGTTCAGCGAGTAGTCGCCCAGTGCCGTGTCGCCGCCCGTGTAGAGGTTTCCCATGAGTTGGAGATAGGTGTCGGCCTCGTAGATGTCGCGCTCGCGCTCCCACGAGTCGACGTACAGGTTCAGGTTGGTTGCCTCGATGGTGTCGCGGGACAGCGCCCAGACCTGGTTGAGCGTGCTGTCGGAGGAGGTGAAGGCACCTGCCGACTCGTCGTACGGGTAGAGGTACGCCTCGGCCTTGAGGTCGGACGCGGTCAGCCCGGTGGGCGCGCCGATGACCTGGACGTACCGGAAGACGCGCAGACCCCAGGTTTCCAGCTGCTGGCTGCCGGACTTCAGCACCCACTTGTCCTGGTAGGTGTTGCCGGCCGAGGTCTGGTACTTGACCGTGTTGGTGCCGGAGGTGATCTCGCCGTAGCGGATGTCGACCGCCTGCCCGGAGGCGCCGTTCAAATTCAGGGACAGACCGCCGATCCAGGTGCGGCCGTAGTCGATGAAGTAGTTGCCGGGTGAGTACTCGGTGACCGAGACAGGCGTCTTGAACGTCTGCCGGACCTTCGCGGTGGGCGCCGGCTGGAGGTCGCTGAAGGCGCTCTTGGTGACCGCTGAGGACCAGGAGGAGGCGTCGAAGCCGGGCGTGGCGAAGCCGAACGGGTAGCGGCGGGCGTCGAAGTTCTCCTTGGGCGCCGTGTAGTAACTGGTGCCGATGGAGCCGACGTTCGGCAGGATGCGGGTGCCGTCCAGGGACTTCCAGTTGGAACCGGTGCCGAAGGTCTTGGTGGTGCCGTCGGTGTAGCGGATCACCAGTTCGGCAAGGAAGCGCTGGTCGCTGGTGGTGTAGGCGAGAGCCCCGACGGTATTGGCGGCGCCTGCGTCGAGCAGGGAGGTGACGTCGTAACCGTCGTAGCGGGCCTCGGAGCCGACCGGGCGGGTTGGGCCTACGCCGACGAAGCTTCCGTTGACCCACAGCTTGTAAACGAACTGCCGTGCCGGGGTGGTCGAGGCGCCCGTGGCGTACAGGTGGGCCCAGGCGATGCTCTTGCCGGAGGCCGGCGTGGTGGTGCCGCGCAGGAAGGTCCAGCTCGGAACCGTCAGCAGCCCGGTGCCGCAGTTCTTGCTCGTGCCGAGCGACAGGGCGCCATTGGTGATGGTGCCGCAGCTGAAGTCGGCGTTGGTGGCGTCGCTGAAGTCGTTGCTGTACAGGGATCGGTTGTTGAGGTCGGCGACGGTGATGTCGTCGAAGGTGGCCTGCTCGGTGCTTCCGGTGCGGAAGCCGATGCCACCTGAGTCGAAGGTGGCGTCGGTGGTGGTGTCGACCTGGGTCCAGGTGGTGTCGGAGTGGGCCTTCAGGGAGGTGGTGAAGGTCGATCCGGAGGCGACGATCTTGAAGTCGTAGGTGGAGCCGGTGGTGAGAGCGAAGGGGAGGGCCTGGGCGGTCTTCAGGGCGGTGAAGGTGCCGTTCTTCTGGATCTGGGGGGCGATGGTGTTCTCGCCGTTGCCTTTGAACTGCCACAGGTAGTAGTTGCTGGTGTTCTGCGCGCGGAAGGTGACGCTGGCGTACTTGGCGTTGATGACGAAGCTGCCCTGGAACGTGTAGTCACTCCACGCGGTGGGGGCGCCGCTCCAGATCGGGGTGGCCCCCGACCAGGCGGTGCCCGGCCCGGTCCCGAAGGAGGCTGGCGCCGACCAGGGGGAGGCCGCGCCCAGGGAGTCCCAGGTGCGGATACGCCAGTAATAGCGCGATGAGGCCGTCAGGGCCGGGCCACCGTAGGACACGTTGCTGTCGGCTGTGGAGGTGATCTGGCCCGAGTCCCATATGTCAGGGGTTTCGGTCAGGACAGCGGAGGTCGTGGCGATCTCGATCTGGTAGGCGGTCTGCCGGTCGCCGCCGATCTGCCAGCCGAGCAGCGGGGTGGAGCCGGGGGCCACGTCGACGGGGGTGGTCAGACGGTTGACAGTCAGCGCCGTAGGTGCGTCCTGGGCGGCGCTCGCCAGGGGCAACTGTCCGGTCACGCCGCCGACGAGGGCGAACCACGCGGTGAGCACAACCAGCAGGAGGGCACGAGGAGTTCGGGTTCTATCGGCTCTTCGGCGTCTTCTGGCTGTTCGGGAGAGAGGGGTGATAGGCGGCACGGGCGCATCCTTTGATACGTTTCAATCGGCGGGGAGGAGCCTCCCATGCCAGAAGCGGAGGGGAGTGGCCGACATCCTCAGGCGGGGTGTGCGGTGCTGTCAATGCCCCTGTCACATTGCTGCATCAGGTCGCAGATGGGGAAGTCTGCGCATGGTCGCTGAGGCGCCGACCGCGGCCTATTCGCTTTGGCAAGTGCAGGCCAGGCTTTGCGGAGTAGGGATTTCCGGCTGGAGTGAAAGGGGAACACCTGCGAATCTGTCGGGATCGATGTCCTGGACACCCCCGAACGACATCCCTCGAACGACAACCTTCGGGGTCCTTGCACTATGAGCGCCCGATGAGGTCGCGTGGTCTGGTGCCGTGCATCGCAAGACGTCGGAGACCCCCAAGCGGGCCACGGCTCTCTTCGCGCCAATGTCAGGCCGTTGGTGGTCGGCGGGTGAGCACAGGTCGAAGCCGCCCTTAGAACTCCTAATGCAATGCCCCCGTACGGGCCGAGTGCTGATGCGCGTGCATCATGACGGCAGTCGATGTGAGCGTGGGGAGCGGGGATGGCCGAGGGCAGCAAGGTGGATCTCATTCGCCTGGCCGATGGGGAGAGCAGTCTTGGGGTTCAGGTTCTGGGCCGCCACAGGCCCGGGGTAATGCCTTGGCACGACTTCCTCGACGCGGAGATCGTCGTCACGAGCGGGTTCGCCCACGGACGCTTGGAGGTGTGCCTGGCCTCGGACGATTTGGACAGCTGGTCACAAGTTTTGGGCGCGCTCGCCGCCGGTCGGGACGCCGCTTGGATGGACGACGGACGCAATCCCGAGATCCGATTCGAATCGTCCGGTCAGGACGGGGTTGCCGTGGTTGTGGTGGAGGACATGGCCGGATCGGGGACATCGGTCCGTGTCCCGGTGCGTCTGGTCGATGGATGGGTTGATGAGCACTACGAACGGCTTCAGCAGGTCCGAGCGTCCTGGCCCCAGGAGGTTGTGGAGACCTCCCCTGGCGCCTATGAGTGGCGGCGCTGAACTGCCGTCAGCCGCCGCCAGCATATGAGCGCGCAGGCCAGGGTGAGGAAGGCTTCATGGATGTCGTCGCGGATCTCCCAGCGGATCCGCAGGCGGCGGAACCAGTGCAGGTGGGCAAAGGCGCGCTCCACCACCCAGCGTTGGGTCCCGAGTCCGGAGCCGTGCTCGGTGCCGCGCCTGGCGATGACCGGCCTTCACGCCGAGGTCCCAGACGAGGCGGCGGTATTTGTCGTGGTCGTAGCCGCGGTCGGCGAGCACTGCGTCCGGGCGACGTCTGGGCCGGCCGCGCTTGCCGCGCACGGGCGGAACTGCTTGCAGGAGCGGGATCAGCTGAGTGACGTCGTTTCGATTGCCACCGGTCAGCGTGGCAGCGAGTGGGATGCCGGTGGCATCGGTGATCAGGTGATGTTTACTGCCGGTTCTGCCCCGGTCGACAGGGCTTCGTCCTGTCTTGGATCCCCTTTTAACGCCCGGATGTGGGAGCCGTCGACCGCTGCCCGGGAGAAGTCCAGGGCGTTCACGGCGCGAAGCCTCGCCAGGACGACCTCGTGCAGCCGGGGCCACACCCCGGCCTCGGTCCATTCGGCGAGGCGGCGCCAGCAGGTCATGCCCGAGCCGAAGCCAAGTTCCTGCGGCAGATGTTCCCAGGCGATCCCGGTATTCAGCACGAACAGAATGCCCTGGAACACGAGACGGTCAGGATGCCGCTTCCGCCCTGGATGACGAATCCTGCGCTCAATCTTGGGCAGCAGCATCTCGAGCACAGCCCACAGCTCATCGTCGACATCCCACGGCTTCGGCCGAGCCACCCCGCACCCCCAGATCAACAGTCCCGGAATGATCAAACCACCTCGAAGATCATTTCGTTAGGAGTTCTTAGTGGTTGGTCCTTGATGTGCCGACCTCCGGTGGCAGGAGCCTGTCGACTGGTGGGCTGGCTCGTTCTCTCGTCTCGGCACGTGAGTCGTCGTTCGTTTCAGATTGCGGTTCGGGTCGTGACGGCGACTGACAAATGCATTCTGCTGGAGTGGCGGGCGACAGCAGGCTGCAGCCGCTTGCGTTGGCTGACCGCAAGGGGTTCAGCAACGGGCGCCCGCCCCTCACCGCAAGGGGCGGGCGCACTGGGATGGGCGGAGGATTCCGAGCGTGTCAGTTGACCCGGACGATCTTCCAGAGTTGGTCGTCGACGGTGACGTTGTTCCACTGGATGACGGATGCGCCGTTCGTCGTGGAGGACTGGGCGACGCCGGCCACCAGGCCACTGCCCGCGTTGACGAGTTTGTAGTAGCCGCCGCCCGCGTCGGTCAGGGTCCACTTCTGGGAGCTGGCGGTGGAGGACGTGTTCTGGACGAGGGCCGCGCCTGGCGAAGTCGAAGCGTTGCTGATGTCCAGGTTCAGGCCGCTGTTGACGTTCTTCACGGTCCACGCCCCGCCGCTCTGGGACTGGAAGGTCCACAGCTGGCAGGCGGAGGCGGAGACCTGCCACTGGTCGGTGGCCGTGCCCACGGTGGTGGAGGCGCCCGGGATCTCCAGGTACTTGCCGCTGTTCTTGTTGACCAGGAAGTACTGGCCGCTGGAGAGGTTGGGCAGGGCGGTCTGGGTGAGGTTCCAGCGCTGGCAGGCGCAGCTGGTGCTGTCCCACTGCCCGGCGGCGGTGCCCACGGTGGTGGAGGCGCTGGGGATCTCGAGGTACTTGCCGGTGAGCCGGTTGAGGAAGGTGAAGCCACCTGCTGGGCTGGGGGCGACGGCCCACTCGTGGTCGAGGGTGCCGTTGTCGTCCCACTGCAGGACATTGGCGCCGTTGGCGGTGGACTGGTTTGCGACGCCCAGGACCTTGCCACTGGCCACATTGAAGATCTTGAAGTAGCCGGACGTCTGCTGGACGAACCGCCACTTCTGGTCGCTCGCGTTGTCGGCGTTCTGCTGGGTGGCGTTGGTGCCGTTGGTGGTGGTGCCGCCCACGATGGTGAGCTTCAGGTTGCTGCCCGCGTTGGACACGGTGTAGGTGGCGCCGTCGGAGATGCCACCGCCCAGGTCGATGGTGCCGTAGGTGACGGGGTTGAGACCGGTGCTGGTGAGCCGGCCGCCACTGAGCACCAGCAAGCTGTGGCCGTCCGGCAGCGGGACCATTCCGCGGCTGTATCCGCCGGGGACCTGGGAGCCGATGTGCGTCCAGGTGTTGGCAGCTCCGTTCTGCGTGTTCAGGAACAGGTCGTCGCTGCTGTGGGCGCTGACCACCAGGGTGCCGTTGGCGCCGCCGGTGGGCAGCCAGGTGATGTAGGGCGAGCTGGTGGGGACGGTCCCGTCGGTTGCCTTCAGCGGGATGGCGGTGGCGGACCCGAACGCCTCCGGGTCGGAGGAGATCTTGTAGTACACCGCGAAGTCGCCCTCGGGCGCACCGCCGTACTCGTACGTCATGACGTACTTGCCGTTGGGGAGTTTCGCGACGGTCGGCATGCCGGGGCGGCTGCTGTACTCGGGCACCGCGGCGTCGTCGACGACCGGGCCCCAGTTGACGCCGTCCGTGGTGACCTGGTGTACGACTTTCTGACCGTGGGCGGGGTCGCGCTGGTCGGAGTAGTAGGCGATCAGCTTGTTGCCGGAGACCAGAAGGAACGGTTCCCATACGGGAGTGTGGCCGTTACTGCTCTGCGCCTCGCCGCCGGTGGCGATGTTGCTGACGAAGCTCCAGGTCACACCGTGGTCGGTGCTGGCGTACATGTCGATCTTGATCGCGGATCGGTCGGCGGGGACGGAGGCACCCGCGGCCATGATGGTCCCGGCCGGGTAGTTGCCGATCGCGGTGGGCAGTTCGTACAGCTCCGGTTCCCAGCGCATGCCCCAGCCGTTCTGGGTGTCCTGGATGTCGGAGATCTTGGTCCAGCTGTTGCCGTTGTCGGTGCTGCGGTAGATCGGGAAGACGGGGGTGCCCGACGTGTACTGCTCGAACGTGGCGAGGATCGTGCCGTTGGACGAGCCGCTGTGCTGCAGACGCAGGCCTCTGGGGTAGAGCGACCCGGGCGAGGGCGCGCCGGACGGCGGGGTGTACAGGGTTTGCGACGGGCGCGAGATGGCGTGCGCCTCGCCCGCGGCGGGAAGGACGAGCCCGCCGACGGCTGCGACCAGGGCCAGCAGCAGCATGAGGGGGACGGGGTGGGAACGCGGAGCGGCGCGGTGTCTGGCGCCTGTCTGCGTGGAGGACATGTGCGGCTCCAAGCTGAGGGAACGAGGTGCTGTGAGGTGCCCGCCACTTCGGGGATCGGCTCAGCGTGAAGCGGCGGGTGTCTGAGAGAGGAGCGTCGACCCGGTTGGGGAGTGGCCGGTGGACGGTCCGGGAGACAGGCCGACAGGCTCGCTGACGGCCGCGTTGGTGGCGGGGATCGGTGCAGGCGCACGAGGGCATAGCCTGCGGCACGCTGGTTGTTGCCCGATCTTCCTCAGAGGCGTTTTCGAACCTCACCGAGGTGATGACTCAGAGCCGTAGTGGTCTCCGAGAATGAGGCGCGTCCCTCAGTGGCGGATGGCCGGCGGGGGCGCGGTCGACGAGCGGACAACGAGTTCTACTGGCGGCGCGCTCGCAGGTGGCAAATCCGTGTCGGGCTTCTCGATGGCGTGAACGAGAAGGCGGATGCCTTCCCGGGCCGCGGCCTCGAAGGGCTGGCGCACGGTGGTCAGGGGAGGAGAGACGTAGGCGAAGACGGGGTTGCCGTCGAAGCCGACGACACTGATGTCCTCCGGCACGCGACGCCCGGCTTCCCGCAGGGCGTGGATGAGGCCGATGGCCATCTCGTCGCCCGCCGCGAAGACCGCGGTCACGGAACGGTCCGAGGCCAGCGCCTGGCCAACGGCATGGCCCGAGGCGGCCGACCAGTCGCCGTTGAGCAGCGGTGGCTCGTGCGCGCCCCGCGCAGCAAGCGCCTCCCGCCATCCCTCTATGCGGTCCGTGGTGGCGTACCACCGCTGGGGGCCGGCCAGGTGGTGAACAGTCGCGTGGCCCAGATCCAGCAGATGTTCGGTGGCCGCCCGGGCCAGTGCGTGGGCGCCCACGTCCATGGTCACCGTGCGGGCGGAGGTGAAGGACGGTGGTGCCCCCAGGAAGAGGACGGGGACGTCGACGCGGACGCCGACGTCCCCTTCCACGATGGGTTCGGAGACGATGACGCCGTCTACGCCCTGCTCGAGGAGTGACTCCACGGCGCCGGCGATACCCTTCGGGTCGCCGTTAGGTGTGTTGACCACGCGGAGCGCGTAACCTGCGTCGCGCACGGCCCGCTCGATGTGCACGAGCAGTGAAGCGGTTCCGTACCCGGCAGTGCCCAGGGCGACCACACCGATGGAGCCCGTACGCCCGGAGGCCAGTGTTCTGGCCGCCTGGTTCAGCCGGTAGCCGAGTTCCTCGGCGGCTGCGAGGACACGTCGCCGCACGTCGTCGGAGACGTACGGCTCGTTGTTGAGGACTCGCGACACCGTCTTGCGCGAGACTCCGGCCAGGCGGGCCACGTCCGCACTTCGCGGCGCAGGCGAGTCCACATTCCGCCCCACCACCTTTGGTGTCATGACGTCTCCTGATGGCCGTATGCCTGCAATTTTGTGTGACTACGTGGTCTGACCGCGCGGTCATGTCTACGCAATCGGCAAGACTTACGTCAAGAGATGTCGCCGACTTTCTTCCACTCGCACCCGCGAGACGGGTCTTACAGCGACTCCCCGAAACGTTCAGTCTTCCTCGCATCCGTAGATCGATCCTGTTCGATCGCGCTTGATTGCGGTTGGTGGGTGGCCGCTTCCCATCACCCCTCCGGGTCGACGTGCCATGCCCGGGTGGGCCCCGTCGGGAGCTGAAATGCGCGATTTCTCCCTGGGTCGGTCGATGCCTGCCACCAGCCGCCGCACGCTGCTGCGTGGCGACCGACCCCGCATCGACAAGTTGGTCACCCTCCGTACGACCTCACCCGGCACCACGGCTGAGCTGCCGGTGAGCGCCGAGACGGCTGCCGGCCTCGGCCTGGTCGTGGACGCGGCCGGCGTCCACCGCGCCCTGTAGTTCCTTGAAAGCACCACGTATTGGCGGATCACGCTGCCGCTGTGCAAGCCAGCGATGGTGTCCCTTGTGCTGCAGCGGCAGTTCGTCAGGTCCGATACGCGGCGCCGACAAGGGCTGACCCGTCCCCGGCCTGCACCACTCGTTCTTCGTATCTTCCGGAGTACCGCCAATGAGTACGGAACGCCGCCTTCGCCTGCCCGGCATCGCCTACGGCGGGGACTACAACCCCGAGCAGTGGCCCGAGGATGTCTGGGCAGAGGACATGCGCTTGATGCGTGAAGCGGGTGTCACCCTGGTCAGCGTCGGGATCTTCTCCTGGGCACTTCTGGAGCCCGCGGAAGGCATCTACGACTTCTCCCGCATGGACAAGATCCTCGGCTTGCTCCACGAGAACGGCATCGCCGCCGACCTCGCCACTCCCACAGCCGCCCCGCCCACCTGGTTCTTCAAGGCCCCCCGGAGGCAATGCCGGTCGACAAGGACGGCCGCCGACTCTCGTACGGCAGTCGGCAGACCTTCTGCCCCAGCAGCCCCGCCTACCGTGCGGCGGCGCTGCGCATCGCGGGCGCCCTCGCCGAGCGCTACGCCGACCACCCCGCGGTCGCCATGTGGCATGTGCACAAGGAGTACGGCTGTCACGACGCGGCCTGCTACTGCGACACCAGCGCCGACGCGTTCCGCGCCTGGCTGCGCGCCCGCTACGACAACGACCTGGACGCCCTCAATCACGCCTGGGGGGACGGCCTTCTGGAGCCAGTGGTACTACTCCTGGGACGATATCCTGCCGTCCCGCGCCACCGCAGCCCCGCCCAACCCCGCCTACAACTGGACTGGCGCCGTTTTTGCTCCGTCGCTGAATCGTCATCCCGGCCTTTCATGCCCGGGATGACTACTCAGCCGAGAGTCCAGTCGACGCTGTCCGTGTATGTGGAGCCGTTGATGGTCGCGGTGACTGTCACGGTGTTCTGCCCCTGCTTCAGTGTGACGTTGGCCCACCTGAAGATGTGGTCGCTGCTGCTCAACGTTCCCAATGGGGTGCCGTTGAGGCTGGCGGTGACCTGACTTGCGTTGGAGTAGACCTTCAGTTCGGTGGTGGCGTCAGTTCGCTGGGTCCAGCGGCGGCTGGTGATGTAAAGGGTCGGACTGCTCGCCCAGTTGGCCTTGTACCAGTAGAAGGCGTCCTTGCGGATCTGCCGGTCGTGGGTGACCAGGCCCTTGTCGTTGATGCCGGGCTGGCTTCCTTCGCCGCGGCTGTCGGAGGCGAAGTCGAACATGGCCCAGACGAAGGTGCCCCAGATATAGGGACGGGCGGCGAGCTGCTTCCAGGCCGATTCGTGGAACAGCGACTGGTACTCCTCGGGATGCCAGGAGCCACCGGCTGAAGGCATCGGCGGGTTGAGGGCGTGCTGGGTGGTGTTGGCGCCGGCGCCGTACTCGGACACGGCGATCTTGCGGGAGGGAGAGGTGGTGTGCAGGTTGTCGGCCCAGGCACCCAGTTCGCTGTCCTTGGAGCCGTAATACCAGCCGAGGTACTTGTTGTAGCCCGTTGTCTGCGTGTGCAGCCCTGACTGCGCGTTGTCGGGGTCGTCGCCGCGCGCGGCGTAGGTGGAGAGCCGGTCCGGGTCCTCGGACGCGACGATGTCGGCCAGTGACTGGAGCAGCGTGTTCGTGGCTGTGCCGTTGTAGTCGGCCTGCTCGTTGCCGATGCTCCAGAAGGCGATCGACGGGTGGTTGTAGTTCTGCCGGATCAGCTCTCGCAGCTGGTTCTGGGCGCCGGCGGTGAAGGCGCTCGAACTGGTGACAGAGGCGACCAAAGGGATCTCCGCCCAAACGATCTGCCCACGTTCGTCAGCGAGGTTGTAGTCCTTCTGGTCGTGCTGGTAGTGCGCCATCCGGATGGCGTTGGCGCCGACCTCCTGGATGAGGTCGAAGTCCTGGGTGTGGTCGGCGTCGGTTATCGCCCAGCCCTTGCCGGCCCGCTCCTGGTGCAGGTTGACGCCGTGCAGGTGGAGGTGGCTGCCGTTGAGCTGGAAGCCGGTGCCGGCATCGACGGCGACGGAGCGAAGGCCCAGGCGTTCGGTCACCACGTCCGTGATCGTGTTCGCTCCCGCGGTGACGTCGTGGATCTCGACAGTGGCGTTGTAGAGGTAGGGATCCGCCAGGCCGTTCCACAGGCGTGGGCTGTTGACCGTGACGGTCTGGCTGACATCCGCGCCGGTGGCCGCGGCGAGGGACTGCGCGGTGGTGCTGGTGTCCGCGACGATGTTCCCGTTGCTGTCGGCGATGATGGTGCGGACCACCACCGATTTGGTGGTGGTGTTGTCGTTCCACAGCTTCGTTGTCACGGTCACCGTGGCCGACGCCGTGGTCACGTTGCTCTGCCGCAGGTAGACGCCGGGACCCGCGTAGTCCGTCATCCGCGCGTGAAGGTTGTCGATGGCCCACAGGCTTACGTTGCGGTAGATGCCGCCCTCGAAGGAGTAGTCCGCGCCCACCGGCGCAATGTCGGCGTCGTAGGCGTTGGTCACCTTCACCGCGATCACGTTGTCCCCGCCGGGGACGAGCGCAGCGGTGGCGTCGAACCTGAACCGGGCGTATCCGCCTTTGTGCTGCCCGAGGTACGTGCCGTTGACCCAGACGTCGGCGACCTGGTTGACCCCGGCGAACTGCAGGTACAGCCTCTTCCCGGTCATGGTGGACGGCACGGTGTAGTGGCGGCGGTACCAGCCCACTCCGCGGTAATAGTTGTTGCCGCCGTCGGCACCGTCGGCGGCGTTCCAGGTGTGGGGCGTGGTGACCGACGTCCATGCGGAGTCGTCGAACCCGGACGCTTGCGCACCCGTAACGTCTTGCCTGATGAACCGCCACCCATCGTTGATGCTTACCCACACACGCGGATTTGGCGCCGTGTACGTCGCGGCGGACGCGGCACCGGCAAGCGGAATCCCCGCCAACGAGGCCAGCACTCCCGCAGCTGCCCCGCTCAGCACGTGCCGGCGAGTAGGAGAACCTGTCATGTCAGAGCTCACTTTCTCAGAGGTGGATTGGAAGGTCTCTTGGCGTGCGTCACACCGACGACCGCGCTGGGGCGGCGCCATCAGGGCCGGGTGACCGACTGCGCGAGGCCACCGGGAGACGTGCCCCGGTTGCACTTCACGTCCCGTCGGTTGTCCTTCCAGATCCCGGCACCGCGGTCGCACCACATGTGGTTCTCGGACATGAGGGTGCAGACCGTGGGTCGCCGCGAGACGGCTCGGCAGTGGACGCAGTACGGAACAGGAATGGCCGGGCCCGTCGACTTGGTCAGTAAGCCCGTCGGCGTGATGCCGGACAGCCTGACTGTTGGCGGGCCTATGCCGGAGCAATGGCGTGGGGGAGGGACGAGGGGGTCAGAGGAAGGGCGGAGGTGCGGTCGAGCCGCGGATGACGAGTTCGATGGGTGGGTCACTCGCCGGCGGCGGTTCGGTGTCCGGCTTCTGGATGGCGTGGAGAAGTAGCCGGATTCCTTCGCGTGACGCGAACTCGAAGGGCTGACGGGCGGTGGTCAGGGGAGGAGAGACGTAGGCGAAGGCGGGGTTGCCGTCGAAACCGACGACGCTGACATCCTCCGGCACCCGGCGCCCGGCTTCCCGCAGGGCATGGATCAGGCCGATGGCCATCTCGTCACCCCCCACGAACAGCGCGGTCACCGATTCTTCGGAGGCCAACTCACGGCCCGCGGCGTATCCCGAGGCCGCCGACCAGTCACCGTTCAGCAGCGGCGGTTCGTGCGCGCCCCGTGCCGCCAGCGCGGCCTGCCAGCCCGCGATGCGGTCCTTGGTGGCGTACCACCGCCGCAGCCCGGCGAGGTGATGGACGGTCGAATGCCCCAGGTCCAGCAGGTGCTCGGTGGCCGCGTGTGCCAGCTGACGGGCGCCCACACCGACGGTCAAGGTCCGGGAGGCAGTGAAGGCGGGGGGTGCTCCAATGAAGAGGACCGGCACGTCGACACCGAGTGGGACTTCTCGTTCGACGAGGGGTTCGGATACGACGACGCCGTCCACCCCCTGTTCGAGGAGTGATTCCACGGCGCCGGCGATGCTTTCCGGAGCGCCGTCCGGTGTGCTGACGACGCGAAGTGCATAGCCGGCGTCCCGTACGGCCTGCTCGATGCCCATGAGCAGGGAGGCGGTTCCGTACCCGGCGGTCCCCAAAGCCACCACACCGATGGATCGAGTGCGTCCGGAGGCCAGAACCCTGGCTGCGTGGTTCAGCCGGTAGCCGAGGTCCTCGGCAGCCGCGAGGACACGTCGGCGGGCCTCGTCGGAGACGTACGGCTCGTCGTTGAGGACCCGTGAGACCGTCTTGCGTGAGACGCCGGCCAGCCCGGCCACCTCCGCACTGCGCGGCGCGGAGGAGCCCGCGCCGCGCTCCGCACCTGTCGTCATTGAGTCTCCCAACGGGCGTGTGCCTACATCGAGCGAGATCAGGTGACATGACCGCGCGGTCTGATCGCGCGGTCAATGTCTACGCATCCACCGACCGCGCGTCAAGAGTTCGCGCAACGTCATTTGTCGCGTGCGTGGGCGGCCGCCGACGCCAGCGACTGCACGGAGGGGGCCGTCACGTGGCCCCGTAAATGCTTGTCGGGGATGGATCGATGCTGGTCAGGCTGGGGTTGCTGAAGCGGAGAAAGCGGGCGAGAGTGGCGACCCTGTCAGCCTGGTCCGGCCGCCGATGTGTGCGGCTTCTCGCCCGTTCCGGTCGGCGTCACTCATCGTGCGCAGGCCACGACTGGATGCGATTGGCCGACGTGCGGGGACCGGCCTCGGGCGGTGGGTCATTCGTCGGCGGGGCGCAGGCCGCGTTCAGGCAGGGGAACCCACGCCGCGGTCGTCCCGGCAAGGGCCGGAGCTGGACGGTCTGCAAGATCGCAATGGTCGGTTTGAGGCCGCGCACTCCTCGCAGATGGATGGGCACGGCCTCGCAGAGGTGCTGGTAGGGCGGCGGGTCGGCGTTGACCACGCGGTTCGTAGTCCGGGTCGCCAACAGCTTCCGTCGTCGACCGGCAGAACAGCGCCGTTGACGGAGAAGCCGGCGGCGGCAGAGGCCAAGGAGACGATGGCAGCCACCGGCCGGACTCCAACCGGTGTGTCGGCAAGGCGGCTCTTACCCATGCTGTGCATCCGGTTGGGCATCACTGCATATCCAGGGCAGGCCGCCCCCGTCTCCCGAGTGCTCGTCATCAGGCGAATCCGTGATCGAACAACCACGATCGGCGAGCGCCGGAGGGGGAACATATGACCCTCTGGGGGCCTCCCGCCAAGGCGGTCGTTCGGTCGACTGGGACGGTGCGAGGTGGAAAGAAGCTGTGCGCACACCCTTGACGCGGGGTCTCGGAGTGCGTAAACAATGACCGCGCGGTCATACAGATGACCTCGAAAGATTCCGGCGTTCGGCCAGAGGAGACACCGTGACACCAGTGGTAGGACGGGGCAGGAGCCCTTCTGTGCCGCGCAGTGCCGATGTCGCCCACCTGGGTGGCGTCTCGTAAGACCGTGTCGAGAGTCCTCGACAACGAGCCCTACGTCTCCGGCGACGTACGGCGACGCGTCATCGAAGCCGACGAGGAACTCAGCTACCGACGGAACATGCGGTAAGCACCACCGCCCGGCGACTGCCGTCGATTCCGGTTACCAAGCGGGCCGCAAACTGGCCCCCGACCCCCAGGTGACCGCGGTCTTCGTCTTAGGTGACGACGCAGCAATCGGCTTGATCCACGCCTTGGCGGAAGCCGGTCGACGCGTGCTCCACGGCGTCGGCGTCATGGGGCTGCGACGGCAACCCCGTCTTCGCCCACACTCCTGGGCACCGCAGCTCGCACTCAGGGCTTCTCGTCCACGCGATCGAAAAGCCCGACACCCAGATGCCGCCGGCGAGCGACCTACCGGTCGAACTCGTCGTCCGAGGCTCGACTGCACCCCCGCGTACTGGAGGACCCCCGGGCGCGGGCGGCGCGCGGTCTTCCGCTTGCGCGACGGGACGCACGCACCCCCGTCAGCGGACGGACCACCAACCACCGACTGATCACCTTTGACCGGGCCGGGCGGCACGACGCTCGCGGCCCGGCGGATGAGACCGCCTCGGCTCACCAGCACCTCTGAACCTCCACCACCGTGGACGACCCGCTGTGCGGCGCGCGTGACGCACGCCGGCAACAGCACGCGCGACGTGCACCAGAACATGGCGACCGCCATGCCGCGGTAGCGACCCTTGCGCCCCGCCTTCCCTTCGCCGGTTCTTCTCCTGCCTTCCCCTGCCTTCCCCTGCCGTGCGACGCGTCCTCATCAGACGTGCCGTCCCACAGCCCATCAATGGAGTTCACCATGCCCGGATCATTCGTTCCCGCGTCCCCCATGAACCGTCGGTTCTTCCTCACCGCGACGGGCGCGGTGTCGCTCGGCGCCGCACTGTCCGCCTGCGGCGGCAGCAGCTCCGGCGGATCGGCCTCCGCCAAGCCGGCCAGCCAGGCCGACATCGACAAGGCGATGAAGACGCCCACCCAGCTGACGTTCTGGACCTGGGCCCAGAACATCGACCAGGAAATCGCGCTCTTCGAGAAGAAGTACCCGGCCATCAAGGTCAACGTCGTCAACGCCGGCCAGGGCGTCGCCCAGTACACGAAACTGCGCACCGCGCTCAATGCCGGCACCGGCGCCCCGGACGTGGCGCACATCGAGTACCAGGAGATCCCGACGTTCACCCTCACCAACAGCCTGATGGACCTGAGTCCGTACGGCGCGTCGGCGCTCAAGGACAAGTTCGTCGACTGGACCTGGGCACAGGTCAGCGGACCCGCCGGCCAGGTCTGGGCGATCCCGCAGGACACGGGGCCGATGGGCATGCTGTACCGCAAGGACATCTTCGACAAGCACGGCATCCAAGTGCCGGGCACCTGGGACGAGTTCGCGGCAGCGGCGCGCAAGCTCCACAAGGCCGACCCGAGCGTCTACCTGACCAACCTCGCACCGAACGAGCCCGCCGCCTGGCACGGCCTGATGTGGCAGGCAGGCGCCAAACCGTATGAGATCACCGGCAAGAGCACCGTCTCGATCAACGTCGACGACGCGATCTCCAAGAAGCTCGCCGGTTACTGGGGCGGGCTTGCGCAGGAGGGGGTCATCAGCACCGATCCGGACTTCGCCGACGCGTGGTACACCGGGTTCAACAAGGGCAAGTACGCCACCTGGCTCACCGCCGCCTGGGGCGCGGGCTTCCTGGCGGGTTCGGCCAAGGCCACCGCGGGCAAGTGGCGGGCGGCGCCACTGCCGCAGTGGGACGTCTCCAAGCCGAGCGCGGGGAACTGGGGCGGCTCGAGTATTGCGGTCATCAAGACGACCAAGAACGCGATCGCCGCGGCGCTGTTCGCCCAGTTCCTCAACAGCGACCCGGCGAGCACGAAGATGTTCGCCACCAAGCAGTTCCTCTTCCCGTCCACCAAAGCCCTGCTCGCGGACCCGAGTGTCACTGGCGACACGAGCGCCTTCTACGGAGGCCAGAAGGCCACCCAGGTGTTCGTCGACGTCAGCGACACGGTCTCCCCCTCGTTCCAGTGGCCGCCGTTCCTCGACCAGGTGGCCACGGACTGGACCGAGACCGTCGGCAAGTCCTTCGCCCGCAAGTCCGACACCGTCGCCGCCCTCGGCAGCTGGCAGCAGCGCATCACGAAGTACGCCAAGAGCCAGGGCTTCACCGTCAAGGGAGCGTGAGATGGCCTCCCCCAAGCTCTCGACCGCGCTCGAACAGGGGGTGCCCCCATCGATCGCGTCTCCCGCCCACGAGGTACTGCGAGCAAGACCGGCGCGGCGCCGGCGCGGTGGCGGACGCGGCCACCGGGCCGCGGGACCGCTGTTCGTCGCACCGTTCCTGGTGCTGTTCCTGTCGCTCTTCCTCGCCCCGCTCGGCTACGCCGCCTACCTCAGCCTCTTCCAGCAACGTCTCGTCGGCGGAACGACCTTCGTCGGGCTCGGCAACTACGTCACCGCCCTGAAGGATCCGCTCCTTCTGCACGGGGTCCTGCGCGTCGCGGAGTTCTTCGTGATCCAGGTGCCGCTGATGCTGCTGCTGGCCCTGCTGTTCGCCCTCGCGCTCGACAGCGGCCTGCTGCGGCTGGCGCGCGCGATCCGGATCGGCATCTTCATGCCGTACGCCGTGCCCGGTGTGGTCGCCACGCTCATGTGGGGGTACCTGTACGGGCCGGACTTCGGCCCGTTCGCCCAGCTGAGCCGGAGGCTGGACTTGCCGGCCCCGCACTTCCTCAGTGACGGCTGGATGCTCGGCAGCCTCGCGAACATCGTGACCTGGGAGTTCGTGGGCTACAACATGATCATCCTGTACGCGGCTCTGCGGACCATTCCCCAGGAGCTGTACGAGGCAGCCGCGATGGACGGGGCGGGCGCCTGGCGGACCGCCTGGTCCATCAAGCTGCCCGCGCTGCGGCCCACGCTCCTGCTGGTCCTGCTGTTCTCCGTGATCGGCAGCTTCCAGCTGTTCAACGAACCGAGCCTGATGATGCGTATCGCGCCGGACGTCATCAGCAGTTCCTACACCGCGAACCTTTACGCCTACTCCCTCGCCTTCACCGGGCAACAGCTCAACTACGCGGCCACGGTGTCCTTCCTCCTGGGCCTGGTCATCGTGATCGCCTCGTACGCCATCCTGCTCATCTCGAACCGAAGGAGGGCCGGATGACGACCACAACACCTGCGGCCACGATCGCCCCACCGGCGGACCGTGCTCCCACCGCACACCGGGAGCGGCGCAAGCCTTCGGCCCGGCGCCGCCGCAGCACCCCGCTGACGATCGCCATGCTGGCCGCCCTGGCCTACTTCTTGCTGCCGCTGTTCTGGCTGCTGGTCGCCTCCACCAAGAACACCCAGGGCCTGTTCAACACCTTCGGCCTGTGGGTTTCCCACGCCCCACAGCTACTGACGAACATCCGGGCGACCTTCACCCAGGACGACGGCGTCTTCGTGCACTGGCTGCTCAACACCATCGTGTACGCCGCCGTCAGCGCGCTCGGGGCGGCGATGCTCGCGGCGGCCGCCGGGTACGGCTTCGCCAAGTTCCGCTTCCGCGGCGACCACGTCGCCTTCAATCTCGTACTCGGCGCCATCATGGTCCCGGCTACCGCCCTGGCGATCCCGACCTATCTGCTGTTCGCCAAGGCAGGCCTGGTCAACACCCCCTGGGCCATCATCCTGCCCTCCCTCGTCAACCCCTTCGGCCTCTACCTCATGCGCGTCTACGCGGCCGACGCCGTCTCGGACAGCCTCTTGGAGGCCGCCCGCATCGACGGGGCCGGCGAGGCGCGGATCTTCTTCCGGATCGTCCTGCGGCTGCTGGCGCCGGGCCTGGTGACGGTCCTGCTGTTCACTCTCGTCGCCACCTGGAACAACTACTTCCTGCCGCTGATCATGCTCAACGACCCGCGCCTGTACCCCATCACGGTCGGCCTCGCGTCCTGGGCAGCCCAGGCCCAGAACGGCGGAGCGGGCGCCAGCAGCGACATGCTCCCACTCGTCGTCACCGGCTCCCTGATCTCCATCGTGCCGCTCGTCATCGCCTTCCTCCTGCTCCAGCGGTACTGGCAGAGCGGCCTGGCCACCGGAAGCGTCAAGCAATGACCCACGCGTACTCCTCCTCTTACCACTGGCGTTCGCGGAGCCGCTCGACCGCCGGCGGGCCCTGGCAGGTAGGGCGGCGGGTGACAGGCAATGAGTGACGATTCGACAGCCCTGACGTTTCACCCGCTCCCGGGCGACGTGCCGCGCCCGGCTGCGGGCGCCCCGGCGGTGATCGTCATGCCGGGCGGCGGCTACACCTACCTCGCTCCGCACGAGGGGAAGCCCGCCGCGCAGTGGCTGGGGCGGCTCGGGTTCGCCGCCTGGGTGCTGGAGTACCCGGTGGGGCCGCAGGACGTGCACCCCGCACCACTCAACTCCGCACGGGCGGCGATGCGGCGGGCCCGCACGGAGGCCCCGGGGCTCGGCGTCGACCCGGCGCGCATCGGCGTCCTCGGCTTCTCTGCGGGCGGCCACCTCGCCGCCCACCTCGCCGCCGGCCCGGACACGGCCGACGGTGAGCGGCCCGCGTTCGCGGTGCTCTGTTACCCGGCGACGTCGTGGCACACCTTCGGGCCCGCCGCGGCCAGCGAATCGGGCACGGACCCGCTCATCGGCCCCGCCTCGACCTCCGGGAAGCGCCGCGCGGTCTCCATCGAGTTGATCGCCGTCCCACAGACGCCGCCGATCTTCATCTGGCACTGCGCGGACGACGACATAGTCGGAGTTGACCATGCCCTGTCCCTGACCCAGCGCCTGGCCTCCATGGAGATCCCGGTGGAGCTCCACGTCTTCCCCACCGGCGGCCACGGCGCCGGGCTGGCCGAGGGCATGACGCCCGCCGGCGCCTGGACGTCCCTCTGCGCGAAATGGCTCCGAAGGACGGTCTAGTGTCTCGTTGCCCGTTGCCCGTTGCCCGTTGCCCAACAAGGTTGTGAGCCCCTTGCTTTCCCAGCTCTCCACGTACGTGTCGGACACCGCACCGTGGCGGGGCGCCCTGCGTCCGGCCCGCTCCTGGCTGCACTCCGACGCCCCCTCCCAGTCGCTGAACGGACCCTGGCAGTTCCGTCTGTCGCCCACGGCGGCCGTCGCCGAGGACTTCGCCTCCGAGGACTTCGACGACCGGGGCTGGGACAGCATCCCGGTGCCCGCGCACTGGGTGCTGGAAGGCGACGGCGCCTACGGCCGGCCGATCTACACGAACGTCCAGTACCCGTTCCCGATCGACCCACCGCACGTCCCCGACGAGAACCCCACAGGCGACTACCGCCGCCACTTCGACCTCCCCGAGCACTGGTCGGACGCCGAGCGGGTCCTGCTGCGGTTCGACGGGGTGGAGTCGCTGTTCCGGGTCTGGGTGAACGGCGTCGAGATCGGCAGCGCCAGTGGCAGCAGGCTGGCCCACGAGTTCGACGTGACGTCCGCGGTGCGACGGGGCGGGAACGTCGTCGCCGTACGGGTGCACCAGTGGTCGGCCGCCAGCTACCTGGAGGACCAGGACCAGTGGTGGCTGCCGGGCATCTTCCGGGACGTCACCTTGCTCGCCCGCCCGGCCGGGGGCGTCGAGGACGTCTGGCTGCGCACCGGCTACGACCACGGAGACGGCCGTATCGACCTGGAGGTCACAGCCGACGCGGCCGCGTTCCCCGTCACCCTGCGCATCCCCGAACTCGGCGTCGAGCGGGTCTGGGCCACCCCGGCCGACGTGGCGCCCCTCGACATCGCGGGCGTGGAGCCGTGGTCGGCCGAGCAGCCCCGTCTGTACGACGCCACCGTGTCCTCGGCCGCGGAGAGCATCGCCCTGCGCGTGGGCTTCCGCACGGTCGAGATCCGCGGCGACCGGTTCCTGGTCAACGGCCGCCGTGTCGTCTTCCACGGGATGAACCGGCACGAGGCCCACCCCGAGCGCGGCAGGGTCTTCGACGAGGAGCACGCCCGTGCGGACCTGGCCCGCATGAAGCGGTTCAACGTGAACGCCATCCGCACCAGCCACTACCCCCCGCATCCCCGGCTGCTCGACCTCGCCGACGAACTCGGCTTCTGGATCATCCTCGAATGCGATCTGGAGACCCACGGCTTCGAGAACGTCGACTGGGCCGGCAACCCGAGCGACGACCCTGCCTGGCGCGCGGCCTACCTCGACCGTGTCCAGCGCACCGTCGAGCGGGACAAGAACCACCCCGGCGTCGTGATCTGGTCACTCGGCAACGAGGCCGGAACCGGCGCCAACCTCGCCGCCATGTCGGCCTGGGTCCACGCCCGCGACCCCGAGCGTCCCGTGCACTACGAAGGTGACTACACCGGCGAGTACACCGACGTCTATTCGCGCATGTACCCGACCGTCCCGGAGGCCGAGCAGATCGGCACGGACGGTTCGACCGCGCCGCTGCTCGGCTGCACCCCCGCCCAGGGCGCCCGGCAGCGCACCAAGCCGTTCCTGCTCTGCGAGTACGCCCACGCGATGGGCAACGGGCCGGGTGCCCTCGACCAGTACGAGGAACTGGTCCACCGGTTCCCGCGGCTGCACGGCGGCTTCGTCTGGGAGTGGCGCGACCACGGCATCCTGACCACGGCCCCGGACGGGACGCCCTACCACGCCTACGGCGGTGACTTCGGGGAGGTCGTGCACGACGGCAACTTCGTGATGGACGGAATGGTGCTCAGCGACGACGTGCCGACGCCGAGCCTGCACGAGTTCAAGGCGGTCACGCAGCCGATCCGCTTCGCCTTCGACGGTGACAAGCTCGAGATCATCAACCTGCGGCACTCGGCCGACACGTCCGACCTGCGCTTCCGCTGGCGCGTCGAGCACGACGGAAATCTCGTGGACTCGGGGGAGTGGGATGCCCTGGTCCTCGCGGCGGGCGAGTCGGGGCGGGTGCCGTTGCCGCCGGTCGTGGTGGGCCCGGGCGGCGAGACCTGGCTGACGGTCGAGGCGGTGCTGGCGGCGGCGACCGCCTGGGCGCCGCAGGGGCATGAGATCGCCACCGCCCAACTTGACCGCTCGGTGCGGCGGCCGGTGCCCGCAGCCCGGCCCCGGCGCGACTGGCGGCCCGGCGAGGGAACACTGACGCTCGGCATCGCCGAGTTCACCGGCGGCTCCCTCACCCGCCTCGCCGGGCGCCCCGTGACAGGCCCACGCCTGGAGCTGTTCCGCGCGCCCACCGACAACGACGAGAGCCGGGCCGACCGGCTGGAGGGCAGCGACGACAGCGTCCTGGGGGTGTCCAGCGCCGACATGTGGCGCCGCGACGGCCTGGACCGGTCGACCACGCGGCGCCTCGGCGTCGAGCAAGCGGCGGACGCTTTGCGCACCGTCGACCGGGTCTCCGCCGCGGACTCCGTCCTCTCGGTGACCGTGGAGTCCGTCTGGTCGATCGAGGACGGCGAACTCGAACTGCGCGTGGAGATCGAGCCCTCGCGCGGCTGGCGGTCGGTGTGGCCGCGGATCGGGGTGCGCTTCGAACTGCCCGACGGGACGGCGCCCGTCGATGGTGCGGACTGGTTCGGCCTGGGCCCGCTGGAGTCCTACCCAGACAGTCTCCGCGCGGCCCGCACCGGCCGGTTCTCCTGCGGAGTCCGGGACCTCGCGGTCGCCTACGCGCGTCCCCAGGAAACAGGCCACCGCTCCCAAATGCGCCGCCTCACGCTGACCAGCGGCGGCACCGAGGTACTGCGGCTCGTGGCCCTCCCCGACGCCCGCGGGCGGCGCCCCGGCTTCACCCTCGGCCGCCACACCCCCCAGCAGATCGCCCAGGCCGCACATCCCTTCGAGCTGCCGGAGTCGACCACGAGCCACCTGATCATCGACGCCGTCCAGCACGGACTCGGCTCCCGGTCCTGCGGGCCGGACGTGTGGCCGAAGTTCGTGCTGCGCCCCGAAGCCCGCACCATCAGGCTGCGTATCACAGCGGGCACGTGAGCACGGGAACCCGCCGCCGACGGTGCTGACCGCCGAGGGCCGGCGGGCCAGAGCGCGCTCTGCCCGCCTGCCAACCGTGATCAAGCCCAACGCTCGACCCCGCGTACGACTACGGCAATCAAGCCCCCGACGACGCCGGAACCAAGGCGATGGCCGACGCCGTCGATCTCGACCTGCTCACCTCCTGAGCACCCCAGCACACCCAACCGCACGTCACCACGCATGGACCCGCACGTCCCCACCAAGAAGGCAGAGCCGCACATGCACACATCCCGAAGGCTCACGGCCACGGCATCCGCCATCTGCCTGGCCGCTGCCGGACTCGCTCTCGTCCCGGCGGGTGCAGCCTCCGCATCGGGCGCCCCGCAGGGCGGCCACGTCTACGCCCTGACGGCGGCGCACAGCGGCAAGAACGCCGCCGTGCGGGCGGACTCCCTGGCCGACGGTGCGACGGTCGTGCAGAAGACCGCCTCCGGTGTCCCCGGTCAGTTGTGGAAGGCGGTCGGCAGCGGACGGCCGGGTCAGGAGCAAGCCAGTGCGGGTTGGCTGTCGGAGGGGCGGCACAGGGCGGTGTGGAGGTGTTCGGCCTCGGCAGGGGACAGCGTGAGCTGTGTGGATGTGACCGGCGCCGTCAACGGCGGCTTCACCGGGCCAGTCATGTTCGCCAAGGGCGGTACGGCCACGATTCGGAACAGCGATATCGCGGCCAAGGGAAAGCGTGGACTTCGACCGGCGCGTGGAACATCGACTGACGTAGCGTAGGGCGTGGTGCGTCACTCGCCACGCAGGAGGGCGATGACCGGCGCGAACTGTTCCATCGCTGCCTCGGCAATCGTCACGAGGGACAATCCCCAGCGGTCACAGGGGGCCAGTAGGTCCCAGGCCAGTTGATCGACCGAACCGACGAGGAAGGCCACCCACCTGCGGCCACGGCCGCAGGTGGGTGGCCGAGTTGCTTCACCAGGACCTCAAGTGCGGCCCGGGGATCGCTGGTCACGACGCAGGCCCACAGCAGGTGGTTCAGCAGGGGCGGCCGGGTCGTGGCGGCCCTCTACGGCCAGCTCCTCACCGCGGCCGGTGAGAACGTGCGCACGTCGACCACCGGCTACGCGACGCCCGCCGACACCGCCCAGGCCGTGGTGGCGGGGAAGCTGAGCCTGGCGCCGGTGTACGAGAGCACCTTGCTGCGCGCGTTGCCGGGCGGCCAGAAGCTGCCCGGCAACATGGCGGCGACGCTGAGCATGGCGCTGCCGCCCGGGACCGACGCGCTGCCCCCGGCGGCGGCCCAGCGCGGGGTCGTCCTGGCCGTCACCCCGGCCACCGCCCGCAAGCACTCCCTGCGCAGTCTCGCCGATCTCCGCAAGGCCGGCCGCCGCCTCACCCTGGGCGGCGCGGCCTCCGGTGACCCGGACGCCCCGACGGCCGCTGCGCTGAAGAAGGCGTACGGCGCCGGTCGGGAAGTCGGCGACCGCCGACGTCCTGGTCCTGGGGAGCACCGATGCCGTCCTCACCCGGGACAGGCTGGTCGTGTTGTCCGACCCCGAGGGCGTCATCCCGCCCGAGCACGTCTTCCTGCTCATCGGTGCGCCCTACGCCGGCCTGGAGGCGAGGAAGGCCCTGGCGCGCCTCAACTCCTCGCTGACGACGGCCCAGCTGTCGACTCTCACGGCCGCCGTCGACGCCGGACAGTCCCCGGCGAAGGCGGTCCGTGGCTGGCTGCGGGCGCACCACCTCCTCCCTTGAACTTGCGCTCCCCCTCCCAGATTGGTGATCGAACCATGGATAAGAACCTGAAGCGAAAGCTCGCCGTGGCCGCTCTCACCGCGACCGCCGCCCTCGGCGGTGTCGCCTTCCCCGCGACGGCCAGCGCCTCGACCTCGAACGTGCAGATCAGGATCTGCAACCACAACAACGCGGCCCTGAAGTTCTACCTCGTCGGCTACAACGACCACGGCGACTGGGGCGGCTCCCGCTTCTGGGACGTCCCGGCCAACGGCTGCACCACGACCAACGACTACTGGTGGCGCACGAACTCCTCCGTCGAGTTCCACTACGCCCGCACCGGCACCGGCTGGACCTGGAAGCAGCTGTACGTCGCGAAGGCCAAGAACGGCAGCACCTCGCAGTTCAACGTCTGACCGCCGGCACCACCACTGCCTCGTACGCAGGCCCAGGTCGTCCCTGACCTGGGCCTGCGTGCTGCTGTCAGGCGGCTGCCCGGCCTTCCCGCCACCAGGACGCACCCCAGGCAAGAAGCGCCCCACCGACCGCGTAGCCGCCGAGCCCCCACCCACGGACCACCTCGGCGAGATGCGCGAGCTTCGGCCACTGTGACGGCCCGCCCCCTGGATCCGTGGTTTGCTTGGTCTCGTCAGCGCTGGTCAGGAGGGTGAAACGATTGGCTATCGACAGCCGCCGCCCCACCATCAGGGATGTGGCGAAGCTGAGCGGGGTCTCTGTGGCCACGGTCAGTTACGTGTTGAACGGCAAAGAGTCCGAAGGCGTCGGCGACGAAGCGAAGCGGCGGGTACGCGCGGCGGTCTCCCAGCTCGGTTACATGCCGAATGCGGCGGGTACGGCGCTGCGGCGCGGGCACTCGGACGTGGTGCTGATCCTCCTGGACCCGTCGTTCGTCGGGGACGTCAGTGAGCACTCGCTCCTGACCACCGTCGCAGCCCTGACGGGTCTGGGGCACACGGTCGTGACCCACACGGTGACGAGCGAACCGGAAGCGGTGAAGGTCGCACGGTCGTTGCAGCCTCGCGGCGTGGTCCTGTTCGCGTTCGTGACCGCTCGTACGTACGGCGAACTCCGCACGTTCGGAGCCGGACGCGTCTTCGGTATCCCTCCTGTCGACGATCCGTCCACCGCCGACCGTCCGTGGGAACGAGCAATCGGCAGGGCCCAGTTGAGGCATGTGGTCGCATGCGGCCACGAACGTGTCCTGTACGCGTTCCCGGAGCCCTCGGCCCGCCTGGTGATCGCCGAGCACCGCCTGCGAGGCGTGCGGGACGAGTGCCGGAGCCTCGGCCTGCCCGAGCCACGCGTGTTCACCCTGCCGCTCACACGGTCGGGCGCGGTGACGGCGCTGTCGAACCTGCCCGAAGCGCGGGGGGCGGCGGTGTGCGCGGCCGACGACCGCCATGGACTCGCCGTGCTGGCGGCGGCGGCTGACCTGGGGTGGTCGGTCCCATCGGACGTGGCCGTCATCGGCGCGGAGGACACCGTCGAGAGCAGGCTGTCCGTCCCGGCGCTCACCTCGGTACGCCTGCTGGAGTCCGAGCGTACGGAGGACTTGCGGGACTGGGTGGAAGCGGCGCTGAACGGTCGGGAGACGACCTCCGACGGCTTCCGCGAGGAGCACGGTGTGTCGCCGGAGGTTGTCGCCCGTGGGTCCACCTGAGTAGCCGCCAGTGCCTCAGGACACACGGAACACGTGGGTCCCGGCGTTCACCCGGTAGACGGCCTGCCGGCCGTCCCGGCTCACCTCGGTCGCGCCCCGATCCGTCGTGACGGTGCTGGAGGCACCGGGAAGCGGGACGCGGACCTCGGTCGGTGTCGCGCCGGGCACTTGAACGGTGAGGGTGAGTCGGCCCTTCTCCCTGTGCCAGCCGGAGCCGACCCTGCCTCGCGGTGTGGTCACGACGGCCGAGGCGAAGCTCAGCCCGTCGGGGACGACCGGCGCGATGAGGGCCCGGCGGTAGCCCGGGGCGGCGGGCCGGATACCCGCCAGGTGCTGGTAGAACCAGTCGTCGACGGTGCCGAGGAAGGCATGGTTGAGTGACTGGTCCTTGCTGGTGTTGGACCAGGTCTCCCATGAACTGGAGGCGCCGCTCTTGACCCAGTTTCCCCAGCTCGGGTACTCGGTCTGCGCGGCGACCCGGTACGCGAGGTCGCCGCGTCCGTGTTCAGTCAGCACCGGCAGAAGGAGTTTGGTGCCGGTGGCGCCGGTGTTGAGGCGGGCGCCGCGGTCGACGACGTCCCGGAGGAGGTTGGCGAACACGGCGTCCTGGTGACCCCGGGGGACCAGACCGTACGCCAGGGCCACCAGGTTCGAAGTCTGTCGGTAGCCGGCCTCCACCGTGGTCCGGTACACGTCCGCGTCGGCGTCGAAGAACCTGGCGTTGAACGCCTTGGAGATGTCGTCGGCCATCGTGTCGAACACGGCGGTGTCGCCGGGGCGGCCGAGTTCGCCGGCGATCCGGGCGAGGGTACGGGCCTCGTGGTAGAGGTCCGCGTTGGCGGTCAGTTCGGAGCCCTCCGGTGGCGCGAGGTTGAGGTTGCCCCCGGCCTCCACGCCGGGCGCGGCCCAGTCACCGAAGGAGAAGCCGCGGTACAGACTGCCGGTACCGGCGATCGTGGACCGCATCAGTTTCATCCACCGCGCCATCGTGTCGTAGTTGTCCCGCAGGACGCCCGTGTCGCCGTAGTGCTGGTAATGGGTCCACACCGTCAGGATCAGCGTGCCTGACCAGGAAGGGTCGTTGTACAGCGGGAACCCGCCGGGGTTGGGCGCGATGACCGGCAGGCTGCCGTCGGGCTTCTGCGACTCCCGCCAAGTGCGCAGCCACTGGCCGAAGAACCTGTCGACATCGAAGTTCAGGGCCGCCGAGTCCAGGTAGAGGTAGGCGTCGGCTGTCCAGCCCTGCCGGTCCCGCCAGGGTGTGTCGGTAGGCAGGCCCCACATGTTGTCCAGCAGCGAGGTGCGCTGGTTGTCGTGGATCTTGTTCAGCAGTGGATTGCCGCTGCGGAACTGTCCCGTCGGCGTCAGCGCGGTGTGTGCGACCCGGGCCTCGATCCTGAAAAGGGTCAGCGGAGCCGAGGAGGACACCTCGACGAAGCGGAAACCGTGCCGCGTGAAACGGGGCTCCCAGGTCTGCGTCCCCCTGCCGTCCAGGATGTAGGAGTCCACATGGGTCAGTTCGGCGGGGCTGACGAGCCCCGGCCGGTGCACGGTCCCGTCGTCGTCCAGCTGTTCGCCGTAGATCAGCGTCACCTTGGTGCCAGGGGGACCGCTGACCTTGATGCGGGCCCAGCCCGCCGTGAGACGGCCGAAGTCGTAGATCTTGGTCCCGGCCGCCGAGGTGGTGGTTCTGCCGGGGGTCAGAGTGTCGGTGACCTTGACCGGTGGCATGTCGGCCGGCACCACGTTCCTGGTGGGAGCGGCCTGCTCCGGCACGGTCTGCCACGCCGAGTCGTCGCACGACGTGCTGGTCCAGTCGGGTACGGCCCGGCGCGCGTCGTAGTGCTCACCGAGGTACAGCGTGTCGCGGACAGGCCCGTCCGCGATCTTCCAGCTCCCGTCGCTGACGACACGCCGGGTGGTGCCGTCGGTGAAGATGACGTCGAGCTGCGCGAGCAGCCGGGGCTCCGAGCGCCAGGGCGCTTGGGACAGGCCGAACACGTCGGGGGAGAAGCGGGGGGTGGCGAAGTAGCCGCGTCCCAGGGTGACGGCGATGACGTTGTCGCCCTTGCGCAGGGAGTCGGTGACGTCGAACGTACGCGAGTACGCCGTCTGGTCGTACACGGACGGCGGCGGATCGAGAACCTGGTCACCGACTCGTCGACCCCCGATCCACGCCTCGTAGAAGCCGAGGGCGGCGATGCTGAACCGCGCGTGCGCAACACGCTTGTCGAGCCGGAACCTCCGCCTCAGCAGCGGCGCTGGATTCTGCTGACCGACGTTGGGCCATGCCTGTGGAGTGTCCCGGCCGATCCACTTCGCCGTCCATTCGACGGGGGACGAGTGCATGGCGGTGTGCCCTGGTTGCACGGCGGCGCTCACGGGACTTGTGAGCCCCGACGCGACACCGACGGCGGCCGCCGCCGTCATCACCGATCGGCGCGTGAGTGAATGCTTGGAAGACATGCGAATTCCTTGTCTCCGGGCGCGCGGCTGGCAGGACCGTCCGCCACCACAGGATTGGAACGTTTCAGTGCACGCTAAGTGGGCGGTCTCAAGCCGGTCAATAGTCCGGTCGATGTCTTCCTTAAACGTTTCGAGCTGCGGTGACTGTCAGTCGACAGTGGCTGGACCGGCGGCCCCAGTTCTCGTCGGCCAGGCCGGTCAATAGGTGCGATGCGGTGTGAGCCACTTCCTCCAGCACGGCGCGGACGGCCTCGGTGACCAGTTCCGGCCGGGTCAGGTCGCGCACCGCGGCCAGGACGTGGGTGGAGTCGGTGCGCTGCGTGGTGTGCTCGCGCACGAGGCTCGGCCTCCTTCAGGCGGGCGGGCGCCAGATCGAGAAGACGGTCGGTTCGGTCGTCCTTGGGCGAGGCGCTCGCGGAAGTCGGGCAGCACGCTGTGGTGGAAGCCAGGTCGTCCAGCTCCATGGCGTGAAGTCGGCCCGGAGCGCGGTCCCGGCCTTTCGGTCGGGCCGTTTCTCCCGGCCGCTTCCCGCACCAGCCGTGCGCCTCTCAACGCAACGGGCGCTCCGCAAGTCCCGTGAGACTCTTGAGGGTTGTCCTCATCCTCTGGTCGGCCATGGGAGGGGATGACTGATCCGTGATAGCGATAGCGCGTGGTATGCACTCTCGCCGGGCTGAACAGTTACCGAGGTGCTGTCACGTTGGTGGGCGGCAGCGGTCATCAGGTGTCGGCGGGGCCGGAAGTGGGGCGAGATGCCGCTGAACGCGGACAGGAACCGCTGGGCCCGCCCACTGAGCGGAAGCCTTTCATCGCCCGTTCGCGCTGCCTGGTGGGTTGGTGGCTGTTCTCGGCCCGGTCGTTGAGGTGCTTCGACTGGCGGTGCTCGACGCGGGGCATGACCTCGCGGTGGGCGGCGCTGTAGGAGCGGAGCTTGTCGGTGACGATCACCCGCGGCACCGCACCGGTCTTCTTCCTCAGGCGGCGGAAGAAGCGCCTGGCGGCGGCCTTGGCCCGGCGGTTCTGCACCAGGATGTCCAGGGCGTTGCCGTCCTGGTCGACGGGCCGCCACAGGTATTGCAACCGCCTGTTGATCTTGATGAAGACCTCGTCCAGATGCCGCTGGTCCCCGGGCCGAGGCTGTCGGCGGCGCAGCGCGCCTGCGCAGGCCTGCCCGAACTTGCCGCACCAGCGGCGGACCGTTCTCCTAGGAGACGACGATCCCGCGCTCGAGCATCAGCTCCTGGACCTCGCGGAAACTGAGCGGGAAGCGGTGGTACAGCCACACGCAGTGGGAGGTGACCTCGACCGGGTGCCGATGACCCCTTGTACGACAGCGACACGGCCCCCACAGGCGACCCCCTCCGGCACGATCAACCAGAAGATCACCCCACCCGGCCAACCAACATGACAGCGCCCTCAGCCGGTCATCCCCACGCCCTCCAGAAAGGCCCGACCCCGCCAGAACCGGCCCCCTCAACGCCGCTCGGCGACGTCGATCATCCGCAGCGCGCGTGTGACGGTCTCGGCGACGGACGGCCCCGCCGCCCCGTCGGGCCGCAGGGCCCAGTCCTCCACCGCGATGCGCATCGCGGTGTTCAGCACGCCCGCTTCCACCCGGACCGCGAAATCGCCGGCCGGCCGGCCCGTACGGGCGGCGATCATCGCGGCGAACGCGGCTTCCGCGTCATAGTGCACCTCCAGCCACACCGCCCGCAGTCCAAGATCGTCACGGCACAGCCGCAGCAGTTCGCGCAGTGCCCGCAGGTGCGGTGCGGTGTCGTCGTCGTAGCGGATGCTCGAGATTGCCTCGGCGAGCGAGTCGTGATCGTCCCCGCAGTCCCGCAGATATTCCGTCAGCAGTTCAAGGCCCGTGGTGAGCAGGGGGCGCACGCACTCCTCCTTGGAGCGGAAGTACCGCCACAGTGTGCGCGTCGACACCCCCGCCGCAGAGGCGATGTCCTCCGCGGTGACCGCCGCCACGCCCTTGGCGCCAAAGAGCCGGACCGCCTCCTCGGCGATCTCCATACGCGTCTCGGCGCGTCGCCGCTCCGTCAGCGGTGGCCGCCCCGTGGCCCCACCCGATCGTCCGGCCATGCGCCCTCCTCGGCTTGCTGCGCCCACTCTATTTTACGTCACGCCATGTCTTGCTGGCGTGAAATGGCCTACTGGCACTACGCGACTTTATGTCGCACTGAGACAAAAACCTGTACTGTCCCTGACGCCGGGCCAAAACAACGAGCAGAGGAGCGCTATGGGTGCCATGGGCCTGTCAGGCAAGAGCGTCATCGTCACCGGAGCCGCCTCCGGCATCGGCCGCGCCACCGCTCTGCGGTTCGCCGAGGAGGGAGCGCGGGTCGTGGTCGCCGACCTGAACGCCGAGGGGGCCAAGAGCGTCGTCGATGCCATCGAGTCCGCCGGCGCAGCGGCCGTCGCTGTCACGGGCGACCTGAGCGACAGCACCGTCATCGACGCGGTCGTGGCCGCCGCGGTCGGCACCTTCGGCGGAATCGACGTGCTGGTCAACAACGCCGGCGTCATGGACAGCATGTCCGCCGCGGCAGACGTCACCGACGCCGAGTGGGAGCGGGTCCTGCGGATCAACCTCACCGCGCCGTTCCTGCTGACCCGGGCCGTGCTGCCGCACATGATCGCGGCGGGCGGCGGCGCCATCGTCAACACCGCGTCCGAGGCGGCGCTGCGCGGCAGCGCGGCCGGCACCGCGTACACGGCTTCCAAGCACGGCATCCTCGGGCTCACCCGCTCCCTCGCGGTGATGTACCGGGACCAGGGCATCCGCACCAACGCCATAGCACCGGGCGGCACGGCCACCGACATCACCGCCGATGTCCACATCGACCGGGAAGCCCACGGACCGGCCGTCGTCGGCAGGCACTTCGTCAACATGGGCCGCATCTGCGAACCGGAGGAGCAGGCCGCCGCCATCGTCTATCTCGCCTCCGACGCGGCGAGCGGTGTCAACGGCGCCATCCTGCCGGTGGACAACGCCTGGGCCGCGGTCTGATACCCCACCCCCGGCTTTACCCCACCTCCCCGTGCCGCGAGAGGAAGAGCACACCCATGTCCATCCCCCACATCCTGGACTTCGACCCGGACACCCTGCGCGAGCGATACCGGGCCGAGCGCGACCGGCGGATCCGCCCGGACGGCAACCGCCAGTATCGGCGTACCACTGGCGAGTTCGGCCACTTCGACGAGGACCCGTACGCCGAGCCCGGGTTCACCCGGGAGCCGCTGCACGACCACGTGGACGTGGTGGTCGTCGGCGGCGGGTTCGGCGGCCTGCTGACCGGTGCCCGGCTGCGCCAAGCGGGCGTGCAGAACGTCCGGATCATCGAGAGGGGTGCCGACTTCGGCGGAACCTGGTACTGGAACCGGTACCCGGGGATCCACTGCGACATCGAGTCGTACGTCTACCTGCCGCTGCTGGAGGAGCTCGGCTACGTCCCGCGGTGGAAGTACGCGCCGGGCGAGGAGATCCGGCAGCACGCGCAGGCGATCGCGCGGCACTTCGGCCTCTACCACGACGCCTGCTTTCGGACGCAGGTGAGCGAACTGCGCTGGGACGAGGGCGAGTCCGCCTGGGTCGTCACCACCGACCGCGGCGACCGTATGACCGCACGCCACGTCGTCGTGGCCACCGGGGTGCTCAGCCAGCCCAAACTGCCCGGGATCGAAAGCATCGAGACTTTTAAGGGCCGCATGTTCCACACCAGCCGCTGGGACTACGATTACACCGGCGGCGACGCGAATGGCGGCCTGACGGGGCTCGCCGACAAGCGCGTCGCCCTCATCGGCACCGGCGCCACCGCCATCCAGGTGGTCCCGCATCTGGGCCGTGACGCGCAGCACCTGTACGTGTTCCAGCGCACGCCGTCCTCCGTGGACGTGCGCGGACAGCGCCCCACAGACCCCGAGTGGGCGGGCTCGCTGCAGCCCGGCTGGGCGCGGCGGCGCCGGGACAACTTCCTCGCGGTCGTCACGGGCACCGGGGCCGACGAGGACCTGGTGGCCGACGGCTGGACCAGCAGCGCCCGCCTCCAGCAGAAGCTCATCCCGACCGACAGCTATGCCGGCCTCTCGCCCGAGGAGCGCGAAGGTCTGGAGGAGATAGCCGACTTCCAGAAAATGAACGAGCTGCGGGCCCGGGTCGACGCGATCGTCGAGGACCCGGCGACGGCCGAGAAACTCAAGCCCTGGTACCGCTACATGTGCAAGCGGCCCACGTTCAGCGACAGCTACCTGGAGACCTTCAACCGGCCGAACGTCACCCTCGTGGACACGGCCGACCACGGGGGCGTGGAGCGCGTCACCGAGCGTGCCGTCGTGGTCGGGGGGGTGGAGTACGAGGTCGACTGCGTCATCTTCGGCACCGGTTTCGAGGCCGGCGTCTCCGGTCTGCTGTCCGGGCAGCTCCCCGCGTACGGCAGGGACGGCGTCGCCCTGCTGGAGGCCTGGCGGAAGGCTGGCCCCAAGACCCTGCACGGCTTCTACAGCCGCGGTTTCCCCAACCTGTTCATGCTCGGCTCGGTGCAGTCCGCCAGCTCGGTGAACTACGTGCACGTCCTGGACGAGCAGGCCACGCACGTCGCCGAGGTGATCGCCGAGGCGCGCAGGCGCGGGGTCCGGTGCGTGGAGCCGACGGCCGAGGCGGAGGCCGCCTGGGGGGCCACGATCCGCGCCAAGTCGGTGGACCTGTACACGTTCCAGTCCGAGTGCACCCCCGGCTACTACAACGCCGAGGGCATGCCGAGACCCCACAGCGAATCGTACGGCGACGGCCCGATCGCGTTCTACGACCTGATCCGGCGCTGGCGAGCGGAGAGCGGCATGGACGAGGTGCTGGCGGAGGAGTCATGACGGAGCGTTCGCAAGAATACGGCCCGGGGCCGCGCAGCACCCGCTGGGAGGCCCGACGCCTCAACTCGCCCAACCCGCTCTGGGGTTCGAACGGTGTCGCGTTCGGCCCCGACGGGCGGCTGTACGTCGCGCAGTTCCTCGCCGGGCAGATCAGCGCCGTCGACCCGGCCACCGGGGACGTCGAGGTCGTGGTCCCGCCGGACGGCCCGGTCCAGTCACCCGACGACCTGGCCTTCGGGGCGGACGGGTCGATGTACATCGCCGACCTGGTCCCCGGACGGGTGTGGCGCCGCAGCCCCGGGGGCGAATACGCCCTCGTCTCCGACGAGGTGAAGGTGCCCAACGGCATCACATGCGTGGGCGACCGGCTCTTCGTCAACGAGATGCGGATGAACGGCCGGCTGCTGGAACTCTTCCCCGAAGGCGGCGAACCGCTCGTCCTGACCGACGGGCTGGCCCTCGGCAACGCCATGCAACTCGGCCCGGACGGCTGCCTCTACTACCCGCACATGGTCAGCAATCAGGTCTGGCGCATCCCCACCGACGGCGGGGTGCCCGAGGTCGTCGCCGAGGACGTGCACGACCCGGTCGCCGTCCGCTTCGATCAGGGCGGCGTCCTGCACGTGCTGTCGCGCGGCCCCCAGGGCATCGTCACCCGCATCGACCTGCACGGCACGGGCTCCCGCTCGCTGGTCACCAGCGGTATCACGGGCCTCGACAACGCCGCGTTCGACGCGGAAAACCGCATGTTCGTCTCCAGCTTCGCGAGCGGCGGCATCACGGAACTGCACCCCGACGGCCGCACCCGGCCCGTGGTGCCGCGCGGTCTGGACGGCCCCTACGGCGTGACGATCGACCTCGGCGGCACGGTGTACGCGGCCGACCACTACCGGGTGGCCCGCCCGGAGGAGCCCGAAGCCGACGCGTCGGGCGACGTCATCACGGAGATCCTTCAGCCCTTCGTCCACGGCATCACGGCCGACGGCGACGTCCTGCACACGACATCGCAGTTCGGCACCGTCCAGACCTACGACCCCAGAACTGGCATCACCCGCACCAGGGCGACCGGTCTGAACCAGCCTCTCGGCATCACGACCCGGCCCGACGGCACCCTCGTCGTCGCCGAGACGGGCGCCGGCCGCGTCATCGCCGTCGACGAGACGGACACGGTCACGGTCCTGGCCGAAGGCCTCGAACACCCCGTGGACGTCACGTTCGACGCCGAGGGCCACTGCTACGTCAGCGACGACCGGCGCGGGGCGGTACTCCGCATCGACGACGGCGAGCCGGTGCCGGTCGCGGACGGCCTCGGCGCTCCGCAGGGCCTGGCGGCCCACGGCGGCGAACTCTTCACCGTGGACACCGCGAGCCGTCGGCTCTGGTCGGTCTCCCTGACGACGGGCGTCACCCGCGTCGAGGCGCAAGACCTGGCGGTCGGCATCCCCCCGGGGACCACGCCGCGCCCGGCCCCCGCCCTCTTCACCCACGGACTGCCCGGCGTGGCCCCGGGGTTCGCGGGTCTCACCACCGCCCCAGACGGCTCCCTGCTCCTGTCGTCAAACGGGGAGGGGACGGTGGTGCGGTTGTCTCCAGCACGGACCGGCACGTGACACGGACCGTGCGGCCTCCGCTCCCCGGAGCGGGTCAACGGCGGCGGCCCCGGGACGGGCCTGAGGCTCCGTGCGTGCGGGGCGGCACCCGTGCGCCCGGAGCCGCTCTCGGAGGGCGACGGCATGAGGACGAGGGGCACGCCAGAGGGCGCCTGGGCGCCGGTGATACGGCTCAGTTCGGCCTCGCCCGAGGGTACCCGGGTGATGCGCGGGGTCATGCCGGCGTCGGCCATCAGGCGGGCCGTCTCACGGCGCTGATGGGGCAGGACCAGCGTGACGACGATGCCCGACACGCCGGCCGGACGGTACGACCGCCCGATGCAGGCCTCAGCGGCGAGGTCCTGGAGGCGCTGCTCGGTGGCGCCCTGCTCCTAATCCTCGAAGAGGCCGTACCCGCCGCCGGAGCGGGCTGCGGCCGCGGGTCGGTGGGGCGCGGTGTCGTTGGTGACGGTCAGGGTCAGGCAGCGGGCCGTGTAGGCCAGGCGGACCTGTGCGGTGCGAGTGGCGGCGTGCTTGCTGACGTTGGTGAGCGGCGTCGGTGTCGGCGACATCACCCTCCGGCAGCTCATTGGCGGGGTTGCCAGTGGGTGGTTTGACGGCGGCCGGGTGGATGAGGCTGGCGATGATGCCTTCACGAGCGCCACCTCCGTCCCGTTTCCCTGTCGGGCCGGAGAGCAGCGCCTTGGCACCCGAGGTCTGCCTTCCGCCGGTTTCGGTCCCGGCTCGGGCAGCGACGGTTCGGTGAGCGGGCGCGGTTCAGGGCGTCCCAGAACATTGGTTTTCTGGATCTGGTGTCCTGTCAGAGGCCGGTGCCGCCGGTGGCGTCGATGGTTTGGCC
>NZ_JBIUSU010000016.1:0-129149 GCF_044741545.1 Streptomyces sp. NPDC088157
CGGGCGGCCGGGGCGCCCGCGCGGCGGGGGCGGCGGGGGGGGGGGCGGGGGGGGGCGGGCGGCGCGCGCCCGCCCCCCGCCCCCCCCCCCCCCCCCCCCCCCCCCCCCCCCGGCCGTACGGGGAGCCGCCGGAGCGACCCGGATCCGGCCTGGCCCAGGCGGCGGCGCACGCCTTCCGGGTCGCCCATCCGCTCCGCCTGCTCACCGTGCGGCGGTAACCGGCGCGGCACCCGTTCGGGCCATCGGCACCCGCAGCACCCGCAGCACCCGCAGCACCCGCCCGGCCCTCCACCGTCGCCACCCGCAGCACCCGCACCGCCGGCCACCCAGCGGCGTCAGGCGGCCGGCTCCCCGTCCTCCCCCGGCACGCTCCCTTGACGGCCCCTGTGCGACCGATCAGAATCGCCCCATGGATGTGACCGGTCACATAGCGTCGTCGGCAGCAACACCCACAGCCACCCCGCAGCGCCTCGTCGTCGACCTGTCGGTCTCCGAAGGCCCGGTGCTGCTCGGCGCCAACGGCGCGCTGTACGGCATCGGTGACGACGGGGTGCCCAGCGACGCCGCTCTCGCCCCGCTGAAGATCACCAGCATCACGCAGAAGCCGGAGGGCGGCGCCCAGCACCCCAACGGGGACGCGCTCTCCGTGTCCCGGGCGTTCTTCCGCAACGGCGGCGGCGAGATCAACGTGATGATGCAGGACGTCTACAGCGAGTGGCCGTACGAGAACCTGGGCATCGACGACTACCTCCCCAAGGTCGACGCGATCGTCAAGGAGGTGTCGGCGGACCCGCACGGCGACCGCTTCGTCCACATCCCGTTCAACGAGCCGGACTGGATCTGGTACGACCTCGGCGTCGGCGACCAGGAGCGGTACGAGACCAATCGCGACCGGTTCTTCGCGGACTGGAGAACCGTGTACCGGCATATCCGCGCGCTCGCCCCCGGCGCGAGGATCGCCGGACCCAACGAGACCGGGTACCACTCCCGCCTGATGAACGACTTCCTCACCTTCGCCCAGCGGGAGAACGTGCTGCCCCAGGTGGTGACCTGGCACGAGTTGAGCCCGGACTCGCTGCGGGACTTCCAGGCCCACCACGACGACTACCGCCGCATCGAGCGGCGGTTGGGGATCGCACCGCTGAGGATCAGCATCGACGAGTACGCCAACCGCCGTGATCTGTCCGTGCCGGGACAACTCGTGCAGTGGGTGGCGATGTTCGAGCGGAACAAGGTGTACGCCAACCAGGCCTACTGGGACGCCGCCGGCAACCTGGACGGCAACGTGGTGCGCACCAACATCCCCAACGGCGGCTGGTGGTTCTTCCGTTGGTACGCCGGACTGACCGGCGACACCGTGGAGGTCACCCCGCCGCAGCCCCACACCGTCGACACCCTCCAGGGCCTCGCCTCCCTCGACACGGCGCGCCGCCAGGCCCAGGTGCTGCTCGGCGGCTCGGACGGCGACGTGGACGTCGTCGTGCGGGGCGTCCCCCGGGCTGTCTTCGGCCGCACGGTCACCGCGACCGTCGCCGAGGCCGCCTGGTCGGGCTACGAGGGCCCGCATGCCGCTCCCCGGATCCTCGCCCGTACCGCATGCGAGGTCGCGGACGACGGTTCGGTGACCGTCCCGCTGCGCGGCGGGCGCCGGATGTCCGCGTACCGGGTCGTCCTCACCCCGGGCGGCGCCGGCGCCCCGTCCGCCGTGTCGGTGCCCTGGTCGGCGTCGTACGAGGCCCAGGACGCGGTGATCACCGGCGGCGAGGTCAACACCCTTGGGACGGTCGTCGACGCCAACGGTTACGCGGCCTCCGGCACGCAGGACGTCGGTCCCCTCGACACCGCTTCCAGCAGGGTCGACTTCACGGTGACGGTCCCGGCGGACGGGACGTACGACCTCGCGATCCTGTACGGCAACGGGTCCGGCGCTCCCGCCACCCAGAAACTGCTCGTCGACGGCGCGGACCCGGTCACGGTGACATACCCCTCGACACAGAACTGGGCCCATCGCGCCAAGAAGGACCTCACCGTCGGGTTGCCGGCCGGCACCCATGTGCTGACTCTCGCCAAGGGCGACGCCGAGGTCACCCTCGACCGCATCGACCTCACCGCGCTCACCGGCGCGCCGACGGCGTCGTACGAGGCGACGCTCGCGGACATCGGTGGCGGGCCGTCGTACGACTACTCCTCGTCCGCCGGAGTGGGCACGGGCGCCCTCCTCCTGAGTGAGGGCGACCGGGCCGTCTTCGACGTCCACGCCCCTGTGGACGGCTATTACACGGTCGTGCCGAGGTCCTCGGCGGCGGTACGACTGACGCTGCACGGCGAGCGGGTGACGGCGGCGCCGGACGAGCCACTGCGGCTCTATCTGGTGGCGGGCAACAACCGCGTCGCGGTGACCGCGCGGAACGCCGCCGTCCGGTCCCTCGACGTCTCGGGCGCGGGTTCGACCGCGGGCGTCCTTTCCCACGATGCCGCGTCCGCCGTCCTCACCGGAGGGGCGAAGCTGGTCGACTCCGCCCATGCCCCTGGTGGCTCGTGCGTCGCCGACCTCGGCAACAGCCCTGACTCCAGAGCCGAGTTCACGGTGCACGCGCCCGACTCCGGCCGCTATGTGCTCGTCGTCCACTACGCGCACGACGACCGCCGCGACAACGGCCACGCCTACAACACCGACATCATGTCCCGTACGGCGGACCTCACCGTCGGCTCCGGAGCGCCGACGCGGGTCGCCTTCAAGAACACCTGGAGCCCGCACGACTACTGGACACTGGGCGTCCCCGTCGACCTGCGGGAGGGGGCCAACTCCGTGACCTTCCGCAACGCGACGGGCTGGGCCCCGCAGATCGGCCGCATCGAACTGGGCCGGGTCCTGCTACGGCCGTAGTCCGATGCGGGCCCGACAGCGCGATGCGGGCCCGACAGTGCGATGCGGGCCCGACAGTGCGATGCGGTCCCGGTCCCGAGGCGCGGGTGGTGTGCCCCGGGGTCAGCGGCCGACGCCGATCAGACCGGTCAGATAGCTCCACAGCGACGAGCGCTGCCGGACCGCGGGATCGGGCAGTTCCGTGCCGGTCGGTTCCGCGGCCGGGGCCTGCGAGGACGGCTGCTCCGGCAGCGTGGCGAGTTCGTACCGTACGGGCAGCGAGCGCAGGCCCCGCATGAAGGGCGAGGAGCGCCACGGCAGTTGGTCGACGGGCAGGGCGAGGTCCAGGTGGGAGAACCGCTCGAACAACCGGCCCACACCGACCGCCGCGACCGTCGACGCCAGCTCGCGCGCCGGGCACTGGCGACGGCCCGCGCCCCAGGCCAGGTGTGCCCGGGTGCTGACGGTGGTGCCCGACTCCACATGTCCGGCGAAGAGCGGGTCGGCGTGCGCAGCCGCGGAGGAGACCCACACCGGGTCACCGGCCCGGATGGTGTAGTTCCCGAGCCGGGTGTCCTCGGCCGCGAAGCGCGGCACGAAGTTCACCAGCGGCGGCTTGCGCATGACCACCCGGTTCATGCTCTCCCTGACCATCCCGGCGGACAGGCTGGCACGCACGCCGCCCTCCCCCGAGATCACCTCGACCACCGTGTTGGATATGAGGATGCCGACGTGGTCGGAGGTCATGCCGAGCAGCATGAACAGTTCGCGGGCCAGCTGGTCGAGCGAGAGGTCGGGATGCGCGGCCAGCAGGTACGAGGGGAAGTCCTCCCCCGGCTTCTCCAGCTTGCCCGCCGCCAGTTCGGCCAGCGCCGCCAGCAGCCGTTCCAGGGCCGGCTCCGCGTCCGGGCCCGCGTCCAGTACCCGCCACATGTCCATCAGCGCGTCGTCGCCCTGCGAGCCGGGGAAGCCGAGCAGACGGCTCGCCACCATCAGCGGCAGCGGCCGGGAGAACTGGGCGGACAGATCCGCCCAGCCCGTGCCACCGGCCTGTCCCACCAGACTGATCAGTTCGTCGGCGTAGGCGGTGACGGCCGTCTTCAGCCGCTTGGCCTGCGGGTGGCGCGGGTCCTGGAACGGCTTGAGCGCCGCGTCCCAGGCCGTCCGCAACGGCCGGTAGCCGGGACCTCCCTGGATCAGCACATGGTTGACCTCGAGGGACGGTCCGAGCGGCCAGTCGGCCGGCACCCTGCCCTCCGAGCGGGCCCGCCACTTCTCCAGCCCCTTGGGCCACCCGGCGTCGTCCTGGAGCACCTCGAGCGACTCGCGGTAGCCCAGGACCAGCCAGGCGGGCACCCCCAGCAGATCGACCGGCGCGACCGCACCGTGCCGCTGCCTGAGCCTCTCGTACACGAGCGAGGGGCGCGTCTCGTAGTCCCGGGTCAGCAGCGGTTCCGGAGCCAACGTCTCCAACCGCTCGCCGCCAAGGTCCACGGATTTGCCGTCGCCCACCTGCGATTCCATCGCTCTGCCGCCCTCCGCCACTCCCCGTACCGGCGCGTCTTCACCCGGTAGCCGGAACCGGACGGACCCTATCCCAGGCCCCCGGCGCGGTGAACGACGGGGGCACGGCCCGGCGCGGCCGCGGTGCTGCCGGTGCCCGACCGCCGCGCCGCGCCAACTCCCGTGCCGCTGCGCGCGGTTGACGCCGCCGGTCCCGAACCGCACGGGCATCCGGCCGTCGTCCTTGTCACACCAGGACGAACCTCCGCCCCCGAGGACTCAACTCACGCACACAGAACGGCGACAGCCGGAGGCCGCACCCGCATCGCTGCCATATTCGAGAACCACTTCGGAGGTGGCTGTGACGCGAGAGGCGACAACGTCCCGGGCGACGGCAAAAGCAACGGCGACGGGGGGAGCGACGGGCACGGCGGATCGCACCGCCGAACGCATCGCGGACCTGGAACGCCGCCGGGCACAGGCGGTGGTGCCCGGCACACCCAGGAGACACGGGGCTCTCGGTGCGCGGGAGCGGATCGAACGGCTGCTGGACGAAGGCTCGTTCACGGAGACCGGCCTGTTCGTCCGGGCCAGACCCACGGGGGACGGCGCCCGTCGGCCCTACGGCGACGGAGTCGTCACCGGGTACGGCACCGTCGACGGGCGGCAGGTCTGTGTGTTCGCCCAGGACTCCACGGTCTTCGGCGGCAGCATGGGCGAGGCGTTCGGTGAGAAGACCGTGGCCCTCATGGACCTCGCGCTGAAGACCGGCTGTCCGGTCATCGGTCTCAACGACTCCGGCGGCGCCCGGATCCAGGAGGGCGTCGCCTCGCTCGCCCTCTACGCCGAGCTGGTCCACCGCAACGTGCGGGCCTCCGGGGTCATCCCGCAGATCTCCGTCGTCCTGGGCTCCTGCGCGGGCGGGGCCGCGTACTCACCCGCCATCACCGACTTCACCGTGATGGTGGACGGCGTCTCGCACATGTTCGTCACCGGGCCCGACGTCATCGAAGCCGTCACCGGCGAGCGGACGACCGCCGAGGACCTGGGCGGCGCCCGTGCCAGCAACGCCGTCAACGGCAACGCCCACTTCCTGGCCGCCGACGAGGAGGACGCCCTCGACACCGTACGCGACCTGCTCTCGTACCTGCCCGCCAACAACCTCGGGCGACCGCCGGAGTACGCCCCCACGCCCCCGCCCGTCGGGGCCCGGCTCGACGAGGTGGTCCCCGACCGCCCCGGTCAGGCCTACGACATGCGCGACATCCTGCACGCGGTCGTCGACGACGGTGAACTGCTCCAGGTGCAGGAGCTGTTCGCGCCGAACATCGTCTGTGCCCTGGCCCGGGTCGAGGGCACCACCGTCGGGGTCGTCGCCAACCAGCCGCTGCACGCGGCCGGCGTCCTCGACATCGACGCCTCCGAGAAGGCCGCGCGGTTCGTGCGGTTCTGCGACGCGTTCGGCATACCCCTGCTGACCTTCGCCGACGTCCCCGGCTACCTCTCGGGCGTCAGCCAGGAGCGGGCCGGCATCATCCGGCGCGGCGCCAAACTGCTGTACGCCTACGCCGAGGCGACGGTCCCGAAGCTCACGGTGGTGGTGCGCAAGGCGTACGGGGGCGGGTACGCGGTGATGGGCTCCAAACACCTGGGTGCCGACCTCAACCTCGCCTGGCCGACCGCCCGCATCGCGGTCATGGGCGCGCAGGGCGCCGTCGGCGTGCTGCACCGGCGTGAACTCGCCGCCGCCGCCGATCCCGAGGAGCTGCGCGCCACTCTCGTCGCGGCGTACGAGGCCACCCACGGGACGCCCTACCCGGCCGCCGAACGCGGTTACGTCGACGCCGTCATCGCCCCCCGCGACACTCGCGCGCACCTCTGCCGCGCCCTGCGCGCGCTGCGCGGCAAACGCGCCCCGATGCCGGAACGCCGGCACGGCAACATCCCGCTCTGATCCGCCCTACCCGCGAGCCGACACCGCGATGTGAGGAGTCCCGCCCGATGGACAGCAGCCGCCCCCCGCTCGCGCCCGCGTACCGGACTCTGCCCGAGTACCTGTGGCACTGGGCCGAAACCGCCCCCGACCGCCGGGCGTTCACCTTCGTCGACCATCCCGGACCGCGCTCGCGCGGCGTACACCGCACGCTGACCTGGAAGAGCCTGGACCTACGGGTTCGGGCGCTCGCGGCCCGGCTCGCCGAGGAGGCCGGGCCGGGGGCGCGGGTGGCGCTGCTGTGCCCGCAGGGAACCGAGTACGTCACCGGTTTCCTGGCGGCGCTGGCCGCCGGGCTGGTCGCCGTACCGCTGTATCCGCCCGGCTTGTCCGGGCACGGGGACCGGCTCGCCGGCGTCCTGGCCGACGCGCGTCCCGCGGTGGTGGTGACCTCGAGCCGGGCCATGGCGGAGGTGGCGGAGTTCTGCGAGCGTGCGCACGTCCCGGCCGTCGCGGTGGACCAGGTGCCCGACTCCATGGCCCGGGACCGGCCCGCGGCCGCGCCGGACGCCGGGGCGACCGCCTATCTCCAGTACACGTCCGGGTCCACCCGCGCTCCGGCGGGCGTGGAGATCACCCACGCCAACGTGGTCGCCAACGCCCGCCAGGCGCTGACCGCCTACGGCGCCGACGCGCACCCGGTGACCTGCGTGGGCTGGCTGCCGCTCTACCACGACATGGGGCTCGTGCTGAGCGTCGCGGCTCCCGTCGTACAGGGCAGGCTGTCGGTCCTCATGGACCCGGCCGCGTTCCTGCGCGAGCCGGCGCGCTGGCTGCGGCTGCTCGCCGCCCATCCGCGTGCGGTGAGCGCCGCGCCCAACTTCGCCTACGACTACTGCGTCGCGGCCGTCACCGAGGCGCAGAAGACGGAGCTGCGGCTCGACGGTGTGGCCGCGTTGATCAACGGCAGTGAACCGGTCCGGCCCGGCACCGCCGACCGCTTCCACGCGGCGTTCGCCGACCAGGGACTGGCGGCGGACGTCCACTGTCCGTCGTACGGGCTCGCCGAGGCCACCGTCTTCGTCAGCGCCGCCCGCCCCGGCGAGCCGTTGCGCCGGTTCGCTCTCGACCGGGACGCCCTCGCCGCCGGAAAGGCCCTGCTCGCGCGGCCGGACGACGCCGGCGCCGTGCAGCTGGCCGGCTGTGGCGCCCCTGCCGGTCAGCGGGTTCGCATCGTCGATCCCGTCTCCCGCGACCCCCTGTCCGACGGGGAGGTCGGCGAGATCTGGGTGCGGGGCCCCAACGTGGGGCGCGGCTACTGGAACAACCAGGCGCAGAGCCGGCGTGTCTTCGGCGCCCTCCTGGCCGGCGCCGCGGGCGGCTGGCTGCGCACCGGTGACCTGGGCACAACGCTGGACGGACAGCTGATCGTCACCGGCCGGCTGAAGGACCTCATCGTCGTCGACGGCCGCAACCACTATCCGCAGGACGTGGAGGCCACCGCCCAGGACGCGCATCCGGCCGTGCGCCGCGACCGGCTCGCCGCCTTCGGCGTGCCGGGCGACGCGGGCGAGCGCGTCGTCCTCGTGGCCGAACACAGCCGGGCCACCGGCCTCGACGCGATCGACGTACCGGCCCTGGTGCGGGCCGTGCGCGCGGCCGTCTCCGCCCGGCACGGCCTGCGGCTCGCCGACGTCCTCCTCGTCGCTCCCGGCACCGTCCCGCGGACGTCCAGCGGCAAGGTGGCGCGCGCCCTGACCCGGGCCCGCTATCTGGCGGGCGCCTTCGTCGCGGGGACGACGCGATGAGGGGCGTCGACGAGGACGCGCTGCGCCGCCTGATCGCGGAACGGGTCGCCACCTGGAACGGCACCGGCGACGACGTACCGATGGACCTGCCGCTGGCCGATCTCGGCATGTCCTCGCGGGACGCGGTCGTGCTGGCCGGGGAGCTGTCCCGGCTCACGGGCCGCGAGCTGCCGGCGACGCTGCTCTGGTCGGCGCCCACCCTGGCGGCGCTGGTGGCGCAACTGCGCGGCCCGGACGCGCGGCACCTCCCCGCGACGCCCGCGTCCCCTCCTCCGGCAGCGCCCGGCGAGCCCGTCGCGGTCATCGGGGTCGGCTGCCGGCTGCCCGGCGGGGTGCGCGGCCCGGCCGACTACTGGCGGCTGCTGGACGACGGGGTCGACGCGATCGGGCGGGTCCCCGGCGACCGGTGGCGCGACTTCACCGTCTTCCCGCCCGCCGAGGCACCCGCTCACGGCGGCTACCTCGACGACATCGCCGGGTTCGACGCCGACTTCTTCCGCGTCACACCGCGCGAGGCCAGGGTGATGGACCCCCAGCAGCGGATCCTCCTGGAGGTCGTCCACGAGACCCTCGACCACGCCGCCGTCCCGGCCGCCGCTCTCGCCGGCACGGCAACCGGCGTCTTCGTCGGCATCTGTGCCCCGGAGTACGGACAGCTGACCGGCGCCGATCCGGGCGCCGTCGATCCGTGGGCCCCGGCGGGCGCCGCGCTCGGTGTGGCCGCGGGCCGACTCTCCTACGTCCTGGACACCCGCGGCCCGAGCATGGCCGTCGACACCGCGTGCTCGTCCTCACTCGTCGCCGTGCACCACGCCTGTGTCAGCCTGCGCACCGGCGAGAGCGACCTGGCGATCGCCGCCGGGGTCAACCTGCTGCTGTCGCCCGTCGTCGGCGTCGCCTTCGCGCGGGCGGGCGCCCTCGCGCCGGACGGGCGCTGCAAGCCGTTCTCCACGGCGGCCGACGGCATCGGGCGCGGCGAGGGATGCGCGGCCGTGCTGCTGAAACGGCTGTCCGAAGCCGAGCGGGACGGTGATCGCGTCCTCGCCGTCGTCCGTGCCACCGCCGTCAACTCCGACGGCCGCTCGAACGGTCTCCTCGCGCCCAACCCGGCCGCGCAGCAGGCCCTGTTGAGCACCGTCTACCCGCGGGCCGGGCTGTCCCCGACGCACATCGACTACGTCGAGGCGCACGGCACCGGCACCCCGCTCGGCGACCCGATCGAGGCGGGCGCGCTCGGTGCGGTGCTGGGCGCGGGCCGAGACCCCGACCAGCCGCTGCTCCTCGGCTCCGTCAAGGGCAACCTCGGCCACCTGGAGTCCGCCGCGGGCATCGCGGGACTGGTGAAGACGGTCCTCGCGCTGCATCACGACCGGGTTCCGCCCTCGCTGCACTGCGCCGGCGGCAGCGCCCCGGACGACGTGCGACTGCGGGTGGTGACCGAGCCCGAGCCGTGGCCCCGTTACGGCGGGACGGCCACCGCCGGGGTGTCGGGCTTCGGGTTCGGCGGTACCAACGCCCACGCGGTGCTGGAGGAATGGCGGCCCGACGTGCGGCCGTCTGCCCCGGCCGAGGAGCCGGCCGCCCGGCTGCATCTGCTGTCCGACGTCGACACCGACCGGGTCCGGGACACCGCGGCCCGGCTCGCCGCGTGGCTGCGTACGCCGGAGGGAAGCGCCGCGCGTGCGGCCGACGTGGCGCGTACGCTCGCCGGACGCACCGGGCGCGGGCCGGTGCGCGCCGCCGTCGTCGCCCACGACCGGGAGGAACTGGCCGAGGCGCTGGACGCGTTGTCGCAGAGCCGGCCGCACGCGAGCGTGCTGACCGGCGATCGTGATCGTGTCGGGCGCGGCCCGGTCTGGGTGTTCTCCGGGTACGGCAGCCAGTGGCCCGGCATGGGACGCCGGCTGCTGGCCGAGGAACCGGCCTTCGCCGCCGCCGTGGAGAAGCTCGACGCCCGGCTCGCCGCAGCCTGCGGGTTCTCCCTCTACGACCAGCTGGCCTGCGGTGCGGCCCTCGACCGTCTGGAGATCGCCCAACCCGTGCTGTTCGGCTACCAGTTGGCGCTGGCCGAATTGTGGCGCTCGTACGGCGTCGAACCGGCCGCCGTGATCGGTCACTCCATGGGCGAGGTGGCTGCCGCCGTCTGCGCGGGTGCCCTGGACGTGTCGGACGCGGCCCGGATCGTCGCCGTACGGGCCCGCCTGCTGAGCGGGCTGCACGGCGGCGCGATGGCCGTGGTCGACCTCGAGGACGGCGAACTCGACGCCCTGGAAAGCGACTTCCCGGGCGTCCAGGTCGCGGTCCACTCCTCGCCCCGGCAGAAGGTCGTCACCGGTGACGAGCTCGCGGTCACCCGGCTCGTGCGCCGACTGGAGGAGCGGGGCCGGGCCGCCCGGGCGATGCGGGTGGCCGGCGCCGGACACTCGCCCCAGGTGGACCCGCTCCTTCCCGAACTCACCGCCGCCCTGTCCGACGTCCGGGGCGGGCCGACGCGGATCCCGGTCTACTCCACCGTCCTCGACGACCCCCGCGGGGAGTGCCGGTTCGACGCCGCCCACTGGGCCGCGAACCTTCGCCGGCCCGTGCGTTTGGACCGGGCCCTCGCGGCGGCCGCGGCCGACGGTCACACCGCCTTCGTCGAGATCTCGCCGCATCCGGTCCTGGTTGGGCCGGTGACCGACACGGTGCCCGGAGCCCTCGCCGTGGGCACCGTGCGCCGCGACGCGGACGGCTCCGCCGCGTTCCTCTCAGGGATGGGCGCCCTGTACGCCGCGGGTCTGCCCCTGCCGCTGCCGCCCGGCCGCGTCGTCGACCTGCCGGCACCGCGCTGGCGGCACACCCGGTACTGGTGGACGGACGGCCGCGCCCCCGTCGCGGCGACGGCGACGGCGACGGCGACGGCGACGGCGACGGCGACGGCGACCGGAACGACCGTGGATCGCTGGGCCGGGCCCGCCGCACCGGTGGAGGAAGCCGACGGCCCGCCCTCGGTGGCCGCCCGCCTCAGCCACCACATCGCCGCCGTCACCGGCCACCCGACGGCCCGGATCGCGCCCGCCACAGCACTGGCCGACCTTGGCCTGGACTCTCTGATGGCCGTCCGCATCCGCACCGCCGTGGAACGCGAGTTCGGGATCGAACTACCGCTGCGCGACCTGCTCGGCGCCGCCACCGTCGACGAAGCGGTCGCTCGTATCCAGCAGGCGCTCCCCGCCGCGCCGACCGCGATGGCCGCGTCCTCGCCGCTGCGGGCCCTGCGCGCCACCGGCGCCCTGCCGCCGCTGTTCCTGTGCCACGCGGCCGGCGGCCGGTCCGACGTCTACCGCGCACTCGCCGAACGCCTCGGCGACGACCGTCCGGTGCACGGGCTGGACCGGTTGGAGGACGCCGGTACCGTGCCGGAGAAGGCTCGCCGCTACGCCGAGGCGATCACCGCCGCCCACCCCGACGGACCCTGTCTGCTCGGCGGTTGGTCCTTCGGCGGCTTCGTCGCCCAGGAGACGGCACGCCAACTCACCGCCGCCGGACGTACCGTGCCACTGGTCGTGCTCATCGACCCGGTGCGGCCCCTCCCCTCGCCCGACCGTACGCCCGCCGACCGCGTCCGCGCCCACTTCACGGGCTTCGCCCGGCACGTCGCCGACACCTACGGGGTCAGGCTGCGCCTGCCGTACGACGATCTCGTCGCGATGGACGACGACCGCGAGCGCATCGACCTCGTGCTGCGCGCCCTGAGCGGGGCCGTCGCGGTACCGGCCGCCGCGCTGGAGCACCAGCGTGCCTCCTACCTGGACCTGAGGATCGGCGAGGCCCACCGTCCGGACCGCCACGACGGCCGCGTGGTGCTGTACCGGGCCACCGAACCGGCCCCGCACACCGTGCGCGACCCGGCGTACGAACGGGACGACGAAGCCCTCGGCTGGGACGAGGTGTGCCCGCGTCTGACGGTCGTACCGGTCCCGGGCCACCACCTCTCGCTGCTCGACCCGCCGCACGTCGACGAGATCGCCGCCCATCTGCGGCAGCTGCTCGCCGCGCCGGGCGGACCCGCGTAACCGGACTGAGGAGCCGCCATGCCGAAGCACACGAACCGACCGTCCCGACGCGCCGTCACCCGGGCCGCGGCGGCAGGCGGACTGGCCGCCCTGTTCGGCGCCACCGGCGCCGCGGGACGCGCCGGGGCCACGACCCGGCTGGCACCGCGCACCCTCGACGTGTCCCTGTCCTCCCCGGCGCTGGGCCGCAGCGCGCCGGTCCGGCTGATCCTGCCGTCGGACTTCGACGCCCGGCCCGAGCGGCGGTACCCCGTCCTGTACCTCCTGCACGGTGCCCACGACGACTACACGTCCTGGACCCGCGAGACGGACATCGAGGCCTTCACCGCGGGCCGCGACCTGATCGTGGCCATGCCGGACGCGGGCCCCACCGGTATCCCCAGCGCGTGGCGCGGCGGCCCCGACTACGAGGCCTTCCAGATCCAGGAGGTACCGGCGTTGCTGGCCCGCGACTACCGGGCGTCCGGTGTGCGGGCCGTCGCCGGGGTCTCCACGGGAGGCTACGGAGCGATGGCGCACGCTGCCCGCCATCCGGGCCTGTTCGCCGCCGCGGCCTCCTACAGCGGCATCCTCGACACCACCGCTCCCGGTGTGCCCACCCTCCTGGACGCCATCGTGGCCCGCGAGAGCCTGGCTCCCCACTCGCTCTGGGGCAATCCGATCCTCAACGCCCTCACCTGGCGCGACTTCAACCCGCGCGCCCGCGCCGCCGGTCTGCGCGGCACGCCCCTCTACGTGTCCAGCGGCAGCGGAGTGGTCGGCGGCGTCGGCGACTGGCTGCCCGAGGCACTGGAGAGCACCCTGTGGCTCTCCGCGCACGCCTTCACCGACCTCCTCGCGCTCCTCGGCGTCCCGGCCACCACCCACTACTACGCGGGAGGAGGACACAGCTGGGTCTACTGGAGGAGGGAGTTCGCCGCCTCGTGGCCGATGCTCGCCGGTGCGCTGGGAGTGCCGGCGTGACCTCGGCGCAGCCGGGGCACGGAACGGAGCGCAGGGGCCGTCCGTCCGACACAGGACGTCCCCCTCGTCCCACGGGCAGCGCTCCGTGGGCGAGCCGCCTCCGGGTGAAAGGAGTGTCCGTCGTGGCTGTCCCCACTCCGCGCGGCCTGCCCGCCGAACCTGGAACCGTCTCGGTTCCGCCCGACCTGGCCGGGCTGTTGCGCGCCCAACTGGAGAGGGTGGCCGACGAGGTGGAGGAGGAGGTCCGCAGGCAGGTCCCCGAGTACGCGCGGCCCGCCGACGGGAACTACGGCCGCAACCTCAGGGCCGGAGTGGTGCAGGCGCTCACGTTGTTCGTCGATCACATCGCCGACCCGCGCGGCCAGGGAGCCGCCATCGCCGCGACGTACTACGAACTCGGGCGCGGCGAGGCCGTCGAGGGCCGCAGCCTGGACGCGCTGCAGTCCGCGTTGCGCGTGGGCGGTCTGCACGCCTGGCGGCTGATGGGCCGCACGGCGGAGGAACTGGGGCTGGACTCGGCGGCCGTGGCGACACTCGGCGAACTGGCGTTCCAAACCGTGCACGAGGTCGCGGAGGCGGCCGCCGAGGGATACGCGGAGGCACGGTCGCACAGCACGGACGAGCTGGAACGACGCCGCCGACGCCTGCTCGATCTGCTGCTGGGCGACGGGCCGGTGTCCGCGGAAGCGGTGCAGGACCTGGCACACGCCGCACGCTGGCGGGTGCCCTCGCAGGTCGCCGTCGTCACGCTGGCGGCCGGCGGGGACCCGCAGGCGGCGGATCGGCCGCCCGCGATGCCCGGGGCGCTGACGGACATGGAGTCACGGCCGCCGCGTGTGCTCGTGCCGGACCCGGAGGGCTCCGGGCGGTTCGGGGGCCGGTCCTTCGTCCTCGGCCTCCAGGGACGCCCGGCGGCGATCGGCCCGACGGTCCCCGTCACCGAGGCCGCGCAGTCGCTGCGCTGGGCCACGCGGGCGCTGGGGCTGATGGGCCGCGGCATCCTGCCCCGACAGGGCGTGGTGCGGTGCGCCGACCATCTGTCCACCCTGTTGCTGCACAGTGACGAACCGCTGCTCGCCCAGTTGGAGGCGCGGGCGCTCGCGCCCCTCGACACCGTCTCCGAGGGGCAGCGCGCCCGGCTGGCCGAGACGCTGTCGGCCTGGCTGCTCAGCGGCAGCAACGTGCCCGAGGTCGCCGCCCGGCTCCACATCCACCCGCAGACGGTCCGCTACCGCCTGCGCCAGCTGGAGAAGCTGTTCGGCGACGCCCTGCACGACCCTGGCGCCCGCCTGGACCTGATCCTCGCCCTGCGCTCCGCGAACCGCTCCTGACCGGCCCGCGCATGGAAACCCCGGCCCGAATCACTCGCACCCGAGCCGCTAGAACCCGACCCACTCACGACGGTACAAAAACCGGGTGAATTTCTGAATTCCCGTCCATAACACGTGGCAAGAGAACGCGAATACCTTCGGGACTGTCCTTTTCATCAGGTGCGTCACGCGCCCCACCCGCAAAGGATCCCCATGCGTATCCGCTTGTGTCTCGCCGCGCTCTCATTGGCCGGAAGTGCCGGCCTCACCACTCTCTCGGCGCCCGCGGCAGCGGCCGCCGCCTGCTCGGACGTCGACGTCGTGGCAGCTCGTGGCACCTTCGAACCGGGCACGCTCGGCCTGATCGTGGGCGACCCGGTGTTCTCCGCACTCCAGAAGAAACTGACGGGAAAGAAACTCTCCAGCTATGCGGTGAACTATCCCGCGAACCTTTCCCTCACCTCGGCCGCGCAGGGAAACGCGGATCTGGTGAACCACGTCGAGGAGCAGGCGACGGCCTGCCCGAATCAGCGCTTCGTTCTCGTCGGCTATTCGCAGGGTGCGAACGTCGTCGACAATTCCATCGGGATCAGCAGCGCGGGCGCGGTGGTCGGCAGTCCCATCGTCGCGACCCTCCCCACGGCGGTCGCGCCGAGGGTCGCCGCGGTCCTGCTGTTCGGCAACCCGATCCGGGCCCTCGGCAAGAGCGTCACCGGCACCTACCAGAGCCGCACCATCGATTTCTGCGCCGGCGGTGACCCCATCTGTGAGAACGGCGGGGACGACGTGCTGGCCCACCTCGGTTACACCGCCGACGCCTCCGCGGCGGCCACGTTCGCCGCCGGCAGGGTCTGACCCGCACCGGCGGCACGGCATGTGGGCAGGGCCCGGGAGGAGATCCTCCCGGGCCCTGCCCACGTGTGGGACAAGGGCTACCGGGGAGAACGGGCGAACGTCGCGAGCGCGGTCCCCACGGCCTCGGGCCGGCCGTTGTTCTGCACGGGCGCCGCGGTCAGCACGTCGAGATGCTGGTAGCCGGCGGCGACCACGGGGTGCAGGTCGGCCGGAATGCGGCCGGCGAGCAGTCCGTCGCCCGCGAGCACCGTGAGCGTCGGGTTGGCCGTCAGTCCCGCGGGATGGACGACCAGCCTCTTGACCTGTGGTGAGGTGGCCAGCTGGATGTCGGTCACCAGTTTGGTCGGGAAGTACTGCTCGGTGAAGTCGAGCGGCTGCTCAGCCAGGCTGCGGGCCAGCTCCTGAAGGTCGGTGACCTCCTTGCCCGCGTCGGTGAACGGCGTACCGTCGGCCGACCGGTACCCGGGGTCGTCGGCGTCGCCGACACGGTCGTAGTCGCGCCAGCTGTACAGCGGCCCGTGCGGCTGCGCGGGGATGGCCTTGTACGCGACGCCGAACAGCTGCGTCGGCTGCGAACTCCCGTTGGCGGCCGGGAAGTTCTTGTCCGTGACCGGCCCGCCGTCGAAGAGGCCCACGCTGCTCTGCAGGAACGCCAGGGGTACGGAGTTGTCGTCCATCAGCGACCCGAGCACCGTGGCGTTGGTGAGCCGGAAGTCCTTCACCCCTGGTGAACCCGTGAGGAAGGTGGCGGTGTCCCTGGAGAACAGGAAGCGGTTGGTGGCCTCGATGTTGATGCCGGACGGCAGGTAGGACGGCAGGTCCGCCTCACCGTCCGGGTCGCGTACGGCGCCCAGGCCGGCGATGGCCAGCAGGGTCATGGTCTCCGGGTTGAGCAGTACCGGCGCGGACAGCGAGCGCGGCAGCACCCCGGTGTCGAGCCCCGCCTGCACCACCGCGTAACCGAGCCCGACGTCCGGCAGGTTGGTGTCGTCGGGCAGGCTGCCGCTCAGGTCTGCCAGCGAGGTGGAGATCGTCGTGTCGAGGGCGAAGTAGCCGGCGCACTGGTTGTGTCCCGCGTCCGCCACGGTGGCGGGGTCGCCGTCGAAGTCGGCCGCCGCGAAGTACCCGGTGATCACCCCGCCCAGCGAATGCCCGCCGCACAGCACCTTGCTCTTGCGCACGCCCTGGTCGGGCAACTCACGTGCCAGCAGGTCGTATTCGTCGCGCACGGTCTGCTCGATGCCGAGTTTCGCCATCCACCCCAGCCTGCCGTCGCCGACGAAGCCCCCGAAGACCCGGCCGTCGACCCGCTTGCCCCGGTAGTAGTAGTCGACGGCGGTGTGCTGGTCGCCGGAAGCGATGCCGGTCCGGTCCTCCAGGCAGTTGGAGCGCCGGTCCAGGGCCCAGAACTCGATGTGCCGTCCCTGCGCGGCGGCTTTCGCCACCGTGCCTCGGGCGACGCTGTCGAACGCTCCGGCACCTTCCAGGATGCCGGGCTGGGCCACGAGGATCCGGTCCGCGTCGGCCGACGCCTCCGGTCCGTCGGCGGAGCGGTAGCGCAGATACGACAGCCGGTCGCAGGCCGCCGGACGGTCCCCGAAGGACCGCGGTAACGGCGCCTTCACCCGCACCAGCGACTCGGTCACGCCGTCGGCCGGGTGCGTCGACGCCACGGGCGTCTCGGTCCGGGCGTCGTCTCCCTGAGCGTCCGGGGCGGCTGCGGTGAGCGCCCCCGTGGTCAGCAGCACCGCCAGCGCCGCGCCGGACCACGTCCTTCCTCTGCCACGACTCGTGTTCATAGGCGGACCGTAGAACCGCGGAGAGCGCGCGACCGGGAAGTGCTCACAAGAACGCAGGGCTCGACGGCGCGCTTGTCACCGGCCCGCAGACAACGAGCCGGAGATGCCGTGGTGCGGTCAGGCGTCCGCGACCGTCGCGGTGACGGGCGTGCCGACCTCGATCGTGCGGCTGACGGTGCACAGCCGGTTGTGGGAGATCGCGACCGCCCGGGGCAGGATCGCCCGGGCCCGGTCGCCGGACGCGCCGTCCGGGAAGGTGACGGAGAAGGCGACCGCGAGGTCGGTCATCCGGTTGCCGAGCTCGTCGCTGATCTTGTCGCCGGTCACGGTGACGGTGAACCCGGCGGGCTCCGCGTGCCGCCCGGTGGCGACGTCGACGTCGGCCGCGGTGCAACCGCCGATCGCCGCGAGCAGGAGTTCCACCGGGGTGAAGTCGGCGCCTTGGTCGGAATCGGCGCCGGTGCCGAAGTCGATCGTGCCGCCGCGCGCGTTCGTGGCGGTGAACCGACCGGTACCGGTCCGCTCGACGGTGACCAGACGCAGGGAGTCTTCGCTCATGCCGACGACACTAAGGGTTGTCCCGTGATCTCCGGCGGGCGCACACGACAGCCACGGCACCTCGCCGCGTCGTCGCACGACCCGAGTACGCCCAGTACGCGGGTCGTCCTCCGCCGTGCGATGCGGCGCACCGGACGCCGCCCGCTGATCCGACACGAAGGGTCGGACACGGCCCATCGCCGTGCCGCGCCCGGGGTGCGTGCCCGGCAGGGCCTCAGGGCCTGCCCTGGCCGCCCCGGCGTACCCGGGCGGCGGCGCGGGCCTCGGCGGTCTGGCGGGCCTCCGCGGCCCGGCGGGACTCGCCACCGCCACGGCCGGCCCGCCCCGGGGTGGTGCCCATGCCGCGGAAGGGGGCGCCGCCGCGCTTCGGCCGCTCCGCGGCGGCGGGTGCGCTGCCGCCGACGGGGACGCCGGAGGGAGCCTGGGCGCCGGTGATACGGCTCAGCTCGGCCTCGCCGGAGCGGACCTGCGTGATCTGCGGCCTGATGCCCGCGTCGGACAGCAGACGGGCCATGTCCTTGCGCTGGTTGGGCAGCACCAGCGTGACGACGCTGCCGGACTCGCCGGCGCGTGCGGTACGGCCACCGCGGTGCAGGTAGTCCTTGTGATCGGCGGGCGGGTCGACGTTGACGACGAGGTCGAGGTTGTCGATGTGGATGCCGCGGGCCGCGACGTTGGTCGCCACCAGTACCGTCACATGCCCGTCCTTGAACCGGGCCAGGGTGTGGTTGCGCTGCGGCTGCGACTTCCCGCTGTGCAGCGCGGCGGCCCTGACGCCACTGCCCTGCAGGTGCCGGGTGAACTGGTCGACGGCGTGCTTGGTGTCGAGGAACATGAGCACGCGCCCCTCGCGGGCGGCGATCTCGGTGGCGGTGGCGTACTTGTCGGCGCCGTGCACCTGAAGCACGTGATGCTCCATCGTGGTGACCGCGCCCGCCGACGGGTCGACCGAGTGGACCACCGGGTCGTGGAGGTACCGGCGGACCAGAGCGTCGATGTTGTTGTCGAGCGTGGCCGAGAACAGCATGCGCTGCCCCGCGGGGCGAACCTGGTCGAGCAGCTCGGTCACCTGGGGCAGGAAGCCCATGTCGGCCATCTGGTCGGCCTCGTCCAGGACGGTGATGTCGACCCGGTCCAGGCGGCAGTCCTTGCGCTCGACGAGGTCCGTGAGTCGGCCCGGAGTCGCGACGACCACCTCGGCCCCGGCCCGCAGCGCCGCGGCCTGCCTGCCGATCGACATGCCGCCGACCACGGTGGCCAGCCGCAGCTTCAGCAACCGGGCGTAGGGGGTGAGCGCATCGGTGACCTGCTGGGCCAGCTCGCGCGTGGGGACCAGGACCAGGGCCAGGGGCTTGCGGGCCTCGGCACGCCGGCCGGCCGTGCGTACGAGGAGCGCCAGGCCGAAGGCGAGCGTCTTGCCCGACCCCGTGCGCCCGCGGCCCAGGACGTCACGGCCCGCGAGCGAGTTCGGCAACGTGGCGGCCTGGATCGGAAACGGCTCGTGGAGGCCGTGCCCGGTGAGCATCTCCAGCAACTCGGTCGGCATGTCCAGTTCACCGAAGGTCGCGGCGGCGGGGAGTGCGGGGGTGACGGTGACCGGCAGCGCGAACTCGGAGCGGTCATTCGTGCGAGCTGAACGGTTCATGGGAGAACCTTCCTCGACGGGGCACGCATCGAGGAATTCCCGGCAGCAACGAGCCGGACGAATTGCAAGCACGAGCCGGAAACCCGGCCTGGAAACCAGGCCGAAAATGAGACTGAAAGAATTCCGGTGGAATCCCGGAATAGCAGCAAGCTGGGGCCCGCACCACGTGGTGCGGGCCCCAGCTGCCTAGTACGCTTCGCGTCAGGCGGGCGTGATGTTCTCGGCCTGCGGGCCCTTCTGGCCCTGCGTGACGTCGAAGTTCACCTTCTGGCCCTCCTGGAGCTCACGGAAGCCCTGGGTGGCGATGTTCGAGTAGTGAGCGAAAACGTCGGGGCCGCCGCCGTCCTGCTCGATGAAACCGAATCCCTTTTCCGAGTTGAACCACTTGACGGTGCCAGTAGCCATGTCACATCTCCTTCGGGGCAGTGCCCAGAGGTCCACACCGTGTGGACCCATGCGTTGCCACAATGAACCCCGTCCGGATAAGCACCGGAGATACAAAAATGCCCGGCGACGGACTGTCGCCGAGGCACTTGAAGTTTCGGGAACCACAACTGCAACTAGCACGAAGCCTAGCACGGTACATACAACCGCACTACCTTTCGCCCTCGTGGCGCCGGATCGGTCGTGCAAGCCGGTACGAACTCAAATACACGCGAAAGGTTAACTTTCAGATTACACAAGATGCGCCGCAGGAGAACGCCCACCGCTGCGGCGCGTGCGATCAGCCGGGCCGGGCGGTCGGCCACCGTCCGCACCGAGCCGCCGCGGCGGCGGTCCGGCGGTCGGTGCCCCTCGCGGCCGACGGTGGGAAATCACGTCGACAGCGGGCCGTGGCGCCCGGCAGAGTGGCGGCTCATGACGAGCAGCGAGCTGTGGACCCGCGCGATCGCCGACCGCTACGACGCCGAGGAGAGCGAGATGTCCTCGGCCGCTGTCCTCGGACCCACCGTCGACTTCCTCACCGCGCTCGCCGGTGACGGCCGGGCGCTGGAATTCGCCATCGGGACCGGACGCGTGGGTGTCCCGCTGCGGGAGCGCGGTGTGCCCGTGGTGGGCGTGGAACTGTCCGAGCCCATGGCGGCCGTCCTGCGGCGCAAGATCGACGAGGACGCGCTCCCGGTCGTCATCGGGGACATGGCCACGACCACCGTCCCCGGCGAGTTCGCCCTCGTGTACCTCGTCTACAACACCATCACGAACCTGCTCACGCAGGACGAGCAGGTCGAGTGCTTCCGCAACGCCGCGCGGCATCTGGCGCCCGGCGGCCGCTTCGTCGTCGAGCTGTTGGTGCCGCCGCTGCGCTTCCTGCCGCCCGGGCAGGTCGCGGTGCCGTTCGACGTGTCCGAGCGGCACCTCGGCTTCGACACCTTCGACCTGGTCGAGCAGATCCTCGTCTCTCACCACCTCACCCGCGAAGGCGACGGCGGCTACCGCCGCGGCAACTCCCGCCACCGGTACGCGTGGCCCGCCGAGCTCGACCTGATGGCACGGATCGCGGGACTCGAGCCGGAACGGCGCGTCGAGGACTGGGACGGCACACCGTTCACCCAGGACTCCACGAAGCACATCTCCGTCTGGCGCAAGCCGGCCTGAGTCCTGTCCGTCTCCACGGTGCGGGCCCGCTCACCCACCCCGCTCGGCTTCGCGTCACGGCTCTTCTCCGACACGCCCCACCCCGCCGTGCGCGCGGACGTCGCCCGGTGGTTGGCTGTCCCCGGTTCCGGCAACCGGGCCATCGACAGGAAGGCCCCAGACATGAGCAACCCGCACGCACTCGAGTACAAGGTCGTCACCTTCCGCGAGTCACTGATCGGAGACGCGCTGGACAGCGACAAGCTGGAGAAGGTTCTGAACAAGCACGCCGAGGACGGCTGGGCCCTCAAGGCCATCACGTCCGCCGACGTCAAGGGCCGTATCGGACCCGGTGCGGTCGAGGGCCTGCTCCTCACCCTGGAGCGCCCGCGCCGCTGACGGCCCCGTTCCGCCCGCCGTCGTGAACGATGGTGCTGGACGTCAGCGCCATCGGACGGCCGTCCCCGACCGCCGTCGCGGCGACCGGGCCCGCCGTTCGTGATGCGGTGCGCGGCCACACGGCCGACGGTCCGTTCACCCCTGCACGGCGAACTGGCTCCCGGTCTTCTCCCCGTCCTGCGTGACCGCCGCGGCCACGCAGCGGAAGACGCGCAGGCCCTTGTCCCACTCGCCCGCCGTCGGCGGCAGGACGTCGACGTTCCACTCGTCGGCGACCTCACGGCCACCGGGGACCATGGAATCCGCCATGACCCGCTGTGAGCACAGCGCCTTGACGTCAGGATGCCTGACCAGATCCCGCGCGTTGTTCGTCATGCCGTCCTCCGGCAGCGGAGCGATGGCGAAGGTCTCCCACACATGCCTGGTCTGGCAGTCCGCGCGGCTGACCGTGATGATGCCCGAGATGTCCGTGATGCCGCTCCAGCACTCGGGGGTCGCGACACACCGGCCGCCGACGCCGTCGACGCCCGCCGCGGGGCAGTTCTCCGTCGTGGTCGCCACCCCTGCGCCGGACGCGTCCTTGTTCTCGGCTGTGGCACCGGAAGAGGCGGACGCCCCCGGGCCGGGGCCCTCGTCCCCGCGGTCCTGCCGGCCGCCCTGGTACGTCACCACGGTGACCGACACACCCACCGAGACGGCCACCGCCGCCAGCACGGCGACCAGGCGGGGGCGTCGCGATCCCTTCCGTCCACCGTCGCCGCCGGGCCCGGAGACCGAGGTCGTGCGACCCGCGTCCGGAACGGACGGCGGCGGAGGGGCGCCATCGTAGGGAAGAGCCGCGTCGCGCGGCGGCGTGTACGAGGAGGGCGGCGCGTCCCGGTACGAGGAAACGGTGGTCAGGCCGGTCACCGGTCCGAAGCCGCCGACACCTCCCACGTCGACGGTGTCGAGATCGACGGCGGCGAGAGCGTCCCGGAACGCGCCCGCGTCGGACAGTCGGCGGGCCGGGTCCGAGGCCACGGCGTGCCGGAGAACCGAGTTGAGAGCGGCCGGCACTCCGGGCAGTTCCGGGTACGGCCAGGTGTGGCGCACGATCAGTTCGGCGAGGCTGAGCTGGGTTCCGTCGTCCGGGTGGTGCGGTGGGCAGCCCCGCAGCAGGGCGTAGACGGTGGCGGCCAGCGAGTACACATCACCGGCCCGGCTGGGTTCGGCCATGTGGAAGGCCTCGGGAGGCGCGTACGCGGGCGTCAGCGCCTCCCGCGTCACGGACAGTTCCCGCCCCGGCCGGGGCATGGCCGCCAGCCCGAAGTCGGTGAGGGCCACGCCGCCGTACCGGTTGACCATGACGTTTCCGGGTTTGATGTCGCGGTGCAGCACCCCGGCCGCGTGAGCGGCCGCGACCGCGTCCGCCAGGCCCACTCCGATGTCGCGCGCCTCTTTGAGCGGCAGTGGTCCCTGCCGGTGCAGCCGGTCGCCGAGCGAGCCGCCGGGGCACAACTCCAGCACCATGTAAGGGCGGTCGTCGGCGAGCACCCCGGCGTCGTACACCGGCACCACATGCGGATGCCCGGACAGCTGTCCGGCCGCGGTTACCTCACGCAGGAAACGCTGCCGGTCGCGCGGTGTCGACAGCGTTCTGCTGTCCACCTTCAGCGCGACCTCCCTGCCCACGGCCAGCTGCCGGGCCCGGTACACCGTGGCGAAACCACCCTGCCCCAGGACCTCCTGGATCTCGTAGCCGGGCAGTTCCATTCGTTCGAGCCCCATGTGCCGTACCCCCAGCGCACGTTCCCGGGCAGAACGTCCGACCGAGGATGAGGCGAGACTCTAGCCCAGCGCTCGGACACCGATACGGCGGGCCTTCACTCCCCCGGTCACCGGGCCGCCGAAGCAGAGCCTCTCCTGCAGAACCGGACATGTCGTCCCAGGAAGCTCCCGCACACCTCTACGCCCCGCCACCACACGGGGTCGTACGGACGAAAGCCGGTGCGCCCGCGGCGGCCAGGTCCCCGACACCTCGGTCACTTGCCCCAGATCTTTCGGTACGCCTCCTGGTAGCCCGCCGGGTCCCAGGTCGTGGCACCGCCGCTGTTTCCGGCCGTGGCGATGTGGACGGGGGCCACATACCCGCTGGCGGGACGACCGGAGAAGGCACGGTTGAACTCGTCGACGATCTGCCAGCCCTGGAGGGACAGCGGCTCGGGCACGGTGGCGGCCTGGTACTGCCTGCCGTTGATGCGCTGGAAGGCGGAGGGGTCGCCGTCGCCTGCGCCGATGTTGAAGGGCGGGCCTGAGCCCTTCTGTCCGGCCGCGCGGAAGGCGGGAGCCGCGTCGGCGAAGTACAGGTCGTTGATGGCGACGGAGTGGGTCCAGCTGTTCTGGAACCGGGCCAGGAGGGAGGAGATCTCCCGAGGGGTGCGACTGCTCGCGTCCGGAATCGGGATGTTCTCGTACGCGAGCAGCTTGACGCCCCGGCAGGTGGCGAGCTCCTTCCTGATCAGCTGGGACTTGTTCCTGGCGAAGGGGATCGAGGAGTCGGTGATGAGCACGACCCCGGCGTGGCCGTGGGAGCGCGAGATGATCCACTGCGCGCTGATCGCGGCCACGTCCTCGACCTGGGTGGTGACGTTGGTGAAGAGCTCGGGCCGCCGGCTGGGGCCGGGCTCGGCGACCGCGTGCCAGCCGATGAGCGGGATGCGCTCCTCGTTGGCCCGCGCGACCTGCCGCAACGTCGAGTTGGGGTCGAACCCGCCGATGACGATCCCCGAGGGCTTGAGGGCCACGGCCTCGCTCATCGCCGTCTGGATGCCGGCGGGACTGCCCCCGCCGTCGATCACCCGGACCTTCCACCCGATGACCCGCGCGGCTTCCCTCACCCCGTCGGCCGCGCCCGCGACCCCGGGATTGGTCATGGTCTGGGCGACGTAGACGATGTTCTTGCCCGAGACCGCCGTGGGGCCGCTGGTCGGCCCGTTCCAGGAGACGTCTGTTTCCTCCGCCCGTGTGACGGCGGTGTCGGCCCTGGCATGGACGGCGGGGCAGCCGCTCGGGCCCGTGGTGGACTCGGCCGGGCCGCCCGACGAGCCGCGTTCGCAGCCGGCGAGGGCGGTTGCCGTCGCCAGCAGGACGCAGGCGACGAGCCGAACCCTGAGGACGCCGGGGGTGGCTCTGCGGTTGCCGTGCACGGGAACTCCTCGCGTAGGAATGAGGCGGGAGGATGCGGCCGGGGCACGGAGGCGGTGCCCCTGGCGTGGATCAGGGAGTCGTGCCTGCCGGCCCACCGTCCTGCGTCGGTGAGGACGGCGGCCCGGGCGGCGCGGCCGACGCGTCGTGGGCCGCGACGACGCCGCTGCGCAGCCGGCGCCGGGCGGCGTATCCCGCCAGGCCGACCGCGATGAGCAGGGTGCCCCCGTAGAACAGCGGGACGGTCCAGAAGTCGGCGCCCAGCTGGCCGATGCCGGTGAGGCCGACGGCGAGGACCGCGACGGCCACGACGGTGCCGATGGCGTTGGGCCGGCCGGGTTTGATCGCCGTGGAGCCGAGGAGGGCGCCGACGAAGGCGGGCAGCAGATAGTCGAGGCCGACACTCGGATTGCCGATCTGCTGCTGGGCCGCGAGCAGCACACCGGCGAGGCCGACGATCAGCCCGGACGTGGCGAAGGCGTAAACGGTGTACCTGCGGGTCGGGATCCCGACGAGCTCGGCCGCGCGCGGGTTCGAGCCGACGACGTAGAGGCACCGGCCGAGCGGCAGTCGCTCCAGCACCAGCCAGAGAACGACGGTGAGGGCCAGCACGTAGAACGCGGGGACCGGAACGCCGAGGAACGTGGAGTCGAAGAGGTCGGTGAACGCCGCCGGAAGGCCTTGCCCGCCGGGGACGATCCGGCCGCCGTCGGTGATCCAGCCGGTCACGGCGTACATCATGCTGCCGGTACCGAGGGTGGCGATGAAGGAGTCGATCCGGCCGAACACGACGATGACACCGTTGAGGACGCCCGCTACCGCGCCTCCGACGATCACGGCGAGGCAGGCGAGCGGCCAGGGCCACCCGCCGTTCACGACGAGCTGTATCACCATGACGTGTGCCAGGCCGAGGCCGTAGCCGATGGAGAGGTCGAACGCGCCGGTCACGATGGGGACCATGGCGGCGAGTGCGAGGACGGCCGGGATCGACTGGTTGGACAGGATGGAGTCGGCGGTGTCCAGCGTGGGGAAGGTGCGGGGCAGGGCGAGGGAGAAGATCAGGAAGAGCAGGGCCGTCAGGGCGAGCAGGCCGTAGGCGCCGATGAGGTGTCCGCCCGGTCGGCGCCGTCGTCTCCGGGGTGAGGAGGGGGAGGGCGGGGCGGTCATGGGTTCGTCCCCGTGCCGGAAGGGTGCACGGCCGACGCCTCCCGGGTCAGCCCGGCTGCCGTGAGGTCCGCACCGCTCAGCTCGGCGGTCACGGACCCGCGGACGAAGACCAGGGCACGCCGGCATACACCCGCGACCTCCTCGAAGTCGGTGGAGATGAGCAGGACCGCGAGACCCGCGGCCACTGCCTCACCGAGCAGGCGGTGGATGGCTGCTTTGGCGCCCACGTCCACGCTCGCGGTCGGCTCCTCGAGGATCAGCAGGCGCAGGCCCAGCCGAAGCCATCGGCCGATCAGGACTTTCTGCTGGTTGCCGCCGGACAGGACGGCGAGGGGGGCCTCGCCGTCGCCGGGGCGCACCAGGAACCGTTCGATCAGGATGGCGGTCTCGGCGCGTTCGCGGCGGGGGCTGATCCAGCGCGGCGCCGACCGGCCTCCCGCGCGGGGATTGGCCAGGAGGTTCTCCCGCACGGTCAGCTCGGCGAGACAGCCCTCCCCCAGTCTGTCGCCGGGTACGAGGCCGACACCGAGTCCGACGGCTTCGGCGACCGTGCGAGGGTGGTACGGCCGGCCGCCAAGCAGGGCCCGCCCCTCCAGAAGAGGACGCGAACCGACGAGGGCCCGGCCCAGTTCCGTCTGCCCGGCGCCCGTGAGTCCGACCAGGCCCAGGACTTCCCCGGCCCCGACCTCCAGGCCGACCGTGCCCGAGCCGGTGGTCCGTACGCCGTCCAGGGTCAGTACGGCCGGCCCGCCGGGCGGGGCCGTGGCGGGGCGGTGAGCGGTCGGTTCCCCGCCGACGATGTCGTGCACCAAACGGGCGGGGCTGTGGGCCGCCAGCGGGCCGTGGCTGACGAGGCGGCCGTCACGCAGCACGGCGAAGGCGTCGGCGACCTCATACACCTCGTCCAGGCGGTGGCTGACGTAGAGGATGCCGTGCCCCCGGTCCCGTAAGGCGTGCAGGACACGGAACAGCTGGGCGCAGTCCGCGGCCGGGAGGCGGGCGGTCGGCTCGTCGAGGACGAGGAGTCTCGGGCGTGCCGCCAGGGCTCTGGCGATCGCGACCAGCGAACGCTCGGCCGGGGCGAGCCCGGCGATCGGCGCGTCGGGGTCGAGATGTCCGGCGACGATCCGCAGGGCGTCGACGCAGCGCTCGCGGGTCCTCCGCCAGGAGATCAGCCCGGCGCGGCGCGGATACCCTGCGCTCAGGGCGATGTTCTCGGCGACCGTCATCCACTCCACGAGACCGAGGTCCTGGTGGATGAAGGACATGCCGCGGGAGGCCGCGGGACTTCCGAGCGGGTGCCCGTCGACCGTGATCTGTCCCGCGTCGGCATGGTGGACACCGGCGAGCACCTTGATGAGCGTGGACTTTCCGGCGCCGTTGGGCCCGAGGAGGGCAAGGACACTGCCGGCGTGGACGTCGAGGTCGACCCCGGCCAGGGCGAGGGTGCCACCGAACCGCTTGCCGAGCCCGCGAATACGGACCAGGGGCTCCACGTCGAATGGGGGAAACGCCTTCACGGACGTGTCGGGAGCGTCGTACACGGACATCTCCGGGGGTCGGCCTGACGAGTTCTTCCCGACGTTCAGAGGAGATACTAACTGGATCAATCATGCCATTTCGGCATTTTCCTCACGCGCCGTCGAGTGCGCACTCGGCCCAGATGACCTTGCCCTCCGAGAGGTAACGGGTCCCCCACGTCTGCGACAGTTGCGCGACGAGGAACAGGCCGCGTCCGCCTTCGTCGGTGCTCGCCGCCCGACGCAGGTGCGGGGCGGTGTTGCTGGTGTCGGAGACCTCGCAGATCAGGGTGCGGTCGTGCAGCAGCCGTACCCGGATGGGCCCGGAACCGTGACGGATGGCGTTGGTGACCAGCTCGCTCAGTATCAGTTCCACGGCGAACGCCGGCTCCTCGAGTCCCCAGTCGGCAAGTTGCCTGAGGGCGAGCGCACGGACCTCTCCGACGACGGCCGGGCCGGCGGGCAGTTCCCAGGTGGCGATCCGACCGGAATCCAGGGCGTGGGTGCGGGCGACGAGCAGGGCGATGTCGTCGCACGGGTGGGCCGGTGCCACGGTGTCCAGGATCGCCTGGCAGGTCTCCTCGGGTGTGCGTTCCGGATGGTGGGCCAGGGCCCCGCGCAGCTGGTCGAGGACCACGTCGACGTCGCGGTGCCGGTCCTCGATGAGTCCGTCGGTGTAGAGGACCAGCTGACTGTCCTCGGGGATGTCGATCTCGACGGCGTCGAAGGGCAGCCCTCCGAGGCCGAGCGGGGGCCCGGCGGGCAGGTCGGGATAGGACACGCTGCCGTCGGGGCAGACCAGCGCGGGCGGCGGGTGGCCGGCGCGGGCCATGACGCAATGCTGCGAGGTCGGGTCGTAGATGACGTACAGGCAGGTCGCGCCGATGATGCCGACGCCTTCCCCTTCGGAGTCCTCCCGGTCCATGCGCCCCACCAGGTTGTCGAGGTGGGTGAGTACCTCGTCCGGGGGGAGGTCGAGTTCGGCGAAGGTGCGTGCGGCGGTGCGCAGCCGTCCCATGGTGGCGGCGGAGAGCATGCCGTGACCGACGACGTCACCGACCAGGAGGCCGATGCGGGCGCCGGAGAGCGGGATGACGTCGTACCAGTCCCCGCCCACGTCGAATTCGGCGGGCAGGTACCGATGGGCGACCTCGACGGCTTCCTGATCGGGCAGCCCGTGCGGGAGCAGTCTGCGCTGCAGGGCCAGGACCATGGTGCGTTCGTGCGTGTAGCGCCGGGCGTTGTCGATGGACAGGGCGGCGCGAGAGGCGAGTTCCTGGGCCAGAGAGCGGTCGTCGTCCCCGAACGGGGCGGGATCCTGGGCGCGGTAGAAGCTGGCGATGCCCAGGACGACACCGCGGGCGACAAGGGGTACGGCGATGAGGGAGTGGACGTGGGCCAGCAGCCCTCCGGTGTGCTCGGGGTCCTGGGCGAGCCAGCCTGCGGAAACCGTCAGGTCCGGTTCCAGCACTGCGTCTCCGGTGGTCAGACACCGCAGCTGGGGCGCAGTCGGTCCGAAGTCGATCCGCTTGCCGACCGCGGTGAAGGGGAGGCCGTCGCGAATGCCGTGGACCACCGTGCGGCGCAGGTCGCTGAGGGGGTCGGCGGACTCCTCACCCCGCAGGACGGCCTCCGGCAGATCGACGGTGACGAAGTCGGCCAGTCGCGGGACCGCCGTCTCGGCGAGTTCTTCGGCGGTTCGGCGCACCTCCAGGGTGGTGCCGATGCGGACGCTGGCCTCGGACAGCAGCTCGAGGCGGCGTCGCGCGGCCAGCGCGTAAGCACCCACATGCGGCTCTCCGACCAGCACGAGCCCTCTGGCCGAGGGCGGCGGTTCGAAGGGCTCGCCCGTCGCGCCTTCGGTGCCGTCGTCCGTGAGGCCCTTGCCGTCGACGGCCCCGACGACCCCGACCGGCGCGGCGTCGGGAGCGAGTCGGCGCGGCGGGGCGGCGGAGAGTCGCGGAACGGCTACACCGACGGCACGCTCGACGCCGAAGCCCCTCAGCTCGTCGGCCTGCTGCGGGATGTCCGGGGATTCCGAGGGGAGACCGGGGAGGACCGCCTCGACGGCGAAGCCCTGTACCCCGGAGGCACTCGTCATCGGACGGCTCACGAGCGTGATCCGCCGGCCGTCGGGCAGGCGCACGTCGACGGCAGCGCGCTGCGCACGGGCGATCAACTCGGCAGCCTTCTCCATGAGGACCGCCTGGTCGCGCGGGCGCAGTTCGAGGACCAGTTCGTCCAACGCGATGCCGCGGTGAGGGCGGACGGCGGCATGAGGGTCGACTGCGGCATCGACTCCGGTTGCCAGGTACGCCCGCAGCAGTGCACGCTCACGCGCGGAACTCTGCCCCAGCAGCCGCCGCTCCACGGCCCCGGCCGCTCTGCCGATCACGTCGGCCAGCGCCGAGGTCTCGAAGCTGCGCGGATAGCCGAAACACAGGACACCCTCGATGCGCCCACTGAGCAGGTCGCGCACGGGAAGGGCGACGCAGGCGTTTCGCTGGGAGCGCTCCGCGAAATGCTCGGCGCCGTAGACGCGGATGAGTTGCCGCTCCGCCAGAGCGAGGCCGATGCCGTTCGTGCCGGCGAACCGCTCGGCGAAGACGAAGCCCGGAACTCTCTGGATCGCCGGAAGACTTCCGACCAGCGACGTTTCACCGAAACGGCGTAGCAGGACCGTCCCACGCGCATCGGCGACGGAGATGTTGATCTCACTGCCGGAGAACGTGGACTGCAGTCGGTCGAGCACCGGGACGGCCGCGCGGACGAGCGGGCCGTCCAGGTCGAAGTCGTCCCGGAAGGGAAGGTCGGACTGGTCCGGCGAGAGGCCCAGGGAGCGGCAGCGCCGCCACGAGTCCAGGATGGACGTCCGCACTCCCCGCTCGACCGTCTCGCCCTGCAGAAACCGCTCACGGAAATGAGCGGGACCCGTGCCGCCTGTCGCACGTCCCGCCGCCATCGACTCCCTGCCGGGCCGAACCACGCTCCGCCTCACCTGCGCCTGGGCTTCGTCACCGTTCGCGGATAATCCGACATTGATGAGGATACGGACATAACGAGCGCGAGTCATGACCGGCCGGGAACTTCACCCACGGTGACCGAACGGAAACCCTCCGCTTCTGGAGACGTCTTCGAACGGCCGTTGGACGCCGCCGGGCCCTTAGAGCTCCGACCAAGAGTGGAGCCCGGCACGCGAGCCCGGCACGCACGCTCGCCGCGAGCTGATCGGACTCCGCTTTTGTTCGGAGCTCTTAACCCAGGAAGCTCAGCCGGACCTGCCGGTCGGGGTTGTCCTTGTTGGTGTCGACCAGGCACACCGACTGCCACGTCCCCAGTTCCAGCCTGCCGTCCAGGACCGGCAAGGTCGCATGGGGCGGGACGAGGGCCGGCAGGACGTGGTCGCGGCCGTGGCCGGGGCTGCCGTGCCGGTGCTGCCAGCGGTCGTCGGCGGGGAGGAGGGTGTGCAGGGCGGCCAGCAGGTCGTCGTCGCTTCCGGCGCCCGTCTCGATGATCGCGACGCCGGCCGTGGCGTGCGGGACGAAGATGTTCAGGAGGCCGTCCCGACCGGCGGCCGCTTCACGCAGGAACGTCTCGCAGTCCCCGGTGAGGTCGACGATCCTCTCCCGGGACCCTGAGGTGATGTGCAGAACTCGGGTGGTCAACGCATCTGACATCCCCCCATCCTGACCCATACGCCGGGTTCCACACCTGACCGGCCGACCGGACCCCGATACACGGGGTCCGGTGCGCGAGACGCCCGTTGACCGTGGGCATGCGGCCTCGCTACGTTCACCCGCATGTTGCGTTCAGTCCTGCTCACCACGCGCGGTCACATCGACCTGCTGCGGGTGGCCTCCGCCGCGTGTCGACGCGGCCGCTGACGCCTTTTCACCTCTCGCGTCACCCCCCACCACGCCTCGCCCTTCCCTCTCGCCTTCGCCCGCCTCACCGCACACACCCGGTCGTGCCTGAGCCGACCGTGACGGGGCGGTGCCGAGGTGCGTCCGCCCGGTCCCGCCGACCGCCGTTCCTCTCCGAGGAGCCCCCATCAGCATCAGCCACGCCCCACGCCCCCCGTCCACGCCTGCCTCGGACCGCTCGCCGACTTCGTCGTCCGATCCACGAAAGGCTGCTGACGCGATGACGACCGACGTTCACGGGCCGGTGAGCCCCCAGGAGGCCCGTGCTCCGCACCCGGCCCACCCGCCGCAGGCGGTCCGCGTCGAGGGGCTGACCCGCTCCTTCGAGGGCCGGGCCGTGATCGACGGCCTGCGGCTCGACATCCGGCCGGGCGAGTTCGTGGCCCTGCTCGGCCGCAGCGGCTGCGGCAAGTCCACGCTGCTGCGCATCCTGGCCGGGCTCGACCGCGACATCCGGGGCACCGTGCTGGTGCCGCGCCGCAAGGCCGTCGCCTTCCAGGCGCCGCGACTGACGCCCTGGAAGAAGGTGTGGCGCAACGTGCTCCTCGGCCTGCCGGGCCCGGCCGACCGCACCGTGGCCGACAAGGCCCTCGCCGAGGTGGGACTCGGACGTCGCGCCGACGCCTGGCCGAAGATCCTGTCCGGCGGCGAGGCCGAGCGTGCCTCCCTGGCCCGGGCCCTGGTGCGCGAACCCGATCTGCTGCTGCTCGACGAACCCTTCGGCGCGCTCGACACGCCCGCCCGGCTCCATGCCCAACGGCTGGTGGCCGAGTTGTGGCAGCGCCGCGGATGCGCCGTGCTCCTGGTCACGCACGACGTCGAGGAGGCGGTGCTGCTCGCCGACCGGGTCCTGGTCATGGACGACGGCGGCATCGCACACGAGCGGAGGATCGACCTCGTACGGCCGCGCGACACCGCCGATCCCCGGTTCGCGGAACTGCGTGCCGGCCTGTCACGCCGCCTCGGCGTGGACGACCCGACTGCCGCCGAAGAGGCCTGACTCCCCTCCCCTTTCGACCCCTCCCGCGCACCCGTCCCACTGGTCCCGGCCCGCCCGGGAAGATCCACGCCGGTCCTGCCGTTGGTAGAAGCGTGAACAGCTTGCGTGAGGTCGAGGTCGTCGTCATAGGCGCCGGTCAGGCCGGTCTGGCCGCCGCGTTTCACCTGCGGCGCACCGGTTTCGAGCCGGAGCGCGACTTCGTGGTGCTCGACCACGCCCCTGCGCCGGGGGGCGCCTGGCAGTTCCGGTGGCCCTCACTGACGTACGGCAAGGTGCACGGGATGCACGCGCTGCCCGGGATGGAGCTGACGGGCGCGGATCCCGCCCGGCCTTCGTCCGAGGTCGTCGCCGAGTACTTCGACGCCTACGAGCGCGCCTTCGACCTGCGCGTGCGGCGGCCGGTGGAGGTGCGGGCCGTGCGCGAGGGCACCGGTGGACGACTGCTCGTCGAGACCTCCGACGGTACGTGGTCCACCCGGGCACTGATCAACGCCACCGGCACCTGGGACCGGCCGTTCTGGCCGCGTTACCCCGGCCAGGAGACCTTCCGCGGCCGTCAGCTGCACACCGCGCGGTATCCGGGTCCCGAGGCGTTCGCCGGGCTACGGGTGGTCGTGGTGGGCGGGGGTGCGTCCGGTACGCAGCACCTGCTGGAGATCGCGCCGTACGCGGCGGCCACCACGTGGGTGACGCGGCGGCCCCCCGTGTTCCGCGAGGGGCCCTTCGACGAGGGCGCCGGCCGCGCGGCGGTCGCGCTGGTGGAGGAGCGGGTGCGGCAGGGGCTGCCGCCGAAGAGTGTGGTGTCCGTGACGGGACTGCCGCTCAACGACGCGATCCGGCAGGGGCTCGCCGACGGGGTGCTGGACCGGCTGCCCATGTTCGACCGGATCACTCCGGACGGCGTGGAGTGGAACGACGGGCGGCGGGTCGCCGCCGATGTCATCCTGTGGGGGACCGGTTTCCGGGCCGCCATCGACCATCTGGCGCCGCTGCGGCTGCGTGAGCCGGGTGGTGGCATCCGGGTCGAGGAAACCCGTGTCGTCGCCGATCCGCGCATCCATCTCGTCGGCTACGGGCCGTCGGCCAGCACCATCGGCGCCAACCGGGCCGGACGCGCGGCCGTACGGGACATCAGGCGGCTGCTCGCGGAGGCGGCGGTCGCCGCCTGACGGCCCGCCAGGTCATCCGGCCGCCGCGGACGGGCCCTTCGGGGCCTTCTGGTTCCGGTTGAACTCGGCGACGTTGCGCTGGTGCTCCGCGTAGCTCGCCGTGAAGCGCGTGTCGCCCGGCTTGACGGTGACGAAGTAGAGCCAGTCGCCCGGGGTGGGGCTGATCGCCGCGCGCATCGCCTCCTCGCCCGGGTTGTCGATCGGCGTCGGCGGCAGGCCCATGCGCTGGTAGGAGTTGTAAGGGCTCTCCACACGGGTGTCGTTCTCCGTCGTCTTCAGCGTGAGGCGGTTCAGCGCGTAGTTGATGGTGGAGTCCATCTGCAACGGCATCCCGTGTTTCAGGCGGTTGAACACGACCCGGGCCACCTTGCCCATGTCCGCCTTGGTGGCGGCTTCGGCCTGCACGAGGCTGGCGATGGTGACCGTCTGATAGACGTTCATGGCGTTGCGCTGGGCGCCTGCCGCGATCGGCGCCCCGCCGAACTTCTTGTTGGCTGTGTCGACCATGTAGGACAGCAGGGTCTGGGGCGTCGCCTTCTTGTCCAGCGGATACGTCGCCGGGAAGAGATAGCCCTCCGGATTGCCCTGGGCGTCGTTCGGCAGCTTCAGACCGGCTCTGGGCAACGTTTTCCTGGTGGTGCCGGCCGGCAGGGCGAGGGCCTTGTCGACGGCCTCGTAGACCTGGCTCGCGCGCCAGCCCTCCGGGATGATCAGGGTCGCCGGCTTCGCCTCCTGCTTCGGACTCTCCAGGCTCAGCAGCGGCACCGCCACGGCGGTGCCGGCCACCACGGCTCCGGTCGCGATGAGGACGAGACGGCCCCGGCGCGTCAGTCGAATCGTGCTCCGAGGCGGAGTGTTCATCTGCATGCGGGCACGGTAACCCTCATATAGTCACAAACCTGGCATAACTTGCCATACTGTCATCTTGTCGGCTCCAGGCGGGCATCCCGTCGCACCAGTGCCGCGTATCGCCCGTCCCGTTCCAACAGCTCCTCGTGCGTGCCCCGTTCGGCCACCTGGCCGGAGTCGAGGACCATGATCTGGTCGGCGCCCCGAATGGTGGACAGCCGGTGCGCGATGGTGAGCGTGGTGCGGTTGGCCGAGAGCGCGTCGATTGCCTCCTGGACGGCCTGTTCGGTGCGCGTGTCGAGGGCGCTGGTCGCCTCGTCGAGGATCAGTACCGGCGGGTCGCGCAGGATGGTGCGGGCGATGGCCAGCCGCTGCTTCTCGCCACCGGAGAACCGGTGGCCGCGCTCGCCGACGACCGTGTCGTAGCCGTCGGGCAGGGCGGCGATGTGGTCGTGGATCTGCGCCGCCCGCGCGGCCGCGTGCAGTTCCTCGTCGGTGGCGTCCGGCTTGGCGAAGCGCAGGTTGTCGGCGACCGTGGCATGGAAGAGGTACGTCTCCTGCGAGACGACGCCGACCGCGCGCGCGAGCGTGTCGAAGTCGAGGTCACGGACGTCGACCCCGTCGAGGGTGACCCGGCCGCCCGTCACGTCGTACAGGCGCGGCACCAGGTAGCCGAGCGTGGACTTGCCGGCGCCGGTCGGGCCGACCACGGCGAGGCTGCCGCCGGCGGGGACGGTGACGTCGATGCCGTCGAGGACGGGCCCGCCCTTGCCCTCGTAGCCGAAGGTGACGTCCTCGAAGCGGAGCTCGCCCTTGACCTGGTCGAGATGGACCGGGTTGTCGCGCTCGGTGATGTCGATGGGGAGGTCGAGGTACTCGAAGATGCGCTGGAAGAGCGCGAGGGAGGTCTGGATCTGCACGCCGGTCGACAGGAGGCTGACGGCGGGGCGGAACAGGCCCTGCTGGAGCGAGACGAAGGCGACGATCGTACCGAGGGAGACATCGGGGCCGCCCAACTGGAGGGCCATGCCCGCGGTCCAGTAGATGACCGCCGGCATGGCGGACATGACGATCCCGATCACGGCCATGCGCCAGCGCCCGGCCATGCTGGACCGCACCTCGAGGTCGACCAGTTGCTCGGACTCCTCGGAGAAGGACCGTGTGAGGGAGTCCGAACGGCCCATGGTGCGGCCGAGCAGGATGCCGCTGACCGACAGCGACTCGGTGACCGTGGCGGCCATCACGGCCATCTGCTTCTGGCGTTGGGTGGTGATCTTCTTGCGTTCGTTGCCGACGCGACGGCTGATCCACACGAACACCGGCAGCAGGAGCAGCGAGACGACGGTCAGCCGCCAGTCGAGGGCGACCATCGCGATGATCGTGGCCACCACGCTGGTGAAGTTGGAGACCAGCGAGGTGGCGGTGGAGGTGACGGTGGCCTGCATGCCACCGATGTCGTTGGCGATGCGGGACTGCACCTCGCCGGTACGCGTGCGCGTGAAGAAGGCGAGGGACATCCGCTGCAGGCGGTCGTAGACGGCCGTGCGCAGGTCGTGCATGACACGCTGGCCGACCGTGGTGGAGATCAGGGTCTGCAGGACACCGAAGACGCCGCCCAGGACGGCGCTGAGGATCATGCCGAGGGCGAGGAGGCTGAGCAGGCCGGTACGCCCCTGGGGGATGGCGACGTCCAGCGTCTCCTTCAGCAGGAACGGGGTGGCCACGGCGACCAGCGAGGCGGCGGCGACCAGCAGGCCGACGACCGCGAGCCGGGCACGGTAGGGCTTGAAGAGCGTGAGGATGCGGCGCACCTGCCGAGGCTGTTCGGGCGAGGTGCCGGGCGAGGGGGTCCAGTCGATGTGGTCGCGGGGCATGGCTCCTACGGAGGGTGAGATGGTCAGGATTGACGGAGCATAGCTCATTGTTACCTATACTCACAATGAACGGCATCCTGATATTGTTCCCGTATGACCACCCCCGATTCGGACAGCCTGCTCGCCGAGCAGTTGCTGCGGCTCACGCGCCGGGTGCACCGCATCCAGAAACACCATCTGGAGCGGAGCGGGCTCGGCGTCACCCCTGCGCAGGCCCGATTGCTGCGCACGCTGGCGCACTGCGACGCACCGCCGCGCATGGCCGACCTCGCCGAGCGGCTCGAGGTGGTGCCCCGGGCCGTCACGACTCTGGTCGACGGGCTGGAGGCGAGCGGCAAGGTGCGGCGGATGCCGGACCCCACGAACCGGCGGGTGATCCGGATCGAGCTCACGGAGGACGGCCGCAAGGCCCTGCGGCAGCTACGGGGCGCGCGGATGTCCGCCGCGGAGGAGATCCTCGATCCCCTGACGGCCCTGGAGCGCGAGGTGTTGAGCGGGTTGCTGGACGCACTGGTGGACGGGCCACCGGACCGGACGCCGAGGCCGAGACAAGGGCAGGAGCAGAGCCGGCGACAAGGGCAAGGACGGGAGCGGGGGCAGGGGCGGAACTGCTGAGCGGCGCGAGAACGGGCCGTGGCCGCCCCTCCGTCCTGCGGGAGGGGCGGCCACGGCCCGTTGGCTCGGCGCGGACCATCAACCGGCCTCGGGGGCTGTCTCCTTGGTGAGCCCCGCGGAGACCACGACCGGAAGCCCGGCCGCCGTTCCCGGACTCTCCGAACCCTCCGGCGACGCGGGACTCTCCGTCGGCCCGGATCCCTCCGGCCGTGCGGATCCCTCCGACTCGGCGGAACCCCCCGGCTCGGCGGAGGGATCCGGCTTCGCGGAGTCGTCCGGCTCCTCGTCCGCGGCGGCAACGGCCTCGCCGTCCAGGACCCTCTTCGCCCGCTCGAGGTCCAGCGCGCCCTCCCAGCGGGAGACGGCGAAGACCGCCACGCAGTTGCCCAGGAGGTTGGTGACGACGCGCATCGAGTCCATGATGCGGTCCACACCCAGCAGCAGGGCGACCGCGCCGGCGGGGATGGCCCCCAGCGAGGAGGCGGTCGCGGACAGGGCGAGGAAGGCCGAGCCGGGGATGCCGGCCATGCCCTTGCTGGTGAGCATGAGCACCAGGATCACGGTGATCTGCTGCCCCAGACTGAGGTCCACGCCCACCGCCTGGGCGATGAACAGCGTGCCGATGGACAGGTAGAGCGAGGCGCCGTCGAGGTTGAAGGAGTAGCCGGTGGGCAGCACCAGGCCCACGGCGTCGTCGCGGGCGCCGGCGTTGCGCAGCTTCTGCATCACGCGCGGCATGACGGACTCGGTGGAGGCGGTGCCGAGCGCGAGCAGCATCTCCTCGCGGATGTACCGCAGGAACTTCCACAGGCTCAGTCCGGTGACCACGCGCAGGGCGACGGCGAGCAGCGTGACGAAGAGGGCGGCGGCCGCGTAGCAGAGGATGATCAGCTTGCCGTAGGTCTCGATCACGCCGAGGCCGTAGTTGCCGATCAGGACGGCCATCGCCCCGAACACGGCGATCGGCGCCAGCCGCATGACGAAGCCGACGATCGCGAAGATGATCTCCTGAGCCTGCTCGATGGCCGGCAGGACCTTCGGCACCCTGGTGTGGCCGAGGTGCAGCAGCGCGGCACCCACCAGACAGGCCAGAACGAGCACTTGGAGCAGGGAGTTCTCCGCGAACGCGCCGATGAAGCTGGTGGGCAGCGCGTTCACGACGAACTCGGTCGTCGAGGGCAGCGAACCGCCGCCCGTCTTCGCGTCGACCGCCGACGTGTCGAGCGTGGACGGGTCGACGTTCATCCCCGAACCGGGCTGGACGATGTTGGCGGCGAGCAGCCCGATGACCAGGGCGAGCGTGCTCGCGACCTCGAACCAGATCAGGGCCTTGAGCCCGATCCGGCCGAAGGCCTTCAGATCACCGGCCTTGGCGATGCCCACCACGACCACGCAGAACACCAGGGGCGAGATGATCGTCTTGATGAGACGGGTGAAACCGTCGCCGAGCGGTTGGAGATCCGTGGCCACGTCGGGCCACAGCTTTCCGACGATGACGCCGAGGACGAGCGCGCAGGCGACCTGCGCGAAGAGTGAGGTACGCAGTATGCGTGCGACGCGTCGCGGCAGGGACGGGACGGACGGCGGCACGGGCACTCCTTGGGGGACGGCGGTGACACGCAGGAGCTCACACAGGGAGGGACAGAACTTCTGCGATACGGAAAGCGGTTTCCGTAGCGATCACTTTGGAGGCGCCGTTGATCGCGCACAAGACCTCCGCGTTTCCGCCGTGTAAATCCCGCCCCGAGTGACGCGTCGCACGCGTGCGGGCTCAGCAGCCTGTTCGATCTCCGGTCAACACCCCCTGCACCGTGGCCAGTCGACGGTCGTAGCAGCCGTCCGATCCGTACAGCCGGTAGCGCTCGCTCGTCGTGCCGACCGCGTGGCGCTGGTCCCGCGGCACGTTCACCGTGAACGTGGCGTCACCCCGGTACGTGTCGTCGAGCCGGGACCACGACACGCGTCGGCCGTTTCGAGTCGTCACGGCGTCGGCCCGGTCGCCGAGGGTCAGCACGGTGCGCAGTCGGTCGTCGGCGCCGAGGGTGGTGGTGCCGTTCATCGTGTACGTCCGATGGGTGCGTACCGTACGGACCACTCCGCGGCCGTCGACGGTGACCGACTCGTCGTCCGTCCAGGACGCGTCGAGGCCGTCCACGGTCTCGCCGTCGGTCCATCGGTGCGCCGAGGTGTTCGCCAGGGCGCGGGTCACGGTCGTCCGTACCCGTCCGTGCGAGGTGTCGAGGTACCCGGAGACGGTCAGGCGGTGCCCGCCCACGGTGTCGACGCGGTGCTCGGTGCCGGGTGTGTAGGTGGTGGAGTCGGTGAGCCCACCGGCTTCGTGCGTGAGGAGTCCCCCGCCGACGACGGCCTTCCCGGCGTCCTGCCAGACGAGCACGTTGACCGGTGTGCTCCAGCCGCCCTGCCCCTCGGGCACACCGACGACGGACACCTCGACGCGGTGCGGACGGCCGTCGTCGAGGATCCCGGCGAAGGGGGTCAGGTCGTATTCGATCGGCTTGATGTCGAAGGCCCGCGGGCCCGGAGTCACGTACCAGAGAAAGGGGTTGGACCAGCCGCCGGTCCAGACGGTGGGGAAGGGGGCGGCGATTCCGGCCAGTCGGCCGTCGACCTCGACCTGCACCTCCCGATAGGGTCCGTCGTCCGCCCGGCAGGAGTAGGGCGCTGTCGCGGGCACGGTCAGGTACCAGTACTCCTCGCACCCGCCGCCGGAGCCGGTGGCGTACACCTCGGCGACGACGCGTTCGCTGTTGCGGGGCGTGGTGAGGGTCGGGCCGTCCGGGCCGGCGGCCAGGGTGAGGACGCGGTCGGGGACAGTGGCGGGCTTTCCCTCGTAGAAGGTGAGCGTGACCTTGACGTCGATCACGCCGGTGTAGGTGTCGTCCACGACGTTGCCGATGAGCATCTCCACGTCCTGGGCGGAGCGGAACGTGTCGCTGTAGCGGGTGACGTCCTTCTCGACGGACCACTCGATCCCGTCGGGCGACGGCTCGGGCGTCGACGTGCGGAAGACCTCCACCCCGCCGACGTGCAGATAGCCGAGCCGGTCGAACTGCCGCCCCTTGACCTTGCCGTCGAGCCGCAGCACCACCTTGCTCCAGCGGTCGCCGCAGCCGTCCGGCGGGGTGTACGAGCCCCGGTACGGCGTGAAGTCGCGGAACCGCGCCTCGGCGAGGGTGACCTGGCACCCCTTGGCGTGAGGCCTGGTCACGGGCGGCGCGGCGGTGAGGGGGTCGTGCCAGTCGGTGCCGAACTCGGCGGGGACCCCCACCGGCACCGAGGGGGAGGCGGCCGCCCCTTGCGCCGTGCCGCTCCCCAGGACGGTGCTCGCCAGGAGGATCCCTCCGGTGAGCATGGACATGATGATCCGGCTTCTCATGGCCGGTGTTCTACGGGGAGTCGACCGCTCCCCGCAATGACGCCTTCGCCGCGGGCGCCGGTTCGGGCGCCCGCGGCCGGGCGGGACTCGCGGATCCGGCCCAGGCCGTCAGCGCGTCCCTGTCCCCCATGACCACCACGGGATGCCGGTCCGGGTCGAGGGTGCGCAGCAGGTATTCCATCGCCGTCCTGGACAGGCTGACACAGGCCGAAGTACCGCTGCCGTGGTCCATGTGCAGCCAGATTCCGCCACCCTTCCGCTCCCCCTCGGGTCGCGCCGGGTCGTTGGGCGGGGCGCCCTTGACTCGGTTGTAGTCGATGGCGATGACGTAGTCGAAGTCGTGCCAGTGCGACCTCGCCCACCAGCGCGGCGCCGCGAAGGCGGCGGACCGGGTGTACAGCAACCTGGTGCCGGGGTCTGCCAGGACACCCCCCGCGGCGGTGAGCGTGAACACGCCGACGGGGCTGCGGTTGTCGCCGGCGCGGTGCTCGGCGGTCCAGCCCTTCTTGCCGTTGTGTCCCCGCCAGCTCCGGACACGCTCCCAGACCCGGCCGCTCCTGGCGTACAGCACGACGGTGGAGTCCACGGAGTCCTTCCCGTCGCCGTACACCGCCACGACCTGGCGCGAAACAGCCGGGATCCGCCGCCGCAACCGGTCACCGACGCCCGGGACGCCGGTCGCCGCGGCCGCGCTCGGCGAGGTTTCGCCTCTCCCGGCCCCCACTCCCGACGCACCGGCATTCCCGTACTCCACAGCCGCACCACCGCACGCGGACAAAGCCGTGAGCAAGAGGCCGCAGATCGCCGTCGCGGCTCCCGGGCACCGCCCATCGCCAGATCGCATCGGCCCATGCTCGCACCACTTTCCGGGCGTCAGCGCCAGTTTCCGGACATCCGACCCGTGTCGGACAGCTGCCGGATCCGGCCGCCGCAATGGAAAACCGGTTGATTTTGACCACGCTGCGACGCGAACCTTGCACGGTTTGCTGCCGCCCCCCTGCGGACCTTCCCGTTCGTCCGCAGGGCCCCCACGCCCTCTCCCGTCTCCCCCCTTCCCTCTCCCTCTCCCCCTACCGCTGACTCGAGCCACTGGGACGTCATGCAGATCCAAGACCTTCCGTACCCCGACCCGGGCGTGCCGGACGCACGCTCGGGACCCCGCTTCCTGTGGTGGCTCGGCCGCAACCAGCTGGGCGGCCAGCTCAAGGCCCTGGCCTGGGGGCTGCTGCACTTCGTGGCCGTCTCCGCGCAGCCGTTCTGTGTCGGGTTCGCCGTCGAGGCCGTCGTGGACCGTTCCGGTACCCGGCTCGCCCTCACCGGTGGCCTGATGGCCCTGTGCGGTGCCGCCGCGGCGATCGGGGACACCTTTCTGCACCGCGCCGCCGTCACCAACTGGATCACCGCCGCCGCCCGGGTCCAGCAGCTGCTCGCCCACAAGGCCTCGCAGCTCGGCTCCGCGCTGACCCGGCGGGTCGCGGCCGGTGAGGTCGTGTCCGTCTCCACGGGTGACGTCGAGAAGATCGGCTGGTTCGTGGAGGCCGTGTCCCGCTTCACCGCCGCGGCCCTCACGGTGCTGCTGGTCTGCGTCGGCCTGGTCTTCTACCAGCCGACGCTCGGCGTGGTGGTCGCCGTGGGCCTGCCCGTCCTCGCTCTCGCGGTCCTGCCCCTGCTGCCCCCGGCGACGCGACGGGCCGACCTCCAGCGCGAGAAGGCCGGACGCGCCACCGAACTCGCCTCGGACACCGTGGCCGGCCTGCGGGTGCTGCGCGGGATCGGCGGCGAGGAACTCTTCCTCGACCGCTACCGCAGCGCCTCGCAGGAGGTCCGGCACGCGGCCGTGCGCAGCGCGCGCATGTGGTCGCTGATCAGCGCCATCCAGGTGCTGCTGCCCGGCCTGCTGCTGATCACCGTCGTCTGTTACGGCGTCCACCTGGCCCGTCAGGGCCGCATCACCGTCGGCGAGCTGGTCACGGTCTACAGCTCCGTCATGGTCCTGGCCTATCCCCTCAGGCACTTCGAGGAGATCGCGATGGCCTACTCCTTCTCGCGTCCGTCCGCCAAACGCGCCGCACGCGTGCTGTCCCTGGAACGGGTCACCGACGTCGGCGGGTCGCGCGCCGCCGAGGCGCCCGCGGGCGATCTGTACGACCCCGTGACCGGTCTGCTCGCGCCGGCCGCCCGGCTCACCGCGGTGGTGTGCGGCGACCCGGACGCGGCCGGACGGCTGGCGGAACGGCTGGGCGGGCACCCCCCGGAGGACAGCCCTTCGGTGCTGCTCGGCGGTGTCCCGCTGAACGAGCTGCCGCTGGACTCCGCGCGCACCGCGGTCCTGGTCCAGGACAAGGACCCGGTGCTGCTGTCCGGTTCCCTGCGCGACCTGCTCGACGTGCCCGCCTCGGGCGAGATCGACGCGGGCGCGGCGCTGGCCGCCGCCCAGTGCGGGGACGTCCTCGACGCGCTGGTCCAGGGCTCCTTGGACGCCGACGACCCGATGGACGCCCGCATCACCGAGCGCGGCCGGTCCCTCTCCGGCGGCCAGCGGCAACGACTCGCGCTGGCCCGCTCCCTGTACACGGATCCCGAGGTCCTCGTCCTCGACGAACCCACCTCCGCCGTCGACTCGCACACCGAGGCACGGATCGCCGAGGGCCTGCGCGAACTGCGGGCGGGGCGCACGACGGTGGTGTTCACCTCGTCCCCACTGCTCCTGGACCGGGCCGACCGGGTCGTGCTGGTGGACGGGCGTGAGGCTGTCGCGGTGGGCGTCCACCGCGAACTGCTGCGCTCCGAGCCCCGGTACCGAGCCGTGGTGACCAGGGAGACCGAGGAGGAAGCCGCGCCGGTCGGGGCCCCGGGGGCCGAAAAGGCTTCCCTGAGTGGTGCGTTGAAGGACCTGGAAGACGACGCACTCGAAGAGATCGAACGCGAAGAGATCGAGGAGACCGCATGATCGGCGTCGCGCCGCCCGCGTACGACCCGGCGGCACCGACGACGGCGAACACGCTGCCCGTCGGCGCCCCCGCGACCGTCCGCGCCTACGTGGCCGAACTCCTGCGCCGGCACCGCCGCGCCTTCCTGCTCCTCCTGCTCGTGAACACGGTCGCCACGGTCGCCTCGATGGTCGGGCCGTGGCTGCTCGGCGACCTCGTGGAGCGGCTGTCGGACGGCGCGCGTGAACTCCACCTCGGACTCGTCGCCACGCTGTTCGTACTCGCCCTGGTCGTCCAGGCCGCCTTCGTACGAGAGGTGCGGCTGCGCGGCGCGATGCTCGGCGAGCGGATGCTGGCCGACCTGCGCGAGGACTTCCTCGTACGCTCGGTGCGGCTGCCGCCGGGTGTGCTCGAGCGGGCCGGGACGGGCGACCTGCTGTCCCGGATCACCACGGACATCGACCGGCTGGCCAACGCGATGCGCGAGGCCGTCCCCCAGCTGACCATCGGCGTGATGTGGGCCCTGCTGCTGCTCGGCGGGCTCGTCGTCACGGCGCCGCCGCTGGCGCCGGCCGTCCTGGTCGCCGTGCCTCTGCTGGTGGCCGGGTGCCGCTGGTACTTCAAGCGGGCGCCGGCCGGCTACCGCTCCGAAGCCGCCGGCTACGCCTCCGTGGCCGCCGCCCTCGCCGAGACCGTGGACGCGGGCCGCACCGTCGAGGCGCACCGGCTGGGCGACCGCCGCATCGCGATCTCCGAGCAGCGCATCCGGCAGTGGACCGCCTGGGAGCGCTACACGCTGTGGCTGCGCTCGGTGCTCTTCCCGGTCATCAACCTCGTGCACGTCACGGTGCTCGGTTCGGTCCTGATGCTCGGCGGGGCGTTCGTGCTGAAGGGCTGGATCGGGGTCGGCCAGCTCACGACGGGCGCGCTTCTGGCGCAGATGCTCGTCGACCCGGTGAACCTCATCCTGCGCTGGTACGACGAGCTGCAGGTCGCCCAGGTGTCGCTGGCCCGCCTCGTCGGGGTGCGCGACATCGAGCCGGACGGCGGAGACGCCGGACTCGCACCCGACGGCCGGGACGTGCACGCCGACCGGGTCCATTTCGGCTACCGGGAGGGTGTCGACGTGCTCCGGAAGGTGACCCTGGAGGTCGCCCCCGGCACCCGGCTGGCCCTGGTCGGCCCCTCCGGCGCGGGGAAGTCCACGCTGGGGCGGCTGCTCGCCGGGATCTACGCGCCCCGCGACGGCCGGATCACCCTCGGCGGCGCCGAGCTGTCGCGGATGACCGCCGAACGGGTCCGCTCCCACGTGGCACTCGTCAACCAGGAGCACCACGTCTTCGTCGGCTCGCTGCGCGACAACCTCCGGCTCGCCCTCCCCCACTCGCGACTCCGCTCGAGCGAGGGCGTCTCCACGGGGCCGGTGGAAGCGGAGGACGCCGAGGACGCCGAGCTGTGGGCGGCCCTGGGCGCGGTCGACGCGGACGGCTGGGCCCGGGCCCTGGACGACGGCCTGGACACCGAGGTCGGGTCCGGCGGCGTCGCGCTCACCCCGGCTCAGGCTCAGCAGATCGCCCTGGCCCGGCTCGTCCTGGCCGACCCGCACACCCTGGTCCTGGACGAGGCGACCTCGCTGCTCGACCCGCGTGCGGCCCGCCACCTGGAGCGGTCCCTCGCCCGCGTCCTGGACGGCCGCACCGTCGTCGCCATCGCCCACCGCCTGCACACCGCCCACGACGCCGACGTCATCGCCGTGGTCGAGAACGGCCGCATCAGCGAGCTGGGCAGCCACACCGAGCTGGTCGCGGCCGACGGGGCGTACGCGGCGCTCTGGCGGTCGTGGCACGGCTGAGAAGCGAAGCGCCCGACCCGGCCGACCAACGCCGGGGCGAGACATGAAGGCGCTGGTGGCGCTGGCGGCGGTATCGCCGGCGGGGCCTGCGCGACGCCTGAGCGCGTCGGCCGTGCCGGTTTCACCGCCGGCGCCGGCGCGGATGCTCTCGGCCCGGCGGCAGTGGCCGGGAGCGGAGCGGGGGCCGGAGGCCGGTCGTGTCGAGGGTGCCGGGGGCGCCTCCGCGCGGGGCGACGAACTCGTTGTCGTGGGCCCGGGGGCGGCCTCGGGTCGCGGCCGCAGCACCTCGGTCGAGGCGGCCCCGTCCCGCCTTCCCGCCTCCTCTGGCGTTGCGCAGTCCCGAATCGGAGTGGAACGCTGGATACCGGCACCCGCGCGGAAGGCAGTCGGGATCCCGCCGGAACACCCCGCGCCCGACCGGTGCCCCGTGCGGCGGCACCCCGCCGCCGACCGCGATGAGGACGGGGACGTCACCCCCTGGAGGTACCCGTGAACAGTGCCGACGGATGGGGAGACGACGTCTACCAGCCGGACTCGTCCGACGTCCAGGACGACGCCGGACTGCTCGACGCCGAGGACACACTGGAGAACGACGGTGTCGAGGACCCCCTCGACCGCGGCTGGTCCCCGCCGGACCGCCCCTGGGCGGTGGAGCACGCCGGGGTCACCGCCGCGGAGCGCCGCCAGGGGGAGAGCCTGGAGCAGCGGCTCGCGGAGGAGGTGCCGGAGCTCGACGCGCCGGACGGCGACGGGCTCGGTGACTGCGACGGCACCGACGGGGAACTCCTCGACAACGAGGTCGGCTCCGCACGCTCGGGCCGGCTCGTGGCACCGGACGAGGGGGTTCACGAGGACGAGGAAAACGCGCTGATAGCCACGGACGTGGGCATCGACGGCGCTGCGGCCTCCGCCGAGGAGGCCGCGATGCACATCGTCGACGAGGACGCCCTGTCCGGTTGACCCGCCCATGGCCGGTCCGTCGCCACCACCTCCACCGCACGAGGAGCACGCATGCAGCAGGACAAGCAGCCCGACTACCACGCGGTCGTCTTCCGCGACCGGACCGCCGGTTACGCCTTCCTGACCCGGTCCACCGCCACCAGCGATCAGACCATCGAGTGGGACGACGGCGAGACCTACCCGGTCGTGGACGTGGAGATCTCCTCCGAGAGCCACCCCTTCTACACCGGCAAGGCGCGCACCGTGGACACGGAGGGCCGGGTGGCCCGCTTCGAGCGGCGCTACGGCGACGGCGGAGCGATGACGTGAGCCGGCCCCGTCACGACCACCGTCCTCGCGGCCGTCGACGCCACCGTGACGGCCGCTGACAGCACCGGTCGGGCCGCTCGTCGGAGGCGTCAGATGTAGTTCAGGGCGGCCGCCCCGCCCACTCCCCCGAGCAGCATGAACACGGGCATCAGCACCTTCAGCTCCACCCAGCTGCCCGCCCGGAACCGCATCACCTTGGGCGGGCCGATCGGGTACCAGCGCTTGCGCCCGATCGGGATGGGCCACAGGACGGGGCAGCCCGAGACGGTCAGCGCGTCGCCGATGTCGTGCACCAGGGCGCCCAGCACGATCGGCAGCCCCAGCCACAGGTACTGCTGACCCGGGTCCGTGAACAGCCAGTGCGAGCCGTTGCCGGGCTTGTCCAGGACACCGGCGAGGATCCAGGCACTGGTGGCCGCCAGCAGCCACACCAGCACGTCGCTGCTGGACCCCCGGGCCGCCCGCCACAGCAGCCCCTCGATCGCCAGCACCATGTGCACGAAGAGAAGCGCCAGGACCGCCCAACGGCCACCGGTGATCGCCAGCGCCGAGGCACCTCCGCCGATCATGACGGCCCACAGCCAGGTGTGCGTCAGTGTTCGATGCCCTCCGGAGCGGCGCGGGTCGCCCTGCTTCCTCGTGCCCTTGTAGACGGCGTAGGAGAGCTTGTCGACGATCTCGCACAGCCAGCGCGAGACGGGACCGAAGGCCCGGGAGATGGTGGCGGCCTTGTGGTCGAGGTCCGGAGCGAGCGCGGCTCCGGCGCAGATCAGCGCACCCGCGAGGAGCACCGGCCAGGGCATCGTGTGCCCGGCCGCGGCGGCGGCCGCACCGACGCCGAGCCAGGCTGCGGCGCCCGACAGTGAGTGTGCTGGTCCCATCATGGCCGGTGTCCGCCCTATTCCTCGAATGCCGCTGTCCAGTTGACCGGGTGCGTTGACGCTCCGTCGGCGACACAGCGTAGCGGTCGTGATCTTCGGGCCGGCATCCGATTCCCCCCTCAGGGGTGCGGGCAGGCAAGATGGGGTCGTGACCCTCATCGATCAGTTGCCGCCGACCGCAGACCCCGACGCCCTGTACGAAGCCTTCGAGTCCTGGGCGCAGGAGCGTGGTCTGACGCTCTACCCCCACCAGGAGGAGGCGCTGATCGAGGTGGTCTCCGGGGCGAACGTGATCGTGTCGACGCCCACCGGCTCCGGCAAGAGCATGATCGCGGCGGCCGCGCACTTCGCGGCGCTCGCCCGCGACGAGGTCACCTTCTACACGGCTCCCATCAAGGCGTTGGTGTCGGAGAAGTTCTTCGAGCTGTGCAAGATCTTCGGCACGGAGAACGTCGGCATGCTGACCGGCGACGCGTCCGTGAACTCCGACGCCCCGGTCATCTGCTGCACCGCGGAGGTGCTCGCCTCGATCGCGTTGCGCGACGGCCGGAACGCGGACGTCGGTCAGGTCGTCATGGACGAGTTCCACTTCTACGCGGAGGGCGACCGCGGCTGGGCATGGCAGATTCCCATCCTGGAGCTGCCCCAGGCGCAGTTCGTGCTCATGTCGGCCACGCTCGGCGACGTGTCCTTCTTCGAGAAGGACCTCGCCCGGCGCACCGGCCGTCCCACGTCGGTGGTGCGCTCGGCGACCCGGCCCGTGCCGCTGTCCTACGAGTACCGGTACACCCCGATGACGGAGACGCTCAGCGACCTGCTGGTGACGAAGCAGGCGCCCGTCTACATCGTGCACTTCACTCAGGCACAGGCGGTGGAGCGGGCGCAGGCGCTGATGAGCATCAACATGTGCTCGCGCGAGGAGAAGGAACGGATCGCCGATCTGATCGGCAGCTTCCGCTTCACCACGAAGTTCGGCAGCAACCTCTCGCGCTACGTGCGGCACGGCATCGGCGTCCACCACGCCGGCATGCTGCCCAAGTATCGGCGTCTGGTGGAGAAGCTCGCCCAGGCCGGCCTGTTGAAGGTGATCTGCGGTACGGACACCCTCGGCGTGGGCGTCAACGTGCCCATCCGCACCGTGCTGTTCACGGCGCTGACCAAGTACGACGGCAACCGGGTGCGTACCCTGCGGGCCCGCGAGTTCCACCAGATCGCGGGCCGGGCCGGCCGGGCCGGCTTCGACACCGCGGGCCTGGTGGTCGCGCAGGCGCCCGAGCACGTCATCGAGAACGAGAAGGCCCTCAACAAGGCCGGCGACGACCCGAAGAAGCGCCGCAAGGTGGTACGCAAGAAGGCGCCCGAAGGATTCGTGGGCTGGACGGAGAACACCTTCGACAAGCTCATCGAGTCCGACCCGGAGCCGCTGACGTCCCGCTTCCGGGTCACGCACACGATGCTGCTGTCGGTGATCGCCCGGCCCGGCAACGCCTTCGAGGCGATGCGGCACCTGCTCGAGGACAACCACGAGCCGCGCAAGCAGCAGTTGCGGCACGTCCGGCGCGCGATCGCGATCTACCGTTCGCTGCTGGACGGCGGGATCGTCGAGAAGCTCGACGAACCGGACCCCACGGGCCGCGTCGTCCGCCTCACCGTGGACCTCCAGCAGGACTTCGCGCTGAACCAGCCGCTGTCCACCTTCGCGCTGGCCGCCTTCGAACTGCTGGACCCGGAGTCGCCTTCCTACGCTCTCGACATGGTCTCCGTCGTGGAGTCCACATTGGACGACCCGCGTCAGATCCTGGCCGCCCAGCAGAACAAGGCGCGCGGCGAGGCGGTGGCCGCGATGAAGGCGGACGGCGTCGAGTACGAGGAGCGGATGGAGCGCCTCCAGGACATCTCGTACCCGAAGCCCCTGGAGGAGCTGCTCTTCCACGCGTACAACACGTACCGCAAGAGCCACCCGTGGGTCGGCGACCATCCGTTGTCGCCGAAGTCCGTCATCCGTGACATGTACGAGCGGGCGATGTCCTTCACCGAGTTGGTGTCCCACTACGAGCTGGCCCGTACCGAGGGCATCGTGCTGCGCTACCTGGCCGGCGCCTACAAGGCACTCGACCACACCGTCCCGGACGACCTCAAGTCGGAGGATCTCCAGGATCTGGTGGAGTGGCTGGGCGAGATGGTGCGCCAGGTGGACTCGAGCCTGCTGGACGAGTGGGAGCAGCTCGCCAACCCCGCGGAGATGACCGCCGAGGAGGCTCAGGAGAAGGCCGACGAGGTCAAGCCGGTCACGGCCAACTCGCGTGCCTTCCGGGTCCTGGTCCGCAACGCGATGTTCCGCAGGGTCGAGCTCGCCGCTCTCGACCACGTCGACGAACTCGGCGAGTTGGACGCCGAGTCCGGTTGGGACGCCGACGCGTGGGGCGAGGCGATGGACAAGTACTGGGACGAGTACGACGACCTCGGCACCGGCCCGGACGCGCGAGGCCCGAAGCTGCTCATCATCCAGGAGGAGCCGCAGAACGCCCTGTGGCGGGTCCGCCAGATCTTCGACGACCCGAACGACGACCACGACTGGGGTGTCAGTGCGGAGGTCGATCTCACGGCCTCCGACGCCGAGGGCCGCGCGGTGGTGCGCGTCACCTCCGTCGGCCAGCTGTAAATCCCGAAGCAGGTACAGCAGGTACACCAGGTACAGAAGAGGGCACAGGAGAACCGCACCGATGACGAATCCGGCCGAGAGGCTCGTCGACCTGCTCGACCTCGAGCAGATCGAGGTCAACATCTTCCGCGGCCGCAGCCCGCAGGAGTCCCTGCAGCGGGTCTTCGGCGGCCAGGTGGCGGGCCAGGCGCTGGTCGCGGCCGGCCGGACCACCGACGGCGACCGGCCCGTGCACTCGCTGCACGCGTACTTTCTGCGCCCGGGCCGACCGGGTGTGCCGATCGTGTACCAGGTCGAACGGGTGCGGGACGGAAGGTCGTTCACGACCCGCCGGGTCACCGCCGTGCAGCAGGGGCGCACGATCTTCAATCTCACCGCCTCCTTTCACAAGCCTGAGGAAGGTCCCTTCGAGCACCAGCTGGCGCCGGCTCGGGAGGTTCCGGACCCGGAGTCCCTGCCCACGGTCGTCGAGGAGATCCGGAAGCATCTGGGCGCGTTGCCCGAGCAGTTGGAGCGGATGGCGCGACGTCAGCCCTTCGACATCCGGTACGCGGACCGGTTGCGCTGGAGCGCCGAGGACGTCAAGGAGGCCGAGCCGCGCAGCGCGGTGTGGATGCGCGCGGTCGGGCCGCTCGGCGACGACCCGCTCGTCCACACCTGCGCGCTCACGTACGCCAGTGACATGACCCTCCTGGACGCCGTCCGCCTCCCGATCGAGCCGTTGTGGGGCCCGCGGAACTTCGACATGGCGTCGCTGGACCACGCGATGTGGTTCCACCGGCCGTTCCGTGCGGACGAGTGGTTCCTGTACGACCAGGAGTCGCCGATCGCCACCGGCGGACGCGGGCTGGCCCGCGGGCGCATCTACGACCTGGAGGGGCGCCTGCTGGTGTCCGTCGTCCAGGAGGGGTTGTTCCGGGCCTTGTAGATCAGGTGCGTCACTCGCTCCGGCGGCGCAGCCAGTTCAGCAGGCCGCGTGGCGGCCGGCCGGGCACGTCGGGCGTACCCGGGGGCGCGGGGGCCGGTTTCGGGGAGGGCCGCGGAGCGGGCTGCTCGGCACGGGCCTCGTCCACGGTGTGGTCCAGGTCGTACCTCAGCCAGTCGATCTCGTCGGGATCGTCCGCCGTCATGAGCTTCTCGACGAGGTGCGCGGCCGGTGTGCCGGGGGTGCTGTGGGCCGGCGGTTCCGGCCGGAACCGGTTGAGGTGGGAGCGTTCGTAGGGATCCTTGACGATCTCCGCGACCTGGAGCGGGTCGAGGAATCCGGCCAGCACTCCGGCGCGTTGCCAGGGGCCGTCGGCCTGACGGTACAAGAAGCCCAGGTGGCGTCCGCGCCAGTTCCGGGGCCGCAGGTCGACGCCCGCGGCCAGCTGGCTCCGCAGCACCTCGGGCGTACGACCGGTCAGCAGGAAGGCGTTGCTCCGGTCAGTGGCGAACTGCCGCAGTTCGTCGGCGAGATACAGCCAGACGACCGCACGATAGCGGTTGAGGTAGAACGTGACGGGCACCACCAGCCCCAGCCGCGCGAGGCGGGTGAACCGGGCGGGAGGCACGCCCAGGAGGGCCGCGCCTGCGCCGGTGCCCACGGTCAGCACGCTCTCGCGCAGCGTTTCGGGGAAGCCGGGGTCCGAGCGCAGACGGTCGATCTCCGCCCGGGCCACCCGCCGGCCCCCTCCTCCTTCGTCGGGCAGGGTCCTGATGCGCCCGAGGTGCACGGCGAGGTCGAACTCGCTTCGTTTCAAGTCCAGTTCACGCGCCGCTCGGCTCGGCGCGCAGACATCGGAGCGTGGTCGCGTGACGGTGTTTCCGGACATGGTCGGTCTCCCCCGTGGAGTGAAGTGGAACAGGCCCGCGCTGTCCGCGGTGGCCTCGGGAAAAACCGTAGCCGGAATCGCCGATCGCGTGGCGAGCCTGTGGATAACTCCACGGAGGCAGTTAAAAGTGCAGGTCAGAGGTCTTCCAGTGGTGTGCCGGGCTGCCGGGCATCCACGCTGAGGTGCTCTCCGACCCGGCTGACGAGCAGGGTCATCTCGTAGGCGATCCGGCCCATGTCGGCCTCCGCGTCGCTGAGCACGCACAGACAGCTGCCGGTGCCCGCGGCGGTGACGAACAGCACCGCGTCGTCGAACTCGATCATCGTCTGGCGCACCCGGCCCGCGCCGAAGTGGCGCCCCGATCCCTTGGCCAGGCTGTGCAGCCCGGACGAGACGGCGGCGAGGTGCTCCGCGTCCTCCTGGAGCAGTCCCGTGCTCGCGCCCGCCACCAGCCCGTCGTTGGACAGGACGAGTGCGTGCCGGACGTGGTCGACGCGCTCGGTCAAATCGTCCAGCAGCCAACCCAGTCCCTGGTTCTGCGCCATGTCCCGCTCCCCGTGTGACGTTCCCCGTGTGATCCTCCGCCTCGCCGGAGAATCTGTCGCAAGCCTTCCCCACGAGCCGCCGCAGGAGCAAGGAGGATGGCGGCATGGCACAGAAGATGACCGATGAGGAATGGCGGGCCTTCGTCACGTACGGGACCCGCACCGGAAAGCTCTCCACCGTACGAGCTGACGGAAGTCCGCACGTGGCACCGATCTGGTTCCTGCTCGACGGGGACGAAGTGGTGTTCAACACCGGTAAGGACACGGTGAAGGGGCGCAATCTGGTCCGGGACGGCCGGATCGCCCTGTGTGTGGACGACGACCGGCCGCCGTTCGACTACGTGGTGCTGCAGGGCCGGGCCCACATCTCGGAGGACCTCGACGAGGTCCGGCACTGGGCGGCTCGTATCGCGGCGCGGTACATGGGCGAGGAGCGCGCCGAGGAGTTCGGTGCCCGCAACGGGGTTCCGGGTGAACTGCTCGTGCGGGTCGCCGTCCACAAGGTCCTGGCGCAGAAGCGCATCGCGGACTGACACGCCCCCGTCGACGGAGACGTCAGCTCACGGAGTCGAGCAGCCGGGCGGTGTGCATCCGCCCGGCGTACTCGACCAGCCGGATCAGCACTTCCTTCCCCGAGTCGCGGTCACGGGCGTCGCACAGGACGACGGGCGTGCCGCCGTCGAGGTCGAGGGCGCGCGAGACGTCCTGGGCGCCGTAGGTCCGCGTGCCCGTGAAGCAGTTGACGGCCACCACGAACGGGATGTGCCGGTGCTCGAAGTAGTCGACCGCGGGGAAGCAGTCCTCCAGACGCCGGGTGTCGGCGAGCACCACCGCGCCCAGGGCCCCCTGTGACAGCTCGTCCCACAGGAACCAGAACCGGTCCTGTCCCGGAGTTCCGAACAGGTACAGGGAAAGGCCGGAACGGATGGTGATCCGGCCGAAGTCCATGGCGACGGTCGTCGTCACCTTCTGGTCCACGCCATCGGTGTCGTCCACCGACTGCCCGGCCTCGCTGAGGAGTTCTTCGGTGCGCAGCGGCTTGATCTCGCTGACCGCGCCCACCATGGTGGTCTTGCCCACGCCGAACCCGCCGGCGACCAGAATCTTCAACGCCAGCGGGGCCGAGTCGCCGCCCGTGGCATCGGAGTGCTCGGAGACCATGGATCACTTCTCTCGGGAGTGTCGGCAACGGTCGAGGTCGGTACGGGGCGCCGGACCCCGGCGCAAGGGTCGCGCGGGGTTTCGGCGCCCGGGTGCGAAGTCAGCAGCATGGCAACCGCCGCGCCTTCGCGAGGGGTTGGACCGCTATCTGCCCGATGTGACCGACTCTTGCGCGTTCGGTGTGCGAAGGCGTGCGCGAGTCGGTGTGCGGCGGGTCCGTACGCGTCCGGGTCGGTCCGAAAGTTCATCTACAGCGCTCGCAGTCCCTCGATCACCTCACGCAGAATCCGTTCATCGGGCAGCTGCGCGGGCGGGACCGGACGGCTGACGGTGACGCAGCCGAGTTCCAGCAGGTCTCCGAGGAGCACTCGTACGACGCCCACGGGAAGGTCCGCGCCCGCCGAGAGCTCGGCGACGGACTGGGTCTCCTCGCGGCAGAGGCCGATGAGGATGCTGTGTTCCGGTCCCAGCGGCATGCCGTCCGTGCCCGGTGCGCCCGGATCCAGGGTGACCAGGGCGATCAGGTCGAACCGCACCCCGGTGGGCCCCGGTTTCGTGCGGCCGCCCGTCATGGCGTAGGGACGGACGAGCGGGCCGGCCTCGTTGTCGTACCACTGGCTGCCCAGCTCGCGCGGGGCGCCGGTCATGTCCTCGGTCATCTGCGTGGGTCGCTCTCTCGCCTCATCCGGCGGCGGGCGGCCGCGCGGCGAGGCGAGGCGCCGAGTAGAGATGCTCTCCGACCCGCTTGACCAGCCGCGCCATCTCGTACGCGACCAGGCCGATGTCGGCGCTCACGGCGGTGAGGAGGGTCAGGCAGGAGCCGTCGCCCGCGGCGGCCACGAACAGGAAGCCGTCGTCCATCTCCACCATGGTCTGGCGCACTCCACCTGCGCCGAAGTGCCGGCCCGCCCCCTTGGCGAGGCTGTGGAAGCCGGAGGCGACGGCGGCGAGGTGCTCGGCGTCCTCCCTCCTGAGCTCGGTCGACGCACCCACGGCGAGGCCGTCGTTGGACAGCACCACGGCGTGCCGAACCTCACTCACGCGCATCACCAAGTCGTCCAGCAGCCAGTCGAGTTCGCCGGACCGCTGGGCCGACCTCGTGCTCGGGTCCTGGATCATCTGGGGTCTCCTTCGCTGCTTTCACTGCCCGGTTCGGGTGCCGGGGCGGCTCCGTGGCCGGGCTGCCTGCCACCGCCCCGGGCCCAGCCCTTCCGGTATGCGGACATACGGTCCCGTACGAGCTCGGGGGTGCGCCCTTCGTCGCCGCGCGGGCCGGGCGGCTGGGCCGGCTCCTCGGGGAGTGGCCTGCGCAACTGCGGGGCGAGGTTGGCCTGCCGTACCCGGCGTGGCAGATCGTCGGATCCTTCGGAGTCGTCCGGAGGGCGGTGCAGACGCAAGGCGGTGACTCCGGGAGGCGGGGGGTCGGCGGCCGCCGGGTCGGCTGCGGCCCGTACCGGGGCCGCCAGCGCGGGGCGGTCGGCGGAGGCGGGGACGGCCTCCTGGGGGGTGTCGGCGGTGTGCCGGTCAGTAACGGACACACGCGCGTACACGCGCTCGGCGGGCTGCTGTGCCGGCGTCACCTCGGGGACGGAACGTTCCGGCTTGGCGCTGTGCAGCAGCGCTGTCGGCAGCAGGACCACCGCCGTGGTGCCGCCGTAGGGCGAGGTCCGCAGGTGCACCTTGATGCCGTGACGGGCGGCGAGCCTGCTGACGACGAACAGTCCGAGCTGGTCGCTGTCGAAGAGGTCCAGGGCCTCGGACTGCGCGATGCGCCGGTTGGCTTCGGTGAAGGTCTCCTTGCCCATGCCCAGGCCCCGGTCCTCGACCTCGACGGCGTATCCGTTGCCCACTGGTTCGCCGGTGACCCGCACGCGCGTGTGCGGGGGCGAGAACTGGGCCGCGTTCTCGACGAGTTCGGCGAGCAGGTGGGTGAGGTCGGCGACCGCCGTGCCGATGACGGCTGCCTCCGGGAGCTGCCGTACCTCCACGCGCGCGTAGTCCTCGACCTCCGAGACGGCGGCACGGACCACGTTGGTGAGGGAGACCGGCATCCGCCAGGCCCGGCCGGGCGCCGCCCCGGACAGGATGATCAGGCTCTCCGCGTGGCGCCGCATACGGGTGGTGAGGTGGTCGAGCCGGAAGAGGTCGCTCAGCTCGTTCGGGTCGTCGGAACGGCGCTCCATGCTGTCCAGGAGGCTCAGCTGACGGTGGACGAGGACCTGGCTGCGGCGGGCGAGGTTGACGAACACCCCGGAGATTCCGCTGGCGAGTTCGGCGCGTTCCACGGCGGCCCGGAGCGCGGCGCGGTGCACGGTGCCCAGGGCCTCGGCCACCTGGCCGGTCTCGTCGTCGGAGGGAGGCCCCGGCGGCGCTTCGGCGCGGACGTCGATCTCCTCTCCGGCGCGCAGTTTCCGCATGGCATCGGGGAGTTTGCGCCGGGCGATCTCCAGCGCGCTGTTGCGCAGGCTGACCAGTTCGACGACGAGTCCGCGACCGATGCGTACCGAGATGACGAGTGAGGCGACCACGGCGGCGAGGCCGAGCAGGACCGCGGCACCGGCCGAGGTGAGCAGACCGCGGGTGAACGGGTCGGCGCGGTCGGCGACACCACGTCCGGCGTCCGCCTCGATGGTCCGCATCCCGCGCTGCACGCGTGCGTGGGCCTTGTCCCAGACTCTCGCGGGAGCGGCGGCGATCGCCTTCGCGCCGGACACGTCGGCGAGCGCCTTGTCCTCGGCGGCGTACAGGGCCGCGTAGGCGCTGCCGGCGGCGAGGCGCTGCCAGGCGGTGCGTTCGGGCCCGCGCAGGTCCGCGACGGCCGACTCCGTCAGGGTGCGGCGGGTGTCGACGGCGCCGGTGAAGAGCCGTAGGCGGTCTCCGTCGAGGCGTCCGGCGAGGCGGGCCCCGGCCAGCACGGCGCCCTCCTGGGCGAGCGCCTCTCCCGCGCGGGAGAACTCGAGCAGCACACGCGCGTCCGAGCCGAGTTCGGCGTCCTGGATGCCGGAGAGGGCACCGCCGACCGAGAAGGCAGCTGAGATCGTGCTCGTGTACCGGCCGTAGACGTCCTCCCAGTCGGCGTTGCCGTCGAGCACCGCGGTCCGCAGCGGCGGCAGTCCCTCGGCCCCGGAGACGAACGTCTCGAGCCGCTGGGCCACCCCCGTGGGCAGTTCCTGGCCGTCGGCGACGGTGCTGTCGTCACCGAGCCGCAGCCCGGCCACCGCGCGGTCCGTGCGTTCCGCGAGCGTCCTCAGGTCGCCGGCCTGCCCGGGGGCGGGGTCGGTCGCGTACCGTACGGCGGCCGTCCGCTCGGTCTGGAGGGCGGCCACGGCGGCCGCCACGGGGGCGCGGACCTGGGAGTCCACGCGCTGCAACTGGCGCAGCCCGGCCACGTTCTGGGCGGTGCTGACGGTGGCGTACGCCCACAGGGCCAGCAGGGAGACGACCGGCACCATGAGGAGGCAGACGATCTTGGCGCGTACCGTGCGCGGTCGGATGCGCCAGCGTTGCGCGCGCGGGGGTATCGCGTCCTCCGGTGCGTCCGTCTGCTCCTCCGGTCCCTCGTCGGCGGGGGGTCCGGCGTGGGCGCGGCGCCCGCGCGTGGGGGGCGGCGCGTCGGCGCCTGCCGTGGGGGTCCTACGGGGTGTACGCATGGCCTCCTCGCTCGGAAGTGGTTCGGGGCGGGCCGGTCGCGTCAGACGGGCCCGGCCTGCTGTCGGACGGTGAGGATGTCCACCGGTTGTTGTGCCGAGGCGGACGCCTCGCGCTCCCCCGTGGTGGGTGACAGCGCGACGAAGGCCGAGGTCAGGAAGAGGTAGGAGCCGAGGCCGACGGCGAGGGGGAAGATGAACTGCATCGCCGTGGCCCCGGACAGCGCCTCACCGGAGGGCGTGACATGGACGCTCACCGCGAACATGGCGGTGTAGTGCATGCTGCTCACCGCCGCGCCCATGACGAGCGAGGCGAGGGTGACCGCGACCGGCGACCTGATGTTGAGCGCCGCCCAGAGGGCCGCGGTTGCCGCGACGACCGCGATCAGGACGGACAGTCCGACGCGTACCGGGTCGTAGGTCACGTCGGCGTGCAGTCGGACGGCGGCCATGCCCAGGTAGTGCATGCTCGCCACCCCCAGGCCGGTGGTGAGCCCGCCGATCAGCAACGCGCGCGTGCGGTCGCGGCTGTGGCCGACGGCGAAGACGCCGGCGCAGACGACGACCATGGCGACGAGAAGGCTGAGCACGGTCAGCGGAACGTCGTAGCGGATGTCGGTGCCGCTGACGGCGAACCCGAGCATGGCCACGAAGTGCATGGTCCAGATGCCGGTGCCGATCGCCGAGGCCGCGGTGATCAGCCAGTTGCGGCGTGAGCGTCCGGTGGCGCCGAGCGCACGCACGGTGCAGCGCAGCCCGAGGGCGGCGCCGACGCAGGCCATGACGTACGACAGCACGGGGGTCAGCCAGCCGAAGGCGGCGTGGTCCAGGTGTCCCATGGCCACGGGACGCTAGCCGGGGCACAGGAGCACAAAGGGGGCGCATTTCGAAAGGTGTTGAAATGTGGCGCAGTAGTGCGCCGGAACGATCGGGTCACGCTCGAACATGTGCACCGAGGCATCATCCGTGTCGGTGAGGGATCATGCGGAGCATGAGCGACGACCACACACACGTTCAGGAGTTCTTCGGCGCGCGGGCCGCGGACTGGGACAGCCGTTTCCCGGACGACGGCCCCGCCTACGCCGCCGCGGTCGGCGACCTCGGCCTGCGCGAAGGGGACCGTGTGCTGGACGCGGGCTGCGGCACCGGACGGGCCCTGACGCCGCTGCGGGCGGCCGTGGGGCCGTCCGGAGTGGTCGTCGGGGCAGATCTGACCCCGGCCATGCTGGCGGCCGCCGTGCGGGCCGGACGCGACCGTGCCGGGCGGCTGATGCTCGCCGACGTGACCGCGCTTCCCTTTCGCTCCGCGTCGCTGGACGCCGTGCTCGGGGCGGGCCTCATCGCCCACCTGCCCCGGCCGGAGGAGAACCTGCGGGAACTGGCACGGGTGGTGCGCCCCGGCGGCACGCTGGCGCTGTTCCACCCGATCGGCCGGGCGGCGCTCGCGGCCCGCCAGGGACGGCGGATCACACCGGAGGACCTGCGCGCGGAACCCAACCTCCGCCCGATGCCGGCCCGTTCAGGATGGCGCCTGACGTCGTACGCCGACGAGGACGCCCGCTTCCTGGCCCTGGCAGTCCGCGAGGCCTGAGGGCTCACGCCTCTCCGGCGACCGCCCGCACGAAGGCGTCGGGGTTGTCGAACATGACGTTGTGGCCGGCGCCCGGGACCGTCACGACACGTACGCCCGCCGCCTCCAGGGCGTCCGCTCCGTCGAGTTCACCGGTGAGCTCACCCTGCAGGTAGACGCGGTCGACCGCGTCGAGGCCGACCAGGATCTCGCGCATGACGGGGTCGGATCCACGTCTGAGTCCGACGGCACTGCGGTGCAGCGCTCGCGGGTCGGCCAGCCGCATGGTCGCGGCCCACACCGGCCCGATCCCACCCAGCACGCGCGCGTACCCGCCGTCGACGAACTCCTCCTCCGTGTACGAGGCGATACCGCTGCTCCCGGCGGTGGGCGGCGGGAAGGCGTCCAGGTTGGCCTCCGTGAGCACGAGCCGTGCGACCAGATCGGGGCGGCGGTGGGCGAGGACGACGGCCACGGAGCCGCCCATGCTGTGGGCGACCAACTCGGCGCCGGTCACCCCCGCCGCGTCGAGCGCGGCCGCCAGGGCGTCGGCGTGCTCGTCGAGGGTGTAACCGAATTCCACGGGACGGTCACTGACGCCATGTCCGGGCAGGTCGACGAAGAGGCTGCGCCGGCCGGCGAGTTCCGGACGGGCCGCCACATGGGCGTGGTAGACGGCCGAAGCCGCGCCCAGGCCGTGCACGTACACCCGCGCGGGTTCCGCTCCCGGCGACTCGGTCCACCGGACCTGACTGCCGACACCATCGAAGTCGGTCTGCCGCATCGTTCCCCCTCGGGTCATCACGCCGTCGACTCGGAAGCTCGAACATACCTCGCCTACGATGTATTGCGTCAACGTAATATTTAGCTTCCGATGTATGAAAGTGCCGAGGTAGAACTCCGCCGATGTACCACCGTTCTGCGGCACAATGCGGGCATGCTGGAACTCGCCATCCTCGGTTTTCTGTACGACGCCCCGCTCCACGGCTACGAACTGCGCAAACGCATCACGGCGCTGACGGGGCACGTACGGCCGGTGGCCGAGAGCACGCTGTACCCGACGATCAAGCGGCTGGAGCGATCGGGCCTCCTGGTGCGCGCCACCGAACCCGGCGCCGTGGCCGCTCCGCGACATGTCCTGAGCCTCACCCACGAGGGCGGAGACGAACTGCGTCGGCGGCTCGCCGAACCCGCCCCGCAGGACGTCACCGACGAGAACCGATGGTTCACGGTGCTCGCCTTTCTCCGGCACCTGGACGACACCGCCGCCCAGGCGGCCGTGCTGCGCCGCCGTCTGGCCTTCCTGGAGGAACCGGCGAGCTTCTTCTACGACGGTGACCGGCCGCTGCCCGCAGAGGAACTGGAGGACCCGTTCCGGCGCGGTGTCCTGACCATCGCGCGAGCCACGTCCCGGGCCGAGCTCACCTGGCTGCGCGACACGCTCGCCTCACTCGACGGCTGACCCGCCCGTGTGCCGGACGGGGCAGCCTCGGACGCCAGGGACCGGGCAGGTGCCCAGCTCGCCCAGGCGGTAGCCGTTCGGGTAACCCTTGATCTCCCGGTTCTGTCGCGCGTGGTGGGGTGCGCGGCGCGGCGGCATCAGCCGCACCAGACGCCCACGCGCGCGTACCGCCGCTCGCACCACCGCGCGGGTCGCGGGGCCCGGAGGGGCGTAGCGGAACGCCTTCAGGAGCGGCTCGTCGAGCAGGGCGAGTGTGGCGGTTCGCAGGACGGGTGCCAGCGGCCCCGGGTACCAGGAGGCCATCATGGCGAGCGTGGCGTCCGAGACCCGCCGTGCTTCCTCGTCCCAGGAGAAGTGGGCCGCTTCGTAGGCGTCGAGGCAGGCCTCGAACTCCTCGTAGGTCTCGGGAATGCCCCTGATGCCCATGCGCTGCCCCAGGGTGCGGTAGTACACCGTGCAGGCGACGATCTCGTGGCGTGACAGCCTGCGCCATCCGTAGGCGTCGATCCACCTCTTCGGCATCACGACGAAGGTGCAGAGCACGTACCGCATGTCGTCGTTGCCGATGTCGTAGGCGCGGTGCATCTGGTTGATGCGCCGGACCGCTGTCCGTCCCTGCTCGCTGTCGAAGCCGTGCTCGACGACGGCGTCGAGCAGGAGCGCGGTGTCGTCGTAGCGCTTCTGCGTGCGGTCCGTGAGTTCCGCGGTCTCCGCGAGCAGGCGCCCGATGCCGGGCACCGCGTACGTGCGGTACAGGGCCAGTTCCAGAGCGCGGGTGAAGTCCCAGGGGAACTCGTACGCGGCGGTGAGTCGGTAGATCTCGAACGCGTCCTCGTACGGGTCCATCCGCCGAATCTGCCTCAGCCGTTCGAAGCGCTCCACCGCACCGTCCCCCTTCTGTCGCCGGAGCTGCAACTCTAGGTTGAACAGCAGGAGATGGGCGCTCGGTCGCGGCAAGCACGCAGGGGAAGGTGGTCGGCATGTTCGGCAGGGTCCGCAACGCCTACGGGAGATTCCGCGCTGCTCGGCGCGCACGGTCGGGTCCAGGTGACGAGGGGGGTTCCCAGAAGCCGTCGCGCGGCGGCACGAAGCGCCCGCACAATCTGTTCGAGGCGGCCGCCGCGTACGTCTCGGCGTGCGCGGAGGACGATCAGGAAAGCATCGACGAGGCGGCGGGCTGGGTGTCGCCGGAAGCGCTCTCCTTCGGGGTCAACGAACTGGCCTGTCGCGCGGTCATCGCGCTCGCGCGGGAGCGCGACGAGTCGCCACGGACCGTGGCTCGTGAGCTCCTCGGACTGCCGTCGGCGTGACGCATCCAACGGCCGGGAGTGGTCGATTCGCCCCGTCCGGCCGGAAAACCGCAGCTCCGGGTATGTCGGGGAGTCGTGACAAGCGCCTTCCCGCCGCACTAGGGTGCGCGCCGTTGGACAAACCTATGGGGAGGCTGGGATGGCCGGGACGGACGAGGACGCCGTCGCCGCCGCGGACGATGCGCTCTATGTGCTCACGGCGGTGCTGCTGACGCCGGCGAAGTTCCCGAGCGCGCTGGGCGACGACTACCCGGAGGCCTGTGCGGCGCTCGGCCTCCCGCCGCTCGCCGACGGGTACGGACTGGTGCTGGGCCAGGACGGCGAGGGCGCGCGGTGGACTGTCGTCATCGACGACGTGTCGCTGGTGGCCGTGGCCATCGCGTCGTGGGACTGCGGCATGGAGTACGACCTGTCGCCCGGCGAGCGGACGGTCGTCGCCGCGCTGCCGGGGTGGCCGCTGGCGGTCGCCGTCGCGGCCCCCGGTGTACCCGCGCCGCACGATCCCGGCCCCGAGGTCGCGGACAGCCCCGCGCTGTCGCCTCCGGACACGACCAGGTGGGGTCCGGCCCAGCGACGGCTGGGGGCCGACGAGATCGCGCTGCAGTGGGCCCTGTGGCGCGAGCAGATCGACGACGCGGACTTCCCCCGCCCGCAGGAGGGCGCCGCAGCGGACTCGGACGCCGGTCCGGGGGCCCGGGACGGCGAGACGGGTGGGTCCGGCGCCACCGACCCGGCCGGCGGAACCGGGGCGGGCGCCCCTAAGGGCCACAGCGGTATCCGACGCGTCCTGGCCGAGGTGCGCGCCTATGTGGACGCGCCGCCTCCGCTCGGCCGCGTGCGTTCGTCGTTCGCTCCCGGTGACGCGCGCACCCTGCGCGCCGACGGTCCCGGGTGGTCGCTGGTGGCCAGGACCGACGACATCGCGTTCGTCCTGCTCGACGACGAGCCCGGCGAGGTGCTGCCGGTCGGCCGCGGACCCGAACTGCCCGGGCTCCTGGAGGCGCTCGACAAGATGGCCGTACGACCTCTCTGAGGCCGCATCGGTCCTTCTGGGGCCGCCGGACGCCCTTGGGCCCCGGCGGCCCGGATGTGGCGGACGACGGGGACCGCGGAGCGGTCCCCGTCACTCACCGGCCGAGTTCCTTGCGGGTGACACGGCGCAGCCTGCGCCGCTGAGCGGGATCCAGCGTGAGGTAGGCCGCCGCCGGAACCCCCAGCACGATCAGCAGGGCCGCCCACCAGGGCAGCCAGATCAGCAACAGCAGCCCGACCGCCACACCCCCTGCGGCGATCTTCGCGTTCTTCGACATGTGCGTCGCCTCCTTCGCGGCCACTGCCGCTCTCTGCCATGAGAACGGCTCCACGCCGCTCGCGGTTCCGGACCCGACCCTGAGACGTCCCTGAACTGCATCCCCGAGACGCCCCTGACGACACCCGGTCGGGTCGGCGGCACAGAGGCGGTGTCCGAGAGGGTGCGCCTTCCGCTCCGAAGTGTTGTACCCTCGGCGACCCCGCCTTCAGTAGTCAAGTTTGAGGAGTAGCCTCATCGCCGTGCAGACGATCCCCGTGGAAACGCCGTCCGAGATCTCTGAGCTGGCTCGTTGCCCTGCCGTGTTCCTGCCCGGTACCCCGGCCCGTACCGGAAGCGTCGCCTTCTGGCGATCCGACGACCAGGTACTGCCCGCCCTCGCTTCGCGGCACGTGCAGGACCTGCCCGTCGTGCGGCCCGTCGGCACCGGTGTCGCACTCGCGCGCGTGCCCGCCGTACTCCTGCCGGTGGGTGACGCCCTGCCCCTCCTCACACGCGCGCGTGCCGCGCCGGACGCACATCGGGCCGCTGCCTTCTGGGGTGCGGCCGCGCTGCTGGCCCTGCGGTGCGTGGCGCGAGGCCTCCTGCTGCCCGGCCTGTCCCTCGAGGACCACGACGCCTGGCGGGTCGGTCCGCTGAAGCCGGAGGACGTCGAGCAGGTGCGCCGGCTGGCCGCCTCCATGCCGCCCGAGGCACACGCCGTGCCGGTGGACGAAAGCCCGCCTCTGCGCCTTCCCGATCCCGAGCGACTGCTGCGCGCCTTCCTGGACGCCGTGGCGGACGCGCTGCCCCGCACCCCCGCCGCGCCGATGGTGACCGGAGGACCGGCCTACGCGGCGCAACAGCCGCAGCACCTGCCGGAGCTGCGCGCGTGGGCGGCCGACATCGCCGCGGGCCACGACGCCGGCGTACGGATCTCGCTGCGGATCGAGGTCTCGGGGCTCGACATGCCGGGGACCGACATGCCCGGGATCGATATGCCCGAGACGGACCTGCCAGAGGTCGACGGGCCCGGGGCGGACGAATCCGGGGCCGCCGTGCCCGGCGCGGACGGGCACGGCGCGGACGGGCACGGGGCGGACGGGCACGGGGCGGACGGGCACGGGGCCGGTGCCGTCGGGGCCTTCGTCCCGTCGGCCGGACGGGCGGCGCCCAGGTTCCGGGCCGTGCCGCAGGTGCACAGCCTGAGAGATCCCGCGCTCGTCGCGGACGCCGCCGAGATCTGGGCGGACTCGGGAACCACGCGCGCGAGGTTCGGCCCCCGCGCGCGGATGGACGCCCTGCTCGCCCTGCGCCGTGCGGCGCGCGCCTGGCCCGCGCTGGCACCGCTGCTGTCGGCCACCGTCCCGGACACCGTCGAGCTCCTCGACGAGGAGGTCACCGAGCTCCTGGGCGAGGGTTCGCGAGCGCTGGCGGGCGCGGGCATCGAGGTGCACTGGCCGAGGGAGCTGGCCCGTACCCTGACCGCCCGCGCGGTCGTGGGACCGCCCCAGGAAGGGACGGGGCCCGACCGGCTCGGCGCGGACACGCCGTCCTTCCTGTCCGCGGACTCGCTCCTGACGTTCACCTGGTGGTTCGGGCTGGGCGACCAGCGGCTGACGCGCGAGGAGCTGGACCGGCTGGCGGAGGCCAATCGGCCCCTGGTGCGGCTGCGCGACCAGTGGGTCCTGATCGACCCGCGGGAACTGCGCCGGGCGCGCGCTCAGCAGGACCGCAGGATGACGCCCGTGGACGCGCTGAGCGCCGCTCTCACGGGCTCGACGGAAGTGGACGGCCGCACGGTCGACGTGCGCGCCACCGGGTGGCTGGCGGCCCTGCGGGAGCGGCTGACGCGCTCAGAGGCGCAAGAGCCAGTGGAGCAGCCCGCGGCCCTCGACGCCACGCTGCGTGACTACCAGCGGCGCGGCCTGGACTGGCTGGCCCGGACGACGGCCCTCGGACTGGGGTGCTGTCTGGCCGACGACATGGGGCTCGGCAAGACCGTCACGCTGATCGCCCTGCACCTGCACCGCCAGACCGACGCCTCGGCGGCCGGTCCGACGCTCGTGGTCTGTCCGACGTCCCTGATGGGCAACTGGCAGCGGGAGATCGAAAGGTTCGCGCCGGGCACGTCCGTGCGCCGCTTCCATGGGCTGCGGCGTGGCCTGGAGGGCCTGGCCGACGGGGAGTTCGTCCTCACCACCTACGGCACGCTGCGGTCGGACGCGGGCCGGCTCGGCGAGGTGCCGTGGGGCCTGGTCGTGGCGGACGAGGCGCAGCACGTGAAGAACCCGTACTCGGCGACCGCGCGGGCCCTGCGCACCATCGGCGCACGCGCGCGTGTGGCCCTCACGGGCACCCCGGTGGAGAACAACCTGTCGGAACTGTGGGCGATCCTGGACTGGACGACGCCCGGTCTGCTGGGCCGGCTCGGGACCTTCCGTACGCGGTACGCGCGAGCCGTCGAGAGCGGCGGGGACCCGGCCGCGGCGGAGCGGCTCGGCCGGCTCGTGGGGCCTTTCCTGCTGCGCCGCCGCAAGTCGGACCCGGGGATCGCCCCCGAGCTGCCGCCGAAGACCGAGACCGATCGGCCCGTGGCGCTCACGAGGGAGCAGACCGGCCTCTACGAGGCCGTGGTGCGCGAGACACTCGCGGCGATCGCGGAAGCCGACGGCATGGCCCGACGCGGGCTGATCGTCAAGCTCCTGACCGGCCTCAAGCAGATCTGCAACCACCCTGCGCAGTACCTGAAGGAGGACCGGCCGAGGACCGCCGGACGCTCCGGGAAACTGGAACTCCTGGACGAGCTGCTCGACACTCTCCTCTCCGAGGGAGCGAGCGTGCTGGTCTTCACGCAGTACGTGCGCCTGGCGCGCCTCCTCGAACAGCACTTGGCGGCACGCGGTGTACCCACCCAGTTCCTGCACGGTGGCGTCCCCGTCGCCGAGCGCGAGGCCATGGTCCGGCGTTTCCAGGACGGTGCGGTTCCCGTGTTCCTGCTGTCGCTGAGGGCGGCCGGCACGGGCCTCAACCTCACGCGCGCGGAGCACGTCGTGCACTACGACCGCTGGTGGAATCCGGCCGTCGAGGCGCAGGCCACCGACCGGGCGTACCGCATCGGCCAGACCCGGCCCGTGCAGGTGCACCGGCTGATCGCCGAGGGCACCATCGAGGACCGCATCGCCGACATGCTGCGCCGCAAGCAGGACCTCGCCGACGCCGTTCTCGGGGCCGGCGAGGCGGCGCTCACGGAACTCACGGACGCCGAGCTGGCCGACCTGGTGGAGCTTCGAGGGGGTACGCGATGAACCGGCACGACAGCGACGGGGAACGAACCTTCGCCGCCTTGCCCCCCGCGCCCGGGAGGGGTTTCGCGCAGACGTGGTGGGGGCGGGCGTGGCTGGCCGCGCTCGAGGACGGCGCGCTGGACGGGGAGCAGGTGAGGGCGGGCCGACGGCTCGCGCGCGCGGGCGCCGTGGGCGCGGTGTCGGTGCGACCGGGGCGGGTCACGGCGGTCGTCCGGGACCGTGATCGCACTCAGCACCGGGCCGACGTGCTGCTCGACAGGCTTTCGGACGCACAGTGGGAGCGTCTCCTGGATCTCGCGGTCGAGCGGGCCGGGCACGTCGCCGCGCTGCTCGACCGCGAGATGCCGCCCGACCTGGTCGAGGACGCCGGGTCCGCCGGCATCGACCTGCTACCGGGGCTCGGCGAACTGGAGGCGGAGTGCGACTGCGGCGCCTGGGACCACTGCGGTCATACGGCCGCGGTCTGCTATCAGGTGGCGAGGCTGCTCGACCAGGATCCGTTCGTCCTCCTGCTGCTTCGGGGACGCGCCGAACAGCGTCTGCTGGACGACGTCCAGTCGCGCGGCACCGCCGCTCCGGCCGCAGCGCCGCCGGGGAGCGCGGGCGTGGACGCGGCGGAGGCGTACGCGGCCGGGAACATCCTGCCTCCGCTGCCCGCGATGCCCGGGTTGCCTGAGGGGCCGGGCGTTGCGCCCTCATTGGACACGGATGCCCCGCCGCCGGCCGGAGTCGATCCGGCGGCACTGGAGATCCTGGCCGCCCGGACGGCCGCCGCGGCGCACCTGCTGCTCGCGGAGGCGCTCCACGAGGGAGCGGGGCGGCGTACCCCGCCGGCCCGGTTGACCGTGGACCAGGACGCCGTACGGCTGGCGGACGGGGTTCTCGAGGCGGCCGGGACGGCCGATCCAGCTGCCGAGGGCGTGGCGGGCCGACTCGCCCGCGGAACGGGACGCGACCGGGAGGAACTGGCGGCTGCCGTGCGGGCCTGGCGGTACGCAGGGGCGGGCGCTCTGTCCGTCCTCGAGGAGGAGTGGACCGTGGAGGGCGAAACGCTCGCACGCGCGCGTGCCGCACTGGACTCCGCCTGGGAGGAGGACGACCGGCCGGAGCTGCGGGCACGGGGAAACCGGTGGACGGTCGTCGGCACGGCCTGCCAACTGCGGCTGGGGCGGGACGGCGGCTGGTGGCCGTACCGCGAGGAGGGCGGCCGCTGGCTGCCGGCCGGGGACGCGTCCCACGATCCGGCGACGGCTCTGGCCATAGCCGGGACCGACGACGAGAAAGCGCATTCCTAGGGTCGGGCTCTGTCGGGCGTGGCGTGGGGTGTCGGTCCGACGGGCGGCCGACGCCTCGTGTTCACCGGGGGGTCGTGGGATGTTCGGTGCGTGCCCCAACTCTTGCCGCTGTCACCGAACTTGCCGTGACTTCCCCTCAGGAGGCCTGATGTCCCCGCACGCCACCGGTCGGCGCCGCGTCCACCGTTCCGTCGCGGCGGGTGTACCGCTCGCCGTGCTGGCCGCGCTCGGCACCGCCGGACCGGCCGCCGCGGGCGCGCCTGCCCACGATGCGCGCGTCACGCGGACAGCGGCGCTCGGCGACATCCCGCTCGGGGCGTTCAGCGACAGACTGCTGCCCGGCACGGTGGACGACGACCGGGGCGTGGACCTGGGCGGCATCGGCAGCGACATCTTCCCGGCGAGCCGCAAGGGCGAGTTCTGGACGGTCACCGACCGCGGACCCAACGGACAGATCAAGGTGGGCGGCGCCAAGCGCCGTACGTTCCCCGTGCCGGGATTCGACCCGGCGATCGTGCGTATCCGGGTGTCCGGTGACACGGTGAAGGTCCTGCGGGCGATCCCGGTGACCACATCGTCGGGGAAGCCCGTGACGGGGCTGCCCAACCAGGCGGGGCGTGACGAGGAGCCGTACTCCTACGACGCACAGAGGCCTCTGTCCTACAACCCCGACGGGCTGGACACCGAGGGCATCGTGCGGGCGGCGGACGGGAGTTTCTGGCTCGCCGACGAGTACGGTCCCTCCCTGGTGCACGTCTCCGCGCGCGGGAGGGTGCTGACGCGTTACGTGCCTCAGGGGCTCAACCTCACGGGCACGGACTACCCGGTGGTGGAGGCGTTGCCGGCGGTCCTTCTGCACCGGAAGGTCAACCGGGGTTTCGAGGGACTGGCCCAACTCCCGGGCGGTGACCTCGTCCTGGCGGTGCAGAGCCCGCTGTCCCTTCCGGACACGGCTGCGGGAGAGAGTTCGAGGACCGCCCGGCTGCTGCGCTTCTCACCGAAGAAGAGAGCGGTCACCGCCGAGTACGCGTACCGGTTCGATCCGGTCGGCGTGGTCGACCCGGGCGAGGACGACACCTCCGAGCTCAAGATCTCCTCGGTGGTCGCCGTGGGCGGCGACCGACTGCTCGTGGAAGAACGCACGGACAGGGCCGCACGGCTGCACCTGGTACGACTGAGCCGCGCGGCGGACATCCTGGACAGCCGCTGGGACGACGACGCGACATCGCCCTCGCTGGAGCAGCTGGACGACCCCGCCGCCTCGGGAGTCCCGGTGCTGCCGAAGCGGCTGGTCGTCGACTTCGGCACGGTCGCAGGAGTGCCGGGGAAGATCGAGGGCGTCGCGCTCGTGGACCACGCCACACTGGCCCTCGTCAACGACAACGACTTCGGGATGACGGACGGCGCCGGCGCGTTCGACGCGCAGGGCCGGCTGGTCGACAGCGGCATCGAGACGACGCTCACGTACGTGCGGCTGCCACGCGGCATGTGAAAGCCGTTGCCCCGCGCGGCGGCTCGCTTCGTGACTAGGGAAGCAGCTCCTCCAACGACGGCAGCAGTGACTCGAGATCGCTGGGCAGCTCGGTGGGGAACTGCGACGGCAGTTCGCTCGGCAGGCCACTGGGCAGCTCGACCGGAAGGCTGAAGGACGGGGCGGGAGTGGAGCTGCTGCCGGCGGTCGGCTCGTCGACCGGAGAGTCGTCGCCTCCCGAGGCCATCAGCACGACGGCGAGCACGGCTCCGGCGGCGACGAGCAGCGCGAGGACGACGAAGAGGGGGTTCCTGCGCCTCCCCGAGCCGCGGGGCGGTTGTGACGGCGGAGGAGGCGACCAGCCGCCCCCTCCGGTCCCGTCGTGAGTTCCGAAGCCGGAGTGGGACGGTCCGAAACCGCCCGGAGGCGGCGTGTCACCGGGCGGTCCGGGCGGCTGGGGCGGTACGGGCGGCATGGCCATACCGCCCAGCGTCGCGGTGAACCGCTCACAAGGCGAGTCCCGCAAGGAAGTTGATACCGACCCATGCCATGGACGGCATGGTTCCGGCGCATTCCGTGCGGGGACCGCCCGAGGACGGGCCGTTCGGCGACACGCGCGTGTGCACCCTCACCTGTGCACACACGCGTGCGCGCGGGTTCAGCCCCGGGCGCCCAGGAGGTGGTCCATGGCGAGCTGGTCCAAGTGCTCGAAGGCCATGCCGCGGGCGGCGGCCACCTCGGGGTCGAACTCCTCGAAGGCGGTGCGGTCGGCGAGCAGGCTCGCCAGGCCGTCGGCGGCGGTGGCCTGGGCGAGCTCGTCGAGGCGGGAGGCGCGCAGGGCCTCCTGGACCTCCGGGTCACCGCGGAAGGCGGCCGCACGCTCCTTGAGGATCAGGTAGTTGCGCATGCAGCCGGCGGCCGAGGCCCATACGCCGTCGAGGTCCTCGGTGCGCGGCGGCTTGAAGTCGAAGTGCTTCGGGCCCGCGTAACCGGCGCTCTCCAGCAGGTCGACGAGCCAGAACGCGGAGCGCAGGTCACCGGCACCGAAGCGCAGGTCCTGGTCGTACTTGATGCCGGACTGGCCGTTGAGGTCGATGTGGAAGAGCTTGCCCGCCCACAGCGCCTGGGCGATGCCGTGCGGGAAGTTGAGCCCGGCCATCTGCTCGTGGCCGACCTCGGGATTGACGCCGTACATCTCCGGGCGCTCCAGGCGCTCGATGAAGGCCAGGGCGTGACCGACGGTGGGGAGCAGGATGTCGCCGCGCGGCTCGTTCGGCTTGGGCTCGATGGCGAACTTCAGGTCGTAGCCCTGGGAGATCACGTACTCGCCGAGGAGGTCGAAGGCCTCCTTCATGCGGTCGAGGGCCACCCGTACGTCCTTGGCGGCACCGGACTCCGCGCCCTCGCGGCCGCCCCAGGCGACGTAGGTCTTCGCGCCCAGTTCGGCGGCCAGGTCGATGTTGCGGATCGTCTTGCGCAGGGCGTAGCGGCGCACGTCCCGGTCGTTCGCCGTGAACGCGCCGTCCTTGAAGACGGGGTGCGTGAAGAGGTTGGTGGTGGCCATCGGCACGGTCATGCCGGAGGTGTCGAGGGCCTGGCGGAAGCGCTTGATGTGCTCCTCGCGCTCGCTGTCGGAGGACCCGAAGGGAATCAGGTCGTCGTCGTGGAAGGTCACGCCATAGGCGCCCAGCTCGGCCAGGCGCTGCACCGACTCGACCGGGTCCAGGGCACGCCGGGTGGCGTCACCGAACGGGTCCCTTCCCTGCCAGCCGACGGTCCACAGGCCGAAGGTGAACCTGTCATCGGGGGTGGGCTGGTAGCTCATGCCGCGGCTCCTTGCTTGAAGTCTGTCTCGCCGACTATTTCGTCATGGCAGTTTACAAATTAGTATGCGGAAGCATCTCTGGGAAGACAGATCCCGCAGAGCCGCGGAAAAACTTGAGGGAGAGCCCGATGTCAGCAGCCGAGGGTCCGCTCGTCGTCGGCGTGGACACGTCCACCCAGTCCACCAAGGCGCTGGTCGTCGACGCGGCCACCGGCGAGGTCGTCGCGAGCGGCCAGGCGCCGCACACGGTGTCCGCCGGAGCCGGCCGCGAGAGCGATCCGCGCCAGTGGTGGGACGCCCTGCGCGAGGCCTTGCACCAGTGCGGCGACGCGGCGCGGGAGGCCGCCGCGGTGTCGGTCGGCGGGCAGCAGCACGGGCTCGTCACGCTGGACGGGCACGGTGAGCCGGTGCGCCCGGCGCTGCTGTGGAACGACGTGCGCTCGGCCCCACAGGCCCGTCGGCTCACCGAGGAACTGGGCGGCGCGAAGTTCTGGGCGGAGCGCGTCGGGTCCGTCCCCGCCGCCTCCTTCACGGTCACGAAGTGGGCCTGGCTGGCCGAACACGAGCCGCAGGCCCTGCGTGCCGCGAAGGCCGTGCGTCTCCCCCACGACTACCTCACCGAGCGCCTCACGGGCGAGGGCACCACCGACCGCGGTGACGCCTCGGGCACCGGCTGGTGGGCCTCCGCGACCGAGTCGTACGACGCGGAGATCCTCGCCCATGTGGGGCTCGACCCCTCGCTGCTGCCGCGCGTGGTGCGACCCGGGGAGGTGGCGGGCACCGTACGCGACAGTCACGACCTGCCCTTCGCCAAGGGGACGCTGGTGGCGCCGGGCACCGGTGACAACGCCGCGGCGGCGCTGGGCCTCGGGCTGCGCCCCGGCACGCCCGTACTGAGCCTCGGTACCTCGGGCACGGTGTACGCGGTGGCCAAGCGCCGCCCCACCGACCCGACCGGCACCGTGGCCGGCTTCGCCGACGCCCACGGCGACTGGCTGCCCCTGGCCTGCACCCTGAACTGCACGCTCGCCGTCGACCGCGTCGCCGCCCTGCTGGGCCTGGACCGCGAGGCCGTGGAGCCCACCGCGGACCTCACGCTCCTGCCCTACCTGGACGGCGAACGCACCCCGAATCTGCCGAACGCCTCGGGCCTCCTGCACGGACTGCGCCACGACACGACCGCCGGCCAGCTGCTCCAGGCCGCCTACGACGGCGCCGTGCACTCGCTGCTCGGCGCGCTCGACCTGGTCCTCGACGAGGACGCGGACCGCTCGGCGCCCCTGCTGCTGATCGGTGGTGGCGCCCGGGGCACGGCCTGGCAGCAGACCGTGCGCCGGCTGTCCGGGCGGCCGGTCCAGGTGCCCGAGGCCAAGGAACTCGTCGCGCTGGGGGCCGCGGCGCAGGCGGCGGGCCTGCTGACCGGCGAGGACCCGGCCGCCGTCGCCCGCCGCTGGAACACCACGCGGGGTCCGGTGCTCGACGCCGTCGAGCGGGACGAGGCGACGCTGGCCAGGATCGCCGGGGTACTCTCCGACGCGGCCCCGCTGCTGGAACGGAGCGCGGACGCTCGCTGAACATCGACGTATCGACGAATCGACGGAGGAATGACCGCACCGCTGCACGAGGCCCGGCCGACCGGCTCCGGACGCGCGCTGCCCGACACCCAGCAGGGCATGCGCCGCCGCAACCTGGCCCGGGTGATGCACGCCGTCAGCGCCGAGGGACCGCTCTCGCGGGCGGCGGTCGCCTCACGCATCGGCCTGACCCGGGCAGCGGTCTCGACCCTCGTCGACGAACTCATACGCACCGGACTGCTCGAGGAGCTGGGCCCCGAGCGGCCCGGCCGGGTGGGTCGGCCCGGTTCGGCACTGGCGGTCAGCGGGCGTGGCCCTTCGGGCATAGGCGCCGAGATCGGCGTCGACCACCTTGCGGCCTGCGCCGTCGACCTGCGCGGCGAGGTGCGGGCGCGCGCCGTGCGGCACGGCACGAACCGGGGCCGCTCCCCCGAGCCGGTGGTCGAGGAGCTGACCGGGCTCGTCCGCCAGGTGGTCGCCGAAGCCGAGCGCGAGGGGCTGTGGCCGGCCGGACTCGCCGTGGCCGTTCCCGGCCTGGTCGCCCGCGACGCCCGTACGGTCGTCCGCGCGCCGAACCTCGAATGGCAGCACGTCGATCTCGGTGCGCTGCTGCCCGGCGAGTTGCCGCTGACCGTGGACAACGAGGCCAACTTCGGCGGACTGGCCGAACTCTGGCTCGGCGCGGACACCCCCGGGGACTTCCTGCACGTGTCGGCCGAGATCGGCATCGGCGCCGCGCTGGTCGTGGACGGCAGCCTGCTGCGCGGCACGCGCGGTTTCGCGGGTGAGCTGGGCCATGTGCCGGTCCACCCCGACGGTCCGGAGTGCGTGTGCGGCGGACGCGGATGTCTGGAGCAGTACGCCGGCGAGGAGGCGGTGTTGCGGGCGGCCGGGCTGGCACCGGGCGAGGACCGCGTCGGCCTCCTCGCGGGACGCGCCGCGGACGGTGACCCGGACGTGCGGCGGGCGCTGCGCGAGGCGGGAACGGCCCTCGGTATCGCTCTCACCGGGGCGCTCAATCTGCTGGACCCGGAGAGCGTCGTACTCGGTGGCGCCCTGGCCGGGCTCGCGCCGTGGTTGCTGCCGTCCCTGGAGACCGAACTCTCCCGGCGTACGGCGGGGCCCGCCCGCCCCGTGTCCGTCTCGCAGTTGGGTCCCGAGGGACCGTTGCTGGGGGCCGCGCACTCGGTGGTGCGGGCCGTGCTGGACGATCCCGCGGCGGTCGCGGAACGGGCCTGAGCGACTGAGGCCGGGACCGAGGCGGTGCCCGCTCGCGCTACCGGTTCCTCCACTCTCGGTCCCTGGCGCTACCGGTCCACGCGCTACCGGTTCCTCGCACTGTCGGTTCCTCGCACTGTCGGTCCCTGGCGCTACCGGTCCCCCGCCCTCCCGGCGTCTGTGCTTCCGGGTTCGGGCTGAGGGGCCGTCGAGGGGCTGTTGAGGAGCCGGAGGGGACTCTGACGAGGCGTCGAGACCGGAACTCCACGTTCGGGTGAGTGAGTTGTCCACAAGTCCGCGCTCGTCCACGGAACCCCGGCGTGCCCTCCTGCCCAACCCGTCCGCGCCGTAATTTGATGAGTGCGGGACGCGGCCGTCGAGTCGCGAGGGCCGGAACAGACGCACCGGGGCGGGCACGTGGCGGCGCGAGAGCGTCGCGGCGGCGTCGCGACCGACGCCCCGTGCGATGAGGTGCCGCTTCCCGGACGTCCGAGAACTCCGAAAGGCAACACTCTGTGGAACGAGCAGAAATCCTCCCCGGCCGACGACGGATCCTGAAGGGCGCCGCCCTCGCCGCCGTTCCGTACGCGCTGCTGCCCGCAACGCGGGCCGGCGCCCAACCCCGGACCGTCGATCACCCGCTCGCCGAGTGGCAGCCCGCGACCGGGTCCAACTACACGCCGTCGAACCGCCCGACCACCCATCTCGTCGACCACGTCGTCGTCCACGTCACGCAGACGCTGTACGCCGAGGCCCTGGCCGTCTTCCAGGACCCGCGGAAGAAGGTGTCCGCCCACTACGTCGTGCGCTCCGTGGACGGCCATGTGGCGCAGTGCGTACGCGAGTCCGACATCGCCTGGCACGCCGGAAACTGGGACTACAACACACGCAGCGTCGGTATCGAGCACGAAGGGTGGGTGGACAGACCGGCCTACTTCACCGAGGCCCTCTACGAGCGGTCCGCTCGGCTGACGGCATCGGTCTGCGACCGGTACGGCATTCCGAAGAACCGGGCGCACATCATCGGCCACCACGAGGTGCCGGGCACCGATCACACCGATCCCGGTCCGAACTGGGACTGGGGCCGCTACCTGAGGCTCGTCAACCGCGCCCGACCCGAACCGGACTGGAACCGGGCGCCCATTTCCCGGTGAGCGTCGTCCAAACGGTTGTCGGCCCTCGCCCCCGGAGTGACGATGTCCCCAGTCGTACGACGGCCGCCCCCCGGCCGTACCCTCGCACTCCACCGGCCGCACGCCGGCCGTACCGTCGCGCTTCAGTCGTATCGCCTTCCGGGAGGACGAGTTGACCGATCCCTGGGTGGCCCTGGAGCCCGGTGCCGACCCGGCCGAGCGGGAACGGATCCTGCGGCGGGCGCATGAGGCGTTCACCGAGGCGGGCACCGTGCCGCGTCCGGTCCGTGCCGTCGTGGCCGACTCGTGGCGGCGTTCCGCACGGGCCGGCGTCGGTCCCGACGGCACGGCGAGCGTCGAACTGACCGACGGTGAGCTCGGCGCCTACCGGTCCGAGCACCCGTTGGCGCGGGTGATGCCGCTGTTCCGCGAGCTGATGGGCACGTTCGCCGCTGACGGAGAACACCTCCTGGCGGTGTGCGACGCGCACGGCAGGCTGCTGTGGGTCGAGGGCCACGCGGCGACACGGCGGCAGGCGGGGCGGATGAACTTCGTGCCGGGCGCCCGATGGGCGGAGAGCGCGGTCGGGACGAACGCGCCGGGCACGGCGGTCGCCCTGGACCGGCCGGTGCAGGTGTTCGCGGCCGAGCACTTCATCCGGCGGGTGCAGCCCTGGACGTGCGCCGCCGCCCCGGTGCACGATCCGCGGACCGGGAGGGTGCTGGGCGCCGTGGACATCACGGGCGGGAACGGACTGGCGCATCCGCACAGTCTGGGCTTCGTACAGGCGGTCGCGCGGGCCGCGGAGGCACACCTGGCGCTGCTCGCCCCTGAGCGGCCCGCGGCCGACACCCCACGGTTGACCGTGCTGGGCCGGGACGAGGCCCGGCTGGTCAGCGGGGGCCGTGATCTCAGGCTGAGCCGTCGGCACAGCGAGATCCTCGTGCTGCTGTCCCGCCATCCCGAGGGCCTGACCGGCGACGAGCTGCTGTGCGCCCTGTACGAGGACGAGTCGGTGCCTGCGGTGACGCCGCGGGCCGAACTCGCCCGGCTGCGCGGGGCGCTCGGCCCCGGGCTGCTGGCCTCGCGTCCCTATCGGCTCACGGCTCCGTTCGAGTCGGACGTCGCCGTCGTCGAACGGAGGCTGGCGGCCGGGGCGGTCACGGCGGCCGTGGCCGCGTACACCGGGCCGCCGCTGCCGTCGTCCCGGGCGCCTGCGGTGGTGCGGCTCAGACGCCGTCTCACCGACGGTCTGCGCGCCGCGCTGATCGCCTGCGGCGATCCCGATCTGTTGGCCGACTGGGCGCACGCGCCGTGGGGCGAGGACGACCTCGAGGTATGGCGAGCGCTGGCGGCGGCCCGCCCGACTGCCGCGATACGGGCACGCCTCGCGGCACTCCGGTCGGAACTGACGGCACCGACCGGGCCGCCGCGGCGGTAGGCCGGCCGCCTGCACGTTCGGCCGAGGGCCGGATCCGCAGGCCGTGACGCACGTGCCGCAGGCCGGAGCGTCGTCCCTTGGGGCGGGGCGCCCGTCCCGCACGGCGGGTGCCGTAGGCCGGGCTCCGCAATCGTGGGGCGGAGCGCCGGGCCTGTAGGGCTGGGCGCCGAAGCAGCACCACAGGCCCGGCGCAGGGCCGTTGGCCGGGCACCCGCGATCGCGGGCAGGAGCAGGGCGCCGGTCCCGCACCGCAGGTGCCATGGACCGGACCCCGCAATCGCGGGCGGATCGCCGGACCCGTAGACCACGGCGCCAGTCCCGCACCGCAGGTGCCATAGACCGGACCCCGCAAGCGGGCGGATCGCCGGACCCGTAGGCCACGGCGCCAGTCCCGCACCGCAGGTGCCATGGACCGGCCCCCGCAATCGCGGGCGGAGCGCAGGACCCGTAGGCCAGGGCGCCGGTCCCGCACCGCGGCCATGGGCGGGCCCTGCGGTCGCAGGCGGGGCGCCCGGCCCATCGGTCAGGTGCCGGAGCCGTGGAGAGGGGTGGCGGGCCCGTGAGTCCGCCGTCGCGTCCCGCGCGCCCGGGCGTGGCACCCGTACCGGAGTGAGGCAGCGGCAGCGGTACCCGGGCGGCTCACCCGTGGCCCGGGGGAAGCGATCCGTCGGTGTGTGGTGTGGATCCGTGTGGCCGGCGGATCGAGGCGTCCCGGGCGGCGCCGCAACGTAGTTGCAACGTCCGCTTCCCTAGCCTGCGGCGAAGAGCTGCCCAACGGCGGGCAGCGCTGCTGAGGGAGGCAGAGCAGGATGACCCGTTACGCGGCGCCCGGCACCGAGGGCGCGATCGTCTCCTACCAGGCCCGTTACGACCACTTCATCGGCGGCGAATATGTGCCCCCGGCCCGGGGGCGGTACTTCGACAACCCGTCTCCGGTGAACGGGGAGACATTCACCGAGGTGGCGCGCGGCACGGAGGAGGACGTGGAGCGGGCGCTCGACGCGGCGCACGCGGCCGCGCCGGGCTGGGGCCGCACCTCGGCGACCGAGCGTTCCGACATCCTGCTGAAGATCGCCGACCGCATGGAGGCGCATCTGGAGCCCCTGGCGGTCGCGGAGAGCTGGGAGAACGGCAAGCCGGTCCGCGAGACGCTGGCGGCGGACATCCCGCTGGCCATCGACCACTTCCGCTACTTCGCCGGCGCGGTCCGGGCCCAGGAGGGTTCGCTCAGCGAGGTCGACGACGACACGGTGGCGTACCACTTCCACGAGCCGCTCGGCGTCGTCGCGCAGATCATCCCGTGGAACTTCCCCATCCTGATGGCCACGTGGAAGCTCGCGCCGGCCCTCGCCACGGGCAACGCGGTGGTGATCAAGCCCGCCGAGCAGACCCCGGTCTCCCTGCACTACTGGATGAGCCTGGTCGCGGACCTGCTCCCGCCGGGCGTGGTGAACATCGTCAACGGCTTCGGGCCGGAGGCGGGCAAGCCGCTCGCGTCCAGTCCGAGGGTGGCGAAGGTCGCCTTCACGGGCGAGACGTCCACGGGCCGGCTGATCATGCAGTACGCGGCGGAACACCTGAAGCCGGTCACGCTGGAACTCGGAGGCAAGTCCCCGAACATCTTCTTCGACGACGTGTGGGAGAAGGACGACGAGCTGCGCGACAAGGCCCTCGAGGGCTTCACCATGTTCGCGCTGAACCAGGGCGAGGTCTGCACCTGCCCGTCACGCGGCCTGATCCAGCGCGGCAACTACGGCGAATTCCTTCAGGCGGCCGTAGCCCGCACCGAACTCATCAAGCCCGGCCATCCCCTCGACACGGACACGATGATCGGCGCACAGGCGTCCGGTGACCAGCTCGCGAAGATCCTCTCCTACATCGACATCGGCCGGAAGGAGGGTGCCAAGATCCTCACCGGTGGTGAACGTGCCGAGTATGAAGGCGAGTTGAAGGGCGGCTACTACGTCCAGCCGACGATCTTCGAGGGCGACAACCGCATGCGGATCTTCCAGGAGGAGATCTTCGGTCCGGTCGTGTCGGTGGCCTCGTTCGACGACTTCGACGACGCCGTCAAAATCGCCAACGACACGTCGTACGGCCTCGGGGCCGGGGTGTGGACACGGGACATCAACACCGCGTACCGCGCGGGCCGGGCGATCCAGGCGGGTCGCGTCTGGACGAACTGCTACCACGCGTACCCGGCGCACGCCGCCTTCGGCGGCTACAAGCAGTCGGGTATCGGCCGTGAGACGCACAAGATGATGCTGGAGCACTACCAGCAGACGAAGAACCTGCTGGTGAGTTACTCCCCGAAGAAGCTGGGCTTCTTCTAGGGACCCTGAAAGGGCGCCTGAACAGGCAAGATGCCCGTCAGGCGCCCTCGTCGGCGCACCTCGCCGATGTTCCCGGACAGAAGGGGCGCCGGACACAGGGAGCGTTGGACACAGGGGGCGTTGGACAGAAGGGGCGTTGGACAGAGGGTTGGCCGACGGCATCGGAGCCGGTGTCACCCGCAGCGGGTCAGGTGCCGGCGCCGTTGCGGTGCGGTCGGGCGCCGCGGACCGCGCTCAAAAGGCTGTCCCAGGACTGCTGGAACTTCTGGATGCCCTCGGTCTCCAGGAGCTGTACGACCCCGAGGTAGGAGATGCCGAGCTGCTCCACGGCGTCGAGGTCGGCGCGGGCCTGCTCGTAGGTGCCCGCGATGGAGTTGCCGTGGATCTCACCGTGGTCGGCGGTGGCTTCGAGGGTGGCCTCGGGCATGGTGTTGACGATGCCGGGTGCGACGAGCTCGGTGACGTAGAGGGTGTCGGGGTAGGCCGGGTCCTTCACACCCGTCGAGGCCCACAGCGGACGCTGCTTGCCGGCGTGCAGCCGCTCCAACGTCCGCCAGCGGTCGGAGGGCGGCGTCGACCCGTCGACGGAGCCGAACACCTCCTCGTACGCCCGGTAGGCGAGGCGGGCGTTGGCGACACCGGCCCTGCCACGCAGCGCCCTCGCCTGCGGCGAGTCCAGTGCGTCCAACCGCTTGTCGATCTCGGTGTCCACGCGGGAGACGAAGAACGAGGCCACTGAGTGGATCTTCGAGAGGTCCAGGCCGCGCCGGGCGGCCTTCTCCAGTCCGGCGAGGTAGGCGTCCATGACGGCGCCGTAGCGCTCCAGCGAGAAGATCAGCGTGACGTTGACGCTGACGCCCCGGCCGATGACTTCGGTGATCGCCGGGAGACCCGCCCTGGTCGCCGGGATCTTGATCAGCGTGTTCGGACGGTCCACCAGCCAGGCGAGATGCCTGGCCTCGGCGATCGTCGCGTCCGTGCCGTGTGCGAGCCGGGGGTCGACCTCGATGGAGACCCAGCCGTCCCGGCCGCCGGTGGTCTCGAACACCGGTCGCAGGATGTCGGCGGCGTCGCGGACGTCCGCCGCGGTGATCATTCGGACGGCCTCGGAAACCGTCACCCCGCGCAACGCCAGGTCGTGGAGCTGGTCGGCGTAGTCCCTTCCGTCACCGATCGCCTGCTGGAAGATCGTGGGGTTGGTGGTGACGCCGACCACGTTCCGCTTTTCCACGAGTCCGGTCAGGTTGCCGGACGTGATCCTGCTGCGGGACAGGTCGTCCAGCCAGATGGCGACGCCTTCGTCGGCGAGGCTTTCGAGTGGGTCATCGGTCATGGAAGACGCGTCTCCTGTTTGTCTCACGCGTGGGGGATTCCCACGCGGCGGCCACGGCGGCGGTGAGACCGAACTCGCGGTAGAGGACCTGTGCGTCCGCGGAGGCGTCGAAATCCTCCTCGTTGCGCTCCTGGGTCGGCTCGCCCTGGAAGGGCGGCGGTGCCGTCCCTCCAGGGCGAGCGGGAGAGGCGGCCTGCGGCCGGCTCGTGGCTCGGCCTACTTCCCCCAGATCTTCCGGTACGCCTCTCGGTATCCGCTGGGGTCCCAGGACGACTTGCCGATGCTGTTGTCGGCCGTGGTGATGTGGACCGGAGGGACGTAGCCGCTGGTGGGTTGGCCAGCGAAGGCGCGGTTGAACTCGTCGATCATCTGCCAGCCCTGCTCGGAGAGCGGCTCGGGAACCGTCGCCGCCTGGAACTGCTTGCTGCTGATGCGCTGGAAGGCGGACGGATCGCCGTCGCCCGCGCCGATGTTGAAGGGTGCTCCGTTGCCCTGCTTGCCCGCTGCCCGAAGCGCCGGGGCGGCGTCGGCGAAGTAGAGGTCGTTGATGGCCACCGAACTGGTCCACTTGGTGCCGAACCGGGACAGCAGCGCTGACACTTCCTGGGGAGTGCGGCTGCTGGCGTCGGTGATGGGGATGTTGGACGTCGTCAGGACCTTGACGTCGGAGCAGGTGGCGAGTTCCTTCTCGATCAGGTCGGACTTGCCCTTGGCGAAGGGGATGGAGGCGTCGGTGAAGACCACTACGCCGGCCCGGCCGTCGGACTGGCCGATGACCCAGTCGGCACTGATCTTGGCGACATCCTCGACCTTGGTGGTGATGTTGCTGAAGAGTTTCGGTTCCTTGCTGGGACCGGGGGCGTCCACGGCGTGCCAGCCGATGAGCGGGATACCGGCGGCGTTGGCCTGGGCGACCTGCTGGGCGGTCGACTTGGGGTCGAAGCCGGACAGCACGATGCCGTCGGGCTTGACGGCGACAGCCTGGCCGAGCGCGGCCTGGATGCCGGCCGGAGTCCCCTGGCCGTCGATGATCCGTACCGTCCAGCCGATGGCCTGGGCAGCCTCACTGACTCCGTCGGCGGCGCCGGCGACACCCGGGTTGGTCATGCTCTGGGCGACGTAGACGATCGTCTTGCCGGTGGCCGCCTTGGGACCGGTGGTCGGGCCGTCCCAGGAGGCGTTGACGTCCTCGGCGGCCTTGACCGCCGTCTTGGCCCGGGCGAGGACGGCCGGGCAGCCGGGCTTCGTGTCGGCGACGGCGCCGGCGGCGCCGGCCTCGGAACCCCGGCTGCAACCTGCGGCGAACGCGGTGACCAGGGCCAGTGCGGCCACGGCTCTCAGGGTGGCCTTGCGGGTGTGGTGGTACGACACGGACGGGCTCCTTGCTGATGAACGGGGAGGGCGGAACGCGGCGGGCGGGTGGTGTTCGGGCGACAGGCGTCCGGACGAGTGGGCTACCTCGGCTGCGGCGGGCGGCTCTGGACCTGGTCCGTTGTCGTCGACGGCGGCGGGGGCGCCGATTCGGCGGCGGAGACGGAGGTCTGCACGGAGGCGGCCGGCGCGGCTGACGCCGACGGCTCGGCGAGCGACTTGCGGGTGGCGCCGGCCCCGGCGCGCAGCCTGCGGCGGGCGGAGTAGCCGGCCAGGCCGACGGCGAGGAGGAGCGTGCCTCCGTTGAACAGGGAGGTGGCCCAGAACTCGGCTCCGAGCTGCTGGATGCCGGCGAGGCCGATGGCGAGGATGGCGACGGCGACGACGGTGCCGGCGGCGTTCGCGCGGCCGGGCTTGATGGCGGTGGAGCCGAGCAGCGCGCCGACGAAGGCGGGCAGCAGGTAGTCCATACCGACGCTGGGATTGCCGATCTGCTGCTGGGCGGCGAGCAGGACGCCCGCGAAGCCGACGACGATCCCGGATCCGGCGAAGGCGTAGACGCCGTAGCGGCGGGTGGGAATGCCGACCAGGTCGGCGGCTCGGGCGTTGGAGCCGATGACGTACAGGTAGCGGCCCAGCGGCAGTCGTTCCAGCAGCAGCCACAGCACGATGGCGAGGCCGAGGACGTAGAACGCGGGCACGGGCAGACCGAGCAGTTTCGAGTTGTACAGGTCGGTGAAGGCCGGGGGGAGCCCTCGCGGGCCGGGGACGATGCGCGCGCCGTCGGTGATCCAGCCGGTCAAGGCGTACAGCACGCTGCCGGTGCCGAGGGTGGCGATGAACGAGTCGATCTTGGCGAACTCGACCAGCAGTCCGTTGAACACCCCGATGACGCCGCCGCCGACGATGACGACGAGGCAGGCCATCGGCCAGGGCCAGCCGTTGTGGACGATGAGCTGCATCGTCAGCACATGGGCGAAGCCGAGGCCGTAGCCGACGGACAGGTCGAACTTGCCGGTGACGATCGGGATCATCGCGCCGAGGGCGAGCATCGCCGGGATCGACTGGTTGGACAGGATCGACGAGATGTTGTCCAGGGTCGGGAAGGTGTCCGGCAGCGCGAGGGAGAAGACGAGGAAGAGCAGGACGGTGAGGGTGAGCAGGCCGTAGGTGCCGATCATGTGGCCGCGCAGACGGCTGCCGCGGGACTGCCCTTCGGGCGGGGCGCCGGTGGTGCGCGCGCTCCTGGGCGCCTTGCCGCCGCCGGTCGGCGACCCCTGATCGCGGCGGGAGGATTCTGTCTCGGTGGCCATCAGTGGTTGCCCGTTCCGGTCAGCGCCGGCATGGCCGACGCGGCATGGGTGAGTTCGGTGACGGTGAGGCGTTCGCCGGACAGTTCCGCGGTCACGCCGCCCCGGACGAAGACCAGGGCGCGGTGGCACACGTCGGCGACCTCCTCGAAGTCCGTGGAGATGAGCAGGACGGCCAGTCCTTGGGCGAGAGCGTCGTCGAGGAGTCGGTAGATCTCGGCCTTGGCGCCGACGTCGACTCCGGCGGTGGGCTCCTCGAGGATCACCACGCGACGGCTCAGCCGCAGCCAGCGACCGATCATGATCTTCTGCTGGTTGCCGCCGGAGAGGGTGGCGATCGGCGCCTCGGAGTCGGCGGGGCGTACGCCGAACCGCTCGACGAGGGACCTGGCCTCGGCGCGTTCACGGCCGGGGCTGATCCAGCGCCAGGGGGAGCGGGCGTCGGCGCGCGGGTTGGCCAGGAAGTTCTCCCGCACGGTGAGTTCGAGGGCGCAGCCCTCCTCCTGGCGGTTGCTGGTGACGAAACCGATGCCCGCGTCCACGGCGGCGGAGACGGATCCGGGGCGGTAGGGCCCGCCGTCGAGCAGCACCTCACCACCGGTGAGCGGCCGGGAGCCGGCGAGAGCGCGGCCCAGGTCCATGTGGCCGGCCCCGGTGAGGCCGACCATGCCGAGGACCTCTCCGGCGCGCAGTTCCAGGTCGACGGGACCGGCGCCCTCGGTGGTGACACCCGTCAGGCGCAGCACGGTGGGGGCGGGGGCGCCCGTGCCGCGGGGGGCGGCCGGGCGGTGGCTCTCGGGCTCGTGGCCGACGATGTCGTGCACGATCCGGTCGGGGCCGTGGTCGGCGAGGAGGCCCTGGCTGATGAGGTGGCCGTCGCGCAGGACGGCGAAGCGGTCGGCCACCTGGTAGACCTCGTCGAGGCGGTGGCTGACGTAGACGATGGCGTGGCCTCGGTCGCGCAGGGTGTGCAGGACGTCGAAGAGCCGGGCACAGTCCGCGGCGGGGAGGCTGGCCGTCGGTTCGTCGAGGACGATGACGCGGGCGCGGGTGGCCAGTGCGCGGGCTATGGCGACGAGGGAGCGTTCGGCGCGCGTGAGGTCGGCGACGGCCGCGTCCGGGTCCAGGTGACCGGCCACGATGTCCAGGGCCTCGATGCAGCGCCGGCGCACCTGCCGCCAGGAGACGAGCCCGCCGCGGCGGGGGTAGCCGGTGCCCAGGGCGACGTTCTCGGCCACCGTCATCCACTCCACCAGGCCGAGGTCCTGGTGGATGAAGGACATCCCGGTGGACGCCGCATGGGAGCCGAGTGGGTGACCGGCGACCGTGACCTGGCCTTCGTCGGCGCGGTAGACACCGGCGAGGATCTTGATAAGTGTGGATTTTCCCGCACCATTGTGTCCCAATAGGGCGAGGACACTGCCTCCGCGCAGATCGAGGTCCACATCGGCGAGGGCGAGGGTGCCGCCGAACCGCTTGCGCAGTCCGCGGATGGTCACCAGCGGGCGGGAGGCCGCGGGCCCGTCGGGCGACGGAGGACTGGAGGCTGTGTCGTCGGGAGCGTCGTTCACGGACTTCTCCGGGGGATCTGCAGGCCGAGGACCACTCCATCGGCTCGACCAGCATCCTGAACTCGTTACAGCATCCTGGTCAATACTTCCGATGACATTTATTGCCCCAAAGTTAAGGCGGCCGTACGGAGAGGTTCCGTACGGCCGCCGTCACATCGCGATCACCCTGCGGGCCCCCGCTTCGGCGGGCGCCCCGTCCCACCTCATCCGTCACCCGCGGACATGCCCCGCGGGAGCATGGGGTTCTCCATCCCTGCCGCGATGGCGCGCAGATCCTTCAGCAGCGCCTCCCTGAACTCGTCGTCGAGTCGCGCCTTGAGCACCGTGACACTGATGGCGAAGGGCGCCGAGTCGACGCGGAACCCGGTGACCGGCACGGACAGGCAGAGGACACCCGCCGTGGCCTCCTCGTCGTCGACCGCGTAACCACGCTCCCGGGACACCGCCAGGTCTTCCAGCAGTGCGGGCACCGAGGTGATCGACCGCTCGCTGAGCGCGGGGAGGGTACGGCCGCGCAGCCGGTCCTCCGCCACCGCCGGATCCAGGGTCGACAGGATGGCCTTCCCGGTCGCCGTGCAGTTCGCGGGGAAGCGGTCGCCGATGTTGGCGGTGAGCCTCAGCGGCTGAGTGCCGTCGTACCTGGCCAGGTAGAGCACGTCCAGACCGTCCAGAACGGCCACCCGGGCGGTCTCCCGCGAGATGTGCGCACTGCGCCGGCACAACTCGTAGAAGTCGCGCAGCTGGTCGACCGTGGACAGATAGCGGCCGCCGAGTTCGACCAGCTTGCGCCCCAGGCCGAAGCCGGTGCCGTTGCGCGTGATCATGCCCGCCGCCTCCAGGGAGGCGCAGAGATTCCCCGTCGAGGACTTCGGCAGTCCCAGGGCACGCGCGATCTCACTGACCGACAGCGGTCGGCCCTCCGCCTCGCCGAGCACGTCGAGAATCGCCACCGCTCGGGTCACCGCCGGGACGAGGCTTCCCGGGTCGCTTGCGCTCACCGTCGTTCCCACCCATCATTCTGTTCGTCGTTCAGCATGTTGTTATTCTCCCTCGTCTGCCACCGAACGACAATGCCGTCGCCGCGCGCTTTGCCATCGAGATTCGCCGAGTCTCCCGACCGTAGCGTGCCTTCCGGGTCGGCCGACGACACCCTCCGAGCCTTGGAGCGCTGAGCAGCTCATGACCAGCAGCCCGACCGATTCCCAACCTCCCCCTCCCGAAAACGGACCCCACCTGTCGCGCGAGGAGTTCGATTCCCTCTTCGACGCCGTACGAACGTGGGGCCGCTGGGCGCCCGCCGACCGGGGCGCATGGAACCGGGTCACCCCGGCCCACGTCCAGCGGGCCACCGCACTGGTCCGCAGCGGCACCACCGTCCCCATGGCCCTGCCCTGGAACACGGTGCCCGGCCCGGACAACCGCAAGCCCGCCCTGCACTACATGTCCGACCTCGGCGACGTCGAGGCCCCGGAGCCGTCCTGCCACAAGGACTTCATCGCCGTCGACTACCACGGCAAGGGCGTCAGCCACCTCGACGCGCTCTCCCACATCGCCTACCGCGGGCAGCTCTACGACGGTCACACCGCCCGTGACGTCGTCGACGCCGCCGGCGCCCGCTTCGGCGCCGTCTCCGCCCTGGGCCCTCTCGTCACCAAGGGCGTTCTGATCGACCTGCCCGCCGCCCTGGGCACCGACTGGCTCGAGCCGGGCACCGCCGTGCACGCCGAGGACGTCATCGCCGCGGAGAAGACGCTCGGCGTGACGATCGGTGAGGGCGACGCCGTGCTGTTGCGCTCCGGGCACTTCCGGCGCCGTGCGGAACTCGGCGCCTGGAACCCCGACAACGCCAGTGCGGGCTTCCACGTGGACGCCGTGCCCCTGCTGGCCGAGCGCGGGATCTGCCTGCTCGGCGGCGACGGCGACAGCGACGTCCGCCCCTCCCCCGTCGAGGGACTGCACTCCCCCGTGCACGCCCTCGCCCTCACCGCCATGGGCGTACCACTCCTGGACAACCTCGACCTGGAGGCGCTGTCCACCGCGTGCGCCGCCGAGAGCCGCTACGAGTTCCTCCTCGTCGTGGCACCGCTGAACGTCCCCGGCGGCACGGGCTCGCCCGTCAACCCGGTCGCGGTGCTGTGATGGCCGCCTCCCGGCCGGCCGACGGCCGGTTCACCGTAGGTGTCAGCCGCGACTTCCTCGACACGGACGGACGCAACGTATGGGGTGACATCCGGCTCGGTGAGCTGGACACCGCGGGAATCGACTGGCACTACCTACCGCGTGACACCGACGAGCTCCTCGCCCCGGACATCGACGGCCTGGACGCCGTCCTGTTCGCCGCCCCCGCCGTCACCGCCCGCACGTTCACGGGCCTCACCCGGCCCCCGCTTCTCTTCGCCCGCTTCGGCGTCGGCTACGACGCCGTCGACCTCGACGCCTGCTCGCGCCACGGCGCCCTGGTCACCATCACCCCGGACGGCGCCCGGCGCCCCGTCTCCACCGCCGCCCTCACCATGCTGCTGGCCGTGTTCCACAACGTCACGGCCAAGGACCGGCTGGTGCGTCAGGGACGCTGGTCCGAGCGGGAGCAGTGGATGGGGCTCGGGCTCACCGGCCGCCGGATCGGCCTGCTCGGTCTGGGCAACACCGCCCGCGACCTGGTCGGGCTGCTGCGGCCGTTCGACACCGAGGTCATCGCCTACGACCCCTACTGCCCGCCGGAAACCGCCCGGGAACTCGGCGTCCGTCTCGCCGACGCCGACACCGTGATGGCCGAGGCCGACGCGGTGATCGTGATGTGCGTGCTGACCGAGGAGACCCACCACCTCGTCGACGCTCGGCGACTGTCCCTGATGAAGGCCTCGGCCGTACTGCTCAACGTCGCCCGCGGCCCGATCGTCGACGAGGCTGCGCTCGTCGACGCGTTGCGCGCGGGCCGCATCCGCGGCGCCGGACTGGACGTGTTCGAGACCGAGCCGCCCGGCGCCGAGAACCCGCTGCTCGGCATGGACAACGTCGTCCTCAGTCCGCACAGCCTCGCCTGGACCGACGAGATGTCCGCCGGGAACGGCGGGAGCGCGGTCCGGGCCGTCCTGGACGTGGCGACCGGCCGGCTGCCGCGCTTCGTCGTCAACCGGGACGTGCTCGGTCACGCGTACCTCTCCGAGCGGCTGGGCGCGCTCGCGGCAGGAACGGCGGGAACGGACGAGCCCGTGCCGACGGGGGTCCACCCGTGATCTCCCCTCCTCCCCGGCCCGGGACGGTCGGCTTCATCGGGCTCGGCGCGATGGGCCTGCCGATGGCGGCCCGGCTCGCGAAGGCCGGCTTCGACGTCCTGGCCTGGAACCGAGGCCGCGCGCCACTCGACGCGGCCGTCGCCGCCGGCTGCCGGGCAGCCGACCGTCCCGCCGAGGTGGCGGCCGGCGCCCGAACGGTCGTCACCATGCTCCCGGATCTGCCCCAGGTCCGTGCCGTGCTGGAGGGCCCGGACGGACTGCTCGCGGGCAGGGACCCGGCCACCCCGGTGCGGCCGGGGCAGGCGATGGACACCCTCGTCGTGATGGGCACCGTCTCCCCCGTCGCCGTCCGCGCCGTGGCCGAGGAACTGCGCCCACTCGGCGTCACCGTCGTCGACGCTCCCGTGAGCGGTGGGGTGACCGGCGCCCGCGACGCCACCCTGTCCATCATGGCGGGCGGGGCGGAGGACGCCGTCGAACGCGTCCGCCCGTACCTGACCGCCATGGGCTCGACCGTCCGCCGTATGGGCGTCACCGGCGCCGGGTCGCTCGCCAAGGCGTGCAACCAGCTCGTCGTCGCCGGGACCCTCGTCGCCCTCGCCGAGGCCGTCGTGCTCGGCGAGGGCGGGGGACTCGACCCGGCGGCCCTGCTCGAGGTGCTGGCGGGCGGCCTCGCCTCCTCTGAGGTGCTGGCGCAGAAGCGCCACCACCTCGCCGCCGGCGACTTCACGCCCTCCGGCCCCGCCCGCTACCTCCACAAGGACCTCGGCTTCGTCCTGGACAGCGCCACCGACGCGCACGTCGAGCTGCCCCTGTCCGCCACCGTCGCCCGCCTTTACGCGGCAGTCGACGACCGAGGGTTCGGCGACCTGGACAACAGCGTCGTCCTCCGGCTCCTGCGGGAAGGCAACGGGACCTCGCGCCCCGACCGTCCGCATCACACCACCACGAAGGACTGAGCAATGCAGACAGGAATCGTCGGCCTCGGACGCATGGGCGGCAACATGGCGGCCCGCTGGCGCGACCGCGGCCACGAGGTGGTCGGCTACAGCCGCACCTCCCCGGACCGCGACGCGGACTCCCTCGAGCAACTGGTCGGCAAGCTCGCCGCCCCGCGCGTGGTCTGGCTGATGCTGCCCGCCGGCGAGCCGACCCGCCAGGCGCTCCACGAGTTGGCCCGGCTGCTCTCCCCCGGCGATGTGATCGTCGAGGGCGGCAACTCCCGCTTCAGCGACGACACCGAGCACGCCCGGCTGCTGGCCGAGCACGGCGTCGGATACGTCGACTGCGGTGTCAGCGGCGGAGTCTGGGGCCGGGAGAACGGTTATGCCGTCATGTGCGGCGGCGCCGACGAGCACGTCCGAAGGGTGTGGCCGCTGCTGGAGTCGCTGGCACCGGAGCAGGACGGCATCTGCCACGCCGGCCCGGTGGGCGCCGGTCACTACGCGAAGATGGTCCACAACGGCATCGAGTACGGGATGATGCAGGCCCTCGCCGAGGGCTACGAACTGCTGGAGGCCAGCGAGTACGTTCCCGACGTGCCGAAGGTGTTCGCCTCCTGGCGGCACGGCACCGTCGTCAGGTCCTGGCTGCTCGACCTCCTCGTGCGTGCCCTGGAGCAGGACTCCGGCCTGACCGGTCTCTCGGGCCGGGTGGACGACTCCGGCGAGGGCCGCTGGACGGTCGAGGAGGCCGTACGGCTGGCGGTGTCCGCCCCCGCCATGACCGCCGCGCTCTTCGCCCGCTTCGCCTCGCGCCAGCCGGACTCCGCCCAGCTGAAGGCGCTCGCCGCCATGCGGCAGCAGTTCGGGGGACACGCCGTGCACGCGGTGCCGACCGTTTCCGCCGGCTCGGTCTGACCCGGGATCCGGACACCGTCGGACCACCATCGCCGATGACCAGCCTCGGATCAGGGGGAGACGCGGGTGGTGCGGGGCATCGGCGGGGCCGTGACGGTGCCCGTCGGGCGGCCGGCCGTGCCGCGCACCGCCCACGGACGGGACCCGTTGCGGGCGACGGCCCGGCTCACCCGGCCGGGCCTGCTCGCGCCCGCGCTCGGCGGCCTGTTCACCGGATACGCCTCCTGGCGCTGGATCTTGCTGTGAACGTGCCGCTGGGCGTGGCGGCGCTGCCCGCCGCGCTGTGGCTGATCCCTGATCTGCGGTGGGACGACGAGGAGGGGCGGCGCGCACTCGACGGGGCGGGGTTCGTCCTCGCGCGGGGCGGCAGCGGCCGCGCCGGTCGTCGGCCCGGATCTGCCCGAGCCCCGCGCCGGTCGCCATCCTGTTCCTGTGGCGTGTGCCGGTCCGTCCCGCTCGGCGCGTACGCCTCGATCGCCTTCGCCGAGTGGGGCAGGTGAGGCAGGTGAGGGCGCTGACGGTACCTGACCGTGACCGCTGCCGGTCGTCGGCGCCATGGGCCTCGGGTCTACGCGGAGAGCTCCCGCAGCATCTCGTAGCACCGCTCCACGCGGGGCCGGGCCCCGGCCATTTCACGGACGGCGACCGGGTCCGGCGCGACGGTGCGGTGCGGGCGGGCCCAGACGTCCGCGGGCAGGGCGGTGAGGTGGGATACGGCGCCGAGCGCGCGCCAGCCGAGGAGTCCGGCGCCGAATCCGGAGCCGGCCGTGTCGTCCGTGATCTCCAACGGCATGTCGAGTGCCGCCGCGACGATCTCCGCCCACAGCGACGACCGCAGTGCTCCGCCCGTGGCACGCACCGAGGTGATCGGTGCCCCGGCCGCGACCACCGAGTCCCGCACCAGTGCCAGTTGCTGTCCCACGCCCTCGATCATGGCGCGGGTCAGATGAGCTCTGCCGTGGCCGCGCCGCAGACCGATCAGGGCGCCCCGGGCGTCGGGGTCCCACCAGGGGGCGCGTTCGCCGAGGAGGTGGGGCAGCGCGGTCAGGCCCTCGGAGCCCGGCTCGACCTCGGCCGCTTCCTTCAGCAGGTCGGCCACGTCGACGCCCCCGAAGGACTCCGCGGCCCATTGGGCGACGACTCCGGCGTTGCTGACCGCTCCGCCGAGCACCCACAGCCCGTCGGCGAGGTGGTAGCAGAAGACGCGGCATCGGTCGTCCACGCCCGGCCGGTCGCGTACGACGCGGAGCGCCCCGCTGGTGCCCAGGGACAGCGCGGCCGTGGCGGGGGCGGTGGCGCCGACCGCGAGGTTGGCGAGCGGTCCGTCTCCCGCGCCTGCGATCACGGGCAGCCCGGCAGGCAGGCCGAGCGCCGCAGCCGGGCCGGGCAGCAGCGGGAACGCGGCGGTCGGCGCCACGAGTTCGGGGAGCCGTTCACCGGGCACTCCCGCGACCTCCAGCGCCGGCGTGTGCCAGTCGCCGCTGACGATGTCCAGCAGTCCGGTCGCGGAGGCACACGAGAGGTCGGTGGCCAGTCGGCCGGTGAACCGGGACAGGACGTAGTCCTTCATGCCGCACCAGGCGGCCGCGCGCCGGAACAGCTCCGGTTCGTGCGCGGCGAACCAGGCGAGCTTGGCCATCGGGGCCATGGGGTGCACGGGTGTGCCGGTGGCCCGGTGGAGGGCTTCCCCGCGCTCGGCCCGCAACTGCCGGGCGATGTCGGCCGCACGGGTGTCGGCCCAGCTCAGGGCGGGGGTCAGCGGGTGTCCGGAGGAGTCGAGGGCGAGGAGGGTGTGGAGAGCCGCGCTGAAGGACAGCCCCCGCACGGTCAATCCCCGTCGCGCGCATCGCTCGGCGCTCTCGCGCACCGCGTCGGCGACGCCGGCCAGCACGTCCGCGGGGTCATGGACGGCCTCGCCGGACCGGCCGGTGCGCAGGGGGGCCGGGCGTTCGACGGTCGCCACAGGGCGGTACGCGGCGTCCACCGCGACCACCTTGGTGGCGGTCGTGCCCAGGTCGATGCCGAGGACCACCTCGCCGACCTTTGTCATGACGGTCTCCGTTTCAGCTCTGCAGACGTCGAGGCGGACGGTAACAGCATATCGAACAGCTTCCAAGATGCTGTACATGAAACCAGTGGATCGCATGAAAAGGCCAAGGTGCATTGCCTTTCCCTGCAGTGTTGGCCAATATATTGTTCCAAGTACAGCATTTGGTTCAGGAGGTCAGGTGTCAGGAGATACGGAGGTCGGCGTGGCCGGGCTCGGAGTCATGGGTTCCGCCATCGCCCGCCGACTGCTCGGGTGCGGACGCGCGGTGCGCGTGCACGACATCCGGCCCGAGGCCGTCGCCGAGCTCGCCCGGGCCGGGGCCGCCACGGCCGAGTCACCCGCACTGCTCACCACGTCGGGCACGGTGATCCTTTCCCTCAACACCGCGGAGATCGTGGAGCAGGTGGTCTTCGGACCGCACGGAGTGCTGGGCGCGGCCTCGGACGGCGTGCTGGTGATCGACATGTCGAGCATCGCCCCCGGACGCACCCGCGAGTTCGCCGAGCGCGCCGGGAAACTCGGCGCCGGCTGGGTCGACGCCCCGCTGTCGGGAGGCGCACCGGGCGCCGAGCGCGGCGAGTTGACCCTGATGCTCGGCGGCGAGGAGGAGCACGTCGCACGCGCCTTGCCCGTCCTCGGCGCCTTGGCCTCCCACCTCACCCACCTCGGCCCGGCCGGTTCCGGTCAGCTGGTGAAGTCCGTCAACCAGGTGCTGGTCGGCTGCGGATTCGCCGCACTCGCGGAGGCCGCCGCGCTGGTGCGGTCGGCCGGTCTGCCGCCCGGGCAGGTGCTCACCGCGCTCACCGGCGGCAGGGCCGATTCCGCTCTGCTGCGGGAGTTCTTCGTGAAGTTCGCCGAGGCGGACCTCTCCCCCACCGGGCGGATCAGCAACATGGTCAAGGACCTCGACGCCGCCCGTGACCACGCGCGCTCCGCCGGCGTGCCGCTGCCGGTCACCACAGCCGTCGCCGAACTGCACCGCTGGCTCACCGCGGCCGGTCACGGTGACGCCGACAACGCCGCTCTGATGCACTACTACGCTCCCCTGGAGGTGCGGCCGTGACGGCTCCCGCCCTGTTCGACCTCGCCGGCCGCCTGGCCCTGGTGACCGGCTCCAGCAAAGGAATCGGAGCCGCCCTCGCCACCGGACTGGCCGAGGCGGGAGCCGAACTCGTCCTGAACGGCCGCGACCCCGGGGCACTGGAGCGCGCCCGCCGGGAACTGGCCGGGAGGACCGGGGCCAAGGTGCACACGGCGGCCTTCGACGTCACCGACGAGACGGCCGTACGCCGGGCTGTCCGGGAGATCGAGGACGGCATCGGACCGCTGGACATCCTCGTCAACAACACCGGTGTGCAGCACCGCGAGCCCCTGCTGAAGGTCTCGGCGGAGAACTTCGAGCGAGTGCTGCGCACCAACCTCACGAGCGCCTTCCTCGTCGGCCGCACGGTGGCGGCCGGGATGGTCGAGCGCGGCCACGGGAAGATCGTCAACATCTGTTCCGTCCAGACCTGGCTGGCCCGGCCCGGCATAGCCGCCTACGCGGCCTCCAAGGGCGGCCTCGCGATGCTGACCCGCGGCATGTGCGCCGAGTGGGCCGGATCCGGACTGACCGTCAACGCGCTCGCCCCCGGTTACGTGGTCACCGAGCTGACCCGGCCCCTGGTTGACGACCCCGCCTTCGACTCGTGGATCCGGGGCCGCACCCCGGCCGGCCGCTGGGCCTCGGTCGAGGACCTGGTCGGCACGCTGGTGTGGCTCGCGGCACCGGCGTCGGATTTCGTGAACGGGCAGGTGATCGCCGTCGACGGCGGACTGACCGCGGTGGTCTGAGCCGCCCACCACACGCAACCAACCGAAGCAGTCGAAGCGTTCGACGGAGAGCGGGACGAGGACATGAACTCAGGGACCATGCGGGTTGTGGTGGCGCACGGGGCGGGCGACCTGCGCCTGGAGGAGCGCCCGGTGCCGGTGCCCGGCCCCGGCGAGGTCGCGGTCGACATCCGGTACGGCGGCATCTGCGGCTCCGACCTGCACTACTGGCGCCACGGAGCGGTCGGCGAGTTCCGGCTTCGCGAGCCGCTGGTGCTGGGCCACGAGATCGTGGGCCGGGTGCGTGAGGCGGGACCCGGCGCCCTGGCACCGCCGCCGGGGACACCGGTCGCCGTGCACCCGCTGGCGTCGTGCGGCCGGTGCCGGAGGTGCGTCGCCGGGCGGCGCAACACCTGCCTGGACACCGGCTACCTCGGCAGCGCCGCCCGCGATCCCCATGTGCAGGGTGGATTCGCCGACGTGCTCGTGGTGCCCGCCGAGCGGGTGCTCGCGCTGCCCGAGGGCGTGGACCTGCGGCTGGCCGCGGTGGCCGAGCCCGCCGCGGTCGCCTGGCACGCCGTACGGCAGGCCGGCGATGTGCGGGGGAAGCGGGTACTGGTCACCGGCGCGGGCCCCATCGGCTGCCTGGTGGTCGCCGCGCTGCGGGCCGCGGGCGCGGCCGAGATCACCGTGACCGACGTGCACGAGGCGCCGCTGGCCGTCGCGAAGCGGGTCGGCGCCACGTCGACCGTACGGGTCGGGACCGGCGCCGACGGGCTGGACGAACTCGCCGCGGACATCGCGATCGAGTCCTCCGGCAACCCGGCGGGACTGCGTACCTGCCTGTACGGGGTCGACCGGGGCGGGCTCGTGGTGGGTCTGGGCCTGCTGCCGCCCGGGGACACGCCGGTGGCCGCGAACGCGCTGATCACCAGGGAACTGCGGCTCGTCGGCTCGTTCCGCTTCGACGACGAGCTCACCGAGGTCCTCGGGGCACTGGCCGACGGCCGCCTGCCGGTCGAGCCGGTGGTCACCTCCGTCCTGCCGGTGGCCCACACGGGGGAGGCGTTCGAGCTCGCGGCCGACCCCGCCCGCTCGTGCAAGGTGCTGCTGGACTTCGGCGAGCGGACGACGGTCTGACGCGGGATCCGGCCCGCGCCGCGCCCGTCCCGGCACGAGCCCCGATCCCCTCACCTCAACGGGATCACGCGTGCCCGGCACACCAGCCGTCCGCCCCCGTGCAGTGGCCCGGATCCGCCTGCTGGTGGAGCAGGGCTTCCTCGAACCGCAGTCGTCCTGCCGGTCACGTCCCCGGCGACCCCCGGCTCACCGGCTCATCCGGCGCCCGACGGTCACGGCCGCCCCCGCCAGCGTGGCGGCCACGGCCGTCCTGCGCATCGCCGTGCGCCGCCGACCGTGCCAGCCACCGTGCACCGCGCCCTCCCCCGGAGCCGGCACGTGCAGCGCTCCATGGGTGGCCGGAGCCTCCTCGTCGTGATCCAGATGGCTCCTGGCCGTCTGCCGGGCCATGGTCCGTTCCGCGATCGCGGGGGCCATGCGGGACTGTCGCACCAGGGCGCGGCCCGCGGGGCCGACGACCCGCTCGCGGCGCGGGTGGCCGACCAGGTCCACGATGGCCCGGGCGACCCGCTCGGGGGTGTAGACGGGAGGCATGGCGACCACCTTGTGCCCGGTGAAGTTCGCCGCCTGTTCGAAGTGCGGGGTGTCGATGGTCGCGGGCATGACGGTGCACACATGAATGCCCTTCATCCCCTCCACCCGCAGCTGTTGCCGCAGGCTCTCCCCGAGCCCTTGGACGGCGTGCTTCGACATGCTGTACGGATGGCTGTACGGCTGGGACACGGCGCCCACGATCGACGACACGTTGATCAGGGTGCCGGACCCCCGCTCCCGCATCGCCCGCAGGGCTGCTCGGGCCCCGTGCACGTAGCCCATCACGTTGACGTCCAGGACCCTGCGGAAATCCTCCAACGGCACGTCCTCGAAGCGGCCGAACGCGTTGACGGCCGCGTTGTTGACCCAGACGTCGATCCGGCCGAACTCCGCCACGGCACGCCGCGCCAGGTCCTCGACCGCCCCCGCGTCCGTCATGTCGGTCGGCACGACCAGCGTGCGCGCCCCGCGATGCCGCCCGCACTCCCGGGCCGTCGCCTCCAGCGCCTCCTCACGGCGCGCGGCCAGCACCACGGCGCAGCCCTTGCGGGCGAACGCGTCGGCGGTGGCCCGTCCTATCCCGCTGGACGCCCCGGTCACCACCACCACGTGATTGCGCAGTCCCATTCCGTACCTCCTCGGCTCGGTCCTGGCCGGACGCTCACGTCCGGTCCCCCGCCGGACGGGTACCCGCCACGGCCCGGTCGCCTCTCCTGTCGACCGCCCGTTCGCGGGCGAATTCGGCGTCCGGGCATGCCGGACGTCGCATGCCGGACGTTCCCGCAGGTGATCGCATCGGCCCCGGTCCGGGCCCGGGGGGGCCGGCGCCTGCTCGTCACGGGCTCGTCAGGACCTGGGGCGAGAGAATCTTGATCATGGTGTTGGTCCAGCGCATCTGCCGCAGCGTCTGCGGATGGCACGCCGAGGCCACGGCGAGGAGCTCCTCGTCCCGGGTGGCCTGCGCGGCCTGCGCGAGCATCTCCCAGTACAGGGAGTTCTCCGCGGCGCTCAGGTGCAGCTCCCGGAGATCCCCCAGGAGCAGCAGACCGGGCTCGGGGCGGTGGCCCGTCGCTTCGGCGGCCTTCTCCCGGAGGGTGGCCGGCACACCTGCGAAGGGTTCTCCGCACGGGTCGCTCAGGTCGAAACCGTGGGCGTGGGCGGCGTCGGCCAGGCGCTGGACGTGTTCACGGGACCATCCGGCGAGGTCGGTGGCCACGTGGTGGACCTCGTGCTCGGCGCGGTGGCGTCGGGCCACGGTCGTCAGCTGCTCGGCCAGCTGCTTCTCACCGTGGTGGAGGGCCTGGAGGGTGAGGGTGATGCCGTTCACCGGGCGTCCTCCTCGGGGTCGGCGTCGCTCGTGTGCGTGGCGAGGGCGGACGTTCCGCCTGTGGTGGCCGGTGCGGCGTCGGCGCGGGAGGGAGCGGACGCCGTGGTGGTGGGTGCGGGCGCGCTGTGGCCGTCCGCGCGTTCCACGAGGCGGAGCGCGGCCGCGGCGGTCTTGAACAGCGGCTGTTTGGAGGCGGGGTCCCAGTCGGTGACGGTCGTCTCGTTCGCGGCGCGTCCGGGTGTGTCGCCGTCCGGGGCGTGCCCGGCCTTGGTGTCCCAGTAGCCGTAGTGGAAGGGCACGAACAGCAGCCCGGGGCGGATGTCGGTCACGCGCAGCCGGCCCCGGATGGCGCCGCGTGGGGTGGTGACCTCGACCAGGTCGCCCTCGTCGAGGCCGAGCGCGGCGGCGTCCGTGACGGACGCCTCCACCCACACGTCGGGAGCGGCCGCGTTCAGCTGGGGCGCCCGCGCGGTCTTCGTCCGCGTGTGGAAGTGGTAGATCGTGCGGCCCGTGGTCAGCTGGAAGGGGTGTTCCTCGTCGGGTGCTTCGTGCGGCGGCAGGTAGGCGGCCGCCTTGATCATGGCCTTGCCGTCGGGGTTGAGGGAGCGGTATTCGACGACGTCGTCGGTCGCGCCGGTCACCAGGTCCTTGCCGTAGGTCTCGCAGGTGTCGGGGTGGGCCCAGCTGATCCCGTCGGTGTAGAGGCGTTGCGTGCCGTCCGGGGCCTGTTCGTTGCACGGCCACTGGATCCCGCTGCGGCCGCGCAGTTTGTCGTAGGTGATGCCGGTGTAGTCGCACGGCCGGCCGGCGCTGCAGCGTTTCCACGCCTCGAAGGCGGACTCCGCGTCCCGCCAGGGAACGAGCGGGCCGCCGTCCTTGTCGCGGAAGTCCATGCGGGCGGCGTAGTCGAGGAAGATGTCCAGGTCCGGCCGGGCCTCGCCGGGCGGTTCGACGGCCTTCTCCGACAGGTGGACGGTGCGGTCGGCGTTGGTGAACGAGCCGGTCTTCTCGCCCCAGGTCGCGGCGGGCAGCACCACGTCGGCCAGCTGCGCGGTCTCGGTCAGGAACAGATCCTGGACGACCACGAACAGACGCTCCTGGGAAAGAATCGAGCGGATGCGGGACAGCTCCGGCAACGAGACCGCGGGGTTGGTGCCGCTGATCCACAGCATGCGGAGGGAGCCCTGTTCGGCGTAGCGGAACATCTGCATCGCGTGCGTGGGCGGGGCGTAGTGCGGGATGGTCGTCGGCTCGACGTTCCACACCTTCGCCAGGTCGGCGACATGGCTGTCGTTCTGCCAGTTGCGGAAGCCGGGCAGGTCCCCGTCGGCGCCGCACTCACGGGTGTTCTGGGCGGTGGGCTGCCCGTTCATCTGCAGCACGCCGGCGCCGGGTCGCCCCAGCATGCCGCGGATCAGGTGCAGGTTGTTGACCTGGACGGCTGCGGCGGTGGCCTGGTGGGACTGGTAGACGCCCTGCAGGACCGTGGACAGCAGCCGGTCGGCGGTGCCGAGGAGTTCCGCGGCCTCACCGATCCGCGCGGCCGGCACGTCGCAGACGCCGGCCGCCCGCTCGGGGGTGCACTCCTTCACCCGCGCGGCCAGTTCCTCGAAGCCGACCGTGTGCGCGGCGATGTAGTCGTGGTCGACGCGGTCGGTGCGGATGATCTCGTGGAGCAGCGCGTTGAGCAGGGCCAGGTTGGTCCCGAGCCGCGGAGCCAGGTGCACGGCCGCCTTGCGGGCCACCTGCGTGGGGCGGGGATCGACGCAGACCAGGCGGGGCGGGTCGGCGCCGTCCAGCCGGTCGAGGACGCGCATCCACTGCACGGGCTGGGTCTCGGCGAGGTTGTGGCCGAACAGCGCGATCACTTCGGCGTGGTCGATGTCGTCATAACTGCCGGGCTGCCCGTCGCAGCCGAAGGACTCCTTGAGGGCCTCGGCGGCGGTGGAGGTGCACAGCCGTGTGTTGCCGTCCAGGTGGTTGGTGCCGATCCCGGCCCTGGCCAGCACCGCGAGGGTGTAGTACTCCTCCAGGAACAGCTGCCCGGACGTGTAGAAGCCGATCGATCCCGGCCCGCGCTGCTCCAGCAGTTCCCGCGAGCGGGCGACGAGGTGCTCCATGGCGGTGGCCCAGTCGCACTCGACCAGCCGCCCGTCCTGGCGGACCAGCGGTCTGGTCAGCCGGTCCGGGGAGGCGTTCGCCTGCCAGCCGAAGAGGTCCTTGGGTCCCAGTCGGCCGCGGTTGACGCGGTCCTGCGCCCGGCCGCGTACCCCCACGATGCGCTCGTCCATGACCGCGATGTCCATCGCGTCGCCGTCGGAGTGCAGGATCGAGGCGGTCTGCACCCACCGCTGCACCATGGCCCGGTCGACACCCTCGTCCAGGTAGGTGTCCACCCGTTGCGGCCACGGCTCATCCCGGCCGTACGGAGTACGGCTGCCCCATGGCCGTGCGATCCGGTCCACCGAAGCGTCCATGCCTGCCTCCCGACGACAACCGACGGCGCCTGACGCACCGCGCGTCATCGGTACCCCCTGACGCTGCCGGGTAACACCGCCGAAGCCTGCCGCCGGTCGCGTCCCCTCGCCCTCGTGACGGCGTGCGCTCCGCGGGAGGAACAGGGGATCGCATGGCGGCCCGCAGCCGGTCGGCGAATCCTGGCCGTCGCCGATGCGCTGGGCCAGGGCGATGCCATATCGGTGGCCTGTGCGGCCAGGGACCGCAGGGCGGCGAGGTCGGTCTGTCCGACCGCGGCCCGCGTAGAGGTTGAGGCGCCGGCGGTGTGGCTGTAGGGGGGCGATCGGCAGCGAGAAGGAGGAGCGGATCCCACAGGCCACGGCGTGGTCGGGGTAGGCGGGGTAGGCGCGCCCCAGCGGGTCTCGTCCAGCATGTCGGGGACGGAGGTCTCCTCGCCGGTGCGCGGGCATCGCAGGCAGGGGCCGTCGTCCTGGCCTGGCGGCCCGGAGCCGGTCGGCTTCCGAGCACCCGGGTTCACGCGGTGTGGCCCCGGGGACACCACCCGTAGGTGTCCCGGTCGCGCGCGTGGGCACTCGGCGGCCATGGACGTACAGAGCTCGCCCGTGATCGACCGTTCCCTGCCGGCTCTCGCCCAGGGATACGCCTGGCTGCCCGGCCTGCTGCGCGAACGCCCGGACGGCGTGGTGCGCACCCGTGTGATGGGCAAGCCCGCGCTCGCTGTGCGCGGGCCGGACGCGGTGCCGTTCTTCTACGACGAGGACAACGTGCGCCGCGGCGGCGCCCTCCCGGGACCTGTACTGAGCACGTTGTTCGGCCACGACGCCGTGCACACGCTGGACGGCGGCGCCCACCGCGCCCGCAAGGAGTTCTTCCTGCCGTTGCTGCAGGCCGACCGGATCGCCGGTCTGGTCGAGCACGTCGTCCCGGCGTGGGACGAAGCGGTACTGGAGTGGAGCAGGGCCGATCAGGTCGTGCTGTTCGACGCGGCGAGCGAGGTGCTCACCCGCGGCGTGTGCCGTTGGGCGGGCGTCCCGCTCGACGAGGGCGACGCCGAAACGGAACGTCTCGCCCGTGACCTGGTCGCCATGGTCGACGGCTTCGCCACCGCCGGGCCACGGCACTGGCGGGCCCGACGCGCCCGCAGCCGTCAGGAGGAGCGCTTCGCCCGGCTGGTGGAGGACGTGCGCTCGGGCAGGATCCCCGCCCCCGACGCGTCGGTGCTCGCCGCTGTGTGCCGGCACCGCGAGGCCACCGGCGAGCTGCTGCACCCGCACACGGCCGCCGTCGAACTGCTGAACGTCATCCGCCCCACCGTCGCCGTCTGCTGGTTCGTCGCCTACGCGGCGCACGCGCTGCATCTGCAACCCCACCAGCGTGAGCGGTTGCGCGACGGCGGCACCGCCTACACCGCCGCGTTCGTGCACGAGGTGCGCCGGTTCTACCCGTTCGCGCCGTTCCTCGGCGGCCTCGCCGTCCGCGACCTGTCCTGGCGGGGCGTCTCGGTGCCGGCCGGCGGAATGGTGCTGCTCGACGTCTTCGGCCAGAACCACGACGAGAAGCTGTGGGGCGACCCGTACGTCTTCCGGCCGCAGCGATTCCTCGAGCACCCGGTCGAGCGCGACGAACTGATCCCGCAGGGCGGTGGCGAGCCGCGCACCGGGCACCGCTGCCCCGGCGAGGGCCTCACGATCGGATTGCTCGAAGCCCTCGCGCTCCGCCTGGCCGGCCTCGACTGCACCGTCCCCGACCAGGACCTGAGGATCTCCCTGCGGCGCATCCCGGCGCGGGTGCGCAGCGGCTTCGCCGTACGGGACGTGCGGGTGCCGAGCGAGCGGGCGCTGACGGCCGTGTGACCCCCCGCGCCGCAGGCCGGGGGCCGAGCCGCCTCAGGCGGGCGAGCCCGTCCCCGGCCGCACCGGCCGGACATCACCACACCATCAGCCACCGACTCCGGCGCAGGGCCGCTCGGTGGCCGCCCCCGAACGGGTGCCCGTTCCACGGCATGCGCGGTACCGCCCGTCCGACGGGCCCGTGCGTGGGGGGAGGGACGCCGTACACACCCTCGTCGGCATGCGTGGGACGCCGTACACACCCCCGTCGGCGTGCGTGGCGGGGAGGCCGTACGCACCGTCGTCGCCGAGGTGAGGCAGCCCGGCGGCGACCGCGACGCCCTCCACGTCCATGCCGTCATGAGCCCGCAGGCCACGGACCAGGAGGGCCCCAGCTCCGGACGCCGGTGGCGGAGTCGGACGCGCCGCCCGCCACAGGTCGTGTCAGTCCTGCTTTCCGCGCCCGGTGAGCATGTCGCGCAGGCGGTCGACCATGCCGGTACCGGGCGCGAGGAGTTTGTTCGCGGGCGGGGTGTCCGGCGCGGACGGGTGCGGCCGGGTGGGAGCGTGCTGCTTGGCCGAGCGGACCTTCTCACCGAGCGCTTCCAGGGCATCGGCCGAGCAGACTTCGGCCAGCATCGGGAAGAGCCGGTTCTCCTCGTCGCTGACGTGCGCCTTGACGGAGTTCTTCAGCCGCAGGATCAGCGTGTCGAAGCGCTCGTCGCCGGGTTGGCAGCCTTCGAGCTCCTTGAGCATGCGCTCGACCTCGGCGTGGTCGGCGATCTCCTTGTCGGCGAGGTCGTCTCCCCCGTCGACGTACCGGCGCACCGCCGGGTACAGGTGCTCCTCCTCGGCAACCGAGTGCCGGATCAGCTCCATGGTGAGCCGGTCCGCCAGGGTGCGTCGCCGCTGGTCGTTCCCGGGCAACGCCTCGATCTGCGAGAAGAGGTCGTCCACCTCCCGGTGATCCACGGTCAGTTCCTGGATGACGTTTCCGCCGTGTCCCATGGGTTCTCCATTCGATGTCGTACTGCGGCCGGGGGTCGGTCGACCGGCTCGCCACCCCGCACGGATACCTGCCACGCGCGCACCGGCGACCTCACGCCGGTCCCCCACTTCACTCCGGTGGCCGAGAGGATCCCGGGCGCGGGAGGAGCCGGCGGCGCGGCCGCCGTGCTCGGGCTGTGCACCGTGACCCGGCGGACGGCCCGGGGAAGCCTTGCCTGCGCGGCCGGCCGTTCGCGGGGAGGCGGGGGGAGCCGACCAGGACGACCGCGTCGGCACGGCACTCCTCGTGCGCCGAACTCAGCGCTTCGGCGATCTCGCCGGCAACGCGCTCCCAGGTGTCTTCGACATTCCTTCCCGGCACCCACATCGAGACCGTCCCCCACGGGTACTCGGCCCCGAGCGGTGGTGCGAACACCGCCCACACCGAGAAGGGGGCTTCTCCATGACCCAGCATGTGAGCGACATCATGACGAGCAACCTGGTGACCGTCGAACCGCAGACCTCGGTGACGGCCGTGGCCAGGATGATGCGGGACGAGAACGTCGGCGCCGTTCTGGTCACCGACGGCGAGCGGTTGCGCGGCCTGGTCAGCGACCGCGACCTGGTGGTGCGCGCGGTGGCCGGCGGCGGCGACCCGAACGACACGACCGTGGCCGAGGCGTGCAGCGACGATCTCGTCACGGTGGGGCCCGACGACGATCTGCGCGTCGCGGTGCAAGTCATGCGCGAGCATTCCGTCCGCCGGGTGCCGGTGGTCGACGAAGGGCAGCACCCGGTGGGCATCGTCTCGATCGGAGACCTGGCCATCGAGCGGGACGCGGAGTCGGCTCTCGGCGACATCAGCGCCGCACGGCCGAACCGGTGACGGGTCACTGACCGCGGCAACGGCGGCTGGAAGGAACGTCGAGGGCGTGCTGCCCGAGGGCCGCGCCGCAGTGGCTCGACCGACGTCTCCCGCCCCGGGCGGGGCTGTGTGCCGCGCCCCGGCCGGCGCCGACCGACCCTGGACGGGCGGCCCGTACGCGCCCCGTACGTGGTAATCCCCCGCGTATCTCCCTCCCGCGCCCCCTTCCCCCCTGCATCGTCGACCCGTGAAGAACCCCCACCTCATCGCCCCCCTCCTGGCCGCCGCCCTGCTCCTGCCCCTGCCCCCGGCCCACTCCGCGCCCCGCTCCCCCGGTGACGCGTGCACGGCACCGGGCTGGGCTCCGACCGCCACCCGGATCGACGCGAAGGACCCCTTCCACCCGTATGTCGGCAACGGCTACCTCGGCACCCGGGTCCCGGCCACCGGCACCGGATACGCGGCGACCGGGGGGAAGACCGGCTGGCCGCTGTACACCCCGCGCTACGACGGCGCCTTCGTCTCCGGGCTCTACGCCCGCGGTCCCGAGAACACCTCCGGCCGCGAGGCACTCGCCGCGCTCCCCAACTGGACGGGGCTCGACGTGGCGGCCGGCGGCGAGACCTACGGCGTAGGCAGCCGCGTCGACCGGTACCGGCAGACGCTCTCGCTGCGCTGCGGCAGCCTCCGTACCAGCCTCACCTGGACCGGCTCCGACGGCCGCCGGACGGATCTCACCTACGACGTCCTCACCTCGCGGGACGACCCGCACACCGGAGCCGTACGGCTGCGCGTCACCCCGCACTGGGACGGCCGGCTGACCCTCGCCGACCGCATCGACGGCCGGGGCGCCCGCCGTGTCACGCAGACCGAGGCGGGGCCCGTCGATGCGCGCACGATCGGCGTGGCGTTCCGCACCGACGGCACCGGGGTCGCCGGCGCGGTCGCGTCCACGTTCGACGCGCCGGGCGGGCGTACCCGGCAACACGGCGGCCCGATGGGCAAGTTGAGTGCCCGTCAGGACGCCACCCTCCCCGTCCGTGCCGGGCGCACCTACACCGTCACGAAGTACGTCGGCGTCGACACCGCCCTCACCTCCCGCGAGCCCCGCGCCGCCGCCCGAGCCGCCGCTCACCGGGCCGCCGGGCGCGGCTGGGCGGCGTTGCTCCGCTCGCACCAGGACGCCTGGCGTGCTCTGTGGGACGCCGACATCGAGGTTCCCGGCCATCCCGACCTGCAGCTCTGGGTGCGCTCGGCGCAGTACGGTCTGCTGTCGTCCCTGCGTGCGGGCGCCCGGGACAGCATCGCGCCGACGGGGCTGACCAGCGACAACTACGCGGGCATGGTGTTCTGGGACGCGGAGACGTGGATGCTCCCGTCGCTGCTGGCCACCCGCCCCGAACTGGCCCGCCCGGTGCTGGAGTACCGGTACCGCACGCGCGCGGCCGCCGCCGAGAACGCCGCGAGGACCGGTGTGAAGGGGCTGTTCTACCCGTGGACGAGCGCGAGCCACGGCCGGCTGTGGAGCGAGTGCCAGAGCTGGCAGCCGCCGCACTGCGTCACCCAGAACCACCTTCAGGGCGACATCGCGCTGGCCGCCTGGCAGTACTACCTGTCGGCCGGCGATCGGACCTGGCTGCGGAAGCGGGGGTGGCCACTGCTCGAAGGGCTCGCCCGGTACTGGGCTTCGCGCGTCACCCCGAACGCCGACGGCTCCTACTCCATCAGGGAAGTCGCCGGTCCCGACGAGTACAGCAACGGTGTCACCGACGGCGCCTACACCAACGCCGTCGCCGCGACCGCGCTGCGCGCCGCGACCGACGCCGCCCGTGTGCTGGGCGACCCCGCCCCCGCCGACTGGCGGCGCATCGCGGAACGGCTGCGCATCCCGTACGACGCCCGGCGCAAGGTGTTCCTCCAGTACGACGGTTATGACGGCTCCCCGATCAAGCAGGCCGACACCGTGCTGCTCGTCCACCCGCTGGAGTGGCCGATGCCGGACGGCGCCGCGGCCGCCACGCTCGACCACTACACCGCGCGCACCGATCCGGACGGTCCGGCCATGACCGACTCGGTGCACGCGATCGTCGCGGCCGCGATCGGTGAGCCGGGCTGCGGCGCGTACACCTTCCTGCGGCGGGCCTACCAGCCCTTCGCGCGGGGCCCGTTCGCGCTGTTCTCGGAGTCGCGCGGTGAGAAGGCGGGCGCCGCCGACCCGCTCGCGGGCTCCCCGGCGCAGGACTTCCTCACCGGCAAGGGCGGTTTCCTGCAGGTCTTCACCCACGGCCTGACGGGTCTGCGGCTGCGGGCCGACGCCCTGCACCTCGACCCGACGCTCCCGCCGCAACTGAAGGACGGTGTACGCCTGTCGGGACTGCGGTGGCGCGGACGGGCGTACGACGTCGAGATCGGGCCGGAGACCACCACGGTCCGGCTGCGGTCGGGTGATCCGATGCCCCTGGAGACCCCCGAGGGCCGCTACACGCTGTCCGGCACGGTCACCCTCAAGACCCGCCGCCCCGACCTCGCCCCCACTCCCGACCTGGCCCGCTGCCGACCGGCGACGGCGACCTCGGCCGAGCCGGGGCTGTACCCGGAGGCGGCCGTGGACGGCAGCCCGGCCACCGTCTGGTCCCCCGCCGCCGAGCGCGCCGCCCTCACCGTCGACCTGGGACACGGGGTGGACATCCGCACGGTCCGGCCGACCTGGCGGAAACGGCCGACGTCGTCCACCGTCGAGGTCTCGGCGGACGGCCGGGCCTGGCACCGGGCGGACGGGAACGCGGTCCGGTACGTGCGGGTGAGCGTGCGCGGTGGGACGGCGGCACTGGCCGAACTGAGCGTACAGAGGTGACGGCCGCGGCGAACCCCGTCTCGCCAACCCGGGGCATTGTGACGCTCGTTGCCATACCTTGGGCATATGGCGCTGCATCACCACAGTGACCGCCCGTGGCGCGTGAGGGTGGACGACGAGGAAGGCACGCCCTGTGGCGCCGGAGTGCTGCTCGACGACCGGCATGTGCTCACCTGCGCACATGTGGTCCGGTACGCGGGAGCGGCGCCCGGGGGCACCACGTCCCGGGTGCGGATCAGCAGTGTGGCATGCCGCCCGGAGTGGACGCGCACCGCGCACGTGGCCGCGGGCACATGGGTGCACGACCACGGCACGCAGCGCGGTGACGTGGCGCTGCTCGAACTCGACGAGCCGGCCGACTGCGGCACCCGGACCACGCTGTGGAAGGCGCCCATCTCCGGCGGCATGGTCCAGGTGTACGGCTTTCCCCACGACGAACCCTTCGGCATGGGGGCGGACGCGGAGCTGGCGGGATCCGGCCACCGGCAGGGCGAGTGGGGCCTGCTGAAGCGGATGCGCGAGGGCGACCCGTGGATCGAGCGGGGGTACTCGGGCGCCGGGGCGATGGCGGTGGGCGGCCAGTTCGACGGCCGCGTCATCGGCATCGTGGTGGCCGACTACGTCAACGGCGACGCGAAGGCGGCCTGGATGCTGCCGACCGAGACGATCCTGACGTACCTGCCCCGGATCGAGGAGTTCACCGGCGGTGACCGCAATGACGAACTGGGGCCCTCGTACGGTGAGCTGCCGGGGGACGTGCTGGGCGACCCGCTGCGGCTCGCGCTGACGCAGGAGCTCACCCGGCTGCTCGACAGCGACTGGTCCGGCACCGTCGTCGTCGGCACCGGCGGCACGACCGCCGTGGGCGACTCCTGGCTCGTCCGGCTGGTGCGGACGGCCGATCCGGCGGCCCGGGCCACCGTCACCGACGCCGAGCTCACCGGTGCGCCCGGGGACACCGTCCTCCGGCTCGGCACCATCGACGCGGCCTACGACGCGCGCGGCAGGTCGGTCGCCGACGTCGGCGGCTACCTCACGGGCCGGTTCGGGCTCCCCGGCGGGGACGCCCGCGAGGTGCGGCGACAACTGCTGCGCCGCATGCCGCCCGCCTGCCTGGTGGTGGGCGGCGTCGACCGGGCCCGGGACCCGGAGGCCCTCGTCCGGGAGCTGTTGGGGGAGTTGGCCGCCCGCGCCCGCTCGCGCGGGATCCGCCTCGTCCTCGGCTTCGAGGGTGTGCCACCGGCCGACCTCTCCCACGACGTCTGCCTCGATCCCGAACCGCTGCGCGGGGACGCCACCTGGTCCGTGACCGCCGCCGAGGTCCACACGGTCGTCGGACAGCTCGCGGCGGAGGAGGACACCGCGTCCTCGCTGGAACAGGAGTGGGGCATACGGCTCTTCGCGGCGCCCCGGCTGCCGCCCCGCGCCGCGCCCCGGTTGCGGGTCCGGCTGGCCGTGGCCCGGGCGACGGAACCCAGTCCCGAACTCGCCGCGATCCACGACCGGGCCGACGACGCCCGCGCCGCCCTGGCCCGGTTCGATCACGACCTGCGCCGGATGATCGCGGCTCACGAGGACCTCACCGCCCACCTGGAACTGCACCGCCTGCGGGCCGCGCGCTACTTCGGCGTCGAGGACCGACGGCTCGCCGACCGGCATGCCCCGGCCTTCCGCGCGCTGAAGTCCGAGCCGATCGACCTCGGGGTCGCCCGCACGCTGGTCAGGCGCTACGTGGACGAGGTCAACCGACGGTTAGAGGAAAGGTGACACGCGGGAATGAGCCGCCAGATGTGCAACCGCTCCGACTGCGGTCGCGGCCCGATCGACGACCAGGGCTTCTGCGAGGTGTGCGACCGGTTGCCGCTGCCGCAGGACGACACCGCGTCGACGGAGCGCGACCCGGAACCGGAGCCGCTCGCGCGGGGCGGCGCGAGCGTCGGCGTGGCGCACGTACGCCCGGACCCCTGGTACGGCCTCGCTCTGGTCGACTCCGACCAGGCCCCGGACGTACCGCTGATCTCGTCGGGCCCGGTCGCCGAGGAGCACCGCCACTGTCCCAACCCCGTCTGCAGGGAGCCGGTCGGCCGCGGCCACGACGGCGAGCCGGGCCGGATCGCCGGCTTCTGCCCGCTGTGCCGCACGCGTTACGACTTCGGCCAGCCCAACGGCCTCACGATCGCCGGGCGCTACGACGTCACCCGGGTCGTCGGCTCCGGGGCGTACGGCGCCGCCTACCTCGCCCACGACCGTAATCTCGCGACCGACGTCGTCCTCAAGGCCCTGCACAAGTCGGTCGCCAAGACCGCCCGGCACGAACGGGACGTTCTGGTCGGGCTCCGGCACGACAGCATCGTCCGCATCCTGGGCTACGAGCCCGAAGGGCCGCACCTCGTCCTCGAATACGTGCCGGGCGAACCGCTCACGGCCCGTGCCGGCGACCGCCTGGAGACCCTCCTCGCGCACGGGGTCCGCGTCCTCCAGGCGCTCGACTACCTGCATGCCCGGGGCCTGTTGCACTGTGACGTCAAGCCGCTGAACATCATCCGCTTCCGGGAGGAGAGCCCGGCGGGCGCGCTCGACCGGGTGCGGCTCATCGACTTCGGCGCGGTGCGCAGCCACACGAAGGACACCGGGCCGGTCGTGGCGTACACGAGGGCGTACGCGCCGCCGGAGAGCGATCCGGAGCATGTGCGCCCCACGCCGGGCTTCGACCTCTACGGACTGGGCATGACCCTGCGCGAGGTCTGCCGCGCCCGCTGGACGGACCGCTCGGCCCCGGGCGTCGACTCGCTCCGTCTGCTGCTGGACCGCGCCACGGACCCCGAGCGGCCGTGGTGGCGGTTCGTGTCGGCACGGCAGTTCGCGGAGCAGCTCAGCGGTGTCATCCGGCAGGTCGTGGCGGCCCCGCCGACGTGTCGTCAGGTGGCGCGCCCCTCGGCCCTGTTCGGCTCGATGCCCGAGTCGCTGCACGGCGGGCTGGGCGCGGCCCGGCCCCTGGCCCACTGGGTCGAGGCGCAGCCGGACGAGCAGGGGCTGCTGAGGATGCCCGCGCCGTTCTCCTCGCCGTACCCCGGCGACATCGCGGCCGCCCTCCCGGCCCCCCTGTCCGATCCCGACGACCCGGCCGTCACGGGCTCGGCCGGCGGGGCGCTGGCCGAGAGCCGGCTCGCCCTGCGCAGAAAGGACGCCGCGTCGGCGGCGGGACAGCTCGCGGCGGCGGGCCTGCCCGACTGGCACTGGCTGACCGACTGGTACTGCGGCCTGATCGCGCTGGCCGGCGGGGGCCCGAAGCGGGCCGCCGTGGTGCTCGGTCAGGTGCGCAGGGCGCTTCCCGGTGAGCTGATACCGCCCCTCGCCCTCGGCCTGTGCGCGGAGCTCCGGGGGGACCGCGCGGTGGCGCGGTCGCACTACGGCATGGTCTTCGACACCACGCCCGCGCTCGGTGCGGCCGGCTTCGGCCTGGCCCGTGTCCTGCTGCTGGCCGGTGAGCGCGCGAAGGCGGTGGACGTCGCCGAACAACTGGCCGAGGAGTTCCGCTACGAGCGCGAGGCGCGCGTGGCGGCCGTCCGCCTGCGCGTCATGGTCCTCTCCCAGCCGGGCCACCCTGCGCCGACCGAGGACGACGTGGCCCGAGCCAGGGCGGCCCTGCCCGGCCTCGACGTGGACGAGGCGGGGGCGGCCGCGCTGCGCGCCGAGATCCAGTACGCGGAGTTCCTGCGCACCCATGACCGGCTGAAGCTGTCCGACGCGATCCGCGCGCTCGGTCCGCACGCGCCGACCGAGCGCGAGTACGTCGCACTGGTGGACCTGGCCAACCGGCTGCGTCCGGCGCTGAGATGGAGCCGGCCGGGCAAGCGTGGCAGAACGGGTCATTCCCGTTTCGGAGCGACGCCCGGCAGGCTAAGCTCCTGACACGTTCCGTCGAGAACGCGTACACGCTCCGTAGGGGAACACGCGGCGACACGATCGGATGGTGCCGGTGGGGGACAGGTATCCGTTAGGGCTCAGCTTTGCCCTGGAAGTGGACGCGCCCTCGGATCTGCCCTACGACGAGGTACGCGCGGACGCCCTGATCACCGTCACGGCGGACTCCGCCGCGGGCCCGGCCGCGCAGACTCCGAACGCCGAGATCCTCATCATGGACCGCTCGCTGTCCATGACCGGCCACAAGCTGGACGAGGCGAAACGCGCGATGTGCGCGGCCATCGACACCCTGCGGGACGGCACCCTCCTGGGGATCGTCGCGGGCAACCACAAGGCCGAGGTGATCTTTCCGACGACGGGCGGCCTGGCCCGCGTCGACGCCTTCACCCGCGCGGACGCCAAGCTGCGGGTGCTCGGCCAACTCCCGGAGGGCGGCACGGCGATCGGCCAGTGGCTGGCGCGCGCCCGCCACCTCTTCGCCTCGGTGGAGTCCCCCGCCACGGTGCGCCACGCGGTGCTCTACACGGACGGCAAGGACGAGCACGAGACACCCGAACAACTCGGCGAGATCCTCACGACGTGCACCGACCACTTCATCTGCGACGCGAGGGGCCTGGGCGACGACTGGCACTACACCGAGGTCCTCCGCGTCACCGAGGCCCTGCACGGCGCCGCCGAGGCCGTCGTCACCATCTCCGACCTCACCGAGGACTTCACCCGCCTGATGCGTGAGGCGCAGCGGATCGTCGTACCCCGGGTCTATCTGGGCCTGCGCCTCAACAGCCGTTTCGAGCTCACCTTCGTACGGCAGACGCGTCCCGTCGAAGCGGAACTGACGGCACGTCAACTGCGGGACGGGGAGACGCACATCCCCCTCGGATCCTGGCCTCCGGAGAGCCGCCAGTACCAGATCTCCCTGCGCGTCGACCCCGACAGCCTGACCGTCGACGAGACCCTGCGCGCCGCCCGCGTCACGCTGCACGCCGAGTTCCCCGACGGAACCCGCCGGCCCTGCTCCGAGACCGCGGCCATGGTCGTACGCCGCCGCTCGACACCCGGATTCGGCATCGCCCGCTCCCCCGACCTCACCCGCGTCGAGAACGAACGCGAACTCGGCATGGCCATGCGCGCCTGCGCCGACGCCCATCTGCGCGGGGACCTCGACCGCGCGGACCGCGAACTGCGCCTCGCGATAGGCCTCGCGCAATCCCTCGGGGACACCACGCGCCTGAGGCTGCTGCGCGCGGTGGCGTCCGGCGGCCCCGACGGCCGGCTGCGGGTGCGGCCGGACGTCTCCCGGGGGCAGATACTCGGAATCGGCGTCGACTCGACCAAGACCGCGAGACGACCGGTCGACCAGCACGACCTTCCGCCCCGGGACGCCGGACTGCCGCGCGTGTGCCCACGGTGCGCCACGACGTCGACATCGCCCACGGCCAAGTTCTGCGAGGAGTGCGGGCACCGGTTCGGGGACGCGGGCGTGGCCGATGAGCCGATGGACGCGCTGTGATCGGGGCACGGGGTGTCTCCCATCCGATCGTGGTGCTGCGCCGGCTCAGGGCGGGCGTGCTGGCCATGGTGGCGGTGACCACGTTGCTGTATCTGGTGGTGGCCAACCGGGCCGGGGACCAGCTCGCCGCCTCCGAACGCACGCTGGAGGCCATCGACCACATCCGGCAGGCACAGGGCCAGGCCGTGAAGGCGAAGGCCGCGCTCGACGACGTCTCCGAGATCGACGAACCCGGGGCGATCAGCCTGACCGGCACCGGTGCCGACTTCGCCAACGCCACCGCCCGCGTGAGCTCCCACCTCACCTCGGCGACGGAGGGCAACGGAGCCGGGGAGGAGGGGCTTAGCCACATCCAGTTCGTCCAGGGCCAGTTGGCCACGAGTGTGCGGATGGCCAACACGGCGGTTCTCGACGGAGCCCCGGCCGTGAAGAAGGTCGGCGACGCACTGGACGACCCGAAGTGCGGCGCCGACGCCCAGGCCCCCTTCACCTGCGGCCTCAAGCAATCGCTCAAGGATCTCGAGGAGTTGGAGAACGAGGCCGCGAAGGGCCAGCGCACGTCGGGCTGGTGCGACCGCGCGCTTCTGTGGCCCCTGTTCATGGGACCGCCGGCGGTCATGCTGCTGCTGGTCGGTGCGACCGGCCGCATCGTCGTCCAACGCTTCCGGCGGTATCCCAGTCCGGCCCTCGTCCTGGCCCTGCTGGCCACGGCCTCGATCAGCGTCCTCATGTGCGTGACCCCCGCGCTCACCATGGCGATCGCGCTGCCCGTGCTCGCCGCCGCCGGCGCGCTCGCGTACCTGGCCTATCGTCCCCGTCTCGCCGAATACAGGTTCCCTCGCTCATGAGAAGATTCGCGGCACCCCTCGTACGCTGCGCCCTGGTCCTCGGGCTGCTCCTGGCGCCGGTCGCGTGCGCCGGACCGGAGAAGGACACGGTGACCATCATGGTTCCCTGGTCCGGCACCGAGTTCGAGGCGTTCTACGCGGTCGTCGAGGCCTTCGAGAGCCTGCACCCCGGCATCGACGTCGAACCACAGGTCACCCGCGCCCTGACCCAGCAGCTCGACGCCGCGGTGGCCGCGGACGCGAAGCCCGATCTGGCGGTGCTGCCCAGCGTGGGAGCGATCGCCAAGTACCGGGAGGAGGGGGCGCTGCGGAAACTGGACGTCGACACGGGCACGTACGTGCAGCCGTTTCGCGGGCTCGGCGAGCACAGGGGGGCCGTCTACGCCGTCCCCGTCAAGGCCGACGTCAAGAGCCTCGTCTGGTACGACGCCAGGCTCACCGACCGTCCCGCGAACGGGTCCGATCTCCGGCCGGGTTCCTCCGACTGGTGCCTGGGGCTGGAGTCCGGTCCGACCTCCGGCTGGCCCGGCGCCGACTGGATAGCGGACATCCTGCTCGCCGAGGTGGGCGTCGACAAGTACACCCGCTGGGCCTCGGGGGACGCGAAGTGGGACGACGGACCCGCCCACGACGCGTGGACCTCGTGGGGGGATCTCGTGGGTGCCGCACGCAAGCACGCGGCCACGTCCAACTTCCGCGACGCCGCAAGGAAGATGACCACCAAGGAGTGTTCCCTGAGCCACGGCGCCCTGTCCGCGATGCCTTTCGACGCGGCCCAGGTGAAGGAGAGGGACGGGTACATGTACGTACCGCCCGCCGGCAGGACCCTGCAGGTCTCGGCGGACTTCGTCGGAAAGTTCACCGGGAACGAGAGTGCTGACACGTTCATCGCGTATCTGGCGGGTGCGCGGGCACAGCAGGCCTGGGTGAACGAACCCGGCTTCGCGCTCTCCGCCGACCGCGAGGTGACGAAGTACGCCAACGCCGTCCAGGACGGCATAGCCGAGATGCTCCGCTCCCCCGCATACACGCTCTGCTTCAGCGCCGCCGACGCGATGGATCCCGACGTGTCCGCCGCCTTCTACCGGGCGGTCCTGGAGTACGCGAACGGCGAAGCGGAGGGTCCGCTGCTGAAGGCACTCGACGAGGTCCAGGACGAACTCGGACACCCACGCCCCGAGTCCGCACCCCCGCTCTGCAGCACCCCCTGAGCCACCTCTGAACCACGCCTGCACCACCGCCCGAACCACCCCGGATCCCTCCAGGAGTCTTCATGCCGGACGCCGTCCAGTTCACCCTCGACGACGGCACCGTCGTTCTCGTGGCCCCACCCGCCCGCACCGGCACCGGAGCCGTGGGGCTGGGGACGCGTCTGGAGAGCGCGGGAGCAAGCCTGCGCGAGGCACTGGCGCCGATCACCTCCGCCGCCTCCGAGGTGATCGGCCAGTTCCGCAGCGTCGCCCAACGGCCCGACGAGGTGGAGGTCACCTTCGGCGTCGTCCTGGACGCCAAACTCGGCGCGGTCCTGTCGAGCGCCGGCGTCAGCGCCCACCTCGACGTCACCCTCCGCTGGAGCGGCACAGAACCGACACCACCGAGCTGATTTCCGCACCGCCCCGAGCGACGCCCGCATCGCCCCGCCCCACTGCACCGACTGGCTCTCCTGACCGCGGCGCGTCATCAGCGCTTCGCCAGAAGGTCTTCGAGCGCGACGTTGAGTGCCAGGACGTTGACCCGGGGCTCGCCGATGAAGCCCAGGGTGCGGCCGTCGGTGTGGTCCTCCACCAGCTTCTCCACCCGGGACACGGACAGCCCGTTCCTCCCGGCGACACGGTGGACCTGGATGTCCGCGTACTGCGGGGAGATGTCCGGGTCCAGCCCCGAGCCGGAGGACGTGACCGCGTCGGCGGGCACGTCCGAGGGCTTGACGGTGTAGCCGCTGACCGAGTTGTCCTTGACGACGGCGGCCAGGGCGGCCGTCACCCAGTCGATCAGGTCCTCGTCGTCGGCGGACCGGTTGGTGGCGCCGGACAGGATCAGTCGGTACCGGGCGTTGACGCTGTTGCTGCCGAGGCCGTTCTGCGGGCGGCCCTGGAACCACCTCAGGTCGGGCTCCGGGGTCTCCTGGCCCTTCCTCAGCGGCAGGTCGTACGCCTGGCCGATGAGCGAGGAGCCGACGACCCTGCCGTCCGACTCGGTCTCGGAGCCGTTCGCCCGGTTGTTGAACAGCGCCTGGGCGATACCGGTGACGACCAGCGGGTAGGCCACGCCCGTCACCAGGGTCAGCACGAGCAGCGCTCGCAGACCGGCCGCGAGCAACCGGGCGGTGTTCGTAACCGCGTTGTTCATGGGGATCAGCACGCTTTCGGGGACTTACAGCCCGGGGACGAGGGAGATGAGCAGGTCGATGAGCTTGATGCCGACGAAGGGGGCGATCAGGCCGCCGACGCCGTAGACCGTGAGGTTGCGGCGGAGCATCCGGTCCGCGCTGACCGGTCGGTACCGCACGCCCCTGAGGGAGAGCGGGACCAGCGCGATGATGATCAGGGCGTTGAAGACGACCGCGGACAGGATCGCGGAGTCCGGTGAGGACAGTCCCATGACGTTGAGCCTGTCCAGGCCCGGGTAGACGGCCGCGAACAGCGCCGGGATGATCGCGAAGTACTTCGCGACGTCGTTGGCGATGGAGAACGTCGTCAACGCGCCCCTGGTGATGAGGAGTTGCTTGCCGATCTCGACTATCTCGATCAGCTTCGTCGGGTCGGAGTCGAGGTCGACCATGTTGCCGGCCTCCTTCGCGGCCGACGTACCCGTGTTCATCGCGACACCGACGTCCGCCTGGGCGAGGGCCGGTGCGTCGTTGGTGCCGTCGCCCGTCATCGCGACGAGCTTGCCGTCGGCCTGCTCGCGCTTGATGAGCGCCATCTTGTCCTCGGGTGTCGCCTCCGCGAGGAAGTCGTCGACCCCGGCCTCGTCCGCGATCGCCCTGGCCGTCAGCGGATTGTCACCCGTGATCATGACGGTTCTGATGCCCATGCGGCGGAGCTCGTCGAACCGCTCGCGCATGCCGTCCTTGACGACGTCCTTCAGGTGGATCACTCCCAGCACGCGTGCCCCGTCGGCGTCCTCGACCGCCACCAGCAGCGGAGTGCCTCCGGACACGGAGATCCGGTCGGACACGGCGTCGGCGTCCCCGGCGGGCGTGCCGCCCTGTTCCCGCACCCAGGCGGTGACGGAACCGGCCGCGCCCTTGCGGATCCGGCGTCCGCCGACGTCCACGCCCGACATCCGGGTCCGGGCGGTGAAGGCGATCCACTCGGCGCCGGCCAGTTCGCCCTCGTGCCGCTCGCGCAGCCCGTACTTCTCCTTCGCGAGAACGACGACGGAGCGGCCCTCGGGCGTCTCGTCGGCCAGCGACGACAACTGCGCGGCGTCCGCCATCTCGGCCTCGGTGACCCCGCTGACCGGCACGAACTTGGCGGCCTGACGGTTGCCGAGCGTGATCGTGCCCGTCTTGTCCAGCAACAGGGTGGACACGTCACCGGCGGCCTCGACGGCCCGTCCCGACATGGCCAGTACGTTGCGCTGCACCAGCCGGTCCATCCCCGCGATGCCGATCGCCGACAGCAGTGCGCCGATCGTGGTGGGGATGAGGCACACCAGCAATGCCACCAGCACCACCATCGTGAGATGGGTGCCCGCGTAGTCGGCGAACGGCGGCAGCGTCGCCACCGCCAGCAGGAACACGATCGTCAGTGAGGCGAGCAGGATGTTCAGCGCGATCTCGTTCGGCGTCTTCTGCCGGGCCGCGCCCTCGACAAGGTTGATCATGCGGTCGATGAAGGTCTCGCCCGGCTTCGTCGTGATCCTGATGACGATCCGGTCGGAGAGGACCTTCGTACCGCCCGTGACGGCACTCCGGTCACCGCCCGACTCACGGATGACGGGCGCCGACTCACCGGTGATCGCGGACTCGTCGACGCTCGCCACGCCCTCGACGACATCACCGTCACCGGGGACGACGTCGCCGGCCTCGCACACCACGAGGTCGCCGATCCTCAGCCCGGTGCCCGGGACGCGCTCCTCGCGTTCCCCGGCGATTCGCCGGGCCACCGTGTCGGTCTTGGCCTTGCGCAGGGTGTCCGCCTGGGCCTTGCCACGCCCCTCGGCGACCGCCTCCGCCAGGTTGGCGAAGAGCACGGTCAGCCACAGCCAGGCGCTGATGGTCCAGCCGAACCAGTCGCCCGGGTCCTTGACGGAGAAGACGGTGGTGAGCAGGGAGCCGATCCACACCACGAACATCACGGGCGACTTGACCATCACCCGCGGATCGAGCTTGCGGAACGCTTCCGGGAGCGCCTTGACGAGCTGCTCGGGGTCGAACAGGCCCGCAGCGACACGGCCCTGGTCCTTGCGACCGGTCGGCGCGTCCTGGTGCGGCGCCCGGGTGGGGGCGGCTGTGGACATCGGGTCCTCTTGCTTCGTTACGGGGGCCGTCATGACGCCAGCCCTTCGGCGAGCGGGCCCAGCGCGAGCGCCGGGAAGTACGTCAGACCGGTGATGATCAGGATCGCGCCCACCAACAGGCCGGTGAACAGGGGCTTTTCGGTGCGCAGGGTGCCTGCGGTGACCGGGACCGGACGCTGCCGGGCGAGCGAGCCGGCCAGCGCCAGCACGAACACCATCGGCAGGAAGCGGCCCAGGATCATCGCCACCCCGAGGGTGCTGTTGAACCACTGCGTGTCCGCGTTCAGACCGGCGAACGCCGATCCGTTGTTGTTGGCCGCGGAGGTGTAGGCGTAGAGGATCTCGGAGAAGCCGTGCGCACCGGAGTTGGTCATCGAGTGGTTGGGGGTGGGCAGCGCCATCGCGGCGGCGGTGAGGACCAACACCAGCGCCGGGGTGACGAGCAGGGAGCAGGCGGCCAGCTTGATCTCGCGGGTGCCGATCTTCCTGCCCAGGTACTCGGGCGTACGGCCGACCATCAGACCGGCGATGAAGACCGCGATGACCGCCATGATCAGCATGCCGTAGAGGCCGGACCCGGTGCCGCCCGGCGCGATCTCGCCCAGCATCATGCCGAGCATGGTGATGCCGCCGCCCAGGCCCGTGAAGGAGGAGTGGAAGGAGTCCACCGCGCCGGTCGAGGTGAGCGTGGTCGACACCGCGAAGATCGACGAGGAGCCGACCCCGAAGCGGACCTCCTTGCCCTCCAACGCACCCCCGGCGATCTGGAGCGCCGGGCCGTGGTGGGCGAACTCGGTCCACATCATCAGCGCGATGAAGCCGACCCAGATCGTGCCCATGGCCGCGAGGATCGCGTAGCCCTGCCTGACCGATCCGACCATGACGCCGAAGGTCCTCGTCAGGGCGAAAGGGATCACCAGCAGCAGGAAGATCTCGAAGAGGTTGGTGAAGGGGGTGGGGTTCTCGAAGGGGTGGGCGGAGTTGGCGTTGAAGTAGCCGCCGCCGTTGGTGCCCAGCTCCTTGATGGCCTCCTGGGAGGCGACCGCCCCGCCGTTCCACTGCTGGTCGCCGCCCAGGAACTGGCCGACCTCGTGGATGCCCGAGAAGTTCTGCAGGGCACCGCAGCCGACCAGGACGATCGCGGCGACGAGCGCGCCCGGCAGCAGGATGCGGGTCACCCCACGCACCATGTCCGACCAGAAGTTGCCGAGTTCACCGGTCCGGGCGGGGCTCCCCCCGCTCGGGCGAAGCCGGGAACGGGGGAGGGAGAAGCCGCGTACGAGGGCCACCGCCACCGCGATGCCCACGGCCGCCGACACGAAGTTCTGCACCGCCAGACCCGCCGTCTGTACGACGTGGCCCATGGCCTGCTCGCCGTAGTACGACTGCCAGTCGGTGTTGGTGACGAAGGACGCGGCGGTGTTGAACGCCTGGTCCGGGTCGATCGCCTTGAAGCCCAGTGACAGCGGCAGCACGCCCTGGAGGCGCTGGAGCAGATAGAGGAGGAGGACGCCGGCCGCCGAGAAGGCCAGGACACCACGCAGGTACGCGGGCCAGCGCATGTCGGTGTCGGGGTCGACGCCGATGGCCCTGTAGATCCACCTCTCGACGCGCCAGTGCCCGTCGCAGGAGTAGACCTTGGCCATGTAGTTGCCGAGGGGGACGTAGGCGAGCGCCAGGGCCGCTGTGAGCGCGAGCAGCTGGAGCACACCGGCGAGTACGGGACCCATGTGCGAGCTCAGAACCTCTCGGGGTAGAGCAGGGCGAGGACCAGATAGCTCAGCAGGGCGACGGCCACGACGAGGCCGACGACGTTCTCGGCGGTCACAGCCTGGTCACCCCCTTGGCGACGAGGGCCACCAGCGCGAAGACCGCGACCGTGGTGACGACGAAGGCCAGATCGGCCATCGCTGACTCCTTGGAGAAGTTCGGAAGTGGTACGGACAGACCGAGAAAACACCGTCCGCAGCCGGAAACGACCGTCGTTGACGGGTTCCTGACGGGGGCGGGCACGCCTTTGACGCGACCCTTACGGCCGAGGCCCGAAGGGGGCTCGCCTCACCCCGCGTGGCGTCCGGCCGGACGGGTCACGGGAGCTCCTGCTCGGCCCAGATGATCTTTCCGTCGGCCGTGTACCGCACTCCCCACCGGTGGCCGAGCTGCGCGACCAGAAAGAGGCCACGGCCGCCCTCGTCCGTGATCCGGGCATGCCTCAACCGTGGGGCCGTGCTGCTGGCGTCCGAGACCTCGCAGGTCAGTCGGGCGTCGAGGAGCAGCCGCAACCGTATGGGGGGTGCGGCGTAGCGAACCGCGTTGGTGACCAGCTCGCTCACGATGAGCTCGGACGTCATGGCCAGCTCGCCCAGCCCCCAGGCCTCCACCTGGCGGGTCGCGCGGGCCCGGACGTCGGCGACGGCGGCCGGGTCCACGGGCACCTCCCAGGAGACGACGCGGTCGGCGCCCAGGGCGTGGGTGCGCGCCAGCAGCAGGGCGATGTCGTCGGGCTGGGGCACGGGCACGAGTTGTCGCACCGCCGAGGTGCACAGGGCCGACAGGTCGGCGTCGGACCGGGCCAGCGCCTCGCCGAGCAGGGTCATGCCCTGTTCGATGTCCCGGTCGCCCGTCTCGACGAGGCCGTCGGTGTAGAGGCCGATCAGACTGTTCTCGGCGAGCTCGATCTCGGTGGACTCGAACGCCATCCCACCGAGCCCCAGCGGCGGTCCGGCCGGGGGCTCCGGGAAGGACACCCGCCCGTCGGGGGCGACGACGACGGGTGGCGGGTGTCCGGCCCGGGCCATCGTGCAGCGTCTGGTCACCGGGTCGTAGACGGCGTACAGACAGGTCGCCCCCAGGAAGGCGGTGGCGCTCTGCTGGGCGGTCGTGCCGTCGGTCCGTTCCGCGCTGAGGCGGAGCACGAGGTCGTCGAGGTGGGCCAGCAGCTCGTCGGGAGGCATCTCCATGTCGGCGAGGGTCTGCACCGCGGTGCGCAGCCGGCCCATGGTGGCCGCGGCGGCGATGCCGTGCCCCACGACGTCGCCGACGACGAGGCCCACTCGGGCCCCGGACAGCGGGATCACGTCGAACCAGTCGCCGCCCACCCCGTCCGTGGCGTCCGCCGGCAGATAGGAGGAGGCCACCTCCAGCGCCGTCCCGCCCGCCAGGGCGTGGGGCAGCAGGCTGCGCTGAAGGGTGACCGCCGCCGTGTGCTCCCGGGTGTACCGGCGGGCGTTGTCGACGCACAGCGCCGCCCGCGCCACCAGCTCCCGGGCCGGGAGGACGTCGTCGGACCGGAACGGGACGGGGTTGAGGGACCGTACGAACGTGGCGAGGCCCAGGGCGGTGTTCCGCGCTCGCATCGGTACGGAGATGAGGGAGTGCAGTCCGAACGCGCGGATGCTCTCCGCCCTCTCGGGCTGTTCGGTGATCCACAGGTCGTCGGAGGGATCGAGGACGGGGATGAGGATCGGCTCGCCGGCGATGAGGAGGTTGGCGTCGTGCGGCGGAGGGAGGAAGTCCACCCGGTCCCCGACCCGTGCCACGGCCTCCGGGCAGCCCTCGCGCACCGAGGCCATTCCGGCGCGCCGCATCACCGGCCGCGCGGGCGCCGGCCCCGCGTCGGTCAGCCACGCACCGTGCCCTTCGGTGCTGAGCACCGGCTCCAGCAGGTCGACGATGACGAAGTCCGCGAAGCGGGGGACGGCGAAGTCGGCGAGCTCCTGAGCCGTGCGCATCACGTCCAGGGTCGTGCCGACGCGGGTCCCGGCCTCGTTGACCAGCGACAGCAGCCGGCGGGCGTCCCATCGCTCGGTGACGTCCTGGACCATGTAGCAGACCCCGGTGACGGAGCCGTCGTCACCCAGCAGGGGGAAGAACGACGTGGAATAGGCGTGCCGACGGTGCGGGTCGGCCCAGCTCCACCCCAGGTACTCGTAGTCGGTGACCGGGATTCCGGTCTCCAGCACCTTGCACATCAGCTTCTCGAGGGCGACCGCCTGCAACCCGGGGAGCAGGTCGCTCAGCCGGTGCCCCAGCCGCTGTTCGCGGGGCACACCGCCGAACCGTTCCAGCGTGTCGTTGAGCCACACATAGCGCAGCTCCAGATCCATCACCGCCATCCCGACCGGGGAACGGGTCAGGAACCCGTCGAGGACGGACTGGCCCACCGTCCACTGCCGGCTCTGCTCGCGTGCCGAGAGCAGAAAGCACTCGTCGTCGCCGATCCGGAAGGAGGCGGAGACCCGCAGGTCGACGTCGACGGGGTGGCCGTCGCGGTGCCGTACGGCGATGAGACCGCTCCACCCCATACCGGCGCGACACCGCTCCGCGATGCCCGCCACCCGGACCGGATCCCGGTCCATCGCCACCAGCTCCGCGACCGAGCGGCCGACCACCTCGGACGCCGGGCGGCCGACCAGTGCTTCCGCGCCGCGCGTCCAGCCGACCACGACACCGCCCGCGGACACGATCGCCGCCGCGTCCGTGGACGCGTCGAACAGATCGCGCGGCCCCGCGGGCGTCGGGGCGTCGGAAGCGTCTCGCGCAGAATCCATGGCTGCCGTCCTTTACACGACCCATGGTCCTGCTTGTCCGCCCGATGCGCACGGCGCCGTGGGCCCGCCCCGCGGGGCCCCCGGTTTCCGGACTCGCCGGACCGGGGGCAGCATGGAGGTACAGGAGGAGGCTTTCGATGACAGCCGAGCCCATCCGGCCGAACGGCGACGCATACCGTTCCGAGGCGCGCGCGCCCACCGGTCTGCTGGACGTGCTGAGCGTGTCCGCGATGGTCGTCGACGCCGACGGGCGCATCGTGTTCTGGACCCCTCAGGCGGAGGAGCTCTTCGGCTACACCACGCAGGAGGCCCTCGGCACGCACGCGGCACGCCTGTTGATCCGCCCCGAGCACCTCCAGTCCGTGGTGAGGCTGTTCACGGAAGTGCTGGAGACCGGCCGGAGCTGGGCCGGCGCCTTCCCCATCCGGCACAAGGACGGCAGCAGCCGCCTGATGGAGTTCCGCAACATGCGGCTCCAGGACGATCTCGGGGACGTCTACGCCCTCGGCATCGCCGCCGACCACAATCTGCTCCAGCGCGTCGAGACCGACCTGGCGCTGTGCGAACGGCTGATCAACCAGTCGCCGATCGGTCTGGCCCTCCTGGACCCGGAGCTGCGCTATCTCCTGGTCAATCCGGCGCTCGAACGCATCGACGGCATCCCCGCCGAGGACCACGTCGGCCGTCGCCTCAGGGAGGCGACGCTCCTGCCCGACGTCGACACCGTCGAGTCCGCCCTGCGGCAGGTGCTCACCACCGGCACGCCGTTGCTCGACCAGTACCACGTGGGCCGCCCGCCGACCGACCCCGAGCACGAGCACGCCTGGTCCCTGTCCTTCTACCGCCTGGAGGACCCCGGCGGGCGGGTACTCGGCGCGGCCGCCTCGGTCGTCGACGTCACCGAACGGCATCGCGCCGCCGCCGAGGCCGACCGGGCCCGGCGTCGGCTCGCCCTCATCGCCGAGGCCTCCACCCGGGTCGGCACCACGCTGGAGGTGGACCGGACCGCCCACGAGCTGGCCGAGATCGCCGTCCCGCAGCTGGCCGACGTGGTCGCCGTGGACATCCTGGACTCCGCGCTGGCCTGCCGCCGCTCGCGCAGGCCCGACAACGGCCCGGAGCTGTTCCGGGCCCTCGCGCTGAAGGCGGCCCACCCCACCGTGGCGCTGCGCGCCGCCGACCCCCCCGGCGACGTGGCGGCCTACGAAGGCGATCGCCTGGTCACCCTGTGCGTGCACACCGGCCGGCCGGTCCTGGTGCGGCACGTCGGGGAGCGGGACATACCCCGGATCGCCCGGGACGCCGAGGCCGGTGCGCTGCTGGCCCGGGCCGGCGTCCACTCGTACCTCGCGGTGCCGTTGATCGCCCACGGCGAGGTGCTCGGCGCTCTCGACCTCAAGCGCACCAGCAACCCGCTCCCGTTCGACGAGGACGACGTCATCCTGGCCGGTGAGCTGGCCGGCCGTGCCGCCGTGGCCATCGACAACGCCCGCTGGTTCGAGAGCGTGCGCAACACCGCCCTCACCCTCCAGCGCAGTCTGCTGCCCGACCACGCGGCCCATCACACCGGTCTGGAACTCGCCTCCCGCTACCAGCCCGCCCAGGCGACCAGCGAGGTCGGCGGTGACTGGTACGACGTCATCCCGCTGACCGACGACAAGACCGCGCTGGTCGTCGGGGACGTCATGGGCAACGGCATCGACGCCGCCGCCACCATGGGCCGGCTGCGCACCGCCACCTGCGCCTACGCGGATCTGGACCTCGACCCCGGCTCCGTGCTGCGGCATCTGGACAAGATCACCTGCGACCTGGAGCACTACATCGTGACCTGCCTGTACGCGGTGTACGACCCGCGCACGAGGCAGTGCCGCATCGCCAACGCGGGCCATATGCCGCCCGCGCTGGCCGGCCCCGGCCATGACCCCACGCTGCTGGAGCTGCCCGCCGGGGCGCCGCTCGGCGTCGGCGGCATCGCCTTCGAGACCACCACGGTCGAACTCACCCCCGGCGACCTGCTGGTCCTGTACACGGACGGCCTCGTGGAGACCCGCCAGCACCCCATCGACGACCGCCTGGCCGTCCTGCTCACCTTCCTGGACGAGCCCGGCCGTCCCCTGGAGGAGATCTGCGACCTGCTGCTGTACGGCCTGCGCCACCCCGACGACCACGACGACGTCGCACTGCTCATCGCCCGGACCCGGTAACGGGCGGCTCCGCCATGACGAGCCCCGCGATGTGGGCGGTGACCGTGTCGAGGATGTCGGTCCAGGCGCCCGCGTCGCCGAGCACGAGGTAGTTGAGGGTCAGACCGTCGGTCATGGCGGCCAGGTAGCGGGCCAGGACGGACACGGGGACGCTGAGCCGCAGATCCATGCCGCCGCGGAGCTGCTCGATGAGTTCCGTGTAGGCGTCGCCGTACATCTCGTACTGCCGACGGGCCAGTTGCTCGAAGCCCGGCTCGCGCAGGGCGTACTGGGTGAGTTCGTAGGTCAGCATGTGCTCGTCGGGGTGGGCGCGGACGTGGTCCCAGTACGCCTGGAAGCCGGCCCGGACGGTCTCCTCGAGGGTGGCCCTGGGGCGTAGTGCGTCCTTCACGACGCTCACCGAGTGGTCGGTGAGCGTCGTGATGACGGACTCCACGAGGGCCTGCTTGGAGTCGAAGCAGTAGTGGAAGACGCTGAGGGACACTCCGGCCTCGGCGGCGATGGACCGGGTGGTCGTCCTGGGGACGCCGTCCCGGGCCATCGCTCTGATCGCCGCTTCCGTCAGCTGCCGACGCCGCTGCGCCGACGGCATCCGTGCCATGTGTGTCCCCCCGTGACCGCCTGTCAGGCGCTGTGTACGCCCACTTCGTACAGCGAGTATCCCCAATCCGTGCCCCGGTCCAGGCCGTGCACCCGGACGTAGCGGGCGGGGGTGCCCGTGAACCTGGCCGTGTCCAGGCCGCCGTCGCCGGAGGTGGTGGACCAGGCGGTCGTCCAGGTGGTGCCGTCGGTGGAGAGTTCGACGCGGTACGACTTCCCGTACGCGCGCTCCCAGTCGAGGGTGACGCGGGAGACCAGGTTGGTGGAGCCCAGGTCGACCTGCCAGGACTGGTCGTCGCTCCAGTCGCTGGCCCAGCGGCTGGAGTCGTCGCCGTCCGCCGCACGGCCGGGCTGATAGCTGGTGAACGGGTTCGACTCGGACGAACTCGCCGTGGCGGTACGGCCCTTGGCGAGGTTCACCGAGGCCTGGTGCTGCTCGGCCGAGCCCCAGGTGTCGAGGTAGGACTGGGCGCCCCTGAAGAGGTCGTCCACCACGTCCCGGCCGGCGACGAGCCGGATGTCCTCGATCCAGTCGGGGATCAGGCCCACGTCGGCGGCGCCGTCGGTGTTGTAGTCGAAGGTGCGCCCGCCGACGGTCTGCTTGCCGATGAGGGAGCCGCCGTCGACGCTCTTGAAGGGGTATGTCACCTTGTTCGCGGCGTCGGCGCCGCGCGGGGCGGGGTGGTCGCCGATGCCGTTGAAGTCGGTGCCGTAGCCGTAGCCGACGTCGTACTTGTCCCGCAGCGCCTCGGTCCGCTCGGCCTCCTTGCCGAACGCCTCGGAGCCGTGCATGTACTGGGCGACGAAACCGCCGAGGGAGTAGACCCGCTCGGTCCAGTTGAGGTCCATCCAGCTGTGCGAGGACAGGACACCGGGATAGTTCGCGGCCTCGAAGATGTCGAGCGCCTGACCGGTGGCCTTGACGCTCATGTGGTCGATCTCGAGCATCATCTTGCGCTTCATCATGGCGCGTACGGCGTACTCGCCCAGATCGGTGAGCCCGCGGGTGTTGCACTGCGCGTTCTGGTCGTAGGAGGGGACCTCGGTGCCGGCCGGCAGATCGGCCTCCGCCTCGGAGGCGGCGGTGCCGATGGGGTTGTCGTGCTGCGGTCCGGTGCACTTCTCGGTCTGCCAGAAGGTGCCGGTCGACAGGAACTGGCCGACGTTGATGGCGGTGCCGAGGCCGCCCTCGTCGAAGCGGACGCCGCACAGCGCGTTGTCGAACTTGTGGCACAGGAACATGCTGCGCACGCCCAGCGCGTACAGCTCGTCCAGCCCCTTGTCGATGTCCTGCTGGCTGCACTGCGCGATGTCGAAGACCTGCTTGCAGCCGAAGGGCTCGGAGGTCTCGACCCCCAGAACGACCGCCAGCTTGCCCTGCTTGATGACCTCACGCGCCTGCGCGCTGTCGAGGACGATCCGGAACCAGCCCTTGCCGGTGCCGCCGTACATCTTGTCGATGTAGGCCTGGAGGTCGTACGTCAGCTTCGCCTGGAGGCGGATCGACGTCATCTCGTCACAACTACGGTCCTTGAAGGGGTAGATGGAGCAGATCATGCCGTTGGTGACGAGGTCGTTGACGAGCACCCGCTGACCGCCGCGCCAGGCCCGCTCGACCCAGGCGTAGTAGTTCGCCTGATGGGTCATCGAGTCGTAGGCGGGCCAGTCCTTGAAGGTCGGCCAGCCGGCCGGGTCGTGCTTGCCGTCACCGCCGTGGGTGATGTAGTCGAAGAGCGCGAGAGTGCCGTCCGGGTAGTGCTCGGGACAGTCCTTGAGCGCGTCGGCGACGCCGGCTTCGGAGAACACCTTGCCGCAGATGAGCCGGCCACCGAACGCCTCGTTGGAGAAGAGGTGGTTGTGCGCGTCGACGAATCCGCGCACATCGCCCGCCGAGTCGGTTCCGGTGAACGGCTCGCCGGTGACACCGACCTGCGAGTCGGGGTTCGGCCTGGCCGTCGGTGTCCACCAGTCCGCGCCGGCCGCCGAGCTCGGCGTGGGGCCGAGGATCGTGGCGAGGACGAGGAGGAGCAGGGAGACGACGGTGACATCCCGGCGTCTGCGGTACGGGCGTCCGGTCATGGTCACAGCCCACGTCCCTCGGTCGGCGGGAAGGCGCGGTCGACGTGGGCACTTTGACTGCCCATGAGATTGTCATGACCGACGCAAGATAGTGCGACGAGGATCGAGCCGGATCCCCTATCGAGTCAAGAGTCCGGGACGCTTGACCTGATAGGTGGTGGCCCGGTGCGCGGCGCAAACCCCCCACGCGCGCACATCAGTTGCACCGGAAGCATCGCGGGAGCACTCCGCCGCCGACGCGCCTACACGTTCAGGTGGTGATCCACGGGAGCACGGCCGCGAACCCCTGTTCCGCCCGTATTCAGGACGCATGGACAAATCCTCCGCTTCTGTAGACGCCGTCCGGCTCTCCCGTCGACGGTTCACGGCGGTCACCGCGGCCACGGCGGCGACCGCGGCCGCCCTCGCCGACGCGGCCCCGGCCGCCGCCCTCTCCCGGCAACCGGCTTCCGCGCCCAGGTCCACCGCGGACTGGGCCACCTGCCTCACGGTCGCCCGCGCCCTGCTGGTGGTGGACGAGCACGACCGGCCGCTCGTCCCCCTGTACGAGAAGGTCCTCGCGGGCGGACTCCCGCGCGTCAGGACCGGGGCCGGGAAGAAGGTGCTCGTGATCGGCGCCGGGCCCGCCGGGCTGGTCGCCGCCTGGCTGCTGAAGCGGGCCGGGCACCACGTCACGCTCGTGGAGGCCAACGGCAACCGGGTGGGCGGCCGCATCAAGACGTTCCGCACCGGCGGGCACGAGCACGCGGCGCAGCCGTTCGCCGACGCACGTCAGTACGCGGAGGCGGGCGCCATGCGGATCCCCGGCAGCCATCCGCTGGTGATGGGCCTGATCGGTCGCCTGGGCGTCGAGAAACGCCGGTTCCATCTCGTGGACGTCGACGCCGAGGGCAAGCCCGTCAACAACGCCTGGCTGCACGTCAACGGCGTCCGGGTGCGCCGCTCCGCGTACGCGAGGTCGCCGCGCAGGGTCAACCGCTCCTTCGGCGTGCCCCGGAAGTACTGGGACACCCCGTCCGCGACCATCCTGCGCGAGGCCCTGGACCCGGTGCGCGACGAGTTCAGCACCCGTGGCGCCGACGGCAAACGGGTGGACAAGCCGCTGCCGGAGCGGGTGCGGGGCTGGGCGCGGGTCGTGCAGCGGTTCGGTGACTGGTCGATGTACCGGTTCCTGACCGAGGAGGCGGGCCTCGACGAGCGGACCATCGATCTGGTCGGCACGCTGGAGAACCTCACCTCCCGGCTCCCGCTGTCCTTCATCCACAGCTTCATCAGTGCCTCGCTCATCAGTGCGGACACCGAGTTCTGGGAGCTCGTCGGCGGCACGGCGACGCTCCCGGACGCGCTGCTGAAGCAGGTCTCCGACGTGACGCGGCTCGACCGGCGGGCGACGCACATCGAGTACTGGGCGCCGGACCGCCGGGGCGACGACAACACCTCGCACGTGCGCGCCGAGGGGCCGCACGTGTGGATCGACACCGTCTCCGAGGGGCGCGACGGCAAGGTGGTGCGTGAACAGTTCACCGCCGATCTCGCGATCGTCACGGTGCCGTTCTCGGGGCTGCGCCAGATGCAGGTCAGCCCGCTGATGTCGTACGGGAAGCGGCGTTCCGTCGCGGAGCTGCACTACGACAGCGCGACCAAGGTGCTGCTGGAGTTCAGCCGCCGCTGGTGGGAGTTCGGCGAGGCGGAGTGGAAGCGGGAACTCGACGCCGTTCGGCCGGGGCTGTACGAGGACTACCGGTCGGGCAGGGCGCCGGCCGACGGGAGTCTGCTCGGCGGGCATCCGTCCGTGCCGCCCGGGCACATCAGCGCGGGACAGCGCGTGCACTACGCCGCCAACCGGTGGGCCACCCGCGACCAGCCCGAGGCGGCGCACATCGTCGGCGGCGGCTCGGTCTCCGACAACTCCAACCGGTTCATGATCAACCCGTCCCACCCGGTCGCCGGCAGCGCGGGCGGTGTCGTCCTCGCCTCCTACAGCTGGGCCGACGACGCCTCCCGCTGGGACTCCCTGGACGACGACGCGCGCTACCCGCACGCCCTGCGGGGGCTCCAGCAGGTCTACGGCCAGCGGGTCGAGGTCTTCTACACGGGCGCGGGCCGTACCCAGAGCTGGTTGCGTGACCCGTACGCGTACGGGGAGGCGTCCGTCCTGCTCCCCGGTCAGCACACGGAGCTGCTGAGCGCCATCCGTTCCGCCGAGGGCCCGCTGCTCTTCGCGGGCGACCACACCTCGGTCAAGCCGTCGTGGATCGAGGGCGCACTGGAGTCGGGGGTCCGGGCCGCGCTGGAGGCGCACGGGGCGTAAGGACACCCCGGGCAGTGTTTTGAACATGTTCAAAATAATAGTAGGGTCCCCTTCGAGAAGAAGGGGACCCTACTCATGAAGATCGTGCTACCCGGCGGGACCGGGCAGGTGGGGACCGTACTGCGGCGCGCGCTGACGGCGGCCGGACACGAGGTCGCGGTGCTGAGCAGGCGGCCCACGGGTGCCGGCGAGGTCCCGTGGGACGGCCGGTCCCCCGGCCCCTGGACCGAGGTGATCGACGGCAGTGACGTGGTCGTCAACCTGGCCGGCCGCAGTGTCAGCTGCCGCTACACACCGGACAACCTGCGGGCGATGATGGACTCACGAGTGGACTCGGCCCGGGTCGTGGGCCGGGCGATCGCCGCCGCGGCACGGCCCCCGCGGGTCTGGCTCCAGATGAGCACCGCCACCGTCTACGCCCACCGGTTCGACGCCCCCAACGACGAGGCCGCCGGCGTGATCGGCGGAGCCGAACCCGGCGTCCCCGACTACTGGGGCTACAGCGTGGACATCGCGACCGCCTGGGAGCGGGAGCAGGAGAACGCCGACACCCCGCGCACCCGCAAGGTGGCCCTGCGGGCCGCGATGGTGATGAGCCCGGACCGGGGCGGGGTGTTCGACGTCCTGTCGCGGCTCACCCGGCTCGGCCTCGGCGGCCCGGTCGCGGGCGGCCGTCAGTACGTGTCCTGGATCCACGACCACGACTTCGTCCGCGCGGTCGATTTCCTCGTCGAACGCGAGGACCTCGCCGGGCCGGTGAACCTGGCCGCCCCCGTTCCCCTCCCCCACCGCGCGTTCATGCGCGCGCTGCGCGGCGCGTGGGGGGTGCCGGTGGGCCTGCCGGCGACGAAGTGGATGGCCGAACTCGGCGCCTTCGCGCTGCGCTCGGACACCGAACTGCTCCTCAAGAGCCGGCGCGTCGTCCCCGGCCGCCTGCTCGACGCGGGCTTCACGTTCGACCGCCCCGAGTGGCCGGACGCGGCCGCCGACCTCGTACGACGTGCGCGAGGCCGCTGACGGCCGCGCGGTCCCGGCCGGTGTGACGTGTGCACGAACCCGATGCCCCGGGACGTCACCCGTGGCTGTTCAAGCCGCTCCCGGAGATCGGGCAACGGCGTCCACGAACCGCCGGTGACCCGGTGGCGGGTGGGGCCGCGCGGACGTGCACAGGGGTCACGTCCGCGCGGCCGTCCTCGGTGGGCGTCAGCTCGTCGCGCGGACCGCTTCCAGGATCAGGTCCGCGACCGCCTTCGGCTGGGACACCGCGACGGCGTGCGAGGCACCGTCGAGCTCGACGGTCGTCGCCCCGGCCCGCTTGGCGCCGAAGCGCTCGACCTCGGGGTTGATGGCCTCGTCCGCACCGGCGATCAGCGCCCAGGACGGCTTGGTGTGCCAGGCGGCCGCGGCGGCGGTCTCCTCGAAAGCGGCGGCGGCCAGCGGACGCTGGGCCGCGGCCAGGATCTTGGTGACGCCCGCGGGCAGGTCGGCGGCGAACACCGACGGGAAGGCGTCCTCGGCGATCGTGACCTCGACGGCCGGGTCACCGCCCGGCACCGGGTACGTCCACTCCTTGAGGTTGCTGACCAGCGGCGAGAGCGGGAAGCGGCCCTGGAGCTCGCCGAGGCTCTCGCCCTCCTCCAGCGCGTAGGCGGCGACGTAGACGAGGCCGACGACGTTCTCCGTGGTGCCGGCCACGGTGATGAGGGCGCCGCCGTAGGAGTGGCCGACGAGGATCACGGGGCCGTCGATCTGGGCGGCCACGGAGGCCACGTACGCGGCGTCGGAGGCGAGACCGCGCAGCGGGTTCGGCGGGGCGATCACGGGAATGTCGTGGCCCTGGAGCTCGGCGACGACGCCGGACCAGCTGGCCGCGTCCGCGAACGCTCCGTGGACCAGGACGACGGTGGGGGTGGTGGTCATGACTGTGCTGTCTCCTGAAGGTCAGACGTGCAGGGCGTCGCGCAGGGTGCCGACGGCCAGCGTGATGGCGGCTTCGGCGGCGTATGTCGGGCGCAGGGCGTTGAGCATCACGAAGTCGTGGATGATGCCCTGGAAACGCACCGCGGTGACGGGGACGCCGGCCTCGCGGAGCTTGTTGGCGTAGGCCTCGCCCTCGTCGCGCAGCACATCGGCCTCGCCGGTGAT
>NZ_JBIUSU010000017.1:0-79388 GCF_044741545.1 Streptomyces sp. NPDC088157
ATCGCCGCCCGCGCCCGCGAACTCGTCGACCAGGGGACCCCCATCGAGGCCGCCTGCCGCATCATCATCCTCGAAGACCAGCTCGAAGAAGCCCAACGCCTCAACGAAGCGCTGCGTCACTCCCAGCTGCGCGACCGGGCCAGTGCCTGAACGACCCACCAGCTCGGGTCAGTTGCCGTGTTCTGCCAGAAGCTCTTGATCCCGGTCCGCACCGCCGCCGGCCAACTGGTCCGGCTGCGGCTGGTGTCCGCACCGGCGGACACGGCGTCGGGGAAGCTGTGGGACGGAACCAGCCACGCGCCGGCAGCCTTCGGCGACCTCGACGAGCGCCGTGACCCGACGACCGGGTCCGCTCTCGGCCAGTGGAGCGACAGCACCAGCACGAACAAGCGGTTCAGCGTCATCCCGGAGTGGCAAGCCACAGCGATCGAACGGCGGATGCGGTGCCGAGACTCTTCTCGGCACCGCATCGGCGCAGGGCGCGCGCCTGTCCGGCCGAAGGCCCGGGATCCGCGCAATGGGGCAACCAGTCACCCGGTCGACCGAGGAATTCGCATGGCGTTATCGATCGGGAACTCCACGCATTCGCACCGCCCCTGAAGCAGTCGTGAGGGCTGCCCACGATGCTCCGGTCGCCCGCTTCGTCAGGGGTGCTTACGAAGTGACTTTGTAGACGTCGGAGCAGAGCAGCCCTGCACTGTTGCTTCCGATGCAGGCCCAGAACGTGTAGGACTTGTCCTCGGTCAGATCCCGGTGCGCGGTGGCCGTGTACGGAGACGCGTGCCCCGCCGTGTCCGCGATGAGATACGGGTCGGCAGTCACGTAGCCGGAAATGCCGTAGCTGTCCGCCTTGGAGTCGGCCGCAGTCAGCGTGTCCCCGTTGGCCGTCCACTTGACAGTGCCGGCGGTGGTGCCGCCGGACTTGATGGTGATGGTGCGAGAGCCGTCGCTCTGCAGCGAACCGACAGAGAACGTGGCGCTCGGGGCCGCCGAAGCGGAACCCGCGCCCATCGTCAATGCGGTGCCCGTCACGAGAGCGGCAGCGGCAAGGACTGTCACGGCGCGCTTACGAATGGAAGTGTTCATATTTCCCCCAAACAGTTACTGATGGTCAGTCGGAATGATCATAGTTGAGCTGATGATCGGGGGGCGAGGGATTTTAGGGCTGGCCGCGGCCCGCGTGGGGGCGAGCGCGTTGCGGCGCATCGGCGGTGTCCTGGAGGCCCCGCACCCGCTGAAGGAGGTGCGCGCTCACCTGACGGCCTGCTCCCTGCCCGCGGCCGACGCTCCGGAGGCGGGCGTTCGTCGCCGTGGTCATGGTCCAGAAGCCGACCTTCGTCCAGGCGACGGTGATTCTCCAGTGCCGGCGTGGCCGGTCGACCATCTGCTCCTCCTTGGACAGTCAGCCCTCGTCACGCGTGCCGACATGAACACCGCGCGGATTCTCCTCTTGAAGCGCCCTAGGAGAGCACCCATTGGGGCGGGTGCGCGGGGTCGGCCGGGCAGGTGAAAACGTGCAGGTCCCGGTCCCGGCCGAAGCGCAGCCGAGTGGGTTGGGCAAGGGACGGACCGTGCTTGATCGAGGCCTTCCCTTGCAGGGACGGGTCGCGGTCCTCCAGCGGCATCCAGCTGTGCGAGGCGGCATCCATCTCGTCGCTCCCGGCGGTCAGCAGCAGCCGCATCGGGGTGGCGCAGGACGCGCAGCCGATGGCCATCGGGCCCGTCGACGCCCAGCCGGGAAAGCCACCGACCCGCCATCCGGGCGGGATTGAAAGGTCGGCCTGGTAGCTGGGGGCGTCGGTGCCGTGTTCGGCCGCCTGGGCGTCGTCCCAGGCGTCGATGAGGGCGATCAGCGGGGCCGGCAGCGTGTCGTCCTCCGCCCAGGGATAGGTGTCCACCTCTTCCGGGTGCAGGACACACGGCTCAGGGAGTTCGTGCTCCCATCGCAGGGGTACCTCGGGCGGGGCGGCGAGGAAGCGTTGTGCGCGCTCTGTCTCCTCGGCCCGTCGCCACCGCAGGCAGTAGCGGCGCTCCAGGTAGGGACCGTGGGTGAACGGGCAGCGAAAGAGCTGCACCAGGTCCGCGCCGTCAGGTCCGGCAGCCAGGCCCGGGACATCCCGCCGGAAGAGCTGGGCGAGTCCCACGAACGGCACCGGTCCGTCGTGCCCAGGCGTTCCGGCGCCGGGCCACGGGCGGCTCCGCGGCCACGCGCCTGCGGCGCGGGCGCTGCGGACCTCGTCCGGCGCGTACCCCTCGGTCTCGCGCTGGTGCGGTTCGCGGCAGACCGGCCACGGTTCGTCCTGCGGCCACAGGATCGGCCCGCCGACATGGCTGTCGCGCATGCCGGGCCGGCCCGGCCTGGGGTGCAGCCGGGTCGTCCGGCCCCGGTGGGCGGCCAGTTGAGGGAAGAGGGCCTCCACTGATACCGGTCTGGCCGGCGTGGTCCTGGTCATGCGCAGACCGTAGGGGGCCGGGAAGACGCCACGCGAACGGATTGCCTCGAGCCCGTCCGCGATGACACACAGAGCCTGGTCACAGATGACACCCGGTGCCTGGTCACACATCGGGCCGAGTTTTCCTCGCTACGTCGTGCTGAGCGCAACTCCGACGATCGGATTCGCCTGCACGCCCACTACAACCAGCGGGATGAGCTGGCCGTCCCGATTTCGGACGCTCGACGCATGCTGATCGACATGATGCACTTCCTCACCAAGGAGGCGCCCGTCGCCTGCTGCCGAGCCTGCGGATCAAGCGCCTCGCGGGACGGGTCTGGAAGCAGAAGCTCACCGCTGGGTAGCTGAATATTCGTCGGCTCGGACGGGCGGTGGAGCGCGTACCGCGACTCGCAGCAACCCTCTTGAGTCGTCGCCGGCGCACGTGTTCATCACCGGCCGACAGGAAACCGAGCTTCGTCTACGGCGCCGATCTCCGCGTCGACGGCGGGACGAACCAGATCTGACCGGACCGCCGGGTTGACGTGGCGGGAAGCGGATCACCGGCGAGCGGCGTCGCCGCGCTCATCTCACAGACGCTGCCGGTCAGCAGTTGATGGGGGCGTTACCGGAAGCGACTCGGCAGAAGTCCGACCCGAGTCCGCCGTCGACAGTGCCGGCGTTCGGGCCGACGGCGATGAAGTCGCCGTCGGCGCTGCCGAGGATCCTGCCGGTCGCCGTGGTGCCGGCGTTGGCCGTGATGGAGTCGCCACCGGCGCCGCCGTCGACGGTGCCGGCAACGATGCCCCTGATGACGATGTAGTCGCTCCCACCCAAGCCGTTGACGCTATCGCCCACGGCGAGGGCGCCGCAGCTGATGTTGTCGGAGCCGGCAGTACCGCTGACGGTCGTACCGGACACGGGACGGCCGTTGACCGTACATGACGTCAGGGCTTGTGCAGGCGTGGCGGTCAGCGCGAGGGGAGCGGCCACGAGGGCGGCGGCGCAGAACGTACGCATCGCATGTCTGATCATGTGACGAGTGGCTCATGGCGATGTCATGATCGCAATTCTGCGCCATCGGGGTCGAGGTCGTTCGCGGTGGTCTGCCGCCCGGACGGGCCACCGAGGTTGCCCTTCGGATGATCAGGGTTTGGGCTGAGGTCCGAGGCCGGATCGGGGATCCATCCCGCGGGTTCGCAATCTTGGAGCCTGCGGGGGAACCGCCGACACCGCCGACGCCGACGTGCGGAGGTTCACCTGGGAGCCTTCACCCTCCAGCCCGGCCCGGGCGTGAAAGCCACGGGAATCAGCCGACTGGGCGAATCCAGGGTCGGCGTAGCCGCCTCCCCGTCGCCGGATCTGTGGGTCAGCGACGGCCTCACTGTTGTGTGTATCCGCCCATTTCGGCGGCCATGCCACCGGGAAGATCAATCGGGCTGGGGCGGCAGTCGCAGCCATGTCTCAACAGGATTGACGCCCAATTAATAAGCGCGCATACTACTTGCATGATGACCATCGGTACCGCCCAGATCGCTTCGACCGCTGCCCCTTCCGCCTTCTTTGCCCGCTGGGCCGACATGGCGACCTGGCCGGAATGGAACGCTGACACTGAGTGGGTCCGCCTCGACGGCCCCTTCAAGGCCGGTTCGACCGGAGTCCTGAAGCCCAAGGGTGGCCCCAAGACGAAGTTCGTCATCGCCGAGCTCGCGGACGACCGATTCGTGGACGTCTCCAGGCTCGTCGGAGCACGTATGACGTTCAGCCACTTCGTGGAGGGAACCCCGGACGGCGGCACGAAGGTTCAGGTCACCGTCACCTTGGCCGGGCCGCTGTCCCACCTCTGGAATCTGATCCTCGGCAAGGGCATCAAGGCCACGTTGCAGCAAGACCTGGAGAGCCTGAGGGCTGTGACCGAGGCTTCCTCCACGAGGAGCCTCGCGTGAAGTACTGGCTGGGCGTCGTCAGCCGCGACCACGTGCACCGCGGCACGAAGGCGGGCATAGTCCAACTGGGCCACGGCAAGCGCCCTGGTCTGGACCGACTGAGCCCCGGCGACTGGCTGATCTACTATTCGCCGCGCACGAGCCTGCGAGACGGTGAGTCGCTCCAGGCGTTCACCGCGATCGGCGAGATCACCGATGGCGAGATCTGGCAGGCCGACGAAGGCGGCTTCCAGCCGTGGCGCCGACGGGCCCGTTATGTGGAGCATGCGGCGGAAGTGCCCGTCCGCCGGTTCGGCGGCTCCCTGGCCCTGACCTCCATGGCGAACTGGGGCCACCAACTGCGGCGCGGACTGGTCGAGTTGACCGAAGATGATTTCCGTCAGATCCGTTCGGCCATGGTCGCTTCATGACCCCGCGCGAGCTGGACACCGGGTTCACCCACGCCGAGGAGAGCCCTGGCCTGCTCCTGTGGCAGGTCACCAACCGATGGCAGGCGGCCATCCGCCTCACCCTCAAGCCCTACGGGCTCACCCACGTCCAATTCGTGCTCCTCGCGGCCCTGACCTGGCTGGGATCCGAGGGGCCGGTGACGCAAAAGGCGCTCGCCGACCACGCCGCGTCGGACCCCATGATGACGTCCCAGGTTCTGCGTGTCCTGGAAGGCCGTGGCTTGGTCGAGCGTCGCCCGCACCCGGAGGACGGCCGGGCACGGGCGCTCGCTGTGACACAGGAGGGGCGCGTGTTGGCGAACCGCGCCGTGGTCGCGGTCGAGGCATGCGACGCCGGGTTCTTCGGAGCCCTGGGGGAACAGACCGACGCATTCACGCGGGCGTTGCGGCGCCTCAAGACGGCGTCGGCGCAGGAGTGACCTCGCCGCCACATCAACGAGTCAGGTGCCGACCTGATTGTTCGCCGGGTGTAGCAACGGCGCGCCCTGTCCGCTCGGCCCGATGCGGTGCTGTGCCGCACTCATGCCGGCGCCATGGCCCAGGTCATGGAACCGCTGGAGACCGGATACCGGATTGCCCTGGTCGTCTCCGTACCCCCGTCCGCACTTGGACGGGGGTTGCTCATTCAGGGAGAAGCGCCCGGTCCTTGGCTCGGCCAGCAGAGCCTTACGGGGTTGCACTGTCGCGGGTCCAGGCGCTGACATCTTTCCGTGTGGTGGGGGAGGGGCCAAGCCTCGTGAAAGCGAGAACTTGGAGGTGCTCACGCTCGACGCCCAGGAGTGCGAGCGCGTTGTGGACGCCCTGCTTGAGGAGCTCGTCGGCGAGTCGCCGGTCGGCGTCTGCTCGAGTCCGGCTCGGCCGGGTGCCGCCTGCGCGACGATGCTCGCGTTCTGTGCCTGCAGTTGGTCGGCGCCTTCTCCGCCTGCGGCCCGATCGTGATGCGGTCGAGCCGAGGCGAGGGCAGCCCTGCTGGAGAGGCGATGTTCCATGGCCGCCCGGCCTGCGATCGTGAGGACGATGGCTCATGTCCGGGGGCGGGCGCCTGTTCCGAGCCGGGCGGTGACTTCACGGGGGGTGAGGGGGGTGTGTTCCGTGGAGCACTGGACGACGACGCGGACGGGGGCGTCGCAGTCGGTGTGGCGGACGTCCAGGAGGGGGCCCTCGGGGCCAAGGGTGTGTGCCTCGCCCCACTGGGTGAGGGCCATCAGGACGGGCCACAGGTCCCAGCCCTTGCGGGTCAGGCGGTATTCGTTGCGGGAGCGGGCGCCGGGCTCCTGGTAGGGGACGGTCTTGAGGACGCCGGCCGCGGTCAGTTTGCGGAGGCGGTCGCTGAGGACGGCTTCCGACAGGCCGATGTGGCGGTGGAAGTCGTCGAAGCGGCGGACTCCGTTGACGGCGTCACGCAGGATCAGCAGTGTCCATTTCTCTCCGATCACGTCGAGCGTGCGTTGGACGGGGCAGTTCTCCGTGCTCGCCTCAAGCCACTCCATCCCGCCATCGTAAGCGCCTGGCTTCGCCATTGACAGTCAGCGGAGGCAGAAGCTAGCTTCACTCGTAAAAGTCAGAGGGAAGGTGCTCGCTCGTGGGACGAACACGTACGTATCAATGGGAAGATCCCGCGATCCTGGCGGAAGCCGCCGGACGCATGGCCGGCATCGACTTCCTGCGCGAGCTGCAGGAGGGACGGCTGCCGGGGCCGCCCATCAACTACGCCATCGACTTCACCCTGGACGAGGTGGAGCCCGGCAGGGCGGTCTTCTCGCTGACACCGGGGGAGGAGCACTACAACCCGATCGGCAGCGTGCACGGCGGCATCTTCGCCACCCTGCTCGACTCGGCGGCGGGCTGCGCCGTCCAGTCCACCCTTCCGCAGGGCATGGCGTACACCTCGCTCGACCTGACGGTGAAGTTCCTGCGACGGATCACCGCGGACACGGGCACGGTGCGCGCCATCGGCACCGTCGTCAGCAAGGGGCGTCAAACGGCCCTGGCCCAGGCTCAGTTGGTCGACGTGAAGGACCGACTCCTCGCTCACGCCACCAGCAGCTGCATGCTCTTCCCGGTGCCCGCCCCGCAGGTGTGACCCTCAGCTTCGACGGGTGAATCGCCTTGCCCTGCGCGGATCCACCTCTCATCCCTTCTCCCTGTCCCACGAGGACGGTGACGTCAGTGCGGTGATGCCGGACTCCCTTGAGCCTCGGCGCAGAACGCCGGAGTGCGGGGTGTCGAGGGGTGCGCCGGCGCGTATTGGAGCTCGTCGGGGGTCGCTTTCCGCGAGGTCGTTGATCTGGAACGGATTGCCGGGGGAGATCCGGATGCCGGTGCGGCCCGCGCCGATCTCTTCGGCCACGGCGGTGGCGACCTCTCCCCTGCCGTCGACGACGACGCCTCCACACCGCGCGCGGTCGTCTTCCCGGACTTGTCGGCAGGCCCACCCCTGGGCCTGGGCGGACCGCCCCCGCTCCCCGCTCCCGCTCCCCGGCCGACGGGCCGTGCCGTGCGGAGTCCGACGGACGCGCTCGTCCTCCGTCGGCCGGAGGGGCTGTCGGTCACGGGGTGTGACCGGTACGGCGGAGTACAGGGCGCAGCGTCTCGATGACGCCTGGGTCGTCCACGGTCGAGGGGATGGGTTCGTCGTGGCCGTCGGCGATGCCGCGCATGGTCTTGCGCAGGATCTTTCCCGAGCGGGTCTTGGGCAGGGCGGCCACGACCGTGACGTCCTTGAGTGAGGCGACGGCGCCGATGCGTGTCCGTACGAGCTGGACGAGTTCGGCCTCGACCTCGCCTGCTTCGCGGTCGGTGCCGGCTTTCAGGACGACGAAGCCGCGCGGGATCTGGCCCTTGAGTTCGTCGGCTACGCCGATGACGGCGCATTCGGCGACGTCGGGGTGGGCGGCCAGGGCCTCTTCCATGCTGCCGGTGGACAGCCGGTGACCGGCCACGTTGATGACGTCGTCGGTGCGGCCCATGACGAAGACGTAGCCGTCGTCGTCGATGTGGCCGCTGTCGCCGGTGAGGTAGTAGCCGTCGTAGGCGGAGAGGTAGGAGGCGACGAAGCGGTCGTCGTCCTTCCAGAGGGTGAGGAGCGCGCCGGGCGGCAGGGGGAGCTTCACCACGATCGCGCCGTCGACGCCCGCGGGTACGGGCTCGCCCGAGGGGTCGAGGACGCGGACGTCCCAGCCCGGGAGCGGGCGGGTGGGGGAGCCGGGCTTGAGGGGAGCGGCTTCGATGCCGACGGGGTTGGCGACGATGGGCCAGCCGGTCTCGGTCTGCCACCAGTGGTCGATCACCGGGACGCCCAGCAGGTCGCTCGCCCAGTGATACGTCTCGGGGTCGAGGCGCTCACCGGCCAGGAAGAGATAGCGCAGGTGGGAGAGATCGTAACCCGCGGTGAGTGTTCCCTTCGGATCCTCCTTCCTGATCGCCCGGAAGGCGGTGGGGGCGGTGAACATGGTCTTGACCCGGTAGTCGGCGGCGACCCGCCAGAACTGGCCCGCGTCCGGGGTGCCGACCGGCTTGCCCTCGTACAGGACCGTCGTCGCGCCGGCCAGCAGGGGCGCGTAGACGATGTACGAGTGCCCGACGACCCAGCCGACGTCGGAGCCGGTGAACATCGTCTCGCCCGGTCCCACGTCGTACACGGCGCCCATCGACCAGTGCAGGGCGACCGCGTGGCCGCCGCAGTCGCGTACGACTCCCTTGGGTTTTCCGGTAGTTCCGGACGTGTAGAGGATGTAGAGAGGGTCGGTGGCGGCGACGGGAACGCAGTCGGCCGGTGGTGCGGCGGCGACCACGTCGGCCCAGTCGAGATCGTCGGGCCCCAACTCGGCCACTGCCTGCGGGCGTTGCAGGATGACCCGCTTCTGCGGCTTGTGGCCCGCGAGTTCGATCGCCCGGTCGAGCAGCGGCTTGTAGGCGATGACACGCTTGCCCTCGATGCCGCAGGAGGCGGAGACGATCACCTTGGGAGCGGCGTCGTCGATGCGGAGGGCGAGTTCGCGCGGGGCGAACCCGCCGAAGACGACCGAGTGGACCGCGCCGATGCGTGCGCAGGCCAGCATCGCGATCGCGGCCTCGGGAACCATCGGCATGTAGATCACGACCCGGTCGCCGTGCCCCACGCCGAGCTGGACGAGCGCTCCGGCGAAGGCCGACACCTCGTTCCTCAGCTGCGCGTAGGTGTAGGTGCGGTGGGTGTCGGTCACGGGGGAGTCATGGACGAGCGCGGGCTGTTCGCCCCGCCCGGCTTCCACGTGGCGGTCGAGCGCGTTGAAACACACGTTGAGCCGTCCGTCGGGAAACCAGCGGTAGAACGGTGCGCCCGAGCGGTCCAGGGCGCGGTGCGGAGCGACATCCCAGTCGATGCCCTCCGCCGCCTTCAGCCAGAAGCGCTCCGGGTCCTCGGTACTGGCGCGGAACACATCGTCGTACGTTCCCATCGCGCACTCCTTTGTGGCATCGAGGGACGGTGGTGGGGCTGCGTGCGGAACGGTGTCGGACACCAGTACCGTATGCCCGTCCGACCTGGTCGAGCAGGATGCCTGAGTCCGGCGGACCGGTCACCGGCATCGCGGTGGTGCGGCGGCCGGGCCGACAGACCCCGCCGTCAGCTGTGGCTTCTGTTCACGCGCCGAGGTGCTTACGGAGCCATTGGCCCATCTGCCGGATCGCCCGGTCCACCTCGGGTACGCGTCCCGCGCCCAGGACGAACGAGTGCTGACCTTCGGGCATCGGGTGGACCTCGGTGGTGACCTTGAAGTCCGCGAGGCGGCGGCCGAGCTGGGCGCCGTCGTCGGCGAGGGTCTCGTACTCGCCGTAGTGGACGGTCGTGGGCGGCAGGCCGGTCAGGTCGGCGTTCGCGAGGCTGATCCGCGGGTCGGCGAAGTCCACTCGGGGGTCCTGCAGCCAGGCCCCTCGGAACAGCTCGAGGGTGCTCCTGCTGAGCATCTTGTCGTTGTCCTCGTTCGCGTCCACCGACGCGTTCTGGATGGTGAGGTCGGTCCACGGTGAGACGCTGACGATCGCGCCCGGGGTCGCCTCGCCCTTGGCGAGCAGACGCAGCGGGAGCATCACCGCGAGGGTTCCGCCGATCGAGTGGCCGGTGCTGCCGATGTTCCGCGGCTCGTAGCCCTGCGAGAGCAGCCACCGGTAGGCCGTCTCGGCGTCGTCGAGCTGCGCCGGGTAGGGGTGCTCGGGCGCCAGGCGGAAGTCCACGACGAGGGAGCGGGCCCCGGCCGCCTTCGCGATGTGGCCGGCGGCCTTGCGGTCGGAGTGCATGGAGGCGGTGACGGATCCGCCGAAGTGGAAGTGGAGCAGCGCCCGCGGATCCTGCGCGTCGGCGGCGGTGCCGTGGGCGGTCCGGCGCTTCCGGTGATCGCGGTTCCGACGACCGCCGGCAGCGGTTCGGAGGCCACCCAGTTCACCGTCATCACCGACAGCGCCACCGACGAGAAGATGCTCTGTCCGGGGCCGGCGTTCCTGCCGGTCGCCGCCGTCGTCGACTTCGAACTGACTCTGTCGATGCCGCCCCGGCTGACCGCCGACACCGGCGTCGACGCGCTCACCCATGCCGTCGAGGCGTACGTGAGCCGCAAGGCCAACCCGTTCTCCGACGGCCTCGCCCTGAACGCGATCCGGACCATCGGCCGCCACCTTCGCCGCGTCTACGCCGACGGGGCGGACATCGAGGCACGCGAGGCGATGATGCTCGCCGCGACGCAGGCGGGCATCGCCTTCTCCAACTCCAGCGTGGCGCTGGTGCACGGCATGAGCCGCCCGATCGGCGCTCACTTCCACGTCGCCCACGGTCTGTCGAACGCGATGCTCTTCCCCGCGGTGACCGCGTTCTCCGTGCCTGCCGCCGAGAGCCGGTACGCCGACTGCGCCCGCGCCCTCGGAGCCGCCACCGACGACGACAGCGATGCCACCGCCGCCGAGAAGTTCGTGGAGGCGCTCCGCGTCCTGTGTCAGGATCTTGAGGTGCCCACCCCCAGAGACCACGGCATCGATGAGGACGAGTGGCTGCGCCTGGCGCCCCTCATGGCCCAACAGGCGCTCGCGTCCGGATCCCCCGCCAACAACCCCGCCGTACCCACCGTGGACGAGATCCAGGATCTCTACGCGCAGATCTACGCCTGACACCGGCGAGCAAGGAACAGGAACCATGATGGCCACGACAGTCGGGTCCGTGCGGACCACGAGGTGCTGACCCATGACTGACACCGCTGCGGCCGAAATCCTCGCCGATGTCCACCGGGGCGTCGGCCGGATCCTGCTGAACCGGCCCAAGGCGCTCAACGCCCTGACGACAGGCATGGTCGTCGCCATCGACGGTGTGCTCGCCGAGTGGGAGCACACACCGCTTTCCGCGGTGGTCCTCGCCAGTACCGGCGCGAAGGCGTTCTGTGCCGGTGGAGACATCCGCACGATCCGCGAGCACAGCCTCGCCGGGGATGCCGAGGCCAGTGAGCGGTTCTTCGCCTGCGAGTACCGGCTCAACGCCCGGATCGCCGAGTATCCCGTCCCGGTCGTGTCGCTCATCGACGGTCTGTGCATGGGCGGCGGTCTCGGCCTGTCCGTCCACGGCGGCTTCCGCGTCGTCACCGAGCGCGCGGTGCTGGCGATGCCCGAGACAGGGATCGGGTTCTTCCCGGACGTCGGGGCCAGCTACTTTCTGCCGAGGCTGCCCGGCGCGATCGGCATGTACCTGGGCCTGACCGGGCACCGGCTCGACGCGGCCGACGCCCTGTACACGGGGCTGGCCACGCACTTCGTCCCCGCGGACGGGCTCGACGCGGTCGAGGATGCGCTGGCCGACAGCCCCGGCGACCCCGTGGACGTGGTCCTGAACCGCCTGGCCGGCCGCTCCCCGGTGGCGGAGAGCGGGCTGGCACGGATACGCGGGGACGTGGACCGGGCATTCGGCGCGCCGACCCTCGGCGAGATCGAGAAGCGCCTGCGCCACCTCGACACCCCCTGGGCGGCAGCCGCGCTGGCCGCCCTGGAGTCCGCCTCGCCGCAGAGCCTGGAGCTCACTCATGCCCTGCTGACCCGGGGCAGGCAGCACACGTTGCGCGAGTGCCTTGCCGCGGAACTCGCCCTCACCCGCACGACCATCCGCACGCCGGACTTCCTGGAGGGCGTCCGCGCGGCCCTGGTCGACAAGGACCGCACTCCCACCTGGCAACGGGCCTCGCTCGGCGGACGAACGCTGCCGACCTGAGCATTCAGGAAGGGCGAGGGACACGACAACGCGAGGAGGCGCATTCATGGAACGGCCGACAGCGACGACCGGGGTGACGCAGGTGGACGGGGTCCGTCTGCACTACGTCCGAGCGGGGGCCGGACCGCTGCTCGTTCTGCTCCACGGCTGGCCGCAGACCTCCGACTGCTGGCGGCCGGTACTGGCGGATGTTCCAGTCCGCCGCCGAGGTCCTCGCGGATGGAGGGCAGAGCGGTGGTGACGATCAGGTTGTCGAGCGCGGTGATGAACCCGGCCGCGCTGGTGATGACCACGGCCCAGACGGCGCTGCCGCCCCGAACCGGTTGCTTGCGTTGCAGTTTCATGGCGTTCCCTGGGCAGAGGTACTCGGCGAAGGGTCGATGGACGGGGATGCCGGCGGGCGACGGCATGGCGTGCGACCAAAAATCCGGCGGGCTGGGTGCGGATTGCTGGACGGCCGGCCCTCAGGGGAGCTGCGGGTAGAGCACGGAGACGCCTCCGGCCAGGGCGGCCTGCGCCTGCCGGGCGGCGTCGTCCGCGAGGATCTCGTAGGCGCCGGCGGCGATGCCGTCGACGCCGATCCGCGCGATGTCGGCCGGGTCGGACTTGGCCGCGTCGACGGTGCGGACCATGTCGGTGTCCATGTAGCCGACATGCAGGCCGGCCACGCGGATGTGCTGGTCGGCGAGTTGCAGGCGCAGGGCGTTGGTGAGCGACCACTCGGCGGACTTGGCGGCGCAGTAGGCACCGAATCGCGGGAAGCTGACCCAGGACAGGCCGGAGAGGATGTTCAGGATGGACCCGCCGCCGTTGGCCGCGATCTGGGGTGCGAAGGCGCGGACCACGGAGAGGGTGCCGAAGTAGTGGGTGTCCATCTCCAGGCGTATGTCGTCCAGGTTGTCGGTGAGCAGGTCGGCACCGGTGGAGGACCCGGCGTTGTTGACCAGGATGGTCACGTCGCCGGTGGCCGCGGCGGCGGCCGCGACAGAGGCGGGGTCGGTGATGTCGAGCGCGATCGGCTTGGCGCCGGGCAGGTCGACCTGGGCGGGGTTGCGGGCGCCGGCGTAGACGGTGGCGCCGCGGGCGAGCAGTTCGGCGGCGAGTGCGCGGCCGAAGCCTCGGTTGGCTCCGGTGACAAGGGCGGTGCTGGTGGAGAGGTCCATGGGAGTTCCTGGTGAAGTCGGTGTTTCCGGTGAGCCGCAGAGCAGCTGGTCGGGCCGGGGGAGAGACCTGAGCCTTCGGAAGCGGGGCTCAGCCTTTGAAGTACGACCATAATACTAATGAGGTGGGTCGGTGACCGCAAGCGCTCTGCGCGGATGGGTGCCACTGCTGGGCGATGCAAGCAAGTTGCCCGGCCGGACGGTCGGTCAGGGCGAACGGCCGGGTCTGCGGCCGGGTCGACTGGACGGCGCTTCGGGACGGGTGAATGTCCTGTGCGTTCAGGATTCGAGGAAGCTCAGGGCTTCGGCGACGAACTCCTCGTGGAAGAGTTGCGGCTCCTCCAGTGCCATCGCCTGCGCGACCATGCCGCCCAGGGAGAAGCCCAGGAGATCGACCTGATCGAAGCCCAGCGCCCGGATGAAGTCGATGGCGTCACGCGCCATCGCGGCTACCGAGTCCGCAGGCCTGCCCTCCGACGCGCCGACGCCGCGGTAGTCGAAGGCGATCACCAGGGGGGACCGACGACATGTCGGCGCACCCTCTTGCCGGTATCAAGGTCGCTGTCGGGCCTCGCCTGCGCCGCGCCTTCCGCGCACGGACCCAGAGGTTGTCCGCACCCGGCCGTACCGCGCTGCCGCTCATCGCCGCTGACGACCGTAGCGACGCGAACACCATGTGCCCGGGCCGGACTTGTGCTCGGCCTCGACGTGGTCGCGTGGGGCGAGGCGATGCACTCGGGCCTGCTCACCACACGCTCGGACGGTCGTATCCGCTTCCGCCACCAGTTGATGGGGGCGGTGGTCTACCTGGAAGCGCCGGCCGCGGACCGGCAGACGGGTCATCCCGCGCTCGCCTCCGTCCTGACCGGCGGGAATGCAGACGAGCTGCGCCCCTGACACTTCGGCCCGGTCCAACATTTTCCGCGCCGCATCGGCCTGGCCGGCTGCGGTTCGAGTCCCACCCGCCCCACCTCCGGGACTCGCCGATCAGTCTTCGTGCTCGGCGTGGAGGCGCTCCTGACCGTTGTCGGCCACCGCATAGCCGGCCACGGACGGCCACCGAACCGTCAGTACCACCGACTCTTCCTCCGCGAACCACGAGTGGTCGACTCCTCGCCCCCACACGACGTAATCCCCCTGTTCTTCGAGAAGTACGCTGCGGCCGGGTAGTTCGACGCGGAAGCGGCCACTGACAAGAACCAGGAGAGCTGTGCGTTCCTCGCCCCGCACCCACTGCGATCGCTCGTCACCGCGGGGGTGGACGCCCCATTTGATCTCTACGGCGTCGCTGTGACGCGGATCGCCGACGTCCTTGAAATGACCGAGAAGCCATCCCCGGTCCAGTGGCGCATCCTTGCCCGCGTTGCCCACGTACACACTGTCGTTCACGCTGCCGGATGCTAGCAACTGGTCTCGCGAGCACGCTCAGCACTGTCGGCGGACGCCCTGGACCCGGCAGAGCGTCGCACGCCGACCGGCCCGCTCCGACAGCGCGCCCCGATTCCGGGAATGTTGTGCGAACCCTTGACGTGCCTCGTTCCACTGCGTAGATATGTCTGCGCAGTCATGGCAGCGCAGTCAGACGAGAATCAGCCAAGCCGCCGGCTGCCCGAGATCGGGAGACACCCATGGCACGACTGACAAGCCGCAGCACAGGCACCCCACCACGCAGCCTTGATGTGGCGCAGCTGGCGGGCGTCTCACAGAAGACGGTATCCCGGGTCATGAACGGTGAGCAGTACGTCTCCGACGGCGTGCGCCGACGTGTCCTGGAAGCCGCCGAAGAACTCGGTTACCGGCTGAATCACGCCGCCCGGGCTCTGGCGTCGGGGCGGACCCGGTCCATCGGGGTGGTGACGCTCGGAACGGCGCTGTACGGTCCCGCGTCACTGCTGATGGGCGTCGAGCGCACCGTCCGGGACACCGGCTACGCGCTCCGCGTGGTCAACACGATGGAGGGCGATGCCTCGGGCGTTGCCGGTGCCGTCGACTCGCTCCTCGAGCAGGGTGTGGACGGCATCGTCATCTCCGAGCCGATCGACGAGGAGAACGGTGCGGACCTCTCCGTCCGCGTCGACGTGCCGGTCCTGATCCTCGGCGCACCGCCGCCGTTCGCCGCCTCCCGGGTGGTGACCGCGGGGCTCGTCTCCCACCACCTGGCGCGAGCCGTCACGGAGCACCTGCTCGAGCTGGGACACACGACCGTCCACCACCTCGCCGGTCCCCAACGCTGGTACGCCGCCAGGGACCGCCTGGAAGGATGGCGAGCGACGCTGGCCGCGCACGGCAGACGAGAACCGCCTGTCATCGCGGGCGACTGGTCGGCCGCCTCCGGCTACGCGGCCGGTCGCCGGCTGGCCGTCGACGACAGCGTGACGGCCGTCTTCGCCGCCAACGACGACATGGCCATCGGTCTGATGCGCGCGCTGCTCGACGCAGGCCGGCGCATACCGGAGGACGTCAGTGTCGTCGGTCTCGACGACGTCCCGGTCGCCGCCTACGTGTCTCCTCCTCTGACGACGGTGAGACAGCCGTTCGAGGCGACGGCGCAGGACGGCCTCAAGCGGCTCGTGCACGCCATCGAGAACCCGGACGCGGACCCGATCCCGGAGCAGGACCCGCCGGTCGACCTGGTCGTCCGTGCATCGACCGCACCCCCGCCGTACCGGACGACCCCGGAATCCCGGCGCGCCACGGTCTGAGTCCCCGACAACCCCGTTCCCCGACCACGAGGGGAGGGCGTCCACCAGCAGTTCGTCGACCACGCCACCTGCTTCCACACCCGCACTCGAGGGCGCGAGCCGACCCCTCTGTACATGGTCGTCGCACCATCCACTCACCAGCGCCGCGGCCTGGGCGCCTCCCCTTGAGCCGATCACCGACCAGGCCTCCGCCCCGTCTCATGCCCTCACCGGCGCGAGCCCCCCTTCGGTCAACGAGCGTGACGTGCTCGGCCCCGTTCCGCGAGAAGCACATTCGCCCCCGTCGGTCCGTTCCTCACGCCTGAACCCACCTCTGGCATCCCATCAGCACGCCGCCGCCCAGCGCGCGGATCCTCTAGGCACCTCTGCGGAGTTCACCATGTCCAGATTCTTCACAGCCCCCTCCTCGGCCCACCTGAACCGTCGTGGCTTCCTCGCCGCGACCGGGGCCCTGACGCTGGCGACCACGCTGTCCGCCTGCGGCGGAGACGACACGAGCGGCGGCACCTCCGCCAAGTCGGTCAGCCAGGCCGACATCGACAAGGCGATGAAGACGCCGACCGAGCTGACGTTCTGGACCTGGGTCCCGAACATCGACAAGGAGGTCGCGCTCTTCGAGGCGAAGTACCCGGCCATCAAGATCAAGGTGGTCAACGCGGGCCAGGGAACCCCCCAGTACACCAAGCTGCGTACGGCCCTGAAGGCAGGCAGCGGCGCACCGGACATGGTGCAGATCGAGTACCAGGCCATCCCGACCTTCACCATCACCAACAGCCTGCTCGACCTGCAACCGTACGGGGCGTCCGCGCTGGAGGACCGGTTCGTCGACTGGACCTGGAGCCAGGTCAGCGGCAGCAAGGGCGAGGTCTGGGCGATCCCGCAGGACACCGGCCCGATGGGCATGCTGTACCGGCAGGACATCTTCGACGAGCACGGCATCGACGTGCCGAAGACCTGGGACGAGTTCGCCGCGGCGGCCCGCAAGCTCCACAAGGCCGACCCCGACGTCTACCTCACGAACCTCGCCGCGAACCAGGCCGCGGCCTGGCACGGACTGCTCTGGCAGGCGAACGCGAAGCCCTACTTGATGTCCGGCAAGAGCGACATCACCATCAGCGTCGACGACACCATTTCCAGGAGGGTCGGCGAGTACTGGGGGACCCTCGCCAAGGAGGGAGTCATCGGGGTCGAGCCGGACTTCACCGACTCCTGGTACGCCGGGCTCAACAAGGGCAAGTACGCGACCTGGCTCACCGCCGCCTGGGGGCCGGTCTTCCTCTCCGGCTCCGCCAAGTCCACCGCGGGCAAGTGGCGGGCGGCCCCGCTGCCGCAGTGGGACGCCGCCAAGCCCAGTTCCGGCAACTGGGGCGGGTCCACGACCGCCGTCATCCGCTCCACCAAGAACCCCGTCGCGGCGGCGATGTTCGCGCAGTTCCTCAACACCGACCCCGCCAGCGCGAAGATGTTCGCCACCGAGCAGTTCTTCTTCCCCGCCACCAAGGCCCTGCTCGCGGACGCGTCTTTCGTCGGCCAGGAATCCCCGTTCTACGGCGGCCAGAAGGTCAACCAGGTGTTCGCCGACATCGGCCCCACGGTCAACACGACGTTCCAGTGGCCGCCGTTCCTCGACCAGGCGGCGACCGACTGGACGGAGACCGTCGGCAAGTCCCTCGCCGACAAGTCCGACACCGTTCGCGCGCTCGGCACCTGGCAGTCGCGGCTCACCACGTACGCGAAGACGCAGGGCTTCACGGTTTACACGACCTGACGGCTCGTCGGGCCCCGTGCATCGGCACGGGGCCACCCGCAAGCACCATCCCACCCCTCAGAAAGGCTCGATGATGACTGCCACAACCGCGGCCTCCCCCAAGGGCCGGCGCCGAGACGGGCCCACCGGCCCCCGGCGCGGTGGCATGCGCCGCCGCCGGTCGGCGGGGCCGCTGTTCGTCGCGCCGTTCATGGTGCTGTTCCTGTTGCTCTTCGTCGCGCCGCTCGGGTATGCCGCCTATCTGAGTCTGTTCCAGGAGCGTCTGATCGGTGGCACGGCGTTCGTGGGGCTCGACAACTACGCCCAGGCGCTTGGTGATCCGCAGTTCCTGCACGGCATCGGGCGGGTCGCGCTGTTCTTCGTGGTCCAGGTGCCGGTGATGCTGCTGCTGGCGCTGGCCTTCGCGCTGGCTCTGGACAGTGGGCTGCTGCGGCTGGCCCGTGTGATCCGGCTGGGCATCTTCGTCCCGTACGCGGTCCCGAGCGTGGTCGCCGCGCTCATGTGGGGCTATCTGTACGGGCCGGACTTCGGTCCCTTCGCGCAGCTCAGCCGGGACCTGAGCCTGCCGGTGCCGGACTTCCTCAGCGAGGGCTGGATGCTCGGGAGCCTGGCGAACATCGTGACCTGGGAGTTCGTCGGCTACAACATGATCATCCTGTATGCCGCCCTGCGCACGATTCCCGAGGAGCTGTACGAGGCCGCCGCGATGGACGGGGCCGGCGCCTGGCGGATCGCCCGGTCGATCAAACTGCCGGCCCTGCGCCCGGCGCTGATGCTCACCCTGCTGTTCTCGGTGATCGGCAGCTTCCAGCTGTTCAACGAGCCGAAGCTGCTGATGAGCATCGCCCCGGACGTGATCAGCAGCTCCTACACCGCCAACCTCTACGCCTACACGCTCGCCTTCACCGGCCAGCAGGTCAACTACGCGGCCACGGTGTCCTTCCTCCTGGGCCTGGTCATCGTGATCGCCTCCTACGCCGTCCTGCTCACCGCGAACCGCAGGAGGACCTCGTGACGACCACCGTTTCGACGGCGAGCGCCGCATCGCCGGCGCACCCGGCCCCCGCCGCGCCCCCGACCCGGCGCCGCTCCCCCTCGGCCCGCCGCAGCACCCCGCTGACCATCGCCATGCTGGCCGCTCTGGCCTATTTTCTGCTGCCCCTGTGCTGGCTGCTGATCGCCTCGACGAAGAGCACCCAGGATTTGTTCAACACTTTCGGCCTGTGGTTCTCGCACGCCCCGCAGCTGCTGACGAACGTCAAGGAGACCTTCGCCCAGGACGACGGGGTCTTCCTGCGCTGGCTGGTCAACACCGTGCTCTACGCGGGTGTCAGCGCGGTCGGGGCCGCGCTGCTGGCGGCCGCGGGCGGGTACGGCTTCGCGAAGTTCCGCTTCCGCGGCGAGCGGGCCGCCTTCAACCTGGTGCTCGGCGCCGTCATGGTCCCCACCACCGCGCTGGCCATCCCCACCTACCTGCTCTTCGCCAAGGCGGGCCTGGTCAACACCCCCTGGGCGATCATCCTGCCCTCCCTGGTCAACCCCTTCGGCCTCTACCTCATGCGTGTCTACGCCCAGGACGCCGTCCCCGACAGCCTCCTGGAGGCCGCCCGCATCGACGGGGCCGGCGAGGCGCGGATCTTCTTCCGGATCGTGCTGCGGCTGCTGGGCCCCGGTCTGGTGACGGTCCTGCTGTTCACCCTGGTGGCCACCTGGAACAACTACTTCCTGCCGCTGATCATGCTCAACGACCCCGACCTCTACCCCGTGACGGTCGGACTGTCCTCCTGGGCCGCGCAGGCACAGAACGGCGGGGCCGGCTCGAGCAGCGACATGCTCGCACTCGTCGTGACCGGCTCCCTCATCTCGATCATCCCGCTCGTCGTCGCCTTCCTGATGCTCCAGCGGTACTGGCAGAGCGGCCTGGCCGCCGGCGGCGTCAAGCAGTAGCACGCATCCCCCACTCCCTGTTCCTTCGGAGGTTCTTCTTCATGGCCGCTCTGCCTGCCCGCGTCCTCTTCGGCGCCGCGTACTACCACGAGTACACGCCCGCATACGACCCTCATATACAGCCAGACGAACGCCTCAAGACCGACCTGGACCTGATGGCCGACGCGCATGTCAGCGTGATCCGGGTCGGTGAGTCGGTGTGGTCGACCTGGGAACCGCAGAACGGCCGGTTCGACCTCGACTGGCTCCAGCCCGTCCTGGACGGCGCCCACGAGCGCGGCATCCGCGTCGTGCTGGGCACCCCGACGTACGCAGCGCCCCTGTGGCTCGCCCGCCAGTACCCGGAGATCACGGGCGAGCGGCGCACCGGTGAACGCATCGGCTGGGGCGCCCGCCAGGAGGTCGACTTCACCCACCCCGCCTTCCGCTTCCACGCCGAGCGGGTCATCCGCAAGATCGTCGCCCGCTACGCAGACCACCCCGCGGTGATCGGCTTCCAGGTGGACAACGAACCGGGCCTGCACCTCCTGCACAACCACGGTGTCTTCCAGCGCTTCGTGGACCACCTGCGCGACAAGTACGAGAACGTCGAGACCCTGAACCGCGAGTGGGGCCTGGTCTACTGGTCGCACCGCCTGTCGACCTGGGCCGACCTGTGGACGCCGGACGGCAACGAACAGCCCCAGTACGACGTCGCCTGGCGGGCCTTCCAGGCACGCCAGGTCAGCGAGTTCATCGGCTGGCAGGCCGACATCGTCCGCGAATACGCCCACCCCCGGCACTTCGTCACCACCTGCATCTCCTACACCCGCCAAGGCGTCGAGGACGACGAGCTGACCGACCGCCTCGACATCGCCTCCGGCAACCCCTACTACGCCATGCAGGACGGCCTGCTCCTGCCCGACCCCACCCCCGACGACCACGAACAGAAGTGGAAGAGCACCGGCGTGTGGGCGCTGTACCAGAGCGCCGACTGGATGTACTCCTCCCGCCAGGAGCCCTTCCTCGTCACCGAGACCAACGCCAACTCCATCGGCTTCCCGTGGGACAACCGCCCCGCCTACGACGGCCAGTGGCGCCAGGCCGCCTGGGCCCTCGTCGCCCGCGGCGCCCGCATGATCGAGTACTGGCACTGGAACACCCTGCACTTCGGCGCCGAGACCTACTGGGGCGGCGTCCTCCCGCACACCGGACAACCAGGCCGCGCCTACGCCGAACTCGCCCGCCTGGGCGCCGAGTTCGAGACGGCGGGAGAACTCGTCGCCGGACTCGAACCGGACGCCGACATCACCATGGTCTACTCGACGCCGAGCAAGTGGCTGATGCAGAAATACCCCCCACTGGCCAAGCCGGACGGCGAACCCGACCCGGCCGCCTACCACCGCTTCTTCGACCCCTTCTACCGCGGCGCCTTCGACGCCGGCCGCCAGGTCCGCATCGTCCACGCCCGCCAGCTGCACGACCCGCACGGCGACAGAGAGGCAACGACACCCCAAGAAGCCGTACAGCGCCACCCCGTCCTCGTGGTACCGGCCCTGTACCTCGCGGCCGACACCATGCTCGACTGGCTCGCGGCCTACGCCCAGGCCGGCGGCCACCTCGTCCTGGGCCCGCGCACCGGCTACGCCGACCACGAGGCCCGGGCCCGCCACGAAGCGGCCCCCGGCCGCCTGACCGACGTCGCGGGCGTCCGGTACGACGAGTTCAGCAACCTGGTCGGGGAAATCCCCGTAAGGTCGGCGCCCGGGGGCCCGCTCGACCTCCCCGAGGGTGCGACGGCGACCCGCTGGGCCGACGGCCTGACCGTCACCGACGCCGAGGTCCTCGTCACGTACGACCACCCGCACTTCGGCCGCTGGCCCGCCGTCACCACGCGGCGCCACGGCGCGGGCCGCATCACCTGCGTCGGCACGGTGCCGGGCCGCGACCTCGCCCGGACGCTGGCCGAGTGGCTGACCCCGCCCGCGCGTCACGCCTGGCGGGACCTCCCGGCCTCCGTCACCGCGACGACCGGCACCGCACCCGACGGCCGCCGCGTGCACATCGTCCACAACTGGAGCTGGGAGCCCGCGAGCGTCCTCGCCCCGGCGGACCTCTCCGATGCCCTGACGGGCACCTCCATCTTCTCGGGCTCGGCGCTGGACCTCGGCCCCTGGGACGTACGCGTCCTCGTCTCCACCGACGCCGACAGCGCGCCGGCCCCCGAAGCAACCAACCGTTCCTGATCCATCCCCTGAGGAGGGGCAATGCCACGAAGAAGGCTTGGACGAGCTTTCGGTATCTTCACCGCGACATCCGCGATCCTCGCGATACCCATGGTCAACGCGCAGGCGTACGACCCGACGGGCGGGATCCTGTACCAGCTCGGCAGCGAGCCGTGCCTCAAGGGCCGGGGCAACTGCGCGATCTACCCGAAGTCGGCTGAGCTGCCGAGCGGACGTCTGGTCGCGTCGTTCGAGAAGTCCACGGTCGTGACGGCGACCGGGAGCGCCGACAAGCAGACCCTCCCGGTCTACAAGAGCGACGACCACGGAACGACGTGGCAGTCCCTGTCGGAGGTCAAGGCTCCGGCGTATCTCTCCAGCGACCCCCAGTACGCGAAGTACACCAGCAACTGGACCAACCCCTACCTGTACGTCCTTCCGCAGGACGTCGGGAACCTGAAGCAGGGCACGCTGCTGCTCGCGAGCGTCGTGTCCGGCGACGACTACTACTACAAGGAGCACAAGGCGGCCGACCCGAACTGGACGCCGACCAACGACGGCGACCGCAAGGATCTGGCGATCGCCCTTTACTCCAGCACCGACGACGGTGCGACGTGGAAGGTCGAGAACGTCGTCGCGACCGGCGGCTGGCAGGGCGGCAGCGCCGGCGCGGTCGGACAGAACATCGCCAACGCGAACACCAACCACCAGGTGGACCCCATCTGGGAGCCGTACCTGATGGTCTACAAGGGCCAGCTCGTCTGCTACTACTCCGACGAGAACGACTACACCGGCTTCAACGCGACCACCGGCGTCCCGACGCTCGACCCCGCGAACGACACCGCCACGGACTCGCAGGGCCAGATCCTCGCCCACAAGACCTGGGACGGCCGCAGCGCCTCGTGGAGCGCCCCCGTGGTCGACGTCGCGGGACTGACCCAGAGCATGGGCGGCGGCAAGACGGAGATCGGCGGCGGGCGGCCGGGGATGGCGAACGTCGTCCGCACGACCGACGGCAAATGGCTGCTGACCTTCGAGTACTGGGGCGGAGGAGCCAACACCAGGTACGTGCTCGCCGACGATCCGAGGAAGTTCTACACAGGCTCCGCCACGGGTACGGGCGTCAACACCCTGCCGCTCGATGCCGGCTCACACGCCCTGGCCGTGGGCGGCAGCCCGGTCCTCATCAGGCTTCCCGGCGGGCGCCTGGTCTACAACGCGGCCGGCAGCGGCAACGTCTGGGTCAACGACAGCGGACGCAGCGACAGCACATGGAAGGAGTACCAGACGACCTCACCGGCGGGTTACAGCCGCAACCTCCAGTACGTCGACGGCACCGGCCGTATCGCGATCCTCAACAACCAGGGCACCTCCACGATCGCCTACGCCGAGGTCGACCTCGGCCACTCGGACGGTGCCTACTACCAGGTGGTCAACCGCAAGACCGACCAAGTGATCGGCACCGGGAACAAGACCAACGACGCGAACATCGGCAATGGAGACGTGCCCGACGTCCGGCTCGAGGCCCCGGGCTCGGCGGGCAACGCGGACACCCAGTACTGGCACGTGACCACCGAGCCGACGAGCGGCGTGAGCCTGCTGAACAAGTCGGGCGGCCGCGCGGCGGCCATCTGGACCGGCAACGCCACGGCCGGACAGAAGATCGGCCAGTGGGTCGACAACAGCGACACCGGCAGCTGGAACCTCGTCAAGACCGCCGACGGGTTCTACAAGCTCCAGTCCGTCAAGAACACCAGCCTCTACCTGACCGGTGCGACTGCCGGGGCGCAGCTGACCCTGCAGACCGCGCTCACGGACGGCTCACAGGACTGGGAACTCGTCCAGTAGACACCCTGCTACCGGGGTCTGGCATCCCATGCCAGGCCCCTCACCTTCATTCGCGTGATCGAACGCGGGCCGACACATCGAACATCGAGTCCCGATGGTCCGTCAGCACGTTCTCCTCATCAACAAGGATGGCTGGTTGTGAACACAGAGCGCGATGACCGTGCAATCCTCGAATCCTGTGTCGTCGGAGTCGACTTCGGCACGCTGTCCGGGCGGGCCGTGGTGGTCCGCGTCCGGGACGGAGCGGAGCTGGGTACCGCGGAGCACCCCTACGCCCACGCGGTCCTGGACCGGGAACTGCCCGACGGCACCAGGCTGCCGCCCGACTGGGCCCTGCAGGTGCCGTCGGACTACCTCGACGTCCTGCGCCACGCCGTGCCGCAGGCGCTGTCCCGTGCCGGAGTGCGGCCGGAGCAGGTGATCGGTGTCGGCACGGACTTCACCGCCTGCACGGTCCTGCCGGTCCTCGCCGACGCCACACCCCTGTGCGAACTGCCCGACCTCGTCGGCCGCCCGCATGCCTACCCGAAGCTGTGGCGCCACCACGCCGCACAGAGCCACGCCGACCGCATCAACGCGCTCGCCGCCGAGCGGAAGGAAGGGTGGCTGACGCGGTACGGCGGGAAGATCTCGTCGGAGTGGGAGTTCGCCAAGGCGCTACAGGTCTTGGAGGAGGATCCGGAGGTCTACCGCCGGACCGAGCGGTGGGTGGAGGCCGCGGACTGGATCGTCTGGAGGCTGTGCGGCACCTACGTCCGCAACGCCTGCACCGCCGGTTACAAGGGCCAGCTCCAGGACGGCGCCTACCCCTCCCGCGACTACCTCGCGGCGCTGAATCCGGACTTCGCCGGCTTCGTGAGCGACAAGCTGGACCAGCCGATCGGCGAACTGGGCGCGCAGGCCGGGACGTTGACGGCCGAGGCCGCAGCCTGGACGGGGCTGCCCGAGGGCATCACCGTGTGCGTGGGCAATGTCGACGCCCATGTGACGGCGCCCGCGGCGGGAGCCGTGGACCCGGGACAGATGGTCGCCATCATGGGCACCTCGACCTGCCATGTGATGAGCTCCGACCAGCAGGCCACGGTGCCGGGCATGTGCGGGGTCGTGGACGGCGGCATCCTGCCGGGCCTGTGGGGATACGAGGCCGGGCAGAGCGGTGTCGGCGACATCTTCGGCTGGTTCGTGCGCAACAACGTCCCCGCGTCGTACGCCGACGAGGCCGCAGCCCTGGGACGCGACGCGCACGAACACCTGACCGTCCTCGCGGCCGAACAGCAGGTCGGCGAGCACGGTCTGATCGCCCTGGACTGGCACAGCGGCAACCGCTCCGTCCTGGTCGACCACGACCTCAGCGGGGTGCTGGTCGGACTGACCCTCTCCACCCGGCCCGAAGACATCTACCGCGCGCTGCTGGAGGCCACCGCCTTCGGCACCCGCACCATCATCGACGCCTTCGAGGCATCCGACGTGCCGGTGGCGGAACTCATCATCGCCGGAGGCCTGACCAAGAACGCGCTGCTGATGCAGATCTACGCCGACGTCACCCGCCGCCCGCTCGGAGTCATCGGCTCCGCGCAGGGCCCCGCACTCGGCGCCGCGATGCACGCCGCGGTCGCCGCCGGAGCGTACCCCGACATCCGGGCCGCGGCCCACGCCATGGGCCAGGTCCACCGCGGGGCCTACCTGCCGGACCCCGAACGCGCCGCGGCCTACGACCGCCTCTACGCCGAGTACCGGCTCCTGCACGACTACTTCGGCCGGGGGGCCAACGAGGTCATGCACCGCCTGCGCCGCATCCGCGCAGAAGCGTCCGCCTGAGCGATGCACGCGCACCCAAGCCCGAAAAGGAACCCTGTCATGACGACACCAGCCACCACCCACGCCGGCCAGGAGATCTGGTTTCTCACCGGCAGCCAAGCCATGTACGGCGAGGACACCCTCCAGCAGGTCGCCCAGCAGTCCCAGCAGATCGCCGACCGCCTCGACGCCGCCCCGCAGATTCCCCTGCGGGTCGTGTGGAAGCCGGTCCTCACCGACGCTGAGTCGATCCGGCGGCTGTGCCTGGAGGCCACCGCGTCCGACGCATGTGTGGGGGTGATCGTGTGGATGCACACCTTCTCCCCGGCGAAGATGTGGATCGCCGGGCTCAGCACGCTGGACCGCCCGGTGCTCCATCTGCACACCCAGTACAACCTGTCGCTGCCCTGGTCGAGCATCGACATGCATTTCATGAACCTCAACCAGGCCGCCCACGGTGACCGCGAGTTCGCACACATCGAGGCGCGGCTCGGCGTTCAGCGCAAGATCGTGGCCGGTCACGCCACCGACCCGCGGGTCATCGGGCGCGTCGCGGCCTGGTCCCGGGCCGCGGCCGGCCGCCACGCCTCACGTACCCTGCGCCTGGCGCGGTTCGGCGACAACATGCGCGACGTCGCCGTGACCGAGGGCGACAAGGTCGAGGCCCAGCTGCGGTTCGGCTACTCCGTGAACACCTACGGAGTCAACGACCTGGTCGCAGTCGTGGACGCCGTCGAGGACAAGGAGGCCGTCGAACTCGCAGCCGCCTACAGCGAGCTGTACGACGTGGTCCCGGCGCTGCGGCCCGGCGCGATACACCACGACTCCCTCCTGTACGCGGCCCGCCTGGAACTGGGCCTGCGTTCCTTCCTCACCGAGGGCGGCTTCACCGCCTTCACCACCAACTTCGAGGACCTGGGCGGACTTCGCCAACTGCCCGGCCTGGCCGTTCAGCGGCTGATGGCCGACGGCTACGGCTTCGGCGGCGAGGGCGACTGGAAAACCTCGGCCCTGCTGCGCACGATGAAGGTCATGGCCGTCGGGCAGCCCGGTGGCACCACCTTCATGGAGGACTACACCTACCACCTCGGCCCGGGCACCCCCCGCATCCTCGGCGCCCACATGCTGGAGGTCTGCCCCTCGGTGGCCGCCGACCGCCCCAGCTGCGAGATCCACCCCCTGTCCATCGGCGGCCGCGAAGACCCCGTCCGCCTGGTCTTCAACGCGGCCCCCGGTCCCGCGGTGGTCGTCGGCCTCTCCGACCTCGGCGACCGCTTCCGCCTGACCGCCAACACCGTCGACGTCGTCGCGCCCAGCGAACCCCTGCGCCGCCTGCCCGTGGCCCGAGCCGTATGGGAGCCCCACCCCTCCCTGGCCGAGTCCGCCGAGAGCTGGCTGCTCGCCGGTGCCCCGCACCACACCGTCCTCAGCTCCGCCGTCGACATGGAGACGCTGACCGACTACGCGGCGATGACCGGCGTCGAACTGCTCACCATCGACGAGAACACCTCGTCCGGACAGTTCGCCAAGGAGATCCGCTGGAACGCCGCCTACCACCGCCTCGCCCAGGCCCTGTGACAGCCATGAACCACGCTCAAGGAGACGATCGATGACTGTCGCTGTCCGCGAGGGCCTGCGCCAAGAGGTACTGGACGCCAACCTGGCCATCCCCCGGGTCGGCCTCGCCACCCTGACCTGGGGCAACGTGAGCGGGACAGACCGGGAGGCGGGGGTCTTCGTCATCAAGCCCTCCGGAGTCCCCTACGAGGACCTCAGCCTCGACCACCTGGTGACCGTGCGCCTGGCGGACGGCGCCGTCGTCGACGGAGACCTGCGTCCCTCCACCGACACCGAGACCCACCGCTGTCTGTACCTCGCGTTCCCGTCCATCGGCGGGGTCGCCCACACCCACTCCACCCATGCCGTCGCGTTCGCCCAAGCACGCCGGGAGATACCCGTCCTGGGCACCACCCATGCCGACACCTTCAACGGCCCCGTCCCCTGCACCCCCGACCTCACCGTCGAGCAATGCGCCAAGGACTACGAGTACAACACCGGGCGCGTCATCGTGGACATGCTGGAGGGCGACGACCAGAGGGCCGTCGAGGTCCCCGCCGCCCTCGTCGCCAACCATGGCCCCTTCACCTGGGGGAGCACCGCCCGCCAATCCCTCGAACGCGCCATCATCTGTGAAGCCGTCGCCGACATCGCCATCCGAACGCTGGCCCTGGCCCCCACGGGGCCGCCACCGCGGCACCTGCTGGACCGGCACTACACCCGCAAACACGGCCCGGACGCCTACTACGGCAACCCCGGGATGGCCGCCTCCGGGTGACACGGAACCTGCCCGGACAGACGCGACGGCTCCCGCCGGCCGGCCGGGCTCGCCGGGAGTACTCGCCTCGATCACGCGCCTGGTCAGGAGTTCCGCTGCTCAGGCCGAGACCGATGCCGATCAGCGGTGAGCGGAAGCGCCAAAGCCTCTCGGCGGAGGCGCGGTCGAGGCGCGGACGATCAGGTCGACCGGAGGTTCACTCGCCGCCAGGGGGTCGGCTTGCGGGTTCTCGATGGCGTGCACGAGACGTTTGAGGCCGTCCTGGGCCACCGCGTCGAACGGCTGGCGCACCGTCGTCAGGGGAGGTGTCACATAGGCGGCGACCGGAATGTCGTCGAAACCCACGACGCTCACGTCGTCCGGAACGCGTCGGCCGGCCTCCGTCAGTGCGCGGATCAGGCCGATGGCCATGTCGTCGTTTGCTGCGAAGACCGCTGTCACGTCGGGGTCGGAGGCCAGTTCACGGCCCGCGGCGTAGCCGGAGGCGGCCGACCAGTCGCCCTCGACCAGCGGTGGCTCGCCCCGGTCGTGAGCCGCCAGCGCCGCCCGCCATCCGTCGAGACGGTCCCGGGCGGCGTACCACCGCTGCGGACCGGCGAGGTGATGGACGGTGAGATGTCCCAGGTCGAGCAGGTGCTCGGTGACCGTGCGCGCCATCAGGTCGGCGCCGACCCCCGCAGCCAGCACGTTGGGCGCGGCGAACGGCGGTGGCGCGCCGCAGACGAGGACCGGCACGTCGACGTGCACGGAGACTTCCGGCCCGCCCCCGTTCCCGCTCTCGTCGATGGGCTCGGAGATGACGATGCCGTCCACACCCTGGTCCAGGAGCGAGTCCACGGCTCCGGCGATGCCCGTCGGGTCGCCTTCCACGGTGTTGACCACACGAAGCGCGTATCCCGTGTCCCGGACGGCTCGCTCGACGCCCATGAGCAACGACGCGGGTCCGTACAGGGCGGTACCCAGCGTCACCACGCCGATGGAACGTGTGCGGCCCGAGGCCAGGGCGCGAGCCGCGTTGTTGCGCCGGTAGCCGAGTTCCTCGGCGGCTGCGAGAACGCGTCTGCGCACGTCCGTGGAGACGTAGGCCTCGTTGTTGAAGACCCTGGACACGGTCTTCTGCGAGACGCCTGCCAGCCGGGCCACGTCCATGCTGCGCGGCGCGGTGGAAATCCCGCCTCGCCCTGGTCCCCGTGTCATGGCGCCTCCCGGTGGTCACGCGTCCGGGCCCCATGATGTCAGAGACCTCCCGACTGCCCGCCTCCTCACGCCCACACAGTCAGAGGGTTGTGCCCGACCGGCGCCTGACCAGGGGACGCGTCGCTCTCCACCCCGGTCCCGCGCCTGGCGCGGGACTGGACTTCCTGTGAGTGGCGAGGGGCTACGGGCCGGTTTTCGACGCGGCCGTGGCGTCATCCGGGTTGATCAGGAACCGGCAGAGGCCGTCGCATGAGCCGCCCTCAACGAGGCCTTGTCGATCTTCCCGACCGCGTTCTTCGCGATGGCTTCCACCACGAAGAACGCGGTCGGACGCTTGTAGCCGGTGAGGCTGCGCGCGCAGAGCGCTTCGAGCGTCTTCGGATCGACGGCCACGCCCGGTCGTGGCTGGACGTAGGCGACGACCACCTCTCCCCACTTGTCGTCCGGTACGCCGATCACGGCGGCCTCGAGCACGGACGGATCGCCCGCCAGCACGTCCTCGATCTCCTTGGGGTAGATGTTCTCCCCACCTCGGATGATCATGTCCTTCGAGCGCCCCACCAGGGTCAGGTAACCCTCGGCGTCGAGGTGGCCCACATCGCCCGTGTGCAACCAGCCGTCGACGACGACCCGGGCCGTCTCCCGCGGCCGGCCGAGATAGCGACGCATCGCCACCCGGGTCGGACTCGCCTCAGCGGTCAACCTGCGCCGCCGTTTCCGGGCGCATCTCGGCACCACACCTGGCGCCTACCGACGGACCTTCGGCGACACCTGGTAGCAGTCAGGACATCGCACGCGCACCGGCGAAGGGCCATATCGCGGCGCGGACCGTGACCGGGTTCCTCTGCGCCGGGCCGACGACCGGCACGATGGTCAGGGCCCGAACCGGCAGCCGACCCGCTCCGCTGTGGATGTCGAACACGGCCGCCGTATCGCGTACGTCGTCCAGCCCCTCCGCCACCCCGCCGCACCCACTGATGCAGGGTGTAGGCGACGTCGTCCATCCGCCGGCGGGCCTCCTCGCTGCCGTTCTTGGCGTGCAGGACGCGCAGGGTCTCGTACTGCTCGATGAGGTTCTTCCGTACGGCCGGGTGTGCCATGAGCATCGGGAGAACGAAGACCCGTCATGACTGAAGGGCACAACCATCCCGCCGCAGGGCGAGGGGCTCCTCGGCGGTCGCCTACCGGACGCGCAAGAGGAGCAGGGCGATGTCGTCGGTGCGGGTGTGGTGGAGGCCGGCGTGGTGGAGGAGGCTGTCGGCCAGGTCGTCGAGGGACTGGTCGCCGTTGCTGGTGAGGTGGTCGGCGAGGGCCGTGATGGAGTCGGTGATGTCGGTGTCGGGGGTTTCTACGAGGCCGTCGGTGTAGAGGGCGAGGAGTGATCCCGCGGGCATGGGAGCGGTGGTGACCGGGTAGTCGTCCTCGGTTCCCATGCCGATGCCGAGCAGGGGGCCTGGTTCCACCTCGAGCGCGATGGTGTGCGGTGTGGGCGCGGGACTGCGCAGAAGCGGGGGCGGATGTCCTGCGCTGGCCAGGTGCAGGCGTCGCTCGGAGAGGTCGATGTGGATGTAGAGGCAGGAGACGAACAGGTCGGTTTCGAGATCCATCAGGACGCGGTTGGTGCGGGCCAGGACTTCGCCGGGGGCCGCACCGGCGGTGGCGTGGACGGCTGTGCGGACCTGGCCCATGAGGGCTGCGGCGTTGATGTTGTGTCCTTGTACGTCCCCGATGACGGCGGCGGCGGTGCTGTCGCTGAGGCGGATCAGGTCGTAGAAGTCGCCACCGATGTCCATGCCATGGGCGGTCGGCAGGTAGCGGGCGGCGACGGCAAGGCCGGGTACCTGGGGGAGGGTCACCGGCAGGAGGGTCTGCTGCAGACCATGGGCGAGGTCGTGCTTGGCGTCGTACAGGAGCGCGCGGTCCATGGCCTGGGCGATGAGCCCGGCCAGTGACACGAGGACGGCGCGGTCGCTCGCGCTGAAGGGGTGCGGGCGGTCGTAGGACAGGATGCAGCATCCGACGCGGCGGTCGGCGACCAGCAGGGGCAGGAACGCCCAGGCCTGTTTGCCGCTGAGCTCCGATGCCCGCGGGTGGGCGCGGGCCATTTCGAAGGGGTCGGCGAAGAAGGCCGGGATGCCGCTTTGCAGGACATGGCCGACAGGGGTGAGACCGGTGTCCAGGGGGAGGCCGTCCAGGCGGGCGATGTTGCGCGGGTCGTAGCCCCGGTGCCCGGTGATCCTCAGGCGCCCGGCGTCGGCGGCGGAGATGACCATGCCCTGGGCGCTGAAGGCGGGCAGGATCTGGTCGGCCACCAAGTTGATGACGTCGGTCACGGTGACGGTCTGGCTCAGGGCGGCCGCCAGGTGGATCAGTTGGTGGATCCGCCCCGTGCCGGCTCCCTCGGGTGAGGCGCCCAGGGCCGGGGTGACGCGGGGCGGCGGTGCGTCCGCCGACTCATGGTCGAAGTGGGGGGAGATGAGGGCGCTGATGCCGCTGTCGTCGGGGTAGAGCCGGATGTCGAGCCAGTGGTCGGGCGGGCTCAGCGCGGTGTAGGCGACGGGTTCGCGGGTGAAGACCGCGGTGCGGTAGTGGTCTTCGTGGACCGGGTCGTCGAGCCAGGGCACGGACTGCCACGGCAAGGTGCCCAGGAGGCGGTCCGACCTGCGGCCGAGCAGCCGGGCGGCGGCGTCGTTGAGGTAGGTGATGCGGCCTTGCAGGTCGAAGCCGATGGCGCCGACAGGCATCCGCTGGAGCAGGTCGGCGGCGGCGAGCCCGGTCTGTGCCGGGTCCGGGTCAGGCCGGCGCAGGGGCACGGCACGCGGCTGATCGGGAATGGGCCAGGGGGCAGGCGCTTGGTCCAGCACTTGGGTGATGCGGCTTGCGCTGGACAGGATGTGCCCGCGTTCTCGACGGGTCAGCGAGGGCGGGTGGTTCTTGGGCCACGCCAGCACCAGTACCCCCCACCGGCGGGCACCGTGCAGGGGGGCGAAGGCCAGGGCGAACTGGTAGGGCAGCCCGGCTGCGGCGCTCGGATACAGGCGGGCCATGTCCTCCTGCCGGCCCACCCACACGAGGCGGTCCTCCCGCACCGCTTCCGACAGCGGGCCCGCAGCCGATACCGCCACCCGCCGCCACGGCGCCGCCACCACCACCGGGATCCCGCACACCGCCGTCAGGCACAACACCGACTCGGCCGGCGGCAGCAAGTACACGCCCGCTGCCAGAGCCCCCGTACGTTGCACCGTGCCACTGAGCACCTGGTCCAAGGATGCCTCGTCCCCAGGTGCACCATTGCTGTCATCACTCACATATCCGACACTATGCTGTCGAAAGCCGAAGAGAGACTGGGATGTACAGCGGGCCATCAGGATGGTCTCTGCCGGGAGCCGGGAGCCGGGAGCCGGGAGCCGGGAGCCGGGAGCCGGGAGCCGGGAGCCGGGAGCCGGGAGCCGGGAGCCGGAGGCCCGGGTGCCGGGTGCCAGGTGCCGCATCGGCCGGCGGTTGATCACAGACGTGAGTCGGAGTCCTCCAGCCGCAGTTCGACGAAGGACATGTCCTCCGGCAAGCGCGGCGGTCAGCGATCGGGCAAAGGCCCACAGGGCCCGACCTACGACCAGCTGTACAACGAGGCCAAGCAGCGCGGCATCGACGGACGTTCGAACATGAACAAGCAGCAGCTGCAGCGCGCGCTCGCCGCCAAGAAGAGCTGAGCGCCCGGTGAGTGGGGGCGGGGACGGCGAACAGGACCCCGCAGAGGGCGGACTTCTCCACCTCACGGGGACCGGTGAAGGCCGTCGGCGCCGTACCAGGAAGCTACTGATCTTCCGCCCCGTTGGTGGCCTTCTGCGTCACAGCCGCTCCGGATGCCGGCGGAATCCGCCGTCTCTGGACGACCGGCACCGCTGGCACGGGTCAAGGCGACGCGCTCCCGGGCGGGCCTGACCCGGCGGGCAGGCCCGCCTCAGGAAGCGTTCTGCAAGACGGTTAGCGGGGTGATGGCGCGCCGTACGAGCTGTTCGGCGATCTCGGTGGGGCGTTCGCCGAGGACGGCCGCGTAACGAATCAGGTGCGTGACCGCTTGGACCGGGGTGATGTCGGCGGTGGCGGCGAGCATGCCTGACGCGATGTCCAGGACGGCCTTTTTGGAGAGGGCGGCCTGGGTGCGGGTGACGATGTCGAGGGGGCGCAGCGGGCCGGCGGTCCAGGTGATCACCGCGGTGGTGGCGACGTCCGCCAGGGCTTGCAGGAGCCGGCTGTCGGAGTCGGTGAGGGAAGTGGGTGCGTGTGCGAGCAGATTGAGGGCTCCGACCTGCTGGTCGCGGACGCGCAGGGGCAGCGCGTGGGCGCCATGGAATCCGGCGGCCGTGGCCAAGGGGATGAAGGCCGGCCAACGTTGCGTGTAGTCGGCGAGATCGTCGGCGTGGACCGGTGCGCACGTGGTGTAGGCGTCGATGCACGGTCCCTGTGCGATCTGGCCCTGGAACATCTCGGTGACCGCTACCAGGTCCGAGGTCGCGCAGAAGGGGCGGAGCTGGCCGTGCGCGTTGGCGAGCATCACGCCGGCCGCGTCGACGCTGGTGAGCCGGACGCTGTGGTCCACCAGGCGGCGGAGCAGGACCAAGGGGTCGACGTCGTCGGCGGTGAGGTCCGTGAGGCTCACGAACGCCTCGTTGAGTTGCTGTTCGCGGTTCATGCCGGTGTCAACCTTTCCCAGCTCCGGTCCTGCCGTCCGGCGGGGCCTAATCATGGAACCTGATCCTCCCGGCGATGACGTCGCGAGCAGTCTCGGTCACGGTCTGTCCGTGTCCGAAGGCGTGGGCCCTCAGGCGGGCCAGCGCATCCTCTGGACTACTCCCGAGATGCACCATGATCATTCCAGTTGCGTGGTGGACCTCCTCGTGGTCGGTCTCCATGGTGTCCAGCCATTCCCCAGGCCAGCCGTGGTGCGCGCCCACCTGGGCATGGAGCGCGAGCAGCGCTGTGGTGATCGCTTCCGCTGCGGGGAACGCGAAGGACAGATCCCGCTGCGACAGGGGGCCAGGGGTGTCTCGGTAGAGGTCGAGGGTTCCGATGGCGAGTCCGTTTGCGCCCAGGGGCAGGCAGAACACGGCCTTCACCCCGAGCGCGACGGCCTGTTGGGCGAAGACCGGCCACCGCAGGGCATCCCGACCTTCGGTGAGGTCCGAGGCCAGCGCCGGTGCCGCCTGCTCGAACGCCGTGCGGCACGGGCCGTCAGCCAGCGTGTACTGGGCCTCTGCCAGCTGACCGGCCCGTTCGTCGGAGGACCACCACAGCGCCTGGGCGTCGCCCGCCCCGGCGAGGGAGACGGAAGCGCCGGTGATGTCCAGCGCGTCGATGCAGGCTCGGCCCAGCACAGCGGGCACTTCCCGGCCCTCCACACCCGTCACCGCACCCGAGAGCGCCTCCGAAGGGGTCCGGGTCTCGGCCGCACTGGGCCAGGACTGTCCGTCATCAGGAGGAACAGGATCCACCGCGCTTCACCTCCCGAGACAGCTCATCTCCCCATCCTCTCACCACGGTGTCCTGCCCATGCCCGCAAACGGCACCCGGCTGCTCGCGGGCCTTCACAGAGCACCGGCAGTCACAGGCCCGCGCAGGGATGGGCGTCATGGCGGGCATGTCGTATGCCCAGAGCCCACTGCAGGATCTCTCGCTCTTCCATGCCGCGCCGGAACGCCCGCAGACCCGCCTCCGGCCCGTGGTCCGCTTCCGCCGCCACGGCACAGAGCGAGAAGGCGCCCGGCCGGGCCAGAGAATCCAGAACGGCAAGGAACACAGCATGTGCACGGGCCCAGTCCCGCACCGCCACCAGCGCGTCGGCTGCCAGCCCGTCGGCATGGTCGAGATCGAGAACGAGAACGAGAGTCCGCTCCGGAAGCGCTGCGAGCGCATCGGCAAGCTGAGGAGAATGACGACGCACCGCATTGGGTCTCGAAACACAGAGAGTCACCACGGCAAGCGTGCCGTGGAGCTGGAGGTGAACGGCGTACGGCTTCATCGGGCCTCCCCACGCTGGGGCGACAGCCCTGGATGCCCTGGCCGTCGGCCAGGAAGTCCGGAAACACGGCCGGGAGGCCGTGCACGAGTCCGGCGTTCAAAGCCGCGCAGGCACGAGCCGCATGCCCCGGCCCGCCCAACGAAGGGCGACGGGTCAACGAAGCCTCAGAGCGACGGAACCAGGCTGGTCCATCACCTCCACCCTCCCACAACACGTCACCAATGGACTGCGGCGAGCTGAACGAGTGCAACTCACCGCAGGGCGCCGAGCGGCGATCGCAGCAGCAAGGGGAACCGTGCCTGATCAGCCCCGGACGAGCACCCAGCGGATGATCGCGGCATGGGCGGACGGCGGCCCACGCAGCTCAGCTTGTGGGCGCCGGATTTCGGGCGGCCCGGGGGTTGTCGATCCCGTTTGGCGAACGCGCCATCGCCCTGCATCACCCCGCCTTACGGGGCGCGTCGGCGCGCCGGGCGGATACAGGGGTGCTCTTTCGTGATTCGCCGACCCGTGTGAAGCTGCTGGATCGAACGGACGATGAACGGCCCGTACGACGCGCTGACGGACTGGTACTGCCAGGGAGGATGACTCTATGACTACCGCGACGCACCACTACGCTCTGGTCTGGACCGACCGCGACGGCGTCCCGCAGGCATCCGCCGGCAGGTACGACAAACCCGCCGCAAAGCGCCGCCGGAAGGCGCTGAAGGAGACCGGCTGCACTCGCGTCGAGATCGTGCCCGTCCGGCCCGGCGAACTTCCCGAGCCAGCGGTCTGACGCCCCTCCGACCAGTGCGTCCGATGGTGGCTCTTGCGGGATGGCGACCGCCAGGGGCCGGAGAAATCTGACTTCGCCTCGGATACCGCGGGTCCCGGGGAGGTCAGCCGTCCCCGCGATCCTGTTCAACGCGATCGTCGTCAAGCCGACGACCCGAGGGGTGGGGAAGAGCAGTGTCTGCCTCCCCAGGCCGGCGGCCCTTCCCACGACGTCCCGGCCGCGGCCGCCGTGACGGTATCGGCCATCGCGTCCTGACGTGGGCGTGCTGCGGGACGGCGGACGTCATCAGTGGACGGCTCATTTCGTCTTTCGTGCGCGAAGGGTGAATGCCACACCTTCTTATGCGGGCTGATGCCGTGTACGTATTCCCACAGCGGCAATCGGCACCTGCCTTCAACGGCATCAGCGCCCGCCTTGCGATGGCCACCGGGCGGGAGACAGGTATGGGTGCCCACGCGAGGGCGACTCGACCGGGTAAGGGACGGGCAGTCAGCCTCTCGGGCTCTTCGCCGGCCTGACGGCGAAGAATCCCGGTTCTATGTGATCTCCACATCGCACCTGGGTTTCTTACAACGGTGGTTGGGGGCAGGCGTACGTGATACCCGCTCCTTTATGGAGACTGGTGATGACGACTTCCCGCGACCAGCGGTGCCTGCCCGACGGCATGTGGGGGGCCACGCTGGAACAGCTGCAACAGGAGATCGCTCAGCTGCGGCAGGCGGTCGGCTCCCACGCGGTCGTCGACCAGGCCATCGGTATCCTCATCGCGGTCCACGGGATTGCGCCGGGCGCCGGGTTCGAGGTGCTGCGCGAGGTCTCCCAGCACACCAACATCAAGCTGCACACGGTGGCAAAAGCGGTGGTCGGGTGGGCGCTGGGACAAGAGCCGCTGCCGGAGCCGGTGGGCGAGGAGCTGGACGCGGCCGTGCAGCGGTACTCGCGCCAGGAGGATGCCCCGGGCCGGCCCGGGTAGGGCGGTCAGGGTTCGAGTGCCTGCTCGAGGGCGGGGCGGCGGGTGATCAGGGCGTCGATGCCGACCAGTTGGAGAACGTGCGGGACGGGTTTTCTGCGCGGCGGCGATGCGCACGCGGTCGACCACGTGGTGTCACCCATGACCACACCAATGGCCGCTGGCCGGCTGCCCCGCGCGGAGCGCGGGTACCCCTCACACCGATGGCGTCCATGGCGGGGTCGGCCCCGGTGGGGGCGGACAGCGTGCTTGCCATGAGCCGAGAGAGCAACGTCTCGAGTGTGGCGTTTCCCGCAGACCTGCGCGGTTACCCAGGAAATGTCCCGCCTACCGCCCTCTGTGACCGGCCCGGGCAGGGGCACCGAGGACAGTCGCACAGTACGCAGGACCGGAAAGGGAGCGTTCATGGCCAGCACGAAGGTGTCCGACTACATCCTCCAGCGGCTGCGTGAGTGGGGCGTGGATCATGTCTTCGCCTATGCGGGCGACGGCATCAACGGGCTGCTGGCGGCGTGGGGGCGGGCGGGGAACAGGCCGAAGTTCGTGCAGGCGCGGCACGAGGAGATGTCCGCCTTCCAGGCGGTGGGCTACGCCAAGTTCTCCGGGAAGGTGGGGGTGTGCGCGGCGACGTCGGGGCCAGGGGCGATCCATCTGCTGAACGGGCTGTACGACGCCAAGCTCGACCACGTCCCGGTCGTGGCGCTGCTCGGGCAGACCAATCGCAGCGCCATGGGCGGTTCGTACCAGCAGGAGGTGGATCTGCAGAGTCTGTACAAGGACGTCGCCTCGGAGTTCTGCGAGACGGCGACGGTGCCCGAGCAGCTGCCGAACCTCATCGACCGGGCGATGCGCACCGCGTACGCCAGGCGCACGGTCACCGCGGTCATCCTGCCCGCGGACGTGCAGGAGCTGGAGTACAGTGCGCCGGCTCACGCGTTCAAGATGGTGCCCTCCAGTCTTGGCCTGAGCCGGTACGCGCCGGTGCCGGCGGGCGAGGACGTGGAGCGGGCCGCCGAGGTGCTGAACGCCGGCGAGAAGGTCGCGGTGCTGATCGGTCAGGGCGCCCGGGGGGCGCGGGCCGAGGTCGAGCAGGTGGCGGACCTGCTGGGCGCCGGAGTGGCCAAGGCGCTGCTGGGCAAGGACGTGCTGCCCGACGACCTGCCCTATGTCACCGGTTCCATCGGCCTGCTGGGCACCCGCCCCTCCTACGAGCTGATGCGGGGGTGCGACACCCTGCTCATGATCGGCTCCAGCTTCCCGTACACGCAGTTCATGCCGGAGCTGGACCAGGCACGGGCGGTGCAGATCGACATCGACCCGCACATGGTCGGCCTGCGCTACCCGTTCGAGGTGAATCTGGTCGGCGACGCCCGCGAGACACTGCTGCGGCTGCTGCCGCTCCTGCGCCGCAAGGACGACCGTGCCTGGCGGGAGAAGGTCGAGAACAACGTCTCGCGCTGGTGGGAGGTCATGCAGCGGCGGGCCGCGGTGGACGCCGACCCGGTCAATCCCGAGTACGTCGTGCACGCCCTGGACGCCAGGCTGCCCGACGACGTCATCGTGAGCGCCGACTCCGGTTCGGCGGCCAACTGGTACGCCCGTCATCTGCGGCTGCGCGGACGGATGCGGGGCTCGCTGTCGGGCACGCTGGCGACCATGGGCCCCGGTGTGCCGTACGCCATCGGCGCGAAGTTCGCCCATCCGGACCGGCCGGCGATCGCCCTGGTCGGTGACGGGGCGATGCAGATGAACGGGATGATGGAGATGGTCACCGCGGCGAAGTACCACCATGAGTGGTCCGACCCGCGGCTGGTGGTGGCCGTGCTGAACAACCGGGATCTCAACCAGGTCACCTGGGAGATGCGGGCCATGTCCGGCGCCCCGCAGTTCGAGGAGTCGCAACACATCCCGGACCTGCCCTACGCCGAGATCGCCCAGCGTATCGGCCTGGACGGGGTACGGGTGGAAAAGCCCGAGCACGTCGAGGCCGCCTGGGACCGGGCACTCACCGCCGACCGTCCCTTCGTCATCGACTTCCGCACCGACCCGGCCGTCCCGCCGATCCCTCCGCACGCCTCCCTGGACCAGATCGAGGCCGCGGCCTCCGCGATCCTGCACGGCGACAGCGACCGGGCTTCCATGGTGAAGCAGGGACTCAAGGCCAAGGTCCAGGAGATGCTGCCCGGCACCAGGCACCGCGACGACCGCCGGGGCGCCGGACCCCACGACGGCACCGAAGAGAACAAGTGACCCACCCGGCACCACGGGCTCAGGTGTTCCCCGACGGACCCGCCGTGGAACACCTGTCCGCCTTCGTCTACCGCGTCCCCACGGATCTGCCGAGCGGTGACGCGACGCTCACCTGGGACTCCACGACCCTCGTCCTGGTCGAGGCCGCCGCCGCGGGAGTGACCGGCATCGGCTGGACCTACGGGTCGGCCGCCACCGCCACGGTCGTCGAGGCTGCACCCCGACGGCCACTGGCAGCGCGCCGCAGACGACCCAGGTCCCGAAGCGGCCCTTCTGCTGCCGCTGGCCCGCGGAGCCGTGCCGCGCGACGACCGAAGCTTCGCGCTCACCCGCTCCCAGGTGGTGCGCAGGCTGGCAGAGGACGGTTACGTCTACCGGTTCCGGCACGGGGATGAGCCGCTGGGGGACGCGGAGGGCGCGTTCTTGCTGTGCGGCTTCACGATGGCGCTGGCCGCTCATGCGCAAGGCTTGGAGACCGAGGCGGTGCGGTGGTTCGAACGCACCCGTTCGGCATGCGGGCCCGCGGGGCTGTTCGCCGAGGAGTACGACGTCGCGCAGCGCCAACTGCGCGGCAACCTTCCGCAGGGCTTCGTCCACGCCCTGCTGCTGGAGTGCTCGGCACGCTTCGGCGACGCCTGCGGCTCGGTCACTTCCGCAGGGCGGTGAAACCGTCCGACGGCCAGGCCCGGGCGCGGGTGCGCTCGCTCAGCCGGTCCCTCCGTCAGCGGCTCGCCGCGACCCGGTTCAACGACGGGCCACATCGCTTCCGCTGCGCACGAGACGGGAGCGCCGGGCCCCGACCAGCACGGCCAGCGTCGCAGCGGCCGCGCCGACCGCTCCCAGGGGCAGCAGGGCGCGCAGCCCCGGCGACGAGGGGCGTTCCGGCGTGGCATCCCGGCCACGGAGGGCCGCCGCCAGTACGTCCGCCAGGTGCAAGGGGGTGCGTCCGGTGTCGGCCTGGTCGACCTGTGTGCGGCAGCTGAAGCCGTCCGCGAGAACCAGTGTCGCGTCGTCCGCCTCCCGCACGGCGGGCAAAAGCCCGGCCTCGGCGCAGGCCATCGAAACTTCGTAGTGGCCCTTCTCGAAGCCGAAGTTTCCGGCCAGTCCGCAGCAGCCGGCGTCCAGTACGTCGGCGTCGACCCCGGCACGTTCGAGGATCTTCCGGTCGGCGTCGAAGCCCATGATCGCGTACTGGTGGCAGTGCCGCTGGACCACCGCGCGGGCGTCGACACGCGGCGGCTGCCAGTCATCGGCGCGTTCGACGAGGAGTTCCGCCAGGGTGCGGGTCTGCTCGCGCAGGCGCGCCACGTCCGGGTCCTTGGGCAGCAGTTCGGCCGCGTCCGCGCGGAAGACGGCCGTACAGCTCGGTTCGAGGCCGACCACGGGTGTGCCCCGGCGCAGGTCTTCGCGCAGGACGTCGATCGTGTGGCCGAGGACCCGCTGGGCGATGCCCAGTTGCCCGGTGGAGATCCAGGTCAGTCCGCAGCACACCGCCGCCTTCGGCACTTTGACCGTGAAGCCCGCCGCTTCCAGGACCTCCACGGCGGCCTTGCCGATCGCGGGGTGGACGTGGTCGGTGAAGGTGTCGGGCCACACGACGACCTCTCCACGGCGCCCTTCGCCGCGCGGACCGCCCCGCTCGCGCCACCAGTCGGTGAACCGCTGCTCGGCGAAGACGGGCAGGTCCCGCTCGGCCGCGACACCACCGAGCGTCTTGGCCACGCTCGCCAGCCACGGCACGGAAGCCAGCGCGTTGACGGTGCGGGGCGCGAGTGCCATCACCCGGGCCACCGCCGGCAGCCAGCCCATCGAATAGTGCGCGAGAGGCCGCAACCGGCCCGCGTAGTGGTGGTGCAGGAACTCGGCCTTGTAGGTGGCCATGTCGACGTTGACCGGGCAGTCCGTCCGGCACCCCTTGCAGGCCAGGCACAGGTCGAGCGCGTCGTGCACCTCCTTCGACCGCCAGCCGTCCGTGACCGGCGTGTCGCCGCCGCCCCGGACCATCTCGAACAGCAGTCGCGCCCGCCCCCGGGTGGAGTGCTCCTCCTCGCGGGTGGCGCGGTAGCTGGGGCACATCACCCCGCCCTCCGAGGAGCGGCACTTGCCCACCCCGACGCACCGTGCGGCGGCGCGGCTGAACTTGCCGTCGTCGTGGGGGAAGGAGAAGACGGTGTCCGGCTCCCACGGGAGGTAGTCCGGGCCCAGGCGCAGGTTCTCGTCCAGGCGGTAGGGCAGGACGATCTTGCCGGGGTTCATGCGGTTGCCGGGGTCGAAGAGCCCCTTCAGGCGTTCGAACGCCTCGATCAGTTCGGGTCCGAACATCTTCACCAGCAGCTCGCCCCGCGACTGGCCGTCGCCGTGCTCGCCGGACAGCGATCCGCCGTAGGAGACGACCAGGTCGGCGGCCCGTTCGACGAACGCCCGCATCCGGGCGACGCCCTCCTCCGACTCGAGGCCGAAGGGGATGCGGGTGTGGACGCAGCCGTGACCGAAATGCCCGTACACCGACGGGTGTCCGTAGTCGAACTCCTCGTAGAGCCGCTTCAGATCGCGCAGGTAGTCGCCGAGGCGGTCCACCGGAACCGCCGAGTCCTCCCAGCCCTCCCAGGTGTCGGGCTTTCCCGGGACGTGTGCGGTGGCGCCCAGGCCGGACTCGCGCACCAGCCACAGTTCGTGCACGTGCTTCTCGTCGTCGTACCAGGTGTGGTCGACGTCGTCGGGCTTGGCGTCGATGAGCTCCTGAGCCCTGGCGTCCGCTTCCTCGCGTGTGTCACCGGTGAGCTCCACCATCAGGTAGGCCCGGCCTTCGGGCAGCTCACGCAAGGCCTCGGGATTGAGGTGCTTCTCCTCCTGGAAGTGGATCAGCTGGTGGTCCACGCCTTCCAGGGCGGCCGGCTTGTGCTCCAGGACGGCCGGCACATGGTCGGCGGCCTGGCAGATGTCCGGGTAGCCCAGCACGACCAGGGCGGAGTGCTTCGGTACGGGCACGAGTTCCAGTTCCGCGTGCAGGACGGTGACCAGGGTGGATTCCGAACCGGTCAGCAGACCAGCGACGTCGAAGCCGTGTTCGGGCAGCAGCGAGTCGAGGTTGTAGCCGGAGACCCGCCGCGGGATGTCGGGGTAACGCTCCCGCACGAGGTCCGCGTATGTATCGCGCAGAGCGACCAGGCCCCGGTACAGCTCCGCCTCCCGCCCCTCGGACGCGGTGAGCCGTTCCAGCTCGGTGTCATCGGTCCGCCCCACCCACATCCGGACGCCGTCGTAGGTGAGGACCTCCAGACGGTGCAGGTTGTCGACGACCTTGCCGTACGCCTGGGCCGTCGACCCGCACGAGTTGTTGCCGATCATCCCGCCGATGGTGCAGTTGGGGTGGGTGGCCGGCTTGGGACCGTACTGGAGGCCGTACTCGGCCAGCTGCCGGTTCAGGTCGTCCAGGACGATGCCCGGCTCGACCGTGCAGCGCCGGTTCTCCGGGTCCACGGACAGCAGTCGGTCGCAGTACTTCGTCCAGTCCAGGACCACCGCCGTGTTGCAGCACTCACCGGCCAGACTGGTGCCTCCGCCCCGGGACAGCACCGGCGCCCCGTACTCCCGGCACACCGTCAGTGCCTCCGCGGCCGCCTCCACCGTCCGCGGGACGACGACCCCGATCGGCACCTGTCGGTAGTTCGAGCCGTCCGTCGAATACGCCGCACGCGTCCCCCTGTCGAAACGGACCTCGCCGTCCACCCGGGCGCGCAGGTCCCGTTCGAGTGCGTCCACGTCGATGTCGGCGTCGTCGCGGGCCGGCGGGCGGCGGACGACCGGCAGGGGGAGATCCACCGGGTCCATGAACAACCTTCCGCTATGGAGCCACTGATGCGTCGCGTCGGCGTCCGCGCCCGACTCGGGCGCCTTGCCCCGTCAGTCCTTGCCGCGTCCCGTCAAGGCGTCCCTGACGCGGTCCACGAGGCCCGCGCCGGGCGCCAGCAGCTTGTTGGCGGGCGGGGTGTCCGGGGCCGACGGATGCGGCCGGGTCGGAGCGGTCTTCTTCGCTTGGCGGACCTTGTCGCCCAGCTTCATCAGCTCGTCCTCGGAGGCCGTCGCCCGCAGCTGGGGGAAGAGATTGTCCTCCTCGTCGCGGACATGCGAGCGGATCTCTGTCATCAACTCGCCGATGAGCCGGTCGAATTCCGGTTCGTCGGCGTCGACGCCCTCGAGTTCCTTCATGGTCCGCTCGGCCTCGGCGTGGTCCTCGATCTCCCTGTCGGCGATCGTGTCGCCGTCGGGCAGGAACGCGCGGACGGCCGGGTAGAGGTACGCCTCCTCGGCGACCGAGTGCCTCACCAGCTCGATCACGGCCTGATCGGCGTATGTCCTGCGCTGCTTGTCCCCGGCGGGCAGCGCCTCGATCCGCCCGAACAGCTCCTCGACCTCGCGGTGATCGGTGGTCAGTTCCGCGATGACATCTCCGCCATGGCCCATGGGGCGTTCCTCTCTCCTGCGACGACCGGAATGCTCCGACCGTGTATCCCTGGCCACGCGCACGCAAACCGGGCAGAGCGTTCAGCGCACGTGCGGAGCCGTACGGCCTCCTTGGACGCACAGGCAGCAGCCGCGTCCCGGACGGTGAGCGCCACTGCCCGCCCACTGCTGTCGGAAGCGCAACCGGCACGGCGTTGCCGGCTGTTCCGCCGACACCACGGCGCCCCGCCCAGGCGGCAGCAGGGGAGGGCCGAGGCGCGCTCGCCGCGCCCAAGTGCCCTACCCGGCGATCGGCCGGCGCGCTCGGCGCCCCGAAGGGCGGCCGGAAATCAGTGCCTGGAGGATCGGCGCAGTACGGCGTAGCCCGCACCGACGACTCCCGCGGCGGCGACGGCCCGGCCGACGTGGTGACGGCCGGCCCACAATTGCGGGCTGGAGGCGTGCGCCCGGTCGTCGAAGACGCCGTGCGTGCCGTGATCCTCCTTCTCGTCCGCCGGCTCGAAGAGATTGCCGTTCCCCGTGGTCGGTGGAAAGGCGCCGGTCTGCTGTGCGTCGAATCCGGTGCGTGCGAGGTAGCGGTCCAGCAGTCCCGGTACGACGGCGTTCGCCAGCAGCGTCGCCACGGTCGAGGCGCCGACCCAGTACTCGCGCCGCTGAGGGTGGTCGGCGGCGCGCAGCACGGCGCGAGCGGCGATCTCCGGCTGGTAGATCGGGGGCACGGGCTGGGCGTGCCGGGGCAGATGCGTGCGGAGCCAGGTGAACTGCGGGGTGTTGACGGCGGGCATCTGGACCATCGTGATCCGGACCCCGGACTCGTCGTGCAGGAGTTCGCAGCGCACCGACTCGGTGAAGCCCTGGATCGCGTGTTTGGCGCCGCAGTAGGCGCTCTGCAGTGGGATGCCCCGGTAGGCGAGAGCGGATCCGACCTGCACGATGGCGCCCCGGTCGCGGGGCAGCATGCGCGTGAGGGCGGCCCGGGTGCCGTGCACATAGCCCAGGTAGGTCGACCTGGTCGCCTGGAGGAACTCCTCCGGTGTCACGTCCATGAACTTGCCGAAGGCGGCGGTGAAGGCGTTGTTCACCCAGATGTCGACGGGGCCCAGCTCCTCCTCGACGCGGCGGGCCGCCTCCTCGACCTGGTCCGGTTCCGCCATGTCGGTGACGAGGGGCAACGCCTGCCCACCCGCGTCCCGTACCTCGGTCGCCGCCGCTTCGAGCCCCGCCCTGCCGCGGGCGAGCAGTGCCACCCGGGCTCCGCGGGCGGCGAACATCCGGGCTGTCGCCCGTCCGATTCCGGCGCTGGCCCCGGTCACCACGACCGTCTGTCGTTCTGTCCCGTTCATACGTCCTCCTGGCTCACGATGAGTGCCTTTCAGGTATCGCCATCGCCGTACCGGAAAACGAGATCTCAGGTACCCGGTGGGAGCACTCCGGTGCCGATCAGGGAGAGCCGCAGGCGGCGGACGGGGCGCCGCCGCTGTTCTGCTTTCGCGGTCACCGCCGGTCACCGGCCTTCCTTGTCCGTTGCCACCGGTCCCTGTGTGCCCGCGGTGGTGGCTGCGCCGGTACCGGCCACCTCGCCGAGGCCCGGGGCGACCGATCCGTCGTCCGCCATACCGAGCGCCACCTTCGTCCAGCCCGTCTCCCGCCGGTCGAAGGTGCGATAGGCGTCGACGGCGTCCGTCGTGCCCTCCCAGCGGGTGATCAGCGGGCTCGGGTCGAGCCGGCCCGACCCGACCATCGACACCAGGCCGGGCAGGTAGCGGCGGTGGTTGCAGTTGCCCAGCTTGAGGGTGAGGTTCTTCATGAACGCCTCACCGAACGGGTAGTGCTCCACCTGTGGCGGATAGACGCCGACGGTGCCGACCGTGCCGGCCTTCGCCGCCATCTGCACAGCCCACCGGGCCGCCAGCGTCGGAGCGTCGCCCGGCACCCACGTCCGCCCGTCCGGGTTCTGCTCCGGGGCCGCCTCTTGGCGTTCGTGGTCGAACTGCTCGGCCCGTTCCCGAAGCGCATCGGCGGCCGGACCATGGGCGGGTTGCTGCGCGTCCACGCCCACGGCTTCGATGACTCGGTCGACACCGATGCCGCCGGTCAGCTCCAGCACGGCCTCGATCGGATCCTCTGCGTTGAAGTCGACCGTTTCGGCATGCTGGTCGCGCGCCAGTGTCAGCCGGTCGGCCACCCCGTCGACGACGATCACACGGCCGGCGCCCTGCAGCCGGGCGCACGCTACGGCAGCCTGCCCGACCGGCCCGGCACCGAGAATCGCCACAGTGTCGCCGTCACCGACCTCGGCCAGCCTCGCCCCGAACCACGCGGTGGGATAGATGTCCGAGAGCAGAACCGCCTGGGCGTCGTCGACGGTGTCGGGCAGCGGTACCAGGCCGACGTGGGCGTAAGGGATACGGGCGTACTCGGCCTGTAGTCCGTCCAGTCCTCCAGCGGCCTCGGGGCCGCCGAGAACACCGTGCCTGCGCGCGGTCCGCCCGGGTTGGCGTTGTCGCACTGCGCGTAGTAGCCCGCTCGGCAGTAGCTGCACGTCCCGCACGCCACGGTGGACGGCACCACCACACGGTCACCGGGTCGGAGGTTGCGCACGCCGGGCCCCACCTCCTCCACGACGCCGACGGCCTCGTGACCGAGGATCCGCCCTTCCTGCATGCCGGGCATGGTGCCGCGGACGAAGTGCAGATCGGTGCCGCAGATGGCAGAGGTCGTGATGCGCACGATCGCGTCGTAGGGATCCTTGATGATCGGCTCGGGCACATCGTCCAGGCGTATGTCGCCCACCGCGTGCCATACGACAGCCTTCATGGCGTTCTCCGTTCGATCTTGACGGACTCGGAGGTCGTCCAGCAGAACCGGATCTGGCGATGCCGACGTCCAAGGACCGGATTGCGTTCCGGACGGGCATCGCCGGCGCCCGCTCCGTCACCGCGGCTGTCACCGCCCGGTATCCGGGGTTTCCTTCCCCGAGGCGCCCAAACAGTGCGGGCAACCCCGTGAAGCCCGTGCCCATAGCCGTGGCCACCGATCACTCACGCTCGGACGACGCCTCCCAAACAGCCTGCTGCGCACCCTGCGCAGCTCCGGGACCTGCCCGAGCGGCCCGAGATCCTCGTCGACGACGCCTCCACCGACGCCTCCACCGACGGCACCGCCGACGCCTCCACCGACGGCACCGCCGACGCGGTCGCCCGCCGGCGCCCCGGAGCGGGGTTGCTGTGCCTCGGCCGCAACTTCGGCGCCGTCGGCCGAAGCCTCGCTTCCGGCCGGCAGGCCCCATTCGCTGTCGGCACCGGCATGCTGCCGGTCGGATCTTGGCCCCAGGCGGCAGACATGGGCCGGAAGAGGCGGAACGGAAGGCGCGGGACGTGCGTCTCACCGGCTGCGCAGGAGGACTCGTGTTTCGTAGTCGACTTGCTGGGCTTCTCCGGTGGGTACGACGACGACGGGCACCGCGGCGCCCGGACCGCTGACGACCGCCGGGCGACCGGTGTCGGGGATGCGCAGGCCGCCGGTCAGCCCGAGGGCGGTGAGCCGGCCGCACACCTCCTCGCGTACCTCCGGCTGGTCCTCGCCGATCTCTCCGGTGAAGACGACGGCGTCGAGGCGGTCCAGGGACGCGGCCATCGCTGCGATGCCGCGGCGGCAGTGATGGGCGAAGACGGCCAGGGCGAGGGCCGCGCGTTCGTCTCCCGCGGCCCGGCTGCGCACGAGGTCGCGGGTGTCGTCCGAGGTACCGGAGAGGGCGAGCAGGCCGCCCCGGTGGTTGAGCGCGTCGTCGATGTCCTCGGGGGAGAGGTGGTGCCGGGTCTGCAGCCACGTCAGGGCGCCGGGATCCACGCTGCCGCTGCGGTGACTCATCACCAGCCCCTCCAGAGGGGTGAAGCCCATCGTCGTGTCCACACTGCGTCCGTCGCGCACCGCGCAGGCCGAGCAGCCGCCGCCGAGGTGGGCGATCACTACGTGGAGCTGTTCGGGGCGTCGGCCGAAAAGCTCCGCCGTCCGGTCGAGCGCCCAGGCGTAGGACAGCCCATGGAACCCGTAGCGGCGCAGTCCGTACTCTTCCCGCCAGACGGTGGGCACCGCGTACTCGCTTGCGGCGGCGGGCAGGTGGGCGTGGAAGACGGTGTCGAAACAGGCGGCGTGGGGGATGTCGGGCAGCAGTTTCCGGGCGGCGTCCAGGACGGTGAGGGCCGGCGGGACGTGCAGCGGCGCCAGGTCGGCGACCTGGCGCAGTTGTTCACGGACGCCGTGGTTCACCAGAGCGTGGCCGGGCAGTGCGGAGCCGCCGTGGACCACGCGATGGCCCACGGCCACGGGTGACGGCGCCTTGCGCAGCAGCTGCCGCAGAATGTCGGGCACGTCGTCATCGGGCGCCGAGTCGCTGTCGTGCCGGGCGAGGACGTGGTGGTCGTCGTCGAAGACGGTCAGGTGCAGACTCGACGATCCCGCGTCGGCCACCAGGACCGGGCCGAGACTCTCTTCGGGCACGGTGTTCCCCTCACAGAAGCCGGACTGCCGCCGACCGTCAAGGCCGGGCGTGGGCGCCGTGGAGCCGGGGTACCCGGCCTGGCCTCGGAGAAACAGAGGCTGCCGGATGGTTCCGGAGCACCAGGACAGGTCAACGTCGTAGATCTGTGCGCTCTCGTACCACCGAGCGTCATCCGCACGGCCTCGACGAGGGGGACTTCACCGACCTGTCGGCCAGGACACTCCCGTCGTGCTGGACTTCCACGGCTACCCCTCAGCCACCCCGCGCCAGAGACGAGATCGACCGGGAACTGCGGCGCACCGGCGTCGACCCGTCCTCGATCACCGAACGGAGCCGGCCGGTGTTCACTGCTTGCCGAGGCGTCTCCAGCGTGCGCCTTACCCGGGCGGGTCTTCCTGACGGCGGACCGCGGGCGCGGCGCAGCCGGCTTTCCCGGCGTCTCGCCGATAGCGTCCCGCATACGGCTGTCCGGCGAGTTTCCCAGCGCGCTGCAAGGACACTCGCATGCCGCCTCCCCGCTCTGTGGCATGGCTCTGGGAGGCCTCCGGTCCGGAGAGACCCCGTCGAGGAGGACGATGACCGAGCTCTCTGAACGTGCCGACCAAGCCGGGTCTCAGACCGCTTCCCAGAACTCGCTGGGCCATATCCTGCTGCGCTGGGTCACGACGACGGATCACAAGGAGATCGGCCGTCTCTACATGGTCACAGCTTTCTCCTTCTTCCTGTGCGGTGGTCTGCTGGCGCTGGCGATGCGGGCCGAACTCGCCCGACCGGGGTTGCAGTTCGTGAACGAGCACACCTACAACCAGCTCTTCACGATTCACGGCACGATCATGATGCTGCTCTTCGCGACCCCGATGTTCGCGGGATTCGCGAACGCGGTGATGCCCCTGCAGATCGGCGCCCCGGACGTCGCCTTCCCCCGCCTGAACGCTCTGTCGTACTGGATGTATCTCTTCGGCGGACTGATGGTCGTGTCGGGCTTCGTGGTGCCCGGCGGCGCGGCGGCGTTCGGCTGGTTCGCCTATGCGCCGTTGAACAGCGCGTATCACTCTCCCGGCGTGGGCGGCGATCTGTGGGTGATGGGTCTGGTGGTGACGGGTGTGTCGACGACGCTGGGCGCAGTCAACTTCATCACGACCATTCTGTGTCTGCGTGCTCCCGGGATGACGATGTTCCGGATGCCGATCTTCACGTGGAACATCCTCTTCACATCGATCCTGGTACTGCCGGCGTTCCCGGTGCTGACGGCCGCGCTGCTCGCCCTGGAGGCGGACCGCAAGTTCGGCGCGCACATCTTCGACCCGGCGAACGGGGGCGCTCTGCTGTGGCAGCACCTGTTCTGGTTCTTCGGCCATCCGGAGGTCTACATCGTCGCGCTGCCGTTCTTCGGGATCATTTCGGAGATCCTGCCGGTGTTCTCGCGCAAGCCGCTGTTCGGGTATCTGCCGCTGATCGGGGCGACGATCGCGATCACCATGCTGTCGTCGGTGGTGTGGGCGCACCACATGTTCGCCACCGGTGCGGTGCTGCTGCCGTTCTTCTCCCTGATGTCGTTTCTGATCGCGGTGCCCACCGGGATCAAGTTCTTCGCGTGGATCGGCACAATGGTCAAGGGGTCGATCTCGTTCGAGACGCCCATGCTGTGGGCGCTGGGCTTCCTGGTGTCGTTCCTGCTCGGCGGCCTGAGCGGGGTGCTCATCGCCTCGCCGCCGCTCGACTTCCACCTCACCGACTCGTACTTCATCGTGGCGCACCTGCACTATGTGCTGTTCGGCACCGTGGTTTTCGCGATGTTCGCCGGGTTCTACTTCTGGTGGCCCAAGTTCACGGGGAAGATGCTCGACGAGCGGCTCGGCAAGGTGCACTTCTGGCTGCTGTTCCCGGCCTTCCACCTGACGTTCCTGGTGCAGCACTGGCTCGGCGAGGAAGGCATGCCGCGTCGGTACGCCGACTACCTTCCGGCGGACGGCTTCACGCTCCTCAATACCTTGTCGTCCGTGGGCGCGTTCCTGCTCGGCGTCTCCACACTGCCGTTCCTCTACAACGTCTGGCACACGGCCCGGTACGGGAAACGGGTGACCGAGGACGATCCCTGGGGTTACGGACGCGGGCTGGAGTGGGCGACGTCCTGTCCGCCGCCGCGCCACAACTTCGTCGCGCTGCCCCGCGTGCGGTCGGAGTCGCCCGCGTTCGACCTGCACCATCCCGACATCCTCCAGCGGGCGAAAGAGGAGGGGGTGCGATGAAGGTCGAGGCGTTCCTCTTTGGTGGCGTGGCCGCGTTCTTCGCGGGTGCGGCCGCGCTCTACGGCTGGTGGTCGGGCGATCCCGCCGGGACGGCTGCCCTGGTGGTCGCTTTCCTGATGGGAGCCGTGGTGAGCTTCTTCTGCGCCGTGCAGTACCGGCGCAATGGGCGGCGTCCGCAGGACCGCACGGATGCGGAAGTGGCCGACGCCGCCGGGCCTTTGGGTTTCTTCCCGCCGAAGAGCCCCTGGCCGTTCGTCACCGCGCTCGGCTTCGCGATCTCGTCCATGGGGGTGGTCTACGGGCTGTGGCTCTTCCTCATCGGTTTCGGCGTGCTGGCTCGGGGTGTTGTGGGGATGGTGTTCCAGTACGCCCGTCGGCAGGGCTGATCGGGGTCCTGGGGGCCCCGGGCCTGAATGTGTCGACGGGCCGGTGTCCGCTCTCGTATCCGCCTTCCAGGGTCTGTCGCACCTCACCGGTCTCCTCCCCCTCCTCGAAACGAACGCGTTCGGCGTCCAGCAGGGCCTGGCAGAACCGGCGCGTAAGGAGGAAGGCGAGGATCGGTGCCGCCACGAGGGCGATACGCAGCACCCATGTCAGAGCGTCGAGCGAGATCCGGAAGGTCTGCGCCACCACATCGTTGCCGCCGGCCAGCAACAGGATGCCGTAGAAGGTGATACCCGCGACACCGAGGCCGGTACGGACGGGGCGTTCCCGCGGCCGGTCGCACAGGTGCTGCTCCTGGTGCCATTCCCCGGTCAACCGCTGCTCGGCGAAGGGGTACAGGTACAGCACGAAGAACAGCAGCGCGGGCAGGACCACCGCGGGGATCAGCACGTTCCACATGAGGGTGTGCCCGGCGAGGGTCGTCTCCCACGGGGGCACGAGACGCAGCGCGCCCTCCAGGAAACCGACGTACCAGTCGGGCTGGGAACCGGTCGACGCCTGATCCGGCCGGTAGGGCCCGTACACCCACACCGGGTTGATCTGGGCGAGACCACCGAGCAGCGCCAGGACGCCGAAGACCATGAAGAACAGGCCACCGGAGGAGGCCATGAAGTGCGGAAACAGCGGCTTGCCGACGGCATTGCGGTGCGACCGTCCGGGACCTCGCCACTGGGTGTGCTTCAGGTGGAACACGAGGATCAGATGCACCGTGACCAGGGCGATCAACGCTCCGGGCAACAGCAGGACATGCATGCTGTACAGCCGCGGGACGATGTCCTCGCCGGGGAACTCGGCTCCGAAGACGAACATGCTCACGTACGTGCCCACGACCGGGATCGACAGCATGATGCCCTGCGCGATGCGCAGCCCTGTGCCGGACAGCAGGTCGTCGGGAAGCGAGTAGCCCGCGAAGCCCTCGGCGAGAGCGAGCACGAACAGCGTGACGCCGATGACCCAGTTCACCTCCCGGGGCCTGCGGAAGGCGCCGGTGAAGAAGATTCGCAGCAGATGCAGGCCGATCGCGGCGACGAAGACGAGCGCCGCCCAGTGGTGCGCCTGCCGGACCAGGAGTCCGCCGCGCACGTCGAAGCTGATCTGCAAGGTGGAGTCGAAGGCCGCCGACATGCGTACGCCACGCAGTGGCACGTAACGCCCCTGGTACACCACCTCCCTCATCTCCGGGTGGAAGAAGAGCGTCAGCCAGACCCCCGTGAGCACCAGGACGATCAGGCTGTAGAGCGCGATCTCGCCCAGGAGGAACGACCAGTGATCGGGGAACGCCTTACGCAACATCCGCCCGCCGCCGTCGAGTGCGGGCAGCCGCCTGTCCGCGGCATCCGCGAGGCGCTCCCCGGGCCGACGGACCCGGGTGTTCGCAGGCGTCGCCTGCGAGGCCGATGCGGGCCTCCTTCGGGCCGCGCTCACCCGTCGTCCACCCGGCCGGGCCCGCAACGCGTCCGCTCCACAAACCCCTCCTCCGCCGCCACCTGCCTCACACGGCCCGTCCCGCAAAGCCGCCGACTTCTCTGTCCCCGGGCAGAACGGTCGGCGAGTACCCAGGAGCGGCGAAACACTCCCCAGAGGGCGCACGCCACCCGATTGGAGGGGGCCGACGGGCCGCAGGGAAGGCCGCTCACGCTCCACGCGTGAGGACATCAGCTCGGCGGCCGGGACTTCTGGTGGCCACTGCCCGAGTACCTGGCCCGAGGCCAGGGAAGCCCGCTGCGACGTGCACACCCTGTTCCCCTGGACGAACCGACTGCTCACCCCAGGCTGAGCAAGATGACGGCGGCGGCCGCGCTCATCAGGCCGATCGTCTGTGCCCGGGTGACCTTTTCGTGCAGCACCGTGATTCCGAGGACCGTCGGGACTGCCGGGTACAGGGAAGCCAGGACAACAGCGATGGCCAGCATCTGCTGTTGGGTGGCCCAGAGATAGAGGATGAGGCCGAGGGCTGCTCCCGCTCCGATGAGTACTGCCAAGCCCGATAACCGGGCGGGCCGGCGGAATTCGGCTGTGTGCCGCCAGGTGCTCGGCAGTAGAAGGAGGACCGCGGCGAGGCGACCGGCGGCCACCGGCCAGATACCACTCGCCGGATCCGCCTGGGCGAGTCCGATGTACTGCACGGCCACCCCCAGACTCGCGATCAGGCCGTCCACCGGCACCTGGCCGGCGTGTTTCCGGCCCACGTGGCCCGTGCCGCCGGAGGCGACCAGCCACAGTGCGGGCACCGTGACGCCGATGCCCAGCCAGGCCAGTGGAGTGGGCCTGTCGCCCAGAAGACCCACGCCGCACAGCACGGACAGGGCCACCCCGGTGACAGCGCTCACGGGTATGACGACGCTCATGGCGCCACGGCTCAGCCCGCGATTGAGGAAATGCATAGCCATGGCGCTGCCGGCACCGGACAGCGCTCCCCACATCACATCCGCGGGCCGGACTGTTTCCGCAGGTATGAGGAGAGCAGCCGTGAGCGCGAGCAGCAGGCCGCCAGCCTGTCCGAGGAACGTGACCACGGCAAAGTGGACCCGGCGGGACAGCAGTCCGCCGGCGAAGTCGACGATGCCGTAACAGGCCGCGGAAGCCAGCGCGAGGAAGACACCCATCCGCTCCGGATGCCCGGCACCGTGGGTTCGATCCGCGTAGCCAGGTTCGCGCCGTGGACCACTCCGGCACGGCGGAAGGGTTACCGCTCCCGGTGGCCGAGGTCAGGCGGGGGAGAGGGCCCGGGCTTCCGCTGTCGGCCCGCACCGACGCGGCCGTCGTCCGCATCTTCAACACCTATGGCCGCGGCGGCGACGGCCGCGCCTGCCGTGCCGTGCCCACGCTCACGCCCGGGCCCTGTCGGCCTGCCCCTGCTCCCATCTGCGAACGAGCCGGGCGGCCCGGGCATTCTTCGGTGTCGGCAGTCAGCCTTCGCGCACTCTCTGCGTGTGATGACCCTAAGTGCTCGATAGTTAGCGAAAGGTGTAAAATGATGCCATTTCCTGCCTAGCTGTCTCCAAGTATTTGATACTGCAGCATCCACGGCACTCGCGAAGCCCTTGGGCGAGCCCCACCATCACCGGGACGGGGCGACCCTCCATGCGCATCCGTGGCATCAACGCCGTGTCCGCGACCCGGCCGCCGCTCCCGGCGTCGACCGGGAGCGGCTGCTGAAGGAGGTGGCCCGATGAGGATCGCCATGGTCTCCGAACACGCCAGCCCGCTCGCGGCGCTCGGCGGAGTCGACGCCGGTGGTCAGAACGTGTACGTGGCCCGGCTCAGTGAGGAGCTGGCACGCCGGGGCCACGACGTCACCGTCTACACCCGGCGCGACACCACCGGACTGCCCGACCGCGTGGCCCTTCCCGGCGGCGCCATGGTGGAGCACGTGCCGGCCGGACCACCGAAACCGATTCCCAAGGACGAGCTGTTCCCTCACATGCCGGCCTTCGGCGCGTACCTGGCGCGGGTCTGGGAGAGTGGGCCGCCGGACGCCGTGCACGCCCACTTCTGGATGTCCGGACTGGCCGCCCGTACCGGCGCCCGGCCCCACGGCCTCCCCGTCGTGCAGACCTTCCACGCCCTCGGCACCGTCAAGCGGCGCCACCAGGGCCACGAGGACACCAGTCCTGGCGAACGCCTGGGCGTGGAGCGGCAGCTCGGCCGCGGCTGCGCCCGGGTTCTGGCCACCTGCACCGACGAGGTGCTCGAACTGGCCGACATGGGCATCCCGCCCCGACGCGTGTCCGTGGTGCCGTGCGGAGTGGACGTGAACCACTTCCGGCCCGGAGTGCCGGCCGCGGACACCCCGGCACGCCAGGAGCCGCACCGGCTGCTGGCCTGCGGGCGACTCGTCCGCCGCAAGGGCTACGACCAGGCCATCCGCGCCCTCACCCGGATACCCGACACAGAACTCGTGGTGGCCGGCGGGCCCCCGCCCGAACTGCTGGGCGCCGAACCGGAGGCCCGGCGACTGCTGGACCTGGCCGACCGGCTCGGCGTCGCCGACCGGGTGCGGCTCCTCGGCGCCACGGACCCGGCACGGATGCCCGCGCTGATCGGCAGCGCTGACGCCGTGCTGTGCACACCCACGTACGAGCCGTTCGGCATCGTGCCGCTGGAGGCGATGGCCTGCGGCGTGCCCGTCGTCGCCACGGACGTCGGCGGCCACCGGGACAGCGTCGCGGACGGGGTGACCGGCCGCCTGGTGGCGGTGGGCGACCCAGAGGCCACCGCCGAGACGGTCGGCGCCCTGCTGGCCGACGACCGGCTGCGGCGCCGCATGGGCGTGGCCGGCCGCGAACGCGCGCTGGCCCGCTACACCTGGCAGCGCGTCGCCGACGGCGTCGAAGAGGTGTACCAACGCGTCACGGCATGTGACGAGACCCCGTCGGAGGTGGCGTGATGAGCACAGAGGCATCCCCGGTCGCCGGGCACTGCGACGAACTCCTCCACGCCCTCGAAGCGTTCAGGGCCTCCGCCCACATCACCGAACGGTGGGGCGAGCATCTCGCCGCCGTGCTCGGCGGCGGCGGCCGGATGCTCGCGGCGGGCAACGGCGGCAGCGCGGCCCAGGCCCAGCACCTGACCGCCGAACTCGTCGGCCGCTACCGCGACGACCGGCCCGCCTTCTCGGCGATCGCCCTGCACGCCGACACCTCCAGCACGACGGCCATCGCCAACGACTACGGCCTCGACGCGGTCTTCGCCCGCCAGGTGCGCGCCCACGGCCGCCCCGGCGACGTGCTGATGCTGCTGTCCACCAGTGGCGTCGGCGCCAACCTGCTGTCGGCCGCCGACGCGGGCCGCGCGGCCGGGCTGCACGTGTGGGCGCTGACCGGACCGGCTCCGAATCCGCTGCTGACGGGCAGCGACGAGGCCCTGTGCGTGAATGCCGGCTCAGCCGCGACCGTCCAGGAACTCCACCTGGTCGCGGTGCACATGGTGTGCGCGGCATTCGACGCCGTCCTGGAACGGAAAGGGAGCTGACATGCCCGGCAGAACCCCCCTCGTGGTGGTCGGCGACGCGCTGCTGGACCGCGACCTGACCGGCACCGCCGAGCGCCTCGCCCCCGACGCGCCCGTGCCCGTCGTCGCCGACTGCGCGCAGCGGACGCGGCCGGGCGGCGCCGCGCTCACCGCGTACCTCGCCGCGCGCGACGGCCGCGAGGTCACCCTGATCACCGGTCTCGGCGACGACCCGGCCAGCGAGGAACTGCGTCAACTCCTCGCGCCCGAGATGAAGCTGATCGAGCTTCCGCTGACCGGAGCGCTGCCGGAGAAGACCCGCGTCCTGGCGCAGGACAGCCCGGTGGTCCGCCTCGACCGGGGCGCGGGCCGCGTCCACGAAGCCACGGACGAGGCGCGCGAGATGCTCCGCTCGGCCTGCGCCGTGCTGGTCTCCGACTACGGGCGGGGCGCGGCGGACTCCCTACGGGACGTCCTCGCCGAACGGCCACCGCTGGTCTGGGACCCGCATCCGCGCGGCGGACCGCCGGCGCCGGGCACCCGGCTGGCCACCCCGGCCCGGTCGGAGGCACGCGCCTTCGCCGACCTGGAGCGCAACGGGAACTCCCTGAGGGACACCGCCCGGGCCGCCGCCGCACTCGTCCGGCACTGGCGGGTCGCCGCCGTCGCGGTCACCCTCGGGCCGAGCGGCGCCCTGCTCTCGTACGGGGATCATCCGCTGCTCGTCCCCGCCCGCACCGCCCACCACGGGGACGCCTGCGGCGCCGGAGACCGGTTCGCCGCCACCGCGGCCGGGCTGCTGGCCGACGGGGCCTTGGTCGGCGAGGCCGTCGAGGGCGCCGTGACCGCGGCGACCGAGTTCGTCGGCGCCGGCGGGGCGGGCGCCGTCACGCAGGCCGCCCCCACCGCGCCGGCCGTCACCGACGCCGTCGACGCCCGCGACCTCGTCGCACGCGTGCGCGCCACCGGCGGCACCGTCGTCGCCGCGGGCGGCTGCTTCGACGTGCTGCACGCCGGCCACATCGGGCTGCTCCAGGCCGCCCGCCGACTCGGCGACTGCCTGGTCGTCTGCGTAAATTCCGACTCCTCGGTGCGACGTCGGAAGGGCCCGCAGCGGCCCGTGAACCCGCTGGCCGACCGCGTCCGGGTGCTGGGCGCCCTCGCCTGCGTCGACGCCGTCGCCGTGTTCGACGAGGACACCCCCGAACGGCTGCTGGCCGGCCTGCGCCCCGACATCTGGGTGAAGGGCGGCGACTACTCCGGCGCAGACCTGCCCGAAGCCGCACTGCTCCAGGAGTGGGGCGGACAGGCGGTTCTCCTGCCGTACCTCGACGGCCGCTCCTCGACCGCGATCGTGGCCCGGGCCGGGAAAAGAACGCAGGCGGGGAAGGGGGCCCGATGAGCACGCGGTCCCGTCCGCTGGTCCTGCGCGCCCTGGGGCCCCGGCGACCTCCTCGGGCTCGGTGGCGAATGACCTGGTCTGGCCGCGCGGCTCGAGCGGCACACGTTTGGCGCCTGTCACGTCTGGCAACTCGCGCCGTGAGTGGAATGAACAGCTGCCGAAACCGACAGGGAAAAGAGGCTGAAGCGCGATGGCGAATCCACAGCAGCCCGAGATGCGGCGCAGCGACAAAGGCGCGAGCACACCTCAGGACAGTCGGGAACTGAAAGCGTCGCAGGAATCCCAGCACGGGGCACCGGCTCACGGCACGGACCGTGGTGACAAGGGTGGCGGTGAGGGCGGCGGCACGCCTCCCGCGCAGCGCCCTGACCACCCGGAGTGAACCGCCGCTTCCGAAAGCGGGGGCCGGACGGGGACGCCCCGGGCATAGGTCGTGGTGGAGGAACGGGCACCACGAGCAACTGTGCGGCAACCGCCTCGTCCAGCTGTTGGACCGTGCTCACCCGGACCATCGGCGTGGCGGCCGGGTTCCCCACGGTCAGCCACGTCGGCACCACCACCCCGTTGCGGTTCGTGCCGGCGGCGATCTCGCCGAGGACCGCAAGGGGGCGGGCGGTGCGGATGCTGCTCGCACTCCGCCGCGCGGGTGTAGCGGCCGCTCAACAGCGGCGTGTACCCCGCAGCCGTGTCGCGGGCAGCGTCATGCCGCTGCGGCCCCGGTCGGGCAGGGTGTCCCTGGGGTTTCAGGCACGCCAGTGCACTTTGAAGACCCACGCGTGCTTTCCCGCCTTGCGTGCGGCTTCGGGGACGTCGATCACCAGCGCCGAGTTGCTGAGGGTCCAGGTCAGGGGTCGGTCGTGGCCGAGCATCGTCACCTTGTCGCCGCTGCGGATCGGGATCGGTGCTTCGACGGTGAGTTTGGCGCCCGGCTTGGCCAGGGAGTGGATGTAGAAGGCCTCGTCCGGGCGGATGGTGAACCGCAGGTCCTCGCCCAGTTCGGCCATCCGGGACCAGTACGTGGTGTCGTAGATCGCCTCTCCGTTGGTGCGCAGCCAGCGGCCTGTCTCGCGCAGCCGGGTCTGCATGATCTCGGGGATCGTGCCGTCGGCACGCGGGCCGATGTCGAGAAGGAAGTTCCCGTTCTTGGAGACGATGTCGACGAGGCTGTGCACGACCTCTTCGGTCGTCATGTAGGCATCGTCGGGGGTCGCCTGGTTGTACCCGTAGCTGAACGGGTCCAGGCCGCGGCTGGACTCCCACTTGGCGACGACCGTGTTGTCGTACGTCGTGTACTCGGGGGTCGTGAAGTCGTGGAAGCCGATGCCCGAACGGTCGTTGACGGTGACCTCGATGGGCCGGGCGCGGTTCTTCGCGTGGTTGAAGTACTCGGCCAGGACATGGAGGCTGTCGTTGGCGCCGCCGATGTCGCACCAGATGAGCTCCGGGTCGTAGCCCTGGATCAGCTCCAGCATCTGCGGGGCCTGATAGTCCTTCACGAAGTCCTTGCCCCCGGTGTAACCCGTGTAGGGCACCGGCTCCAGGGTGTACGGATTGCGCGGGGCGTGACCCATCCAGGGGTTGTCCGGGTTGAACCACTCGGGCATGGAGAAGTAGAGCCCGCGGTGGAGCTCGGGGGTGTACCGGCGGGACGCCGCGAAGAGTTCCTTGACGAGATCCCGCTTCGGGCCCATCTTCACGGAGTTGCGGTCGGAGACCTTCGTGTCCCACAGCGCGAAGCCCTCATGGTGCTTCGAGGTCAGCACGTGATACTCCGCGCCCGCGTCCCGGAACAGTTCCACCCAGGCGCGCGGATCGAACTTCTCCGCCGTGAACATAGGGATGAAGTCGTCATAGGCGAAGTTCTCGCCGTACTTCTCGCGGTGGTACCCGTAGACGGCGTTCGCGGGGTCCTGCATGTGGTTCCAGTACCACTCGGCGTACTGCTTGCCGACCGGCGACCAGGCCGGCACCGAGTAGACGCCCCAGTGGATGAAGATGCCGAACTTGGCTCCCTGGAACCAGTACGGCGCCTGGTGGCCGGAGAGAGAAGACGCAGTGGGCTGGTAGTCGGCGACGCCGAGGGTCAACCGGCTTGTCTGCGCGGCGGCTTGGGTTCCGCGTCCGGTGACGGTCACGGAGCCGTCGTGGACCGTACCGGGGGCGGTGCCCGCACGGTTGCGGATGCCCACGCGGATGCGGGCCTGCTCACCGGGGTCCAGGCGGCGGACACGGGCGGCCTCGACGGTGCGGGCTCCCGGAACCTCGACGCCCACCGACACGCCGTCCGCGGCCAGGACGGCGATCGTCCCCGCGTTGACGACGGTGGCTTCGACGCTCTGGGCGCCGGACGACTCCAGCAGCGAGTTCGTGGACCGGGCCGCGCGCAGGGCCAGCGCGCGGCCTTGAGCGGCAGGTTGCAGGGACAGCGCGAACACGTGGAGCGACGTCTTGTTCGCCTGCGCCGGGTTGGTCACCGGGAGAGTGATCGCCACGGCGTCGCGCTGTGGGTCGAGCCACAACTCGGACGTGCCGATCCCGACAGGGTGTTCGTCCCTGGCACCGTCCGGTCCGTAGCGGTACGGCACCGACAGTGATCCGCCCGTGGCGTACCAGTCGGATCCGCCGAGGGTGGCGGTCGTGGTCGAGCCGTCCGCGTAGTGGACCGTGGCTCTGCCGGAGGCGTTGCCGTAACTGCCCGCGGTGAGGAAGACGGCCGAGAAGTAGCGGCCTTCGGGCAGTTCTACTCGTTGGCCGAGTGCGACGACATTGTTCTTCGCGCCGGCAGGCGAGGCCGGGAAGACGAAGGGCACGCCGTCGACTTGCACGCGGCCCGTGGGGAGTTCCTCGCCCGGGAACGTGTAGCCCGAGCCGTCGAAGTCGCCGCCGCGTGCGGAGGCGGTGTCGACGCCGTCGTTGTCGTAGAGGGTGTTGAGCGGGACAGGGACGGGGTCGGGGACGGGAGCCCACGGCCCGGCGTGTCCGGCGACTGGTTCGGCGGCGTGTGCGGCGGTGGCTGAGGCGAGGGGAAGCGCTGCGACGGCGGCGACTCCGGCCGCGGCGCCCAGGACCTGACGTCTCGGATATGTACCCACGAGCGGCTCCAATTCATCGGATGTCTAATGATTGAGCGGGTGCCCACGGCTGTCAATGGCGGTGAAAGTAAAGTACCGTTGGGAAGATAGGTAGGATGACATGGAGTTGGCGGCTACTTCATGCCGGAACCGGAACGCCGAGCGGGGCGCGGTGAAGTCGGGCCCGCCACTCGACGCCGGCGAGTCGGTCATCGACGCACGATGGCTGCTTGATATCGCCCAGAACCTCGTGCCGGGCGATCCCGATGTCACAGATTTCGGTGCGCTGGCTGCCGCCGTCGCCCGCCATCGGCATGAGGTCATGCGGACCCTGGTCTACCCGGCCGCGCACACCGGGACGCCGCGTTTCTGCATGCCCTCGCCGGCTCCCGGCCCTCGAGCATTCGAACGAGTTGTTCGCCGCACAGGTCGCCTACGCCTATCTCCACGCAAGCGGCATCCGGGTCAAGGTCGGCAGCCAGGAGGCGATCACGCCGGTAACCGACGTCGCCGAGGGACGCCGCGACGTGCGCCAGGCCGTCGAGGCCCTGAAGAACTGGGGCTGATCAGTTCGAACTCGTGCGCTTCAGTCGGAAACCGACTGCGGGGGCTACAGGTCGGCGAGCCAGGGATGCCCTGGGTGTACGCGGGCGAGTACCTCGGCCAGGGTCTCGCGCTGAGCCGGGGTCATGTGCGGGACGGTCGCGTCGAAGTCTGTTTGATCCTTTCGGCGGACGTGCTTGGCCTTGAACAGCAGGACCAGTTCGGGCGCCAGATACGGGATGCCGTCCTGGGTGTGGTGGATGACGTCGCTGTAGGGAAGCCGGATCCTCTCATCGCGTCGGCAGATCCAGGTATCGCCGTCGTGCGGTTCGCGGAACACGTCGAGCAGGTAGTTGCCGGTGGCCGGATCGCGGAGCCAAGTCTGATGTACGCCGGCCAGCACCTCCGGTGTGGCGTCCTCCCAGATCCGGCCGCCGCCTGCCGCGTCGAAGACGTATCCGGGGAAGCGGGAGCGGACTTCAGGAAAGCCCGCGGCCGGAATCGCGATCTCGATGTCCCCATGAGCGCGCGTCTGCCTGCCGCGGAACAGGTCCAGCGCCCAGCCTGCGGCCACGTACCAGGGCGGGCCGACCCCGGCCAACTGCTGCGCGACCTCACTCGGGGTCCAGCAGGATGACCACCTGGTGTGGAGGCCTTCGATCTCGTCGGGTGACAGCTCGATGCCGCCACTGGGCAGTTGCTCGCTCACCGCAGGAATCTAACAGCGGACTCGCAGGCCCCTGGCCGTAGTTGACGAAGGAGACGCGCGGGATCGGAAGCCGTGCACGCCGGCGCGTACGCAAGGTCACCAGCCGGTTGGACTCCTGTGTGAACGGGCGCCAGTTGAATACGGAGCCCACCAGCATCAAGGCCGAAGTGGCCGCCCGCCGAACGCGCTCGTGCGCAGGCCTGGGTGGGCGCCGCCCGCCGTCCGCACGTGTCCCCGGTCGGCGCGCGGGACGCGGTGATCGTCCGGGGGCACGCAGCGGACGCAGGCCGCCGTCGGCGGCGCCGAGATGCTGAAGTCCTCACCGACGGGCCGACGGTGCAAACAGGCGCTTACGCGGACAGCGCCCTGAGGTACCAAGAACAGTGACCGCTTGCGGGGTCAACCCCACCTAGCCGGAGGCCCCCTGATCCCGGCCGCGTCCGGCGGGCTGGATCCGCATGCCGGGCCGGCGCCGGTGAACGGTCAGGTACGACATGCCTCGCTCGCCCGCGACCAGGCCGCGGGTGGAGCCGTGGGGCAGCCAGGTGAGGCTGCCTTCGGTCAGGGAGCACGGTCCGTCGGAGGTGATCAAGGCGCCGTCTCCGGCCACGACCAGCAGGACAACGTCCAGGTCCGGTTCGACGTGGGGTTCGACGCGCTGATCCGGCGGGATTCGTACGATGTTGGCGTCGAGCTGCCGGGCGGGCTCCGCCAGCCGCCACACCGCGCCCGTCGATGCAGGTCCGAGCGCCGCCAGCGTTCCGGTGTCGAACAGAACCCGGGGGACCGGCGCCCCCTCTGCCGGGTTCGGGGAGTCGCCGTCTGCCACAGTCACCACTACCACCATCCGATAGGCCTTGCCCCTGACGCATCCCCCACAGTCACGATTACCTTCACACAAGGATTGCAGCGTTGTCGTGGCGCGCGGACCGCAGCACAGCGCGATCGACAAGAAGGCGATGACATCGCTCCCGCCCTGCGCGTGTCGTCACGGCAGATCAGGGCGTCGCGCAGGGGCAGGGGCAGGGTCGAACCACGGGGGCGGGGCGTCATGCCTCAGGATGGGAGCACGCTGGTGGGCGGTGAGAAGGCCGGCTCCAGACGGACGCAGCAGTGACCCGGACTGGGCGCCAGGTGCGCCTGGAGGCCGCTTTCGGCGAGTCCTTCCAGCGCGCCGCGCAGCAGGTGGAGGTTCATGCCGCACACCGTCCGGGTGTGTTCGCGGGCGAGCGCGTGGAAGGGGCAGTTGCCCAGCACGAGGGCGTCACCGTCACGGCGAGGTTCGAAGCCGTTCTCTTCCAGGACGGCGAACACGTCTGCCTGCCCCGGTCCGGCGAGCTTTGTGCCCAGCTCGTGGGCCTTTCGGTGCAGGACTGCACGGACCGGTTCACCAGTGGCTTCGGAGTCCTCCAGCGCCTGGGCGAGGAGCCGTCCGGCCAGCTCGTAGTGCCGCTCGGGCAGGCTGACGGTGACCTCCTTGCCGGAGCGCTTGTAGAGCTTGGCGGGCCGGCCCGCTCCCGGGCCGGTGCGTCCGCTGCGCCGTTCGTAGACGACGTCGAGCAGTGATTCGTCAGCCAGCCGGTCCAGGTGGAAAGCCGCGGTCTGTCGGGCGAGGCCCAGGGCCTCGGCGGCCTCGTCGCGGCTGACCGGTCCCGGCTGGCGCACGACGTGGTCGTAGAGCTTCCTGCGGGTCGGCTCGTCGAGCGCGGCGACGGCGGAGACGCCGGGACGGGGTGCTTCCTTCGAGTGGTCCACGAACACCAGTGTAAAACCCATAGCGATTGACTAAAGAAGATATCCGCGCTTCTATCGTTAGTGAAAGTTGTCGATAGAAGGAGGGCGTCATGTCGTCCGCAACCACAACGACCACCGCATCCACCGCCTCCCGGCGGGCAATGCTCAACGATCCCGGCTATCAGGCGTTCGTCATCCTGCGCACCGGGTTCACCGTGGCGCCGATCCTGTTCGGGCTCGACAAGTTCGCCAACCTGCTCGTGGACTGGCCCACCTACCTGGCGCCGTGGATCAACGATGTCGTTCCGGGCAGCGCCCAGGCGGCCATGTACGCGGTCGGAGTGATCGAGATCGTCGCGGGCCTTGCCGTCGCGTTCGCCCCGCGCTTCGGGGGCTGGCTGGTGGCCGGATGGCTCGCCGGGATCATCGTCGATCTGCTGACCGTCCCCGGGTATTACGACATCGCGCTGCGCGACTTCGGCCTTCTGCTCGGCGCGGTCGCTCTTGCGCGGCTCGCACAGCGCTACCACGGCAAGCGGCAGTCTGACTGACGGCGGGCAGGAGTCACGGAAGGTGACGGGCGGGTGGGTCCCATCGGCTCACCCGCACGCGTTGCCGGGACGGACTCGGCAATCCGAAACGTGGGGTTCGGTGAACCACCAGATCATCGACGACCGCAGCACCACTCCGGGTCGATGTACGGGATGGGCCCTCCGGTCTCCGACGGCTACCCAGCGGGCCGGTGTGTGTCCGACCTGGGTACACGGGACGCCCGGTTCTCCGCAGGCGGGAGGAAGCCGTGGTCACGTCAGATGAGTGAGCCCGATCCATCCTTCGGTGATGCTGGAGCCGTGAGGAATCTCCCACCCCGGTTCACGGCTTGCCGAGAAAATCCAGAAGAATGCTGTTGAGCGCGGCGGCCCGGGCGAACGGGACGCTGTGGTGCGACACGCCGGGGAGTACCGCGGTCTCGACGTGTGGCAGATGCAGCCGCGCCGCCGCCTCGACGCGCCGGATGTCGTGCGCCCCGCTGTCTCCGGCAAGCAGCACCAGCGTCGGGATCGTCGAGCTCCGCAGTTGCCGGGGCCTCGGGCGTTTGCCCACGACGACCTTCGCGCGCGGGAATTCGGCGGCGAGCCTGTACAGGTCCAGCCATGTGGGGTCGACTTCCGCGCCATGGGTTTCCCAAGCGAGGAACGCGCCTGCCCGTTGGGCGGTGGGCCGGATGAGCATGGGCAGGGCGCGCAGCAGGTACCCGGCCTTGTATCCGGCGAAGCATTGAGTGGGATCGAGGAGAGTGAGCTTGCGGACCCGCTGCGGCGTGCGCAGCGCATAGGTGAGGGCTATCCATCCGCCATAGGAGTGCCCGCACAGGTCGGCGCGGCCCGTGCCCAAGCTGTCGAGTACCCCGTCCAGCCAGTCGAGAAGGTCGTCGACGGCACGGATGGGGCGGCCCCCGCGCAGGCTGCGACCTGCCTCGCCGATCCGGTCGACGGCGTAGACGCGCCGGGTGCGGCTCAGGTCGGCCACGTTGGCGAACCACACTGCCGACGTGGCGCCGCCACCGTGCAGCAGCACCAGCGGCTCCCCGTCCACGGGGCCGCACGCGGTGACCCGCGTCGTGCCGTACACCGACGGCAGGTCCATCCGGTCGCCGGGCACAGGCCAGTGGTCCAGGACTGCGTCGTACGCCGCCAGAAACCGAGTCAGGTCTTCTGCCATGGGACGCCCTCGGAGAAATAGGTCGCTGAGCAAGTATCTCGCCGAACGAGATACTATGCATGCAGGACCGATCACGGAAGGGCGGATCCACATGGATGAGGGAGGGCCCGGACTGCGGGTGGTGCAGCAGCTACGTGCCATCACCGTCGAACTCGACCTTCTCGGAGCCGAGTTCGCGCAACGCAACAGCCTGCACCCGACCGATCTGCGTGCGCTGATCTGCCTGTTGGACGCCGCTCGGGTGCACACCCACGCGACGCCCGGCTGGCTGGGGCGGCAGCTCGGGCTCAACTCTGCGGGCACCACTGCCTTGGTCGACCGGCTCGAAAGACTCGGCCACGTGCGGCGCGAACGAGACAGCCGCGACCGACGCCGTGTGCTGCTCGAGGTTGACGAACGGGCAGTCGCCCTCGGACAGTCGTTCTTCGGACCGCTGATCACGGAGGTCGTCGCAGCGACGCGGACCTTCTCCGACACGGAGCTGGCAACGATCCAACGCTTTCTGCTGAATGCGCACGAGGTCGTCGCCGCACAGCGAAACCCTCACCCTCCCCGACCTGAAGGCCGGGGCAACCTCGGAGGAACCCGGTGACGACAAGCCTCCAGACCCTCTCGGTGGCACCGGTCCAGGATCCGGTGGACCCGGCGCAGCGCCGGCGCGGTCGGCAACTATCCCTGATCTTGCGTGGGTATCCCCGGCTTCAGCCGGGGAGGGAAACGCAGCTGACCACCCGCTGCCTAGCCATGGCAGGGGATGGCTGGTTTCGAAGCGGCACACGACACTGTGAGTCATGAACGGAAAGCGGCCCCTCGGGGAGTTCCTGCAGAAACGCCGGTCCCAGATGCGGCCGGAGGACGTGGCGCTCGCCACGTACGGGGAGACGCGTCGGGTGCCAGGGCTGCGTCGTGAGGAGTTGGCGCTCCTGGCGGGTGTGAGTGCCTCGTACTACACGAGGCTCGAGCAGGGGCGTTCGTCGAACGCCTCGCCGGAGGTTCTCGAAGCCATCGCCCGCGCTCTGTGCCTGGACGAAGCCGAGCGCCTGCACCTGCACGATCTCGCCGCGGCGCAACGACGTCCGGTGAGGCCGCGCCGGGTGCCGCCCGAGCAGGTGGCGGCCTCGGTGCGCCAGCTGGTGTCGGCCCTGACCGATGTGCCGGTTGTCGTCCTCGGTCAGCGGTGTGACGTCGTGGCCTGGAACCGGCCGGGGCACCTGCTGTTCGCCGGGCATCTCGACCCCGAGAGCCCGGACCGGCCCGCGGACCGGCCGAACATGGCGGAGCTGGTGTTCTGCGACGGCCATACGCGGGATCTGTACGCGGACTGGCAGCAGAAGGCACGCGATGTGGTGGGAACCTTGCGCCTTGCGGCCGGGCGCCATCCGGACGACCCGAAAATGGCCTCACTCATCGGTCGCCTCATGCTGAAAAGCGAGGAGTTCGAATCGCTGTGGGGTGACCACCGGGTCCGCGCCTGCCCTGTGGCGGTCTACACCATGCGGCATCCTCTGGTGGGCTCGATCGAGGTGACCCAGCAGACCCTCCAGGCCGAACTGGACCAGCGGGTTGTCATGGTCACTGCCGCACCCGACTCGGCCTCCGCCCACGCACTCGCCCTCCTCGCCCGCACCATCCATTCCGGCCGGGACGACAGCTGGGCCGCGCAGCCCGCGGCGCACGACCAGGCAGTCCGCAGCGAGAGCTGAGCCCTCGGTCAGCCACGCCCGTTCTTTCCATCCCCCTTGCCGAGCGTCGCCTCGGCATGCCCAAAACCTGAAGGAATCATGAAGAAGAGATTTATGAGTGCCGTTCTCGCCGCCGCCGCGGTAAGCCTCTCCCTCTCCACGGTCGCCGCGGCGATTCCCGGGCCGGCCGGGTCCGCGGTTTTGTCCCGGGCCCGGGTGGTCACCCACTTCGATCTGGCCAAGGGCCAGATGCCGGAGAACGCCGTCATTGAACCGAACGGCTCCGTGGACGTCACCTTCGCCGCAGCCCGCCAGGTGGCGCGCATCGACCGACACGGCGTGACGCACGTCCTGGCCACCCTGCCGAATCCCTCCGACGGCGGCGTCAACACCCCGGTGCTCGGCTTCCCCCTGACCACCGGCCTCTTCCGCGCCGACGACGGAACCCTCTACTTCCTCTACGCCACCGGCACCGCGGACCTGACCGGACTGTGGCGACTGAGGCCGGGATCCGCGACGCCGCAACGCATCGCCGCCCTCCCCGCCGACGGCCTGCCCAACGGCCTGGCCTTCGATCCCCGCTCGCGCTCCTTCTACATCACGGACTCGGTCCTCGGCACCATATGGTCGGTCCCCGAGAACGGCGGACGGGCGACGGCCTGGTCGACCGCACCGGAGCTCGCCGCGCAGGGATTCCTCGGAGTCAACGGCGCACGCGTGCGCGAGGGTGCCCTATGGGTGACCAACCTCGACCAGGGGACCGTCGTGAGTCTGTCCCTCCGCGACGGCCACCGCGCGGGCACACCCACTGTCCGGGCGACCGGCCTGCAGGGCATCGACGACTTCGCCTTCACCGGCAGCGGAAACGAGATCCTCGCCGCGCTCAACGGGCCCGGCAAGGTGGTACGCATCGCGGCCGACGGTACGAGCACCACCGTCCTGGACGCCTCCGACGGCCTGCAGAATCCCACCTCGGTGGCGATCCGCGGCAAGGACGTCTACGTGCCGAGTGCCGCCTACCTCACCACCACCGACCCGAACCTGCTCCACGCCCGCCTGAACCGTCACGGCCGCTGACTCAGCGGCGGAGAGTCCGCCGACAGGTCCGCCGCAACCACGAGCAGCTCTGGCGCGAGCGGCTCGCGGTTGCGGCGGATCTGGTTCCACTGCGCCAGGAGCGGGCCCATGCCAGAGGCAGCCGGGCCAGGTGAGGTCCCGCGTCGAGCACACCTTCGCGCATAGGGTCGGCTGGAAGGCCATCCGCGACTGCCGCCTCAAGGCGACGGTGTCCATCACGCCGTGCTCGGCATCGCTCGCCTGCACCACACTCTCGCCGGATGGGCGAGCGGGGCCCAGTGGCCCGAGGCACTGCCCCCCACTCCAAGATCGTTACAGGACAACCCTTAGACGCCATCTCATTTGGTGAGTCTGCGGTAGCAGATCAGGGTGCATGCGATGCTGGTGAAGGCCAGGAAATGCTCGGCTTTGCGCTCGTAGCGGCGGTGCAGTCTGCGGCATCCGGCGAGCCAGGACATGGTGCGTTCGATGGTCCAGCGGTGGCGGCCCAGGCGGGTTGAGGACTCGATGCCCTTGCGGGCGATGCGATGCCTGATGCCGCGCTCGCGTAACCATCGCCGCAGGTGGTCGTAGTCGTACCCCTTGTCGGCGTGGAGCTTGCCCGGTCTGCGCCGTCGGCGTCCGCCGGGAGCGAATCGGCGGTATTCCCTTGACCAGTGGGATCAGCGCCTGACTGTCGTGCAGGTTCGCCCCCGAGATGCCGACGGACAGGGGCAGACCGGTGCGCTCGGTGATCAGATGGACCTTCGAGCCGTACTTGCCCCGGTCGACAGGATTCGGGCCTGTCAGCTCCCCCTTTTCAGGGCCCGCATGTTCACCGAGTCGATCGCGCAGCGGGACCAGTCCAACTTGCCGCGGGCGCCGAGCTCGTCGAGGACCAAGCGGTGGAGCTTCGCCCATACTCGAGCCTTGGACCACTCGGCGAACCGTCGGTGAGCCGTCGCTCCCGACGGTCCGAACGACGCGGACGGCAGCTGCTGCCACGTGCATCCCGACGTGGCCACGAACACGATGGCGGCCAGCACCTCCCGGTCACCATGCCTGCGCCGGCCGCCGCCCTGAGGCCGCGACGGAGCCTCCGGGACCACCCGCTGGAACAGCTCCCACAACTCATCCGGCACCAGCCGCTCAACGATCGAAACCACGACCAACAGGCTTCCGAACCAAATGAGATGACGCCTAACAGCACCGCATCCACGACCGCACGCCGTGAGTGCTTCTCCGGCCGGCCACCCTCACCGGGCGGTGGCAGCAGCGGCTCTACCAGCACCCATTCGTCATCGGTCAGGTCCAAGGGCTATCGCGACGGCCGAGTCACCCAGCGATCCTGACCGAACCACCACGAAAGATCACGCAGCCACACCGACCGAGATCAACTTCTCAAACACTCGCTGAGACTTCACTCCGTGATCAACAACGAACGCACCCAGGACCGTCGCGCCTCTCAACAATGGTCACGCCTGTTGACAATCGCAATCGATTCGAAGAATCGTGGCAGGAAAGCGAGGTTGTCATTTCTCCATACCTGTAGGTCTTGCGTCAACGTTTGTGAGCAGAATCTCGGCCAGGCGAATAGCTCGCGACCACCACTGTTAAAGAATGACAGTGTTACACAATAAGAATCGTTGTCGTAGATCGAGTTGACAACGCCTCGCCATGACGCACTGCCGTCGCTCCTGATAGTCAAGCTAGCGCCGCCTAGGCCGCATCCGCCCACACTACTCGACACTTCCCAATAAAACTCCGCCGAAGGCAGGTCGCGTTGGACCGAGGTCGCCGACCTGGTAGCCGTGGCTAGATGACCAGGCTGAATAGCGGAGAGCCGCGAGTTGGCAGATGCGATCAGCTGGCCAGCCATCACATGCAGGGGATTCGACTCATCGAGTTTAAATTGCATGCGAACAAGCGGATGACTGTGCTCGCGGCAGGGCACTTGATCGATTACTTCGATCTTCCCGATGACCTCAGCGGGAACGTCTATCCATCCACTGTCGCAGGAGCCCGGAGCGAACGCGACGTATTTGTCCTTGTCCGACGCCTTGACCATGCCAGTGTACTGGTGATCGGACCGAAGCTTCCCCTCAGCCAGCGCTGCCACCAGCGCCTCGCCGGAATCAAACCTATTCTCGGCCATAGCGGCTCCTCTCGCGGAGGTTCTCATGTCTACACGTGATCGCCGTTGTTCCCAGCCGCATAAGGCCACCGCGCGGGGCTCTCCGGCGGCTCGCTAGAAACGGAGATTTGACTTACGGTGGCCTCTGAACCCTGCTCGGCAGGGCAGGGAACATGTCTCCCTTTAAGGAGACCACATGGAGCCAAGGTTTGCATCTTTGCGCGATGGCTGAACTTGGAGCTATTCTTGGGCTGGAATGTTGAGTGCTGCATAAATCACGCTTCCGCACTTTGTTCATCTGTCACAATTTGAATCAACAACGTGAGGTAGTCGTGAGGCGGCAGTTATTACAGCGAGGGCGGCGGAGCGATTTTGGGCTGGAGCTGCTTTGGCGCGAGTGATCATGGCCCCGTAAGCTTGCGGCGCGTCGGGCAGTGTGGACCTTTCGTGCGGGACGCCGTGGCCGCCGGGGCGTGCACCGAGCGGAGTCCTGGACGACCAGCGCGCTTCGGGCGCTTGGCCCCTGATGCGGGCACACTCGTACCGACCGACAACGTGCCAAGGCGGGGCCCTCCGGCTGGCTTTTGCATCATTAACACATCGTGGTCCGAGCTCGGACGTCAAGATGCAGACCAGGGACTTCGGATATACGGTCGTGGTAAAGGCGTTCAGGCCAGGGCCTCTGCAGACGGTACTTTTAACAGCCGGTGGAGCCCGTCGCGCACCGTGCAGGTGGCGCCAGGTCGCAGAGGCTCACGGTGCCCCTCTCCTGCCTTATGGGCAGCATGCTTAGTCGAAGAGGTCACCGGATGATCATGGCTGATCGATCCTTCCATTCCCGGCTGTGCCGCATCTCGTGGACCGATGTCGTCCACGGCACTCAGCATTCGTCGTTTGGCTCGGACGAGGAGGTCGACCTGCGGTTCGGCCTCGATCTGGACCAGAGCTTCTGGTCGTCGTTCGAAACCTCGCAGTTTTTCGCGCAGTTCTGCGTCTATCGGTTCGGTGAGCTGGTCACGCGGTTCGACCGCTCCGGCGACACGCGGCAGCAACTGCCCGGCGCGCCTGCGACCCAGATCTGGCTCGGCCTCGCCCTGGGCCGGGCCGAACAAGCGAGTGGGACGAGAGCTGGGCTGGTGCAGTTTCGTCCACAGATTTTTTTCTTGCGACAGAACAACTCTGGAAACCTAAATCCTGAGTTCGCGGTGGCTCCGCACGACCACTCATTGATGGTCGATCAGTTCAGCCCTTCAGGGGGCGGCTTCCCGAGTGAGTCACTGGTTGGTGGAGTCGGCATCCCGGCTGGCACCCCAACACCATGAGAATTGACGGTCGGACACCAGGAGGAGATATGAGCCTGACCACGTTGGTGCAGAACATGGACGACTGGTGCGGGACACCCGTGCCCGGCCACCCGCCGCGCCCGCCATGGCTGCGCGACATCCTCACTGCGGTGGTCCTGGCCGAGATGTCGGCCAACGTGAATGGTGCTGACGAGGGCCGCTACCTGTACCGCGCCGCCGCTCGCCTCTACGAGGCCGCGGCCGAGAAGGTGGCTCTCAACCCTCAGCCGCTGCCCCCGTTGGAGGAGTAGGTAGGGCATTGGCCGTGACACGCAGGCAACTCACCGAGTGTGAATGCCCAGTGGAACGGTTTGTACCCCGAGCGGCTTTTAAGAGGCCCTCTCATTTGGCTGACTAGGCTGTCGGCTGTGGTGGGGATTGTTGAGTGGCTGGCGCCGGATGAGTTGTGAGAGCTGTTCCGGCGGGTTGTGCCGGGGGCGCCGTCACGGCCTCAGGGTGGCGGCCGGCGTCGGCACGGCGACCGTGAGGTGCTGGCGGCGATTGGTGTTCGTGGCGACGTCGGGCTGCACGTGACAGCAGTTGCCGAAGGCACCGCCCGGTCCTCGACGAACTCGGAGCACGCGGCGACTTGGACTGGTCTCGCTGTGCAATCGACTCGGTGAACATGCGGGCAGTGAAAAGGGGACTTGACGGGTCCGAATCCTGTCGACCGGGGCAAGCACGGCTCGAAGATCCACCTGATCACCGACCGGACCGGTCTGCCCCTGTCTGTCGGCATCTCCGGTGCCAACGTCCACGACAGCCAGGCCCTGACCCGCTCGTGAAAGGCATACCGCCGATCCGATCCCGCCGAGGCTCCCGTCGATGCAAGCCCGGCAAACTCCACGCCGACAAGGGATATGACTGCTCCCACCTGCGGCGATGGTTATCTCAGCGGGGCATCCGGCATCACATCGCCCGCAAGGGAGTCGAGACCTCGCAGCGGCTCGGCCGACACCGCTGGACCATTGAACGCACGATGGCCTGGCTCGCTGGATGCCGTCGTCTCGACCGTCGCTACGAGCGCAAGGCTGAACACTTCCTCGCCTTCACAAGCCTCGCATGCACCCTGATCTGCTACCGCAGACTCACCAAATGAGATGACTTCTTAGTAGAAGGTTGCCGAGGTGCACGACGAGAGTGCGCCAGCCCCGTCAATCCTGCAGGTGGAGACCTTCACATCGCGAACGTCTTTGAAGGTCCAACTGTGCGACAGATAGTCGTTCACCCCGGTGGTCACCTTGATCGGGTCGGCAGTCGCCGGAATCCATGAACTGCCGTTCCACTTGAAGTAGGTCAGGTGCAGTACCGCACCGTAACCATCCGAGCAGGTATCGCGCTCCGATGCGTCGAAACCACCTGCGAATGCCTGGTAGCCACCTTTGACGCCGCCATTCTCGTAGTAGTTGTAGGTGCCCCACCCCTTGGTCGTCATGTCGCAGCCGCGGCCCCAGTCGGCTGGTCCGTTGGCAATGAAAGTGAGCGTGGTGGCGGCGCTGGCCGGCGCGGAGAATGCCATGACTGCCGCCGCGGATGCGCACGCCATCACGGCCGTCCTTTTGATGAATTTCATGACTGCTGAGACTTCCGTTCTCTAGCGATCGTGGAGGGGCAGGAGGAAAGGCTCCTGCCCCTTGATCGTGGCCGGTTCGCGAGGACGGTGGTGATTCGTCTCGCTGCCAACCGATCTTTCGTTTCTGGCGTGAGCATGCCTGACAAGGTCACCGGGTTGTTGGCATCGCGTGCATGGTTGTTGGCACTCAGCGCACGGCCTGCAACCCGCCGTGCCGGGTCTGGTGGCGGTAGTCGCGTGGGGTGATGCCGTACAGCGTCTTGAAGGCGCGGCTGAAATGTGTCGGCTCCGGGAAACCCCAGCATGCGGCGATGGCGCTGATGGAACGGGCGTTGAGGCGGGGATCGGCCAGGTCGGGGTGGATGTGTTCCAGTCTGCTGCGGCGTATGCCGTCGGCGATCGTCGTCTCCTGGCCTTGGTAGAGCCGGTGGAGGTAGCGGACGGAGATCTGGTGGGCGGCCGCGATGGAGGCCGGTGTGAGGTCGGGATCGGCCAGGTGTTGCTGGATGAACGCGTTGATCCGGGTACGCAGGACCGTTTGCTGTGTTTCGGACGGCAGGAGGTTCTCGGTCCGGGCGGTCTGGGCGAGCATGGCGCTCAGCAGGTCCAGGGTGACGCCTGCCAGGCGGGGTGCGTCACACTCCTCGTACTGGGGCGCGTGGTTCATCAGGTCGGTGAGGTAGTGGCGGAACAGTGCGCCGATGCCTGTCCGTCCCTGGATGCGGGTCAGGGCGAGCCGGTCGAGGGTGTTGGAGTGCAGGGGCAGTCCGGCCCGGGGTATCTGCACGATCAGTGAGGAGACGTCGGGGCGGTCACGGGCGGCGGTCTGGGCCTGGCAGGGCCGGGAGGAGTCGTAGAGGACCAGATCGCCCTCGCCGACGTCGACGTGCCGGCCCGACTGGCTGAGCCCGACCTCCCCACGGACGGTGAGCCAGAGCTGGAACACCTCCGGATCACCTTGCCGGATCATCGCCGGGCCGGCGCGCATGCATGGGCGGGTAGCTTTGCGCGAAGGTCTGGATGTCGCCCAGGTGCAGTGCCTGGGAGCTGGCGAGGAAGTCATCCAGGTGATCGCTGGCCATCGTGGTGCGAAAGTGGGCCTGGGAGATCATTGCTGCCCAGTGGTTGAATCGATCGGTCCCCGACAGGTGTTCCGTCGAAAACGCCGTCCAGATCATCGTCCCGCCAGTCCTCTCTCCTGAGGGCCCCGGTTCCCGCGGCCCGTTCAGGGGCGTCAGCGGACGCCCCCGATCAACCCAAATCACCTGATCAACCCAAATCAACCGACCGTCAAATGCAGGACCAGGGTGTCGAATGCATGCATGCCTGCAGGCCGCGGCATTTACTGCTGTCCGGGCATCGGATCGCCTGATCCCCTGGATGCCCGGAGTTGGCGGTCGGTGCACCGTTTGCCGTGGAGTGCTTCTTGCCGATACGTGCTCGGCGGGATGCCGTAGGCCCTGCGGAATGCGCGGGTGAATTCGGAAGCGTGGACGAAGCCCCAGCGTGCGGCCAGGAAGCCGATGGGTTTGTCGGACAGTTGCAGATCGGCGAGGTCCCGGTGGCAGCCCTCCAGACGCCGCTGCCGGATCCACGCGGCTACGGTGACGCCCTGCGCCTGGAACAGCTTGTGCAGGTAGCGCACGGAGATGTGGTGCGAGTCGGCGACTGCGCCGGGTGACAACTGCGGGTCGCCCAGGTTGCGTTCGATGAAGGAGTGGATGCCGGCCATCAGCGCCTGCCGGCGGCTCTCGGGTGGAACGCCGTCTTCGGTGTCCGTGTGGTGGGCGAGGAACGCGGTGATCAGGTCCACGGTGACCCCGCCCAGACGTATGGCGTCCTGCGGCCGGCAGAAGTCGGACTCAGGTGCCAGGCGGGTCAAGAACTGTGACAGGAGGGCCCCCATACCGTTGTCGCCCGGCAACGGCGCCCCGAGGAGGCGGTCCACCTTCACCGCTGGAAGAGGAATCGCTGAACGGGGCACGTTCACGACGATCCCCTCGACCGGACCGCCGTCGTCGGGGAAGGCCGAGGCGTCCCATGGGTGCGTGGTGTCGTACAGCAGCAGATCGCCAACCCCCACCAACGCGTCACGCCTGTCGTGGGAGATGCTCTGCCGGCCTCTCAGTGTCAGGGCCAGGTGATAGAGCTCGGGATCGGAGCGACGCACCAACGCAGGCGTGCGACGCGAGCGCAATGACGGATAGGACAGCACCGACACCTGAACGGCCCCAAGGTCCAACTGCCGGACGCAGGCCCGGAAGTCATCGGCATGGTCGCTGGTGATCTCCGTGGGCGCGAGCGTCTGTGAGGTCAACTCCCGCCACCACTCGAACCGATCGGCCACCGGTAGGTCCTCACTGCGCAACACCGTCTCGATCACCTGACCACCCTCCCATCATGTCCTCGTCAAGGCGGTAAAGGGCAGAGCGGCACGCCGTGCGTGTGCACGGGGCGAAGGACCATGACGAACCCGGTCCCGGGTAGCGGGCTTGACGCCAGCCCGCTGACACAGCACGAGACCACGGGAATCCGCCCCGGCCACGGCTGAACGGTGCGGCGACCAGTACCCGTCATGCCCATTCCATGCCGAGCTCCCGCAGTGCGTCGAGCTGTTCGGGGGCTGGTGCTGCAACGGTCCTACTGGGGCCTGTGCGGTGGGATCAGCTCAGAGCCGCGAGTCGGCCCCGGACCTGCACCCCGACCGCCCGCGGCAGCCTGATCGCCGCGACCCGTTGGTGGCGCGGACGGTCGTCGGCCAGGAGCCCGCGCAGTAGCTCTTGCGGTACGCGGTCGGCCCACGGCAGCAGAGCCGCGGTGGCCTGCCGGACCACTGCCGCCGACGGGTGGTCCAGGAGCGGTCGTACGTCGTCGACGCGCACCTCCTCCAGCGCTCGCAGTCCCGCCACCGCGCAGGCACGCACCCGGGGGCCCGGTGCGCGAGCAGCGCCCGGACCAGGTCCGCGTCCTGGCGAACCCCGCACTCGCCGAGGCCCACCGCGGCGGCGGGTCGGGCCGCGGGGTCGGCGCACAGCGCGCGGTACAGCGGTGCCGGGTGGGTGCCGCCCTGTCGCAGCACCCACCGGGCGCACGCCCGCACCACGGCGGACCGGTCGGTGAGGTACGGCTCGGCGTGCCGCCCGGCCCGGCGCAGCGCGGTCACCCCCGCCGACCTGACCACAAACGCCGCTACGTCGTCCCCGGGACAGCCACCTCAGCCGCCCTGGTCATGTGGCTTCGCACATGATCGCCCGGACAGGCCCTTCTAGGCGATGTTGTTGAACTTGGTGCCCTCGCCCGCGTAGAGGTTGGTCGTCAGCCGGTTGAACGGGGCCGTCGTCGAGCCGGTCGAGCGGTAGACGTACGTGCCGTTCGGGCCGTAGGCGATCAGGTCGGGGCGGCCGTCGGCGGTGACGTCGCCGGCGCCGACGAGGTGGGAGAAGGCGTTCCAGCCGGAACCGATCCTGACGCGGGCGGTGAACTTGCCCGCGCCGTTGCCCTGGTACATCCACAGGACGCCTGAGGCGTCGCGGGCGACGAGGTCGCCGGCGGTGGTGCCCGCGATGTTGCCGACGGCGGTGATCTGGTTGTAGATCTGCCACCCGCCTCCGACCCGGACGCGGGTGGAGAAGGGGGCGGACGAGCTGCCGGTGCCCTTGTACAGCCACAGGACGCCGGAGGCGTCGGTGGCGAGGAGGTCGGGTCGGCCGTCTCCGGTGAGGTCGCTGCCACCGGTGATCTGCTTGTAGATCTGCCAGCCGGTGCCGACCTTGACGCGGGTCGTGAAGGTGCCGTCGCCCCTGCCCTGGTACATCCACAGGGCGCCCGAGGCGTCACGGGCGACGAGGTCGCCCGGCGAGGTGCCGGCGAGATTTCCCGCGGCCTCGATCTGGTTGTAGACCTGCCAACCGGTACCGACCCTCGTCCGCTTGGCCGTGGTCACCCGGCTGCCCGACAGCCAGTCGAAGAGGTCGTCCCGCCACAACACCCCCGAGGCGTCGCGCGCGAGGACGTCCGTCGAGCCGTTGTCGGTGAAGTCGTGCGGGTTGGCCTGGCGCGAGACCTGGAAGCTCCCCTGGGCGGTCGCCGTGCCGCCGACGCCGTCGGTCGGGGTGGCGGTGATCTGCCAGGTGTAGGCGCCGTTCGGGGCGCTGATGCCCTCCAGGACGCCGTCCCAGACGAAGGCGAAGCGGCTGTCGGAGACCGGCTGGGACAGGCGCTTGGTGAGCTTCCTGCCGGTGGCTGTGTGCGTGAGCGTGAGGTCCACGGCGGCGTTCGCGCGGGACAGGGTCCACTCCATCGGGACCGTGGTGCCCGGCTTCTCCAGGCTCACCGTGGTGGGGACCTTCGGCTCGGTCACCTTGACGGCCGTGATCCGGCCCGTGTCCGCCACGAGCGTGGCGCTCGGGAGGCCGTCGTTCCCTTCCCCGATCCGGAACAGCCCGTCGGTGTCGGCCGTGGCGCCGCGCACGAGCAGGCCGCCGTCCGGCGCGTGGGCCACGCTGGAGAAGTGCTCCAGGAGTTTGTACGGCGCGGCGGTGGAGTCGGTGATGCTCCGGGCGTACAGCGGGCTCGGCGTCCCGTCGGCCGCCTTGCCCGGGACCCCGTAGAGCAGCGTGTCCCTGGTGATGCCGGCGATGACGGCGCCACTCATGGAGCTGTCCATGGCGAACCTCTGGTGGACATAGGTCCCGTCCACGACGAGTTCGGTGACCCCGGCCCGGTACTCGACCCACGCCTCGTAGTCGGCGCTGTAGGCGCCCGTCGAGGCCTGGGTCCACGGGGCGATGTTCTGCCTGCTGCCCGACTCGATCACCGCGTCGCTGTTGACGCTGGTGCGCGTCTGCCAGTACTCGGTCCGGAAGGTCGTCGAGCTCGGGAAGACCCGGTTGCTGCTCAGGACTGTCAGGACGTCGCTTGTGGAGGCGACGACCTTGAAGTCCATGCTGTAGGAGTTGGACGAGCGCTTCGTCTTCTTGGCGACCCCGTCGACCTGCGCGAGCTGCCACAGCTCGTGGTAGCCCCCGCTGCCTGTCGGAACCTTCACGAAAACGTTGTCGCCGACCACGCCGACGAGCTTCGCGCCGGGCTTGAACTCGGACGCGAGGTCATAGGACGCGGACCAGGTGGCGCCTTCCTTCATGTCCCTCAGGAAGACCATGCTGCCGCCGTCGCTGGTCACGACGATGTCGGAGGCGCTGTCGTGGCCCACGGTGCCCGTGCTGATCGGCAGCACGGAGCCGTCGGCGTACTTGTGCCACTCCAGAACCGTGTTGCCCGAGCCGTCCATCCGGGACGTGAGGTATCCGGTGTCGCCGGTGCTGACGATCTCGGCACCGAGCGGCAGATTCGCCTCGCCGGTGGTGGCGCCGGTGGCCCTGATCAGGGCAGCGGGAGCGGCCACGGCCCCGGGCGAGGCCAGGACGCCGGCGCCGACCGTCACGGCGAGAACGGTGGCGACGGAAGCGCCGAGACTGCGTCGGGCGGTGCGTGGGGAAACCAAGGAAGTCCTTCCTGATGAGCCGAGCGGCACGCACATCCGTGCGTGCCGCTCGATCGGACCTGCGAAGAGGGAGGTTGGTTGTACGAGTTGCTCTTGTTTTTTCCGGGACAACGAGCCACCGGGAGCGCGGGGCTTGTCTCACCTGCGTGAACTCGCCATACACGAGCTTCGCGGGGTCAGCCGTCCATGATCAAGCCGGTGCCGGCGAGGCAGCCGTCAAGCAGGGCCGAGTGGTGCTGGATCTGCATGAGCCGGTGCTGCACGGCTCTGGTGATCTGGCGGCCGAGATCGGCTGCGGCAAGGTTGCTGATGTCGACCGCGTCGGATCGACGCGAAGTGGGCGGTCGTCAACTGGCAGGATACGGCCCGGCGTTACGCCGCCGCCAAGCAAAGCGGCGACAGTCCCCTGCTCGCGCCGTGAGGGCGGCAACGCCGTGACGCTGTCACCGCGAGCGCACAGACATCCCGCTCGTGATCGTCTTCTCAACCTTTGCAGGCGGCACACCGAAGGGCTCCCGCAAGGACGTGACTTGCGGGAACCCTTCGGTTTTTCGCCTCGGCACGATGAGGCGTCAGGCGCCAGTTGCCGCCGCCGGCAGCACGCGGTCGCCGATCTTGCCGGTGCTCAGGCAGAGGGAGCAGACCGCGGCGTCGTGCGTCTGGCGGGCAGCCAGGTCCGGGCGCTCGAGATCCTGCCGCGGACGTGGTGCCTGTCGGTGACGGCGCTGGGGTTGCCTCCTGTGTCCAGCAGCGGCTCGTCGATGCCGTCGTCGGTGCGGCGCAGGTGATCGCAGGACCTTGACCACGACTCCGCCCTGGCCCATGAGTCCGGTGGACAGCATGAGCACGGCGTGGTGTTCCGTGGGCTGATCCCCATGTCCTCGTTCAGCCCGGAGTCCCTGACCAGCTGCTGAATCGTGGTGGGGCGGCCCTGCGCCGCGTTCAGTACTGCTCGGTCTCCACGAAACCCGCGTCCGCGTCGTCGTCGGCGCCGAAGGAGTCGGCAGCGGCCGTGGCGTCGAATCCGGGCGGACTGTCCTTGAGGCCCAGGCCCAGGCCGGCCAGCTTCGCCTTGACCTCGTCGATGGACTTCGCACCGAAGTTACGGATGTCCAGGAGGTCCGCCTCGGAACGCGCCAGGAGCTCGCCCACGGAGTGAACGCCCTCACGCTTGAGGCAGTTGTACGACCGAACGGTGAGCTCGAGCTCCTCGATCGGCAGGGCGAGATCAGCGGCGAGGGCGGCGTCCGTGGGGGACGGGCCCATGTCGATGCCCTCGGC
>NZ_JBIUSU010000018.1:0-57041 GCF_044741545.1 Streptomyces sp. NPDC088157
GCCTCCGGCAACGGCAAGGGCCAGATCTTCGTGAAGGGCGAGGTCATCAAGACCGTCCCCGAGTCGAAGATCGTGGAGACCCTCATCGAGGAGGCCATGAAGCTGGCCGAACAGATGGAGGCGGCCGGTACCCCGTCCGGCGAACCGTCGGTCTCCGTCGCAGGCTGACCCGCCGGCTTCCGGACGCCGGCCGGGCTGCGGTCCTTCGGCCCGCCCGGCGTTCGCACGCCCCGGGCTTCCGCTCCCGGCCGGCTGAATGCAGCCCGTCCGGCGTTTGAGGTCGAGGCCCGTTCAGGGCCGACAGCGGGGGCCTGGGGACGACAGACCCCCGAAGACGGCACGGCGAGCCGATGCTCGCGGCAGGCGAACGCCGACCGAACACAGGGCAGCACGCCAAAGCTTCCGCAGGTACAGTGCGGAGATCAGCAGACCTGAGTGTGAGGCCCCGCGCGTGTTGACCCAGACCACCTCCCGGGTCCTCGAACCGAGCGACCTGGACGCCGCGCTCGCCGTCCTCGACCGCGAGCCGGTCGCCAACGCCTTCGTCACCTCCCGGGTACAGGTCGCGGGCCTCGACCCGTGGCGGCTCGGCGGCGAGATGTGGGGCTGGTACGAGGACGGCATGCTGACCTCGCTGTGCTACGCGGGCGCCAACCTCGTCCCCATCTGCGCGACGCCGAGGGCGGTGCGGGCGTTCGCCGACCGCGCCCGGCGCGCGGGCCGCCGCTGCTCCTCGATCGTCGGCCCCGCCGAGCCGACGACCCAGCTCTGGCGCCTCCTCGAGCCCCACTGGGGTCCCGCCCGCGAGGTCCGCGCCCAGCAGCCCCTCATGGTCACCGACCGCATGCCCACCGACATCGCCCCGGATCCCTACGTCCGCCGCATCCGCAAGGACGAGATGGACGCGATCATGCCCGCGTGCGTGGCGATGTTCACCGAGGAGGTCGGCGTCTCCCCGATGGCAGGCGACGGAGGCCTGCTCTACCAGGCCCGGGTCGCCGAACTCGTGGGCGCCGGCCGCTCGTTCGCCCGCCTCGACGACCGGGGCAGGGTCGCCTTCAAGGCGGAGATCGGCGCGGCGACGTCCCACGCCTGCCAGATCCAGGGCGTGTGGGTGGCCCCGGAGTACCGGGGCCAGGGTCTGGCGGCCCCCGGCATGGCAGCGGTCCTGCGCTACGCCCTGGCGGACGTGGCCCCCGTGGTCAGCCTCTATGTGAACGACTTCAACACCCCGGCGAGGCGCACCTACAGGAGGGTGGGCTTCCAGGAGGTCGGCGCTTTCATGAGCGTCCTCTTTTAGGCCCCCTGTAGGCTCCCCGCCATGGACCTCGTGATCGGCCCCTTGGACCTCCCCGCCCATGTGGACGAGGCCCTGGCCGTCCAAGCGATCGCCTTCGGACTGGGCCCCGACGAGGTGGCCGTGCGCAGACAGATCGTCCTGCGCCACATGGCGCATCCGGGTGCGAGGGCCTTCGGCGCGACCGCCGGGGACAGACTGGTCGGCTTCGTCTACGGCATGCCCAACGACCGCACCCACTGGTGGTCGACGGTCGTGCAGCCCTACCTCCGGGCCCAGGGCAACGAGCACTGGCTGGACGACTCCTTCGTGATCACGGAACTGCATGTGCACCCCGCCCATCAGAACCGCGGCGCGGGCCGGGCCCTGATCACCACGATCACCGACACCGCGGCCCAGCCCCGCTCGATCCTCTCCGCGATCGACACCGAGAGCCCCGCTCGCGCCCTCTATCGCGCTCTGGGCTACCAGGACCTGGCCCGCAGGGTGCTGTTCCCCAGCGCCCCCCGCCCGTACGCGGTGATGGGCGCCCCGCTTCCGCTCCTGCGCGGGTAACGGATTTCCGGCCCGCCACGCTCCCGGCTAACCTCCTAGCCATTACCCTCCCCACTCTCGGTTTCGCCCGAGCGGGGGGACCCCCATCGGCAGGAGTACGAGAACCATGGCGAACGCACCGGTCCAGCGCATGTCCCAGTTGATGGCGAAGACGCTGCGCGACGACCCGGCGGACGCGGAGGTCCTCAGCCACAAGCTCCTCGTCCGGGCCGGCTACGTCCGCCGCACCGCCGCCGGCATCTGGTCCTGGCTGCCGCTCGGCAAGAAGGTCCTCGCCAACGTGGAGCGCATCGTCCGCGAGGAGATGGACGCGATCGGCGCCCAGGAGGTCAGCCTCCCCGCGCTGCTGCCGCGCGAGCCCTACGAGGCGACCGGCCGCTGGGACGAGTACGGCCCGGAACTCTTCCGCCTCCAGGACCGCAAGGGCGGCGACTACCTCCTCGGCCCCACCCACGAGGAGATCTTCACGCTGATCGTGAAGGACCAGGCGTCCTCCTACAAGGACCTGCCGGTCATCCTCTACCAGATCCAGACGAAGTTCCGTGACGAGGCCCGCCCCCGGGCCGGCATCCTGCGCGGCCGCGAGTTCCTCATGAAGGACTCCTACTCCTTCGACACCGAGGACGAGGGCCTCGCCCGGTCCTACGCGCTGCACCGCCAGGCGTACCAGAAGGTGTTCGAGCGTCTCGGCCTCGACTACCGCATCTGCGCCGCGACCGCGGGCGCGATGGGCGGCTCCAAGTCGGAGGAGTTCCTCGCCCCGGCCGGCGCCGGCGAGGACACCTTCGCGGACTGCCCGAACTGCGACTTCGCGGCCAACACCGAGGCGATCACGTACGAGCTGAAGCCGGTGGACGCCGACGGCGTGGCCGCGCTCGAAGAGATCCCGACCCCCGACACCCCCACCATCGAGACCCTCGCCGCCTCCCTGGGCGTCCCGGCCTCCGCGACGCTGAAGAACCTCCTCGTGAAGGTGGACGGCGAGATCGTCGCCGTGGGCGTGCCCGGCGACCGCGAGGTCGACCTGGGCAAGGTCGAGGCGCACTTCGCCCCGGCCGCCGTCGAACTGGTCACCGCCGAGGACTTCGTGGGCCGCCCGGACCTGGTCCGCGGCTACGTCGGCCCGCAGGGCCTGGAGAAGGTCAGGTACATCGCCGACCCGCGCGTGGCGCCCGGCACTTCCTGGATCACCGGCGCCAACAAGGAGAACACCCACGCGAAGAACGTCGTCGCGGGCCGTGACTTCGAGGTCGGCGAGTACGTCGACGTCGTCGTCGTCAAGGAGGGCGACCCCTGCCCGAAGTGCGGCACCGGCCTCCACCTGGACCGCGCCATCGAGATCGGCCACATCTTCCAGCTGGGCCGCAAGTACGCCGACGCCCTCAAGCTCGACGTCCTCGGCCAGCACGGCAAGCCGGTCCGCGTGACCATGGGCTCCTACGGCATCGGCGTCTCCCGCGCGGTCGCCGCCCTCGCCGAGCAGAGCGCCGACGACAAGGGCCTGTGCTGGCCCGCCGAGGTCGCCCCGGCCGACGTGCACGTCGTCGCCGCGGGCAAGGCCCTGCAGACCGAGCTGGCGCTCGACGTCTCCGAGCGGCTGCGCGCGGCCGGTCTGCGCGTCCTGGTCGACGACCGGCCCGGCGTCTCCCCGGGTGTGAAGTTCACCGACTCCGAGCTGATGGGCGTACCGAAGATCCTGGTGGCGGGCCGCCGCTCCGCCGAGGGCGTCCTGGAGCTGAAGGACCGCAGGACCGGTGAGCGCGAGGAGCTCACGGTCGACGAGGCGATCGCGCGGCTGACGGCGTGATCCGACGCAACGTCTCAGGGAGTTCTGCCGGGGCGTATGGCTGCCTCACGGACTTCTCTCAGGCCGTTCCCCGACCGTAGGGCGTAATGACGTCACCGCGGAGGGGAACGGTCATGGCGCCCGGAGGAACGGGGGCCGCGGCAGCGGTCCGCGGGGTTGTGCGGCGCCGGCCGCCCTGGCCGCGGCCGTGACGCTCGCCGCGGCGGCCGGGGTGTTCGCCCTGGTCGGCACCATGCGGGCCGACGCCGACACAGTGGTTAAAGCCAGCTCGCGAACTCGAGCAGCAGCTCGGCGTCCCGCGTCCGGCCGACCCGCCGCGCCCGGACCCCCGACTCCACCGCCCGGAACAGCGTCCAGCCCCGCAGTCGGTCCTGGTCCAGTTCGAGCGACTCCGCGAGCCGCTTCACCCGGCGCCGGGTCGTCGCCGCTCCGGACGGTGAGGCGATCAGGTCCTCCACCCGGTCGCGGACCAGCCGGGCCAGGTCGAAGGCGCATTCGCCGACCACCGGATCCGGCCCCACGGCCAGCCACGGCATCCGGTAACCGGCCAGCACCTTGCTCTGCCGGAACGTGCCGTGCAGCAACCGGTGCTCGGGCGGCGCCGCCAGCAACTCCGCGCGGGCGGCGAGCGCCGCGTCCACCAGGGCGGCCACCTCGGGATCGGCCTCCGCACTGGCGCGCATCGCCGCCGCCTGCCGTCCCGTCCGGTCGGCCACGGACTCGAAGGAATGGCCGGCCGGTGGCTCCACCCACAGCCGCCGCAACGCCCCCGCCGCCTCCAGCAGGGCCTTCGCCTCGGCCAGCGACCGCACCGACACGTCGGGATGCAGCCGCTCGAGCAGCAGCGCCCCCGCGGTCTGCGGTCCTTCCAGCAACTGGACGGCGCCCAGGCCGTCCCAGTGCGCCAGCGCGGCCCGCTCGGCCTCCGGCCGGAACCGGGGCGGGGCCAGCTTCAGCACGGCCGGTGTCCCGTCCACCCGGCGCACGAGCACGACCAGGCTGGTCCGGCCGCCCGGCACCTGCACCCGGTCGACGGTCGACTCGCTCAGCGCCACGGCCAGTCGGGCCGTCTCCGGCAGCTTCTCCAACCAGCCGTCACCGTCCGGTGCCGTCTCACCGAGCGCCCTGACCAGACGCTGCGGCGGTTCGAAAGCCATGCGCGAGTCGTTCCCTTCGCTCTTCGGTCAAGCCGCCGGTGTCCCCGAGGGCGCCGCCGCCGTCGGCGTGGCCGCTGCCGGTGCGGAGGCCGAGCCCGTGGCCGGATCCGTACCGGTCCGCTCGGCGAGACCAGGGAAGGCTACGCTCCCGCCGCGCCAGCGCACCGCACGGACCGCCGCCTCCCGCAGCGCGCCCGCGGCCTCCCGGCGCCGTGCGTCCCCGGCTGCCCGCACCAGGTCGGAGTACACCCCGGCCACGCGTTCCTCCAGCTCCGCGGCGAGCCGGACCGCCGCGGCCGAGTCCGGCACCGGGAACGGCAGCGCGTAACCGGCGCTCGCGGCGACCGGTTCGGCCCCCAGGTCGCGCACCTCGCGCCCCAGCGCGTCCCGGCGCGCGCGGTGCGCGTCGTAGGCCGCCCGTGCCTCGGAGCGCCGCCCCTCGCCGATCCGGCCGCCGACCACCCCGTACCCGTACACGGCGGCGTGTTCGGCGGCCAACGCCGCCTGGAGTGCGGTCAGTTCCGGACTCGTCTCCTCACTCATCGCGTCCCCTCCGTCAGCAGATAGGCGTGCGCCGCACCGGCCGCCGCCACCGAGGCCAGCAGCCGGGCCAGTTCACCGGGGACGTCCAGCAGCTCCGTGGCCCTGCGGTCGGCGAGCGCCCGTTCGGCGGCGGCCAGCTCGGCGAGTGCGGCCGTGTCGGTGATCGGCACGGCGGACGGCACGGCCGCGGCACCGGCCGTGGGATCGGCGGATGCGGACGAGGCGGAGGTCGTGGAAGGAACCGTGGGGGAGTTCGTGGAGGAAGCGGAGGGGGACGTCTTCCCCGCACCGCCGAACGCCTCCATGTGCCGTACGAGCTCCGCCCGCAGCGGCTCCAGCCGCCCCGTCAGCGCCGGATGGACGGCGAGGACGGCGTCGTACCGTGCCACCAGCACGCTGCTCTCCCGAGCCGCACGCGCGCGTGCCCGGTCGGTGGCCGACGGGGTGCGGCTCGCGCTCTTCTCGGTCTCCTGCGTACCGGACGAGCAGCCCACGAGCAGCGCCGCTCCCGCGGCCGACGCGAGCAGGGATCTTCGGCGCGGTCCCGACGGGGTGCGCGAGGGGAGGGGCAACGGCACGGCGGACGTCCTCGGGGAAGTCGTACGGAACTGGTGGGCGGCGGGCCCGTGATCACCGTACCCGCGCGCCCGGCCCGCACCACTCAGCGGCACCGCACCGCGAGGGGCCGCCACCCTCCGTGCACAGGTGGACGGCAACACACCCTGCGACCGGATACCCTTTGACCAGACACGCGCCCCATCCCACAACAGCACACGCGGCCGAGGAGTCACCCGGATGAGCACCACCCAGAGCGAGAGGCTGCGAGAGCTCCTGGAACCGCTCGTCGTCTCCCAGGGACTGGATCTGGAAGAGATCGCCGTGGACTCCGTCGGACGCAAGCGGGTGCTGAGCGTCGTCGTCGACTCCGACTCCGGAGCGGACCTGGACCAGATCGCCGATGTGAGCCGCGCGCTCTCGGCGAAGCTCGACGAGACGGACGCGATGGGCGAGGGCGAGTACACCCTCGAAGTCGGCACCCCGGGCGCGGAGCGCGCCCTCACCGAGCACCGGCACTACCTGCGCGCCGTCGACCGGCTGGTGCGGTTCCAGCTCACCGAGGACGGCGAACTGGTCGCCCGGATCCTCGCGGTCGACGACGAGGGGCTCGACCTCGAGGTGCCCGGCGTGAAGGGCCGCAAGGCCACCGCCCGCAGACTCTCCTTCGGTGACATCGACAAGGCGCGCGTGCAGGTCGAGTTCAACCGCAAGGACAAGAGCGACAAGAACGTGAACGACGAGAACGACAACGACGAGAACGAGATGGAAGAGGAGGCGTAGCCGTGGACATCGACATGAGTGCCCTGCGGGGCTTGGTGCGGGAGAAGGAGATCTCCTTCGACCTGCTGGTCGAGGCGATCGAGTCGGCCCTCCTCATCGCCTACCACCGCACCGAGGGAAGCCGCCGTCACGCGCGCGTGGAGCTCAACCGGGAGACCGGGCATGTGACCGTGTGGGCGAAGGAGGACCCCGAGGACCTCGAGGAGGGGCAGGAGCCCCGGGCGTTCGACGACACCCCGTCCGACTTCGGCCGTATCGCCGCCACCACGGCCAAGCAGGTGATCCTGCAGCGCCTGCGCGACGCCGAGGACGACGCGACGCTCGGCGAGTACGCCGGCCGTGAGGGCGACATCGTCACCGGCGTGGTCCAGCAGGGCCGCGACCCGAAGAACGTGCTCGTGGACATCGGCAGGCTGGAGGCCATCCTGCCGGTGCAGGAGCAGGTCCCCGGTGAGACGTACCGGCACGGCATGCGGCTGCGGTCGTACGTCGTCCGGGTGGCCAAGGGTGTGCGCGGCCCGTCCGTGACGCTCTCCCGCACTCACCCCAACCTGGTGAAGAAGCTCTTCGCCCTGGAGGTGCCGGAGATCGCCGACGGTTCGGTCGAGATCGCCGCCATCGCACGTGAGGCCGGTCACCGTACGAAGATCGCCGTCAGGTCCACCCGTTCGGGTCTGAACGCCAAGGGCGCCTGCATCGGCCCCATGGGCGGCCGGGTGCGCAACGTGATGGGCGAGCTGAACGGCGAGAAGATCGACATCGTCGACTGGTCCGACGACCCGGCCGAGATGGTGGCGAACGCGCTGTCCCCGGCCCGGGTCTCCAAGGTCGAGGTCGTCGACCTCGGGGCCCGCTCCGCGCGGGTGACGGTGCCGGACTACCAGCTGTCGCTGGCGATCGGCAAGGAAGGGCAGAACGCCCGGCTCGCCGCCCGGCTGACCGGCTGGCGCATCGACATCCGTCCGGACATCGAACAGCCCTCCGAGTAGCTCCGAGCAGCAGAGGAATAGATCTCGGCCTGCCGGGGCTCAGATCACGACAGATGTAACGCGGCACCTGTTCGAATCCTGACCCGAAGGGGTGAGGTCGCCGCGGGGAGGTAGACTTAACAGTGTCTGGCCGGACGCACGCCGGAGCATGCCCTGAGCGCACCTGTCTGGGGTGCCGGCAGCGGGCGGCCAAGACGGAGCTGCTGCGCATCGTGGCGATCAAGGACGCATGCGTCCCCGATCCACGCGGTACGCTGCCCGGCCGGGGTGCGTATCTGCATCCCGCCCCGGTCTGTCTCGACCAGGCGGTACGCCGCCGGGCGTTCACGAGGGCGTTGCGAGCCCCGGGAGCGCTCGACACAAAGGCGTTGCGCCAGTACGTCGAGCAGACGACCGTTGCCGAACAGGCAACACCGTAAGAAGGCGTCGCACGGAACCTCCGTGCGGCTCTGGTACCCCGCGAGTTGGAAGTAGGTCGAGATTGCGATGAGCACTCGATGAGCACGCGATGAGTACGCCCATGAAGTAGCGACGGTCCGGACACACCCGGACCTAAAAGGAGCGAAGTGGCTAAGGTCCGGGTATACGAACTCGCCAAGGAGTTCGGGGTGGAGAGCAAGGCCGTCATGGCCAAGCTCCAGGAACTCGGTGAATTCGTCCGTTCGGCGTCTTCGACCATCGAAGCGCCCGTTGTCCGCAAACTGACTGATGCCTTCCAGGGCGGCGGCAAGCCCGCCCCGCGCAAGGCAGCCCCCAGGCCCGGCGCGCCTTCCCCGGCGCAAGGAGCCCGTCCGGGCCCGGCCGCACCGCGGCCGGCCGCCCCCAAGCCTCCCGCGGCGCAGACGCCCGCGGCCCCGGCTGCTCCGGCGGCCCCGGCCGCCTCGTCGGCCCCCGCGCCGGCGGCCTCCGGCCCGCGTCCGGGTCCCAAGCCCGCGCCGCGTCCGGCCCCCGCCGCCCCGGAGTTCACCGCTCCGCCGGCTGCTCCGGCCGCCCCCGCGGCTCCGGCCCAGTCGTCCGGCCCGAGGCCGGCCTCCCAGGGCCCGCGCCCCGGCGCGCCCCGTCCCGCCGGCCGTCCCGCGCCCGGTCAGGGTCAGGACCGTGGCGACCGCGGTGACCGCGGTGACCGCCCTGACCGCGGTCAGGGCCAGCGTCCGGCCGCCGCGCAGGGCCAGCGCCCCGGTGGCGCCGGTGCCCCGCGTCCGGGCGGTGCCCGTCCGTCGGGTCCGCGTCCGGGCAACAACCCCTTCACGTCCGGCGGCAACGCCGGCATGGCGCGCCCGCAGGCGCCCCGTCCGCAGGGCGCCCCGCGTCCCGGCGGCCCCGGTGGCGCTCCCGGCGCGGGTCCCCGTCCGCAGGGCCCCGGTGGCCAGGGCGGCGGTCCTCGTCCGCAGTCTCCGGGCGGCGCGCGTCCGTCTCCGGGCGGTATGCCCCGTCCGCAGGGCGCAGGCCCCGGCGGTCCCCGTCCCGGCGGTCCGCGTCCGAACCCGGGCATGATGCCGCAGCGTCCCGCTGCCGGCCCGCGTCCCGGCGGTGGCCCCGGCGGCCGCGGTCCGGGTGGCGGCGGCGGTGCGGGTCGTCCCGGCGGCGGTCGTCCGGGTGGCGGCGGCGGTTTCGCCGGTCGTCCGGCCGGTCCCGGTGGCGGCGCACGTCCGGGTGGCGGCGGCGGTTTCGCCGGTCGTCCCGGTGGTGGCGGCCCCGGCGGCGGTGGCGGCTTCGGTGGCGGCGGTGGCCGTCCCGGTTTCGGCGGTCGTCCCGGCGGTCCCGGTGGCCGTGGTGGCACGCAGGGCGCCTTCGGTCGTCCCGGCGGTCCCGCGCGTCGCGGTCGCAAGTCGAAGCGGCAGAGGCGCCAGGAGTACGAGGCCATGCAGGCCCCGTCGGTCGGCGGCGTGATGCTGCCTCGCGGCAACGGCGAGACCATTCGCCTGTCGCGCGGTGCGTCCCTCACCGACTTCGCCGAGAAGATCAACGCCAACCCGGCGTCGCTCGTCGCGGTCATGATGAACCTCGGCGAGATGGTCACGGCCACGCAGTCCGTCTCCGACGAGACGCTGCACCTCCTCGCGGGCGAGATGAACTACCAGGTTCAGATCGTCAGCCCCGAGGAGGAGGACCGCGAGCTGCTCGAGTCCTTCGACATCGAGTTCGGCGAGGACGAGGGCGAGGACGAGGACCTGGTGGTCCGTCCGCCGGTCGTCACCGTCATGGGTCACGTCGACCACGGTAAGACCCGACTGCTCGACGCCATCCGCAAGACGAACGTCATCGCGGGCGAGGCCGGCGGCATCACCCAGCACATCGGTGCCTACCAGGTCGCGACCGAGGTCAACGAAGAAGAGCGCAAGATCACCTTCATCGACACCCCGGGTCACGAGGCGTTCACCGCCATGCGTGCGCGTGGTGCGAAGTCGACCGACATCGCGATCCTGGTCGTCGCGGCCAACGACGGCGTCATGCCGCAGACGGTCGAGGCGCTCAACCACGCCAAGGCGGCCGAGGTCCCGATCGTCGTCGCGGTCAACAAGATCGACGTCGAGGGTGCCGACCCGACCAAGGTGCGCGGTCAGCTGACCGAGTTCGGTCTGGTGGCCGAGGAGTACGGCGGCGACACGATGTTCGTCGACATCTCCGCCAAGCAGGGTCTGAACATCGACTCGCTGCTGGAGGCCGTGATCCTCACGGCCGACGCCTCGCTCGACCTTCGGGCCAACCCGAGCCAGGACGCGCAGGGCATCTCGATCGAGTCCCGTCTCGACCGCGGCCGTGGTGCCGTGGCGACGGTCCTCGTCCAGCGAGGCACGCTGCGGGTCGGCGACACGATGGTCGTGGGCGACGCCTACGGTCGTGTGCGCGCCATGCTCGACGACAACGGCAACAACGTCGCCGAGGCCGGCCCGTCGACGCCGGTCCAGGTCCTGGGCCTGACCAACGTCCCGGGTGCGGGCGACAACTTCCTCGTCGTCGACGAGGACCGCACCGCCCGCCAGATCGCCGAGAAGCGTGCCGCCCGCGAGCGGAACGCCGCCTTCGCCAAGCGGACGCGCAGGTTCTCCCTGGAGAACCTGGACGCCGCCCTGAAGGCCGGCGAGGTCCAGCAGCTGAACCTGATCATCAAGGGTGACGCTTCCGGTTCGGTGGAGGCCCTCGAGTCCTCCCTGCTCCAGCTGGACGTCGGCGAAGAGGTCGACATCCGTGTCCTGCACCGCGGCGTCGGTGCGGTCACGGAGTCGGACATCGACCTGGCCATGGGCTCGGACGCCATCGTCATCGGCTTCAACGTCCGTGCGGCAGGCCGCGCGGCGCAGATGGCCGAGCGCGAGGGCGTGGACGTCCGGTACTACTCGGTCATCTACCAGGCGATCGAGGAGATCGAGGCGGCCCTGAAGGGCATGCTGAAGCCGGAGTACGAGGAGTTCGAGCTCGGTACGGCGGAGATCCGCGAGATCTTCAAGTCGTCCAAGCTGGGCAACATCGCCGGTGTCCTGGTCCGCTCGGGCGAGGTCAAGCGCAACACCAAGGCGCGCCTCATCCGCGACGGCAAGGTCATCGCGGAGAACCTCAACATCGAGGGCCTGCGTCGCTTCAAGGACGACGTCACCGAGATCCGTGACGGTTACGAGGGCGGTATCAACCTCGGTAACTTCAACGACATCAAGATCGACGACGTCATCGCGACGTACGAGATGCGGGAGAAGCCGCGGGTGTAAGCACCCATGGTCCGGACCGGCCGGCGGGGGATCGCTCCCCGCCGGCCGGTCCGGCGTCCGGCGGACGCATGAGCGGGGTAAAACCCCGTCGAGCCGCCGCCGGGATCGTTGTACCGTTCTCGATGTCCCTGCCGCATGGACGGCAGGGCCATCGATCCCGTACCGGCGGGTGAACCGGTTACACACATGTACGTGGGGACTCTGTCCTTCGACCTCCTCCTCGGCGACGTACATTCGCTGAAGGAGAAGCGCTCCGTCGTCCGTCCGATCGTCGCCGAGCTCCAGCGCAAGTACGCGGTGAGCGCGGCCGAGGTCGACAACCAGGACCTCCACCGCCGGGCCATGATCGGCCTGGCCGTGGTCTCCGGTGACGCGGAGCACCTGACCGATGTGCTGGACCGGTGCGAACGGCTGGTCGCCGGGCGCCCCGAGGTGGAGCTGCTGTCGGTCAGACGCCGCCTCCACGGCGAAGACGACTGACCGACCGACACAATGCAAGCGAAGAAAGAACGGGAGACGGACCAGTGGCCGACAACGCGCGCGCCAAGAGGCTGGCGGACCTCATCCAGCAGGTGGTGGCCCAGAAGCTGCAGCGCGGGATCAAGGACCCGCGGCTCGGCTCCAACGTCACCATCACGGACACCCGGGTCACGGGTGACCTCAGGGAGGCGACGGTCTTCTACACCGTGTACGGGGACGACGAGGATCGGGCGGCAGCGGCCGCCGGCCTGGAGAGCGCCAAGGGCGTGCTGCGTTCCGAGGTCGGCCGCGCGGCGGGCGTGAAGTTCACGCCGACGCTGGCCTTCGTCGCCGACGCCCTGCCGGACAACGCCCGCACCATCGACGACCTCCTCGACAAGGCGCGGGCCGCCGACGAGAAGGTCCGCGAGGTGTCCGCGGGCGCCGGGTACGCGGGCGACGCCGACCCGTACAAGAAGCCCGGCGACGAGGACGAGACGGACGACTCCGCCTGATGAACCGCAAGCAGACCGCGCCCGACGGCCTTGTCATCGTCGACAAGCCGTCGGGCTTCACTTCGCACGACGTCGTGGCCAAGATGCGGGGGATCGCCAAGACCCGCCGCGTCGGCCACGCCGGCACGCTCGACCCGATGGCGACGGGCGTCCTCGTCCTCGGCATCGAGAAGGCGACGAAACTCCTCGGGCACCTGGCGCTCACCGAGAAGGAGTACCTGGGCACGATCCGGCTCGGCCAGACGACCCTGACGGACGACGCGGAGGGCGAGATCACGGGGTCCACGGACGCCTCGAAGGTCACCCGGGACGCGATCGACGCGGGCGTCGCGGAGCTCAGCGGCGACATCATGCAGGTGCCGTCCAAGGTCAGCGCCATCAAGATCAACGGCGTCCGTTCCTACAAGCGGGCCCGCGACGGCGAGGACTTCGAGATCCCGGCCCGTCCGGTCACCGTCTCCTCCTTCTCGGTGTACGACGTCCGTGACGCCGTCGCCGAGGACGGCACCCCGGCCCTGGACCTGGTCGTGTCCGTCGTCTGCTCCTCCGGTACCTACATCCGGGCGCTCGCCCGCGACCTGGGCGCCGGCCTCGGCGTCGGCGGACACCTCACGGCTCTGCGCCGCACCCGCGTCGGCCCCTACAAGCTGGACTCGGCGAAGACGCTCGACCAGCTCCAGCAGGAGCTGAGCGTGATGCCGATCGCCGAGGCGGCCACCGCCGCGTTCCCCCGCTGGAACGTGGACGCCAAGCGGGCCCAACTGCTCACCAACGGCGTACGCCTGGAGATGCCCGACGAGTACGCCGACGCGGGCGCCGTGGCCGTCTTCGACCCCGAGGACCGCTTCCTGGCCCTGGTGGAGCAGCAGAAGGGCAAGGCCAAGAGCCTGGCCGTCTTCGGCGGTTGAGACTGGGTCCCGGACGTCTTCCGGTGCCCGTGGAGCGGCGAACACGGGGTTGTGCTGCGCCGCCGCTCCACGGTCCCCCCTCGGTTCCCCCACCCCTAGGGTGTATCCAACGGCCCCCGTTCATTCACCCGTCCGGGCAGGCGCTCGGAGTGAACCGAGGGAGCGCAGGGGGGCGCGTTCGTTCCGTGATCTGTCCCGCTGATCATCCCGCCCCTACCGTCGGACGCAGGGCACGGGCGCGGCGGGAGGTAGGACGATGGCGGGACGAGGCCCGCGGACACCGCGGCACGACTTCCTGCGGGGCGCGACCCGGCATTCCCCGCCGGATCTCCCCGGTATCTCGGACACCTCGGAACCCCCGGTCGCCTTCGCCGCTCCTGACGCCGAGGCCTGTCTCGTCCGTATCCGCGACCTCGCCGGCCGGCCGCGCGGCACCGGCTTCGTCGCCGACCACCACGGCACGGTGATCACCAGCCACGAGGCGGTCGACGGCCTGCCCCGGCTCGTCCTGTACGCCGCGGGCGACCGCAGCTGCGTGGTGACCGCCGACGCGGTCACCCCCGTCCCGGAACTCGACCTGGCCCTCGTGCGCACCGAGGGTCTCGGCGTGGCCCCGCTGCCGGTGACCGTGCGGGAGGGCGTCGAGACCGGCAGATACGTCAGGCTGGCCGCCGGCTGCTGGCGCGAGGCGCGGGTGCTCGCCGAGACGTCCGCGACGTACACGGCCACGGACCGCTTCCACGTCCTCGACGGCGCCCTGGAGCTGGCGATCGGCACGGCGGGCCGGGACGCGCTGCGGCTGGGCGGGGGCGCGGCCGGGGGACCGGTCCTGGACGCCGGGACGGGCGCGGTCGTCGCCGTCCTCGGCACCGCGCTCCGGTCGGGCCACCGCGACGTCGGCTTCGCGGTGCCGCTGCGTCCCCGTGTCCCGGGCGCCGACGACATCCCGACGACCGGAGACAACACCGCGGACCCGCCGCCGAGCGGCCGTGCGAGCGGCGGCGAGGCCATGACAGCGTCGCCCGGGGAAGCGGGGGAGGCGCTGACGCGTGCGGGTGCGGATGTGGGTACGGGTGGCGGCTCCTGTGCCTTCGGCGCTGCTGGTGCTGGTGCGGCGGGGATTGGGGCCGTGGCGTGGGCGGCCTCGCGGGCGGCGGCCCCGGCCGGCGGTCCGCTCGCCGAGCTGCTCGCCCGTAACGCGGCCACCGTGCCCGCGTACGGCGCCGACCTCAACCTGGCGGGACTCCTCGAACTGACGGCCACTTCGGTCGGCTCGGACGGTCCCCCCGGGGCGCTGTCCGGCCACCTCGGCAGCACCGGGACCGACTCCTTCGCGGTCGAGGTGGAGCCGGTCGAACGCGTGGGACCGGCACGGGAGTTCGCCGCCTTCGCGACGAGCCCGGCGGCCGTCCTCGGTCTCGTCGGCGCACCGGGCAGCGGCCGTACGACGGCCCTCGCCACCCTCGCCGCGCACCGCGCCCGGGGCGCGCGGCCGGCCCCCACGCTGTGGCTGCGCGGCGCGGACCTGAGGGGCGGGGACGACTCACTCGCCGACGCGGCCCGCCGCGCGCTGAACCGCGCGGCACGCATCGTGGCAGCCTCCGGTTCGGGATCGGCGTCGGCATCGGCAACGACGTCGGGTTCGGTGTCGGGCTCGGGTTCGGTGTCGGGCTCGGGTTCGGGTTCGGGCTCGGGTTCGGTGTGGGGTACGGCAGCGGTGTCGGTTGCTCGGCGGGTGTCGGGATCCGTCCCGTCCGGAGCCTCGGGCGCGGGCGGCCTCGGTGACGTCACTCCCGAGCGGCTCGCCCGCTTCGCCCGGGCCGTCGGACGTCCCTTGTTGCTCCTCCTCGACGGGCCCGAGGAGATGCCCCCGGTCCTCGCCCACCGGCTCGCCGAGTGGACCGAGGGCACGGCGGACTGGTTGCGGGAGACGGGGACGCGGCTGGTCGTGGCGTGCCGGGCGGAGTACTGGGAACGGGCGGGCGCGGAGTTCCCGCCCGAGCTCCTGTACGGGAGCGCGACGGCCGGGGACACGCTCCCGCCCTGCGTCCGCCTCGGCGACCTCACCGCCGACGAGGCCCGCGAGGCCCGCGCCCGCTACCGCCTGCCCGAGGCCGCGCTCGCGGCTCCCGACGACCGTCACCCCCTCACCCTCCGCCTCCTCTCGGAGGTCCGCGCCGCCCTCCCCGGCCCGCCGACCCCGGCGCCCGTCGACCGCGACGACGTCCTCGCCGCGTACCTCGACCTGATGTGCCTGCGCGTCGCGGTACGCCTCGCCGTCGAGAACGGGCTGCGCGGCACCGCCGTACGACGCCTCGCGGCGAAGGTCTCCGGCCAGGTGCACGAAGCCGCCCGCCGCAGTCTCGGGCCGGGGCAGGGCGAACTGGACCGGGCGTCGTTCGAGGCGGTGTTCCCCTGGGGCCCGGCGCCGGCCCGGCTCGGCGGCGGCGCCGGATGGGCGTCCGCCGTCCTCGCCGAGGGCCTCCTCGTACCCGCGGGCCGTGGCTACCGCTTCGCCCACGAGGAACTCGCCGACTGGATCCAGGGCATTCATCTCGACCTGGACGGGGCCCTGCGTGCCCTGGTCCACCGCCGTCGCGCGCCCGACGGAGGGCACCCGCTGCCCGTCCCGCACCATCGGGTCGGCCCTGTGGTGCAGGCTCTGCTGCTCCTCGCCCGCCAGCAGGGCCCGCACCAACTCGCCTTGCGACTGCGTGAGTTGATCCATGCGCTGGATGCCGAACCGGACTCGTGGTGGGCCGCTCGGCTGCTCACCGAGACCCTGCTGCGCGTCCCGGACGCGACGCCGTACACGGGTGTCCTGCGCCTGCTGGCCGATCTGATCGGCGCGGGTGCTCAGACACACGGCCGGTTCGCGGACTTCGGCCCGGCGTTCTGGGCGGAGCTCGCGCTTCCGGCCGACGCCCGCCTCGACCTCCTGCGCCGTCTGGTCCTCGCCGACGGCGCCCCGCACGACGCCGACGGGCCCCGCTACCTGGACGTCGTCGCCCGGCTGCTCGCCTCCGACGCCACAGCCGTACAGCCGTACCTCACCCACTGGTTCGACGACGAGCGGCCGTTGCCCGCGACCCCGCACGCCACCGTGGCGACGGCCGCGCAGGCGCTGCTGCACACCCACCGGCACCGGGCGCTGGACGACCTCACGGAGGTCCTCGTCGACTGCGCGCATCCCCGCGCCGACGAACTGCTCGCCGTGCTGGCCGAGGACGAACCGTCCGCCCTGTGCCGGGCCGTCGACCGGTGGTCGCACGACGAACGGCCGCCCCGGCGGGTCGCGGCGGTGACGTCCGCACTGCGCGCCGCCCCCCACATCCGGACGGAGGCGGACCGCCGGCTGCTGCGCTACGCGGCCCTCGTCCTGCTCGCCCGCCCCGCCGACCACACCCTGCACGGGGGCGCCCTCGCGCTCCTCGTCAGGGACCCCGAGACCCGCTCCCGGCACCTCCCGCAGACCCTGGAGCGGTTCGCGGAGGGCGACCCGCAACTGCCGCCGAGCGCCCTGCTCGCCGCACTGAGCACCCACCCCGAGCCGGTCCTCGACGCCTTCCGGTCCCGACTGCTCGGCCCCGGCCGCGCGGACCCCGGCAGCATCCTGGGCGCGCTCGCCGACGTCACCACGCCCGCCCTGGCCCCCCGGGTCGCCGCCCTCGTCCGGGAGGCGGTGGAGCGGCGACCGGAGGCCGCCGGGCACGTGGCCGAGTACGTCGACCGGCGCCTCGACCACGGCGCCGGCGCCCGGGCGGTCCTCCTGCCGCTGGTCACGGGGATGCTGGACGGCGGCGGGCCCGAGCAGGTGCGGGCCGCCCTGGCCGGCGTACTGGCCGCCCCCGGCCCTCCGGAGTCCCGGCCCCTGCGGGACGAACTGCTGGAGCACCTCCTCACCCGGGAACGCGACCCGGCGGTCCTGGACGCCGTGCTGCACGCGGCCGCCGGGCGCAGCGGCGAGGAGCTGCGCGCCCTCGTCCACCGCACCGGTCTGCTCCTGGTCCGCACCCCCGAGGGCGCGACCCGCTTCGACCGCGGCCTGGTCGAGTTGGCGCGGCACGTCCCGGGTTTCGCCGTCCGGGTGGTGGACTGGCTCACGGCCGCGCCGGAGGAATGGGCGGCCGTGGTCGGCCCCAGCGCCCGCCGGACGATCGAGAACGCGGCGGGGGTGCGGGTGTCCGCGTGACACGTCGTTCGCGTGGCCCGGATCACGTGGGTCGGGTCACAGCCCCCATGCCGATGCGGGCCGGAGGCACCCGGCATGGCACCCTTGGTCCTGCGTAAGAGGCAATGGCAGATACGGACAAGGGTTCGAGGAGCGGTCACAGTGCAGCGCTGGCGTGGCTTGGAGGACATCCCCGAGGGCTGGGGACGCAGCGTCGTCACCATCGGTTCCTACGACGGGGTCCACCGCGGGCACCAGCTGATCATCCGGCATGCCGTGGACCGCGCCCGCGAACTGGGCGTTCCCGCCGTCGTCGTCACCTTCGACCCGCACCCCAGCGAGGTCGTCCGCCCCGGCAGTCACCCCCCGCTGCTCGCCCCGCACCACCGCCGCGCCGAACTGATGGCGGAACTGGGCGTGGACGCGTCGCTGATCCTTCCCTTCACCACGGAGTTCTCGAAGCTGTCCCCGGCGGACTTCGTGGTCAAGGTCCTGGCCGACAAGCTGCATGCCAAGGCGGTCGTCGAGGGCCCGAACTTCCGCTTCGGCCACAAGGCGGCGGGCGACGTCGAGTTCCTCACCGAGCAGGGCAAGGTCTACGACTTCGACGTCGAGGTCGTCGACCTGGTGCTGTGCGGTGAGGCGGGCGGCGGTCAGCCGTTCTCCTCGACGCTGACCCGGCGGCTGGTGGCCGAGGGCGATCTCGCGGGCGCCGGGGAGATCCTCGGCCGTCCGCACCGGGTGGAGGGGGTCGTGGTGCGCGGGGCGCAGCGGGGGCGCGAGCTCGGTTTCCCGACGGCCAACGTCGAGACGCTGCCCCACACCGCGATCCCGGCGGACGGCGTCTACGCGGGCTGGCTGCACGCGAACGGCGAGGCGATGCCGGCCGCGATCTCCGTCGGGACGAACCCGCAGTTCGACGGTACCGAGCGCACGGTGGAGGCGTACGCCATCGACCGCGTCGGCCTCGACCTCTACGGCTTGCACGTCGCCGTCGACTTCCTCGCGTTCGTGCGCGGGCAGGCGAAGTTCGAGTCGCTGGAAGGGCTGCTGGAACAGATGGCGAAGGACGTGCAGCGCTGCAGGGAGCTGGTGGCGGCGGAGTAGCCGCTCCGCGGGTCCGACCCGTGAACGGCCGAAGGGCGGCCGGTGTCCTGGGACACCGGCCGCCCTTCGGCGTTCTCACTGCTGCGGTGGCTGGCCCGGCTGGCCCGGCTGGCCCGGCTGCGGGGCCTGGGGATGTTGCGGGTAGCCGTAGCCGGCCGGGGGATACCCCGGGTGCGGCTGCTGCGGCTCCTGCGGCTGGGCGTACGGCTCCTGCCCTGGCTGCGGTTGCGGATACGGCTGACCCTGCTGCTGCGGGTACGGCCCGCCCTGCGGGGGGTACGGCTGGCCGGGACCGGGCTGGGGCGCCTGCGGATACGGCTGGCCCGCCTGCGGCGGATACGGCTGCCCGGGCATCTGCTGGCCCGGCATCGGCGGGGCGGCCACCGGCGGCGGGTTGCCGTCGCTGGTCCACAGTCCCTGGCGCTGCTGGTGGCGGATGAAGTCCTCCGCGACCATCGCCGTGAGGTTGAAGTACGCCTCCCGGACCTTCGGCCGCATCATGTCGAGGTCGACCTCGGCGCCGGCCGCGAGGTGCTCGTCGAACGGCACGACGACGACACCGCGGCAGCGGGTCTCGAAGTGCGACACGATGTCGTCCACCTTGATCATCTTTCCGGTCTCGCGCACTCCGGAGATGACGGTGATCGACCGCGAGACGAGCTCGGCGTATCCGTGCGCGGACAGCCAGTCCAGCGTGGTGCTGGCGCTGCTCGCACCGTCCACGGACGGTGTGGAGATGATGATCAGCTGATCGGCGAGGTCCAGCACACCGCGCATGGCGCTGTAGAGCAGACCGGTACCGGAGTCGGTGAGGATGATCGGGTACTGGTTGCCGAGCACGTCGATCGCGCGCCGGTAGTCCTCGTCGTTGAAGGTCGTGGACACGGCCGGGTCGACGTCGTTGGCGATGATCTCCAGTCCGGACGGCGCCTGCGAGGTGAACCGCCGGATGTCCATGTACGAGTTGAGGTACGGGATCGCCTGGACGAGGTCACGGATCGTCGCCCCGGTCTCGCGCCGCACACGGCGTCCGAGCGTGCCGGCGTCCGGGTTGGCGTCGATCGCGAGGATCTTGTCCTGGCGTTCGGTGGCGAGGGTGGAGCCGAGCGCGGTGGTGGTGGTCGTCTTGCCCACCCCGCCCTTGAGGCTGATCACGGCGATCCGGTAGCAGGACAGCACCGGCGTGCGGATCAGCTCGAGTTTGCGCTGCCGCTCCGCCTCCTCCTTCTTGCCGCCGAGCTTGAAGCGGGAGGAGGAGGCGGCCGGCCTGCCGCTCTTCGCCTTCTGCTTCTTGTTGTTGAGCAGCCGGTCGGAGGACAGCTCCACGGCGGCCGTGTAACCCAGCGGCGCGGCACCGGGGTTGACCGGCTGCCGCTGGTCGTGCTGGATCGGCTGCGGCCAGGCGGCCCCGGCCCGGGGATCGACGGGCTGCTGGGGCGGCTGCGGGGCCTGCGCCGTGTCGGGCGCCGGCGGCTGAGGGGCGTGCGCGGCCGGCGGCTGGGACTGCGGGAACTGCCCGGGGTAGCCCTGAGGCGCGCCTTGCGGGAAACCCTGAGGGGCGGCTGCCGGGGGCTGACCGTCCGCCTGCTGCGGGATGCCCGGGTGCGGGAGGCCGGGGTGCGGGAGGCCGGGGTGCGCCTGCGGTGCCGGGGACTGGGGGAAGCCGTATCCGCCGGGAGCGTGGGGATGGACGTCGGCGGGCGGCTGCGGTGCCACAGGGGCAGGCTGGGGGGTGTGGGCGGCGGGGGGTGCCGTGGGGCCGGTGTTCTGCTGGGGGAAGCCGTAGCCGCCGGGGGCCGCGGGTGCGGCGGTGGGTTGAGGGAAGCCGTAGCCGCCGGAGGCGTCGGGCGCGGACGGCTGGGGTGCCGGAGGCGCCGACTGCGGCGGGGTGTGGGCGGCGGGGGGCGCCGTCGGGCCGGTGTTCCGCTGGGGGAAGCCGTAGCCGCCGGGGGGTGCCGGTACGCCGGTGGGCTGTTGCGGGAAGCCGTAGCCGCCCGGAGTGTCGGGCGCGGGCGGCTGGGGTGCGGGAGGCGCTGCGTGCTGCTGGGGGAAGCCGTAGCCGCCGGGGGGTGCCGGTACGCCGGTGGGCTGTTGCGGGAAGCCGTAGCCGCCGTGGGCGTCGGCGGGCGGCTGGGGCGCCGACGGGGCCGGCTGAGGCGCGGGGGCCTGAGCGACACCGGGGTGCGGGAAGCCGTAACCCGGCTGCGGGACAGGGGGCTGCTGGGTCGCCGGGGCGGGCGCGGGCGGCTGGGGGAAGCCGTGACCCGGCTGCGGTGCGGCCGGGCCCTGCTCCGGGGCCGACGGATTCCAGCCGACCGGCGCGGGCGGGGCTGCCGGTGGCTGAACGGGCGGCTGTTGGGCGGGCTCGGGTGCCGCCACGGCATCGGCGGGCTGCGGCTGTGCCGGCCACTGGGCCGCGGCTGCGGGTGCCGCCGGCTGGTACGACGGCGGCAGCGGGGGCAGCTCGCCCTGCGGGGCGGGCGGAGGGGTCCAGGCGGGCGGCGCGGCGGGAACGGCGTCCTGGGGCGCGTTGTCCTGGGGCGTGTTGTCCTGCGGCTCGGCGCTGCCCGTCGGCGCGGCATCCGAGGGTTCGTCGGCGACGGACTCGTTCCGGGAGACCGTGTCCTCGACGACGGCAGCGCCGTCCGGTGCGGAGCCCGTCACGGCAGCGGCGTCCTGAACCGCCGGCTCGTCACCTGCGGCAGCGCCGGAGGCGGCCTCGCCGGCCTCCGGCCCGGCGACGGCGGGTTCGGGCCCGGTGCCGCTCTCGTCGGTCGTACCGTCGGCCTCGACTTCTGGCTCGGCAGCCGCAGCAGAGGTGTCCGCTGCGTCGGCCGTGTCCACGCCCTCGGACGGCACGGAGCCCGGCGAGGTGGAATCGGCAGACCCGGCGTCCGGCTCGGCAGGCTCCACGGGCTCGGCCTGTACCGCCGCTGCGTGCTCCGCGATCTCCCGCTTGAGGGCGGCCGAGGAGAAGCGCATGGTGGCACCGCTCTCCAGGTCCCCGTTACCGGCACCGCTCTCCTCGGCGCCCGCCGAACCCTCCGGGGCTCCCCAGTGGGACTGGGCCTGCTGCTGGTGGGGCTGCGGTTGAGGCTGAGACTGCGGCTCGAACCCGCCGCCCACCGGAAGGCCCGGCACGGCGGCGGAGCTCACGCCGGGAGGCGCGGCGGGCGGAGCAGGAGGAGCAGACGGCGCCGCCGGAGCGACCGGTACTTCAGGTGCGGTCAGGGTGAACGCCGCCTCCGACGCGGGAGGCGCGGCCGGTGCGAACGGCACCTCCGGCGCGGGCGGTACGGCCTGAGTGACGGGAACTTCCGGTGCCGGCGGTGCCGGCGGTGCCGGCGGTGCGGGTGGCGCTGCCGGAGCGGACGCAACCTCTGGTGCGGCAGGTGCGGGCGGCGGGAACGGCATGTCCGGTGCATGCGGTGCATGCGGTGCGGCCGGGGTGAACGGTGCCTCCGGCGCGGGCGGCGTGGCCGCAGTGACCGGAACTTCCGGTGCAGGGCTCGCAGCCGGCGTGAACGGCACCTCCGGGACAGGCATCGCGGGCGGTGCGGCCGGCGTGAACGGCACCTCCGACGCCGGTGCTGGCGCGGGCGGTGCGGGTGGCGCAGCCGGGGTGACCGGCGGGCCGGGCGTGCCAGGCGCCCCCGCGTTCGCCCCGGGGCCCGCGCCTGCCCCCGCGTCAGGCGCCGGACCCGGCCCGCCGCCCGTGTTCTGCGTGTACCAGGCCGGCGGCGCGTAGTCGATGGTGAACTCGCCCGTCGCCTCGACGGCGGACTCCGCGTCGGGCTGGTCATCGCCGGGTGTGGCCCAGCCCCCGCGGATCCCGTCCCGATCGCTGCTCACAATTCCTCCTGGTGTGGTCGAGCACCCTCATGCCGTGCGGGGGCGACCATTCGCTTGTCGTCCTTGAGTGGTTCGAGGCCGTCTGACGTCGTCCGATGCGGCCCTTCCCGGGAGACGCCGACGTCCACCCCACGGTTTCCGGCATCGCGCCCCGTACCAGCCTAATCATCAGACGGCCCGGCACGGCAGGCCCGCCCACCCCTCAGCACCAGTCCACCATGTCACGCACCCCCAGAGGGCCGCGCATGCGCTTCGGAGCACTCGACAAAACGGCCATAGCGGCCGAAGTGCCGCACGGGTAAAGGGAGAAGCCGCCGAGACCGACGCCTCAGTCCATCCGTCTCGGGGTGCCCAGCAGCCCGATCTCCGCATCCGTGGGCTGGGTCATCACATACTGCCGGTCCCGGTCGGCGCACCACAGTGTGAAGCCGTCGGCGAGCGAGGGGAGTGCTTCGACGTCCCGTCCGGGCAGCGCCAGCGCCCGGCCCAGTTCCGCGGCCTCGTCCGGCGAGATCCGCTGCACGCCGACGAGCCGGGCCTGCCGGACCAGTAGGGGCGCGACCGGACTGAGATAGGGCAGCAGCGTCAGCACGGACTGCCACGGGCCGGAGGTGACCCGACCGCGCGGCGGCCGCATCCCGCAGTCCCGCACCACCAGCACGGGCGTACCCGCCGAAGCGCCCTGCGGAGGCACCCGGCCGACCTCGTAGACGGCCAGGCCGTTCTGCCCGCCGCCCATCGCGTGCACCATCTGCACCCAGGCCTGCGGCCGTCCCGTCTCCACGGCGACCCGCGCCCCGGTCGCCGCCGTCCTGAGCGCGAGCACCTGCGCGGTCCACAGACCGCCGATGAGGACGACGTCGTACGGCGTGGGCCGGTTGATGCCCAGCACGGCGGGCCGGCCCTCGGCGCCGACGCCGATGACGACACCGTCGTCCCCGATCGGCAGCGCGAGCGCCGCGAGTTGGTCCGCGGACACCGAGTGCCGTCCGTGCCGGGGCCCGATCAGGCCGAAGCCGCTGCGGGGAGAGCGGCGTCCGGAGCGCCCGAAGCGCCCGGACCGGACGGCGGACGGCTCCGGTTCGCCGGGAGCGGCGGCTCCACGTGTCGTCGTCGCCGTCACCGGGCACCTCCGAGGGGCAGCGTCGCGAGCATGCCGGGCACCTGCTCCCGGTCGAGACGGGCGAGTCCCGCGCCGGTGTGCCGGGCCGCGCCCTGCACCGCCCGCCGGGCCGCGACGAGTTCGTCGTCGCTGCGCCCCGTCACCCGGACGTGCCCGGACAGGAACACCTCCTGCCGGTCACCGCGCGCGAGGGTCACACTGAACGTGGTGGCGAGCGCGGGAACGGCCGTGACCAGGGCGACGAACTGCGGGAGCGACGGGCCGTCGCCGCCCAACGCGGGCCACCGGCGCATCCAGTACGTGGTGTGACGGCGGTTGTCGCAGCGCCAGCTCCGGCCGGACTCCTCGGTCCGCCGCTCCACCGTCCCGGTCCGTCCGGCCTCCGCCGTCACCAGCGGGTTGGCGCAGGCGGACGTGGCGAAGGCGGCCGTCAACTCCTCCTCGTCGAGGACGGTCGCCCGGAATCCCGCGCCGGTCAGCCGGCTCGCGAGGTGGTCCACCGCTCGCACGACGCACTTCTGCGCCCCGACCAGCCCACCCCCGCGGACGGCCACGGCCTCCGGACACAGCTCCGGATCCAGCTTCAGCGCGATCCAGGTGATCCGTACCGCGGGCGCTCCGGTCTGCTCCTGCAGGGGCGCGTAGTTGGCCACGGCCACGGACTGCCGGGGCAGGTGCAGAGCGGGCGCGGGCTGTGTGTGCAGCACGATCTGCGCGGACTCCAGCCGGATGCCGTCCACATCGAGGGCGTCCCGCACCAGGGCGAGCGGCAGCGGCTGCCGGCCGCGCTCGGAGCGCATCGCGGTCGCGTCCGCCTCCACCTGGAGGACGGCGGTGACGAACGTGCCGTCCCCGACGATCCCGACGGGCCGCCGGTCACGGCCGCCGTACGCGTACGTGCGCAGTCCGGGATCGCACTCCACGACCGGTCCGAACCCCGGTTCCGTCCCGGGCGGTATCTCCAGCCGGTCGGCCAGCCGCCGACGGGCCTTCAACTCCCGTGCCGTGGCCAGCCACTGCGGAAGCGTGCGGCCGCGACGGCGGACGAACGCGAGGGCCACCAGCAGGGCGGCCACGACCACCGCCGCCACGAGCACCGCCGGACCGATCACCCAGCCGACGAGCAGGACGGCGGCCGCGAGCTCCAGGAGGAGGAGGCGTTGCAACCGGAATGTCCCGCCCTGCCCGGCCCGCGTCCTGAGGTGGAGCGCGCCCGATGCCGAGGACGACGCGGACCGCTCGGGCGGCCGCGGACCGGGAGTCGAGGAACCCCGGCTCCGTGACCGGCCGTCGGAGCGCACGCCCGTACCCGAAGCCCTCACCGCGTCCCCCCGTTCCGCTCACATCCCGCCCGTGTACCAGCACCGCACAGGCACTCCACGGCCCAGGAACCCTACCCGCTCCTCAAGTCCCCACGGTTACCGGGCATAGTAGGTGGCCGCTCTGACATCGGAGACGGGGAGTCGGGTCACCCGCGCCGCGGATCGCGCGAATCGGCCGGAAAACGGGGAGAGACGGGCACAGATGGCATCTCGGCGGGACCAGCTCAACGCCTACACCTTCGCGAAGCGGCGGATGCTCGCGGCCTTTCTCCAGTCGTCGCCCGACGGCTCGGAGGAGGGGGCGCCGCGGCCGGTGCGCGCGATCCTGCCCGGGATCGTCGTCGGGGTGCTCGTCATGGCCGTCTTCGGAGCGTGGGGCATGTTCCGACCGACCGCCCCCAAGGGCTGGGACGTGCCCAACGCCAAGGTGATCGTCGCGAGCAAGTCCACGACCCGCTATGTCGTGCTGCGGACCGGCGACGAGGTCCAGCTGCACCCGGTGCTCAACATGGCCTCCGCCAAACTGCTCCTCGACGAGGGACAGGGCGACGTGGTGACCGTCTCGGAGTCGGTGCTCGACAACGGCAAGATCCCGCACGGCGTCACCGTGGGCATCCCGTACGCCCCCGACCGGCTGCCCTCGGCGTCCGAGGCGGGCAGCACGAAGCGGTGGGTGGTCTGCGAGCGGCCGAGCGCGGGGGGCGGGGGTTCCGTCCAGAAGGCGGCGCTGGTCCTGGCCGCCCGGGAGAAGGACGCCACCGAGGGCGCGGAGCGCCTGCGCGGCGGCCAACTCCTCTACGTGGCGGATCCGGACGGCAGGCGCTACGTCGTGGACGCGGGCGGCACGGCGTACCCGGTGGGCAAGACCGACGAGTTGCTGCTGCGCGCGGTGGTCGGCTCCGGCCGCGAACCCCAACGGGTGTCCGCGGAATGGCTGGCGACCCTGCACCAGGGCGACCCGATCGCCTTCCCCGACATCCCCGGTCAGCCGGGCGGGGCGGCCGGCGCGCCGGGCCAGTTGGACACGTCGGCCGACAGGGTCGGCATGGTGCTCAAGGCGTTCGACAACAACACCGAGCAGTACTACGTGGTGCTGAGCGGCCGCGTCGCCCCCGTGTCCGCCTTCGTCGCCCAGCTCCTGCTGTTCAGCAAGGAGCTGGCCCCCCTCGGCCAGGCCGGCCACGCCCGTGAGCTGAGCCCCGGCGCGATCGTGCCGGGCCAGGCGTTCGGCACCGAGCGTCGCTGGCCCACCGGTGACCCCGCGCCGGTCAACGACGCCTCGGGGGCCGCCGGGAGCCGCAGCACGGTCTGCACCGTCCTGCGCGGCGTGAACGCCGGCTCGGGCGCCACGACCCTGAGCACCTGGGCGGGCACGGACTTCCCGGCCAAGCTGCCCACCGGCTCCTCCAGCGCCTATGTGACGCCGGGTTCCGGCCAGCTCTACCGCCAGTTCCAGGGCGAGGCGACCAAGGCCGGCCCGGTCTTCCTCGTCACCGACACGGGTCTGCGCTACGTGCTGCAGTCCAACGGCGACAGCGCGACGGACGACGCGGGCATCGGCACCACCGCCGAGCAGCGCGCGAAGCAGCAGCAGGAGGCCCAGCAGGCCCAGACCCTGCTGGGCTACAAGGACATCGATCCGGCTCCCGTCCCGGCCGCCTGGTCGACGTTCCTGCCCACCGGCCCCCGTCTGTCGACGGCGGCGGCCCGTCAGCCCCAGGGCTCGTGAGGAGGAGGACGACGGTGCTGCGGACTGCGACGACGCCTCGTACGGCCCCTGTGCTGCGTACCGCGCTGCTGGTGGTGACCGCGACCCTCCTCACCACGGCCACGGTCCTCGCGCCCCCCGCGTCGGCCGCGGACAAGCTGCCCTACTCGGACGAGTGCACGTTCCCCAACGGCGAGTACCCCGGCCGACCCTGGGCCCTTCAGCGCGTCCTCCTGGACGAACTGTGGAGTCGCTCCCAGGGCGAGGGCGTCCGCGTGGCCGTCATCGACACGGGCGTGGACGTGAAGAACCCGCAGCTCACCGGGGCGGTCGACGCGAAGGCCGGCCGCAACCTGCTGCCGAAGAACCTCAAGGACGACGACGGCGACCCGATCGAGCGGGGCGCCGAGAACGGCACGACGGACACCGTCGGGCACGGCACCAAGGTCGCCGGCATCATCGCGGCCCGCCCCCTCGACGGCACCGGCTTCGTGGGCCTCGCCCCCGAGGCGACGATCATCCCGATCCAGCAGAACGACGCCGAGGGCCATGGCGACACCAAGTCCCTGGCGGAGGCGATCCGTTACGCCGTGCGGGCCGGGGCCGGGGTCATCAACATCTCCCAGGACACGTCCGACGCGGCCCGGCCCTCCGACGACCTGGAGCGGGCCGTCGACGAGGCCCTGGACCGCAAGGTCGTGGTCGTGGCGTCGGCGGGCAACAACGGCGTCGGCGGCAACGTCAAGAAGACCTACCCGGCGTCCTACGAGGGCGTCCTCGCGGTCGCCGCCTCGGACCGCAACAACGAACGCGCCTCCTTCTCCCAGTCCGGGGACTTCGTGGGCGTGGCGGCCCCCGGCGTCGACATCGTCTCCACGGTCCCCCAGGGCGGCCACTGCTCCGACAACGGCACGAGCTTCTCGGCGCCGTACGTGGCGGGCGTGGCGGCGCTGCTCAAGGCGAAGCACCAGGACTGGACCGCGCGCGAGATCGTCGCCCAGATCGAACAGACCGCGGAACGCACCATCGCGGGCCACGACCGACTCGTCGGCTGGGGCGTCGTCGACCCGGTCCGTGCCCTGACGGAGGACGACCACCCCATCGAGTCCCCGACCCCCCAGGACGGCCTGACCAGAGCAGAGGCCCCGAGCCCCGCCAGGTTCCACACCGGCGAGACCCCCGACGAACGCAACACCCGCCTCGCCACCTATGTCTTCGTGGCAGCGGCGGTACTGGTCGCGGGCCTCGGCGGCACAGCCACCGCGATCCGGGACGCACGGCGACGGGGGCGCAGGGTCGCGGGGGCGGAGTAGGGGGCGGCGGTCGGCTCGCCGAGCCTGGGAGCGATGAGTGAGGAGACAGCCATGGTCGAACTCGACGAGCGTTCGTGGTCCGATGCGATCGACATGTACGAGCGTCGGGCGACCACTGCCAAGGTGACGAACAGGGAGCACGAGAACTGGGTGCTCGACCTGTCCACCCTGATGCGCGGCGACACCCGCGACACCCGCGACACCCGCGACACCCGCGACGCCCGCGGTTGGCGCACGGTGGACAATCCGTGCGCACCTACGACTTCGGCTTGGTGCTGGTTTCCGAGACGGAAGTCGGGATGGTCTGGTCATTCCGCTGATGCGATCCACCGTGCTACCCCGCTCCTCCGTCGGAACGCGCCGCGCCGGTCATCCCACGGTCAAGCGCTGACCGCGCCCCGGCCAAACACCCGTATGGGTTCCGCATGCTCCTGCCCGGCCAACCTGAAATAGCCTGACTTGCCCGGAAGTTCCCTGGCTACGGTGGTGCCGCCACATCATCCGCGGGGCCACGGGGAACAGGAGACGGCGGTGGGCATACCGATCCGTTCGCGCCTTCTCGACTATGTCGACCATGCCGGCTGTGCCGGGACGGAACCGCCCGTTGGCCCGGCCGAGGCCCCGGCGTCCCCGTCGACGCCCCGCAGGTCCCGCCTGCTGGAGTACGTCGAAACCGTCGCGCCCGCCGAGGTGGCACCGCCCGAGCCATCCGGCCCCCGACCCGGCGTCCCCGCCTACCACACCCCGGTGTTCGTCCCGGCCCACCCGCGCCACGTCGCCATCCCGGATCCTTCCGGCGCCCCCACCCTGATCCCCCTGATCACCTACGAACTCTTCGAGCACCCCGCCGACGGGACCGTGGCCCTGGCCTTCACCGCCCTGGACGGACTCGTGGCCGCCCTGGGTGAGGCGCAGCCGTGGGTCGCGACCTCGCTCGGCCCGCTGGCCGAGGGCGTGGGGGAGCAGGGCGTCACGGTCCACGTCGACCCGTGTATCGCGCCCGGACCGGACAACTGGCAGCCGGCCGACCTGGCGGCCTACGCCCGGGAGGCCCACTGATGGCGGTCGACTTCAAAGCGGTGCTGAGCGACCTCACCGCCATGTCCCGGACCTTCCACGACGAGGCCGTCAACTACCGCAAGCTGCACGCCGACGTGGCCCCGCCCGTCGTCGACGGCGGTGACGCGGGGCTCGACCACGCCGTCAAGGAGATCGCGGACCTCGTCGTCGCCCTGCACATCGGCTTCGCCGACCGCCTCGACGACCACGGCGACAAGGTGACCCACGCCCGCGACTCCTTCCAGCGGCACGACATCGACGTCCACGGACTGTTCGAGGACCTGATGGCGGGGGACGGCTGATGGGCGACAGCTGGGTCGGCGGCGACATCGGCGGACTGCGCACGATGGCCGACACGTACAAGAACGCCAAGCGGAAGCTGGAGGAGGTCGTCCACCCGCTCGGGCAGGCCGTCGAACGGCTGGTCGGTGACACGAGCTGGAAGGGCGAGGCGGCCGAGACCTTCCGCGCCGCCTGGAGCGAGGACGCGCTCGCCGCGGGCGCCTTCGCGGCCCTCGTGCACAGCGCGGGAGACATCCTCGACACGCTCGTCGGCGCCCTCTCCACCTGCGAGACGGCGCTCCAGAACGCCGAGCACGTCGCCACGGCCAACGGCGTGCCGATGGGGGAGAGGGGCGTCCCGCTGGACATCCTCACCGCCGACCCGCCCAGCGCCGACGACCAGAAGACAATTGCCGCGCTCGGCGAGTACGGCAAGGCGCGCGACGAGATCCTGCACACCGCCCAGCACGCACGGCTGGTCGCCGCGGACGGACTGCGGGGCCTGTACGCGCAGGTGACGGCGCCGGTCTCGACCGGTGACAAGATCACCATCGCCGACGCCCTGCGCGGCCTGTACGCCTACGACGCGGAGGACGCCCGGGCCGGTGGCAAGGAGGCCCGCGAACTGATCGACGGCGCGAAGGCCGAGGAACGTTCCGCCAAGAAGGAACTGCGCGCCGAGCGCAAGGCGTTCCAGAAAGCGGGCCGCAGACTGCCCGACGACCTCCCCGCCAAGGGTGCCTACCGCGACGCGCTCACCCAGGTCGACTCCCTCGAGGACGCCATCGCCCGCGCCGACCACGGCAGTACCGCCCTTCCCTACGACCGGGCCCTCAACGTCAAACTGGCCGACGCGGCGGACGCGCTGCGCCTGGGCAAAGGCGTGGCCGAACTACCGGAGTTCCTGCGGGAGATCCCGGTGCTGGACGTGGCGGCGGCCGCCGCCTGCGGGCTGGTGGAGGCGAAGGACGACCACGACAAGGGCTGGTCCTGGCAGCACGCGGTGGTCGTCGACGGCGGTATCGCGCTCGGCGGCCTGGCCGTCGGCGCGGCCGTGGTGGCCGCCCTGCCGGTCGAGGGCGCCGCAGCGGTCGCCGTGGTCGGCGTCGGCTCGGTGATCCTCGCGACGGACGTCCTCGACCACACCTTCCACGAGCACTGGAGCGAGGACATCCACGACCACGGAGTGGTCGGCGGAGCGCTGCACGGTGCCGGAGACGTCGCCACGGAGACGGGGGGCGACGTCGTACGCCTCGGGAAGGACATCTGGCATGGCGTCACGAGCATCTTCTGAGGCTGCCGCCCGCGAAACACCCCTCCGTGTCCCGGCGCTGCCGAAGCTCGGTACGACCTGGTACACGCGCGGGGCGCTCTACTGGCTGTGCCGCGCCCGCACAACCGTCTTCCTCCTCGTGGTGATGGCCATGGTCTGCTTCTTCGCACTCGGCCTCTACCGGGGGTTCACCAGCGAGTGGACGCCGACCGCGCGCACCGTCGCGAATTGGGTCCAGGCCGGGGCGTCCTGCGTGGCTCTGGTCCGGGGCTGGACCAAGCAGCGCCGCAGCCACCACGAAGCCCTCCTGAACCCGCCCACCCCCGAGCAGACCCTCCGGGCCAAACGCGACCACGACAGACGCGCCCCCGGCCGGGTCGCCGCCGGCCGCGGCCTGGTGCTCCTCGCCGCACCCCTCATGCCGGCCTTCGCCGCGTACCTAGTCGGCTGGCTGACCGCCTGGCTCACGGTCCGCGAGTACCCGAGCGAAGTCGGGGCGCGTCGCTGGATGCAGGAGAAAACGTCCCGAACGTGAGGAATGTGCCGCTTGCGTCTCGGCAGTGGCAGGGTTGTTGCATAAGGCAGTTGGGGCTGTCAGAGGGAGTCATTAGAGTGGTTGCGTTGCGGTCATGAACACGTGAAAGGCGCGGGCGGTGCCGCCCAGGACGGGCGGCGGGAAACGGGGAGAGTGGCTGTCGTGATTCCTGCGGACATGGGCGGGGGCTCCGCCGACGTACGGCGCGGTTATATGGCCCTGTCGACGTTCAAAAAACGGGTGGACGACCTGCTCACGGCCTTCGAGAAATCCGCGGGCGGCTCGGCGAAGGTCGGGGGGCACAGTCTGCCGGAGGGCACGTTCGGAGCGGGGCAGTTCCCGGAGGCAAAGGCACTCCACCTCCAGTACGAGCGCGTCCACGAACGCATCACGACTCTCTCCAAGTCCCTCGGGCTCCAGTTGGAGGCCATGCAGATCGCCGTGCACGGCGTGGACGTCACCTTCGACAACCTCGAAGAGGACCTCCGGTACCGGTTCCACGAGATCCGGACCGAGGTCAACCGGGACCGTGAAGAGGCGCTGAACAAGCAGACCGAGCGGACCAACGACGCCGACCACACCGACGCGGGGTACTGATGGCCGACCACAAGAACAAGTCGGACCACTACCAGACGGAACGCCAGGAAGCCGCCCAGCAGAACACCGGCGTGGACGACGCGGTGAACAAGGCCGTGGTGATCAGCCCTGGGTCCCTCAGCAGTCCTGGCGGCTTCGGCAAGACCAGCTTCGAGGGCTACGACCTCAACGCGATGATCGACATCGTCGAGTCGGCGAACCCGGAGACCCTGGAGACCGCGGCCACGGCCCTCGTCGACGCCCGGGACGCCATCAACGACGCCGCCAACGAGCTCAGCCGCAACCTGGGCGACGTCGACTGGGAGGGCGAGGCCCACACCGCCTTCTACACCTGGGGCATGAACCTCACCACCACCGCCCTCGCGCTCGCCGGCTACACCGACGAGGTGGGCACCCAGGTCCTGGCGGCAAGCGCCGGCCTCGCCTCCGTCCGCAAGTCCATGCCCCCGCGCGACAACCGCCTCGCCCCCAAGAAGGTCGACGACATCCCGACGCCTCAGCGGGTCGAGGGCAACGCGGAGTACACGGCGGCGGTCAAGGCCGAGAAGGACCGCCAAGAGGCGATCAACCAGATGTACCGGCTGGCGTCGTTCTACACGGTGTCCAGCGGGATGATGGAACTGGCGGAGGAGCCGGTGTTTCCGGAGATGCCGAGGGTGGGGGTGCCGGCGCCGGATCCATCGGTTCGTGACCCCATCGAGCCGAGAAACGGCCAGGATTCACTCTCGACCCTGCAGGATTCTGCGGGCACGCACCGAAGCTCGGCCGATACGGGAGTGGTTCGGGCGCGTTCGGACCAACAGTTGCCTCACGAGAACGTGGAACACTCGGTCACATCGCCGGAACAGCACGTCGGTACGGAGATCGACAGCGTCGGCACGTTGCCGCCGCAGCAACCCGTGACGCCGCCGACCGTCACATCGCCTTCGGTGACAGGCCCCACCGTCAATCCGGTGGGTACGGCTCCTCCCTTCTCTCCCGTCGGAGTGCCCCCTGCCTTGCGGGGGCCGGCCGGGCGCACATCCAAGTTCGGCGGCACGCCTGGAGCCAAGACCCCACCTTCGGCGCAGGGCAGGGTCGGCGGCGTGACGGGTCGCATCCCCGCAGGGCGTACGGGAACCGGCCCCATGGGCCCGGTGGGACGTACCTCCGGCTCGGGGCAGACAGGCGGCCGCACCACTGGTCCGATGGGGCGAGGTGTGGTCGGCGGAGTACCGAAGGTCGGCGGGCAGACGGCAGGACGTACTGGCGGTGTCCCACGTGGTTCCGTCACCGGCATGGGCGTCACGAACCCCGGGCGTCCAGGCGCGGGGCGTACCGGTGCAGGACCTACAGGCGACGGCGTTGTCGGCGGGAGACCTGTCACCGGGGGCGCTTCCGGTACCAAGGGTTCCAGGTTGCCGCGCGGTACGGTCGTCGGCGGTGAGGGCGGGTCCACCTCGCGTGCCACCGGTGAGAAGCCCGGCCAGCGTGGGGTGATCGGAAAACCCAACTCCACGGGAAAGAGTGCGGGGCAGCCGGCTAGCCGCCCCGTCGGCAGCTCTGACGGTGTGGCCGGAACGCCGAATGGACGAGTCTCCGGACGCAGGAACAAAAGGATCACTCCCGGTGGCCCGGGCGCGGCCCGTGGTTCTTCGCGCAACCAGGGTTCAAGCGAGACACGTTCGCGCCGTGACGAGCGGCGCGATGACGCGTCGGCGACCGACTGACCGGACAAGAGCAAGGACAGACAGAGGCATGGTGGCAGGAATCAGCCGACGTGGCGGGTGGAGCGCGCCTTTCGCGGGACGGAATGGGAGACGGTTTTCCGCCGTCTGCTCAGCGCTCGGCGCCTTGGCCGTGCTGTCGGCTGGCCTGGCTCCGAGCGCGGCAGCCGCCGACGTCCAGTCCCAGCAGTGGTACCTGTCGGCGATGAAGGCCGACGAGATGTGGAAGGTGAGTACCGGCAAGGGCGTCAAGGTTGCCGTGGTCGATTCGGGAGTCAATCCCAACACGCCGTCGCTCAAGGGGCAGGTGCTCGCTGGCGAGGTACCGAAAGCTCTTGCCTACAAAGCGACTGACGACTACCTGGGCCACGGGACGAGCATGGCGGAACTCATCGCCGGCACTGGTGCAGGAGGCGGGCTGAAAGGCCTTGCCCCAGGCGCGAAGGTCGTTCCATACCGGATTGCGCTCAAAGGCCTGACGGACAAGGCCGATAAGGAGAAGGCGCCGGATGAGGCGGCGGTGATCAAGGCTGTCGCCGACAGTGACGTGAAGATCATCAGTATGTCCTTCACCATCGACGTGGCCTATCCCGAGGTGGAAGCTGCGATCAAGTACGCCCAGTCCAAGGGAAAGCTATTGGTTGCCGGTACGGGTAACGGCGCAGAAGAAAAGAACTTCATTGGATACCCCGCTGCCTACCCTTATGTAGTCGGCGTTGCCGCTTCTGACGAGTCCGGAAAGGTCGCAAAGTTCTCGGAACACGGCAACTACGTAGACTTGGCTGCCCCGGGGCTCGACGTACCCACCTGGTGTGACGAGAAATTTCGCTCGTACTGCGACGGTGAGGGAACGAGTATCGCCACAGCCATCGCTTCCGCCTCCGCCGCCCTCGTCTGGTCCGCCCACCCCGAGTGGACCGCGAACCAGGTCCTCGCCAGCCTGATCGACACCGCCGGACGTGACTGGGCGAAGGACGACCCGAGCACGTACCTCGGCTACGGACTGATCCGCCCCCGCATGGTGCTGGAGCAAAGCAACTTCAATCCGGGCGCGGCCAACACCGACCCGCTCGCCAGGGAGAACGCGACGGGCGTCACGGACGCGGCGGGCAACTCGCCCTCCGGGTCGGCATCGACGTCGCCCCAGCCCCCGAAGGCCACCGCAGGCGGCCAGACCTCGGCGGCAGCATCAACCTCGGACACCTCCGACAACACCACGATGTGGGTCGCGCTCGGAGCCGCGGCAGCCGTCCTGGTGATCGGGGGCGGCGCTTTCGCCGTGCTCCGATCCCGGCGAGCCACATGACCCAGACATGACGAACCACAGCTCACGAAAGCGAAAAGGAGTGCCGAAATGGTCGACCGCAAGCTAAACGACGGCGATGTACAGAAGCTCCAGAAGGAAGTCGTCGATCGTTACGACAACATCCGTGGCTCCCTCGCGAAGCTGCAGGGCACGATCGACATGATCGAGAGGGCGTGGACGGGCCAGGGTGCCAACGCGTTCAACACCAAGCAGACGGAGATCAACGGCCATATGGTCGCGATCGGCAAGATGCTCGACGACTTCCTCGAGGGCATCCACATGACGAAGACCGACAAGCAGAACCTCGAAGACCAGATCACGGCCGACATGAACAAGATCTCGGTCGACGATCTCGGTGGAAAGACTTCAGCGCTCAACAGCTACTGACCATCGATCCGGCAAGTCCGGCTGAAGTCTTCAGAGAAACGAGGGGAAATGTCTTCCGGAGCACATTACGAGGAACTCGCCGTCACCTACGGCACCATGGACGCGCTCGCCACCGAGCTCGGTGACCAGGCCAAAAAGCTCGAGGAGGACCTCGAGGCGCTGCGCCAGGCCGTGCTCAATGTGTCCTCGGGCTGGGGCGGCGAGGCGTTCCAGCAGTTCCAGAGCAAGAGCGAGGAGTGGAACAGGCACGCCCGTGGCATCCACGCGGCGCTGCTCCAGATCTCGCACCAGGTCCACGGCGCCGGCGGTGACTACCGCGGCGGCGACCTGAAGGGTGCCAGCTACTTCATGTAGCAGCACGTACTCCGCAACGCCAGGGTGGGCACGCACGGGAGGTGCCCACCCTGTGGTGTGCTCTGCCCGTCAGTCGTCGGCCTTGTCGTCCTAGGACGTATGGGCGGGCACGGCGATGACGAACACCCCCTTGCCTTGGACCCCTTGAACGCTTCCCTCGGCCTGCAGTGCCTCGATGGCGGACTTGATGGTTCGGCGGCTGACTGTTCCGCCCGTCTCCTGCTCGAGCTCGTGGCGAGAAGGGATACGTCGGCCAACCGGAATCTAGCCTTCCGAGGAAGGGGCCTGAGGATGAGGGGGTGGTGGGGGGATCGCTGGCCTGGGCGGAACCCGGGGCCGGGGCGGGCCCACGACGGATCGTGGCGGAGGCGGGCCCTCGGGTACCTGGAACCGCTGCCGGGATGGGGGCGGCGGGCCCGGCAGGGGCGGCGGTGGCGGCGGCGGGGGCAGAGCCTCGTCCCTCTCCGGCAGCACCGGGCCCCCGCCCGCAGTCGTTCGATGGTCAACTCGGCGCGGCGGCGGGAGCCAGGAGCGTCGTCGCGTTCGTAGAAACGGGGGACTCCCCACGGCCGAGAGTGCCGGTGAACAGCGGCTTGTAGCCGAGTACGTGGGCGATCGCCATCATGCGGCGACAGCGCTCGGCACTCGTGGCGTGGGGAAACTGCACATGCACGCGGCCCCGTCCGTCGAATTTCCTGATGATTTCCTCGTCCGTCATCACTCCTCCCTCGGGATCGATTTGAGCCGAGATCGAGGTCAGGTACAGTCACTCCCCTGCTGTACTTGCCCGGTGTATTGAGTGATAAGACGTTTCATCGTGGACGAGCTCTCCCGACCGGAGGCGAAGACCTGAACAACGGTGAAGAGAGCCTGGTCCGGGTGAGACGGATCCGTGCACCCCACGACCTTCCCCACCGCGCCGGTCCCCGAATAGAGGAAGTCGTCGCCAGTGATCACGTCTCCCTCGTTGACCTGAGCGTGCACGGCGGCGACGTCGACTACGCTTCCTTTCTTCTCCCACCACAATCGGCCTGCCACAAGAGCGAGTTCACCGTCGACGCTCACGTTGCAGCGCTGGGTTCCACCGTTGGGTGTGGTCTTCCGGGTGGAAACCTTTTCTCCGGGCGGCAGGAACGGTGCCAGAGAATCAGGGTCCACGGACACCCCGCACAAGGACTGTGGAAGGGAATACTCCCTCTCCTCGCCGCTCGAGCATCCGGACAAGGCGGTTGCGGCAGTGAGCGATACCGTCAGGATGACAAGGCGTCGAAGCGTTGTTGAGAGCGTGAGCGATGCGTACTTCAAGGTCAAGGACCTCTCTGGACGGGCGGATCCCTGTGCGGGCGTGCGACCGGCGCGGCCGGGGTACCGCATCAGACGTCCGTCTTGAGATCGGGAGCCATCGCGGTGACGTTCGTCCCCGAGTCCTTGAATCCGCGCTCTGCGCCGACGCGGGCCCATTCTCCGACGTCCGGGAGATCAGTCCTGCTGGCGTTCTTCGCCGCGGCCTCTGCCGCCTTCTCGGTGTAGCCGTTGTTGCTGTCGAGGCCGCTCTCCCAGTACTTGCCCATGAGAGGACCGGCGTCGCCCTTGGCCTTTCCTTCCGCGTCCTTGAAGAGCTCTTCCAGAATCACGCTGGTCGCGGTGCCTGCGATACCACCGGCTGCCGCACCCCCGGCCGGGCTGACGATGAAGGTTGTTCCCACACCGGTGACGGTCCCGACCGTCCCGGAGATCACGTTCTTCCACTGGGCCACGGAGTGCTCGTAGGCCTTGTCCTTTTCTTCGCCCTCGTGGGCGACGACTTCGGCGCGGCCTTGAGCGAGCGTTCCCGATACTTCGCCCGACCCGCTCGCGATCTGTTCGACGACGAACTGGGGATCGTTGGCATAACGCTCGTTCGCCGGGAGGTGAGGGTCGAGGTGGTACTCCATCAGATTGCCCATGTAGGCCTTTTGGCCCACCTCCACGGCGGCGTATCCCTCGGGGTTCTGTCCGACAGTGAACAGGAACCGTGTCACGTCACGGTGTTCGAAGTTTGCCTCGGTGCCGGCGATCGGGAAGAGCCGGTCAGTGTCGCCGTCGGAGTCGTCGGTCATGGCCCGGTTGATGTCCGGAAGGTATTCCGAGGCGATCTGACCGATGCTGTCGCCCATGTAGCCGTTGTCGGTGATGCGTGACGGCTGTTCCGAGACGGACGACACCAGGCTCTGCATCAGCTTCGCCTGCTCCGCGGTGTGTGGAGGCGTGTCCGTTGTCGGCATCTCTCCCGCCGGGTGCCCCGTGGTAGCCGCCTCCAGCGCGAGAGCCAGGTTGTTCCGCCCGGCGACGCTGTCCTCGGCCTTGTCGTCCTGGTCCTGTGGCCAGTCGCGCTCTTCGAAGAGGTAGTCGAAGTTGGTCAGCGACTCCCGCTTGCCCTTGTCGTCCTTGAAGTCGTGGTCCTCGTCCTTGGTGACGAAGGTGTCGTTGAAGAACTCCGTGGCCGCGTCCGGGCTGTTGGAGAGGGCTTTGAGGTAGCCGGTCATCGGGTCCCAGCCGGAGTCGGTGCCCGTGCGGTTGAGGAGGGGGTCCGCTCCCGTCCGCTGCCAGGCGCCGTGACGGCCGTTGCCCGTGAACTTCTTCTCCGTCTCGATCAGCTTGTCGCCGTAGTCGACGAGGAACCGGTCGTCGAAGTCACCCCACCGCATGAGGTTGGTCATGACCTGCCCGCCGAGAGGAAAGCCGCCGTTGCGGCCGACCGGTTTGTCGACCAGGTCGATCATCGTGGACTTCCACCGGGTCATGTCGGCGTTGTCGCTCTGCGAAGCCGTGGCGAGTGTGAGACCGAGGTTCTTCTGCAGGTCGTCGTACTGGTCGACCCGCTGCTGTCCGATCTTCCAGGCGCTGTGCGGGTCGTTGATGCCGGTCCAGAAGTCGAGAGTTCCCTGCGGGCCCAGGCGCGTGGCGAAGCGTTCCGCGAACAGTTCGTCGTCGGCGTATTCCCTGAGCCCCTTGTTGAGCCGGTCGAACTCCTCGACAGACAGGTCCTCGGGCTTCTGCTTCGCGAGGTCCGCCAGTTCGTCGGCCTCCTTGAGTGCCTTGGCCGCGGAGTCCCGGTCGGCGTAGTCGACGTCCGAGAAGCCCAGTTTGCTCTGGTCGGCGATCGCCATGAGGACGGTGTTGGCCGAGGTGTCGCTCGTAGTGGCCTGATTCAGAATTGCCTGAATTTCATCCCGTAGAGCGACGATTTCGGACTTGTTGTCCTGGTTCTGCTGGGCGCGGCCCTCCGGCGGGACGTTCGTCGTGACCGTGAACCCGCCCTCGTAGCCGATGACCGTCAGGTTCTGCTGGCGGCCACGCTCGATGGCGTCGTTGAGCTGCCCCCTGTACTTCTTCAGCTCGTCCCGGGTGTCCTGGAGGATCTTGTGGATGGACGAGGCCTGGCTGTGCGCGTCCGTGAACTCGCCGGCCGTCCTGCCGATGAACTCCTTGGAGACGGTGGCGTTGTAGCCGGCCCAGCTCGCCTGGTTCGCGGCCCCGCGCAGACCCTTCTCGGCCGCGTCCATCAGCGTCTCCAGATCGCTCACCATCGTCGACCAGTCTTCGACGGCGTCGTCCAGCAGGCTCAGGTCGGTGTTCCGAAGGGCGTCGAGATCCATCAGCTCTTGCCCTCCTTGTCGTCCTTCTCGCCATACACCGGGTTGTGCTTGCCCGGCTCGCCGACGCGTTCGTCGAAGCCCGCGTCCAGCAGGTCGATGCTGCTCATCTGACTGCGGATGTAGTGGTCGTCGCGGGCGTGCAGCTTCTTCGTGACGGTCATGTGGTTCGAGATGTGCGCGCAGGCGTCCCTGAGGGAACCCAACTGCTCGTCCCAGCGCAGGGCGACGTGCTGGAGTGCGCCGCCCAGGGCGAAACCGCCCTTGCTGAGGGTGCCGGCGGCGCTCTCGCTGGTGGGCACCGCCCTGCGGCCCTTGTCCCAGAGGTCGTTGTAGAGCTTGAACGCGTTGGTGCCGATCTTCGCGAGATCGCCTTGGTTGGCCCTCAGCTCGCCGTACTGGCCGGGGTCCGGCGCGGGGCGTACGGGACCGCTGCCGGGATCCAGCTGGTTCAGCCGCATGTGGGGGGCGGCACCCGAGACCGCCCCGGCTTTGAGCTGCTCCCACTCGTCCCACGCCATGCGTGAACCCCTTCCCAGTGTCCCCGTGAAGCTGCAGCGGCTCGAGCGGGCGCGTCCCGTCAGCCACCAACAGGCCAGATCCGTGAACCCGGTTCAAGTGAGTTCACGGATCTCACCATACTTTCCACAATTCACTGGCGTACGGCTTGACGGTGGGGGAGCAGAACCCTCCTGTGACACCGCTGCGGACGTCTCGTCGGGGCCAAGGACACGGCTTGGTACACCCACCCCTACCCCTCCTCCGGCGCCAACCCCACCTGCACCAACGGCTTCCCTCGTCGCCGTGAGACGAAGACCCCGCGCCCCGCGGGCATCGGCCGGGGGCGGACTCCGCCGAGGAGGTCGCCCTCTCCGGGGTCGCCGGCCAGGACGACACCCTGGGCGCCCAGTTCCTTGATGCGCTGCATGAACGCCTCGTACGACGCCCGCCCCGCACCCGCCGTCGACCGCGCGACGATGAACCGCACCCCCACGTCCCGGGCGAACGGCAGGAGTTCCGTCAGGCCCGCCAGCGGATTGCCGCTCGACGTCGCCACGAGGTCGTAGTCGTCGACGACTACGAACACCGTCGGCCCGCGCCACCAGCTCCGGTCCCGGAGTTGCCGTGCCGTCACCTCGGCCGTCGGGGCACGGCGCTTCATCAGGTCGGCCAGCGCGGCCATGTGGTGGTCCATGGCGTTGGACATCGGGATGTATTCGGCCAGGTGGGAATCCGGGGTCACGTCCAGCAGGGAACGCCGGTTGTCGACCACGAACAGCTTGCACTCGTCGCCCGAGTAGCGCTCCGTCAGCTGCTTGATCAGCAGCCGCAGCAGGTTCGACTTGCCGGACTCGCTCTCGCCGAAGACGAGGAAGAACGGATCCTGCTCGAAGTCGACGTAGACCGGCTCGAGACGGTCCTCGTCGAGGGCGAAGGCGACCCCGCGCTGCGGGAAGCGGTCGCCCGGCGGCAGCGACCCGGCCGCGAACTCCCTCGGCAGCAGTCGTACTTCCGGTGCGGGCGCCGCCTGCCACTGCCGGGATACCTCCGCGGTCAGCGCCTGCGTGGCGTCGGCGAGGTCCGTGTCGGAGGTGAGGCCGTCGATCCGGGGCACCGCCGTCATGAAGTGCATCTTCTGCGGCGACTGGCCGCGGCCCGGAACGCCTGCCGGGACGTTCGCGGCGACCTTGCGGTCGATCTCGGAGTCCATCGTGTCGCCGAGCCGCAGCTCCAGGCGGTTCATCAGGTGGTCCTTGAGAGCGGCCCTGACCTCCATCGAACGCGAGGCCGTCAAAACCAGGTGGACGCCGTAGCCGAGACCACGCGCCGCGATCTCGTGGATGACCTGATCCATGGCCTCGTAGTCCGCGCGGAAGTTGCCCCACCCGTCGATGACCAGGAACACATCGCCCCAGGGCTGGTCCGTGACCGAGATGTCCCCGCGGGCCCGCCTGGCCCGGAACTCCGCGATCGACGGAATGCCGGCCGAGCGGAAGTACTCCTCGCGACGGGTGAGCACGCCGTACACCTCGGCCACCGTGCGCCGCACCCGCTCCGGGTCGAGCCGGGAGGCGACCCCGCCCACGTGCGGCAGGCCGGCCACCGACGCCATCCCGCCGCCGCCGAAGTCGAGGCCGTAGAACTGGACCTCGTGCGGCGTGTGGGTGAGGGCGAAGGAGCAGATCAGTGAGCGCAGCAGGGTCGACTTGCCGGACTGCGGGCCGCCGACGATCTGCATGTGGCCCGCGGCGCCGGAGAAGTCCACCCACAGGGAGTCACGGCGCTGCTCGAACGGCTTGTCCACCAGACCCACCGGCACGACCAGCCGGCCCGCGCCCTCGTATCCCGGCTGCGTGAGGCCGCGGCCCGGCACCGCCGTGAGCCCCGGCAGCAGTGCGTCCAGCGACGGCGGGCTGTCCAGCGGCGGCAGCCACACCTGGTGCGCCGCCGGACCCTGCGACTCCAGTCGGCGCACGATCACGTCGAGCACGGTGTCCGCCAGCGCGTCGTCGACCTCCGCGTCGCCGGACGGGCGGGCCTGGGGCACGGCCGCGTACCGCACCGGCACCTCCGCCGAGGTGAACAGCACGGGCCGCCGGTCCACCGGCAACGGGCCGCCGCCCGGCGCCGTACGCTGACCGCCCGAGCGGTAGACCCCGGACACATACGCCGCCTTGAACCGCACCATCTCGTCGGTGCCGAACTTCAGGAAGCCGGAACCCGGCACGTTCGGCAGCGAGTACGCGTCGGGCACGCCCAGCGCCGCCCGCGACTCCGCCGCCGAGAAGGTGCGCAGACCGACGCGGTACGACAGATAGGTCTCCAGGCCGCGCAGCCGGCCCTCCTCCAGGCGCTGCGAGGCCAGCAGCAGGTGGACGCCGAGCGAGCGGCCGATCCGGCCGATCTGCACGAACATCTCGATGAAGTCCGGCTTCGCCGTGAGCAGTTCGCTGAACTCGTCGATCACCAGTACCAGGGAGGGGATCGGCTGGAGGGCGGCTCCCGCGGCCCGCGCCTTCTCGTAGTCGTGGATGTTGGCGTAGTTGCCCGCGTCCCTCAGCAGTTCCTGACGGCGGTTGAGTTCACCCCGGATGGAGTCGCCCATCCGGTCCACCAGCGTCAGGTCGTCCGCCAGGTTGGTGATCACGGCCGCCACGTGCGGCATCTGCGCCATGCCGGCGAAGGTCGCGCCGCCCTTGAAGTCGGCGAGGACGAAGTTCAGGGTCTCGGAGGAGTGGGTGACCGCCAGGCCCAGCACCAGGGTGCGCAGCAGCTCGGACTTGCCGGAACCCGTGGCGCCCACGCACAGACCGTGCGGACCCATGCCCTCCTGCGCCGCTTCCTTCAGGTCCAGCATCACCGGACGGCCGTCCTCGCCCACCCCGATCGGCACCCGCAGACGCTCCGCCAGCGAACGAGGCCGCCAGGTGCGCAGCGTGTCGACGGACGCCGCGTCTCCGAGGTTCAGCAGGTCCGTGAACTCCAGGTTGGCCAGCAACGGCTCGTCGTCGTCCCCGCCGGAGGCCATCCGCAACGGGGCGAGCTGCCGGGCGAGCGCCTCGGCGGACTCGGGGGAGAGCGCGTCGGGCATCCCCTCGTAGACGGCGCCGTGCCCCGACTCCAGCCGCAGCGCCCCGGGCTGTACGACGATGTCGAGCTCCCCGCCCGCGCCCGTCAGTTCACCGGGGACGATCTCGAGGACCGTCACCCCCTGGAGCCCCTCCGCGCCGGCCAGCACCGAGTCCGGGGGGAGGGAGACGCCGTCGAGGACGACGACGATGTGCGGCTCCTCGGGCAGCGGCGTCGCGTGCGGATGGAACCGCGGGCGACCGGTCAGCCGAGCCCCGAGCAGGTTCTCCAGCTCGCGGGTGTCGGAGCCGATCAGCCTGCGGCTGCCCGCCCCGTCCACGGCCCCCGAGGCCTGGACGTGCGGCAGCCACTTCGCCCACTCCCAGTGCGGGAGTTCCTCCCGGCCCGCCGCGACGACCAGGAGAAGGTCCTCGGACGAGTGCAGCGCGGCCAGCGAACCGGCCAGGGCACGGACACAGGAGCGGACCGACCGGGCCTCGCCGCTGACCGTGACGTGGTAGAAGGCGCGCAGGGAGACGGCCATCGGCAGGTCGTCCAGGCTGTCGTGGACGGCGAGGAAGCGTTGCAGCGCTCCTGCGGTCAGCGGCTCCAACTGCTCAACCGGGCCGGTCTCCGGGGCGACCAGCGGGGTGGCCAGGGTCTGGGCGCCGAGACCGACGCGGACCTGGGCGAAGTCCTCGTCACCGGGCCGCCGTTCCCACACCCGGCTGCCCTCGGCGACCAGCGCCCACAGCTGCTCGGGGGAGGGGTGCAGGTAGTACTGCGCGTCACGCTGCGCCCGGGCGGTGTCGAGTGCGGTGCGCCGCATCTGCGCGAGATAGCTCAGGTAGTCGCGGCGCAGGTCCGCCAACTGCCCCTGGGATCCGCGCCGGAAACGCACCACCATCGCGATCGACATGGCCACGGTGGAGGCGATCATGACCATGCCCATGATGCGCATGAACGGCTGCCCGCTCGTGAAGAAGAAGACCACCGAGCCGCCCATACCGAGCGTCGGCAGCAGTTGCATCAGCACGCTCTCCTGATGGCCCCGCGGCAGTTCCGGCGGAGGCTGCAGAACGACCTCGCCCGTGGGCACCTCGGACGGCAGCGCCCGTGGCTGGCGCTTCACGACGATGTGGCTCACTGCTCACCAATCCCCTTGCGGGGCCCCGAAACCCCTTGCGAGGCCGCGGAATCCTCTTGCGAGGCCCCGAAAAAATATCGCCCGCCACCCCGTGTCGGACGGACGCAGGCCGCCGCGTGATCCTACTGACTGCCGGTACGACCGGGGGGCGGTAGGGTGCCGGATGTTCGCGTGAGCACACCCGCGGGCCGCGCGGCGCACCAGCCGGCGCGGAACCTTCACACCGCCGACAGCCGCCGAACACGCCGACGCGCAACCATCACTGAGGGGGATCAGCAGGTGAGTATCGCGGCCTCCGCGGCAGCCACCGGAGAAGGGCGCGGCACGGGAGCCGCTCCCGCGGCGGGGACGGGGCTCGGCTTCTGCCGGGTCACCATCGTCGCCCCCGACAGCCGGATCGACGTGGCGCTGCCCGACGACGTTCCCGTCGCCGACATCCACCCGGAGATCCTCAGGCTCTCCCGGCAGAGCCCCGCCGAGGGCGCCCCGGTCGGCTACCACCTCGTCCGCCGGGACGGCACCGTCCTCGACAGTTCCCGCTCGTTCGCCGCCCAGCACATCCTCGACGGCGAACTCCTCACGCTGCGGCCCTTCTCCGAGTCGCTGCCGCCCGCCGTCTTCGACGACGTGTCGGAGGCGGTCGCCTCGGCCGTGACGCGTGAGCACACCCTGTGGAGCGGCGAACTGACCCGCGCCGCGGGCCTCGTCGGCGGAGGAGTCCTGCCGGCCCTGCTCGCCTTCGTCGCCTGGACCGGCGACCCGCACCACGACATGCACGGTCTCCCCGGCGTCCTCGCCGCCGTCGTGGGCGTCCTGCTGGCCGCCCTCGCCTGTGTCCGCGCCCGGGTCTACGACGACCGGGGCTCCGCCGTCGCCCTCGGACTCGGCGCGCTGCCCAACGTGGGCGTGGCGGGCTCGGGACTGCTGCCGCTCGCCGACGGCCAGGGCATCGGCAGACTCCAGTTCCTGCTGGCCTGCGCCGCGGTGCTGCTCGCCGCGGTGCTCCTCACCCTGTGCTCCCCGCGCGGCGACGGTCCGTTCGTCGCCTTCGTGGTCGCCTCCGGCGCCGGCCTGGCGGCCGGGTTCGCGGCGACCCTCGCGCACTGGACACCGGCCGAGACCGCCGCCCTGTGCGCCCCCGTCGGCGTGGGCGCGCTGGCCTTCCTGCCCGGCCTCTCCATGCGCTTCGCCCGCCTGCCGATCGGCTTCGACGCCCCGGCCTCCGCTCCGCGCGGCGCGTACGGCGCCGATCCCGCCCCGCGGGAACCGGTCGACGCCGAGCGGATCGCGGCCCAGGCCCGCCGCGGACATGAACTCCTGGTCGGCCTGGTCGGCGGTTGCGCGGTGATCACGGTGGCCGCCTGCGCGGTCCTCGGGTTCTCCGACGGAGTCTGGACCCGGCTCCTCGCCCTGGCCGCGGGCATCGCCCTGCTGATGCGCGCCCACCTCTTCCGCTACACCGCACAGGTCGCCCCGGTGCTGGCCGCGGGCCTCGGTTCCCTCGTGCTGCTCGGACTCGGGCTGGCGCTCGACCCGCCGCACTCGGCGATCCGCGACGCGCTGACGGGCGACCGCACCGACCTGGACATCCGTACCGTCTGGCTGGTCGCGGCGATCGCGGCGGCGTCCGCGATCATCACCGCGATCGGCCTGATCGGCTCGCGCGGCGGCCTCACCCCGTTCTGGGGACGTTTCATGGAGATCGCCGAGGGCTTCGTGCTGCTGACGCTCGTGCCGTTGGCCCTGGCCGTCTTCGACGTGTACGCGGCCGCCCGGTCGATGACGGGCTGATTCGCGGACAACCGCGAAAGGAACGTCGAGGGTCGGCCTCGGCCCGCCGCCGAGGCCGACACCTCCACACCGTTCGAGCCACACCCGGAGCAGCGCCGAGAACCAACCGCCGACGCCGGCACTCCCGCAGCCGCAGCAGCCGCAGCAGCCGCAGCAGCCGCCACATTCGCCGCCGCCGCCGCAGCCGCCGCGGCGACGATCGAGCGGCGGTCGGCCCACTCCGGCTGTCGGCTTCGTCTACTGCGCGGCGGCCCCTCGGTCGGCCGGCGCCGGCTCGAGATCGAACTCGCCGTCCCGAGCGCCGAGCACGAAGGCCCGCCACTCCGCCTCCGTGTAGCGCAGCACCGTCCCCGGGTCGAGCGACGACCGCATCGCGACGGCGCCCTCCGGCAGGTGGGCGATCTCGACGCGCTCCTCGTGTTCCTCCGTGCCCGGCGCGCACTGCCACTCGACGCCGGAGATGTCGAGCGCGTACAGCTCGTCCCGCTCCCGCTCCTTGCGCGCTTTGAGTTCCGTGTCCTCGGCATCGGCCATGTCGGCTCCGACCCTTTCCTCTGTGCCAACGAGCTGTCCCGCCACCCTACTTGCCGTCGTTCTCCCAGCTCAGAGGTTCACCGTTCGCACTCGAGCCAGGCCCCGTCCCCGTACACTGCCCCCGCGCGGCAGGACCCGGTCCGGACAGGCCCGGCGCGTCGGCCTGCTACCCTGGCTTTCGGCCGTTTGTGTACGCACCCCCGGAAACACCCTCAAGCAACGCTTGAAGGTTCTGGAGGCCGCGCCCAGCGGATCCCCGCCACCCGAGTAACGGAAGCTCCCCCGAGACCAAGACCGGGGGCACTCGGTGGCCACTCAAAGACTACGAGGAGTACGCGTGCCGCTCGATGCCGCTACGAAGAAGCAGCTCATCACGGAGTTCGGCCAGAAGGAGGGCGACACCGGCTCCCCCGAGGTCCAGGTCGCCATGCTGTCGCGCCGGATCTCGGACCTGACCGAGCACCTCAAGACGCACAAGCACGACCACCACTCCCGTCGTGGTCTGCTGATCCTGGTCGGTCAGCGTCGCCGCCTGCTGCAGTACCTCGCCAAGAAGGACATCCAGCGCTTCCGTGCGCTGGTCGACCGCCTCGGCATCCGCCGCGGTGCGGCGGGCGCCAAGTAGAACGCCGTGAGGGGAGCGGTTCCCGGACGATCGGGGCCGCTCCCTTTGCTGTACTCGCCGGTAGGCACCGGCGACAGAGCCCGTCGCACACCCTGGCGTCGCACGGAAACGTGCGGAGTGTCACCCACCCTTTGTAGTGTGGTAGCACAACGCAATACGTACGACACAGCGTGATGACGTGTACTCGTTGCGGGTAGACGTCACCACGCACCCCGAACGAGGAGAAGCGCGCCCTGCCGCCGCCGGTCCTCGGTAGTGGCCCCCGGGAAAGAGATCCCCGGGTGCTTCGATCGAAGACCGGCCCGCACCGAACGGAGCGCTTCTCCGCACCGTCCCCCTGCCACACGGGCAGCGAGGGACGAAAGACGACAAGTAACGGAGAAAATGCTAGTGGAGAACGAGACCCACTACGCCGAGGCCGTCATCGACAACGGCTCCTTCGGCACCCGCACCATCCGCTTCGAGACGGGCCGCCTGGCCAAGCAGGCCGCCGGCTCCGCCGTGGCGTACCTGGACGACGACACCATGGTGCTGTCGGCCACCACCGCCTCCAAGAACCCCAAGGACCAGCTCGACTTCTTCCCCCTCACGGTGGACGTCGAGGAGCGGATGTACGCCGCCGGCAAGATCCCCGGCAGCTTCTTCCGCCGTGAGGGCCGTCCCTCCGAGGACGCCATCCTCACCTGCCGCCTGATCGACCGCCCGCTGCGCCCGTCCTTCAGGAAGGGCCTGCGCAACGAGATCCAGGTCGTCGCCACGATCATGGCGCTCAACCCCGACCACCTGTACGACGTCGTGGCGATCAACGCCGCGTCCGCGTCCACGCAGCTGGCCGGTCTGCCCTTCTCCGGCCCGATCGGCGGCGTCCGCGTCGCGCTGATCAACGGCCAGTGGGTCGCGTTCCCGACGCACACCGAGCTCGAGGACGCCGTCTTCGACATGGTCGTCGCCGGTCGCGTCCTGGAGGACGGCGACGTCGCGATCATGATGGTCGAGGCCGAGGCCACCGATAAGACCATCCAGCTGGTCGCGGGCGGCGCCGAGGCGCCGACCGAGGAGGTCGTCGCCTCCGGTCTGGACGCCGCGAAGCCCTTCATCAAGGTGCTCTGCAAGGCCCAGGCCGACCTCGCCGCCAAGGCCGCGAAGCCGACCGGCGAGTTCCCGGTCTTCCTCGACTACCAGGACGACATCCTGGAGGCGCTGTCCGCCGCCGTCCGCCCGGAGCTCGCCTCCGCGCTGACCATCGCGGGCAAGCAGGACCGCGAGGCCGAGCTGGACCGCGTCAAGGCGCTCGCCGCCGAGAAGCTCCTGCCGGAGTTCGAGGGCCGCGAGAAGGAGATCTCCGCCGCGTACCGCTCGCTCACCAAGCAGCTGGTCCGTGAGCGCGTGATCAAGGAGAAGAAGCGCATCGACGGCCGCGGCGTCACGGACATCCGTACGCTCGCCGCCGAGGTCGAGGCCATCCCGCGCGTGCACGGCTCGGCGCTGTTCGAGCGTGGCGAGACCCAGATCCTGGGCGTCACCACCCTCAACATGCTCCGGATGGAGCAGCAGCTGGACACCCTCTCCCCGGTGACCCGCAAGCGCTACATGCACAACTACAACTTCCCGCCGTACTCCGTCGGCGAGACCGGCCGCGTGGGTTCCCCCAAGCGCCGCGAGATCGGCCACGGCGCCCTCGCCGAGCGCGCCATCGTGCCGGTCCTGCCGACGCGCGAGGAGTTCCCCTACGCGATCCGTCAGGTGTCCGAGGCCCTCGGCTCCAACGGCTCGACGTCCATGGGCTCGGTCTGCGCCTCCACCATGTCGCTGCTGAACGCCGGTGTGCCGCTGAAGGCCCCCGTCGCCGGTATCGCCATGGGCCTGATCTCCCAGGAGATCAACGGCGAGACGCACTACGTCGCCCTCACCGACATCCTCGGTGCGGAGGACGCCTTCGGCGACATGGACTTCAAGGTCGCCGGCACCAAGGAGTTCGTCACCGCCCTCCAGCTCGACACCAAGCTGGACGGCATCCCGGCCTCCGTCCTGGCCGCGGCCCTCAAGCAGGCCCGCGACGCCCGCCTCCACATCCTCGACGTGATGATGGAAGCGATCGACACGCCGGACGAGATGTCCCCCAACGCCCCGCGGATCATCACCGTCAAGATCCCCGTGGACAAGATCGGTGAGGTCATCGGCCCGAAGGGCAAGATGATCAACCAGATCCAGGAGGACACCGGCGCCGAGATCACGATCGAGGACGACGGCACCATCTACATCGGTGCCCAGGTCGGCTCGCAGGCCGAGGCCGCCCGCGCCACGATCAACGGCATCGCCAACCCGACCATGCCGGAGGTCGGCGAGCGCTACCTGGGTACGGTCGTCAAGACCACCACCTTCGGTGCGTTCGTGTCGCTGCTCCCGGGCAAGGACGGTCTGCTGCACATCTCGCAGATCCGTAAGCTCGCCGGCGGCAAGCGCGTGGAGAACGTCGAGGACGTGCTCGGTGTGGGCTCCAAGGTCCAGGTCGAGATCGCCGAGATCGACTCCCGCGGCAAGCTCTCCCTGATCCCCGTGATCGAGGGCGAGGAAGCTGATGAGGACACGAAGGACGACACCGACAAGTGACGTCGAGTAGCTCGCAGGCGACGGCCCGCACCTCTTCGGAGGCGCGGGCCGTCGCCCGTACCCAAACCCTGATCAAGGGCACGGCCGGCATCGGTGTCGTCCGCAAGACCACCCTCCCGGGCGGCCTGCGCATCGTCACCGAGACCCTCCCCTCGGTCCGCTCCGCCACCTTCGGCATCTGGGCGCACGTCGGCTCCCGCGACGAGACGCCGTCCCTGAACGGCGCCACCCACTACCTGGAGCACCTCCTCTTCAAGGGGACGACCCGCAGGTCCGCGCTGGACATCTCCTCCGCCATAGACGCGGTCGGCGGCGAGATGAACGCGTTCACGGCGAAGGAGTACACGTGCTACTACGCGCGCGTGCTCGACGCCGACCTGCCGCTCGCCATCGACGTCGTCTGCGACATGCTCACGGGCTCCCTCATCCTCGAGGAGGACGTCAACGTCGAGCGCGGCGCGATCCTCGAGGAGATCGCGATGACCGAGGACGACCCCGGTGACTGCGTGCACGACCTGTTCGCGCAGACCATGTTCGGCGACAACCCCCTCGGCCGTCCGGTCCTCGGCACCGTCGACACGGTCAACGCCCTCACCGCCGACCGCATCCGCCGCTTCTACAAGAAGCACTACGACCCGACGCACCTCGTCGTCGCGGCCGCCGGCAACATCGACCACAACAAGGTCGTACGCCAGGTCCGCGCGGCCTTCGAGAAGGCGGGCGCCCTCAAGAACACGGACGCCACGCCCATCGCCCCGCGCGACGGCCGTCGCGCGATCCGTTCCTCCGGCCGCGTCGAGCTGATCGGCCGCAAGACGGAACAGGCGCACGTCGTCCTCGGCATGCCGGGTCTGGCCCGCACGGACGAGCGGCGCTGGGCGCTCGGCGTGCTGAACACGGCCCTCGGCGGCGGCATGTCCTCCCGTCTCTTCCAGGAGGTCCGCGAGAAGCGCGGCCTGGCCTACAGCGTGTACTCGTACACCTCCGGCTTCGCCGACTGCGGCCTCTTCGGCGTGTACGCGGGCTGCCGCCCGAGCCAGGTGCACGACGTGCTGAAGATCTGCCGCGACGAACTCGACCAGGTCGCCGAGCACGGACTGTCCGACGAGGAGATCGGCCGCGCCATCGGCCAGCTGAGGGGCTCCACGGTCCTCGGCCTCGAGGACACCGGCGCGCTCATGAACCGCATCGGCAAGAGCGAGCTCTGCTGGGGCGAGCAGATGTCGGTCGACGACATGCTGACCCGGATAGCGGCGGTGACCCCGGACGAGGTCCGTTCGGTGGCCCACGACATCCTGGGACGGCGCCCGTCGCTGTCGGTCATCGGCCCGCTCAAGGACAAACAGGCCTCCCGGCTGCACGACGCGGTCGCCTGACCCCTTCGCAGGCCTTCGGCAACTTCGGTAAGGAAGCACAAGAGATGAGCAAGCTGCGCGTGGCGGTCCTCGGCGCCAAGGGCCGGATCGGCTCCGAGGCGGTACGGGCGGTCGAGGCCGCCGAGGACATGGAGCTGGTGGCCGCCCTCGGCCGGGGCGACAAGCTGGAGACGCTGACCGAGAGCGGCGCCCAGGTCGTGGTCGAACTGACCACGCCGGCCTCGGTCATGGACAACCTCGACTACTGCGTACGGCACGGCATCCACGCCGTGGTCGGCACGACCGGCTGGACCGACGAGCGTCTCGCCCAGCTGAACGGCCTGTTGGCCGCGTCCCCGGAGACGGGTGTGCTCATCGCGCCCAACTTCTCCATCGGGGCCGTTCTGACCATGAAGTTCGCCCAGATCGCCGCGCCGTACTTCGAGTCCGTCGAGGTCGTCGAACTCCACCACCCCAACAAGGTGGACGCCCCCTCCGGCACCGCCACACGCACCGCCCAGCTCATCGCCGAGGCCCGTCGGCAGGCGGGCACGGCCCCGGCTCCGGACGCCACGGAGACGGGTCTGGACGGCGCGCGAGGCGCCGACGTCGACGGCGTCCCGGTCCACGCCGTCCGGCTGCGCGGCCTGCTGGCCCATCAGGAGGTACTGCTGGGCGGCGAGGGCGAGACCCTCACGGTCCGCCACGACTCGCTCCACCACAGCAGCTTCATGCCGGGCATCCTGCTGGGCGCCCGGCGGGTGGTGTCGACGCCGGGCCTCACCTTCGGCCTGGAGAACTTTCTGGACCTCGGCCGAGGCTGACATGCGCGCCAAGCTCTCCTACGCCGTCACGGCCGCCGTCCTGGTCTTCTACTTCGTCCTGGTCGGCAGCCGGGGCGTCATGCTCATCGAGTCCGGCACGCTCCTGACCGTCACCTTCGGCATGGCGGTACTGATCCTGCCCGTCATCGGCGTCTGGTTCCTGTGGAAGAACACCCAGTTCGTCCGCCGGGCCAACGCCCTCGCCGCCGAACTCGACGCCGAGGGCGGGCTGCCCGTCGACGAACTGAAGCGCACCGCGGGCGGCCGCGTCGACCGCGACTCCGCCGACGAGGTCTTCTCCCGGCGCAAGACCGAGACCGAGGCGGCTCCCGACGACTGGCGCACCTGGTTCCGTCTCGCCGTCGCCTACCACGACGCCCGGGACACCCCACGGGCCCGCAAGGCCATGCAACGCGCCATCAGCCTGCACGACGGCAAGCCGGTCCGGACCGCCTGAGCGGTACGTCGAAGGGGCCGGCCCGCACCTGTGGCGGACCGGCCCCTTCGACGCGACCGATCGGGTGTCCGGGTGCTCAGGCGCGCCGGTTCTCCGCGGCCCACGCCTCGACGGCGTCCGCCGCCCGGTCGAACGCCTCGGCACGCGCCAGGAAGTCCGCCCCGTGCGAGGTCAGCAGCGCCGTGGACTCCTCGGCGGTCCGGTCCCGCCGTACGACGGTCAGGGCCTGCCCCTGTACGGTCCGCGGCAGCCCCAGCCAGCGCACCGGCTGCTGCACGGTCCGCACGGCCACGACCCGCTCCCAGGGCAGCGTGCGGGTGAAGAGGAAACTCACGTGCCGCAGCCCGCGCTCGCTCACCCACACACCCACGCGCAGCAGCCGCAGGGCGCCGACGATCACGGCCAGGGAACAGCCGAAGACCGCACCGGCCTCGGACACCGACCCGGTCAACGCGATGATGACGGCCGCGAACAGCACGTACGAGGCGAGCAGCAGCGCCAGCGCGGCCACTCCGACCCGCCAGGGTCCGGGCCGGTAGGGACGCCGCCAGCGCTCACGGTCGTCGAAGGGCAACGGGACGTCGTCCGCCGCCTCGAATGCGTGGTCGGCCGTCAGGAAGGGCAGGGGCACGACTGGTCCTCACTCGTCCATACGTGGGCTGTGCCTGGTGAGGCTATCCGTCCGTGTCACCGCTCACCACCATCGGGGTCCGGATGGCGTCAGTGCCCCCGGGACGCCTGCGACTGCTGTGCCTGCGAGGAGTGGTCCAGGCTCAGCGCCGGCATCCCGATGACCAGGGAGCCCACCAGCGAGGCCACGATGGTGAGCCCCAACAGCCAGCGCCCGGCGATCTGCCCGGCGGAGGACCGCTCGGAGGGTGGGGGAGTGACGTTGCTACGGAACCTGTCGGCCTCGGCGAGGAAGGCGAAGGGTACGGGCTCGCGCCGGCGGAACATGATGGGTACTTCCTCCTGGGGCTGTCGATCGGACGCGTTCACTGATACAGACGAGCGGGTGCCCGAAAACGTGCCCCATATCAGCAGACGTCCCGCACGAATCCCGCGGCACGCCCGTCGGCGTCCGGCGCCGCGGCCCCCGTAGAGTTGGCGCCGCTCCGAAGACGCGATGGAAGGACCCCCGTACCGTGACCGACAGTCCCGCCGACGACCTCAAGCCCGGCTTCCGCAGCGACGTCACCGTCGAACTGGTCAAGCACACCGCGTCCGACGCCGACGTGCTCTTCGCCGCCCGCGTCTCGACCGTCGGTGAGCAGTCCCTGGACGAGCTGGGCAAGGACCCGGAGCGCTCCAAGGGCCTGATCAACTACCTGATGCGGGACCGGCACGGCAGCCCCTTCGAGCACAACTCGATGACGTTCTTCATCAGTGCCCCGATCTTCGTCTTCCGCGAGTTCATGCGCCACCGCGTGGGCTGGTCGTACAACGAGGAGTCCGGTCGCTACCGGGAGCTGCAGCCCGTCTTCTACGTCCCCGGCGAGTCCCGCAAGCTCGTTCAGCAGGGGCGTCCGGGCAAGTACGTCTTCGTCGAGGGGACACAGGCCCAGCAGGAGCTCGTCGGCCGCGCCATGGAGGATTCCTACCGCCGGACCTACGAGGCCTACCAGGAGATGCTCGCCGCCGGCGTCGCCCGCGAGGTCGCCCGCGCGGTCCTGCCGGTCGGTCTCTTCTCGTCGATGTACGCCACCTGCAACGCCCGCTCGCTGATGCACTTCCTCGGCCTGCGCACCCAGCACGAGCTGGCGAAGGTCCCGTCCTTCCCGCAGCGGGAGATCGAGATGGTGGGCGAGAAGATGGAGGCCGAGTGGGCCAAGCTCATGCCCCTCACGTACGCGGCCTTCAACGGCAACGGTCGTGTGGCGCCCTGACGGACGCCGCGAAGACGAGCGACGGAGACGTATGTGCGGATCATCCGTGCGAAGTGTCCGTATTGCGGCATTTAGAGAAGTTCATCTAGCCTGATCAAACGGACCCGGCACTGCTTGAACCCCCGAGCAGGCAGTGCCGGGTTCCACCTTTGTCATGACTTTTCACAACCCCCCGAGGGCAGACCCCACGGTGAGCAACGAGTAGCGTGTTACCCATGGCTCCGACCTCCACTCCGCAGACCCCCTTCGGGCGGGTCCTCACCGCCATGGTCACGCCCTTCACGGCGGACGGCGCACTCGACCTCGACGGCGCACAGCGGCTCGCCACCCACCTGGTGGACGCAGGCAACGACGGCCTGATCGTCAACGGGACCACCGGCGAGTCCCCCACCACCAGTGACGCGGAGAAATCGGACCTGGTACGAGCCGTCCTGGAGGCCGTCGGAGACCGTGCCCACGTCGTCGCCGGCGTCGGCACCAACGACACCCACCACAGTGTGGAACTCGCCCGCGCGGCCGGGAAGGCGGGCGCACACGGCCTCCTGGTCGTCACGCCGTACTACAACAAGCCCCCTCAGGAGGGCCTGTACCGGCACTTCACGACCGTCGCCGACGCAGCCGAACTGCCGGTCATGCTCTACGACATCCCCGGCCGCAGCGGCGTCCCGATCAGCACCGAGACGCTGGTCCGCCTCGCGGCGCACCCGCGGATCGTCGCCAACAAGGACGCCAAGGGCGACCTGGGCCGCGCGAGCTGGGCCATCGCACGCTCCGGTCTGGCCTGGTACTCCGGCGACGACATGCTGAACCTTCCGCTGCTCTCCGTGGGCGCGGTCGGTTTCGTCTCGGTCGTCGGCCACGTGGTCACGCCGGACCTGCGCGCCCTCGTCGAGGCGTTCACCGCCGGGGACGTCCAGAAGGCGACCGAGATCCACCAGAAGCTGCTCCCCGTCTACACCGGGATGTTCCGCACCCAGGGCGTGATGACGACCAAGGCGGCGCTCACCCTGCTGGGCCTGCCCGCCGGCCCGCTCCGCCCGCCCATGGTCGAGTGCTCGCCCGAAGAGATCGAACAGCTCAAGATCGATCTTGCGGCGGGCGGGGTACAGCTCTGACAACGGACTTCACAACTGAATAGCAGGCCACCGGTGCCTGCGATCCACAACGACAACTGCTACTGCACGAACGTCATGCACGCCACGTGCCCACCGGTACGTGGCGTGTGTGGTTGAGGAGAGTCTTTTGAGTCATCCGCATCCCGAACTTGCCCCGCCGCCGCCGCTCCCGACGGGCGGCCTCAGGGTCACCCCGCTCGGCGGCCTCGGCGAAATCGGCCGGAACATGACGGTCTTCGAGTACGGCGGCCGCCTGCTGATCGTCGACTGCGGCGTGCTCTTCCCCGAGGAGGAGCAGCCCGGAATCGACCTGATCCTGCCGGACTTCACGTCCATCCGGAACCGCCTCGACGACATCGAGGGCATCGTCCTCACCCATGGTCACGAGGACCACATCGGCGCCGTCCCCTACCTCCTCCGGGAGAAGCCGGACATCCCACTGATCGGCTCAAAGCTGACCCTCGCCTTCATCGAGGCCAAGCTTCAGGAGCACCGGATCCGCCCGTACACCCTCGAGGTGGCGGAGGGACACCGTGAGCGCATCGGCCCCTTCGACTGCGAGTTCATCGCCGTCAACCACTCGATCCCGGACGCCCTCGCCGTCGCCATTCGCACGCCGGCGGGCATGGTGGTCCACACGGGCGACTTCAAGATGGACCAGCTTCCGCTGGACGGCCGTCTCACGGATCTGCACGCGTTCGCACGGCTGAGCGAGGAAGGCATCGACCTCCTTCTCTCCGACTCCACGAACGCCGAGGTCCCCGGTTTCGTGGCGCCCGAGCGGGACATCTCCAACGTCCTGCGCACGGTCTTCGCCAACGCCCGCAAGCGGATCATCGTGGCCAGCTTCGCCAGCCACATCCACCGCATCCAGCAGATCCTGGACACCGCGCACGAGTACGGCCGCCGGGTCGCCTTCGTCGGCCGCTCGATGGTCCGCAACATGGGTATCGCCCGCGACCTGGGCTACCTCAAGGTCCCACCGGGCCTGGTCGTGGACGTCAAGACGCTCGACGACCTTCCGGACCACGAGGTGGTCCTGGTCTGTACGGGTTCCCAGGGCGAACCGATGGCCGCCCTGTCCCGCATGGCCAACCGCGACCACCAGATCCGGATCGTGCCCGGCGACACGGTGATCCTGGCGTCGTCGCTCATCCCCGGCAACGAGAACGCCGTCTACCGCGTGATCAACGGCCTGACCCGCTGGGGTGCGCACGTCGTCCACAAGGGCAACGCCAAGGTGCACGTCTCGGGCCACGCGTCCGCGGGCGAGCTCCTGTACTTCTACAACATCTGTCGCCCGAAGAACCTGATGCCGGTGCACGGCGAATGGCGCCACCTGCGGGCCAACGCCGAGCTGGGCGCTCTGACCGGTGTCCCGCACGACCGCATCGTGATCGCCGAGGACGGCGTGGTCGTCGACCTCGTCGAGGGCAAGGCGAAGATCTCGGGCAAGGTCCAGGCGGGCTACGTCTACGTCGACGGCCTCTCGGTCGGTGACGTGGGTGAGCCGGCCCTCAAGGACCGGAAGATCCTGGGCGACGAGGGCATCATCTCGGTCTTCGTCGTCGTGGACTCCTCCACAGGCAAGATCACCGGGGGCCCGCACATCCAGGCCCGTGGCTCGGGGATCGAGGACTCGGCCTTCTCGGCCGTCACTCCGAAGATCGCGGAGGTCCTGGAACGCTCGGCCCAGGACGGCGTGGTGGAGCCCCACCAGCTCCAGCAGCTCATCCGCCGCACGCTGGGCAAGTGGGTCTCCGACACCTATCGCCGCAGGCCGATGATCCTCCCGGTTGTGGTGGAGGTCTGAGCGACGTACGACCCCTCGTACGCGTGAACCTGGAGCGGGGCTCCCCGATTTGCATCGGGGAGCCCCGCTCCAGTACGTTTACGGCTCCGCCAGAACGGGAAGCCGGGCGCCTCGTGCGCCAGGATCGATCCCGGGAAGGGCCGGGAAAACCGACTCAGAACTTCTGATAAAGTCGGAACCGCCGGAAAGGAAACCGCGAAACAAAAGCGGGAACCTTGAAAGCACCGAGGAAATCGGGTCGAGAAAAGATCTGATAGAGTCGGAAACGCAAGACCGAAGGGAAGCGCCCGGAGGAAAGCCTGAGAGAGTCTC
>NZ_JBIUSU010000019.1:0-55192 GCF_044741545.1 Streptomyces sp. NPDC088157
GTCCGTCCGCCCCACCCTTGTGCCCGTGGCCCTCGGCCTTCGGCCCTCGGTCCTCGCCCCCGCCCCCCCCCCCCCCCCCCCCCGCCGCGCCCCCCCCCCCCCCCCCCCCCCCCCCCCCCCCGCCCCCCACCCCCCCCCCCCCCCCCCCCCCCCCCCGCCCCCATGGCTCCGCGAGGAAGGACCCCCACCGTGCGAAGAACCCGCATCCTCACGGCCGTACTGGCGCTCGCCGCCGGTCTGATCGCCGGCAGTCCACCCGTGCTGGCCGCGGACGGCAGTCCGAAGGCGACTGTGGCCGCGGAGTCGTACACCTGGAAGAACGCGCGGATCGACGGCGGCGGCTTCGTGCCGGGCATCGTCTTCAACCGCAAGGAGAAGAACCTCGCCTACGCACGCACCGACATCGGCGGCGCGTACCGCTGGCAGGAGTCGAGCAGGTCCTGGACTCCGCTGCTGGACTCGGTCGGCTGGGCGGACTGGGGGCACACGGGCGTGGTGAGTCTGGCCTCGGACTCCGTCGACCCGAACAAGGTGTACGCGGCGGTCGGCACGTACACCAACAGCTGGGATCCGGGCAACGGGGCCGTCCTGCGCTCCGCCGACCGGGGCGCGAGCTGGCAGAAGGCGGATCTGCCCTTCAAGCTGGGCGGCAACATGCCCGGCCGCGGCATGGGCGAGCGCCTCGCGGTCGACCCCAACAGGAACAGCGTGCTGTATCTGGGCGCGCCGAGCGGGAAGGGGCTGTGGCGGTCGACGGACTCGGGGGCCGGCTGGTCGCAGGTGACGACCTTCCCCAACGTCGGCAACTACCAGCAGGATCCGACCGACACGAGCGGGTACGCCTCCGACAACCAGGGCATCGTCTGGGTCACCTTCGACGAGAGCACGGGAGCGTCCGGCACCGCGACGAAGACGATCTACGTCGGTGTGGCGGACAAGGACAACGCCGTGTACCGCTCGACGGACGCGGGGGCGACCTGGACGCGGCTGGCCGGGCAGCCGACGGGATACCTGGCGCACAAGGGTGTACTGGATACCGTCAACGGCTACCTGTATGTCGCGTACAGCGACAAGGGCGGGCCGTACGACGGCGGCAAGGGCAGGCTCTGGCGGTACGCGACGGCGACCGGGACATGGACGGACATCAGTCCGGTGGCGGAGGCCGACACGTACTACGGCTTCAGCGGGCTGACCATCGACCGTCAGAAGCCAGGCACCGTCATGGCCACCGCGTACAGTTCCTGGTGGCCGGACACCCAGATCTTCCGTTCGACGGACAGCGGTGGCACCTGGACGAAGGCATGGGACTACACGTCGTATCCCAACCGCGCGAACCGCTACACGATGGACGTGTCGTCCTCGCCGTGGCTGGCCTGGGGCGCGAACCCGTCGCCGCCGGAGCAGACGCCCAAACTCGGCTGGATGACCGAGGCGTTGGAGATCGACCCGTTCAACTCGAGTCGCATGATGTACGGCACCGGTGCGACGGTCTACGGCACGGAGAACCTGGCCAACTGGGACAGCGGAGGTCAGTTCACCATCAAGCCGATGGTGCAGGGGCTGGAGGAGACGGCGGTCCTGGACATCGCCTCTCCCCCGTCCGGCGCACCGCTGCTCAGCGCGCTCGGTGACATCGGCGGCTTCCGCCACACGGACCTGACGAAGGTGCCGTCGATGATGTTCACCTCCCCGAACTTCACGTCGACGACGAGCCTGGACTACGCCGAGTCGCATCCCGACACCGTGGTGCGCGTCGGCAACCTGGACTCGGGTCCGCACGTGGCGTTCTCGACGGACAACGGCGCCAACTGGTTCGCGGGGACGGACCCTTCGGGGGTCAGCGGCGGCGGAACGGTCGCCGCGGCGGCGGACGGCAGCCGCTTCGTGTGGAGCCCGGAGGGCGCGGCCGTGCAGTACACCACCGGGTTCGGAACCTCGTGGCAGGCGTCGAACGGAATCCCCTCCGGTGCGGTCGTCGAGTCCGACCGGGTCGACCCCAAGATCTTCTACGGCTTCAAGTCGGGGAAGTTCTACGTGAGTTCGGACGGGGGTGCGACGTTCACGGGGTCCGCGGCGACCGGCCTACCCAGCGGGGACAGCGTGCGCTTCAAGGCCCTGCCGGGCACGAAGGGCGATGTCTGGCTGGCGGGCGGGGCGAGTGACGGAGCGTACGGGCTGTGGCACTCCACCGACTCCGGAGCGACCTTCACCAAGCTGTCGGGCGTCGAGCAGGCCGACACGATCGGGTTCGGCAAGGCGGCGACGGGGGCGTCGTACCAGACCCTGTACACCAGCGCGAAGATCGCCGGGGTCCGTGGCATCTTCCGCTCGACGGACAAGGGGGCGACCTGGACCCGCGTCAACGACGACGCCCACCAGTGGGGTTGGACGGGCGGGGCCATCACGGGCGACCCGAGGGTGTACGGGCGGGTGTACGTCTCGACGAACGGGCGGGGCGTCGTCTACGGGGACACCTCCGACACCGGCGGCGGGAGCACGGATCCCACCGATCCGACAGATCCCACGGACCCCGCGCCCACCGGTGCCTGCGCGGTGACGTACACGATCACCAACCAGTGGTCGGGCGGCTTCCAGGCAGACGTCAGGCTCGCCAACACGGGGACGAGCGCCTGGTCCGGCTGGAGCCTCGGCTGGACCTTCCCGAACGGCCAGACCGTCTCCCAGCTGTGGAACGCCGACTACACGCAGTCGGGTTCGGCCGTGACGGCGAAGAACATCGGCTGGAACGGCAACGTGGCGGCCGGCTCGTCCGTCGGCTTCGGCTTCACGGGCAGCTGGTCGGGCACGAACACGAAGCCCACGGCGTTCAGGCTGGGTGATCGCAGCTGCACGGTGGGCTGAGCCCCACGGTTGGGCTGAGCCGCACGGTGAGCTGAGCCGCATGAGGGGCCGAAGACGGTGGGTGCGTGGCCCGGAGGGCGGCGCACCCACCGTCACTCACGGGGTGTAGACCGCCGGTCGGGGTGCCGTCGGCATCCCGTTGCCGAGGAAGTAGCTCGGGTGCGGCGGCTGGTTGTAAGCGGTGTTCTGCCAGGCCAGTCCTGTGCGGTACATCGTGTCGTGGAGCAGGGTCGTGATCCTCGTCGTCGTCTCGTACGGCGTCGAGTAGATGCGCAGGGCCGTGTTGTCGCTGGTCGGCCAGATGACCTCCTCGCGCCAGTCGCCGAGGATGTCGCCGGACAGCGACGGGGTGGCCTTGGTGCTGTTGTTGGAGTGGACGCCCGAGCCGGTCAGGAGCCGGGTGTCCGAGGACGTTCCGTACTTGTCGATGTGGGTGCCGTCGAGGAGTTCACGGACCGGGTCGGCGTCCCACCAGGAGAGGAAGTTGACGGAGGAGGGCTCCCGGCCCTTCGTCGCGCCCGTCTCGTCACGGACAGAGCTGTCGGAGGCCGACCACACCTCGGCGCCGTCGTTGCCGGCCCAGATGTCACCGGCGACCCCGCGGCCGTTGTCGCAGCAGGCGGCCAGCTTCCAGTCGACCGTGCCGTTCGCCGGGTCGATGTACAGCTCGGCGGGCTGGCCGGTCGACTCCGACACCTTGAAGTACTCGAGGCCGGCGTGCGACGGGTCGAGGTCGCCGAGGTGCTGGGCGTCGCCGTGTCCGGTCTTCGTCGTCCACAGGCCGTTTCCGTTGTCGTCGACCGCCATCGCGCCGTAGACGATCTCGTCCCTGCCGTCACCGTCGACGTCCCCGACGGAGAGGCTGTGCGAGCCCTGCCCGTCGTAGCCCTTCCCGGTGTTGGTGGAGGAGCTGGTGTCGAAGGTCCAGCGGCGGGTGAAGGCGCCGCCGCGCCAGTCCCAGGCGGCGATCACGGTACGCGTGTAGTAGCCGCGAGCCATGATCAGTGAGGGCCGGGAACCGTCCAGGTAGGCGGTTCCCGCGAGGAAGCGGTCGACACGGTTGCCGTACGAGTCGCCCCAGGACGAGACCGTGCCCCGGGCCGGGACGTAGTCGACGGACTGCATCGCCTTGCCGTTCCGGCCGTTGAACATGGTCAGGTACTCGGGGCCGGACAGCACATAGCCGCTGGAATTGCGGTAGTCGGCGGAGGAGCTGCCGATCACCGCGCCGGTGCCGTCCGTCGTGCCGTCGGCCGTCTTCATGGCGACCTCGGCCCGGCCGTCGCCGTCGTAGTCGTACACCTGGAACTGCGTGTAGTGGGCGCCGGAGCGGATGTTGCGGCCGAGGTCGACGCGCCACAGACGGGTGCCGTCGAGCTTGACGCCGTCGACGACCGTGTTGCCGGTGTATCCCGACTGGGAGTTGTCCTTCGCGTTGGTCGGCTGCCACTTCAGGACGATGTCCAGAGCGCCGTCGCCGTCCAGGTCGCCGACGGAGGCGTCGTTGGCCTCGTAGGTGTAGGCGACGCCGTCCGGGGTCGTGCCGCCGGCCGGCGGGGTGATCGGAACGTCCTCGTAGCCGGTGCGGAACTGGACCGCATGGACGGAGTCGGCCTGTTCGACGCCGTTCACGACCGCGCGGACCGTGTAGTCGGCCTGGGCGGGGGCGCCGGAGTGGAAGTAGTTCGTCGAGCCGGTGACCGGGGCCGGGTTGACCTTCGTGCCGGCCCGGTAGACGTTGAAGGACACGCTGTCCGGGTCGGTGCCGAGCCAACGCCAGCTGACCAGGTTGCCACTGTCGGTGTGGACGCTGACGACGCCCCGGTCGAGGGCCTCCACCTGACGGGCCGTGGCGGCGAGCGGGGCCACGCCCGCGCGAGTGAGTTCCAGAGCGGGCGACGTGCCGGCGCCGAGCGTGGTCGGTCCGGCGCCGATCAGGGCGGTGGCGGCGGCCAGAGCGGACAGGACGACCCTGCGGCGGCGGTGCTGGTGCGGACGGGGATCCCGGCGCGGGTCCGGGTGCCGGGACGGATGCGGGTGCGGGTGCGGGTGCTGCACGACGTACCTCCTGGGAGGTCGGATGGGTACCGTCTCTCAGTCGCCGCCGTGGACAGGTGAGTTGCCGTATCGGGCGGCCAGTTCCGTCACCGTCCGGGCGATCCGCTCACGCAGTTCGGGCGGCTGGAGCACCTCGATGTCGGTGCCCAGGCGCAGGAATTCGGCGTGGGCGTGCTCGACGGACTCGATGGGGACCCTGACCACCGTCCGACCGTCCGCCTCGACGGGTCCCTCGAGCGGCGCCGCCCGGGCGAGGGTCACCCCCGGCGCCAGCCGCACCACCGCCTCCGCCCTGTCCCGGTACAAGCGCTCGTGGAAACCGTGTTGGTAGTCCGCCCAGTGTGCGGCCAGGTCGAAGCCGTCCGGCCGGGTGAACACCTCGTCGGAGGCGGTGAGTTCGAGGATCTGGTCGACGCGGAAGGTGCGCGGGCCGGGGCCGGCGACGACGTACCAGCGTCCGGCCTTCAGGACGAGGCCGTACGGTTCCAGGCGGCGTCGGACATCGGTGGGCTCCCGCCAGCGCCGGTACACGATATCCAGGATCCTGTTGTTCCACACCGCGTCGGCGACCGCCGGCAGATACGGCACGTCGTCCGCGCCCGCGTCCGTGTACCAGCCGGGCGCGTCGAGGTGGAACCGGCCGCTGATCCGGTCCGCGTGCGCCCGCATCTCCAGCGGCAGCGCGGCACGGACCTTCAGCTGTGCGGCGGCCAGGACCGGCCCGAGGCCGAGCTGAGCGGCGGGGCCGGGGACACCGGCGAGGAAGAGGGCCTCCGCCTCGTCGGCGGTCAGTCCCGTCAGACGGGTGCGGTAGCCGTCGAGCAGCCGGTAGCCACCGGCATGACCGGCGTCGCCGTACAGCGGGACTCCCGCCGCGCCCAGCGCCTCCACGTCCCGGTAGACGGTACGCACCGACACCTCGAGTTCCGCCGCGAGCTGGGCGGCGGTCATCCGGCCCCGGGTCTGGAGCAGCAGCAGGATCGACACGAGTCGGCTGGACTTCACTGACACAGGATGTCAGTGAAGCGGGCCTAGCGTCCTGTCCATGACCTTCGTCTCCGGCTCCCCGCTTTCGCCCGCGCTCCCCTCGGGCCCACCCGTGGATCCACCCGCGGACCCGGCCCCCGCGCCGCCCTTCGCCGAGAAGCTGCTGACGGTGCCCCCGCCGATCGAGGTGGCGGGACGGCGGATCAAGCGCTACCACGTCACCGCCGACCCGGCGGGCATCGCACCCGAGGTGGAGAGAGCCGCGTACGCGATCCTCCCCGAGCTGTTGCCGGCGCCGGACGGGACGCCGCCGGCCACGTTCGTCGTGCTGCACCGGGGCGGCGACGACGGCGCCTACCTCAACGCGTACAGCTGGGTGTGGGACAACGTCCTGCACTTCCGGGGCGCGGCCGCCGGCCAGCCGGTGCTCGGCTGCCCGGACGACGACCCCAGCCACTTCGTCACGACCGACCGGCCCTGGATCGGCTGTGTCTGGGAGCTGCCACCGCTCCTGCACGAACGCGACGCGTGGGTACGACACATGCTTGCCCGCCGAGCAGCCGAAGTTCCGGACATGGAAGCCTACTTGGCCGATTCGCTGGCCGAGGGAACCACGGGGGACCGCTCATGAGCAGCCCGCACGACTTCGACTTCCTCCACGGCGCATGGGAGGTCCGCCACCGCCGACGCACCGACTTCCTCGACCCCGACAGCGACTGGGAGGAGTTCCCGTCCACGGCCCACTGCCGGCCTCTGTTCGACGGGGCCGCGAACATCGACGAGATCGACATGCCGCACCTCGGCGCCAAGGGGCTGACGCTGAGGCTCTTCGACCGGGAGAGCGGCCAGTGGTCGCTGAACTGGTCGTCCAGCCTCAGCGGCAGGCTGTTCCCACCGGTGATCGGCGGCTTCGACACCGCCGACGGCTCCGACGGCCCCCACGAGGACCGGGGCGACGACCACCACGACAGCCGCGCCGGCCGCGAGCGCGGCGAGTTCTACGGCGACGACACGCACGACGGAAAGGACGTGCGGGCCCGGTTCGTCTGGTCGGGGGTCCGTGACACCTCCGCCCGCTGGGAGCAGGCCTTCTCGCTGGACGGCGGGGAGACCTGGCTGACCAACTGGATCATGGACTTCACTCGTCCGGAAGCGGACCGGGAGCCGGTTTCCGGAACTCCCTCAGCGTGAACGCGGGGTCCGGGCGGGGCCGGTCCTGGTCGGGCAGGGCCGCGAGGCGGGCGGCGAACCCGTCGGCCAGGGGGTGACCGGGCGGCAGGGTGACGAACCAGCCGCGTCGCAGGTCCGCGATGGCCCGGCGCGGGCTGCGGCCCTGCCCCCGCCCTTCGAAGCGGGCCCGCCCCGCCGGGACCAGGCCCGCTTCGGCGGCGTAGGCCTCCACCAGCGCCGCGGTGTCGGAGGCCGGCCGGTGCGGGCGCGAGGACAGCACGACATCGATGTCGCTGCCCACGTTGTGGGAGGCGCCCTTGTCGACCGTGGTGATGTACACCCCGCCGGGCCGCAGCACCCGGGCGCACTCGGCGACGATCCGCCGCGCGTCCGCCACGTCCTCGACGAGGTGCAGCAGCCACACACTGCTGACGGCGTCGAACTCGGCGTCCCGGAAGGGGAGTCGGCAGCCGTCGGCGAGCACGACCGCTCCGGGGAGCCGGGCGGCGGCGTGCCGGGCCATGGCGGGCGCCCGGTCCAGGCCGGTCACCCGCAGGCCGGGCCGGCCGGCCGCGAGACGCCGGGTGACGATGCCCGTGCCGCAGGCCACGTCGAGCAGGCTGCGCGCCCGGGCCGGCACGAGGCCGAGGACGGCCTGCGCGGCGGCCGCCGCCCTGGGCTCGCCGCCGCGCCAGACGTCGTACCGTTCGGCTTCCTCGTCGTAGTCCAGCAAGCGCGCTCCCCCGTTCCGTGACCGCCGTACCCCTGCCCGGTACAGCCTCGTGCAGCTCCGTACGGTCCCCGCCCGTCCGTCGCGCGGGTCAGCGCGCTCCGTGCGCGGGGGCCACGGCCTCCACCCGGCGGGCGAGTTCGACGTCGAGGTCGGTGACGGCCCCGCCCGCGCTGTGGGTGTTCACGGCGACGGACACCGTGTTGTAGCCGAGGGTCAGCTCGGAGTGGTGATTGAGCTCCTCCTGGATCCGGGCGACATGGACGACCAGGGAGGTCGCGGCGAAGTGCGAGTCGAGCCGGTAGGAGCGGGTGAGGCGGTCGCCTTCCAGGGACCAGCCGGGCAGCTCGGACAGACGGTCCTCGATCTCCTTCTGCGACAGCGGTTCGACGGCCATGGCACGGCTCCCTTCCTGGTGTCGCGTACCTGTCCAGCGTGCCACAGGAAGGCCGCGGCGGCCCTGGTCAGACGGGCTTCACCCGGCTCGGTCCCGGAGGCGTTCGGCCGCCAGGTCGTCCGCCAGCGCGGCGATCACGGCCCGGCCCTCCACCTGCTCCAGCCACTCGTGCGGCAGCCCGGCGTCGCCGTGTCGCGCGCCCAGGATGTTGCCGCAGATCGAGCCCGTCGAGTCGCTGTCGCCCGAGTGGTTCACGGACAGGAGCAGGGCGTCCTCGACCCGGTGCGTGGCCAGCGCCGCGTAGACCCCGACGGCGAGGGCCTCCTCGGCGACCCAGCCGGCGCCCAGCGTCTCCACCTTCTCTGGGCTCGGCTCGCCCTCACCGGCCAGGTCGAGCGCCTGCTCCAGGGCGGCGGAGGTCTCCTCGTGGCCGGAGTGGCGGCCGAGCAGGCGCAGGGTGCGCAGCGTCGCACCCTCGACGGACTCCCCCTGGACCAGGTACGCCACGATCGCGGCCAGCGCTCCGGCCGCGTAGTAGCCGGTCGGGTGGCCGTGGGTCGTCTGGGCGCAGCGGGCGGCCATGGCGAAGGCGAGGCCGGCGGACGGGTGCGCGAGACCGAAGGGCGCGGAGCGCATCACGGTCCCGCAGCCCTTGGAACCGGGGTTGACCGGCCCGGGCACGCCGCTCAGCTCGGCCCAGGGGTCGGGAACGTAGTGCTGGGCGAGTCCGGACAGACAGGCGTTGCCGGGGGCGCGGCGGGCGTACAGCCAGCCCTCGGCGAGGAGGCCGCCCGTGACGCCCTCGGCCGGCCCCGGCCGCTGCTGGGTCTCGAGCCAGCGTCCGTACGCCTCGCGCACCAGGGCGGTCTCCGCCCCGGCGATGCCCTTGAGCCGGGCCCTTCTGGCCGCCGTACGGAGGCCCTCGACGGTGAACAGGGTCATCTGGGTGTCGTCGCTGACCCGGCCGATCACGCCCTCGCCGTCGGGCACGAGCCGGGTCAGGCCCCTCGGCCCGTGGGCCGCGCGGATCCGGTCGAGGGAGGAGAACTCGACCGCGTAGCCGAGGGCGTCACCGAGCGCCCCGCCGAGAAGGCAGCCCCGCACCCGGGCGCGGTACACCGCCGTCGTCTCCAGGGAGGACCTCTGCCAGTCGTTCATCCACACGCTCCTCAACTACGGTCGTACGTATGACCATTGTCGCGACGAGCACGGACGCCGCCTCCGCCACCCCCGCCGGCCAGGGCGTCGGCCCGCTGCTGCGGGTCTGGCGGGAGCGACGGCGGATGAGTCAGCTGGACCTGGCGCTGCGCGCCGACTCCTCGGCCCGGCACATCAGTTTCGTCGAGACGGGCCGTTCCCGGCCCAGCGAGGAGATGGTGCTGCGGCTCGCCGAGCACCTCGACGTGCCCGTCCGTGAGCGCAACGCGCTCCTCCTGGCGGCCGGTTACGCCCCGCGTTACCCGCAGACTCCGCTGGACGACCCGGCGCTGGACGCGCTGCGCGCGGGTCTGGAACGGCTGCTCCAGGGCTACGAGCCGTATCCGGCGCTGGTGATGGACGCGCGGTACGACGTGGTGGCGGCCAACCGCGGGATCACGATGCTGCTGGACGGCGTCCCGGAGTCGTTGCTCGAGCCCCCGCTCAACGCGATGCGCCTGACCCTCCACCCGCAAGGCCTGGCACCGCGCATCCGCAACCTGCGGGAGTGGCGCGGCCACCTGCTCGCTCAGATGGAGCGGCAGATCGCCCTGTACCGCTCGGCACCGCTGCGGGAGTTGTACGAGGAGGTCGCCGCCTACCCGGTGACGGAAGGCGGGCGGGCGACGGAGCGCGGGCCGGCGGACGAACCGGCGGAGCCCGTGCCGTACTTCGCGCTGCCGATGCTGATCGAGCACGAGGGACGGGTCCTGTCCTTCATCTCGTCCGTCTCCACCTTCAACACCCCCATGGACGTGACCGTCGCCGAGCTGGCCATCGAGACGTTCCTCCCGGCGGACCCGTCCACGGTCAAGTACCTGCGTTCACTGATCGACTGACGGCCGATCAGCTCAGAGTTCTGAGATGAACGTTCGACTCCGTTCCGGTGGCAACGAGGCCTGAACGTGACACACTGGCCCGCGTGCCTCGACGCGTAGGGGAGACGTGGGGTGAGTGAGCGACGGCCCGCACCCACGGTGGGCCAGGTGGTACTGGGCAGGCGGCTCCAGGAGTTGCGTGAGGCGGCCGGTCTCGGCCGCGAGGAGGCGGCCCGCGCCCTGCGCGTGGCCCCCGCGACCGTTCGACGCATGGAAACGGCCGACGTCGGGCTGAAGGTCCCCTATGTGCAGGTGCTGTTGGAGGCGTACGGCGTCTCGGAGGCGGAGGCCGAGGCGTTCGTCTCGCTCACCGAGGAGGCGAACCGGCCCGGCTGGTGGCAGCGCTACCACGACGTGCTGCCGGAGTGGTTCAGCCTGTACGTGAGCCTGGAGGGCGCGGCCCGGCTGATCCGCTCGTACGAGCCGCACTTCGTTCCCGGGCTGCTCCAGACGGAGGCCTATGCGCGCGCCGTGCTGGAGGCCGGGACCGTCGGGCAGACGACCCCGGAGTCGATCGAGCGGCATGTGTCGCTGCGCCTGGCGCGCCAGCGGCTGCTGGAGGGCGACGACCCGCCCCATCTGTGGGTGGTCATGGACGAGACGGTGCTGCGGCGCCCGGTGAGCGTGGACGCCACCGTGATGTCCGAACAGCTGGACAGGCTGGTGGAGTTCGCCGAACGCGACCGGATCACCCTGCAGGTCTCCGAGTTCGCGGCCGGCCCGCATCCGGGAACGTCCGCGCCGTTCTCGCTGTTCCGCTTCGCCGAGCCCGAACTGCCCGACATGGTCGTCACGGAGTACCTCACCGGCGCTCTGTACCTCGACGACCGCAAGGAGGTCTCCGCGCACCTGGAGGTCCTCGACCACATGACGACGCACGCCGCGTCCGCGCAGCACACCAAGAAGATCCTGCGGGACGCCCGCGGAAGCCTCTGAGCACGAAGCTCCGAGCACACGCCGTCGCCCCGTTCTTCTGCCCGACTTCCGACTCCTGACTTCCGGCTCCCGACTCCTCACTTCCGACTCCCGCTCCTGACTCACGACTCCTGACTCCTGACTCCTGACTCCTGGAGGAAAGACCCGCATGACCGGATCCGAGGCCGAGCAGGTATCCGCGTCCGCCCGCATCGACACCGGCAGGCCGCATCCGGCCCGCGTCTACGACTGGTGGCTGGGCGGCAAGGACAACTCCCAGGTCACCGCCGACCTGAACCCCGAGGCCATCGGGAAGGCCGCGGAGAACTTCCGGCGCGGCGGAACCCCTTTCCACCCGCGTTCGCTGGCGGAGTTCACCCGCTTCTTCGAGGGCCTGGAGCTGCTCGGGCCGGGCGTCATCCCGGTGTCCGGCTGGCGACCGGACCCGGAGGACGTGGCGGCCCAGGCCGAGGGCATCGTGCCGGTGTACGCGGGAGTCGCCCGCAAGCCCTGAGTCCGCACCAGGGGCGCGACATCCGCCATCGGGCTCCCCGGGACCATCGGGAGGTCCGGTGAAGGCCACTGCTCGCCCACCCGGCTCGGCTGTCCCGCTCCGGTAGCATCGGTGACCGCGAGTCGACATTGCTTCACGGGCGGGCACTGCGGGGGAAGCGGGCATGGTCAAGAAGTACGTGGTCGCGCCGCACGGGGGTCGTGGCGCCCATCCCGACATCACATCCGCGCTACGTGCCGCGGGCGCACGGGGCCGGCCCGCCCGAGTGGAGATCGCGCCCGGCCACTACGAGGAAACGCTCACCGTCCGCGGCGAGATCGAGCTGACGGCGCTCGGTGACGCCGGGTCCGTGGTGGTGAGCCGGCCCCGGGGCACCGTACTCGACGTCTCCGGATCGGTCGTGGTCCGCGGCCTCGTGCTGATCGGCCGTGAGGCCGACGCCGGCGTCGTCGACTGCCACGCGGGCGCCCTCACCCTCGACCGGGTGGAGATCCGGGCGCACGACGGGGTCTGCGCGCACGCGCGTCCGGGCACGTCCGTGACACTGACGGACAGCGAGTTCCGGTACGGCCGTACCGTCTTCGCCGGTTCCTCCGGACGCGTCGAGCGGTGCCGGTTCACCGCCGCCGCCGACAACGCGGTCGCGGTGATCGAGAGCGCCCGGGTGACGGTCCGGGACAGCCGGATCGACGGCGCCCGGATCCACGGCGTACGCGTCAGCGACGCCTGGGCCCACCTCGCCGGGTGCGAGGTCACCGGTACCGAGAAGGCGGCCGTCATGGCGGACACGCGGGCGGAGCTGACCGTCGAGGGGTGCACCGTCCACGCGGTGCACATGGCGGGACTGGCCTTCATCGAACAGTCCCGGGGCCTCGTGCGGGGCACGCGCGTCTACGACGCCGAGAACGGGATCTTGGTGGCGAGCGGTGCCGACCCGTCGGTGCGCGACAGTGTGTTCGCCGACTGCCGCGACACCGGCATCCACGTCCAGGACTCGGGCCGTGGCACGTTCGAGGACTGCGAGATCCTCGGCGCGGGAAACGTCGCGGTGCTGTCGACCCGGGGCGGCGCCCCACGGGTGAACGGCTGCCGCGTCTCGGGAGGCAATGTCGGCGTCGCCGTCACCGAGAAGGCCAGAGGTCACTTCGCCCGCGTCGACGTCCGGGACCTGACCGGCGTGGCGCTGCGGGTCTGGGACGAGAGCAAGGCCGAGTTCACGCAGGTCCGCGTCGAGCGTTGCCCGTTCGGCCTGGAGACACGCGGCAACGGCGGCACGACGGCCGAGCTCACCGACGCGCGGATCCTCGACTTCGACATGGCCGCCGTGGCGGCCGTCGGCCAGTCCCGCGTGACGTTGAAAGGGGTGTCGGCGGAGCGCGGGTTGCTGGGGTTCGGCGCCGGCGAGGAGGCGCAGCTGCACGTGCACGACAGCGCGGTCTCGGCCGTGAGCACCGGCGGTGCGCTGGCGTTCGGCACGGCGCGGCTCGTCGCGCGGAACCTCACCGTCACCGGCGCGGAGTCGTACGGCCTGTGCGGAACCGGCTCCGCGTATCTGGACGTCGCCGACAGCCGTTTCGACGACTGCGCGGCCACGGGCCTGCGCTTCGACGGCGAGTGCGGCGGGCGGCTGGCGGGCTGCGCCGTGACCGGGACGAAGGGGCTGGCCGTGCAGCACAACGGCCGCGTCAAGCTCGTCGGGCTCCGCACGTCGCTGCCGGTCAAGGAGATCACGGAGCCGGCCCCACCGCCGACGATCGTCAACCACTACCACGGACCGGTCTTCGTCGAGGCGGTCCACAGCGCCCAGTTGGCGTGGAACAACACCAACGTCGTCCAGCAGCAGAGCAGTCACACCGACCAGAACGATCACAGCGCGCAGAGCGATCAGGGCAACCAGAGCGATCAGGACGGAGTCAGCCGATGAACGACCCGCAGCAGGTGCACCATTACGACGGTCCGGTGTTCAACGGGGGTGTGTCGAACTCCCAGTTCGCCTGGAACAACGAGACGGCCACCCAGAACCAGCAGCTCAACAACACGGTCGCGCCGGGGCACGAGGCGCTGGCGACGCTCGTGACCGACCTGCTCCGGCAGCTGCCCGGAGCAGGGCTCGGCGACCGGGAGCGCGAGGACGCCGAGAGCGCGGCCCAGGAGGTCCTCGCGGAGATCACCGGCCCCGAGTCACCCGAGCCCGGCAGGCTCCGCCGCTCGGTGACCATGCTCAAGGGAGCGCTGGCGCCCGTCGCGACCGGACTCGCGGCCGGGACGGCGGTGGGGGCGCAGGAGTGGGCCCAGTCGGCGATCAGGGGACTCGCGGGACTCGTCTGAGCGCACGACGGGGCGCGGAAGCCGGGTACGGATGTACCGGCTCCCGCGCCCCGGATCCCGGCGCGGCGGACTCAGGCGAGCTTGGCCGACAGGGTGATGGTCGTGCCGGTCAGGGCCTGGCTGACCGGGCAGTTCTTCTTGGCGTCCTCGGCGGCGGCGGCGAACGCGTCGTCGTCGAGGCCCGGGACGGTGCCCTCCACCGTCAGGTGGATGCCGGTGATGCCCTCACCCGGCTGGAAGGTGACGTCCGCGGAGGTGACGAGCTTGGTGGGCGGGGTGCCGGCGCCGGCCAGGCCGTGCGACAGCGCCATGGAGAAGCAGCTGGAGTGGGCGGCGGCGATCAGCTCCTCCGGGCTGGTCTTGCCGTTCGCCTGCTCGGCGCGCGAAGGCCACGACACCGGCTGCTGACCGATGCCTGAGGAGTCGAAGGTCACGACCCCGTTGCCCTCGAGCAGGTTGCCTTCCCAGACCGTGTGTGCGGAGCGCGTGGTAGCCACGGTTCTTCCTTTCGCATGGAGTTCTGCGGGGATTCCCGTTGCACGGGTTTCCTACCCCCCATCCGATCACACTCCGCGTCACCGCACCCGGAACACCGGCCCCCGCGCGGTGAACGGCAGTCGACGGCCCTGCGGGATCAGGTACGCGTGCTCGCGCCGTACCCGCAGCACGTCGCACCAGCCGTCGGTGATGACGAGCAGCGGCGCGCCCGGCGGGAAGTCGTCGGCGCGGTGCAGCAGGTCGATGCCGGGCTGGAGGACCGTACCCCCGCGGCCGTGCACCCGGACCCGGCCGGCGATGTCGGCGACCGGGAGATAGCCGGCGTCGTGCGCGGCCGCGTCGCAGAACACCACCCGGGCGGCCGGGACGTCGCGGGCCTCGGCGTACGAGGCGATGGCGCCGAGCGCCTTGCCGAGCAGGGTGCGGTCCATGGAGCCGGAGGTGTCCAGGACGACGCCGAAGGTGCAGCGCGCGATCTCCTCGGGCGGGAAGTACCGGCCCGCCCGCGGAATGTCCGGGGTGGAGGCCTGCCGCCTCGCCGGACGGGCGTAGGTCCGCACCGGCTCGGGGCGCGGCACGAACTCGTCGAACCAGCGGGCCAGTCGGGCGTCCCAGGGCAGCGGCGGGTGACTGAGCGCGCGGATCTCCTCCACCAGCCCGCCGGGCAGGAAGCCGCGTTCCTGTCTCTGGTGCAGGTCGAGGCCCTGGGCGAGGCCGCGGCGGTAGACCCCGTCGAGGTCGACGTAGTCGCAGGGCGGGCCGAGCGGGGCGCCGAGAATGTCGCCGAGGCCCTTGCCGCGCAGCGTGGCCAGTCGCCGCATCCGACGCAGGTCCACCGTGATGCGGTCGTAGACCTCCTCGGCGGACAGCCCCGCCAACTCCGCGTCGTACAGCAGCCCTTCGGGCATGGTGCCGACCTGCATCTCGCGCAGCCAGCCGTTGATGACGTAGTCGCAGGCGACGTTGAAGAGGTAGGGGTCGCGGGTGCCGCAGCGGTCGCCGTGACGCAGGGCGGCGTGCAGCATCTCGTGGGCGAGGACGAACCGCCACTCCTCGTCCTCGTAGCGGCGCAGCGGGTTGATGTAGATCTCGCCCGCCTCCGCGTTCACGGCGGCGATCGAGATGCCGTGTGCGCGGGCCAGTTCGGCGTCGGCGACGAGCTTGATGCCGGCCGCGAGACCACCGAGCAGCGGGTAGGACGAGACGAACCAGTTCAGCGCTCGTTCCCAGGGGCGCCGGGGGGTCACCGCGCCGTCGAGGGACGCGCGGCGGCCGCCCGCCATGTCCATCGCGGCGGACACGGTCCGGGTCAGGGCGGTGGCGAAGGCCAGCGGCCAGTCCGGCATCTGGCGCCCGGACCAGGTCCACCGCACGAGCACCTGGTCCGCGGCCGCCCCCGCGGTGCCGCAGTGCTCGTAGGCGGCCGGGAGCCCGGTGCGCCGCCAGCGGGCGGCGAGCTGCTCCTCGTCGCCGCCCGGGTACGACAGCGGCAGCTCGTCGGGGGCGCGGCCGACCGGAAAGGTCAGCAGAAAGCGGTTGACGACCGTGCAGCGCGCGGCGAGGTCGTACCGGTCGGGCTGGGCGCGCTCGCGCGGGGACGCCGGGAGGTGTCCGAACCCGAGGTGGAGGGCGGCGTGCGCGAGGGACCAGGCCCAGGCGGCGGGGTCGGCGATCCGGGTGGGGTGGGCGTGCAGGGTGCCGTTGGAGTCGGCGCGGACGAGCCCGTCGCGGGGAGCCGTCGTGCACTCCTCGCGGCGGCAGGTGTCGAAGTCGACGGCGGCCAGGGCCGGGTGGCCGCGCAGCGCCGCTCTCCCGGACTCGAACGCCTCCGCCGCGAGGTCCCGCTTCTTCTTGTCGCGGTCCTCACGTCTCACCGGCGTGCCTCCACCAGGCGCGGCATGTCCCGGGCCGCCTCGACCAGGAACCAGGCGGGCAGCACGGGGTTGCCGTCGGCGTCGGAGGCGATGACGGTCTGGGCGACCTCGACGGAGATCTCGGCGAGCTGCACGAGCAGCGACTTGGCGCGGTAGGCCGTCTGCCGGCCCTTCGCCGACATGTGCTCCCGGACGGCGGGGAGTTCCTTGACGAGCCGGCCGCGGAACGAGTCGGCGAGGTAGTAGAGCAGGTCGCGGTCCTCGACCCGGCGCGGCCAGGGGGCCTCGCCCTTGAGGATGGCCTCGATGCCGTACCGGCTGCGCACGATCTTGACGTAGCCGCGGAAGGCCGTGGCGTGCGCGGGCGTCAGCGTGCCGTGCGCGAGCACCGCGAGGGTGTCCTCGTCGACGTCGCGGCCGAAGGAGTGCAGGGCGTCGGACAGCATGTGCCAGGAGCGCGGGGTGGAGAACGGTTCCTCGGTCTTCGGCGGCTTGGACCACAGGTGGTCGGGCCGGTCGGTGAGGTGGTCGAGGACCCACGGGTGGATGTCGTTGCCCGCGGCCCACTTCAGCCAGTCCTTCGCGGACGCCTCGAGGTGGACGTGGGTGAGACGGTTCACGAGCGCGGAGGCGATGGGCCGGGCGAGCGCGTTGTCCGTGGCCCGGTTCCCGGCGCCGATGACGATCGAGCCCCTGGGCAGCTCGTAGTTGCCGATCCGCCGGTCGAGGATGAGGGAGTAGAAGGCCTTCTGGACATCGGGCGTGGCCGCGTTGAGCTCGTCCAGGAACAGGCAGTACGGCTCGTCGCGGGCGATGGCCTCCGGCGGGCAGAACACCGAACGCCCGTCCCGGATCTGGGGCACGCCGATCAGGTCCTCGGGCGCGAGCTGGGTGCCGAGCAGACTCACGCACTCCAGCCCCAGCGACTCGGCGAAGTCCCTGACCAGGGAGGACTTTCCGATTCCGGGGGCGCCCCAGAGGAACACCGGCCGCACGGTGGCGAGGCCGAGGAGCAGTTCGGGGATGGCGGAGGGAGTGACGGTGACGGCAGCCTGCAAAAGGGGCTCCTGAAAGAACCGGGAGGGGAACGCGAGTGCGCGGGATCCGGACGAACGGATCAGTACGGACAGTGTGTGCGTACGGCTCCCCCGGCGCAGCCGGTTTTTCAGGCGGCGCGTTCCTCCGGTGCCGTCTCGAGCGGTACCTGGGGGCCGTCGGACTCGCGCAGCCAGCGGCGCAGGACGCGGTGGACGTGCTCCGCGCCGGCCAGCTCCTCGTCGTCCTCGGCGGGTGCGGACAGCGCCAGCGGGGACAGCAGGAACGGCCTGGCCTGGGCGCCGCCGAGGCCGCCGTGGGAGCCGATCTGCTCCTCGAAGGCGAGGACCTCGCCGTCGGCGGGGTCGTGGAAGGAGTTGACCATGATGTCGGCGGTGTGCGGGAAGGAGTGCGTGCGGCGCACCGCGTCGGCGGCGCCGGGCCCGAAGGCGGCCAACGGGCCGGGTGTCCGGTCGAGTTGGTCCAGCGGGATCTCCGCGCCGTGGGCGCCGAGGACCACCCCGCCGTGCTCCTCGCTGCGGACGAGGAGGAAGCCGATGCCGGGGTGGTTGGCGAGGGTCGTCAGCAGGCCGGGGTGACGGGCGTCGATCTCCTCCCTGGTCATCCGGTGCTGCACGTCCGGGAAGGAGATCAGGCCGAGGTTCCCCGAGGCCAGCACGATCGGCTCCGCGCGGCGGCCGGACGGGTGGTGGCGTCCGCCGCCCTCCTCGACGGGCCGGCGCAGCGCGGCGCGGACGGCCGCCCGGGCCTCGGCGCCGCTGTGGGTGCGTTCGGCCCGGCGCGGCACGGGCAGCCCGCAGCCGGCCCGCACCAGGTCGCCGAGGGTGAGGCCGTAGCGGGCGTGGAACGTTTCGCCCGGGCTCTGGCCGTGGTCGGACAGGACGACGATCCGGTAGGGGCGGGGGGCGTGCTCGGCGACGTTCTCGAGCAGGGCCAGCGCCCGGTCGAGGCGGCCGAGGACCTGCTCGGTGTCCCGGCCGAGCGGTCCGGAGTGGTGCGCGACCTCGTCGTACGCCACCAGGTCCGCGTAGACGGCGGTGCGGCCGGCCAGCATGTCGCCGGTCACGGCGGCGACCACGACGTCGCGTTCGACGACGGTCGCGAAGGCGCGGACGAACGGGTAGAGGCCGCCGCGTCCGACGCGCGGGCGCTCCTTGCGCAGCCGGGCGCGGGTGGACTGGGTTATCTCGCGGACGACCTCGGCGACGAACGACAGGGCGGTGCGCACGGCGTTGGCCGGGTCGGAGAAGTAGGCGAAGTAGCCGTCCCGGGACCGGTTCTCCCGGCTGCGCCGGCGCGTGGCGATGGACAGCACGAGGGCCTGTTCGTCGGCGCCGCCGCCGAAGAGGTTGCCGCGGCTCGCGCCGTCGCCGGACAGCAGCCCGCCGTCACCGGTGCGTTCGACCGCGCGGCGCTGGAGTTCGGCGGCGCTGGTGGGACGGTTGCAGACCATCACCTCCCCGGTGTCCTTCTCGTACCAGCGGAAGGCGGGCACGTCGTGGTTGCTGCCGTGCAGGATGCCGAGCTGGCTGGCGCCGGTCTGGCTGGACCAGTCGGTGCGCCAGGAGGTGAGCCGGTGGCTGGGCCGGGGGCCGCTTCCCGCGCGGCCCTGTAGGCGGCCCGGTTGCGGGGCGCCGCCCAGCCACTTGGCGACGGTCGGCATCAGCCCCTTGCGTATCGCCAGGGACAGCACGTCGTGGCCGACGCCGTCGAGCTGGAGGAAGACGGTGCCGGGCGTGGCCGGGCAGGCGGGGCCGCTTCTTCGGCGGCGGTCGGCGAGCCGGTACAGGCGGCGGCGGTAGGCGTCGTCGTCGCGTACGGCCAGGGCGCCGCCCGTCGCGGAGGCCACGGCGGACATCACGGCGGCGACGATGACGGCGGTCTCGGGCGCCGCCTCGCTCTGCCCGGAGGGGTTCAGGCGCAGGGCGAGCAGCAGCAGCGAGCCGTTGAGGAAGAACACCAGCAGGCCGAGGACCAGCGCCGGTACGAGCAGCAGGAGCCGCACCAGCAGGGGCCAGGCCAGGGCCGACAGCACACCGAACACCCCGGCGCCGACGGCTGCGGTCATGGCGATGGTGGTGGCGCTGTCGCCGTCGGCGGACTGGAGCCGGAAGTCGGGGAGGAGGCCGGCGAGCACCAGCATCGTGAGCGTGGAGACGCCCCACACCGCGACGCTTCGCCCGACCTGACTGGCGGCCCGCCGCCAACGCACCCCACGCACGCCCCGTACACCTCGCGTTCCGGCCCCGACGCCCGCGGCGGCCGCCTTCCACCCTGTCATACCGTGGTGGCGGGCACCCCGGGCCTACCGCCCGTCGTAGCCGGCCGTCGGCATCGACAGCCTGCGGTGCACCCGGGCCTTCATCTGCGCGTCGTAGGCGGGCTCGGCGCTGCCGACCGTCTCCACCCGCACACCGCGCCGCGCGCACTCCGCGGAGAACTCCTCCACGGACGACAGCGCGCTCTCCAGCACCCGACGGCTGGGCGCGACGAACAGGTCGGCGCCGGCCCGGACCCCGTCCCACAGCACGCAGTGGTCGGCGCGCAGACCGCGTACCAGCAGTTCCCTGCCGACGACGTAGCCGCGCTCCGCGGCCCACCGCGCGCACATCGCGTGCTGGCTGCGGGAATCGACCAGGAAGGGATCGGCGTCCAGTTCCTCGAGCGGCGTCAGACTCGCGATCGCCGTCACCCGCATGTCCGGCACCGGTCCCATGGCGTCCCCCTCACCTCCGGGTTTCGCCGCCGACCCTACTCCTGCCCGTAGGCTTCGGGGGAGTCGCGCGAAGGAGGCAAAGAGGTGGCGGTGGAGATCACGTGGTGGGGGCACGCCACCTGCACGGTCGAGGATTCGGACGTGCGTGTGCTCACCGATCCCCTGTTCGCCCGGCGCCTCGCTCATCTGCGCCGACGCCGGGGCGCGCTGCCCCCGCCCGAAGCCTGGCGAGCGGACGTGGTGCTCGTCTCCCACCTGCACGCCGACCATCTGCATCTGCCCTCGCTGGCGCGCCTCGCGCCGGGCACGCGCCTGCTGGTGCCCCGGGGCGCACCGCGCGCCGTGCCCGGGCTGCGCCGCCTGCGGCATCTGCGGCTGAGCGAGATGGAGCCGGGTGACGAGAGCACCGTCGACGGAGTGCGGATACGGGCCGTGCCCGCGCGCCACGACGGGCGGCGGCTGCCGGTCGGACGGCACCGCTCCCCCGCGCTCGGGTACGTCGTCGAGGGCGAGGCCAGGACGTACTTCGCCGGGGACACCGGCCTGTTCGAGGACATGGCCAAGGAGGTCGGGCCGGTGGACGTGGCCCTGCTGCCGGTGGGCGGCTGGGGACCGCATCTCGGAGAGGGGCACCTGGACGCGGGGCGCGCGGCCGAGGCTCTGGCCCGGCTGGCGCCGCGCAGCGCGGTGCCGGTGCACTACGGCACGTACTGGCCGATCGGCATGGACGGCGTGCGCCCCCATGAATTCCATGCCCCCGGCGAGGAGTTCGTACGGCTCGCGGCGGAGCGTGCGCCGGGGGTGGCCGTGCACCGGCTCGGCCACGGGGAGAGCGTGCGCCCGGAGGTCTCGCGGTGAAGTGGTGGCTCGCCGCGGCCGTGACGGTCGTGCCGACGCAGTCCACGCAGCAGGCCCTCGGCTATCCGTCGCTCTTCCTGCTGGTGCTGATCGGGGCGCTGGTGCCGGTGGTGCCGACGGGGGCGCTGGTGAGTTCGGCGGCGGTGGTCGCCGTCCATCAGACGGTGCCGTTCGCGCTGGCCATGGTGTTCGTGACGGCGTCGCTCGCGGCGTTCTGCGGGGACGCGGCGCTGTACTGGCTGGGGCGGCGCGGGATGCGGTCGAAGAACGGGTCGCGCTGGCTGGAGGCGATCCGCTCGCGGGCGCCCGAGGAGCGGCTGGAGCAGGCGCAGGACAAGCTCGCCCATCACGGCACGGCCGTGCTGGTGCTGTCCCGGTTGGTGCCGGCGGGCCGGATACCGGTGATGCTGGCCTGTCTGATGGCGGAGTGGCCGCTGCGCCGTTTCGTACGGGGCAACCTACCGGCCTGTCTGGCCTGGGCGGTGACCTACCAGCTGATCGGGATCCTCGGCGGCTCGCTGTTCCCCGAGCCCTGGGAGGGCGTGGTCGCCGCGATCGCGCTGACGGTGCTGATCAGTGCGGCCCCGAGCGTGTGGCGCCGGGTCAGGGGGACCCGGGCGGCCTAGGCCGAAGCCCCCACCGGCCCGGTAACGCTCCCGTGCCGCACCTGCGGCCGTACCGGGTTCCCGTGCCGCACCGGCAGCCGTACCGCTCGGATTCCCGTACCTCACCGGAAACGTGCCGCTCCCGCACCCGTGCCGCTCCGGTTCCCGTCCTGCTCCGGTGCTCGTACTACTCCAGTACCCGTGCGCCTCCCACCGGCAGGTCCCACAGGTCGTCCCGCTCCAGCCCGGCCTTCTGCCAGGCCGCACGTACACGGGTGAGGGGCTCGAGGACGGGCTCGGCGGAGAGCACGAACGTGCCCCAGTGCATCGGGGCCATACGGCGCGCACCGAGGTCGAGGGCGGCGCGGACCGCCTCCTCCGGGTCGCAGTGGACGTCGCTCAGCCACCAGCGGGGGTCGTAGGCGCCGATGGGCAGCAGGGCGAGGTCGATGCCGGGATAGCGCTGTCCGATGCGGGAGAACCAGTGGCCGTAACCCGTGTCTCCGGCGAAGTAGAGGCGCTGCCCGTCGGGGGCGGTGAGCACCCAGCCGCCCCAGAGGGACTGGCAGGTGTCGAAGAGGGTTCGCTTGGACCAGTGGTGCGACGGCACGAAGTCGAAGCGGACGCCGGACAGTTCGGACGCCTCCCACCAGTCCAGCTCGGTGACCCGGGTGAACCGCCGGCGCAGGAACCAGCGTCCGAGCCCGGCCGGTACGAACACGGGTGTGTCGCGCGGGAGTCGGCGCAGCGTGGGGGCGTCCAGGTGGTCGTAGTGGTTGTGGCTGATGACGACCGCGTCGACGCGCGGCAACGCGTCCCAGGGAACGCCGACGGGGGTGATCCGGGCCGGGGTGCCGAGGATCCGGCGGGACCACACCGGGTCGGTCAGGACGGTGAGGCCGCCGATGCGGATCACCCAACTGGCGTGCCCCGCCCAGGAGACGGCCACCGTGCGGGCGTCGACGCGGGGCAGTGGGGCGGGCGCGAAGGGCAGTCGGGGGATGTCGGCGAGGCCGTCCCTGCCGGGCCGGACAGAGCCTTCGCGGGCGAACCGGGCGAGGGCCTTGAGCCCGGGCAGCGGCGAGGTCAGCCGGTCGTGGAAGGTCCGCGGCCAGACCCGCCGCTCGCCCGGCGGGCGGGGCTCGGCGAGCGGCGGGACGGGGGGTGCGAGCGGGGACAGGGAGGCCGGGGCGTCGGCGTCCTCGGTGGTCACCGTGCCGGTGGTCGACTCGGACTGCTGCGTCATCGAGGAGGCTCCCATCGCTGAGCGTCGTCACGGAGATCGTCGAAGACCGACCTCACAAGCGTCAACGCGCGTTGCACGTGTGGCAGTTCCAACGGTGCGGGTGACGTGAGGCATTCCGTGCGCTGTGCGTCGGTACCGTCCAGCAGGATGCCGGTGGACAGCCGTACCCGCAGTGCCCCGAGGTCGTCCCCGAAGCGGTGACCGCCCGGCGCGGGCATACCGAGCCGGGCGGAGAGGAAGTCCTCCAGGTCCTGTGCGTCGCCGACGCCGTGCGCGGCGAGCGCGGTGCGCAGCGGGTCGAGATCGACGTACAGGTGACGGCCGGCCCGGGGCGGGAGGGCGAGGCCGCCCGCGGCGACCACGGTGGCGTGCACGGCGTCCGCCACGCGCGCGTGCAGGCGTACGGCGGCGGCGACGCGGGCGGTGACCGACTCGGGCTCGGTCAGGGCGTACGCGGCCGCGGCGGCGACCGGTGCGGCCACCCGCGCGCCGAGCGCGGTGAGCACGTCGAGCACGCGCGCGTGCAGGTCGTCGCCGGTGGCCGAGGCGGGGAACCGGGCGACGGCCGCCGGCCAGCCGGCGGGCAGCAGCGCACCGGCGAGGTCGCTGACGACGGTCACCTGCTCGGGCAGCATCTCGGCGGGGCTGATCAGCACGGTGTCGTGCGGGGTGTGCAGCGTGTCGCGCCAGGTCTCGTCGCTGACCAGGTGCAGGCCCTCGCCCGCGGCGGCCTCCACCGCCTCGTGCAGCACCTCCGGCGGAGCGACGGTGGCGGTGGGGTCGTCGGCGACGGACAGCACCAGCAGCCGCGGGTCCCCGCCCTCGGCTCGCATCCGGCGCACGGTCTCCAGCAGGGCGTAGGGGTCCGGGACACCGCCGCACTCGGCGGGTGTCGCCACGTGGAAGACGGGCCTTCCCAGCAGGCGGGCGTACGGCGCCCACCAGGCCGCGCAGGGCCGGGGCACCAGGACGTCCCCGCCGAGGGCGGCGGTCAGCGCGAGCAGCAGCGCGGGGGCGCCGGGTCCGGCCACGGCCCGCCCCGGCTCGACGGGGGTGCCGCGCCGCTCCCAGTAGCCGCGGGCGGCATCGAGGAGGGCGGGTCCGCCACCGACCGGCTCTCCGCCGGCGCGGCCGGCCGCCCGGGCGAGCACCTGGACGAGTTCGGGCAGCACCGGCAGGCCGTCCGCGGGCAGCGGCGGGCCGTAGCGGACGGGCCCGTGGTCCTCCGCTGCCGTCCGCCGCATGTGTCCTCCGCGCAGTCCGTCCCATGTGCCGTGCCTGCTGCTGTTGTTACTGCCGTGGCCAGTGCCGTGCCTGCTGCTGTTCTTACTGCCGTGCCCGGTGCCGTGCCTGCTGCCGTTTTCACCGCAGTGCCCCGTGCCCACCGCAGTGCCCAGTGCCGTGCCTGAGGCTCCGTGCCGTGTCCGGGCGCCAGGCGTCGTCGCGGGCTGTGTGGTGCCCGCCGTCCCGTCCCGGGCCCGGCCCCCGTGTGGGACCGGGCGGTCGTACGAGGCGGATCGTGCTCCAGGGCTCCGAGTACCCCGTGGGACCTCACCCCATGGCCGCCTCCTCGCGTAGCGCCGGTCACAGTGCGGGCCCGCCGGGTCTCCGGCAGGGTCAGACGTCTCCCGCGGGCTCCCGGCGGCGCAGCCGGTGCACAGCGGCGCCGAGCGCGCCGGCGATCAGCAGTCCACCGGCGGCGAGCGCGGGAACGGAGTCGGTGAAGGCGCCGCCCTGACCGGCCTGGACGCCGTGTCCGACGGTGGCGGGAACACAGTCGGGGTCATGGGACGCGATGACGCGTGGCTGCGGCTCGGGCCCGGCGCACGGCCGGCCGGTGGGACAGGGCTCGGCGTACGTCGGTGACGTGCCCTGGTCCGGCGGGCACGACCGGCCGGTGGGACAGGGCTCGGCGTACGTCGGTGACGTGCCCTGGTCCGGCGGGCACGGCCGGCCGGTGGGACAGGGCTCGGCGTACGTCGATCCGCACGGCTGCATCTCGCCGCGCGCGACGTCCAGCGTCGCGCTCCACGGCGTGCTCTGTCCGCCGGGCTCCGCCGGGCAGGTGCCGTCGACGGTCCAGGCGGCGTCCGGTCCGACCGCGTCCGGGCTCACCTCGAGATCGGCGGCCGGCGCGACGCGGGCGGTGCCCCGGTAGGCGGCGCCGGACTGGGCGTCGTCGGCGCCGGAGACCTTGCCGAGTTCGACGGTGCCCTCGGCGAAGGCCTGCGAGGTGGCGTCGAGGGTCGCGGGAGCGGCGCCGCCGAGGGGGGCGCAGGAGACGGACACGGTGACGCTGTCGCCCGGGGCGACGCTGCCCGGGCTGACCTCCGCCGCCGGGTCCGCGAAAGCGGCCGGAGCGACGGCGACCAGGACGGCACCGGCCGCGGCGAGGGTGGAGAGGAAGTGGGCGGTGCGACGCATGGGACGGTTCCTTCGGCCGATGACTCGGGGCGGGGCGTTCCCGCCCCACAGCCATCAGAGCCCGGGGACCCGCCGGCCGCGCGCGGCCGGACGCCATTGGCGGGACGCGGGCCCCCGATCGGGTGACCGCCGACGTCTTCGTCCGGCAGCGGGCTCCCGCTACGCCGCGTCCTTCAGGACCTGTTCCCGCAACCGCTCGCAGCACCGGTTGATGAGCCGGGACACATGCATCTGCGAAATGCCCAACTGCTCGGCGATCCGGCTCTGGGTCATGTCCCGGAAGAACCTCATGTACAGGATCGCCCGCTCCCGTTCGGGCAGCGCGGCGAGCCGTAATCTGACGGCCTCCCGGTCGACGACCGTGTCCAGCGCCGGGTCCGCCGCGCCGAGTGCGTCGCTCAGTGAGTACCCGTCCTCGCCGCCCGGCAGCTCCGCGTCCAGCGACAGCGCGGTGAAGCTCTCCAGCGCCTCCAGCCCGGTACGGACGTCCTCCTCGCTCAGTTGCGCCTGCTCGGCGAGCTCGGTGACGGTGGGCCGTCGCCCTGAGACGGTCCCCGCCAGGTCCTGACTGGCGAAACGCACACGGTTGCGCAGGTCCTGGACGCGGCGCGGCACGTGCAGGGCCCACATGTGGTCGCGGAAGTGCCGCTTGATCTCACCGGTGACGGTCGGGACGGCGTAGCTCTCGAACGCGTTCCCGCGTTCGGGATCGTAGCGGTCGACGGCCTTGACCAGGCCGAGGGCGGCGACCTGGCGCAGGTCGTCCAGGGACTCGCCGCGGCTGCGGAAACGGCCGGCGAGGCGGTCGGCCATGGGCAGCCAGGCCTCGACGATTCGGTCGCGAAGCGTGTCGCGCTGGGGGCCCGGAGGCAGGGTCACCAGCCTGCGGAAGGCGTCGGCGGTGTCGGGGGCGTCGTCGTGCGGGTGGCGCTGCGCGTTCGATCGGTTCGGCATGGGCGTGGCAACTCCCTGGAACATGCTCTGGGTTGGCCGGTCACCGGGGAAGCGGGAAAGGGCGGCAGCGGCCCGAGCGGGCCTGCCGGGGCTCGCGAAGTCGCGGATTTCCCGCGGACGTGCCTCCGGTCCGAAGCACTGTGGCTGCGCCTGCCCAGGGCCCCCGCGGCCAAACACCCGCTCAGGTTTTCCGGCGGTCCCGACGGTCACTCGTCACGGGGCACGGCGTCACCGCGTGCCCATGTCCCCTGCCCAGGAGGTCCCTTCCATGAGCACCAAGGTCTCCGACCACGTCCTTCGGCGACTGCGCGAGTGGGGTGTGGAGCACGTCTTCGGTTACCCCGGCGACGGCGTCAACGGCCTGCTCGCCGCCTGGGGCCGGGCCGGGGACCAGCCCCGGTTCGTGCAGTCCCGGCACGAGGAGATGTCCGCCCTCCAGGCGGTCGGCTACGCCAAGTTCAGCGGACGCCTCGGGGTGTGCGTGGCGACCTCCGGGCCGGGCGCGATCCACCTCCTCAACGGCCTGTACGACGCCAAGCTCGACCATGTGCCGGTCCTCGCGATCGTCGGCCAGACGCATCGCACGGCGATGGGCGGCTCGTACCAGCAGGACGTGGACCTGCATTCGCTGTTCAAGGACGTCGCCTCGGAGTTCGTGGAGACGGTGACGGTTCCCGAGCAGCTGCCGAACGTCCTGGACCGCGCGATCCGCACCGCGTACGCCCGCCGCTGCCCCACCGCGGTCATCATCCCCGGGGACGTCCAGGAGCTCGCCTACGCGGCGCCCACCCACGGGTTCAGGACGGTGCCGTCCAGCCTCGACCTGAGCGGTTGGACGGCGGTCCCGTCCGAGGAGCCGCTGCGGCGGGCCGCGGAGATCCTCAACTCCGGTGACAAGGTGGCGATTCTGGTCGGCCAGGGGGCGGCCGGGGCCCGGGCCGAGGTGGAGCGGATCGCCGAACTGCTCGGCGCGGGGGTGGCGAAGGCGCTGCTCGGCCTGGACGTCCTGAGTGACGAACTCCCTTATGTCACCGGTTCGATCGGCCTCCTCGGCACCCGCCCCTCCTACGAGCTGATGCGCGACTGCGACACCTTGCTGACGATCGGCTCGTCCTTCCCCTACACGCAGTTCCTGCCGGAGTCGGGCAAGGCGCGGGGCGTGCAGATCGACATCGATCCGCACATGGTCGGGATGCGCTACCCGTACGAGGTGAACCTCGTCGGCGACGCGAAGGAGACCCTGCGCCGACTGATCCCGATGATCAGGAGCGAGGAACGCGGCCGGGAGTGGTTCGACACCGTCTGTGACAACGCACGGCACTGGGACGACGTGCTGGAACGGCGGGCGCGCCTGTCGGCCGACCCGATCAACCCGGAGTACGTGGCCCGCGCCCTGGACCCGCTGCTGCCGCCCGACGCGATCGTCACCTCGGACTCGGGCTCGGTGGCGAACTGGTACGCCCGCCACCTCACGATGCGCCCCGGCATGCGCGCCTCCCTGTCCGGCACGCTGGCGACGATGGGCTGCGCCGTGCCGTACGCGATCGGTGCGAAGTTCGCCCACCCGGACCGGCCGGTGATCGCGCTGGCCGGGGACGGGGCGATGCAGATGAACGGGCTCGCGGAGCTGATCACGGCGGCGAAGTACAGGGACCGCTGGCTGGACCCGCGCCTGGTCGTCGCCGTGTGGAACAACCGCGACCCGGACCAGGTGACGTGGGAGATGCACGCCATGGGCGGGACCCCGTCCTTCCTGCCCCCGCAGGAGCTGCCGGACGTGCGGTACGCGGAGTTCGCCCGTTCCCTGGGGCTGACCGGGGTGCGCGTGGAGACGCCCGACGACGTGGAGTCGGGCTGGCGCACGGCCCTGGAGGCGGACGGCCCCGCGGTCGTCGAGTTCCTCACCGACCCGGCCGTGCCACCGGTCCCGCCGCACGCCACCTGGGAGCAGCTGGAGGCCACGGCCGCGTCGGTCCTCAAGGGCGACGCCGACCGGGGCTCCTTGATCAGAAACGGGTTCAGGGCGAAGGTGCAGGAGTTCCTGCCGGGGCACGAGACGGGGCGCGAGACGAAGTAGTCGGACCCCGTGTCGGCTTCCTGTCCTCGGGTACGCGGTGGCCACCGCGGAAGATCTGGAGGGAGAGACATGCAGCGAGGCAGCGACCGGCTGAGCGTGCACCGGGACGACGAGATGAAGCACGAATTGCAGGGCCTGCTGAGGTCCGGACACCCCACCCGGACCGAGGAGTGGCACGACCCCGAGCCGTCCGCCGAGGACGACCCCGAGATCTGGGGCGGGCCGGTGGTGCCGGGGAACCCGCGGGCGACGCTGGAGACGGTGCGGCTGGAGCTCGCCCGGATCCTGGGACGGAGTCCCTTCCCCGCGGGCGCGGGCGCGCTGGCCGTGGGCCTGCGCCGCAAGAACGCGCCGGACGCGCTCGTGGAAGCGGTACGGCGGCTACCGGGCAAGGACCACTACGCCAATGTCCAGGAGCTGGCCGAGGCGCTGTTCGGTGCGGCCCGGTGACCGGGCGGAGCCGACCAGTACCGGGCCGCCAGGACCACCGCGCCTGAGAACTCACAAGAACAACCTTCAAGAATCCCGAGAACCCGAAGAACGACAACGAGAACCGCAGAAACCGCAAAGGACACGGAAAGGACGTTGAACCCTCATGCGCATCGCGTTTCTGACGGCACCCGAAGGCGTCGAGCAGGTCGAGCTCACCGACCCCTGGCAGGCGGCGGTGGACGCGGGCCACGAGCCCGTCCTGGTGTCGACCGAGTCCGGCGAGATCCAGGCGTTCAACCATCTCGACAAGGCGGACACGTTCAGGGTGGACGAGGTCGTCGGTGAGGCGTCGGCGGAGTCCTTCGGCGGGCTGGTCCTGCCGGGCGGCGTCGCGAACCCCGACTTCCTGCGCGGCGACGACAAGGCCGTGGCCTTCGTCAAGGGCTTCTTCGAGCAGGGGCGCCCGGTCGCCGCGATCTGCCACGCCCCGTGGACCCTCGTCGAGGCGGATGTCGTACGGGGCAGGGTGCTGACCTCATGGCCGAGTCTGCGGACGGATCTCCGCAACGCCGGCGCCACCTGGGTCGACGAGCAGGTGAAGATCTGCGACCACGGCCCGAACAAGCTGGTCACCAGCCGCAAGCCGGACGACCTGAAGGCCTTCTGCGAGACGTATCTGGACGTGTTCGCACAGGAAACGGCCTGAGGGCCCGGTCGTAGGTCGCCGGTCGCCGGTCGCCGGTCGCCGGGACACTGTAGACAGTGGACGGCCGACCGGCTACGGGTGGTCGGCCGTCGGTCGGCAGGGGACAGGACGGCAGACGCCTCGGGCGTCCCCCGGACGGCTCCGGTGGGCTCAGGCCCCGCCGGGGCCGCCCGTCGTTCCGGGGCCCCACTTGCCGACCGGAGTGCCCGCCGGGCCGCCCTCCCCGGTCGACCCGATCCCGGTCCTGCTCCGGCGCGAGCCGACCGCGTCGGCGCCGACGGCCCGCTCCCTCGCCCCTTCGCGGGTACGGCCCGGGGAGACGAAGCGGCGTGGGTTGCGCCGCAGGTACTCGCCCTCCAGCTGGGCCATGCGGTCGTTGTGGGCTCGCAGAGCGTCGTTGGAGCCGTGCAGCAGGGTGTCGTGGCGCGTGCGGTGGATCGTCTCCAGCTCTTTCATCAGCTGCTGGTCGTCCAGCCTGTCCGGGTCGACTCCGGTCATGGTGTTGCCCCGCTCGTCGTGTTCGTCCATACGGTCCGGGTACCCGCCCGGGGGCCTTGTCAGCACTCCCCCGCGCGGCATCCGGGCGGGAGCCGTGGATCTCGCGTTACTGCATCCACTGTACGAACATTCCGGTCCCCGGGCCTCCGCCGACGGGGACGCCTCCCGCCGCGTCCTACCTGGCCCGCTCCACGCGCCGCTCGTCCCACACCGGCTCCGCGGTCTCCCGGACCCGGCCGTCGCTGCCGAAGACCAGATAGCGGTCGAAGGAACGGGCGAACCAGCGGTCGTGGGTGACCGCGAGGACCGTGCCCTCGAAGGCCTCCAAACCCTCCTGGAGGGCCTCGGCGGACTCCAGGTCGAGGTTGTCGGTCGGCTCGTCGAGGAGCAGGGCCGTGACGCCCTGCAGTTCGAGCAGCAGGATCTGGAAGCGGGCCTGCTGGCCGCCGGAGAGCCGGTCGAAGCCCTGTTCGGCCTGCTGGGTCAGCTCGTAGCGGCGCAGCCGGGACATGGCCGCGCCCCGGTCCTGGGAGTGTTCGCTCCACAGGATGTCCAGGAGGGTGCGGCCCAGCAGCTCGGGGTGGGCGTGGGTCTGGGCGAAGTGCCCGGGCACCACGCGCGCGCCGAGCTTCCACTCCCCCGTGTGCGCCACGGTGTCGCCGGCCAGCAGCCGCAGGAAGTGCGACTTGCCCGAGCCGTTGGAGCCGAGGACGGCGACCCGCTCGCCGTAGAAGACCTCCAGGTCGAAGGGCTTCATCAGGCCGGTGAGCTCGAGCCCCTTGCAGGTGACCGCCCTTACGCCGGTACGGCCGCCCTTGAGGCGCATCGTGATGTCCTGCTCGCGGGGCGGCTCCGGCGGCGGGCCGGCCTCCTCGAACTTGCGCAGCCGGGTCTGGGCGGCCTGGTAGCGGGAGGCCAACTCATGGCTGATGGAGGCCGCCTGACGGAGGTTCAGGACGAGCTTCTTCAGCTGGGCGTGCTTCTCGTCCCAGCGGCGGCGCAACTCCTCGAAGCGGGCGAAGCGTTCACGGCGGGCCTCGTGGTAGGTGGCGAAGCCGCCGCCGTGCACCCAGGCGTCGGCGCCGGCCGGGCCGGGCTCGACGGAGACGATCTTCTCGGCGGCGCGGGAGAGGAGTTCGCGGTCGTGGGAGACGAAGAGGACCGTCTTGCGGGTCTCCTTCAGCCGTTCCTCCAGCCACCGCTTGCCGGGCACGTCGAGGTAGTTGTCCGGCTCGTCGAGCAGCAGCACCTCGTCGGTGCCCCGCAGGAGTGCCTCCAGCACGAGCCGTTTCTGCTCGCCGCCGGAGAGGGTCCGTACGAGACGGAACTGGGCCTTGTCGTAGGGCACGCCCAGCGCGGCCGTGGTGCACATGTCCCACAGCGTCTCGGCCTCGTACCCCCGCACCTCGGCCCAGTCGGCGAGGGCCTGCGCGTACCGGAGCTGCGCGGCCTCGTCGTCGACGGTCATGATCTCGTGCTCGGCCTTGTCGACGGCCTGCGCGACCTCGCGGATGCGGGGCGAGGCGACGGACACCAGCAGGTCGCGTACGGTCGTCTCGTCCCGTACGGAGCCCACGAACTGGCGCATCACACCGAGGCCGCCGGAGACGGTGACGGTCCCGCCGTGCGGTTTCAGCTCGCCCGAGATCAGCCGCAGCAGGGTCGTCTTGCCGGCGCCGTTGGGTCCGACCAGCGCCACCACGGCCCCTTCGCCCACCCGGAAGGACACGTCGCCGAGCAACGCCCTCCCGTCGGGGAGGTAGTACTCGAGGTGCGCGGCTTCCAGGTGTCCCATGAGGCGCATTCTGCGGGCCGCCCACGGCATGCGGCAAACCGTTATGCGCGCAGGCCGGGCACAGAGCGCCGCCACCCCTGAACGGCCGACACCGGTCAGCCGCCACCGCCCCTCGGCACCAAGCGCCCGTCGACCGCCCACGCCCACTGCCACAGACGCCCGTCAACCGCCGAAGCCCGTCAGCCGCAGACGCCGGTCGACCGCCACCGCCCCTCGGCACCAAGCGCCCGTCGACCGCCCACGCCCTCCAGTCGCAGGCGCCCGTGGGCGCCGACACCCGTCACCCGACGCAGCCCGCCGTCTGCCACCTCGCCGGGCCGCCCTTCCTGCACCGGCCACGACCGTCGCACCCGCCGCCGTCAGTGCCGTCACCCGTCGTGGTCCGCCAGGGGTTGGCCCGCCGGGCCGGCCTCCCCCGCGGGCACGACCGTCGCGCCCGCCCAGGACAGGGCCTTCCAGCCGTCGGCGGGGCTGCCCTCCAGTACGACGGTGCCGGTGTTGGCGAGGCGGTGGGCCGCGGCGAAGGGGACGTCGACGTTGTCGGCGCGGGCGGCCGCCCAGGTGCGGATAGCGGCACCGTGGCTGACCATCGCGACGGTCCCCGCGCCGCTCGCCGCGGCCTCGGCCACCACGGCGTCGTACCGCGCCAGGAACTCGGCGCCGCTCTCCCCGCCCGGCATGCGCAGCCCGACCTCGCCCGCCGCCCAGGCGAACACCGTGCGCATGTAGAGCTCGCCGTGCTCCGAGTCGCCGGGCAGCATCTCCAGATCGCCCGCGGCGATCTCCCGGATGCCGTCGCGGACGAGGACGTCCAGGCCGCGGGCGGCGGCCAGCGGGGCGGCGGTGAGCCGGGTGCGCACGAGAGAGGAGACGTAGAGCCCCTCGATGTCCTCGCCGGCGAGTGCCTGCGGCAGCGCGGCGGCCTGCCGCTCGCCGAGCTCGGTGAGGCCGGGGCCGGGGACGGCGGTGTCGAGCAGGTAGTGCACGTTCGCGGGGGTCTGGCCGTGTCGGACGAGCAGCAGGCGCATGCAGTGACCCTCCGGTGTCCAAGGCCGCCCCGCACAGGAAACGGCCACTTCAGGGTACCCGCAGCGCATGCTTCCCCGGTGTCGGTCCCACCGTCCTGAGGCCCCGCCGGCACGGCCGGCGCGACCGGCTCCTCGCCCTCGACGGCCGGCTGTTCGAGTCGACCGCCGAGCGGCACCGGCCCGCCGCCGAGCCGCACTGGCCGGCCGCCGGGCCGGTCCTGCCACGGCCGAGCCGCAGCGCGAACCACGGGGTGGTCGGTTCGCGACGGCGTCGGTCCTCGCCGCGTCCGGCACGCCCCGGACCCGCCGCGCCGCCGTGCGCGGGCCGGCCTCCCCGGGCCTGGCCTCTCTCACCACCGCCTGGCGCCGCGTTCGCCGTCAGACATGCCCCTCGGCTCCGGCGGCGGAGCCACCGGGACCGGGACCGGGACCGGGACCGGGACCGGGATACATGGAGGAAGTTGACACACCGTCAGTCCATATCGCAGGACAAACTGTCTCACCATACGATCACCGGCGTACGGTGAGGTCACCGGGGACCCGGTTCGTCGATGAGGGGTGGAGCCATGTCGAAAGCACAGGAGACGGCCGTCTACACGCACGGACACCACGAGTCGGTGCTGCGTTCGCACACCTGGCGGACCGCCGCCAACTCCGCGGCCTACCTGCTGGGTTCGCTGAAACCCCACATGAGGATCCTGGACATCGGCTGCGGACCCGGAACCATCACCGCCGACCTGGCCGCCCTGGTCCCCGAAGGGCACGTCACCGGCGTCGACCACGCGCCGGGGATCCTGGAGCAGGCGCGGGCCACGTCCGCCGAGCGGGGTCTGACGAACATCGACTTCGCGGTCGCCGACGTGCACGATCTGGCCTACCCGGACGACACGTTCTGCGTCGTCCACGCCCACCAGGTGCTCCAGCACGTCGGCGACCCGGTGCAGGCGCTGCGCGAGATGCTGCGGGTGACCAGGCCCGGCGGCCGCATCGCGGTCCGCGACTCCGACTACGCGGCGATGACCTGGTACCCCGCCTCGGCCGGGATGGACGACTGGCTGGACCTGTACCGCCGGGTGGCCCGGGCCAACGGCGGCGAACCGGACGCCGGGCGCCGGCTGAAGTCCTGGGCGCTGGCCGCGGGATGCACCGACATCACGGCCACGTCCGCCACCTGGACCTTCAGCACCGCCGAGGAGCGGGCCTGGTGGAGCGGACTGTGGGCCGACCGCACCGTCGCCTCGGCCTACGCGGAACGCGCCACGCGGGGCGGACACGCCACGGTGGAGCAGCTGCGCGCCGTGTCGGAGGCCTGGCGGGCGTGGGGGCGGCAGGAGGACGGCTGGTTCGGCGTCCTGCACGCGGAGATCCTGTGCCGAAAGGACACCTGATCCGCGGCGAACCAGAAGGGAATCGCGGGCGAGTGGCGGAAGAGTGCGGATGAATCGCACACGGAGCGTAAATGAACCGCGAATGATTGCCGGAATTCGGGAAACACGCATTGCAGGAGGTTGACACTATGGTTCCCGTCCTGCTGGTACTGCTGCTGGTGCTGATTCTCTTCGGTGCCGGATTCGCGGTGAAGTTGCTCTGGTGGATCGCACTCGCGGTTCTGGTCCTCTGGCTGCTCGGATTCCTGGCTCGCGGAACGAATGCCGCGGGAGGCAGGGGACGCTGGTACAGGTGGTGAACTGAAGCAACGCGATACCACCCGCTTCCCCGGGCGGGAGTGACTCGACAGCCATCGGTGGCTCATCGGTCGCGAGTCACTCATTCCCGGGGAAGCAGCGGTCCCAGCGGCCCGAGGTCCAGATTGAGGTCCTCGGGCCGCAGTCCGTAGCGTTCGCGCAGTTCGGTCATGCGATCGTCGAGGAGCATCAGGGTGAGCCCGATCCGCTCCTCCTGCTCCTCGCTCAGATCGCCCGTGTCGAAGCGGCGCAGCGCCTGCCGTTCCATCAGCTGGCGCAGCAACTCCACGACGGTCAGGACGAGTTTCACCAGGTCGCGCTCGACGGTGTCGGGCTCGAGATCCAGATGATTGCGTCGGTCCGTCACAGCAGATCCCCCCAGGGCGAAGGCACTTGCTCGTTGACCGAACTGATCAGCGCGTTCAGGTCGATACGGACGAGGTCGACGTCCGCGATGCGCAGGGTGATGTCCCCCGTGATGACGACTCCGCCGGCCAGCAGCCGGTCGAGCAGGTCGACGAGGGCGACCTCACGACGCTCCACCACGGTCATGCGCCCTCCCCCTCCCCCGGGCGCCCGGCGCCGGGCTCCGTGGCTCCGGATTCCCCTGCGGACTCCACGAAGGAATAGGCGGCCCACGGTCCTGTCAGTTCCACCCGCATTCCCGGTTCCTCCCCCTTTGTGCGATCCACGATTTCCACGAATTCCTCGGACTGCGCACGCGGAACGAGATAGGCGGCGTTCAGAACATTCTGTCCGGGCGCCTTGGAGAGCGCGGAGTTCTGCGGCGGATGGAGGCGGGCGGCATCGGCGTGCGCGGACAACGTCGTGTGCAGACGGTCGGCGAATCGCTCGGCCCGCTGCCAGGTGTCCTCGTGGGCCCGGGCCTTCGTCCGCCGCTGCAGCAGATAGTCCCGGCCCGAGGCGGGCTTCGTCTCCGCCGGCTCGGGCTTTTGCGCCTCGGACTCGACGTACACCTTCACCCCCCACTCGACCCGCCCCGCGAGCCGTTCCAGGGTGCGCCGGAAGTCGTCCTCGCGCTCCTCCATCATCACCCGGACGCCGCTGTCGTCCCGGAACACGGTGGCGAGCCGGAGCGGGAGCGGGGTGGTGACGGCCGTGAGCGCGTCGATGACCTGCTGGTGGGCGCGGGCGGTCTCCGTCAGCCAGTCCAGGTCCTCCAGATGGCGCCGGAGCGGCTCCTCGGCGAAAACCCGCTCCGGGACATGACTGACCACGGCGATCAGGCCGTGGTGGCTGAGCAGTCTGGGCGGATCGCCGGCCACCCCCGACAGAGCGGTCTGCAGGGGCGCGCCGAGGGGGCGGCAGACGGCGTACACGTAACGCAGTCCGGTCACGGTGACTCCTCTCGGACGTCCTTCGGGGCCCGGTCCTCCGCCGGGGTGCGGCTCCCCGTCGGTGCGCGACCCGGCTCCAGTTCCTCCAGTTCCTCCAGGCGCGCCAAGCGCTCCCGCAACTCGGCGTTCTCACGCGCGAGTTCTTTGCGGCGGGCGCCGGAGGACAGGGCCGGATCGTCCTCCCACCAGTCGATGCCCATCTCCTTGGCCTTGTCGACGGAGGCGACGATGAGGCGGAGCTTGATGGTGAGCAGTTCGATGTCGAGCAGGTTGATCCGGATGTCGCCCGCGATGACGATGCCCTTGTCGAGGACCCGTTCCAGGATGTCGGCGAGATTGGCTCCGCCGCCCTGGCCGTACGGCTCCGGCATCCGGCTCGACATGCTCATCGCCGGCGCCTGCCCTTGTCGTCCGCGGCCTCGTCCCGGGGCTCCTCCTCGGGCTCCTCTTCGGGCTCCTCTTCGGGCTGCTCCTCCTCGTCGTACTCCTCGTATTCGTCCTCGGCGGCCTCCGGCTCGCCCTCCTCCTCTTCGTCCTCGTACTCGCCCTCGGGCTCCGACGCCTCGTCCTCGGCGTACGGGCCCTCGTCCTCGTACTCCTCATCGTCCTCCCGGCCGCCGTCCTCGGCATCCCGCGGCTCGTCGCCCTCCTCGGGCTCGCCGTTCTCCTCGTTCTCGGAGTCCTCCGCGGCGACCGCGTCCTCGTGGGACGTGACGACCTCGCCGTCGCGGATCTCTCCGCGCCAGCTGTCCTCCGCCTCCCCCTTGATGGTGATGAAGCGGGCGAAGTTCTTCAGGTCGAGGCGCGCGCGGCGGCCCTGGGCACGCCAGATGTTGCCGGTCTTCTCGAAGAGACCCGTCGGGTAGTACTCGATGACCAGCAGGATCCGGGTGAGGTTGTCGGCGAGCTCGTGGAAGGAGACGACGCCCTTCGTCGTGCCCTTGGCGCCCTCCGACGTCCAGGCGATCCGGTCGTCCGGCACCTGTTCGGTGGTCTTCGCCTTCCAGCTGCGGTTGGACCAGAAGACCTTCGCCTGCCAGTCGCTGGTGGTGTCGTCGGCGCGGTTGGCGCTCTTGACACCCTTGGCGAAGGTGCTGAAGTCCTGGTACTGGGTCCACTGGTCGTAGGCCGTGCGCAACGGCACACCGACGTCGATCGTCTCCATGATCACGGTCGGCTTCTTGCCCGCGCTCTTCTTGCCCTTGCCGCCCTTGCCGCCGCCGAGGTTCTTCAGGGCGCCGGTCACCTTGTCCTTGGCCCGTGAGGCGCCGAGTTCCAGCGCGGAGCGCAGCGGCCCCTTGCCCTCCGCCACCTTGCGGCCGCCGTCGAGGGCGAGCTTGGCGAAGCCGGGGCTGTTGCCCTCGGCGATGTCGTTGAGCTTGTTCGTGGTTTCGCCGAGTTTGTGGCCGACGCCGGTCAGCAGGCGCGTGGCCTGGGCGGCGAGGTACTCCTGCACCTCTTCCTTGAGCCGGTCGGCGGCCTCGCTGTGAGCGACTTCGGAGAGCGGGTTGCCGTCGGTCGCCTTGCCCGCGGTCGAGGCCGCGGACTTCGCGGATCCCAGGGTCTCGGTCATCGGTCGCCGCCTCCCTTCGACCGCCGGGCCCGGGAAGCGGTACCCGACGCGGTCCTCGCGCCCGTCCTCTGGGCCGACGCGGTCTTCTTCGCGGCCGTGCCGCGAGCCGGAGCCTTCTTGGCGGGCGCCTTCTTCGCGGGGGCCTTCTTGGCCGTCTTCTTCGCCGGCGCCTTCTTCGCCGCCCTCTTCCTCGGCGGTTCCTCTTCCTCCTCGTCCTCCTGCCCGTCCTCGTCGGACGTGTCCTGCGGCTCCTCGTCCTCGTCTGACGTGTCCTGCGGCTCCTCGTCCTCGTCGGCGTTCCGAGGCTCCTCGTACTCCTCGTCGGCCTCGTCGTCGGCGGACTTCTCGCCGCCCCCGCCCGGCACGACACCCTCGAGCTGGTCGCGCACCTCGGCGGTGCGACCGTGCAGCCTGTCCGCGAGCGCCTCCATCTGCCGCTCGACCATGGCGCCGGAGGCGGCCTTGCCCACCCCGCGCAGGTCCTGGCGCAGCTGGTCCCCGATCTCCTTGAACTGGGGGTTGTCCCGCAGCTGCTGGGAGACCAGGTCCGCGATGCCCTTGGGGGTCAGGTTCAGCCGCTTGCCGGCCACCAACGAGCCTACGGCGATGGCCAGTTTCAGTTTCCTGGTCCGTCCCAGGAAGTACCCGGCCCCCACCGCGAGGCCCAGTCCCGTTCGGTTCATCCTGTCCACCCGTCGTCCGTTCCCGCGCTCCTGCGCGTCGCGATCTCCAGCCGGTCGAGGAGCGCGTCCTCCTCCCGGTCGAACTCCTCTTCGGTGATCTCTCCGGCGTCCAACCGCTCCTCCAGCCGGCCGAGCTCGGCCCGGACCGTGCCCGGGTCGTAGTAGATCCGCTCGGCCTCCTGGACCACCTGTCCGATCACCCAGCCGCTGCCGCGCACAGGGGCGAACGGCAGCAGCAGCACTTCCGAGATCAGTCCCATGACGTACCTACTCCGCGGTACCCGCCGGTTCGGCCGGGCCCGGTTCGACGAAGCTGTAGGGCGGCAGCGGTCCGTTGATGCGCAGTTCCAGGTGCGGACGGCCCTTGCGGAGTTCCTCCGCCGCCTCCAGGAAGCCGGCCGCCGAGTCCCGGTCCACCAGGAACGAGACGTTGACCAGCCAGCCCGTGGACTCGGGGCCCACGCTGGTGGCCGCGGCCAGCGGTTGCAGGTTCTGCTGCACGTCGACCGCGTCCTCGGCCTCCTTGGCCTTGACCGCGGCGGCCACCATCTCGCCGAGCTGGAGCCGCTGTTCATGGCTGCCGCCGCCCGCCTGCCGGTTGGCCTCGGCGAGGGCCCGCAGCTCGGGGCTGTCGGCCATCACCAGGTGCAGGACGGCCTCCTCCACGTGCGAGGCCTTGATGTTGTACTCGACCTTGTTGTCGAGGGCCCGCAGACGCTCCTTGTAGTGCTCGGTGCGCTCGGCGAGCACCCCGGTGACGGAACTGTCGTCGGGGGCGACACTCCCGAACCGCATGGGCAGCACGCAGCCCTCGGCGCCCGCCTCGGCGAGCACGGTCTGATGGGCGAGGAGTTCCCTGCGCTTGGGCCGCAGCCCCTCGGGGGCGTCGCTGACGACGGCCGCCAGTTCGCCCTCCTGCACGACGCGGACGGCCAGTGGCGGGTCGCCGACGCCGGCCAGGCCCTCAGGAAGGTCCGGGTGCGAGCTCGCGACGATGCCGTACACGTACGTGCTCACTCCTGCTCCTCCTTCCTGCGTGCCGCGGTGCTCTTGCGCGGCCGCGGCCTGGACTCCCGCTCCTGCGAGGAGCCCTCGTCACGGGCCGACTTGAAGGCGTCGGAGATGGTGTCCGCGGCGCCGGACAGCGCACCCTTGGACTTGCCGCGCGCACCGGATTCGGTGATCTCGCCGACCAGGTCGGGCAGGCCCGGGTCCTTGCGCGGCCCCGCCTCCAGGTCCAGCCGGTTGCACGCCTCGGCGAAGCGCAGATAGGTGTCGACGCTGGCCACGACGACCCTTACGTCGATCTTGAGGATCTCGATGCCGACCAGGGACACCCGTACGAATGCGTCGATGACGAGACCCCTGTCGAGGACGAGCTCCAGCACGTCGTAGAGGCCGCTGGAGCCGCCTCCGCCACCGGACTGTTGTGCCGGGACAACGGTCATGTCGACCGCGCCTCCTTGTCTCGGATTGGATGATCGGGCAGTGCTGCGGGTCGGCGGCCTAGCGGCCGCTGGACCTATGTGCGTCGGCCCGCCCGCGCTCGTATCGGCGAACGCGCCGGTAGCCGGTGAGCCGGCCCTCCGGATCGAGGTCGACCTGGTAGCTCGCCAACAGGCTCATCGTGTCGGGCACGCGGGTGAGCTCCAGGACCTCGATCTCGAGGGACCAGCCGTCCTGCGTCTGCTCGAAGGAGGAAACGCTCTCGGCGGTCATCCCGGTCAGTTCCGTGAGCTGGGCGCGCGCCTGGCGCAGCACCTCCATCGGGCCCGGCCGGTTCTCCGCCACGTCGTCCTTGCCTTCCTTGCCGCTCGACGCCTGATGCGAGTCAGGCGATCCATGAGAGATGTGTGGGCTATGTGAGTGATGTGACGTATGTGACTCTGCTGTGCCTTTTGTGTTCACCACGGCCACCTCTTCTTCCGGGTGGCCCGAGAGCTCTTGGCCAAACCTTCACGCTTCACGAAGTGCGTCGAGCCTGCTCCGGGCCGGGCCCAGGGCGCGCCCTCGGCCCGTGAGCCCGGACCAGGGATGGGTGCGGCCCTGCTCGGCGGCGTCCGCGATGGTCCAGCGGCGCGGGCCGAGCTCCGGATCGCCCAGTTGCTCCCAGGTGATCGGCGTGGCCACGGGTGCTCCGGGCAGCGCCCGCACCGTGAAGGGGGCGACGGCGGTCTGCGCGTAGGCGTTGCGCTGTACGTCCAGGTAGAGCCGGTCACCGCGCTCCTTCTTACGGGCGGCGGTGGTGAGGCGGTCCGGGTGCCGGGCGACCAGCAGGTCGGCGGCGTCGCGGGCGAATCCGCGCACCTCGTCGAAGTCGTCGTGCCCGTCCACCGGCACCACGACGTGCAGTCCGCGCGAGCCCGTCGTCATCGGGGCAGAGGGCAGCCGCAGCTCGTCGAGGAGCTCGCCCAGCCATCCGGCGGCCTCACGGACGACGCCGAAACCGGTGCCGTCGGCCGGGTCCAGATCGAAGACCATCACGTCCGGACGGTCGACCCGGTCCACCCGTGACAGCCAGCGGTGCAGGGTCAGGCAGGCCTGGTCGGCGAGGTAGGCGAGGGTGGCGGAGTCGTCGCAGACGGTGTGCAGGACGGTGCCGTCCTCCTTGGCGACCTCCACTCGCGTGATCCACTCCGGGTAGCGCTCGGGGGTGTTCTTCTGCATGAAGCGGGGCCCCTCGATCCCGTCCGGATGCCGCTCCAGCATCAGCGGGCGACCGCGCAGGTGCGGCAGCATGAGCGCCGCGACCGACCGGTAGTACGCGACGAGGTCGCTCTTCGTGTACTCCTTCGCGTTCTCCCCTGCCGGGAAGAGCACCTTGTCCGGCCGGTGGACCTCGACGGTGTGCCGGCCCGCCCGCACCTTCTGTACGCCGTCGCCGCTCACGGCACGATCGCCTGCTCCACGAGCAGCCGGGCGGACGCGGCGATCGACTCGGCATCGATGCCCGCCGCGTGCAGCTGTTCGGCCGGGCTCGCCGAGCCGGGCATCGTCCGGACGGCGAGGCGCACCAGCCGGGGCACCGGCCGCCCGTCGATGAAGGCGTCGAGGACCGCGTCCCCGAGGCCGCCCTGCTCGTGGTGGTCCTCCACGCTCAGCAGCAGTCCGGTCTCCTCGGCGGCCCGCCGCAGCGTGGCCCGGTCGACGGGCTTGACCGAGTACAGGTCGACGACCCGGGCCGCGATGCCGTCCGCGTCGAGCGCCTCGGCGGCCTTCAGCGCCTCGTGCACGGTGACACCGGCCGCGACGATCGTCAGCCGGTCCCGGTCGGAGGAGCGCAGCACCTTGCTGCCGCCGACCGGGAAGTCCTCGTCCGGCCCGTAGAGCACCGGGGCCGCGCCGCGCGAGGTGCGCAGATAGCGGACGCCGTCCAGGCCGGCCATGGCGGCGACGAGCCGGGCGGTCTGGTGGGGGTCGCAGGGGTACAGCACGGTCGAGCCGTGCACGGCCCGGAACATCGCCAGGTCCTCCAGACCCATCTGCGAGGGCCCGTCCTGTCCGATCGCGACCCCGGCGTGCGAGCCGACGAGGTTGATGCCGGCACCACTGACCGCGGCCATGCGGACGAAGTCGTGGGCCCGGGTCAGGAACGCCGCGAACGTCGACGCGTACGGCACCCAGCCGCGGGTCGCCAGGCCGACCGCGCTGGCGACGAGCTGCTGCTCGGCGATGTAGCACTCGAAGAACCGGTCGGGGTGCTCCTTGGCGAAGACCTCGGCGCGGGTGGAGTCGCTCACCTCGCCGTCGAGGGCGACGATGTCGCCGCGGGCGGTGCCGAGGGCGGCGAGGGCCTTGCCGTAGGCGTCCCGGGTCGCCACGCCCTTCTCCCGGTCCGTCTCGTCCCAGCGGGGCAGTTCGAGGGGCCCGGTGGACACGGAGTGCAGCATCCGGGCCTCGCTCGGCTCGTGCACGCGCACCCGCAGGTCACGGATGCCGCCCAGCTCCTCGATCGCCTCGTCGGCGTCGGGCAGCGGCTTGCCGTGCAGGCCCTCGCGGTCCTGGACGGACTCCACCCCCTTGCCCTTGAGGGTGCGGGCGAGGATGGCCGTGGGCTGACCCGCGGTGGAGAGCGCCTCGCCGTAGGCACGGTCGACGGCGTCCACGTCGTGTCCGTCGATCTCGATCGTGTGCCAGCCGAAGGCCTGGAAGCGGCGGGCGTAGGCGTCCAGATCGTGGCCGTGCCGGGTGGGGCCGCGCTGACCGAGCCGGTTGACGTCGACGATCACCGTGAGCTGGTCCAGGCGTTCGTGCCCCGCGTGCTCGGCGGCCTCCCACACCGAGCCCTCGGCGAGCTCGCTGTCCCCGCACAACACCCACACGCGGTATCCGGTGCGGTCCAGCCGCTGTCCGGCCAGCGCGATGCCGACACCCACCGGAAGGCCCTGGCCGAGCGAGCCGGTGGCCGTCTCGACCCACGGCAGCCGCTGCGGGGTGGGATGACCCTCGAGCCGGCTGCCGAGTTTCCGGAAGGTCAGGAGCTCCTCGTCCTCGATGGCCCCGGCGGCCTTGTAGGCCGCGTACATCAGCGGGGAGGCGTGGCCCTTCGAGAGGACGAAGCGGTCGTTGCCCGGGTGGGCCGGGCGGTCGAAGTCGTAGCGGAAGTGGTTCGCGAGCAGCACGGCCATCAGGTCCGCGGCCGACATCGAGGACGTCGGATGCCCGGACCCCGCGGCCGCGGAGGCACGCACGCTGTCGACCCGCAACTGCTGTCCGAGTTCGGTGAGTTCGGCGGTGTCCATCGGGCTACCGGTCTCCTTCTGCGCGGGCGTCGCCGCGCTCGACGGGGCCGGGGGCGGGCTCGTTCCCGGCCGCTCCCCGACCGGACTGCTTCTTCGCGGGCTCGGAGCCCGGCTGGTTCGTGGCGGACTCGGCGGTGTCGTCGTTCCGCTCGGTCGCCGGTCCGGAACTGTGCTGCCCCACCTCCGGGGTCGGGGAGGTGATCGACTGGGATCCGTCCTCCGGCGACGACTGCCCCGCAGGGGACCCGCCCCCACCGCCTCCATGCCGTCCCACCTCGGGTGTCGGCGAGGTGATCGACTGGGAGCCGTCCTCCGGGGAGGGATGGGGCTCGCCGGACCCGCCGGTCGCCTGGTTCACGTCGTTCCCCTCGTTCGTGTCGTCCGCGCTCCTGCCGTCCGTGTTCCTGTCGTCGTCGGCGTTCCCGGCGTCCAGGTCCGCCTCGGTGGCCGCGCCGGGACCGGAGGCCGCCTTCTCGCGCTCGCGGCCGTCCGGCACCCGTGCCAGTTCCGGCGATGCCGTGTCCAGCGGTACCGACCAGGACCGGACGAGTCCCAACTGGACGTCCTGGCGCGGGAGTACGGCGTCCAGCAGCCAGTCGGCGGCGACGCGGACGCGGTTGCCCGGCATGGCGGCGAGATGGTAGCCCCGGGTGACCGCGCCGGCCACGGGGCCGGACAGGTGGACGCCGAGCGGATTGGCGGCGGCCTGCACCCCGCCCAGGTCCACGACGAACCCCATGTCCTTGTGCCGGTACGGTCGCAGACCGGCCCCGCGCCCGCCTCCGCCGAGAGAGGCGGCGACGTTCTGCCCGGCCACCTTGCCCTGCCGCCACGCATGCTGCGCGGTCATCGGCGTGTACTCCCCGGGCTTCTCGAGATCCGGCACGGCGGCCGCGTCACCGCACGCGAACACCTCCGGCCTGCCCGGAACCTGGAGCGTGGGCTCGACGAGCAGCCGGCCGCGTTCCAGGGGCAGTCCGAGCGACTCCGCCAGCGGATCGGGTCGTACGCCCACGCACCACACCAGGGTGCGGGTGTCGACGAACTCACCGTCGGTCAGCAGGACTCCGTCGCGCGTGGCCTCCTTCACCGAGGTTCCCATCCGCACCTCGACCCCCCGTTCGCGCAGCACCCGGTCGGCGGTGCGGGAGAGCCGTTCGTCCAGTTCGGGCAGGACGCGCGACGCGACGTCGAGAAGCAGCCAGCGCGGCCGCATGCCCCTGCGCAGGGGGTGGGCGCGGACCAGGGCGTCGGTGAACAGCTGGCCCTGCGCGGCCACTTCGGTGCCCGTGTACCCCGCGCCGACCACGACGAACGTACAACGTGCCGTGCGGTCGGTCGCGTTGTCGCCGGAGGCGGCCAACTCGACTTGCCGGGTGAGGTGATCACGCAGGTAGAGGGCCTCGGGCAGGCCACGGAACCCGTGCGCGTGCTCGGCGACCCCGGGGATGGGCAGCAGCTTGTTGACGCTGCCCGCGGCGAGCACGAGCCGGTCGTAGCCGAGCGTGCCCGTCTCGCCCTCGGGGTTCGTGTAGTGGACGGTGCGCGCGTCGAGGTCGATACGGTCGGCCTCGCCGAGCACCAGCCGCACCTGACGAAGGTTCCCGGACAGGGAGACGGTGACCCGGCGCGGTTCGAGGATGCCGGCCGCCACCTGGGGCAGCAGGGGCAGGTACAAGAAGTGGTCGGTCGGGTTGAGCAGGGTGATGTCGGCCCGGCCCCTGGCTTCCCGCGCCAGGGTGCGGGCCGCCCGGTACCCGGCGAAGCCGGCTCCGACGATCACGATGCGGGGGCGACTCACGGTGGGCCTCCGAAGGGGTGCGGACGGTCGTCGTACGAAGGTTTCCGCGTCCCCCTGGCAGGGGCCGCCAAACGTTCGCCGGTTTCCCGTCCGGGCGCCGGGTACTCGGAGCGCGACCCGACCCGCCCCGTCGCGGAGGTACTTCTCATGCCCGAGTACGGCTATTTCCTGTCCTGCGAGGAGTTCGGTCCCGCAGACCTCGTCGAGCAGGCCCGGATGGCCGAGCAGGCCGGTTTCCAGGCGCTGTGGATCTCCGACCACTACCACCCGTGGAACGACGCACAGGGGCAGAGCCCGTTCGTCTGGTCGGTGATCGGCGCGCTGTCGGAGGCGGTGTCGCTGCCGATCGAGACGGCCGTGACCTGTCCGACCGTGCGGATCCACCCGGCGGTGGTGGCGCAGGCCGCCGCCACGTCCGCGGTGATGACCAACGGTCGTTTCCGCCTCGGCGTCGGCACGGGAGAGGCCCTGAACGAGCACATCCTCGGCGACGTCTGGCCGCCCGCGAACGTACGCATGGAGATGCTGGAGGAAGCGGTGCAGATCATGCGCCGGCTGTTCACGGGCGAGGAGGTCAGCCACTACGGCACGCACTACAAGGTGGAGAACGCCCGCCTGTACACCGTCCCCGACGAACCGGTGCCGATCGACATCTCCGGCTTCGGCCCCAAGGCGACCTCGCTCGCGTCCCGAGTGGGCGACGGCTACATCACGATGATGCCGGAGGAGTCGATGGTGGAGCAGTTCCGCAAGGGCGGCGGCGGCTCCAAGCCGGTCAGCGGCGGCACGAAGGTCTGCTACGGCACGGACCGCGCCGAGGCCGTCCGTACGGTCCACCGGCTGTGGTCGAACCAGCTGCTGCCCGGCGAGATGGGCCAGATCCTGCCCACCCCGAGCCACTTCGAGCAGTTGCAGCCGCTGGTCAGCGAGGAGATGGTCGGCGAGAACACGGTGTGCGGCGACGACGTCGACGAGCACGTCGAAACCCTCACCGCCTTCGCCGACGCGGGCTTCGACCGGATCTACGTCAACCAGATCGGCCCCGACCAGCGCGGCTTCTTCGACTTCTACCGCACCAAGGTGCTGCCGCGCCTCCGGTGAGTCCGACCGTCCTCACGCGACCCTCGTCATGCGTCATGCGTCTGCGGCCCTGCGGCAGCTGTTGCCGCAGGGCCGCCCGGGTGCCGAACGCGCGACGCGGACACGTCACCGTGGCGGGTACGCGGCGCGCATCAGGCCGGTGACGCGTCAGGCCCGGTGATGCGGGTTCTCGGGGTCGATGTCGTCCGCGCGCGGCGCCTCGCCCGGCTCCGGCACCTGGGCGCCGGGCGCGGTCGGCGGCATCGGGGGATACGGCAGCCCGAGACCGCTCGGCGGCCCGGCCGGCGCCGTGCCGCCGACGACCCGGCCGGAACCACCGTGCGTCTCGGCTTCGCCCACGGGCGTGGGCCGGGCCGACGCGTGCGGCTTGGCGGCGTTGCGCAACAGGTACGCGACGGCCCCGAGGACGGCTGCGGTGATCAGCGCCGCGGCCCAGTCCGGCAGACCGATGTCGAGGGCCAGCCCGACCGCGAGTGCCACGGCCGCGCCCGCGTAGAGGGCGACGGCGCCGGACGCCGCGTACAGCATCGCCGTGCGGCGCTGCTTGCGGGTCTGCTCGCGCAGTTCCTCGCGGATCGTCTCGCGTGCCACCTGCGCCAGTTCGTCGACCAGATGCTTGTCCAGATGCTCCAGATGATCGATGCGCTCCATGGCCGTCGGGTACCCGCTGTCATGACGCTCAACTCGAGGGACGGCCCGCCCGGTGGGGGCACGGGAGGGTTCGGGCCCTTCCGGTGAGGGGCCGGGACGGGGATCGGTCGAAGGGATCATCTCGCCGCGGCCGCCCCAACTAAGCTCGCCCGCATGGACATTCTGGGAGCCACACTGCGTGTCTGTGTCGACGATCTGGAGGCCTCGGTCTCCTTCTACGAGCGGCTGGCGGGCACCGGAGCGCTCCGCTTCGAGCGGGGCGGGGTACGCGTGGCCGCGGTCGGCTGCTTCCTGCTGATGAGCGGCCCTCCGGCCGAGCTGGAGCTGCTGCGCAAGGTGGCCGCGACGATCGCCGTCACGGACGTCGACGAGGCCCACCGGACCCTCACCGAGCTGGGCGCGGACGTCATCGCCGGCCCGGTACCGACACCGGTGGGCCGCAACCTGATCGTCCGGCACCCGGACGGAGCGGTGTACGAGTACGTGGACCGGCGCGCGGCCTGAGGCGCCGGGCGCGGCGAAATTCCGCGTGCGGTGCGCCGTCGCGGACGTAGAGTCGGGCGTTCTGCGTCAGGCCTGAAGGAGCGACAGTGAGTGAGCAGCACACCTACCGGGTGATCGTCCGGGGCACCTGGGACGGCCTCACCGACGAGGCCCGGGCCCGCCTGCTCGCCGAGGCGGCCGACCACGGTATGACGAGCATGCGGTTCACCGAGGAGGGCACGCTGTCGTACGGGCCGTCGCCGCTGAAGCACTTCTCCATGCGCTTCGTGGTGGTGTCGGACGCGGCGGACGGCGAGGAGATGGCGGGCGCGCTCGCCGAGGAGCGCGCCGAGACGGCACTGCGTGAGCTCGGCCACGGCTTCACCGGGCTGAAGTCGAGGGTCACCGACCTCGACACGATGAAGATCAACTTCAAGTCCGCATCTCGGCGGTGATCGCCCACCGTTCGTGGTCCCGCCACTCCCCGTCGACGTAGATCATCTTCGGGGAGAAGCCCTCCAGCCGGAAGCCGCAGCCGCGGGCGAGGGCGATCGAGGCGGCGTTGCCGGGCTGTGCGTTGATCTCCAGCCGGTGCAGCCGCATCGGCCCGAAGGCGTAGCCGACCAGCAGGTCGAGCGCCTCGCGCATCAGCCCGCGCCCGGCCGTGTGCGCGAAGGCGCCGTAGCCGAGCGCACCGCACTGGAAGCCTCCTTGGACGATGTTGTTGATGTTGATGAAGCCGGCGACGGCCCCGTCCTCCCGGGTGCACACGAGAAAGCCCGCCTTGGACGGGTCCTCGATCAGCCGGCCCGCGTAGGCCGTGTACGCGTCGGCGGTGGCCGGCGGGTACAGCCACGGGTGGTGCAGGTCCTTGCTCTCCCGCGCACGGGCGGTGAACTCCGGCCCGTCCTCGTAGGTGAAGTGGCGTAGCCCCACGCGGGGGCCCTCTGCGAGATAGCGGGATGCGGTGTGCGGCATCGGGACAGCCTACGGCGGGGTCACTTGCGCCGGCTCTTGAAGTACGCGAAGGAGGCGCCGCACAGGGCGCCGATGATCCCCATCGCCAGGAGCGCCGTCCACAGCGGCACCGTCACCTCCGGGATCAGCAGCCGGATCTTCGTGGGGCGGGTGTTCTCGAAGATGAAGATCAGGGCGAGGACGGCGAGCACCAGGACGGCGATCCGGCCCGGCGTCAGCGCTCCGTCCCGGGCGCCGCTCTTCTTGCCGCCCTTGCCCCAGCTCTTGGAGGCCTTCGAGGTCTTCGGGCTCATACGACCAGCGTGAGCCCTGCGCCGCACTCACGCACGGTGAGGCGCGCCCGACGGGTGAGGCACACCCTCCGGCCGGTGCGGACGGGCACCGGTTCAGACCGCGCGCGTCAACGCGGGGAAGCGGTCGGCGCGGGGGCCGGGAGCAGCACAGGGCGGCGGTCAGCACAGGGCCGGAGTGTCTGCGCGGGGCCGGGAAGCAGCGCCGGGCGGGGACTGCGCAGGACCGACGGTCAGCACAGGGCGAGGGGTACCCAGGACCACGGTCAGCGCAGGACCGCGGGGTCAGCGCAGGGCCGGGGTGTCGAGGGTCAGTGTGCCCTCGTCGGCGTCGAGTACGGCGGGCACGCCGAAGGGGACGGTCAGCGCCCCTTCGCAGTGACCGAATCCGAGCTCCTCGACGACGGGGACGCCGAGGCCGCCGAGCCGGTCGACGAGGACCGGACGCAGCTCCTCGTAGGGGCCGCACCCGTCCCAGGAGCCGAGCGCGACGCCCGCGACACCCTCCAGCCATCCGGTGCGCAGCAGTTGGGTGAGCGCCCGGTCGACGGCGTACGGCGCCTCCCCCACATCCTCGATCAGGAGCAGCCCGCCACGGGCGCCGGCGCGGGTGTGCGGGGTGCCGTAGCCGGTGGCCAGCAGCGTCAGACAGCCGCCCAGAGTGACGCCACGCGCCCGGCCCGGCGCCAGGGCGGTGCCGGTGGAGCGGTCGGAGCCGATCGTCCGGACGGTCTCCGGGGCGAACAGGGTGGCCCTGAGATGCTCCTGAGCGCGGGCGTTCTTGATGAAGTCGATGCCCGCGGCCACCGGCCCGTACAGCGTGACCAGGCCCAGCCGGACGGCGAACGCCTCGTGCAGGGTGGTGGCGTCGCTGAAGCCGACGAACACCTTCGGCCCGGCCGCCCGCATCGCGTCCCAGTCGAGCAGGTCGACGACGCGCTGGGCGCCGTAGCCGCCGCGCGCGCACAGCACGGCGTCGACGCCCGGATCGCACCAGGCCCGCTGGAGGTCGGCGGCCCGGTCGGCGTCGGTGCCCGCGAGGTGCGGCAGCCGGCCGTGCCGGTCCAGTACGTGGGGGGCGACCACCGGGTCGAGGTCCCAGCCGCGCAACAGGTCGAGGCCGGCCTGCAGCCGCTCCTCCGCCACCGGCCCGCTGGGCGCGACGACCGCGACCCGGGCGCCGGGCGCGAGCCTGGACGGCCGCACGAGTTCCTTCACTGCACGAGCTCCAACGTCGGGATTCCGGGCGGGCACAGCCCGAAAACCTGAGCGTACAGCGAGAGCTCGGCCTCCAGGGCGCGCACCGTCGTGGACGCCCGGCGGAACCCGTGCCCCTCACCCTCGAACGCGAGATACGCGCGCGGCACCGGCCGCCCGGCCAGCCGGGCCAGGAACCGCTCGCACTGGGCGGGCGGGCAGATCACGTCGTCCAGCCCCTGGAGCAGCAGGAACGGCACGGTGATCCGGTCGGCGTGCTCGATCGGGGAGCGTTCCGCGTACCGGGCGGGCACCTCGGCGAGTGGCCCGACGACACTGTCCGGGTAGCGCGACTCGAAGTCGTGCGTCTCGCCCGTGGCCCAGCCCACGAGGTCAAGGACGGGGTAGCGGATCGTGCCGCAGGCGTAGACGTCGGTGCGGGCCAGCGAGGCGGCGGCGGTCCAGCCGCCCGCGCTGCCGCCGCGGACGGCCAGCCGTCGGCGGTCGGCGGCGCCCTCGTCGGCGAGCGCCAGGGCGACGGCCGCGCAGTCCTCGACGTCCACCACCCCCCACTGCTCGCGCAGCCGCTCCCGGTACTCCCGCCCGTATCCGGTCGACCCGCCGTAGTCGACCTCGGCGACCCCGATGCCCCGGGAGGTGAAGTAGGCGATCTCCAGGTCCAGTACGAGCGGGGCGCGATCGGTGGGCCCGCCGTGCGCCCACACGACGTAGGGCGGCAGTTCATCGCCGGGGGCCACGTGTCCCGGGTGGTGGGGCGGATAGACGTGTGCGTGGATGTCACGGCCGTCGGGACCGGTGAAGGTACGGATCCGGGGCTCGGGGTAGTGGGCCGGGTCCACGGGGTCCTCGTGGGCGGCTCCGATCACCCGCGCCCGGCCGGTCCTGACGTCCAGCTCCACCACTTCGTAGGCGCTGCGCGGACCGGCCGCGACGGCGACGACACGGTCGCCCCGGACCGCGAGGGTGGGCGCGCACTCCGTCCACGGTCCGGCAGCGTCGACGAGCTCCCCGGTCTCCGGGTCGAGGACCCCGAGCACGGTGGCCCCCCGGCCGTGCACGACGGCGACGAGGCCGTTCTCCAGCGGCGCGAACCAGCGCTGCCCGAGTTTCCACAGGGCGCTGCCGAACTCCTCCTCGCGGGGGCAGAGGGGCTGGTGATCGCGGTACAGGTTCCACCAGCCACTGCGGTCGCTTGCATACAGCAGGCAGTCACTCGCGGACTGCTCTCCGTCGCCCGCCGGCCGTCCACCCTCGGACATCGGCTGTCCACCGTCGCCCGTCGGCCTTCGACCGCCGCCCGGTGACCTTGGATCGTCGCCCGTCGGCCTTCGACCGCCGTCCGGTGACCGTCGGCCATAGCCCGTCGACCGCATCCAGTCGACCTGCGCGATCGACTCCCCCGGGCCGCCGGCCACCACCCGGGCGTCGCTCAGGTCGCCCTCGCTCGTGACGTCGGCGGCGACCACCTCCGTCCCCTCCCAGGGCATCAGCGGATGGTCCCAGGCCAGCCAGGCGGCCCGGCGACCGTCGGACGAGAGCCGGGCCCCGGTGACGAAGCGGCGCCGGTCGTCGGTGAGTTCACGCACGGCGGTACGGTCGTCGGCGGCCGAGCCGTCCAGCGGTACCGCGGCCAGCAGCCGGCGCACGTCGGTCGGCCCCTCGCCCGTGAACTCCTCCAGCACGCACCACACCTCGCCCCGCTCCAGCAGCAACTGCGGCTCCACCCAGCGCAGTCCGCCGCCCACGGGCGAGACAGGGGTGAGCGGGCGTGGCGCACCGCCGGACTCGGGTTCGGAGCCGGGCTCCGACTCCGGTTCGCACACGTACAGCCGCTGGTCGGCGAAGTGCACGAACACCACGAGGAGCCGGCCGTCGTGCACGGCAGCGGCCCACGGGTGTCCGCCGTATTCGACGACCCGGCTGCGGACGTTCCAGGGCGCCGGCAGGACGGACTCCTCCGTGCCGTCCGGGCGCCGCCGGACGAGGGTGCGGCGGCCGTGCTCGGCGGGTCGGGGCGCGGTCCACCACACCTCGTCGCCGACGAAGCCGACGTACTCGGGGCGCCCGTCATGCGTGGCCGCGAGGGTGGCGTCGATGGGTGAGGGCCAGGAACCGTACGGCAGAACCTGCACGTTCTCCCCCGCTCGCCTATGCCGTCCGCAGGAACCGGTCGAGCACGCGGACGCCGAAGTGCAGCGCGTCCACGGGGACCCGTTCGTCGACGCCGTGGAAGAGGGCCTGGTAGTCGAAGCCCTCCGGGAGCTTCAGCGGTGCGAAGCCGTAGCCGGTGATGCCGAGCCGCGAGAACTGCTTGGCGTCCGTGCCGCCGGACATGCAGTACGGCACCACGTGCCCCTCGGGTGCGAACTCCTCGACGGCGGCGCGCATGCGGGCGTAGAGGGGGGCGTCCACAGGTGCTTCGAGGGCGACTTCGCGGTGGTGGAACTCCCAGTCGACGTCGGGGCCGGTGAGCTGGTCCAGCGTCGTGCGGAACTCGCCCTCGCCGCCCGGGAGATAGCGCCCGTCGACGTACGCGACGGCCTCTCCCGGGATCACGTTGACCTTGTAACCGGCTTCCAGCATCGTCGGGTTGGCGCTGTTGCGTACGGTCGCCTCCACCAGGGCGGCCGCCGGGCCGAGCTTCGCCAGCAGGTTGTCCACGTCGTGGAGGTCGGGGTCGATGCCGTACAGCGCGGCGAGTTCGGTGAGGGCGGCACGGACGGTCGGGGTGAGCCGCAGGGGCCATTCGTGCTCGCCGATGCGCGTGACGGCCGCCGCCAGCCGGGTCACCGCGTTGTCCCGGTTGACCTTGGAGCCGTGTCCCGCGCGCCCGCGTGCGGTGAGCTTCAGCCAGCCGGTGCCGCGTTCGCCCGCCGCGATGGGGTAGATCTCGCGTCCGGCGCCGTCGTGGAAGGTGAACGCCCCGGATTCGCCGATGGCCTCGGCGCAGCCCTCGAACAGCCCCGGATGCCGGTCGGCGAGGAACCCGGCACCGTCTTCGGCGTTGGCCTCCTCGTCGGCGGTGAAGGCGATGACGAGGTCGCGCCGGGGCCGGACGCCCTGCCGGGCCCAGGACCGCAGCACGGCCAGGATCATCGCGTCCATGTTCTTCATGTCGACGGCGCCGCGCCCCCACACGACCCCGTCGCGCACCTCGCCGGAGAACGGGTGGACGCTCCAGTCGGCGGCCTCGGCGGGGACGACGTCCAGGTGACCGTGGACGAGCAGCGCGTCCGCGGCCGGGTCGGTGCCCTCGATCCGGCCGACGACGTTGGTTCGCCCCGGGGTGCGTTCGAGGAGTGTCGGTTCGATGCCCGCCTCGGCGAGCAGCGCGGCCGCGTACTCGGCGGCGGGCCGTTCCCGGCAGTCGCCGCCGCCCCGGTTGGTGGTGTCGATGCGGATGAGATCGGAGGTGAACCGGACCACCTCGTCGCGCGCCTGCGCGTCAGCCATACTGCTCCTCGATCGCGGCCGAGACGATCGTGGTGACCGCCTTGAAGGTACGGATGCCCTCGTACATGGTGCCGCTGGTGTACGCGATCTTCCGCTCGCCGATGCGGGCGACGCCGGGTACGACGGTGGCCGCCATGGCGAGATGCTCGGCGTCGAACTCCACGGCGACGGTGAACGGCCCGCCGCGCGACGGTTCCTGACGGGCCGCCAGTCGCGTCGCCTCCTTCGCCGCCGCCCGGATGTCGGCGGCGGTGCGGGCCGGCGTGCGGCACACGGCCGCGTACCGGGAGACGTGGTCCTTGACCGCGACCTTCAGCGCCTCGGGCGCGTACCCGAGGGCGTCCTCGCATGCGACGTCGTCACCGGTGACGAGGACGACCGGCACACCGTACTCGGCGACGACGTGCGCGTTGAGCAGCCCCTCGCTGGCCCGTACGTCGTTCAGCCAGACACCGGTGAGGGAGTTGGCGAGGTAGGTGTGGGCGAGGACGCCTTCCATGCCGGCGCCCCCGTGGTAGCCGACGAACGCGATGCCGTCGATGTCTCCGTGCTGGACGCCCTCCACCATGGAGAGGGACTTGTGCCGGCCGGTGAGCATCTCCACCCGCTCGTCGAGCTGCTCGAGGAGCAGGTTGCGCATGGTCGAGTGGGCCTCGTTGACCAGGACCTCGTCCGCGCCGCCGTCGAAGAAGCCCAGCACCGCGGCGTTGACGTCCGAGGTGAACATCGACCGGCACCGCTCCCACTGCGGCGTCCCCGGCAGCACGTCGGCCGGCCAGGTGACGCCGGTGGCGCCCTCCATGTCGGCGCTGATGAGGATCTTCACGTCCGGCCCCCGTCCTCTCAAGGAGATCCGAGCCTATCGGTCCGCACCCCGATTCCCCGGGGAGCGACTCCGCTCGTACGGGCGCTTCCGGCACAGCGGCGACGGCCTCGCCCACCGCCCGGAATATACCCCTGGAGGGTACCTTCGTCACGGCGGATGCCCCATACCCCCGGCAGTCCTTCGGCCTCCCCGCCGCCCGTGCCGGCGCACAACCGCCCGCCCCGGCACGCCCCTTTTTCGCGAAGAGGTGCGGCCGGCCCCGTGCGTGTGGTGATCTGCGCGCACGAGCCCGCACCGCAGTGACACGAACGGGGACCCGGTCATGACCACGCACACCACCCTGCCACCGGAGCGCTTCGAGGCCGACCGGCCTCATCTGCGCGCCGTCGCCTACCGCATGCTCGGCTCGCTCGGCGAGGCGGAGGACGCCGTACAGGAGACCTGGCTCAGGGCGGCCCGGGCGGACGTGGGTGATGTGGAGAACCTCAGCGGCTGGCTGACGACGGTCGTGAGCCGGGTGTGCCTGAACATGCTCCGCTCCCGCGGAACGCGGCCGGAGGTGCCGCTCGACGCCCAGGTGACCGAGCCGGCCGCCGGGGCGCGGGAGGGCGGCGACCCGGAGGAGGAGGCGCTGCTCGCCGACTCGGTGGGAGTGGCGCTCCTGGTCGTCCTGGACACGCTCGCCCCGGCCGAGCGGCTGGCGTTCGTGCTGCACGACCTGTTCGCGGTGCCGTTCGACGACATCGCCCCGATGATCGAGCGCACGCCGGCCACGACGCGGCAACTGGCCAGCCGGGCCCGCCGCCGCGTCAGGGGCGGCGGGCCCGGCGCCCCGGGCACTTCCGGAGCCTCTGGCACCTCGGCGGCTCTCGGCACTCCGAACACGTCCGGCACTCCGGAATCCGGCGGACCGGGGCCCGCCGCATCGGTGTCCGCCGCCGACCGGGCCCGGCAACGCCGGGTCGCCGGCGCGTTCCTGGCCGCTGCCCGCGGCGGCGACTTCGAGGCGCTGCTCGCGCTGCTGCACCCGGACGTGGTCCTCACCGCCGACCGTTTCGTCGTCCCGACGCCCGCGCCCGTCGCGGTCAGCGGTGCGCGGTCCGTGGCCGAGGGCGCGATGGCGGCGACCGGCCGGGCCCGCTTCACCGGCCTCGCCCTGCTCGACGGCCGGGTCGGCCTCGCGATGGCGCCGCACGGCAGGCTGCGGCTGGTCCTGATGTTCACGATCGCCGAGGACGGGATCACCGGGATCGACGTGGTGGCGGACCGGGAGCGGCTGGACGGCATCGAGGTGGCGGTCGTCGACCCCACCGGGGCCGGGCCGACCGGGGACGAGCGGACCGGGGCCGGGCCGATCTCGGTGTCCATGCCCTCGTGGGCCGGGGACGCGTCCACCAAGGCTGACGACTGACAAACGGGTGGGGGGGGGGGGGGGGTGGGGGCGCCCCCCCCCCCCCCCCCCGCACCAAAACCCCCCCCCCCCCCCCCCCCCCCCGGGGGGCGCGCCCCCCCCCGGGCCCCGCCGGGGGGCGCCCCCCCGGGCCCCC
>NZ_JBIUSU010000020.1:0-46030 GCF_044741545.1 Streptomyces sp. NPDC088157
ATCGCCGCCCGCGCCCGCGAACTCGTCGACCAGGGGACCCCCATCGAGGCCGCCTGCCGCATCATCATCCTCGAAGACCAGCTCGAAGAAGCCCAGCGCATCCACGCCGAATACCGCCGCGCCGCCGAGAACTCAACGGCCGCGGCCTGAACGGGGCGCACCGGCACGCTCGTACGTGGTGACGGCCGTGAGCCGCTCGGGCTCGACAGCGCGATCACCATGATGTCCCACCCCGTTCGTCTTCGCCCCGGCCCCGTGCCGTGCGGTGGTCCCCCGGGGAACAGGGAGGCCGTCTTCCACGAGTGTGCCCGTCCCGTCTCGGGCGTGAACTGCCGGCTCACCGGGGCTGGTACGGCCCTTTGCTGCTGACCCGGCACAGGGCCGACCGGCCGATGTGGGGGGGGCGACGGCCGTGACGAGAACGGCAGGCGGGGCCTTCACTGCGGTGACAGCGCTCGCCCTCGTCTGTATGGCGCGACTCAAGCAGGCAACACCGCGGAATGGGGCCAACAGGTCCTACTCAGACGGAAGTTGAGTACGTGCGCTCATACGGGGTGCCCGATGCGCGGCCCAGTATGGGTGCAACGGCGCAGCTAGGAGCGCCGGTTGATCCGGCTGAGTCCGTGAAGGGGAATTTCTTATGTCGCGTCGTGTCGCTTTGTCCGTGGCTGCCGGTGTCGTCGTCCTCGCAGGTGCCGGTGCTTTCGCCGTCGCCTACGCCGGGGACCAGCCTCCGGCGTTGGCGCACAGCACCGCCCGCTACGCTGCCCCCGATGGCGACCGCAGTGGTTCGTTGACCTTCACCACTGACGTCACGGCGTCTTCCGGCGTCAAGAATGTGAAGGTGCTGGCGTGGCCGGAGAAGTCGTCCTTTGCGAAGGAAGGGCTGACCGCCCAGGACATGGCCGCCGCGGAGTCGGCCGTCTGCAAGCCCTCTGGTGAGGACACCGTGCGCTGCACCTACGCCGTCAAGGTCACCGGTTCCGATGCCGAGTCCTCCCCGCGCGGTGTCTGGCACGTCGCGGTCCTGGCCACAGCCAAGGGCGGCGAGACGACGCTGGAGACCGAGGCGGCGGACTTCACCGTTGCGTGATCCGCACGCGGGATGTGATCGTGGCGCGCGTGCAGTTGAGGACACGGGCCGGGGGCTGAAGGAAAGCAGGTCGTGATGCCGGCGAACGAGCCGTGGCGGATGTCGGTCGACGGTGAGGAGTTCGAGGTCAGCCAGCGGGACGGCAGGCCGGGCTCCTACGACCTGACTTGGCTGACCGGGGCCGATCCCCAGTACGGATTCGGGTTCAGCACCCACCCTCCGGTGCAGTGCGGCAGGGAGCAACTCGAGGAAGCCATCCGGGAGTTCCTCTCGCAGGTGGATCCCGGCACCGGACACATCGAGTGATCAACCACTCCGGGCTGCACCGCATGCTGTCCGGAGCGGTCGGGCTCCGCAAGGTTCGATGCCCTGAGGCTCTACGCCTGCACCATGCGCCATCCGAACGTCGCGGCCCGCGCCCGCGCAGCATTCCGGGTCCTGGTCGTGGCCGAAAGGTCAGGGCCGCCGCCCGAAAGCGGTGGATGTGTGGTTCGTGTGGCCGGACCGGAGCGGTGTCCGGCCGCCCGCTTCAGAGCCGCTCGGGTGAAAGCGCGAGGCTGGAAGTCAGCCTCCTCGGCGCTGGAAAGGACCCGTCCGACCCGATCGCAAGCCCAGTGCGGTCAGCCTCAGGATCCCCACTCTGCTGAATTCCGGCAGGCCCCGGGTGCGGGATCCTCTTCGTGCTGCACACCGGCATGCAGTGGGAGTACCTGCCCCAGGAGCTGGGCTTCGGCTCGGACATGACCTGCTGGCCGACGCCTGCCGCCTGGAGCCAGACCGGCATGGCGCTCACCGAGGAGTTGGCCAAGCAGTCGCAGGAGGCCCAGGCCGAGCGGGAGGAGGTGGTCGCCGAGCGCGGAGGAGGCCGCCGCGGCCGTTGCCCCGGCTCCCGCCCGGGTGGCGGGGCGGGCGGTGCCGCTGATTCCGCACCGCAGCGAGATTCCCGACGAGGCAGCCGCCGCAGACCGCCGCACGGGAGGATCAACAATCGGATCAGACATCGAACTTGCTCGTCCAGGATGACCCGTTGGAGCCAGCCAGACCCGGCCGCGACGAGTACCCCGGGCCAGGGGAGCACGACGGCGCCCGGCTCCTCGAGTGCACGCCACGGCCGGGCCTGGACATCGGCCGGCCACCCCACCACGAGATGGGACTTGCGTGATTGCCCTGGCGGATTCGATTGAGTTCCGCCAGGGCGGGCCAAATTGTTGACGGCCTCGTGCGCTGTCCTGCGCCACGGCGCCCACCGGCCGGCCCGGGGCGTAGTCCGGCCTGACGGTCAGCGGGCGTTCCGGTCGGCAGTCGCAGGACGGGTGGATGGGGTGGATCAGCGGGTGTGGGTGGTCCGGTGTTCCTTGAGGGAGGCGCAGTTGGAGCCGGTCACCTGTACAGAGGTGTTGGCGATGGCGCCGCCCCAGTCCACGCAGTGGCCTTTGCCGATGACGTAGGAGGGTCCGGCGTAGGAGGTGTAGCGCCCGTAGTCGTCGTCGCCCTCGTTGGTGTCGGGAACGTAGATCCAGGCAGACATGTCCACGATGGTGCCGGGGTTGTTGCGGATGGTGACGACGCAGTTGTTGCCGTTGGCGGCGTTGTAGGCGAGGTAGACGGTGCCCAGTGAGCCGACGGCGGCGGAGTTCACGGTCTTGTAGCCGCTTCCGCAGACCTTCTGCGGGGTGGTGTTGGGCGCGGCGGAGGCGGGTGCCGCCAGGGCGGTGGTGGCCCCCACCGACAGAGCGGCCAGTGCGGCGGCGCCCAGCATGGAATGAGTGAAGCGCATATTTCCCCCTTGTGTGCTTAGGAGTTGGTTGCTCCTGCCTTATGTGACGGGCAGGGCCTTCGGATGGTTGTGCCGGAGTTACTGGTGTTTCCAGTCATAACTGGCGGCATGGTTGGCTGAGTTGGGACGCAACCAGAGGCGTGTGAGCGGTACGTGCCAGGTTCCGGCTGCATGGGCTGGCCTGTGTCCTGGCGGCGTGGCGCGCCGTGCGGTGGCGTCAACGGTGGGGGAACTGCTGCAGACCGGCTGAGGAACGGGACGGGCAGGGCAGCGTTGCGGGGCAGCTCGTTGCAATGACTCCAGCGCGCACTGCGCGCCTTGAGTCAGACCGGAACCGGACGGGTGGGATACGGCGCGCGCAGCACGAGATCGGTCCGGTGCCCTCACACATGACGCGCGAGACCTGGGGGTTGTGCCGGATGGCGCAGTGGTGTGACGAGATGGGTTTGGGGGCATTCGGGTGGTTGGTTGCCGGTGCTGCAACTGCCGACCGGGCAGTCCGGCTCCTGGTTACCAAGTGAACGCCGGATGCTGGAGGTTGTATGCGGGACTGGCAGTGCTCACCGACCGCTGTGACGACGACGCCTGAGCTGATCCTGGACCCCTACCGCTGCGGTTTCGACGCGCAGACGGCTCTGGGCGGGGCGGAGTCCGCAGAGCAGTGGGGGGACGAGGACTGGCGGGTGCCGCCGCAGGCGCGGGCGGTCGAGGAGGAGGCGCCGTGGCCTGCTCCCGACCCGGGCCGGCGGCTCCCCGCGGTGATGGCTCCGGCAGACCGGCGCCGTCTGGAGCTGCACGCGGCACTCATCCGGGCGGGAGTCGCGCCCGAGCCAGGAGACCTGCACGCCGTGGAAGCGCTGAGCGCCCTCGACGACACCGTCAACGACGCCGTCCGGCGCTGGATCGCCGCCCACTGAGCCTGGGGGCCTTGCTGTGACGCAGGCGTGCGAGATGTTGCGACCGGCCCGAGGTGCCGCAGCCGGCGTCGGCGCCGACTTCCCATCGTGCTTCGTGTCCGCCGCTCGATCGAGGACCGTGGGGGAAGGATCGTCGGTGCGCGAGCTCGTGCAGGACGTCGGGATGAGCAGTACTGCTTCGGCCGTCTACCACTTGACGGACCGACAGAAGCGCGGCGCCCTGGCACGCGACGGCTGGCGCTGGGCGCGCACCCGCCAGGCCGGTGCGGGGCGGGCGACGGCGCGAGGCGCCCGAATCCCCCGCTCCTCGCGGGCGAGGAGAAGACCTCAGCCTTCGGCCCTTGGCGGCCGGCTCAGCGGCGCCGGCTCGCACAACGCCTGAGCTGGCCGCACTGCAAGATCTGCAAGCTGGAGAACGGACAGTGGACAGCGACCCCAGAGGATCTGCGCGCGTGGGTTGACGGCATCGGCCAACCCGCGGTCTTTGACGAACTGGACTTCACACTCAACGGGTTGGAGAGGCCGCTCGCCTCCGGTCGGCCGTTCACGCCGCACCCGCCCCTGTGCATGCAGCACAAGCGGTGGGCCGTAGGCCGTACGGCGTGAAAGGGGCCCGTCCACCTCACGGTAAACGGGCCCCTTTCATGCGCCGCACATGCTCATACGCGGGTTGCGCGCCGCAGCATCCGGGTGGTTACAGGGCGCCCTTCTTGGCGCCCGAGAACGCGGCGAACGCGCCGATGGCGAGGAACAGGAAGGTCATCGGGTCGGCCGTCTCGCTCCAGCCCTTGGTCAGCACGTCGAAGTGCTCGGTGAACAGCGAGGTCGCGGAGACGCCGACTTCGTCGGCGCCGATCATCGCGATGCCGATGAGCTGGCCGAGGTAGACCGCGCCCAGCGACAGCAGGGCGCTGACCACGGGCAGTACCGGGTTGGTGCCGCCGATCTTGCCCGCCGCGAAGCCGATGAGGAAGCCGACGCCGACGGCCGCGTAGCCGATCTCGTACTCGGTCGCGCCGACGATCCCGCCATAGATACCAGCGGTGACCAGCGCCACGACGACGGCGACGACCAGGCCCAGGGCGAGGTTGTTGCGGGCCGGCGCGGCCGGGGGCGTGAACGGGGCCGGAGGAGGCAGGGCGGCACCGGGCTGCTGGGCGAACGGGTTACCCTCGGACGGCGGTGGAGTTGGCTGGGTCATGACAGGATTCCCCCGATGGGACTGATGCGACGAGTGGCGTGATGTGTGCGCACGAGTGTGCGACAAGACGCCGAAGACTAGCAGGCGAGACGGCCCTCTTCGCCAGGGATTACACGGGCGGTTGCGGGTGGGAACCGGCTGACGAGTCCGCGCCGGAGGGCGGAGGAATCAGCGGGGGAGTCCGAGGGGAATCGACGAGCAGGCTGCCGCCGCCGTGATCCCGCCGAGCACGTCTTCCTCAATGGCGTCGGTGGACTGGCAGGGCGAGGTACTGGTTCGTCCGGCACGTGGCGGGCGCACGCGCCGAGGGCAAGACATATCGCTGCCCTGGCTGCGACCCGTTGATCCCGTCCGGCGTCGCGCATGCGGTGGCCTGGGCCAGGAACAGTGCTGCGGAGGACCGCTCCAGCATCACCCAGCCGTGGTCAAGTGTGGCCACGCGCTCCTGGGGCAGCCCGCAGTACGGCACGTGAACAGTTGCGTGTCTATCCGGGATGCGCCCTCGTCAGCCCCCGTGTTCTCGAGGCTGCGGCGCGGCAGGGGCTGCGGGAAGAGTGCGAACTGGTCGCATCGGCGATGAGACGGATGCCGTGTCACTGCGGGCCTTCGGCCCGGCAGCCAACTGCCCGTAAGTGCCGGCGTGGAGGCCGCGGCCGGCCGGCGGCCCGGACGTCCCGCCCCGTGACCGGAAGCGGCGTCCGGCGGAGGCCGATGCGTGGCCACCGGTACGATCCGGGGACGGTCGTGAGGGCCGGTGGGGGAGATGCCGGGCGGGAGGCCCGGGCGGGGGAGGGGCGACATGGGGGACGGGGCCGTCGCAGAGGGTTCGGGGCCGCAGCGTGCACTGCTCATGGGCGTCAGCCGCTTCGCCTCGGCTGTTGCGCCGGACGCGGGCGCGGCGTTGAGGTCCAGACCGACCGCACGGGGCAGCGTGAACTCCTCATCCGTCAGCCGGTGGAGGTCGCGCACCCGCTGGTAGGCCTACGCATCCCGTCTCATCCACGGCCGTGTGGCTGCCTCTTGCTGTGGCCTTTCTGCACAACCGTCGTCGGGCACCGCGACGCGTACGTCTCCCTCCTGGACGCGTGCGCACACGAGGGGCCCGAACTGTGCCCGGGCCCCTCCGAATGATCCCAACGGCACACAGAAAGCAGCCCTGTGCCTCAACAGTCCTGGTGGGAGCACCGGACTGGGCTTCATGGCGGCCGTTTGCCCTCGCACTGCGGCGGGCGGAGTCGCATACAAGCAGCGACTCGACGGCACACCACCGAATGATATGCAGTGGGTATCATTCCATCATGCTCCACGAAACTCCACCGCTCGCCGCAGCCGACCAGCACGTTCTCGACGAGATCACCGCCATGCGTCACGATCTACGGCACGTCGTTCAGCAAAGCCCCACAAAGTGGACCGCCGATCTTAGGCGCTCGCTGACCGCGTCCGCCATCGCGGCGTCCAACACCATCGAGGGCTATCGAGTCGACCCGGTCGACGTGGCCGACCTCCTCGACGGCGAGCGGGACGCCGTGGACGCCAGCGAGGAGAACAAGGCGGAGACCCTGGCATACCAACAGACCATGACGTACATCCAGTCGCTGTGGGACGTCCCGGACTTCACCTACTCCAAGGAGCTGCTCAACGCCCTGCACTGGATGCTGCAGGGCCACCACCACCCCCACCGGCCGGCAGGCCGGTGGCGCCGCAAGGCCATCTTCATCACCGCTGTCGGGGACCCGCACGCCACCGAGTACGAAGGCCCCCACGAAGACGGCGTCCCCCAACTGATGGCTGAATTGGTCGACTGGCTCAACCAGGGCGACCTCGATGCAGATCCTCTGGTGCGCGCCGCCATGGCCCACCTGAACCTGGTGAAGATCCACCCATGGACGGACGGCAACGGCCGCATGTCCCGCAGCCTGCAGACACTCCTGATTGCCCGCGAGGGGGTGCTGGCCCCGGAGTTCTCCTCGATCGAGGAATGGCTGGGCATGCCCGGCAATACCTGGGAGTACTACAAAGTACTGCGCGAGGTAGGCGGGCCGGTTTACTCCCCCCAGCGCGACGCACTCCCCTGGGTCCGCCTCAACCTGCGTGCCTACCACGAACAGACACAGCGTGTGCAGCACCGCGTGAAACGCTCCACCGACTGCTGGATCGCCCTCGCCGAACACGCCGAGCACTTCCAACTCGCCGAACGCCAGATCACCGCACTGCACGAGGTCGCCATGGTCGGCCGCGTCCGCCGCTCTCGCTACGAAAAGGCAGAAGTCCTCAGTAACCAGCAGGCCGTACGCGACATCCAGGCACTGACCAAAGCTGGCCTACTCACCGCCGTCGGCAACACCAAAGGCCGCTACTACATCGCCGGCCCCGCCTTCCCTCGAGACGTCCTCCACACCGCACAACGGCGCCATACCATCACCGATCCCTACCAAAACCAGTAACCGGTGTACAACCACCCGCAGCGCCGGGAGGAGCAATGCTCAAGGCTCGTGGATCAGCCTCGGGTTGGCGCGCGAAAAGGCGTACCTTCCCGAATGATCCTGTGATGGCCATCGAGTAGGCCGACCCTGCGAACGCCGGTCGGGAAGGCACGCCCCTGGCTCACGGTAGTCAACGATGACACCACACGGCTCCCTGATTGACGAGATCGTCCGCGAGGGCGCACGGCGGATACTGGCCGCCGCGCTGGAAGCCGAAGTCAACACCTGCATAGCCGAGTTGGCCGATCGGCGGGACGAGTCCGGGCGGCGGCTGGTCGTGCGCAGCGGCTACCACCAGGCGCGGAAGGTCACGACCGCGGCCGGGGTGATTGAGGTGAAGGCCCCGCGGGTCAATGACAAACGCGTCGACGAGGCAGGCTTCGCTGGGGTCGTGCGACGAATGTCGCCGGCGACGGCCCGGACGGCCTGTGGGGGACCGGGGCCCGCGCTCGGAGCGTACGGCTGCCCGCCTGACAGCCCCAGCGGCCCCGTACTGGCCGATGGGGCCGGCGCCGGGCAGTATGCCGTCACCGGAATTTCGTGCCCTTTTCGGCCGTGACAGCGACCGTCTTCCTGAAACGCTGCCCTCGGGGTGGGTCAATATCTGTGGCAGTGACGTGAGAATTTGACGCGCCGTGCGGGGAGTGTTTTTACTGCAATCAGCAGGGTGGAGTCATTTACCGAACATGGGCCGCTACATCATGCTACTGTCGATCTCAGTTGCAGTCGTGGTTCCCAAAACTTCAAGCGCCTTCGCCCGGTATTTTCAGCCGCTGGCGGCGTTTTCGTATTGCCGGTAATTTTCCGGACGGGGCATCATCGCGGCGACCCGGTATCCGCGCATCGCGGTCCCGGCGTACTGCCCAAGAGGAGATATGACGTGGCGTCAGGCACTGTGAAGTGGTTCAACGCGGCCAAGGGGTTCGGCTTCATCGAGCAGGACGGTGGGGGCGCTGACGTGTTCGCCCACTTCTCGAACATCGCCGCCCACGGCTTCCGCGAGCTGCTCGAGGGCCAGAAGGTCACCTTCGACATCGCGACGGGCCAGAAAGGCCCGACGGCCGAGAACATCGTTCTCGCCTGACGCTGACACGTACTTCGTAGCTGGGGCCCGCATCCCTCGGGGTGCGGGCCCCAGCTGCGGGTTTCTTCCCGCAGTGGTGTGACCTGTGGGACGAGTAGCGCCCACAGCCCCTTGCCCAGGGGCGCGCGCCTGTTCCAAGGTGCAACCGGTAGGCGTCCGGGATTTCACGTCACATGACGTCACAAATTTCGTCGATGCAACCCGCGCCAGATTTACTGCACTCTCCAAATCCTTTTTCGCATTCCATTCGGCCCGTTCTTGTGATTCCCCGCGCTGCTCTTCCGCTGCGGGAATTCCTTGATACGCGCCTATCAAGGAAGGTTCTCAATGAACCCCACACGAACGAACGACCGCTCCTCCCGCCGCAACCGTGGCGACGGCCCCGCTTTCGGCTCCCGCGCCGGTTCGAAGCGGGACGGCCGTTTCGGCTCGTCCGCCCCGAGCCGTTCAGGGGGTCCGAGCCGTTCGGGCGGCTACGGCCGACGCCCCGCAGTGGTCCAGGGCGAGTTCGCCCTGCCGGAGACGATCACTCCCGCGCTGCCCGCGGTCGAGGCGTTCGCCGACCTCGACATGCCCAAGCAGCTGCTGGCCGCGCTGACCGCGCAAGGCGTGAGCGTCCCGTTCCCGATCCAGGGCGCGACCCTGCCCAACACCCTCGCGGGCCGCGACGCCCTGGGACGCGGGCGCACCGGCTCCGGCAAGACCCTCGCCTTCGGCCTGGCCCTGCTGGCCCGCACCGCCGGACAGCGCGCCGAGCCCCGCCAGCCGCTGGCCCTGGTCCTCGTGCCGACGCGTGAGCTGGCCCAGCAGGTGACCGACGCGCTCACCCCCTACGCCCGCTCGGTGCAGCTGCGTCTCGCCACGGTCGTCGGAGGAATGTCGATCGGCAGGCAGGCCAATGCGCTGCGCGGTGGGGCCGAGGTCGTCGTCGCGACGCCGGGCCGGCTCAAGGACCTCATCGACCGCGGGGAGTGCCGGCTGAACCAGGTCGCGATCACCGTCCTGGACGAGGCGGACCAGATGGCCGACATGGGCTTCATGCCCCAGGTCACCGCGCTCCTGGACCAGGTCCGCCCCGAGGGCCAGCGGATGCTGTTCTCCGCCACCCTCGACCGCAACGTGGACCGCCTGGTCCGCCGCTACCTCACCGACCCGGTCGTCCACTCCGTCGACCCCTCCGCGGGTGCGGTCAGCACGATGGAGCACCACGTGCTGCACGTCCACGGCGCGGACAAGCACTGGACGACAACGCAGATCGCGGCACGCGAAGGCCGGGTGATCATGTTCCTGGACACCAAGCACGCCGTCGACCGGTTGACGCAGGACCTGCTGAACAGCGGGGTGCGGGCCGCCGCCCTGCACGGCGGCAAGTCACAGCCGCAGCGCACCCGAACCCTGACCCAGTTCAAGACCGGGCACGTCACCGTGCTCGTGGCCACGAACGTCGCCGCCCGCGGCATCCACGTCGACAACCTCGACCTGGTCGTCAACGTCGACCCGCCGACGGACCACAAGGACTACCTGCACCGAGGCGGCCGTACCGCCCGCGCCGGCGAATCCGGCAGGGTCGTCACCCTGGTCACCCCCAACCAGCGCCGCGACATGACCCGCCTCATGACCGCCGCCGGCATTGTGCCCCAGACCACCCAGGTCCGCTCCGGCGAAGAGGCACTCGGCCAGATCACCGGCGCCCGGACGCCCTCCGGCATCCCCGTGACGATCACCGTGCCGGTCGCCGAGCGGCGTCAGCGCAGCACGTCGTCGTCACGCGGCCGACGCAGCCCCGGCTCGGCCGCCCGGCGCATGACCCGGCAGTCCTCGTTCGGCGCGGCGGCGTAAAGACTTCGTGTTCAGGTTCAGGACACTGGCCCACCTCTGCAGGAGGCACTTTGTGACGATGGTTCAGATGCAGCCCCGCTCGACGGGTGCCGCCCCCGTACCCAGAACGGTGGCAGACGCCATGGACACCGCCGGACCGCAAGTCTGCGACGACATGACCGTCGAGGTGGCCCTGTCCGTCATGGCGAGCGCCCGCACCGCACACCTGCTCGTCTGCGACAACGACGGCGTGTGCACCGGGCTTCTCACCCAGGCCCAGCTCACCGCGGTCCGCGACAGCTCCGTGTACACCGACCGGGTCCAGCTGCGGGACATCCTCGTCGACCCGCGGCCCTTCGCCTCACCCGTGACCACGATGGCCGAAGCCGAGTACGCGATGCGCTACCGCCGCCTCGATGCCCTGCCCGTGGTCGACGAACACGGCAATGCCCTGGGCGTCCTCGCCCTGGCTCGCTGAACCGCCTCAACCGCGGCAGAACCATCCCCTCGTTCTTCTCCCTGTGAGGCATCATGCGCTGTGTCATCGCCCGCTTCCCCTTCGACCTCACCAAGAGCGGCGTCCTGGAATCGATGAAGGGCGTCAAGCCTGAGGAAGTCTTCGGGGCGTCAGTGATCGTCGGCCGTCGCACCTACCCGGCCAAGCAGGTCGGACAGGTCGTCACACGCCAGGACCGCCGCGACTTCAGCGCCGGCGAGGTCCTGCGGGCCATGACCCAGCTCGGCTTCACCTGCCGCGACCTTTCCCAGGCCGCCGCACCGACGCGCACGCTCAGCGCGTTCCAGGAGGCTTCCGCGATGCTCGGGGCCCCCGCGGCGGCCTGACCGGGGAGCGCAGTCTGCCAGGCGCTGTTCCAAAAGAGGAGTGTGAGGCCGCCGCCGCGAGCCCGGTCCACCAGCAGTGGTTCGCGAGCCGTCCGAGCGCACAGCGTTGCGGCGGGCAGCCGTGTCAACTTCGAACCTGAACTCGTTCCAGCTGAAGGAAGCAGATCAGCGAGGTGGCGGCGTGTCCGGTCAGCGGTGGCCGGTGGCCAGGATGACGAGGAACTGGCCGCCGCCCGCCTCGATGTCGGCGGTCACCGGCAGTCCCGGTACCAGTCGGGAGAACCGGTCCACCAGCCAGTCCGCCGCTTCTTGGGCGTCCTGCCTGGTCGGACAACGGCCCACCATCTCGCGGCCCCCCTTGCGCTCCAGTCTCGCGGCAACGGTGATCAGCGGCGCGGGTTCGACCACGTACAGGCGGTCCGGCCAGGCGATGACCACCTTGACCGCGCCCTTGCGGGTGTTGCACCCGCGGTGCGCGAGCCGCTCGGCGACCTTGGCCTTCCGGTCGGCGGTCCGGCTGTCAACGCTGGGCCCCTGCGGGTCGTTCACCGACTTGTCGGGGTCGACCGGTTCGTCGCACACCCAGCAGCGCCAGCCGTCGCGCTCAGCTACATCATCAAGGAGACTCACCCGAGCAAACTAGCCTGCCCAGCCGCCGCCCTGCGCACCAGGGCTTCCGCAGCCCACGCGAGCCTCGACAGCCTGCTGCCCGGCCGCACGCCGGCGGGCTCGACGTCCGCGGGCGTGCGGGATTCGTAGAAGGCGCCGTCCCGGAGCATGGCGAACAGGACGCTGATGCGTTGGCGGGCGAGGCGGAGGAGGGCCTGGGCGTGGGTTTTGCCGCGGGCGCGTTGCTTGTCGTAGTAGGTGCGGGAGGCGGGATCGGCGTTCATGAAGGCGAAGGCGGAGAGGAACATGGCGCGTTTGAGCCGGCGGTTTGCCGCCTCGGGGCGCGTGTTCGCCGTGGATCGAGGTCCCCGACGACTTCGTGGTCGGGGCGAGGCCGGCGTAGGAGGCGAGATGGGCGGCGGTGGGGAAGCTGGTGCCGTCGCCGACGGTGACCAGCAGGACGGCGGCGGTCCCGTATCCCGGTAACGGTCACCGCCACGAATGCCGTTCCCGCAACTACCTGGCCTTCCTCGGCCTTGCCGCAGCCATCTGCTGCTACAGACAGCTCATCCGCCTCACCGCATGGCACACGGAGCCCTTTCCAACCTCGCCACTGAAGCTGCGATGTGGAGCCTCTGGACGAAAATCCCTTGCGGACAAGGGCGGTGATCGCCCTACGGTTGCTCCCCGTGACCATCGAGATGGCCTACCAGCCACTTCCGATCGACCAGTCGGACGTGCGCTACGTCCACGGACCCGATTCCGCTCGGCAGCCGGGCGTGCCCGCTGGCGAGACGGTCGCGTTCGACTGGAGGGACAGCGAGGTCTACCCGGGAACCTTCCGGAAGTTCTGGGTCCACGTGCCTGCACAGTACGACCCAGCGGAACGGGCATCCTTGATGGTGTTCCAGGACGGATGGTGGTACCTGGACCCCGCAGGGGAGGTACGCGGCGCGATCGTCCTTGACAACCTCATTCACCGCGGCGACATACCCGTCACCATCGGCGTGTTCGTCGATCCTGGCGTCTTCCCCAACGCGGAGAACCCCAAGAACCGAAACAACGAGTACGACGCCTTCGACGACCAGTACGTCACCTTCCTCCTCACCGAGATCATCCCGCAGGTTGCGGAGCTCTGTACCATCGCCCAGTCGCCCGAACAGTGGGGCATCTGCGGCGGGAGCAGCGGCGGCAACTGCGCCTTTACCGCCGGGTGGCTGCGTCCGGACAAGTTCCGCCGCGTCATCGGATACCTGTCCAGTTTCGCGCAGATGCCGGACGGCAATCCCTACCCAGACCTCATCTCCCGCGTTCCTCGCAAGCCGCTGCGCATCTTCATGCAAGGCGGCCACCGCGACCTGCACTGGAATGAGCCACAGCGGAACTGGCTCGCCGAAAACCTGCGTGTGGCAGCCGCTCTCGCCGAAGCGGGCTACGACTTTCGCCTTGTCCTGGGAGACGGCGGACATAGCCCCAACCACGGCGGCGTCCTGCTGCCGGACGCTCTGCGCTGGCTGTGGCGGCCCACCGAAGATTGAGCCTTTTCAGCGTGGACACCGATCGGGTGACGACGGTGGTGGGGCCATGGCAGCAGAACGGGCGGGGCCCCCAGGCAGTTGAGGGAGGTATCTGACATCTCATCTCGGTTGCCGGGGAGCCCCGTTGCTTACGTACCCTGCCGCACTCGACCTTCCGCATGCACTGGTGGAGGCGGTGACGATGCTGATCGTCCTCCGTGAGGGTGACCGGCGGTGCAAGCTGCCTCCGCACCAGCGTGCCCTGGTCGCGCTGGTGTGCCTGCGCCAGCACACCACCCTCGCCCAGATCGCGGCCGGCTTCCGCATCAGCGTCGGCACCGCCCACGCCTACGTCCGCTCCGTGGTGGCCCTGCTCGCCCGCCGAGCGCCAGGACTCACCGCTGCCCTGCGCGAGGCGAAGGCACGAGCGGAATACGTGCTGGTCGACGGCACTCTCGCGCAATGCGACCGGGTCGGTGACGCACGCGGCGACTGCTCGGGAAAGCACCGTCGCCACGGAGTGAACGTCCAGGTCGTCACCGATCCCGACGGCCCGATCCTGTGGATCTCGGGGGTGCTACCCGGCCGTACCCACGATCTCACCGCGGCCCGCAGACACCGCGTCGTCGACACCTGCCGCCGACTCGGCACCCCGGCCCTGGCCGGCCTGGCCTTCCTCGGAGCCGGCGGCACCTTCGCCACCGGCCGACGACGCCGCCCCGGCAAAGAACTCGGCCGCCAGAAGTCGCTGAACAAGGCCCACGCCCGCCTGCGCTACCCCGTCGAGCGAGGCATCGCCCGCCTCAAGACCTGGCGGATCCTTCGCAAAGCACGCTGCAGCCCCACCTGGCTCACCACCGCGGCCAAAGCCCTCCTCGCTCTGGAGAGTTACCGCTGAAAAAAGGCTCGTTGAACCAGCCGCCGGGGCCGATCGCCTGCAGCTGCAGGTGGTCGCCGAGGCCGACGACCTTCGTTCCGGGTCTGCGGGTCCTGCACCGCGCGGGTGGGCGGCCGCAGCGCCGTCATCAGCTCCAGCCCGGACACAGCCGTCGACCCTCGCGACGTGATGACCCGCTGGGCGTAGATGCCGAGGACGCGGGCGACTCTCCTCCTGGCCCGGACCCCCGGCAGGCGGCCTGCGTAGGGGCGAGCTCGACCACTCGTCCTGCAGGGCGAGGACCTTCGCGAGTGTCTGATCAGGCTCAAGTTCCTGGTTCGTGTCCTGGCCGGTCGTGACCTCACGGCTCACGCTGTCCAGCGCGCGCAGGGCGGCGTGGGCAGCCGGCCGGTGACGACGTCAGCGCCGAACGCCTGTAAATGCGCATATGAGTACATATGCCTGAAATGGTAGGCGCTGGCGTCCATGCCGCACCGCGGCTGAGGCTCTCGCTGACCCGCCTGCGAGGCGTCGGGTCAGCCGACGCGCAAGACGTCCAGCGCTGTCAGGGCTACGTGCAATGCGGTGCGCTGGTCACCGGATTCGAGGTCGCAGTCGAGCAGGCGCTCGATGGTGCGCAGGCGTTGATAGAACGTCTCGCGGGACAGGCCGCCACGGCGGGCGGCGCTGGTCTTGTTGCCGGCGGTGTCGAGGTAGTGGCGGAGGGTCGTCACCAGGTTCGTGCCGTGCCGGGTGTCGTGATCGAGGAGGCGGCCGAGTTGTTGTTCGGCGTACTCCTGGATCCGGGTGTCCTCGCGGAGCGCGTACAGCAGGCGGCGCAGGCCGACATCGGAGAGTTCGTGGAAGGAGCGGCCCGGGGGGAGGGGCTGGTCGGGCGGGGTGGCCTCGGCCACGCGGGTTGCCTGGCGGAAGGAACGAGGGGCGGCAGTGAGGTCGTCGACCTCGGAGCCGACGCTCACGATGGCCCGCGGGGAAAGGCCGAGCGCGGCCTTGCCCAGTCGCTCCACCACGGGCCGCCAGGGATGTGAGGAGCTGAGGGCGAGCAATACTCCCAGGCGACCGACGGAGAGTTCGCCGATGACTGCCGGGGTTCCCGTCGTCTGCACGACCTGGGACAGGAGGGTCTCGGCATGCGCGGTGGCGTCGTGCACCGGGAGGTCCACCACGACGGGGAGGAAGCGGCTGTTCTCGGTGGGCAGGCCCAGAGCGGCCAGGCGGGCCTGGGCGTCTTCCCGGGATCGATGGCGCTGCTCGACGAGGTCGCGCAGGGCGTTGCGGTGCGCGGTGCGTTCCCAGGGGACGGGGTGGATGAGGCGGGCGACGGTCAGGGCCATCGCCGTTCTCTCCAGGACGGTCACGTGCTCCGGATCGAAGGCTCGCTCGGAGGACGTATCCGTGGTGGGGGTGGGCAGCATGGCCACGCGGCCCCAGCGTTCGCCCTGGTATTCGACCGGTGCGGTGAGCCAGCCTTCCGGGCCGAGCCGGCTCCGGCGGTGGCCGGGCGGGGTGGCCCTGGAGCGCTCTTCCCAGCCGGTGAGTGCATCCTCCAGGGTGGTGCCGGAGGGTTCGCAGATCAGTGCCTGATGGACGAGGTTCTCCAGGACGACCGTGTGGCCGCTCATCTCGGCCGCCGCGCGCATGACGTCCTCCGGCCCGGCGCCGCGCAGCGTGAGGGTGGTGAACGCCTCGTGGACGCGCTGGGCGCGGCGCATCGCTTTGGCCTGGTTGCCGAGGATGAGGGCGTGCACGACCTGGGTGACCTCCAGGAAGTTGACGTCCTTCGCCAGGGTGATCAGGGGCAGCCCGCGGGCGCGACAGGCGTGGACGAGGGCGTCGGGGGGGCGGTGGTAACGCCGTACGAGTTCGATGACCAGGGCCGCCGCGTCGACGTCGGCGAGTTCGTCGACGTAGCGGCGCACCCCCGTGGCGTCGTCGGGCAGCGGCATGCCGGTGGTGAGGACGAGTTCGCCGCCCTTGAGGAAGGAGGCGGGGTCGGTCAGCTCGGTGATGTGGACCCAGCGCACAGGACGGTCGAGGAGGGGCACGCCGGTGACGACCTGGGGCTGTCCGGAGGCCAGGACGGGCAGCGCCAGAACGTCGGCGACGGTGGGGGCACGGCCGGGCGGACTGTTGTCCGGGTCGCTCGTCTCTGGCGGCCGGGCCTTCGGAGGGTTGTCGTTCACGGTGTCTCCCTGAGTGCCCGGTCACTGTGACAAGCATCGCTGACGTGCGCAAGAGGGGTTCCGCTTCGCTCGGACGGGGCAGCAAGGGCCGCCTTCCGGCCGCACGCTTGACACAACGTCCGAACCTCGTGCTCGCACCAGACAGATCGCGCGTTGGCTCCGGGAGGGGCGCTGGAGATGCTCGATGGACCGCAAGCGTCCGACGACCCACGCCGGGAGACGAACATGACCGCACTGTCGCCGCACCTTCGCCAGGCCACGCCCGTGACGGCGGTACGGGGCGAGGGCGTCCACCTCTTCGACGAGGACGGCCGTCGCTACCTCGACTTCACCGCCGGCATCGGTGTCACCAGCACCGGGCACTGTCATCCCAGGGTCGTGGCGGCGGCGCAGGAGCAGGTGGGGACGCTGATCCACGGTCAGTACACGACCGTCATGCACCAACCGCTGCAGCGGCTCGTCGACAAGCTCGGCGAGGTGCTGCCGGCCGGTCTGGACAGTCTGTTCTTCACCAACTCCGGCAGTGAGGCCGTCGAGTCCGCGCTGCGGCTGGCCCGCCAGGCGACCGGCCGCCCGAACGTCCTGGTCTGCCACGGTGGCTTCCACGGCCGTACGGTGGCGGCTGCCTCCATGACCACCTCCGGGACCCGCTTCCGGTCCGGTTTCTCGCCGCTGATGAGCGGAGTCGTCGTCACCCCGTTCCCGTCGGCCTACCGCTACGGCTGGGACGAGGACGCCGCCACCCGCTTCGCGCTCCAGGAGCTGGACTACACGCTCCAGACGATCTCCTCGCCCGCCGACACGGCGGCGATCATCGTCGAGCCGGTGCTCGGGGAGGGCGGCTACGTCCCCGCGACGCGTGTCTTCCTCGAAGGGCTGCGCGAGCGGGCGGACCGGCACGGGTTCCTGCTGATCCTGGACGAGGTGCAGACCGGCGTGGGCCGCACCGGCCGGTTCTGGGGGCACGACCACTTCGGCGTCACCCCGGACATCCTCGTCACCGCCAAGGGCCTGGCCAGTGGCTTTCCGCTGTCCGGCATCGCGGCGTCGGAGGAGCTGATGAGCAAGGCGTGGCCGGGCTCGCAGGGCGGTACCTACGGCGCCAACGCGGTCGCCTGCGCCGCAGCCTGCGCCACGCTCGACGTCGTAAACGACGAGAAGCTCGTGGAGAACGCCGAGGCGATGGGCGCGCGGCTGCGCCACGGTCTGGAGGCCGTGGCCGACCGGACCGCGGGCATCGGCGACGTGCGGGGCCTGGGGCTGATGCTGGCCACCGAGTTCGTCACCGAGGACGGCAGCCCCGACCCCGACACCGCCGCTCGCGTCCAGCGCGCCGCCGTCGACGAGGGCCTGCTGCTGTTGCTGTGCGGTGCCTGGAACCAGGTCGTGCGGATGATCCCAGCGCTCGTGATCGACGAGACCGCGGTGGACGAGGGCCTCCAGGCATGGGCGACCGCGGTGGAGGCGGGAACCTCAGGAGCGTCGGCACGATGAGCGACGCCCTCGCGCGGCTGACCGCACGGCTCGCCGAGTCCGCTCCGGGCCTGCGGGTGGAGACGGGGCCGGGCACCGGCCCCTACGCTTACGACGCCTCCAACTACCGGATCCCGCCACGGGCCGTGGCCTTCCCTCGCGGCGCAGACGACGTCGTCGCGGTGGTGCGGGCCTGCCGGGAGGCGGGCGTTCCGGTCACCGCGCGGGGCGGCGGCACCAGCATGGCCGGCAACGCGGTCGGTCCTGGTGTCGTCCTGGACTTCTCCCGGTACATGAACCGGATCCTGGGCATCGATCCGGCGGCCGGACTCGCCCGGGTCCAGGCCGGAGTGGTCCTGGACGCGCTGTGCGCTGCGACCGCGCTGCACGAGCTCACCTTCGGCCCTGACCCGTCCTCGCACAGCCGCTGCACCCTCGGCGGGATGATCGGCAACGACGCCTGCGGCAACCGCTCCGTACGGCACGGGCGGACCAGCAGCCACATCGAGGCCCTGGAGATCGTGACGGCCGACGGTGTGCGGGCCGTCGCCGACCGCGCGGGGCTGCACCCGGTGGACCCGGCCGACGCGGAGCACGTCGCCCGCCTCGAAGCGGACGTACGACGACTGATCGACGCCAACCTCGCGCCAATCCGCACCGAGCTGGGCCGGATCCCGCGCCAGGTGTCCGGCTACCAGCTGCACCACCTGCTGCCCGAGCGCGGCTTCGACATGGCCCGGGCCCTGGTCGGCACCGAGGGCTCCTGTGCGGTCGTCACCTCGGCGACGGTCCGCCTGGTGGCGACCGCACAGGCTTCGGCACTGCTGACCCTCGGATACGACGACGTGGTCGCCGCCGCCGAGGACATCCCGGAGATCCTGCGCTGGAATCCCACCGCCGTCGAGGGCATGGACGAGGCGATCGTCGCCACCATGCGCGCCCGCCGCGGCCCCGACTCCGTCACCGGACTGCCCGGGGGACGCGCCTGGCTCTACGTCGAACTCGACGGTGACGACCAGGCGGCGGTGGACTCCCGAGCGGCCGAACTGCTCGACGTGCTCCAGGCCCAGGGACGCATGACCGGCGGCCGGGTCGTGGCGAGCCCCGCCGAGCGGCGCTCGCTGTGGCGGGTCCGCGAGGACGGGGCCGGGCTCGCCGCCCGTCTCGTCGACGGCGGAGAGTCCTGGCCCGGCTGGGAGGACTCGGCGGTCGCGCCCGAGGATCTCGCGGGATACCTGCGGGACTTCCGCAAGCTGCTTGCGTTCCACGACTTCACCGGCGTGATGTACGGGCACTTCGGGGCCGGCTGCGTCCACGTACGCATCAACTTCGACTTCGCCTCGGACGAGGGCCGTGACGCGGCCCGTCGCTTCCTCCAGGAGGCCGCAGCCCTGGTCGTCGCGCACGGCGGCACCCTGTCCGGCGAGCACGGTGACGGACGGGCGCGCGGCGAGCTGCTTCAGGTCATGTACAGCCACCGGATGATCCGGGCGTTCGCCGCCTTCAAGGAGATCTTCGACCCCGAGGGGTTGCTCAACCCGGGCATCATCGTCGCCTCCGCCCCGCTCGACGCCGATCTCGCACTGCACCAGATCCAGCCCCTCGTAACGGAGTTCGCCTTCCCGCACGACGAGGACGGCTTCGCGGGCGCGGCCCGCCGCTGCGTCGGCGTCGGCCGCTGCCGCAGCGACATGGGCGGGATGATGTGTCCCAGCTACCGGGCGACGGGGGAGGAGAACGACTCCACCCGGGGCCGGGCCCGCATGCTCCAGGAGATGGTGCGCGGCGAGACGGTGAAGGACGGCTGGCGCTCGACCGAGGTCAAGGACGCCCTCGACCTGTGCCTGTCCTGCAAGGCGTGCTCCAGCGACTGCCCGGTCGGCGTCGACATGGCCACGTACAAGGCGGAGTTCCTGCACCAGCACTTCAAGGGCAGACTTCGGCCCCGCTCCCACTACTCGCTGGGCTGGCTGCCGCTGACCTCCGCCCTCGCGGGTTTCGCGGCCCGCCCGGTCAACGCGCTGCTGCGCGGGCCGGTCGGCAGGCTGCTCGCCCGCCTCGGGGGCGTGACCACGAAGCGAAGGATCCCGGCGTTCGCCTCCCGGCGCAACCTGCGCCAGGTGCTTCGTGCGTCGAAGCCAGAAGAACCGGCGAAGGCCCTGCTCTTCGTCGACAGCTTCACCCGTGCCTTCCGCCCGTACGTGGCGGGTGCCGCCAGTCGCGTTCTCGCCGACGCGGGTATCTGCAGCACGGCCGAGGACGGCCTGTGCTGCGGCCTGACCTGGGTGAGCACCGGCCAGCTGTCGGTGGCCCGCCGCATCATGGCCCGTACGGTCGCCCACCTCGACAACGGCGACGAGCGGCCCATCATCGTGGCCGAGCCCAGCTGCGCCGCCGCGTTGAAGCGGGACGTGCCTGAACTCCTCGACACCAACGCCGCCCGGCGCGTCGCGGACCGCGTCCACACCTTCGCCGGCGCCCTCACCGACCTCGCGGAACCGGGCTGGACCCCGCCGCCGCTGCCCGAGAATGTCGTCCTGCAGACCCACTGCCACGAGTACGCCACCTTCAAGGGCCGCCACCCCCGAGACCTGCTCGGCCGCCTCGGCGTACGCAAGGTCGACGAGGCCGAGGGCTGCTGCGGACTCGCCGGCAACTTCGGCTTCGAGGAACAGCACTACGACACCTCCATGGCCGTCGCCGGCCTGGCCCTGAAACCCCGCCTGGACAGCATCGACGCCATCGACGGGGACATCTCGACCGTCGTCGTGGCTGACGGCTTCAGCTGCGCGACCCAGATCGACCACCTGGCCGGAGACCGGGGCGTCCGCGCCCTGCACCTCGCGGAACTGCTCGACCCCGCCGCCGATCGACCCGATCAACCAGGAGAGACGTCATGACCGAGACACCCACGCAGTTGTTCATCGGCGGCGCCTGGGTGGACGCCGCGGACGGCGCCACCCTGCCCGTCGACGACCCCGCCACCGGCGAGATCCTCTGCCACGTCGCCGACGCCGGCCCCAAGGACGCCAAGCTCGCCGAGGAAGCGGCCGTGCGGGCACAGGAGGAGTGGGCCCGTACGGCACCCCGGGTGCGCGGCGAGATCCTGCGCCGCGCCTACGAGATCATCATCCAGCGCACCGACGAGCTCGCCCACCTGATGACGGCCGAGATGGGCAAGCCGCTCGCCGAGGCCAGGGGAGAGGTGGCGTACGCGGCCGAGTTCTTTCGCTGGTTCTCCGAGGAGGCCGTCCGCATCGACGGCGGCCTGGCCACCCTGCCCGACGGCCGCAACCGCATGCTGCTCTCCCGCCGCCCGGTCGGCCCCTGCCTGCTGATCACGCCGTGGAACTTCCCGCTGGCCATGGGCGCCCGCAAGATCGGCCCGGCCATCGCGGCCGGCTGCACGATGGTGCTCAAGCCGGCCCCGCAAACCCCTCTGTCCAGCCTGGCTCTCGCCGCGATCCTCAAGGAGGCCGGGCTGCCGGACGGCGTGCTGAACGTCGTCACCACCTCCCGTGCGGGGGAGGTGTGCGAACCGCTCCTGCGCGGCGGGCGGATTCGCAAGCTGTCCTTCACCGGTTCCACGGCCGTCGGGCGGTTGCTGCTGGTCCAGAGCGCGGAGGCCGTGGTACGGACGTCGATGGAGCTGGGCGGCAACGCGCCGTTCATCGTCTTCGACGACGCCGACCTGGACAAGGCGGTGGACGGGGCGATGGTCGCAAAGATGCGCAACATGGGCGAGGCCTGCACCGCCGCCAACCGCTTCTTCGTGCACCGGTCGGTGGCGGAGGAGTTCGGCCGGCGTCTGGCCGAGCGGATGGGTGCGCTCGTCGTGGGCCCCGGCACCCGGGACGGCGTCGATGTCGGCCCGCTGATCGACAGGAGGGGGCGTGCCAAGGTCGAGGAACTGGTCGCCGACGCGGTGGAGCATGGTGCGCGCGTCCTCGTCGGCGGCCGTACGCCGGAGGGTCCGGGCTGTTTCTACCCGCCGACCGTGCTCGCCGACGTCGACCCCGGCAGCCGTCTGATGGACACGGAGATCTTCGGCCCGGTGGCCGCGATCCTCACCTTCGACGACGAGGACGAGGTGATCCGCCGGGCCAACGACACCCCCTGGGGCCTCATCGGCTACGTCTTCACCGAGGGCCTCGACCGTGCCCTGCGGGTGAGCGAGCGGCTGGAGGTGGGCATGGTGGGGCTGAACACGGGTCTCGTCTCCAACCCGGCCGCACCCTTCGGCGGGGTCAAGCAGTCCGGGCTGGGCCGCGAGGGCGGCCGGGTGGGGATCGATGAGTTCCTGGAGTACCAGTACCTCGCGGTGCCCGTGAGCTGACCGCGGTCTCTCTGTTCGACCCTGCCTCGGTGCAGCCTCAGCGCAGGTGGCGTGCGGTGATCTCCGCCGCGGTGCCGGTCACCAGTTGGCCCAGCTCGGCGAGCCGGCCGGGCTCGAAGCGGGAGTCGGGCAGGGAGACGGCCACGGCTGCCAGCGGTACGCCCTCACCGTCCAGCACGGGTGCCGCGATGGCACAGACACCCTGAAGGTACTGGTTGTGGTTGACGGCGTAGCCACGCTCTCTCACGCGGCGGAGCTCCGCTCGCAGTTGCTCCGGGTCGGTGATGGTCTCCTCGCCGTAACCCTCCAGCGTCCCAGCGGTGACCTCGTCGACCTCGGACTTTCCCAGATGGGCGAGGACGGCGTTCCCGGCGGCGGTGGCGTGCAGGGGTGAGGTGTCGCCGATCGTGTGGAAGGTGCGCACGGCGTGTTCGCAGTCGACGCGGTCCACCACGACCATGCAGTGCAGCGCGTCCGGGACCGACAGGTGGATGGTCTCGTTCGCCGCGTCCCGAAGGCGGATCATGGGTTCACGTGCGGCGGCGAACAGGCTGGAGCCCTGCAGGGCGGCGGGTCGTACCGCCAGGACGCGGGCGCCGATCTCCCAGCGCGTGGTGTCCCTGCGGTTCGCCCGCAGCCAGCCCGCCTCATTGAGCGTCAGCAGCGTGCGCTGCACGGTGGACTTCGGCAGACCGAATATCCTCGTCAACTCTCCGACGGTCACGGGCTGATGTCGGGCGACCGCCTCCAGAACCCGCAGCGACCTGATGACGCTCTTCATTTCCATTCGATGCCCCCTCAGACCTGTGGATTCTTCTCACCTGGTGACTCCAGCGCGGAGTCACGGCCACGATCGTGCCAGACTCTAGCATTGCGTTCCACTATCCGGCACGCTGGGTGGGGCTGGTCGATCACCGGACCGGTCTTGAGAGCGCTGGGAGCTCCGATTCCCCGCGGCGATGGCCAGCGGTGGCGCCCTGACCCGTCCCTGCCGTGCCGCGTGGTGCGGCCGCCCTGTGCCCAGGTCATCCCCCGGCCGGGCACGGGGCGGTGGCTGCAGGGGCAGACGGCCGAGGGCCGACCCGCGCGCTGACGCGTGCGAGTCGGCCCTGGTCGACGGGTTTGACGGCCGTCTTCCGCCGTTCAGGCGCCCAGACGGCGCTGCGAGATCTCCGCGGCCGTGTCGGCGACAAGGCGGCCCCACTTGGATACCCGTGCATCGTCGTACCGTGCCTCGGGCATGGAGATGGCCACGGCGGCCAGCGGGGTGCCGTCCTCGTCGAGTACGGCAGCGGCGACGGCGCAGACGCCCGGCCGGTACTGGTTGCGATTGACCGTGTAGCCGTCGGCGCGGATCCGGTCCAGCTCGGCGCGCAGTTCGTCGGGCTCGACAGGGGTCGTGTCGCTGAATCGCTCCAGCCCGGCCGTGATGAGCTCTTCGACGTCCCGTCTCGGAAGGTGCGCGAGGATGGCGCGTCCGACGGCGGTGGCGTGCAGGGGTGAGGTGTCGCCGATCGTGTGGAAGGTGCGCACGGCGTGATCGCAGTCGACGCGGTCGACGACGACCATGCAGTGCAGGGCGTCCGGGACCGACAGGTGGATGGTCTCGTTCGCCGCGTCCCGAAGGCGGATCATGGGTTCACGTGCGGCGGCGAACAGGCTGGAGCCCTGCAGGGCGGCGGGTCGTACCGCCAGGACGCGGGCGCCGATCTCCCAGCGCGTGGTGTCCCTGCGGTTGGCGCGCAGCCAGCCGGCCTCGGCCAGTGTGACCAGCGTGCGCTGCACGGTGGACTTCGGCAGCCCGAACATCTTCGTCAATTCCCCCACGGTGACCGGCTGATGCCGGGCGACCGCCTCGAGGATGCGCAGCGACCTGGTGACGCTCTTCATTTCCATCCAGTTTCCCCCTGTTAACCCTGCAAATTTCTGCTGGGCACCCTATTGACTCCCGCCTGAGCCACTGCCATTGTCTGTGCCAGATTCTAGCACAGCATTCCACATAGTGGCACGGTCCCCCATTGGATCCCGCCGAAGTGAGCCGGACCACGAGACGCGGCGGTCGCGAGCCGCAGGTCCCACGAAGAAGGGCCTGGCTCCCGCACAAACCCTCTTGAATCGAACAGCCTCACGGCGAGGGCTCAGCATGCGCCTGGGCGATACGAAAGGAAAGTCCTGTGTCACCTGCGAAGAAGCGTGTCGCGGTGGTCGGTGTCGGAACGATGGGCAGCCAGGCCGCCTGGCGGCTGGCGGCCCGCGGCGCCGAGGTCGTCGGATACGACCGGTTCGCCCCCGGCCACGATCGCAGCGCGGCCGGCGGCGAGTCCCGGATCTTCCGCAGCGCGCACTTCGAGGACTCCCGGTACGTCCCGCTGCTCAAGCACGCGGACACTCTGTACGAGCAGCTTCAGGAGGAGACGGGCCGGGAACTGCGCCGCCTGACCGGGTGCCTGCTGATGGGGCCGCCCGAGCACGAGCAGATGGCCACGGTCCTGCAGTCCATCGCCGAGCACGGCCTCGACCACGAAGTGCTGGACGCCGAGTCCCTCGCCAAGCGCTTCCCGCAGTACCGGATCGAGGACGGCGACGCGGCCGTCCTCGACCGCCGCGCCGGGCTCATCCGGCCGGAGCTGACCGTCCAGACCGCCGCCCGTCGCGCCGAGGAGCTGGGCGCCGTCATCCGGCGTTACACCGCGGTCCGCGAGATCATCCCCGTGGCGAACGGCGTGGAGATCCGCACCGACGCCGGCAGCGAACACTTCGACACGGCTGTCGTCACCCCCGGCCCCTGGGTGAACGACCTGTTGCCCGCCCTGCCGTGGGAGGTGGACGTCCGCCGCCTCGTCAGCGCCTGGTACGTGCCCACCACCGGTGCCTGGTTCGGCGAGGAACGCCCCGCGTTCATCCGTACGGCACCCACCCACTGCTACGGCCTGCCCTCCCCGGACGGTGTCTCCGTCAAGCTCGGCCTGTCCCGCGCCCTGCACCGGCCCGCGGGCGACCCGAACCAGCTGGAGCGGACGGTGCAGCCGGAGGAGCTGGAGATCTTCGCCGACCTGATGGGCCGTTACATGCCCGACCTCAACCCCGACCCGATCCGCCTGGCCGTCTACATGGAGGGCTACACCGAGAGCAGCCGCCCGCTGGTCGGCCCCCTTCCCGGCGCCGAGAACGTCGTCCTGCTCGCCGGCTTCTCCGGACACGGCTTCAAGCTCGCGCCGGCCTTCGGAGACATCGCCGCGGACCTCGCGCTGGACGGCACCTCTTCCCAGCCCATCGACTTCCTCACCACCGTCGGCCGTACGGAGGCATGACCATGCACGACACCACCCTCTCCGTCGGCTCCCTGCAGGCCGGGCCGGGCACCAAGACCCGCGGCGCCGTCCGTGCCGAGCTCGGCACGCTCACCGTCGACATCCCGGTCACCCTGATCAACGGCACCCGTCCCGGCCCCCGCGTCGTGATCACCGCCGGAGTGCACGGCGGCGAGTTCACGCCCATCGACGCGGCCGCACGGCTCATGGCGCTGCTGGAGCCCGGCGAGGTGCGCGGGCAGGTGATCATCTGTCCGGTCGCCAACCCCAACGCCGTGTACCAGGGCCGGCTCAACGTCTCCCCGACCGACGGCGTGAACATCAACCGCGTCTTCCCCGGCAACCCCGACGGCAGCCCCACCGAGCGGCTGGCCGCCTGGCTCTTCACCCACCTCGTCGACGGCGCCGACGTCTACGTCGACCTGCACTGCGGCGGCATCGACCAGGTCCTGCGGGACTTCGTCGGCTACCGTCTCACCGGCGACCCGGACCTCGACAAGGCGACGGCCGCGCTGGCAGGGTCCTTCGGCATCGAGGACGTCATCCTCGGGCTGAAGCCCGACGGCGGCAACAGCCACGCGGCCGCCGCCCGCCGGGGCATCTCAGCGGTGCTCGTCGAGGTGGGCGCACTCGGGCAGCGTGACGCGGCCACGGCCCGCCGCCGCGTCGACGGCCTCCTGCGGGCACTGCGCCACCTGGGCGCGCTCGACCCGGACGACGCCGCCCCGGCGCCGATTCGCGAGTGGGTCTGGTCCGCGGGTGTCACGGCCGAGGCCACCGGGCTCTGGTACCCGGAGTTCTCCTTCGACGGCGACGTCATCGGCGAAGTGGCGGAAGGCGACGTCCTCGGCCGCATCGTCGACCCGGCCGACGGCCGGGAGCACACGGTCCACGCCGCGGCCGGCGGGCGGATCTTCTACGCCATGCACGGCCTCACCGTCGCCCCCGGTGCCGAACTGGCCGCCCTGGCCGTCCCGTGGGACCCCGACACGGCCACGCGAACCGGCACCCTGCGCACCCCCGGTACAGGCGTCGGATCCGACGAGGCCGACCTCCGCCACTAGACCCCCACCTGCGGACCCCACCCCTGGATCCCCACCACTGGGCCCCCACCCCAGCAGCTCTTTACTCACGTCCCCCGGCCACTCCCCTTCCAAGGCCGGCAGCACCTGGAGGCACACGTGAATGATGCCCGGATCGACCGCAGACTCTTCCTGCGCGCAATAGGCGGGGCCACGGCCGGTGTCGCCGCCGCGACCACCCTCAGCGCCTGCGGCACCGGAACCAGCCGGTCCGTCGTCGGCGGCGCCGGCAAGAGCTCCAAGACGCTGGTCGTCCGTGACAGCGGCGGCACGTACGGCGACGCCAACAAGAAGGCCGTCTACGACGCGTTCACCAAGGAGACCGGTATCCGGATCGAGGTGGTGAACATCCAGTACGCGCAGATGCTCGCCCAGATCCAGCAGGGCCGCCCGCAGTTCGACATCATCGACGACTCCATGTCCGACTTCCTGCGCTTCAAGCAGGCGGACGCGACCGAGGACCTGGACTACGAACGGCTGAAGAACTTCAAGAACGCCGGCATCGCCAAGACCCTGGTCACCTCCAACGCCATCGGCAAGAACTACTGGGCCAGCGTGATGGCGTACCGCACCGACGCCTTCGGCGGGAAGAAACCTTCCTCCTGGGCCGACTTCTGGGACACCAAGGCGTTCCCCGGTGCCCGTGCCCTCCAGGGCCTGGACGCGGACCGGCCCGTGCTGGAGTTCGCCCTCCTCGCCGACGGGGTGTCCCTGGACAAGCTGTATCCCCTGGACCTGGACCGCGCCTTCAAGTCCCTGGACGACATCAAGGGATCGATCAAGAAGTTCTGGGACACCGGCGCCCTGCCCGGCGTGCTGCTGGGCCGCCAGGAGGTCGTCGCCACCGATGTCTGGCACGGTCGCCTCGACGCGCTGATCAAGCAGGGCTCGCCGCTCGCCTACCAGTGGAACGGCGCCCGACGACAGAGCAACGCCCTCGGCATCCCCAAGGGCGCCGCCAACCTGGACGCCGCCTACCGGCTCATCGACTTCGCGCTGCGCCCCGACGTGCAGGCGGCCTACGCCGAGCTGTACCCGATGGCCCCCTCGGTGCCCGCCGCCTACAAGAAGCTCTCCCCGACCACCGCCGCAAACCTGGGCAGTTCCCCGGAGCACCTCAAGACCGGCTTCGACATGGACGTCGCGTGGTGGGCCGAGAACCAGGAGGCAGTCGACAAGCGCTGGCAGGAGTGGACACATGCCTGAGACCAACGTGATGCCCGAGCCGTCGCTCGCCGCCCCCGCAGCGCTGGCCGGCAGCGGCAAAGCCCTGTCCGTGCAGCGACTGCGCAAGACGTACGCGGGAGTGACGGCCGTCGACGAGGTCTCCATGGAGATCGCGGCGGGCGAGTTCGTCACCTTCCTGGGGTCCTCCGGCTCCGGCAAGACCACCACCCTGATGATGATCGCCGGGTTCTGCGAGCCCGACTCCGGCAGCATCGTCGTCGGAGGCAACGACGTGACCCGCCTGGCCCCGCAGAAGCGCGGACTGGGCTTCGTCTTCCAGCAGTACCTGCTCTTCCCGCACATGACCGTGTGGGAGAACGTCGCCTTCCCGCTGCAACTGCGCGGCGGACCCAAGGCGGAGCAGCGCCGACGGGTCGGCGAGACGCTGGAGATGGCCGGGCTGTCCAAGATGGCCCGCCGCCGGCCGCGTGAACTGTCCGGCGGCCAACAGCAGCGCGTCGCGCTGTGCCGGGCCCTGGTCTACCGGCCACCGGTGATCCTCATGGACGAGCCGCTCGGCGCCCTCGACAAGAAGCTGCGCGACCAGCTCCAGACCGAGATCAAGCGCATCCAGCAGGAACTCGGCCTGACCGTCATCTATGTGACGCACGATCAGGAGGAGGCCCTCGTCCTGTCCGACCGCATCGCGGTCATGCGCGACGGGCGGATCGACCAGTTCGACACCCCGCAGGAGCTCTTCGAGCGCCCCCGCACCCCCTTCGTCGCCGACTTCCTCGGAGCGGCCAACTTCCTCCCCGGCCGCGTCGAGGAACAGAGTGCGGACCACACGCTCGTACGGCTCGACACCGGCGGCCTGCTCAAGGCCCGCCCGCAGGCCGCCCCCGACGGGGCGCGGGTACGTGCCGCGGTCCAGCCCGGCCGGCTCTTCCTGTGTCCCGCCGGCGACGGCTTCTGTACTGGGACCGTCGAGACGGTCACCTACGTCGGCACCCTCGTCCGGGTCACCGTCCGCCCCCTCGGCGCCACGCACACCGACCTCGTACGGCTGGAACTGCCCGCCGGCCGCGCCCCCGCCCTCGGCGCACGCGTGGACCTCGCCGCGGACACCGCGAACGTCAGCGTGTTCCCCGACGCGGAAGACGGGGGGTGAGGACGATGGCCGTGCTCGCTCCCGCACCGGTCTCCACAGCCCCGGTGCCCGGCAGGAAGCGACTGAGCCGCGCGCTGTCCGAACGCCGCACCCGCTTCGGACTGCTCAACGCCGCACCCGTCGTCGTGTACCTGCTGCTCCTCTTCGTCTACCCGATCTTCAGCATCCTGATGCTGAGTCTCAAAGGCGAGAGCGGAGACTTCACCCTCCATTGGTACACCGACGCCTTCCAGGGCGCCAACCTGGAGATCCTCCTCACCACTCTGCGGATCTCTGCCGAGACCTCGCTGCTCAGCCTCGTCATCGGCTTCGTCCTGGCCGCCGCGGTCTCCCGGCTCAAACCCCTGTGGGCGGGCCTGGTGATGGTGGTCGTGGTCGTCCCGCACTTCATCAGCGCGCTCGTGCGCACCTACGGCTGGATCATCCTGCTCGGTGAACACGGCGTCGTGAACAACGCCCTGACGGGCCTGCACGTCCCCGGTGCTCCCTTCCAACTGCTCTACAACGAGCTGGGAGTCGTCATCGGCACCACCTCCGTGATGCTGCCGTACACCGTGCTCCTGCTGTACGCGGTCATGAAGGGCATCGACCGCCGGCTGATGGCCGCCGCGGCCAGCATGGGCGCGGGGCGCCTGACCATCTTCCGCCGGGTCTACGTCCCACTGGTCGCTCCCGGTCTGGTCAACGCGGGCATCCTCTGCTTCATCCTCTGCCTCGGCTACTACATCACCCCCGCCCTCATGGGCGGCCCGAAGCAGACCATGGTCGCCTCGCTGATCGACACACAGGTCATGAAGCAGGACCAGTGGAACGGGGCCTCGGCGCTCGGCATCATCCTGCTGCTGCTCACCTTCGCCGGACTGCTGCTGCTCAGGGTGCTGAAGTCGGCGGGCGAGAGGTACCGGAATCGAGGTACGGCGTCATGACCGAGCTCCGCTCCACCCTGGCCGGACGCATCACCCTGGCCGTCCTGTCCACGTTGATCCTGCTGTTCCTGGTGTTGCCGATCGTCGTCATCGTCATCACCTCCTTCGGCAAGGACGCCTTCGGTTCCTTCCCGCCCAGCTCCTGGACGCTCAACTGGTACAAGGCGCTGTTCGCCGACGACAGCAAGTGGCCGGCCACGCTGTCGCTCAGCGTCCTCGTGGCCTGTCTGACCACCGTCTTCTCCCTCATCCTGGGCATGACGGCGGCCACGGCCCTGGTCCGCAGCGATCTGCCGCTGCGGACGGCGGTCTACGGCCTGGTCCTGGCTCCCCTGGTGATCCCCCAGGTCGTCATCGCCCTAGGCCTGTTCCTGTTCTTCGAACCGGCCGCGATGCTCGGCAGCCCGGTCGCCATCGCCCTCGGCCACACCGTGCTGGCCTCGCCGATCGCCGTGATGATCCTCATGGCCACGCTGAAGGGCATCGACGAACGGCTGGAGGACGCGGCCGCCAGCATGGGCGCGAGCCGCCTCACCGTCGCGCGGCGCATCACCTTCCCGCTGGCAACGCCCGGCCTGATCGCCGCCGCGATCTTCTCCTTCATCACCAGCTTCGACGAGTTCTTCATCTCGCAGTTCCTGTCCTCCGTGGACACCGTGACCCTGCCGGTCCAGGTGTTCAACGTCCTCCAGTACGACGTCGACCCGTCCGTGACCGCCATCAGCGCGATCCTCATCGGGATCGCCGTCCTGGCCCTCGCCCTGGTCGCCGTGGTGCGCAGGCTCAGTGGCTCCGGCCAGCAGGACGGCCTGCTGCCCACCGAGCCCGGAGTGGGACTCGCCCCCGGCGGGGAGACCGCGTCATGATCACCGGCACCCGCAGTCCGGTCGCCGCCGCGGCGGCCAGACACCTGCTGCTCCACATGACCCCCAACGGATCGCTCGGCCCCGAAGGCGAGGACATCCTCGTCGTCCAGCGGGGGGAGGGCCCGTACGTCGACGACGCGGACGGCAGGCGCTACATCGACGGCCTGTCGGGGCTGTACTGCTGCCAGCTCGGCTACTCCTACGGCCCCGAGTTCGCCGAGGCCGCCGAACGGCAACTGCGCGAGCTGTGCTACAGCCCGCTGTGGACCGGCTCCGCGCACCCCACGGCCATCGAACTCGCCGAGCGGCTCTCCCGGATCGCCCCCGTCGACATCGAGCACACCTTCTTCTCCAGCGGTGGCGCAGAAGCCGTCGAGACCGCCTGGAAGATAGCCCGGCGCTACCACGCCCTGCGCGGCGAGCCCAGCCGTACCAAGGCGATCGCCCGGCGCGGCGCCTACCACGGCCTGACCATCGGCGCCCTGTCGCTCACCGACGACCCCGGGCTGACTGAGCCGTACGGCCCGCCGGCGATCGAGACCCGGTTCGTGTCGAACACCAACCGCCTCGGCCTCGCACGGGAGTTCGCGGACGACGAGGTGTACACGGCGTGGCTGCTCGCCGAGCTGGAGGCCGCGATCCTGGCCGAGGTCCCGGAGACGATCGCCATGCTCATCGCCGAGCCGGTGCAGAACCGGGGCGGCTGCATCACCCCGCCCCAGGGGTACTGGCAGGGGCTGCGGACGCTGGCCGACCGGTACGGCTTCCTGCTGGTCGCCGACGAGGTGATCACGGGCTTCGGCCGGGTCGGGGAGTGGTTCGGCGGGGACCGCTACGGCGCCCGCCCGGACATGGTCACGGTCGCCAAGGGCATCACCGCGGGATACGCCCCCCTGGGCGCCACCCTGGTGGGCACCAAGGTCGCCGAGGTCATCAACCGGCCCGGCGCGGTCCTCAACCACGGCTACACCTTCGCCGGGCATCCGCTGAGCGCGGCCATCGCCCTGCGCAACCTGGAGATCATGGAGCGGGACGGGATCCTGGAGAACGTCCGCGCCCTCCAGGACGGCCTGGCAAGAAGCATGGCGGCGCTCACGGACCTGCCGATCGTCGGCGACGTCCGCGGCGCAGGGTTCTTCTACTCCTGCGAGCTCGTCGGCGACCTCGACGACGGCGGCTTCAGCGACAGCGCCCGCAAGGAACTCGTCGCCGACCTGATCCCGCGTCGACTGCGTGAGGCCGGCCTGCTGGCCCGCGTCTACGACCGCTCCAGGCCGCTGGTCCAGATCGCGCCCCCGCTGATCAGCGACCGCGCCGTGCTCGACCGTATCGCCGCGATCATCGCTGGCACCCTCGCCGAGGCGTCCGCCCGCCTGTGATCCACGCATTCACGTCATTGGAAAGGAACGACATGTACTCCATCGGTCCCCTGACCGTCGCCCCGGGCGAGCGCGCCCAGGGCCTCATCCCGGTCGGCACCAGCAGCTACGGCGTGGAGCTCGGCATTCCGCTGATCGTCGTCAACGGTGCGCACGACGGCCCGGTCCTGTGTGTGGACGCGGGTGTGCACGGCGACGAGTACGACGGCCAGGAGGCCATCCGACGTGTCCTGGCCGATATCGACCCGGTCACGCTGCGCGGCGCCGTGGTCGGCATACCCTGCCTGAACACCCCGGCCTTCGAGGCGGCGGCCCGCGCAAGCGGCATCGACCATCTCAACCTCAACCGCATCTTCCCGGGTGACGCGGAGGGTTCGTACTCGCAGCGGCTGGCCGCCACCTTCGTCGAGAAGGTCGTCCCGGCCGTCGACGCCGTGGTCGACCTGCACACCGGTGGCGCCTACGGCGAGATCGCCCCGCTGGTCATCCTCCAGGGCGGCTACGAGGACCTGGCGACGGACCTGGCGCTCGCGGCCGGGCACGAGCTGGTCTGGAAGGGCGGCAAGTGGGGCGGCACGGTCCGTCACCCCGTTCTCGCGGCCGGCAAGCCCGCCATCACCATCGAGTGCGGTGGCGCCACCTACCGCGAGACCAACGTCGAGCATCACATGAACTCGATCCGCAACATCCTGCGCAGCCTCGGCATGACCGACGGGGAGGCGGAGCTGCGGGACACCTACACGACCGTCTCCGGCACCTTCGCCCGCTCCGCCGCCGGCGGCTTCTTCGTCGCTCGCGCCGAGCCCGGGGAGACCTGCAAGGAAGGCGACCTGATCGCCACCATCACCGACCACTACGGCAACACGCTGGAAGAGGTCAGCGCCCCGCGGGACGGCATCGTGCTCTGGATGCGCCGGATCCGCACGGTCCGTCCGGGCGACGAGGTCGTCATCTTCGGCGAGGTGCTGGGGGAGATCCGGCCATGAGCGACGAACTGCAACTGTCCGACCTGCTGATCGACGGCAAGCAGGTCTCCGCCGCCGACGGCCGCTCCTTCACCGTCCTCGACCCGTCGAACGGGAAGGCCATCGCTCAGCTGGCACTGGCCGGCAAGGCGGACGTGGACCAGGCGGTGGCCGCCGCGCGCGCGGCCTTCAACAGTCCCGAGTGGGCCGGGATGCGTGCCGCCGACCGGGGCCGCATCCTCTACCGGATCGCCGAGGCCATCCGCTACCAGGGCGAACGACTGGCGCGGCTGGAGAGCCAGGATGTCGGCAAGCCGCTGAGGCAGGCCAAGGCCGATGTCGAGGCGGCGGCCCGCTACTTCGAGTTCTACGCGGGCGTCGCCGACAAGCTCGGCGGCTCGACGATCCCGCTGGGCCCCGGCCTGATCGACTACACCGTCCGTGAGCCGATCGGCGTCTCCGGCCAGATCATCCCGTTCAACTACCCGCTGCAGAACACCGCGCGGGGCTCCGCCCCGGCGCTGGCCGTGGGCTGCACGGTGGTGCTCAAGCCGTCACCCGAGGCGCCGCTCACCCCGCTGGAGATCGGCAGGATCGCCCTGGAATGCGGCCTTCCGCCGGGCGTGCTGAACGTGGTCCCTGGTGACGGCGAGACCGGCGCGGCCCTGGCCGGCCACCCGGACATCAACCAGGTCACCTTCACCGGCTCGGTGCCGACCGGTATCAAGGTCGCCCAGGCCGCCGCCGCCAACGTGGTGCCCTCTGTCACGGAACTCGGAGGCAAGTCGCCGGTCGTCGTCTTCGCCGACGCCGACTTCGACCTGGCGCTCGGCGCGGTCGCCGCCTCCGCGTTCGGCAACGCCGGACAGACCTGCTCGGCCGGCACCCGGCTGCTGCTCCAGCGGGGCGCCGAGGAGTTCCTGGACAAGCTCGTCGCGCACGCGGCGTCCCTGCGCCTCGGCCCGGGTCTCACCGACCCGGACGTCGGCCCGCTCGTCGCCGCACGGCAGCGGGACCGGGTCCTCGGCTACCTGGAGCTGGCGCGGCAGGAGGGCGCCGTGGCACGGGCCGGCGGAGGCGCCCCCTCGGACCCCGAGCTGGCCGACGGCTACTACGTCGAGCCGACCGTCCTGACCGGGCTGGACAACCAAGCCCGTTGCGCCCGCGAGGAGATCTTCGGTCCGGTCGTCACGGTCATCGAGTTCGACGACGTGGCCGAGGCACTTCAGATCGCCAACGACAGCCCGTACGGCCTCGCCTCGTATGTGTGGACCCGCGGCATCGACAAGGCGATGCGCATGGCCGAGGGCATCCGGGCCGGCCAGGTCTACGTCAACGCCACCGGCGTCGGCACCGGCGTCGAGCTTCCCTTCGGCGGCTACAAGCACAGCGGCTGGGGCCGGGAGAAGGGCCTCGAAGGCCTGGCCAGCTACCTGCAGACGAAGAACGTCTGCATCGGGTTCGGGAACCGGTCATGAGGTACCGCACGCTCGGTGAGCGCGGCCCGGCCGCCTCGGTCGTCGGCGTGGGCGGCAACAACTTCGGCGCCCGCCTGGACGAGGAGGGCACGAAGGCCGTCGTCCACGCCGCTCTGGACGCGGGGATCACCCTGTTCGACACCGCCGACATGTACGGCGGGTCCGGCGAGCGGGGCAGCTCCCGCGGCGACGGCGAACGGCTGCTCGGGGCCGCGCTCAAGGGCAGCCGCGACGACGTGGTGCTGGCCACCAAGTTCGGCATGGAGATGGGCCAGGACGCCGACCTGTACGGCCCCCGCGGGGCCCGGGCCTACATCCGGTACGCGGTCGAGGCATCGCTCAGCCGGCTCGGCACCGACCGGATCGACCTGTACCAGTACCACGAACCGGACGGCATCACGCCGCTGGAGGAGACGGCTGCCGCGCTCCGGGAGCTGGTCGACGAGGGCAAGATCCGTTACCTCGGCTGCTCCAATCTCCCGGCCGAGCAGCTCACGGACGCCTTCGTCTCCACCCAGGCCCGCTACCACCTGCTCGACCGCGCCGTGGAGCAGGACCTGATCCCGGCCTGCCTGCGCCACGGCGTCGGCCTGCTGCCGTACTACCCGCTGGCCAACGGCCTGCTCAGCGGCAAGTACCGGCGCGGCGAGGAGCCCCCGCCCGGCAGCCGCCTGTCCTGGCGGCAGGGCTGGCTCACCGACGCGTCCCTCGACAAGGTCGAGGCGCTCACCGAGTACGGCACCGAACGTGGCCTGACCCTCCTCCAGGTCGCGGTCGGCGCACTGGCGGCCCTGCCCGCCGTCGGCTCCGTCATCTGCGGCGCCATGACCCCCGATCAGGTCACCGCCAACGCGGCGGCGGCCGACTGGACCCCGAGCCCGGCCGACCTGGCCGCACTGGACGTGATCGTCGCCCCCGGCGAACGCGTCGTCTGAAGCCCCCCACTCCCTCCGCAAACACGCGAGATCGAGGTTGGACACCATGCGAGAGATCGTCACTTTCGACGCCTACGGAACCCTGGTCGACTTCCAGCTCGGCCCCACCACCCTGAAGGTCATCTCCGACCGGCTGGGCCTGGACAACCTGGACGTCGACGAGTTCCTCGACGACTTCCGCGTCATGCGCTTCCAGGCCGTCCTGGAGGCCTACCGCCCCTACCACGAGATCCTGCACTCCAGCCTGCGCAACGCCATGCGCCTGCACGGCCTGGAGTACCGCGAGTCCGACGGCGACGCCCTCGTCGAGGCCGTCCCCACCTTCGGCCCCTTCCCCGAGGTCCCGGACGCCCTGCGCGCCCTGAAGACCAAGTACGAGATCGCCATCATCTCCAACAGCGACGACAACCTGATCGCCCGGAACGTCGAGAACATCGGCGTCGAGTTCGACCACGTCATCACCGCCCAGCAGGCCGGCGCCTACAAGCCGGACCGGCAGACCTTCGAGCACGCCTTCAAGACGATGGGCGTCGAGCCGTCCCAGGTCATCCACACCGCCCAGGGCTGGGAGTACGACCACATCCCCACCCGCGACCTCGGCCTGAAGCGCCGGGTGTGGATCAACCGCTACGGCCGCCCCGGCAGCGCCGACTACCAGCCGTACGACGAGCTGCCCGATCTGTCGGGCCTGCCGAAGCTGCTCGGCTGCTGACCGACGGCGCAACGGAAACAGACCGAGAACACAGAGGACTCACGCCATGAAGCAGATCCCCTACTGGCTGGACACAGCCCCTGCCTGCCCCGACCGTTCCGGAAAAGACCTGCCCGACGAGGCGGACGTGGTGGTGATCGGCGGCGGTCTCACCGGTCTGTCCACCGCCTACCACGCCGCCCGTAAGGGTGCCCGGGTCGTCCTGGTCGAGAAGGACAAGGTGGGCTCGGGCGCCTCCGGGCGCAACGGCAGCATGTGCACCCAGGGCATCACCATCAGCCCGGCCGAGGCGCGCAAGCGCTTCGGGCAGGAGCGGGCCCGTGAGCTGTACGACGCCTTCCGCGAGGCGGTCGACGTCGTCGAGGGGCTCACGCGCACCGAGAACATCGACTGCGACTTCAACCGCTCCGGGCGCCTCGGCGCGGTCTGCAAGCCCGGGCACTTCGACGGCCTGCGGGCCAAGCAGCGCGACCTGGCCGACAACTTCGGCCACGAGACGATCGTCCTGAGCAAGAGCGAACTGCGGGCCGAGCTCGGCACGGACTACTACCACGGTGCCCTGCTCGACCCGCTCAGCGCGGGCCTGCACGTGGGTAAGTTCGTCGGCGGCCTGGCAGACGCCGCCGAGCGTGCCGGCGCCGAGATCCACGAGCGCAACGCCGCCACCGGCCTCACCCGCCTCCCCGGCGGCGGCTTCATGGTGGAGAGCATGAACGGCACCATCCGTGCCAAGCAGGTCATGGCGGCGACGGACGCCTACACCGACAAGTCGATGCCGTGGTTCCGCAAGCGGCTGATCAACGTCGGCAGCTTCATCATCGTCACCGAGCCGCTGGGGGAGGCACGCGCCAAGGAGCTCATTCCCAACGGCCGCCTGCTGGTCGCCCACAAGAACGTCGGCCACTACGTCCGCCTCACCCCCGACAACCGCCTCGCCTTCGGCGGCCGGGCCCGCTTCGCCCCCTCCAACCCGGCCTCCGACATCAAGAGCGGTGACATCCTCAAGCGGGAGATGACCGAGATCTTCCCGCAGCTCGCCGGGGTGCGGATCGACTACGTGTGGGGTGGCATGGTCGGCTTCTCCTGGGACCGCATCCCGCACGCGGGCGAGGTCAACGGCCTGTACTACTCCATGGGTTACTGCGGTCATGGCGTCCAGATGGCCACCTACATGGGCCGCGCGGTCGCCGAGATGATGGACGGCAGACCGGAGGCCAACCCGCTGCGCGGCTTCGGCTTCCCGAAGGTCCCCGTCCCCTTCTACAACGGCACGCCTTGGTTCCTGCCGTTCGGCGGTGCCTACTACAAGGCGAAGGACAGGCTGTTCTGAGCCGATGCCGACGGCGCTGAAGCCGCGGAGACCTCCCAAGGAGTGGTCCTGGGACGTCCCCGCGGCCTTCCGGTCTCGCGACCCGTTGCCGCACCTCGCGTACGCCCGCGCGTGAACCGCGTCGAGACAGGGCCCACGTCCTGGGCCTGTGGGTCGGCTCCGAAGGCGAAGGCGCCACCGGAGTTCACGCCTTACCTGGCGTTCCCGCCGGCCATAAGGACGGTGGTCTACTTCACGAACATGGTCGAATCGATCAACTTGCGGCTCCGCAAAACCACCCGCAACCGCGGTCACTTCCCCTCGGAACAGGCCGCGTTGAAGGTTCTTTACCTTGCCGTCCGCGAGCAGATCGACCCCAAAGCGCGCGACGCCAACCACGTCGCCGCACACTGGAAAGAGGCACTGAACCAGTTCTCACTCTTCTTCGAGGACCGCCTCAGCATCCAATGACAGCAACCGACTTACACAAGATCGCTGACACGCCCCCTGTGCATCGTGAAGTTGCTGGTCACGGGTCTGGTGTGTGAGGGGTTCGGGATGCTCGGCCTGGCCGCGGGTGGATGACTGCGGTGAAGATCGTCGGTCACCGGGAAACGTCGCGGTTTGTGAGGACGAGCAGGGACCTCACCAGGGCGGTCGCCCACGTCGGGTCGGTACGGACCTTGCCGAGCACGCGCCAGTTCTTGAGGCGGGCGGAGCCGTGCTCCACCGGTGCCCGGACCGCTGCCAGTGCGGTGTTCCTGAGTGCCACCGGCCCCGCCGCGAGCGCGGGTCGGGCACCAAGCCGAACCAGAGGCTCAGGTGAGCGACCTGGTCGGGGTCCGTAATGATCACCAAGCCCGCGCACTGCTACCTGCCCCTCACGCCAAAGACCGGTACAACCACGGAACTTGAAGCCGCCTGGTTTCAGCCTGCGAACGTTTCTGCTCGCGAATTGTGCGAGAGGTATTGACGCTGATCACCGGAACCTCGAGCATCCAGTTGCTCGACTCTTCGACCCTTGTTCGGCATATCGGACAGTCGGGGTCGTGCCACACCGCCTCCGGACAGCCTCTGACGGGCTAAACCGGAGTCGCTTGCTCAAGGATGACGAGGTCCTTATGCCCAGACACAGTTTCAGCCGCAGACATCCGTCTGCGATGCTCGCCGCTGCGGTTGCGGCCCTGGCCGCGTTGGCGGCGCTGCTCGTCGCCGGCCCGGCTCAGGCGGCCACCACCAGCGACGTGCGCGGTGTTGATTCCGGCCGGTGTCTCGATGTGTCGGGCTTCAGCCAGACCGACGGCGCGAACGTGCAGATCTGGGACTGCCACGGTGGAATCAACCAGCAGTGGACGTTGACGGACAGCAACCAGCTGACCGTGTACGGCAACAAGTGCCTGGATGTCCGGGGCGGCGCCACCACGTCCGGGACCCCGGTGCAGATCTGGACGTGCAACGGCAGTGACAACCAGCAGTGGCGGGTGAACCCCGACGGCACGATCGTCGGCGTGCGGTCCGGGCTGTGCCTGGAGGTCTCGGGCTGGGGCAAGGCCAACGGCACGGCGGTGCAGATCTGGTCGTGCCACGGCGGCACCAACCAGAAGTGGACCGGCCTGTCCGGGGCGAGCAACGCGTGTGCTCTTCCGTCGACCTACCGGTGGACCTCGACCGGCCCGCTGGCGCAGCCGAAGTCGGGGTGGGCCTCGCTCAAGGACTTCACCAGCATCGTCTCCAACGGCAAGCACGTCGTCTATGCCACGACGCACAACACCCTCGCCGGTGACGATGGGCGCTGGGGATTGACGACCTTCAGCCCCTTCACGAACTGGTCCGACATGGCCACTGCCACCCAGAACACGATTCCCTTCGATGGCATCGCGCCGACGCTGTTCTACTTCGCCCCGAAGAACCTCTGGGTGCTCGCCTACAACGGGGGTTGGCCATACAGCTTCTCCTACCGCACCTCGAGCGACCCCACCAACCCCAACGGCTGGGGCCCGCAGCAGGAACTCTTCACCGGAACCCTTCCCCCCACAGACGACGGGAGAGCCCGGGGCCCCCTCGACGTGACCCTCATCGGCGACGACACGAACATGTACATGTTCTTCGCCGACGATGAGGGCGGCGTCTACCGCGCCAGCATGCCCATCGGCAACTTCCCGGGCACCTTCGGTTCGTTCACTAAGATCATGAGCGACACGGCGCTCAACCTGTTCGAGGCGCCGGAGGTCTACAAGGTCCAGGGTCAGAACCAGTACCTCATGATCGTCGAGGCCCAGAATTACACAGGGTATGGTCGCTACTTCCGCTCGTTCACGGCCACCAGCCTCAACGGCACCTGGACACCGCAACCGCAGGCCAACACCGTGACCAACCCCTTCGCCGGCAGTGCCAACAGCGGCGCGACGGCCTGGACCAAGGACATCAGCCACGGCGATCTGGTTCGCACCAACCCCGACCAGACCAAGACCATTGACCCCTGCAACCTGCAGTTCCTCTACCAGGGGCGCGACCCCAGCACCGACGGCATGGACTACGGCCTCCTGCCGTACCGGCCGGGCGTGCTGACACTGCAGCGCTAGCCGGTGGCGTGAGCAAGCCGTCGGCAGCCCGCAGTCCGGCGCCACCTACCTGCTGACCGGCTGGGCCAAGGCAGCCAACGGGTGACGGGCGGTGCTACGAACCGGCACCACCCGTCACGGCAGTGGCTTGACAACAAGATTAGTAATCGAGGTCGAGGTAGTCGATGTCGTTGAGGGTGACGTCGGAGAGTCCTGTGGCGCGGCTGCCGCCGTCCTGGAAGTAGATCTCTTTGAATCCCTCGGCGATGATCGCGCGCATCTGCTGGTCGCTGGCGCCTGTGTTGCGGGCGTCGAACAGGCGTTGTGCGTAGGCCGGTGGGAGGTGGACGGTGAGTCGTCGGAAGCGTCCGTCGTCGGTTGTGCCGAGGGGTGCGGTGTAGCCGAACCGGGCCCTGGTCTCCACGGTGATCCCGCCGGTGGTGGCGGCCTGTCGGCGGCGGCGTTTGCGGATCTGGGGCTGCCAGCGGGCCCGTACGGCGGCGTCGATCCGTTCGGCGATGGCCTTCGGCGGGTGTTTGCGTTCGCCCTTGCGGTAGCGCTCCACCGACCGCTGGCTGACCCCGATCTCCTCAGCAACAGCCCGGGTGGTCTTGAGCTGCTTGATCAGGTAGCCGATCTGGCCCTTCAGCGTCTTGGGCGGCTGGCGGGTGAAGCCTTCCCGGTCGGCGCGCTCGATGGCGTCCTCGATCTCTGCCACAGCTCAGCCCTTCTCGGCAGTGGGGTCCTGGCCGCCAGTGTCGAGCAGCGAGATCTTGTGCGTCGGGCCGGTGTCGGGCACTGGCCTACTCTCCTTCGTCGAGGACGGCGTCGCCGCCCTTGATGTGCCGGGCCGGATTCAGCCCCTGTTCCATGAGGTCGACCGCCCACAGCATCGACTGGACGCCTTCCAGCTTGGCCAGGCCCGGGGTGGGTCCGAGACGGAAGGCGCCGGGCTGAGGCTTGCCGGAGGCGGCGTAGGGCAGGAAGTCCAGCGGGCTCTCCCCGGGCGAGGGGTAGACGACGCAGTCGGAGAGCACCGCGAGCGGGTACAGGCCGGTCATCCTGGCCATGTTGGTGAGTTTGCGATGCATGTTGATGCGGGCCTTGGAGATGACAGCGGCGCGGATGTCGGGGCGCCAGGTCGACCGTTGAAGGGCCGGCCACCGCTCGCCCTCCTTGTACTTCTTGCCCTGGGGGCGCTCGCGCAGCTTGCCGATGCCGCCCTTGACGGTGGCCTTGATGGCGGCGAGGACGGCCGCCATCGCCGGGTCGGCGTCCTTGTGCCGCTCCATCGCCGCGAGGAAGGCCCGATCGTCCAGGTCCCGGGTGACGCCGAGATCGGCGAGAGTGTCGACGTACGCCTCCTTGAGCCGGTCGTGCCACGGGTCCAGATACGCGCCGGTCTCCCGGCGCAGGTAGCCCTCGATGGGCTGGACGTTGTAACCGAGCTCCTGGGCGTAGGCGACGGTGTGCGTCTGGTACCAGACCGGCCCCGCCGGCCGCACCCCGTCCGGCGTGAACGGCGACGGCAGACGCGGATCCACCTCGACGTGAGAAAGGTCGACCAGCCAGCTCCCGGGGATCTTCGGGTTGAAGGCCGGGGCGTGGAAGTGATCCGGTGCGCTCAGGCCGACAACGAGGCGGGCCGCGGCGGAGAGGAACGCGGTGTTCAGGTCCAGGCCGACCGCGTACGGCAGCGTGCACTCCTCATCGTTGAGCAGGCTGACGTCGCGCACCCACTGGTAGGCCTCTTCGTTGAGGAATCCGCCACTCCAGCCGCTGTCCACGACGACGGGGTGCTCGGGGGTGGCCTCCGGGGGCGCCGGGTCCACCGGCTCCGTCCCCAGCGAGCCGGGATGGTGACCGGGCACCCAGTTCCCCGTCTGCGGGTCCTGCACCGCGCGGGTGGGCGGCCGCAGCGCGGTCATCAGCTCCAGGCCGGACACGGCCGTCGACCCTCGCGGCGTGATGACCCGCTCCGCGTACGTACCGAGGACGCGCGCGATGGCGGCCGGCTCCATCTCCGCCACCCCGGGCCAGGACCGCTCGTCCAGGGCGTCCCAGGACAGGACCGCGAGCTGCACGCACTGCCGCTCACGCCCCTGGACCTTGCGGTAGATCCTTGCCCAGGGGCCGAACCCGCGCTGGGTGAGCCGCCATTTCGCCTTCACCACCTGCTTGACCACGGGGTGGTCTTCCGGCAGGCGCAGGGAGCGGCGCTGCTCGTGGCCCTCGAGGCGTTCGGGGAGGCCGAGCTTCACGGCGGCCGCGGCGGTGAGGACGATCAGCGGGTCGCTGTCCTTGCCGTTGCGGTGCAGGCGCGGCGCACCGAGCCCGGACTCGCGCAGCGTCCACTCCACCAGCTCCACCACTGTGGTCGCCGGGCAGTCGAGCACGATGCCGTCCACGCCGTACGCGGACCCGTCACCGTCCAGTACGGCGAGCGGACCGTGCGGGAAACGCGGATCGGCTGCCGGCCTCGCAGCCTTCTTAGGGGCCGGGCGCCGCGATGCCGCGGCCGGCCGGGTGGCGGGACGCGCCGGCCCCGCACCTGGAACGTCGACAGGCTGCGGGGCGTCTGCCGTCTCCCCCTCGGACGCGGTCGGTGCGGCAGGCGCTGCCGGCACCGGCGCGGCAGCCGAGACGGCACCGGGGGCCGGATACTTTGCCGCCCACCCGTTCAGCAGCCGCTGGTAGGCATCCAGGCGCGGCGACTTCGGCTCGCTGCGGCCGTTCTCCCAGTTCTTCACCGACTGGGTCGTCGTCTTCAACGCGGTGGCGAGGCGGGCCTGGGTGATGCCGGCAGCCTCACGCAGCCGGGCACGCTCCGCCGGAGGCGGCAAGTGCGGCTCCTCATTCAGTAGAGCGTCGACAGACGCGAACAGCTCCTCCTCAGACGGCATGCCCCGCACCTTTTACTCGAGACCGGACCAAAACTTATCCACCAACTTACCCCTCTCCTTAACCATCTGCCGCCCATTCCAGTCCCAGCGCGGCGAGCGCCTGTAGTTTGTCGACGGTGAGCTTGGCGCGGCGGGTTTTCTGGTTCATGGTCCAGACTCCGAGCTTGACTTCGGTGCCGTCGGGCAGCGTCTCTACGTGCCCCCGTGGGACGGTCACGGAACCCTCGCGGATCTTGTACTGCGTCAGGGCCGCTACGCCCTTCTCGAAGGCGCTCATGGGCGTGGTGGAGGGCTTCGCGGGTGCCTCCGGCTCCGGGGCGAGCGGTGTGATGCTGAGTTGCTCCAGGCGCTCGCGCTGCCCGGCCGCCAGGGCCTGCCAGACCTTCGGCGTCCGCTGCTTGGCCAGCCATTTCCCGATGTCCATGCCGTGGACCGTGAACCCGGGCAGGACCGCGGTCTCACCGCCCTGGCCGTCTTCGTCGCGTAGGAGTTCGCGTAGTGCGGCGTAGTGGCGTTGCCAGTCCGCCGGCCACGCCGGGTTCCAGTCCTTGTCCACGGCTTCCAGCGCGGTCTTCCATTCGGGGTGTCCGTCCAGCGCACCGGGCCGCCGCAAATTTGCGAGCCACATCCCCAACGGCCGGTCCAGCATCGCTGCGGACCTGGGGGCGCACAGCGTCCAGTGCTGGTCGTAGTAGGCCTTGGCGGCTTCGAGGTTCTCCTGGAAGCGTTCATCTGCCAGGGACCAGACCATGCCGAGTTGTTCCAGCCGTCGGGCGCGTTGGCCGGTCATCTGTCCGGCTGTGTAGGCGCGTCGTTGTTCTGCGACCCATTGTCCTAGTGGTGTGGCGCCTTCGCGGTGTCCGTAGGGCACGCGGGCGTTGCCGACCCGTTCGACGTACGTCTTCAGCTTCGCCCAGCCGCGGGCCCAGTCCTGGCGTTCGGTGTCGATGACGTTGAAGGAGACCCAGTTCGCGACCATCACCGGATCCCGGGGGGCGGCAAAACGGAGCAGCAGCCGGGATTCTTCCTCACCGTCTCCTGGCGCGGCACCGATGTTCACGGACGGTTGCGCGACGTCCTTCTGCGGCTCCTGGGGAATCGCGAGCAGTTCCACGGCCTCTTCATCGTGGGCCCGCAGCCCTTCCAGGACTTTCACCAGGGGCCGGTAGGACCCGGAGGTGAACATGTCCTCGGGCTGCTCTGCGGGCTGGAGGAAGACGGGCACGATCAGGGAGGCCAACTTCCCCTGTCCGGGCTTCTGCCGGAGCGCCCGGCCGATGGCCTGGACGATGTCGTGCGGCGCCCCCTTGGGGTCCAGTAGAGCCACTGAGTCCACCGCGCGGATGTCGACGCCCTCGCCCAGGACCCGGCAGTTGGAGAGAACGGCCCGCTGCGCCGTGGTCCCGAACGAGCCGAGAACCTCCTGCCGGCGCTGAGGGACGTGCTCGCCGCACAGCCAGTTGGCCCAGATCCGCTTGGGGTAGGTCTCGGGCTGATCGGCATGCAGCTTCGCAGCAACGCGCTCCAGTCCTTCCGCATAGGCCTGTGCCTCGATGGTGCGGTGGTGGAAGGTGATGCACGTCGACAGGTCGTGCTCAGCCATGGTGTGCAGCAACGCGGCCTGCAAGGCCCCGAGCCGCTGCCCGCGGACCTCTTCGGTGTGCCGCTCCTCGCCCATCAGCCGTTCGGGCGTGACGACGGGGTCCTGGAGCTCTAGGACGATGATCTGATACCGCGCCAGCAAGCCCCGGGAGACGGCTGATGCGAGTGAGAGCTTGTACAGGACAGGTCCGAAGACCTTCTCGTCGTCCATGGAGGCCGCCATCTGACGCGGCAGCGGATCCCGCACTCCCTCGGCGACCTCGCGGTTGAGCCGCTCCTCCCAGATCCGCGGCGTCGCCGTCAGGTACAGGCGCCGGTACGCCGGGATGACGCTCTGGTCGTGGATGTCTGCCCACGCCTTACCCATCGAGCCACTTGTCCGGTGGGCCTCATCCACCACCGCGAGGTCTACTGGATCAAGCTTCTGACCGTAGGCGCCCTCGAACGCCTCCGCCAGAACACCCAGCGACGCGTAGGTGGCGTAGATGGTGACCGGCCCCTGCCCGTGCCACAGCGCCAACTGGATCGGGTTCGTCGTGGAGCGCACCTTCAACGACCACAGCTCCGGATCGTCCTGAAGCGAACACACCGCAACCGCCGGCCCCTTGTGCCCGGCCTCGTGCCACGCCCTCACCGTCTGCGCCAGCAGATCCAGCGTCGGCACCAACACGAGCACACGCCCCCTGGGCACGAGCCGCCTCGCCGACGCGGCAGCCATGATGGTCTTCCCCGTCCCACACGCGGCGTGCACCTGCCCACGAAGACCATTCCAGGGAATACCGCCCGGCGGAACATCAAGACCGCGCACAATGGCGGCAACGGCCTCGATCTGGTGATCACGCAACTTCACGGCCATGCCCCGTGCTCTCCTTTTCGCAGAATGCGGCGCGTAATAGCAAGTGGAATCCAAGGCGCAAGGTGCGCGGCGGTAGGGGTGTAGCATCTGATCCCAGACTCTACACACTTACAACTAGTGATGCATCCCCCGCATACCAACTTCGCACCCGGGGTGACGGATGACTCAATCCCACCCACGAAAGCCCGGGTTCCCTGTATGCTGACAGGCCACTGGCGAAACATGTCGGGACAGGTTAGACAGTGGGGGAGGGGTTCAGGGTGGAGCGCAGCGGAACCCATCACTACAACGAGGCCGGCACCCTGTCAGGCCGACGGTCCGTCACATCCCGTTGCAGGGGTGATAGCTGGGAATCCCAAGCCCTACACAGACCCGCGCGTAATGCACCCACCCCTTACTGCCAGCCCCAGGAATCCCGCTTGCGGGATTCCATCAATTCGCGCTTGCGCGAATTGTCCCGCGCTCAGAATTCCGCTTGCGGAATTCGATTCCCGCGCTTGCGCGGGAATCTGGCGGAGCGTCAGCGGAGCCGTTCTCTATGCAGCGCGCCAGCGCTGCATATCCCGCTCCGCGGG
>NZ_JBIUSU010000021.1:0-29230 GCF_044741545.1 Streptomyces sp. NPDC088157
GACCGAGGCCATCTCCTCAGGTGTCACACCACTCCAACGACACTCGCAGAGCAGTAGACACGCATGCCCAAGTGAAGATGACCAAGCCCTACTAGAACTCGGTGGGACAACAAACGGTGGGAAGAACTCGGTGAAGGGGAACGAGTGGAGAGGGAACCGGACAGCGGAGACCGTGAGGGGGAAACGGTGAGAGGAGCCGGTGGAACGAACGCGGCAGGGCCGGAGGGGTGCACTGCGACGAGGGCGCCCGTCCGCCTTGGGTCCGCCGCATCAGCCCTTGAGCGCGCCGCCGAGCGCGGAACTGCCGCCCAGCACCCGCGACATCACGACGTAGAGCAGGACCACGGGCGCGGAGTACACCAAGGAGAAGGCCGCGAGCTGCCCGTACTCCACCGTGCCGCGCGAGCCGAAGAAATTGAGGATGCTGACCGAGGCCGGCAGCTGATCGGGAGAGAGCAGCAGGAAGAACGGGACGAAGAAGTTCCCCCACATGCTCAGGAAAGTGAAGATGGTGACCACCGTGATGCCCGGCCACATCAGCGGCAGCACCACACGGCGCAGGGTCTGCAGACCGGACGCACCGTCCGTCCAGGCGGCCTCCTCCAGCACCAGGGGCACACCGTCCATGAAGTTCTTCGTCAGCCAGATCGAGAACGGCAGCGACGAAGTGCCCAGGAACAGGATCGTGCCGTACATCGTGTCGATCAGGTTGACCTGTACGAACATGGCGTAAACGGGGACCATCACGGCGGTGATCGGCAGCCCGGTGGCGAACAGGATGGTCAGCAGGAACGGACGCTTGTACCGCGACTCGTATCTTGACAGCGGGTAGGCCGCCAGCACGGCACACCCCACGGACAGCGCCGTCGCGCCGCCGCACAGGATCAGCCCGTTGAGGATCGGCCGATAGGTGATGTCCGTGTTGAGCACCGCGCGGAAGTTGTCCAGCGTCACCGGGTCGGGCGTGGAGACCCGCAGGCCGGCCGTACCGTTCAGCGAGGCCAGGACCAGCCACAGCAGGGGCACGAGGAACACCGCCGCGATCAGCGCCAGCACCGCGTTCGCCACGGTCCGCTCGGTGTGCCGTCGCGAGCGGCGGGCGGTCCGCGGCGCGGCGCTCGGGCGTGTGCGCCGGGCGGTGGACTTCGGGGAGGCGATGACCGCCATTCAGACCTCCGTCCTCATCAGTCGCAGGTAGAGGACGGAGAACAGGGCGCCGACCACGAGGAGCATCAGAGCCACCGCCGTTCCGTACCCGATGAGACTGTTCTGGAATGCCTGCTCGTACATGTACAGCGGCAGCGTCTGGCTCCTGTTGCCGGGGCCGCCGCGGGTCATGACGTAGATGAGGCCGAACACCGACAGTGTCTGCAGGGTGTTGAGCATCAGATTGGTGCCGATCGAGCGGCGGATCATCGGCAGGGTGATGAACCACAGTCGCTGCCACCGGCCGGTGCCGTCCACTTCGGCGGCCTCCGTGATCTCCGTCGGGATCTCCTTCAGCGCCGCCGAGTACACGAGCATGGAGAAAGCCGTTCCACGCCAGACGTTGGCCAGGGAGACGGCGACGATGGGGAGCGTGTACAGCCAGTTCTGTTGCGGCAGGTGGAGGAACTCGAGGATCGCGTTGAGCTCCCCCTGCCTGCTGAAGAACACGTAGAGCAGGTAGGCGGCGACCACTTCCGGGAGCACCCAGGCGACGATCACGACCGTGCTCGTCACGGTGCGCACGCGCCGCGACGCCTTGCCCATCAGCGCGGCCAGCGACAGACCCAGCACGTTCTGCCCGATGATCGACGACACGAGGGTGAAGACGAGCGTGAGTTCGACCGCGTTGAGGAAGTCGGGGTTGCGGAACGCCTTGGTGAAGTTGGCGAAGCCGACGAAGTGCGTGCCCGAGGCGCCGGTGAGCTGCATGTCGGTGAACGCGTAGTAGACGCAGTACGCGATCGGTCCGGCCAGGAACAGCAGCAGGAGGATCACCGAGGGCAGGACCGGCAGCCCGCGTATCAGCGTGCGGCGGGTGCGCTCGACGGGGGAGGGAGCCCCGGAGGGGCGCGGGAGACGCGTGCCGTGGCCGCGTACCCCCGCACCCGCACCGGACATCGTTGTCACAGCGTCTTCACCCACCCGATCCGTCGACGACCGCACCGTTGGTGGCGCTCTTCACCGCTGCCGCGTAGTCACTCGTGGCCTTCTCCGGGCTCGCGTCACCGGTCGTCACGGCTTCCATGGCTTCCTGGATCGCGGTCGACACCTGGGGGTAGACCGGCAGCGCCGGGCGGTAGTACGTGTACTTGACCAGACCGGTGAAGAAGTCGATACCGGGCATCGACTTCTGGTAGCCGGGGTCGGCAGCCACATCCTGGCGCACAGCGATGTTGGCGCTGCGGATGTCGTACTCGACGGCGTTGGCCTTGGTCTGGAGGGTCTTGACGAAGCTCCAGGCGAGGTCGGCGTTCTTCGACTTGGCGGGGATGGCCCAGGTCCAGCCGCCGGACAGGCTGACCTTGCCGGGTGCGGCGCCGCTCTGGGTGGGCATCGCGGCCTGGCCCATCACCTGGGTCCACTGCGGCCATGGCTTGCCGCCGGTCTTGGTCCAGTTGTTGCCCATCCAGGAACCGTCGAGGTCGATCGCGAGCTTGCCCTCCGGGAGCAGTTGGGTGCCCACGGTGCTGCCGAAGTTGGCGTCGAGCGCGTCCTGGACGTCGGGGCCGAGCTTCTCCTTGAACACCTTCTCCACAAAGCCCAGGGAGTCGCTGAAGCCCTTGCCGTCGATGACCCACTTCTTCGACGACGCCTCGTACAGCGGGTTCTTGCCGGTGCCGTAGAGCAGCATCTCGAAGCCCTGCATGGTCGCGGCCTCACCCGCGGCCTTGCCGGTGTAGATGTTCATCGGCGTGACACCGGGGAGCTTCCTCTTGATGGTGCGGGCCGCGTTCAGGACGTCGTCCCAGCTCTTGGGCTGCCAGTCGGTGGGCAGGCCGGCTTTCTGGAAGAGCTGCTTGTTGTACCAGAGGCCGCGGGTGTCGGTACCGTCCGGAACGCCGTACGTCTTGCCGTCCTGCGCTCGGGCCGCGGCCTTCGCGGTGGGTACGAACTGACTCCAGTCGGGCCAGTTCTTCAGGTAGTTGTCCAGGGGGCGCAGATAGCCGCTGGCGATGTCGGAGTTGATGAGGAAGGTGTCCTCGTAGACGAGATCGGGGGCGGTGCGCGGCGAGCGCATCATCAACTGGATCTTCGAGTAGTAGTCGTTCTCCGACGCCTGGACGGGGATGAGTTGGATCTTCTTGCCCGGGTTGGCCTTTTCGAACTGCTTCTTCACCAGAGCCAGATAGTTGTCCATGATCCGGCTCTTGTTGTCCATGCTTCGCTGATAGGCGATCTTGATCGTGTCACCTGATCCGGCCGATCCGGAACCTCCGCATGCGGCGAGCGAAAAGACCAGGGATCCGCTCAGGGAGACAAGGAGAATGGGTCTGAAGTGCGCTTTCACTGGTGCTCCACCCAAGGAGGAAAGGCCCCTGCCGATTGAGGGCGTGGCGCTGTTGCCCGCGAAAGTAAATCCATTTGATTGATGAGGTCAATGGGCGTGCACGCCGAACGCCCCCTCAGCACCGTGTTTTTGCCATGAGGTTCAGGAGACTTGGCGATCGGGCAAGGTCCCGCGGGACGCCATCGCCCCCTCGGTCGAACGGAGACGGACACATGCGGACGGGCACCAACTTGCCACGGGTGGGGGGCTACAACCGCGCCGTCGTACTGGACGCCGTCCGCGGGCGGTCGTCCGTGAGCAGGGTCGAACTGGCCCAGGCCACCGGCCTCACCAACCAGACGGTCTCCAACGTGGTGCGCCGGCTGCTCGACGAAGGTCTGATCCAGGAGACCGGCCAGGCCCCATCCCACGGCGGCAAGCGGCGCAAGCTGCTCTCGCTGCGCCCGGACGCGGCGTACGCCGTGGGAGTCCATCTCGACCCCGACATCACGGTGGCCGTTCTACTCGATCTGTCCGGCCGGGTGGTGCGGCGACGCACGATGCGTACCTCCTCCGAGAGTGATCCCGACCGGCTGGTGCGCATGTTGACCAGGTGGGTGAACACACTGATCGCGAAGTCGGACGTGGAACGCAGTCGGCTACTGGGACTGGGCGTCGCCGTGCCGGGGCCGATGGACCGCGCACGCGGCATGGTCCTCGACCCGCCCAACCTGCCGGACTGGCACCACGTGCACCTCACGGAACTGCTGGGCCGGGCGACCGGGCTGCCCGTGGTGATGGACAACGACGCCACGGCCGCCGCCATCGGTGAGCGCTGGGCCGGCGGAGCGGACCGGGCGGGCGGCTTCCTCTTCGTCTACATGGGCGCCGGGATCGGCGGCGGGATCATGCCCGCGGACTCGGTGCTACGCGGCGACTCGGGGAACGCGGGCGAGTTCGGCCACGTGGTGGTCGAACCCGGCGGGAACGAGTGTCACTGCGGTGCGCGAGGTTGCCTGGAAGCGTACGCGGCGCCCTACGCGGTGCTCGCGGACTTCGCCGCCCGGCACGGCCGGGTCGAGGCTGAACGCCTCTGCCTCACCCTGAGCCCTGAGCAGACGCGCGCGGACTGGCGCGGGCTCCGCGCCGCCGCGGCGAAAGGTGACCGGCACGCGATCGAGGCGGTCGAGCGCGCCGCGGAGCGTCTCGGCCAGGCGGCGCTGACCACGGTGAACCTGCTCGACGTCCGTCTCATCGTGCTCGGCGGCGAGGCGCTGCACGGCATCGAGGAGCAGGTCCACCGGGCGATGCACACATGGGTCAACGGCCGGTCCATCGCACGCGCCGTGCGTACGGTCTCCGTGGAGCCGAGCCTCATCGGAGATCACGTCGGCGCTGTCGGCGCGGCGTCGCTGGTCCTCCACGGCGCCTACACCCCGGGCTGGCACATGCTCCAGGGCGACCAGACCGCTCCCGGCCACGTCGGCGCGCGCCGCTGAACGCAGGACTGTCGCGGCCTCGGCCGTCACCAACTGCTTCCCACGCTGCAAGAAAATGTCGATGCGAACCGACACCGGTCATGGGAGCACTCCGGCGCGACGCATGATCATGATACGGATCTCCGAAATCTCCCATGCAGTTCGGTTGATCAACCAGACTTGTTCTTGTTTCCTCATGGAGAAGGGACGGCAAGCATGGCGAACAGCGCACTTCTGGTGATGGACGTCCAACGAGACGTCGTGGCCATCGCCGATGACGGTTCCGGATATCTGCCGCGCCTGCGTAGGGCGATCGACGGTGCCCGGGCTGCCGGCATTTCCGTGATCTATGTGGTGATGGGGTTACGGCCGGGCGATCCGGAAGTCAGCCCTCGCAACAGGGTGATGACAAATGCCGTGCGGGCCGGCCTGTTCGCCGAGGGGGCCCCTGGCACCGAGATCCATGACGATGTCGCGCCCCAGCAGGGCGACGTGGTGGTTACCAAGAGGCGGGGAAGCGCGTTCTCGGGCAGCGACCTCGACCTGGTACTCAGGGCTCGCGATATCGACAGCCTTGTTCTCACCGGCATCGCCACCAGCGCTGTAGTGCTCTCCACCCTGTGGCATGCCATCGACCTGGACTTCGGCCTCACCGTCCTGGCGGATGCCTGCCTCGACACCGACCCCGACGTGCACACGATGCTCACCGAGAAGCTGTTCCCGCAGTGGGCAGATGTCGTCGCCGTCGAGGACTGGCTCCAAGCCATCGCGCCGCAATAGCGGGAGGCAGTCCGGATCCTCGAGTGCGGGGGCAAGACGGCAGCGCCTCCCACCGCCGGGGTGAGGGCGGCCGTCGGTGTGTGGATGCGGCTGATGTGCGTCTTCGGCTCGGCGTCGCGGACGGCCCGGGTGCTGGGGGTGCGGGACTTGGCGGCGTAGTACGAACCTCACCAAGCCCTACTAGGATGTTGCGCTCGAAGGAACCAGCGGGAGCGCCTCCCCAACGCTCTACCGCAGCGCGGTCATGAGATCGACGGCAGGTTCGGGCTGAGGCGGTTCGGCCGAACCGTGGCGTCAGCCGCCTCCGCCTCCGCCGCTGGTGTTGTCCGGCCCCAGGTCATACTCCCGGCTCTGGTTCGCGCCGGATCCCCAATGCTCGTAGCAGATGAGCCCCGCCCCGATGAGCAAGACGATGCCTGTAGCTATCAGCGATATCCATGCGCCGGCGTCCATGCCTGTGGATGTACCCACCGCTGTCAGTGCGAAGCCTCGCCGGGCCTGCATCGATCCGGTGAGGATCAGCTCAGCGACGCGGACCCGGGAGGTGCGGATGCGGCGGGAGCCGTGCACGCTCGATGCGGCGATCGCGGCCAGGGCCGACGCGGACAGGCCGACGGTGACCATCCTGCCGCCGTTGGCCAACCGGCTTCGGTAGCAGTGCAGTTCCGAGCCGAGGGTGTCGACGATGACGTCGAACGGACCCATCTGGTCCGAGGTGGTGGAGGCATGAAGTCCGGTGGCCGGATGGCCGATCGGACCGGGAGTCCGGCCGGTCGGCCGTCGCGGTGTCGTGGGAGGCGTGCCTAGCGTCGTTGTGACCGGGCCACCGCACTGTGAGGGGAACGCTGATGGGGCAGCAAGAGATGACCGGATCCCACGCCGACGGCGGCGCGGCCGTGGCCGGGGCGGCCACGGAGTTCGAGCAGGACGTCATGGACCTGCTCGTGGAGACACTGCGCCGAGCGGTCAGGCTCGAGTTGTCGGCCGTGGGGACGGACACCCTGCTGGGGGAACTCGTGTTGGGGGACACGGACGCCGGTGAGGCGATGTCCCCTGGGATGCGGAAGGCCGGTTCGCTCAGTGGTCTGATCGCCGGCCGGGCGGGCCTCGGCTGGGTGAACGACGACGAGGTAGGCGGTGTGCCGGTCGCGGCCGGTGTCGATGAGGGAGCCGATCAGCAAGCCGATGAGGAGGAGGTCAAGTCAACAGCTCACTGGACTGCGACCTCGAGACAGAGGCAGAACAGCTGATCAACGGCTTTCTCCACGGAACCGGCTCCGCACTGCGCAAAGCCCACCGGGCAGCCGCGCAGTACCCGCTTGACAGCGCGCCAAGTCGACCTGATCCCAGTCCTTCGACGACCGGCGATCTTCTGTGGGCTGGGCATCCGACCTCGGCGCTGCCGTAGCCCGTAGCCCGTCGCCGACCCGCCACCGCACCGCGCTGTCTCGCGCTCCGCTCGCCCGGCGCTCTCCCCGCTCCGGACACCAGCGGCTCCATCGCCCTGCGCCACCGGCGGCACCGGACGGTGCGGCTCCCGATGCCCGGCTCGGTGGCGGTGCGGATCAGGGAGCGCAGCCGGCCTCGGAGCTCGTCAGTGCTCGCAAAGCGAGAACTCTCGTTCATAGAGCTGCTCGTTGTGTTCGTCGACGAAGAACTTGCGTTCCTGCATGAGTTGTTCGCGGTAGCTCTTGGCCTGTTCAAGCGTCATGGTCGAGGCAGGGGACCACGGCTGCTGCGGTGGCACATCGGATGTCGAGACGATCTTTTCCGACGGGTCGACCAGGAAGAACGCAAGAATTTTGCGATGTCCCGGGCGGGTGGGGTCCGTGAGGCGGAATGAGCCGACGCGGTGTTGCAGGATGTTCGGGAACGCCAGGCAGCGGCCCGCTGGGGTCGATGCCGATCCCAGCATCTGGTTCAGTGCGTCTTCGTCCTCCAGACCGTAGACCTCACGCAGACCGTTGTCGTCGTTCTGCTCGTAGGCCGGGTCGTCGAGTGCCGCCCTGAAGCTCAGCCGGCTTTCGGTGATGTTCTCGCTGTCCCAGTAGTAGATGCCGGTCGAGACGATCCGCTCGTTCATCATCCCCTCGACATGCCAGGAACCGCCGAGGTACTCGGGCTTGTCCGGGGTGAGATGAATCGTGGCGAGCTTGACGATGACCTGTAGACGGCGGCCGCGCAGGTCGACTCGGGCGGAGTCGTCGGGCAGCTCGGGCGGGGTGAAGGCCGGGGCATCCGGGATGACCGGGCGGCGGTTTTCCCACCAGTCGTCCTGGGCCTCTTCCCAAGCACGGACGGCTTCTTGGTAGGCCCCATCCTCACTGTAGGAGGCTTTGTCCGGATACTCCGGCTCCGAGTCGTACCACCCGAAGGGATCGGCCTCGATCCGCGGGGGCCGCGGATGGCGCAGATCGGTGAGCACGTTCTCGAACAGCGGGCGCAAGCGCGCGAACAAGTCCGGCAGGACGGAGGCCAGTTCGCGATGAGCCTCGGGGTGGACGTTGTTGACGTACGAACTGAAGGCGACCTCGCCGTCGCCACTGACGTCCACGTCCGTGGGCAGCCACTGGAATTTCTCCGAGAATTCGTACTTCGAGTAGCGGTCCGTAGGGTTCTGCCAAGCCCTCTCGGGCGCACCGCTCACTTCTCTCACCAGGCAGAACAGTGAGGGATGAACCAGATCCAGTACCTGACCATCGGATCCGGGATGCCAGTCCCGTTCCGCTTCGGGCACCTGTTCCAGAACTCGAACCGCCTCGCGCAGCCGGGATCTGAGCTCGCTGTCGACCAGAGTGTCCGACTGCCACACCCCGTCGACGGCGGAGACCTCGACACCGGTTCGTCCGTCTCGCAGTGTGGCGTAGTGCGCGAGTTCGGCAAGCACGTAACGAACCTGCGCTTCGGTGAGGCCTTGGGCGACCGCTTCCTGCGTCCACCTGGCGACGATGTCGGCGTCGTTCATCTTGTCGAACCACTCCGGCTTCGCCCGAATGTGGGCGCTGCACTGCATCATCTGAAGTTCCTGCAGCGTTCGGGGTGTCGCGAACGATATGGAACGGGAAGCATGAAAAGGCAGGGGGAAAGCAGACAGGCCAGTCAATTCTCTTGGTCCTCCCAGTCGGTGTGCGGCAGCGGGAAGGATACGACAGCGCACTGACACCGCAGCCGTGACTCCTGCCATCGCTGGTCCGGCAGCCAGGGCTCCTGCGTAGTCGCGTGATGCCCGTTCGTGCTCATCCGAGGCCGAGGAGCACGAGGTCTCGCACAGCAACGCGACCGACGCACAGGAGGCGGCCTACCAGCCGATAGCCCAACGCCAGACTTCTTCCGCCGCCCACCGCGCCCGGTGGACCGCTCGCACGTCAGGAAGGGAGATCATTGAGGGGGTGGTCCAGCAGTCGGCGCCGCGCCGAACTGCCCGCCGACTGGGCCACCGCACGCCACCTCGGGCGTCAGCAGACTTCGAACCACAGCGAAGCAGGGAAATGCCCCTCCCCGGCCAAGAGACCGTCACGATGGGGCGCCGGCCGGTAGTCCGGGAAAACCGCCCGCATCTCGTCGGGCCTTTCATAGTGCAGGTGGGACATGCACGCGAGGATCCGGGCACGGCTGTTGTTCGCCAGGAAGGCGCGCACGAGCGAGGTTTCCGCCCAGTGCAACACGCTGTCCAACAGGTCACATTGATAGTCGTACGGCAGGTAAATGTCATGAACGTGGACAATCACGCCCGGTGCGAGACGCGGGAAGACCTCCAGAACGAGGAAGTTCACGTCCGAACCGGGTTTCACCACGTGGGACGAGTCCACGAACAGCACATCACCCGCGGCCAGAGAGGTGAACGTCGCCAGGTCGACGGTCTGGGCCGGTACGCGGTGCAGATGAACGCGGGCGTCCCGGGACAGCCAGTCGCGCGGGTACGGCTCGATGCAGGTCACCGTCCCCGGACGACCGTCCTTGGCGTTCCGGGTGAGTGCCTCTAGCGCGATATGCGTAGAGACTCCGCTGCCCACTTCCAAGTACCGGCGGGGGCACAGCGAGCGTAGGATACCGTGCAGGGCCTGTGCCTCGATGTAGCCATATCCCGGGCCGAGATCACCCGACTTTTCGAACACCCTATTTCCGCGGTATTCATCGACGAACGGCTTGCAAGCCTTCTCGAGCCAGGTCATCTGTTCATCGAGATCGATGTGCAGGCCGGGCAGACTGGAAGGGGTGCGCCACAGCTCACGGGTTTCCGCCAGACCGCGCAGGTCCGGAGCGGAGGAATAGTAATGGCGTGGTGCGACAAGGATTCCCAGTCGGGAGAAGGCCATGTTCGCAACGACCGCCTGGCGCTTGGCAGCGCGCTTGACCTGCTGCCGAACACTCACTGAAATCAGATTTTTCCCCATGGAATGAAGCTAAGCGATGCGGCATTCGACTACCTCGGACACGCCGATGTCCGTTCAGGTGATTGATGAGCCCATCGAGGTGCCCGGGCATCCTGTTCGTGCTGCGCACGGGGCTCTCCTGGGATCATGTACCGCAGGAACTCGGCTTCGGATCGGGCATGACCTGCCGGCGCCGCCTGGCCGAGTGGTTCGAGGCAGGCGTGTGGCCCCGTCTGCGTGAAGCCCTTGAACATGCCCGGGCACGGAACCGGGGCCCCTCTCATGCAGGCGCGGCGCTGTCGCCCGGAGGCCGGCGGAGCAGGTGCAGACAGATGACCGAGGCGACGATGGTCCGCCGTTCGGAAACGTCCAGGCGGGGGTCCGTTTCGACAACGTACTGCTGCAACCCGAGCCACGCGTCGATGGTGCTCACCGAGACCCGGCCCAGAATCTCCGGCGCCGGGCCCCCTTCTGGATCAGCCTCCGTAAGACGCCATTCGTCCGACAGGTGACCCCGCCGTGTAAGGAGGAGTTGGCGTCCCTGCTCCGTCTGAACGCCCAACTGCCGGGTCTTGACGAGTCCACGGGCGCAGGCGGTGCCGACCTCTTGGTCCGCGGCGTCGGTGAAGCGGAATCGCACCGGTCCGAACTGCCCGAACCGGGAACGCCTCTTGATGCGGACGATGAACTCGCCGGACGTTTTCGTGAGGAGGGAGTGGGTGTCGTCGGTGTGCGTGACCCGGGCGAGCGGGGTCCCCTCCACGGTGGACACGGCCAGGGCGGGGCCCACGTATCTGCGCCATTGTGAACGCTTCGGCTGCCCCACCACGAAGGCTTCCAGTTCGAACAGACCGGGTTCCGTCATCGGTCTTCCTTCCCCGCCACGGCTTCCCACTCGGCCGAGTACGTCCACGGTGACCGAGAGCCCGCCCGATTCCCACCCCTCGGGCGTACGTCGACGCCACGCAATGTCGCCGGGAGGATGGCGTTGTGTCAGGAGTTCCGGTGCAGGAGCGTGGCTCCGCCCAGCACGTCCGCCGCCCGCACCGCGTACCTCCTGTGCCAGGTGATCAGTTGGTTCCCTCGGAGTAGTCGTGGAAACCGCGCCCGGATTTCCGGCCGAGCAGACCGGCCTCCACCATGCGCAGCAGCAGGGGAGGCGGGGCGTGCCGCGGGTCCTTGAACTCCGCGTACATCGCCTCGGCGATGGCGGTGAGGGTGTCCAGGCCGATCAGGTCGCCCAGGCGCAACGGACCCATGGGGTGGGCGCAGCCGAGAACCATGCCCGTGTCGATGTCCTCCGCGGAGGCGTGGCCGGACTCCAGCATCCGGATCGCGGACAGAAGGTAGGGCACCAGCAGGGCGTTCACCACGAACCCGGCCCGGTCCTGGGCACGGATGACCTTCTTGCCCAGCACCTCCGTGACGAAGTCCTCCGCGCGGGACCGTGTCCGAGGAGCCGTCACCAGCGAGGGAACGATCTCGACGAGGTCCAGCATCGGCACCGGGTTGAAGAAGTGCACCCCGATCACCTGATGCGGGCGGGCGGTGGCCATGCCCAGTTTCATGATGGGGAGGGAGGAGGTGTTCGACGCGAGCAGCGCGTCCTCGCGGGTGACGACGCGGTCCAGCTCGGCGAACAGCTCGACCTTTACTTTCTCGTCCTCCGTCGCCGCCTCCACCACCAGGTCCCGATCGGCCAAATCCGCCAGGTCAGTGGTCACCCGCACCCGGTCGAGAGCGGCGTCGCGCTCCGTGCCGGAGAGCTTGCCACGCCGTACGCCGCGCTCCAGCGAGACGGCGATCCGGGCCCGTCCGGCCTCGGCCGCGTCCGCGTGCACGTCGTACACCATCACGTCCAGCCCGGCCCGGGCGCAGACCTCGGCGATGCCCGCGCCCATCAGACCGCAGCCGACGACCCCGACCCGGCGGATGCCGGGCCCCGGCGCATCGCTCACCGGAACGCCGCCTGGCCCGTCAGCGCCTGCCCGATCATCAGGGTGTGCATCTCCACGGTGCCCTCGTAGGTGAGGATCGACTCCAGGTTGTTGGCGTGCCGGATCACCGGGTACTCCAGGGAGATGCCGTTGGCGCCGAGAATCGTCCGGGCGGTGCGGCAGATCTGCAATGCGGCACGGGTGTTGTTGAGCTTGCCGTAGCTGACCTGCTCGGGGCGAAGTCCGCGGTCGTCCTTGATCCGGCCGAGGTGGAAGGCGAGCAGCGTGCCCTTGGCCAACTCCACGGACATGTCGGTGAGTTTGGCCTGGGTCAGCTGGAATCCGCTGATCGGGCGGCCGAACTGGACCCGGTCGCCCGCGTAGGCCAAAGCCGCCCGGAACGACGAGCGTGCGGCTCCCATGGCTCCCCACGCGATGCCGTACCGCGCCTCGTTGAGGCACGACAGCGGCCCGCGAAGACCCCGTACCTCGGGTAGCTCGGCGGATCCGGGCAGTCGTACCGAATCCAGCACGAGTTCGCTGGTCACCGAGGCCCTCAGGGACATCTTGTGCTTGATCGCGGGGGCCGAGAAGCCAGGGGTGTCGGTCGGGACGACGAAGCCGCGCACGCCGTCGTCCGTACGGGCCCAGACGACGGCCACGTCGGCCACCGACCCGTTGGTGATCCACATCTTGCGCCCGTCGAGGACCCAGTCGTCGCCGTCGCGGCGGGCAGCGGTGCGCATGCTGCCCGGGTCGGAGCCGGAGTCGGGCTCGGTCAGGCCGAAGCAGCCGATCGCCGTGCCCGCCGCCATCCGCGGCAGCCACTCCTCCTTGTGCTCCTCGGACCCGAACGCGTGGATCGCGTACATGGCCAGCGAGCCCTGCACCGAGACCAGGGAGCGCAGCCCGGAGTCGGTCGACTCCAGCTCCAGACAGGCCAGGCCGTAGTCGACCGCGCTCATCCCCGCGCAGCCGTAGCCCTCCAGGTGCATTCCCAGCAGGCCGAGTTCGCCGAGTTCCTTGGTCAGGCCGCGGATGTCCTCGATCGCGCCCTGCTCGAACCACTCGGCGATGTGGGGCTCCACACGCCGGTCGCAGAACGTGCGGACGGCATCGCGGACGGCGCGCTCGTCCGCGGTCAGCAGGCTGTCGAGTTCGACGAGGTCGAGAGGGTCGGCCGGGCGTGGGGCGTGCTGGGCGTGCATCGGGTGTCTCCAGGGTTCGGGGAGTTACGAGGTGAGGAGGCCGCCGGTCAGGGGGAGTACCGGCGGCCTCCGGCTGGTGGGAGGCCGCCGGACCGCTCACGAGGTGGCGGTCGGGCTGATGATGAAGTTGCTGAAGCCGCCGTTGCGTTCGGCGATGCCGCCGATGGCGTCGTTGACCCTCTCCAGCGGGAAGACCTGGTGTTCCAGCGGGCCGAGGTCGAGCAGACCGGCCTCCACCATGTCGGCCATGGCCTGGCCCTCGCCGGCGGTGAACCAGGCCGATCCGATCAGCCGCAGCTGCTGGTCCATCATCCGGTGGATGTCGATGGGCAGGTCGCCGGCGACCGCGCCGATGTTCACCGCGATGCCGCCGCGTGCCATCGCCCGCATGCCGGCCAGGAACGTCTCGTGCGGGGCGCCCGGCCCGAGCGCGTCGACGTAGATGTCGGCGCCGTAGCCCTCGGTCTCCGCCCGGACCCAGTCGTCGAGCGGGCCGTCGTCCAGGGCGTGCAGCCGCAGGCGTCCGCCTGCGAGCTTGCCGACCTGGTCGAGCAGGCCCTTGTCGCGGCCGGTGCCGTAGACGTGGGTCAGGCCCATCGCGGAGGCGAGGAGCGCGGCGCCGATGCCGAGGGTGCCGCTGATGCCGTTGATCAGGATCGTTCTGCCCGGCGCTGCCCCGGCCTTGCGGAGGGCGGAGTACATGGTGCCGAGATAGCCGAAGCGGGCGGCCGCGTTGAACGACAGCACGTCCGGGAGCTTCACCAGGGAGTACGCCGGCGCCACCATGTACTCGGCGAGGCCCCCCTGGTAGCGGTCCAGCAGGTCGAGGGCAGTCGGCGAAAAGCCGAAATATCCGGCGAAGGCATAACTGGCGCAGTTGATCGAGTCGTCGTTTCGACACGACCGGCACGATCCGCAGGAACGGCCCGGGTTGACGTACACCCGGTCGCCCGGTTTGAACGCCTGGACACCCGGGCCGACGGACTCCACCACACCCGCCGGGTCGAGACCGAAGATCGCCGGCAGGGTCGGCAGGGGGCTGTGCGGGAACCAGGTGGTCCACATGTTCAGGATGTTGGCGAGGTTCGGAACGATGTTGACGGCGTGGACGGCCACGCGGACGTCACCGGGGCCGGGCTCGGGAACGGGGAGACCCTCGATCCTCATCGGCTCGCCGACGGCGTGCATCCGCGCGGCTCGCATGGTCGCACTCATGGCGTCTCCTCGGGTATGGCTGGGGGAGACGGCGCCCACCGGGACGCTGTCTCTGGGACTGGTGGAGGGTGGGTCAGTTGTCCAGCAGCGTCGTCAGTCGCGCGCGCTGCAGCTTTCCGGTGGCCCCGCGCGGCAGGGCGGGTACGACGCACAGCCGCCGGGGCCACTTGTGCCGGGCGAGCCTGCCGTCGAGGTGGGCGCGAATGGCGTCCAGAGTGGGGTCGCCGGAGTCGGTGACCAGGAAGACGGTCACCAGCTCGCCCCAGAGCGGGTCCGGCGCCCCGGACACCGCGACTCCGACGACGCCGGGGAAGTCGGCGAGCGCGTTCTCGACCTCGGCGGGATCGATGTTCTCCCCGCCGGTGATGATGGTGTCCTTGAGCCGCCCGACGACCGAGAGCCTGCCCTCCGCGTCGAAGAGCCCCCGGTCGCCGGTGTGGAACCAGCCCTCGCGGTCGGTCACGGCCGTGGGCCCGGCAGCGGTCCAGTAGTCGGCGGCCACCGACGGCCCGCGCACCCAGATCTCGCCGGGCGTGTCCAGCGGGGCGGGCGACCCGGCCGCGTCCACGACCCGCAACTCGACCTGCGGGACGGGTGATCCGGTGGAGGCGGTCGGCTCGTCGGGCGCGGAGTACGTCACCCCGGCCGCGGTCTCCGTCAGACCGTAGGAGTTGACCACGCCTGTGCCGCGCGCCCGGAACTGCTCGCGGGTGGCGGTCTGGGCGGGCGAGCCGCCGGACAGGATCCACCGCAGGGTGTTCAGGTCCTCGCCGCCGAACCGGGGGTGCCGGGCCAGCAGGGCCGACATGGCCGGTACGGCGAAGGCACAGGTGACCTTGTGGTCGCGGACCAGGTCGATGAACAGGTCCGGATCGAAGCGCGGGGCCAGGATCACCGTGCCGCGCTTCGCCCAGGTGTACTGCGGAAGCCCGCCCAGCACGGCGACATGCGCCAACGGGGTGGAGACGAGCGCGGTGCCGTCCGGTCCGAAGGGGAGCCGTGCCAACCCGCCCACCATGCTCCAGTACAGGTTGTCGTGGGTCAGCGCGACGCCTTTGGGACGGCCGGAGGTGCCGGAGGTGAACGCGATGATAGCGATGTCGGAGCCGACCGGGGTGGCAAGCGCAACCGTCTCGGGTCCCTCGTTCCCGGCATGCAGTTCCTCCCAGGCCAGGCGGAGCCCGGAGCCCGCGGGAAACCTCTCGTCGGCGACCAGGGCCGTCGGGTCGGTCTCCTCGCACACGACGGCGAGTTCGCTCTCGGTCACCTGTGGGTGAAGCGGGACGAGGACCGCCCCCATCCGCGTCACCGCGAACAGCGTGATCAGCGCCTCCGGTCGGGCCGCCCCCTGCATCACCACCCGATCGCCCTTGCGCACCCCGCATTGGTCGAGCCGGGCGGCGGTGCGCCTCACCGCGAGGTCGAGTTCGGCGTAGCTCCAGGTCCGGTCCCCGAAGACGAGGGCGGTGCGGGAGCCCGCCTCGGCCGCGCTGACGGCGAGGTGCGCGCCGAAGGTGCTGGTCAAGTCCTCACCTCCGCGGCCCGTCTCGCGCGGGCGAGCGCGCCGAGAGTCGTCCCCGCCAGGTCGGCGGCCGACACTGGCGTTCGCCGCTCCAGCAGCCGACGGGCGGCCAGGTGCTCGGCGGGCCAGTTCAGCGTCTCGACAGCCACCAGCCGGTCCGCGCGGAAGGCGTACGTGGCCAGCCGCTCCGGGGATCCGCCCGGCACCAGCAGCACTTCGTCGGAAGGGGAACGCAGCCCGGCGATCTGCAACTTGACGTCGCCCTGGTCGCTCCAGAACCACGGCAGGCTGTCGTACGCGGCAGGCGATCCGGCGATCCGGTGGCCCACCAACGCCCCCTGGTCGATGGCGTTCTGCACGGACTCCAGCCGCACCAGCCCGTCCGCGTGGGGATGCGGATGGCGGGCGCAGTCGCCGACGGCGGAGACCAGCGGGTCCGTGACCGAGCGCAACTGCTCGTCGACGACCACGCCGTCGGCCACCTCCAGCCCGGCCTCCCGGGCGAGTCGCTCCCTGGGTACGGCGCCGATGCCGTAGACCACGAGGTCGGCGGGCAGAACGCCGTACGAGGTGACGACCCGCTCGACCCGTCCCGCACCTTCGAGGGCCTGTACGGCAGTCCCGGTGAGGACCCGGACACCGGCGCGCTCGTGGCGCTCTCGCAGTCGCGGTTCCAGCTCCGGCGAGACGGCCCGGCTCAGCAGCCGGTCGGCCAGTTCCACGACGGTCACGCGGGCCCCGCCCTCCAGGGCGACCCGGGCCAGCTCCAGCCCGATGAACCCGCCGCCGACGACCACCACGTCACGCGCCGTCTCCAGCGCCCGGCCGATCATCAGGGCGTCGTCGAGTGAGCGCAGGGCGTGGACGCCGACCAACTCGGAGCCGGGGACGGGCAAGGGGCGATTGTGCGCGCCCGTCGCCAGCACCAGGTGGTCGTAGGAGACACGGGTCCCGGCCCGGGTGAGGACCGTACGGGTGGCGGTGTCGAAGGCGATCACGTCGTCCCCGAGACGCAGGTCGATGCCGCGCTCGCCGTAGAAGGACTCCGGCACCAGTTCGACGCGTACACCGTCCGGCTCGGTGTGGGCCTTCTTCGACAACGGCGGTCGCTGGTACGGCAGATGGGATTCCGCGGCGAACAGGGTGACGGGACCCTCGTAGCCGGATGCGCGCAGTGTCGAGACGACGCTGAACCCGGCCTGCCCGCCGCCGACGACGACCACACCCGCTGTGCTCGTCATACCTGCTCCTCGGGCACGCGGACGACCAGTCCTTCGAGGTCGTCGCAGAGCTGGATCTGGCAGCTGAGCCGGCTGGTGGGGCGGCGTTCGGCGGCGGTGAAGTCCAGCATCTCGTCCTCGACGTCGCCCGGCGGGCCCACCAGCTCGGACTGGGCCTCGGCGACGTAGACGTGACAGGTGGCGCAGGAGGCGTTGCCTCCGCATTCGGCGACGATGCCCTCGACGCCGTTCGAGACGGCCGCCTGCATGAGGACGGTCCCCGACGCGGCGGTGACCTTGCGTTCGGTCCCGTCGGGCGACTGGAAGATGACGGTGGGCATGAAGTCCTCCCGATGGGGACGGCTCAGAGGGCTTGCCAGCTGACGTTCAGCGAGGTGAGTCCGCGGAACACCCAGCCGTCCATGCGGCCCGCGGCGGAGCCGCTGTCGGATGCTGTCGCGCCTTCGACGAGGCGCAGTCCCGGCAGACGGCTGAAGACGAGGGGCCAGGCGATCGCGCTGACCTCGTGGCGCGCGACCCACGCGCCCATGCAGAAGTGCGGTCCGCCGCCGAAGGCGAGGTGCGGGCGGTGCGGGCGGTCGATGTCGAACTCGTCGGCCCGTTCGAAGACCGACTCGTCGCGGTTGCCGGAGGCGATGACGAGGGCCACGCGGCTGCCGGCGGGGAGGGACAGCCCGGCGATCTCGTGGTCCTGGGTGAGCTGGCGGGGATACATGCCGATCGGTGAGATCCAGCGGGCGGTCTCCTCGAAGACCCGCTTCCAGGACGCCGGGTCCTTCCGTACCCGCTCCAGCGCCTCGGGGCGTTGCAGCAGAGCCTGGGCGCCCACCCCGAAGACGTCGCGCGGCTCGTTGACGCCTCCGCCGATGATGACCTTGATGTTGTTCTGGATCTCGGCGAGTTCCACCGGCTCGGCCGCGTGGACCATGGAGGAGATCACCGAGCCGTCCGGCTCGCGGCGCACGGCCTCGGCCGTCTCGGCCACCGCTGCCTCGATGGCCCGGGTGGCCCGCTCGGCGCGGAGCCAGATGTCGGGGTCGTCGGCGTAGTTGCCGTTGCCGGCCATCATCGCCCGCGACCAGTCGGCGATGTCGCCGGCGCGCGCGGTGCGCAGGCCCAGCACCAGGGCCAGGTTGGCGGCGACGAGCGGCTCGGCGAAGTCGGCGATCAGGTCGGCCTCGCCGCGGCCCGCGATGCGGTCGAGCAGGTCGTGCGCGGTGCGCTCGAAGGCGCCTGCCCACAGATCGCGGACCTGGCGGGGACGGGTCGGCGGCTCGGCCGCGGCCCGCAGGCGCCGGTGGCCGGGGTCGTCCTCGCGGAGCATGTTCGGGCCGACCGTGCGCAGCAGCAGCGAGCCCTCCTCGCGGGAGCTGAACACCTCGGGCAGCCTTTCCGCGCGGACGATGTCCTCGTACCGGGTGAGCAGGTGCCGGCCGACCGAGGGGACCCAGGCGAGCGGGGCGGTGCGGCGCAGCTCGGCGTAGGCCGGGTAGGGGTCGCGGCTCAGCTCGGCCAGGTCGAGTTCGACGACGGGCGCGCCGGGTGCCGCCGTCGTCAGGGCGTTCACGATGTGCCGCCCGCGCCGATCAGGACGAAGAACGCGGTGGCGGGCTCGGTGCCGTTGTTGCGCCAGGCGTGGCGCGTGGCGTTCTGCACGACGATGTCGCCCGGCTTGAGGACCGCGGTCTCGCCGCCGTCGAGGTCGAGGACCAGCTCGCCGGAGAGTACGACGCCGTAGTCCACGGTGGGCGTCGTGTGCATGCCCGGGTTGTCCGGTTCGAAGAGCTCGGCGAGACCGGGGCTGAACTCCAGCTGCTCGGCCGCCGCGGCGGCGGGGTCCCAGCGGGGGTCCGCGTAGACACTGGCCGGCGCGAACGTGACGGTCAGCGCGACCGTCTCGCCCGGCGCGGGCACGAAGGACCGCAGGGACGCCGTCGGGTCGGCCTCCGGGACGGCGGGAGCCGCCGTGTTCCACACCAGGGAGCGGGCGAAGCCGGGGGTGTGGACGGACTGACTGGTGCGCGGCGGCTCGCCATCGCTGACGATCACGGGTTTGCCGCTCGGGCTGACCCCGGTGACGACTCGACGGACCATGATTCTCTCCCTTGAGAAACCAACCTACTGTTAGATGCTTGACGGTAAAGGTTCTAACTGTTTTCGGCGATCGTGCTGCGGCGGCTCCGAGCACGAGTCGGTAGGGCGGCCGGTTCCCCGGGGCCCGGTCATTCCGCGGGCGGGGTCTCCTGGTTCACCAGCGTACGCAGCAGATGCACCAGCTCACTGAGCTGATCGTCGCGCAGGACGCCGGTCCAGGCCCGCTCGCGCTCGGTCTGGGCCTCGATGGCCTGACGCAGCGTCTCGCGGCCTTCCGGGGTGAGCTCGACGAACAGCTGACGGCGGTCGGACTCGACCCGCTCGCGGGTGACCAGGCCCCGGCTTTCCAGGGTCGCCAGGGCGCTGGAGATGCTGGCGCGGGTGGAGCCGGAGACTCTGCCGATGTCCTGCTGGCCGAGCGGGCCGTAGACCCACAGGGCGTTCAGGATCCGGAAACCCGCCCAGGTCAGGCCCAGCGGCCGGTGGACGTGCTTCTCGAAGTCCTTGGTCAGCCGGGCCTCGAGGCGGGTGAGGTCGGTGACCATCTCGATCGCGTCGAGGTCGCGGGGGTCGGTCGTGCCCAGCTCGCGATGGTGGTGGCGCAGCAGCTCCGAGAACTTCCGGGTCCGGCTCACGCCGGTACTCCCCGTCTCGCGCACGGTGTCCGTCACAGTCTCCCGCCCTTTCCCTCTGCCTAGCCGGCGACGACCGGATTGACCATAGTGCCCACGCCGGTCACCTCGGTGCGCAGGACCTTGCCCTCGGTGAGGTACAGCCGCGGGGTGCGGCGGACGCCGCAGCCGGCCGGGGTGCCGGTGAAGATCAGGTCGCCCGGCTCGAACGTCACCCGCTTCGACAGCCAGGCGATCAGCTCGGGCACGCTGAAGATGAGGTCGGAGGTGCGGCCCCGCTGCACCTCGAGGTCGTCGACCCAGCCGGCCACCTCGATGTCGTCCGGGTCCTCGAACTCGTCGACGGTCACCAGGTAGGGGCCGACAGGGCTGAAGGTGTCGTACGACTTCGGCAGGGTGAACTGGTTGATCGGCTTGCGCCACTGCTCGCGCCGGTCGCTGATGTCCTGCCCGGCGGTCACGCCCGCGACGTACGACCAGGCATCCGCCCCGGAGATGTTCTTGCCGGTGCGGCCCATGACGACGACCAGCTCGGCCTCGTAGTCGACCTTGTCGTACTGCGGCTCCACCACGACCTCGTCGTAGGGGCCGACCACGGACGAGGCGAACTTGGCGAACACCGACGGTTCGTCGGGGACGGGAAGGTTCGACTCCTCGGCGTGCGCCCGGTAGTTCAGTGCTACCCCGATCGCCTTGTACGGCTTGGCGACCCGACCCAGCGCACGCGGGTCGAACTCCTGCCAGTCCGCCGCCGCGGCCCGCTCGGCGAGGGTGCGCAGCTCGTCGTGGAGGGACAGGTCGCAGAGCACCTCCAGGCGCGGCTCGATCGCTCCCTTGCTCGCGTTCGCGATGTCCAGTGCGACGTCGCCGCGCACGAGGACGGGACGGCCGGCGAGGTTGCCGAGCTTCATGCGGGCACTTCCTTCTGGTCGGGCTGCGGAAGGGGGAGTGCGAGGTCGCCCTCCGTCCGGATGCCGAGCGTGTTGATGACGGTGGCGATGGTCAGGTACTGACCGACGGTGTAGAGGACGTCGATGACCTGCTCGGTGCTCAGGTGGCCGGTCAGCCTGTTCCACATTTCGTCGTCGACGCCCTGGCGGTCGACGAGCGAGTCGGTGGCGGTGAGCAGCACCTGGTCGAGGTCGTCGAGTCCGTCCCAGGCGCCGGTCGCGGCGGCCGTGATCGTCTCGTCGGCAAGGCCCGCGCGGCGGGCGATGCGGACGTGCTGGTCCCACTCGTAGGCGGCCTGCGCCCGGGCCGCGATCCGCAGGATCATCAGCTCCCGGGTCTTCAGCGGCAGGGTGTTCTTGCCCAGCACGTGGTTGCTGAAGACGAGGTAGCGGCGCAGCGCGTCCTCGTGGTGGGCCAGGGTCGCCCAGATCGCGTAGATGCGGCCGTCCTGATCGCGGTACGGCGCCAGCGACGCCAGTGTCTTCTCCTGCAGGTCTGCCTCGTCGACAGGCCGCAGGCGGGGCTTCTCCGGCATCGGAGTCCTCCTCGGCTCGATGGCGTCAACGTATTCGTATGAGTCTTGACCGTCAAGGGTCTAACAAATATCGTCCTCGGCATGACGATCCAGAGCCTTGGGTACGTGGGCATCGGTACCCCCGACCCGACAGCATGGGCGCAGTACGCCCGCACAGTGATAGGCCTCGCGGTCGAGCCAGAGGCCGCATCCGACAGCGGCTCTGCCGCAGGCGAGGGGCCCGTGCGCTATCGCCTGCGGATGGACCAGCACCCGTTCCGCATGTGGCTGACGGAGGCGGAGGCCGGTGGCGTGACGGTCATCGGCTGGGAGGTCCGTGACGGAGCGGCGATCGACGCGATGACGCTGAGGCTCAAGGAGGCCGGCGTCGACGTCACGGCGGGGACCGAGGAGGAGTGCCTGGACCGCCAGGTGGCCCGCATGGTGCACTTCGGCGGCCCGCTCGGCATCCGCACCGAGCTGTTCTGCGGCCGCCGCCTGGCCCCCAGCCAGTTCGTGTCACCGCTCGGCGTCGGCTTCGTGACCGGCGAGCAGGGGCTCGGGCACGTCGTGATGAAGACGCCGCGCGTCCAGGAGGCCGTCGACTTCTACTGCGACGTCCTGGGCTTCCGGCTCAGCGACACCGCCGACTACCCCTGGGGCACGTTCTACTTCCTCGGCTGCAACCCGAGGCACCACAGCATCGCCTTCATCCGGTCGTACAAGAACGAGGGCACCCACCACATCCTGTGCGAGGTGACCAGCCCGGAGGAGGTCGGCCGCGCCCTCGACCGCACGCGTGAGCACGACGTGAGACTCATGGCGACACTCGGCAAGCACGCCAACGACGGGATGTTCTCGTTCTACATGACCTCGCCGGCCGGCTTCGGCATCGAGATCGGCGCAGGCGGCGTGCAGGTCGACGAGAGCACATGGGTCAGCCGTACGTACACGGCCGACATCTGGGGCCACCACCCGGTCCCGTAGTCCGACTTCGCCTCCCTCGACCCCTCGGAAAGAAAGCGGGCCGTATCCCATGCTTCTCGAGAGCTACCTGCAGGACACCTGGGTGGTGCCGGCTGCTGCCGGATCGACGGCAGTTGACGTGCACGACGCCGTCACCGGCAGGACGGTCTGCCGCGTCTCCTCCCAAGGCCTCGACCTCGCAGGCGCGTTCGACCACGCGCGCCGCGCAGGCGGCCCCACGCTGCGCGCGCTGAGCTTCCATCGGCGGGCCGACCTCCTGGATGCTGTCGCAGCGGCCGTCCGCGCCCGCCGCGAAGAGCTGTACGCCCTCTCGGCCCGCGCCGGCGCCACCCTCAACGACGCACGTCACGACGTCGACGGCGGCATCCGCGTCCTGCGCGACTACGCGGCCCGCGCCCGCACCGCGCTGCCGGACGCGCCCCACCTGGTGGAAGGCCCCGCCGAACGCCTCGCCCGGGGCGAAGACTTCCTGGGCGTCCACCTCGTCACCCCCTCCCCGGGCCTGATGCTCCAGGTGAACGCCTTCAACTTCCCGGTCTGGGCGCCGCTGGAGAAACTCGCCCAGGCGGTACTCGCGGGCATGCCCAGCGTGGTGAAGCCTGCCACCCCGACCGCGTACCTCACCGAGCACCTGGTCCGGATCGTCACCGACGCCGGCGCCCTGCCGCCCGGTGCCCTGCAGATGGTCGTCGGCTCGGTGCGCCCGGCACTCGGCCTGCTCGGCGAGCAGGACGTCCTCTCCTTCACCGGCTCCGCCGCCACGGCTGCGACGCTGCGCACACACCCCAACCTGGTGGCCCGTTCCGTCCGCTTCAACGCCGAGGCCGACTCCGTCAACGCCATCGTGCTGGCCCCGGACGTCACCCCGGGTTCCCCGTTGTTCGAGGCGTTCGTGCGAGAGGTGGTGACCGAGATGACCGTCAAGGCGGGCCAGAAGTGCACCGCGATCCGCCGCGTCCTCGTGCCCCGCGCGCGTGAGGGCGCGGTGCTCGACGCGATCGCCTCCGAGCTCGCCGGCATCACCATAGGGAACCCCGCCGCAGAAGGCGTGCGGATGGGACCGGTCGTCAGCCGTGCCCAGCGCGACGACGTACGACAGGCGGCGCGGAAGATCGCCGAGTCCGGACGCTTCGTGCACGGCGACCCCGAGAAGGTGCGCTTGATCGACGCCGACCCCGATCGGGGGGCGTTCCTCGACACCCTCCTCGTCTCCGCCGACCCGGACGCCGCCGCACCTCACGAGGTGGAGCCGTTCGGACCGGCCGCGACCGTGCTGGCGTACCGCGACACGGCCCACGCGACGGACCTGGTGGCGCGCGGCCGGGGCAGCCTCGCCGCCTCCGTCGTCGGCGACGACCTCGCCTGGACGACCGCCTTCGTCCAAGAGACGGCCCCCTGGCACGGGCGACTGCACCTGCTGGACTCGACGAACATGGCACAGACCACCGGCCACGGATCACCACTGCCCGCCCTGAGACACGGCGGACCCGGACGCGCCGGTGGGGGATCGGAGATGGCGGGCACCCGCGGTGTCGTCGATCTGATGCAGCGCACGGCACTGCAGGCCTCGCCACGGGTTCTCGACGCGCTGCGGAGCGCCCCGTCGTCCTCGCCGACCGCCCGCGCCTGACCGTCGTGCGGGCCGGACGGTCAGGGTCCGAACGACTCAACCGTCCGACCGCATCCCCGTGAAGCACGGACCGTGCCGACATCAAGGATGCCTACGCCGGCCGGCCCACAGCGACCCATGGGAGCGCTCCGGCGGGCGGCCGCCCAGAGGGGGATGTTGTTCTGTTCGAGGTCTACCCCCGACCAGCTTCGGACCCGACTCGGGCAGCAACAACTCGATGAGTGACTCCGGTGGGGCACGAGGGGCTTCGCCGATGCTCGTAGAATCATGATGTGGCATTCATGAGCACCCCGCACTGCTGCTTCCTGTGATCGGAAGAGCTTGAGGGCGATGCCGGACGGCGTCGCCCTCCTTGGTGTGCCTGCTGCGTGAACCACGTTTCCCACGCTGCCCGTTCCTTCCTGGCGCAGTGACGCTCTGAGCGCGCGTGCAGGCACGGTCTCATTCCCTTCATCCTTGCCAGGAGTGCCTCGTGCCCGTGTCGCTTCCCCCTGCCCTCGAACTCTCCCTCGACCTGTTGCGCTGCCCAACGTGCCGCGCGCGCCACCTGCACTCAGAACGCGGCGCACTGCGCTGCCCGGTGGGCCACACCTTCGACATCGCCCGCCACGGATACGCCGGCCTGCTGACGGGCATCCCCGCCACCAGCGGCGACGACGCAGCCATGGTCCAGGCCCGGAACCGATTCCTGTCCACCGGAACCTACGCGTCCATCCGCGAAGTCGCGGCCCGCCTGGCGGCCGACGCCGTGTCTGAGCAGGGCACGGTTGTGGACGTGGGGTGCGGCACGGGCTACTACCTGGCCGGCTTACTCGACCAGCTGCCCGGCGCCCGTGGTCTGGGTCTGGACACATCGGTGCACGCGCTGCGCTCGGCAGCCCGTGCCCACGACCGAGCTGCGGCGGTGGCCTGGGACGTCTTCCGTTCCTTCCCGCTGGCCGACGGGGTGGCCGATGTCGTGCTGGACGTGTTCGCCCCGCGCAACCCGGCCGAGTTCCACCGCGTGCTGCGCCCGACCGGTCGGCTGATCGTGGTCCGTCCCACTGGGCGGCACCTGGCCGAGCTGCGCGGCCGGATACCTGCGATGGTCACGATCGACCCGGCCAAGGAACTGCGACTGCACCGGGCGTTGGACCCCTTCTTCGAGGCCGCCGTCACCGAAGAGGTGGAGTACTCCATGACCCTGACAAGGCCGGATGCTCTGGACCTGGTGGCGATGACGCCGAGCGCACGCCACATGAGCCGTGCAGACCTGAACGACGAGGGCTTCCTGCCCGATCAGGTCACCGTCTCCGCGCTGGCCACCGCCTACCAGCCTCGGTGACCACGAGCGGGAGCACGCGCCCGCGGACCGACGAGCAGTGCGCCCGCCTGGCGCCCTGCCTTCCTCGCAACGCAGGGAAGACAGGGCGTCCGTTCGCCGACCACCGTCGCATCATCCGCGTCCGCGAGTTCGTACGAGCTGCGGCAGACACTGCCGAGACGTTGCCGACTGCATGAGCGTGCTACCGGAATTCGCAGGGACTCCGGACCTGCGGGAGCTGGTGGAGGCAGTCGCGTATGAGGACCTTGGGCCGGTCGCGCGGCGGCCTGACCGGCAAGGTCCACCGCGCCCCCGACCGGAGCCGCCGTCCGCTGTCCTTCGTTCTCACTGCCGGCCAGGTCCCCGACAGCCCCGGTTCACCACCGTCCTCGCCGGCATCGCGGTCCGCGCCCCGAACGGCCGACCCCGGACGCCGTCGCCGGCGGCAAGGCGTGTTCCTCCCGCGCCCACCGGCTGGCCTCTGGCTGACTCGTCGAGATCGGGACCAACTCTCTTCCGGAGGAGCCCCGTTGTTCTCCAAGGTGACGTTGCTCGACCAGCGAGGACGGTGTTACGCTCCCGCTGAGCCCTGTATGGGCCTACGCATGGAGGTAGCGGCTACTCAGCCATTGCAGAGAACGGCACGCTCCGTCTCTCGCAGCTCGTCGATCCCTGTCCTGGGATTGCTGCGCCCATCTTCACTGCGTAGGCATGCGGGGTATTTCTGTGTCGATTTCCGGTGGCGTGGCCCTCCTTCGCGATCAATCGACACGGAAGGGCAGTGTATGAGCAAGGAACAGGGCGAGACCTGGGAAGCGCAGGCCGAGACCTGGGAAGCGCAGGCCGAGACCTGGGCGGGCTATGACGTCAATGAGTTCCAGCGTCAGGTCATCACCAAGTTCCGAGCGAACAACGGGAAGATGAGCGGCATGTTCGAGGGCTGGACATTGACCGTGCTGACGACCGTCGGAGCCAAGAGCGGCCTGCGCCGGGAGAGCATCCTCGGGTATCTCGCATTCGATGGAAAGGGAATCGTCGTCGCCTCGTCGAACGGCGCCGATAGGCATCCGGCGTGGTACCACAACATCCGCAAGAATCCGATCGTGACGGTCGAGACGGGTACCGACACCTACCAGGCGATCGCTGCCATCCCGCCTGGCCAGGAGCGTGACATGCTCTTCGACCGCGTGGTCGCCGAGGCGCCGGGGTACGCCGAGCACCAGGCCAGGACGACCCGGGAGATCCCGGTCGTGGTACTGAACCGGATCGGTCCCAGGCCCGGCGAAGAGCGGGTCAAGGGCATGGGCGACTGGATCGTCGAGGTGCACGACTGGCTGCGCGGCGAGCTCGACACGCTCCGCGCCCGGGCGGACGAGGTGATCGCGGGTGCTGCCGACTCGATCGAGCGGACGTCGCCGGACCTCGCGCAGCAGATGCGTGCTCACTGCGTCAGCTTCTGCGGGGCACTGAGCAAGCATCACGGCGGCGAGGACATGGCCATGTTCCCGATGCTGGCCAAGCAGTTCCCCGCGCTCGCTCCGGCGCTCGCTCAGCTCGGGGAGGAGCACAAGGTGGTGGCGCAGATGCAGAAGGACATCCAGCACCTCGTCGACGGCTTCGTGCCCGCTGAAAGTGACCCCGCGCAGCTGCGCGCCGACCTGGAACTGCTGGCGAACAAGCTGGAGTCCCACTTCAGGTACGAGGAGGAGACGATCGTGACGGCGCTCAACGCCACGACCCCGGCTCCCCCCTTCGGCTGATCATCCACCGGCCCGGCGAATCCGGTCGGACGTGGACTTGCATGGCGTGGCGGGTCGGCGTACACGCTCACGTGCTCAGGCGCGCACGGTGAACCTGCTCGCGAAGGACGGCGTGTCACAGCCGGGGCAACAGGGGCTGCGGTTGATGCTTTGGTCTGGCCGTCGCAGGCCGGATGACCGGCACCAGGAGGTTGAGGCGCATGCTTGTTCTGGGCCGCTCGCAGGTCGAGGCCCTGATCGACCTGGACTTGCTGATCGATGCCCTGGCCCCGGGGATGGCTGACCTCAGTGCGGGCCGAGCCTCGGTACCCGATCGCATCGCCGCCCTGGTGCCCGAACGTGATGGATTCCTGGCGGCGATGCCGGGCTTCCTGCCGTCGGCCGGGGTGCTCATGACCAAGCTGGTGTCACTCTTCCCGCACAATGACGGGGCCCGGCTGCCTACACATCAGGCGCTGATCGTGGCGTTCGATCCGGACACCGGCGAGCCCGCTGCGCTGCTGGACGGTACGGCCATCACCGCAGCGCGGACCGGTGCGTGCTCCGCGTTGTCGGCGCGACTGCTGGCCCGCGAGGACGCGACAGTGCTGGCAGTGCTGGGCACCGGCGTGCAGGCCCGGTCCCACGCCCGCGCGATCTGCCGGGTCCGCCCGATCCGGCAGATCCGCGTCGCCGGCCGGGATCCGGCGAAAGCCGCTGCCCTGGCCGAGGAACTCTCAGCCGTACTGGAGGGCCAAGTCCAGGCCGTGTCCAGCTACGCCGAGGCGCTCGACGGCGCGGACATCGCCGCCGCGACGACGCACGCCGTCGAACCCGTGATCCGCCGTTCCTGGCTGACACCCGGAGTGCACATCACGTCCGTGGGGTACAACCCGGCCGGCCGCGAGATCGACGACGCCACGGTCACCGAGGCGCTGGTGTGCGTCGAATCGCGCCAGGCGGTTCTGGCCCCGCTTCCTGCGGGCAGTAATGACCTGCTCATGCCGATCCGAAACGGCCTCATCACAGCCGATCACGTGCATGCCGAACTGGGCGAACTCATCGCCGGCAGCAGACCGGGCCGAACCACACCGGACCAGATCACCCTCTACAAATCGGTCGGCGTGGCAGCGCAGGACGCTGCGGCCACGGCCCTGGTCCTCGCCTCCGCCCGCGAGCAGTCAATCGGCGAGGAGATCACGTTGCGGTGATGCCGCTACCGCCACGCGATCACGGCGGATGGATCGGCAACGCACGGTCCAGTTGTTGAACGGGTTCGCCTCGACCGGGCGGCCCCCTCGCTGCCCCCGTGAAACCGGCCTCCACGACCGTCCAGAACGTGACCAAGGCCACCGAAGGATCATCGACTCCCTCGCCCGCTTCCGCCGACGGACCCTGAACCTCGACCTCCGGACACGGCAGGACAACGGTCGGCTCGACACCGAGTGCAGGCGCTGCCCCGGGCAACCTCCCCAGGCGTCGATCCAGGCCGTCTCTTTCCCGATCACCTCGCGGCCCGGATGAGGATGCCCGCGAGGTGAAGTTGGACGCGGCAGATCGTGACAGTCCTGTCGTAGCGGGTGCCAAGACCGCGCCGTTGCTTCAGCTTGTTGATACAGCGTTCCACGGTGTCGCTCCGCTTGTAGGCCGCCTTGTCGAAGTCAGGCGGGCGGCCGCCGGGACCACCTCGACGGTCCAGGATCCGGTACCGGAAGTGCGTGCGAAGCTCTCGGGCATGACCACCCCAAGCCTTACCCAGCCCACGCCGCCCTGGGTCGTCTTCACTGCCGAGAGCGACCCGTGGGTGTCCGCCGAGGCGACCCCGCTCCTGGAGCGGGGCGGCCTCGTCTTCCGGCTGAATGCCCGGGACTTGCTCGAACCTGCCTCGCTGTTTTGTACCTTCGCGCGGGAGCTCTCGTTTCCTCAGCACTTCGGCCACAACTGGGACGCCCTCGAGGCTGACTTCACCGAAGCCATGTTAAGAGGCAGGGGGTTGGACGTCCGGCTCACAGACCCAACGGCTGACCGCCGCCCTGAACAGTACCTACTGGACCGACTAGTAGGGCTTGGTCATCTTCACTTGGGCATGCGTGTCTACTGCTCTGCGAGTGTCGTTGGAGTGGTGTGACACCTGAGGAGATGGCCTCGGTC
>NZ_JBIUSU010000022.1:0-23975 GCF_044741545.1 Streptomyces sp. NPDC088157
CGCCTTTCCGCCCACCCGGTGCGCTGCCGGGCCGAGCCCCTCCTGTCACAGAACGACTGCAGAGACCACTTCACCCCTGTCCGCCCGTCCCCAGCGCCCGTACACTGACAAATTGTAGATGTGCGGGCGCAGTTGACCGGGGGGAGCCGCCATGTCGGGGGACCAGTACGGCAGATACAACGACACCGACCACAACACCTTCTACTACGTCCCGCCCATGCCACCGGCTCCACCGGCTCCCCCGCCGGGCCCTGCCGACGGCGCACGGGCCGTCGCGGTGGCCGTGCTCAACCTCAGTGGTCTGGGTCTGGGTTACGCACTGGTGCGCCGCTGGGTCCTCATGGCGCTGTGCTGGACCGCCACCGCCGTCCTGCTGCTGGTGGCGCTGCCGGCCGACCCGGACGGTGTGCCGGGCCTCGCCCTCGTCCTGTACTGCGTGTTCCTCGCCGCGGTGGCGGCGCACGGTGCGCGCGTGGGCCTGCGCACCCCGCTTGCGGGACTCCGGCGTGCGCCGCTCGCGCTCGGCCTCGGACTGCTCCTGCTCGTCGTGCCGGCCGGGGGCGTCGTGCTGTACGACAACGCGCGGGACGAAGCGACCCAGCAGATGCTGCTCGACCGGCTCGACGAGGCCGACCGGCTGGTGCAGGCCGCCGGTGACCAGCCGTTCAACTCGGCCCAGGCCGACTACCGCAAGGCCCTGACGGCCTACGCGGACCTCAGCTCCGACCACCCCGGCTCCCGGGCGGCCGAGCGGGTGCCCGCACGGATGAAGACCTTCTACACGACGGTCGGAGCCACCTATGCGCAGGGCGAGTACTGCCAGGCGGTGGAGCCGCTGAAGTATCTGCGCACGGTTCCGAAGAGCCTGCCCGGGACGGACCTCGGAGCGCTGAAGACCTGGCCCGACGACCGCCTGGCCACCTCGCTGTACGAGTGCGCCTCGACGGCGCTCACGGCCGGCGAGGCCACCTGGGCGTCGCAGTACGGGGAGCTGCTGTCCACCTTCCCCGAGTCGGAGCAGGCCGCGAAGGTCGAACCGGCCGTGGCCGCCGCCGTCGTCCGCACGGAGAAGGAGCTGGGCGGGGCCGATCCCTGCTCGGCGGTCCAGCGGCTGAGCACGCTCGGCTCACAGATCGACGGTCTGGACGCCGGGCAGGCCGACGCCGGCGCAGCTCTCGACAAGGACGCCCGACGGGCCACCGGCAGCGCCGACACCGGCGCGTACACCTGCGGCGTGGACCAGTACCGCGACGGCGACTTCGAGTCGGCGCAGACGACCATGACCGATTACGCCTCCGCCCACAAGACCGCCAAGAACGCGGCCCTGGCGAAGAAGATCGCGATAGCGGCGGAGGTCGCCCAGACCGTGCCGGCCGCGGGCAAGAAGCTGCCGACGAACCGCACCGGCGGCAGCATCTCGGTCACCGTGCAGAACGACAGCCCCGACGAGGTCACGGTCCTCTACACGGGTCCGGTCACCGGCAGCTTCACCCTCAAGGGGTGCGGCAGCTGCAAGGCGTACTCCTTCAGCAGCACCCTCAACCCGTCTTTCGAACCGTGCAGCGCCAGCGGCAAGAACTATCCGCAGCGCACCATCAGCCTGCCGGTCGGCACCACGTACTTCCTGCACAAGCCCAAGGGCGACAGCACGGACACTCCCGCCTCGGACACGGCCAAGCTCGAGTCGGGCTACATCTACACGGAGTGCGCCTACACGACGAGCCTGGGGTCGTCGGGGCTCTGAATTCGGTGTGAGTCCGGTGTGAATGCGCGGGGAATTCCGCCTTGTTGAACGGTCGTCAGTTACCGACTTCGTTACCTGTGGGTCGGATGTGACGGGTGATAAGGTGCGCCGGAATTCTCTCGCGCAGCGCCCCCACACGAAAGCCTTGAGATACTCCATGAACGACATAACGGCGGAACCTCCCGTGCACTCCTTTGTCCCGGGCGGCCGACGCCGTCACCGCAGGGCCAAGCAGAGCGGTACCGGCGTCCGGCGGGCCCTCGTGCTCGCTCTGGCCCTCCCCGTCACGTCGGCGGCCCTGGCCGGGCCGTCGGCGTTCGCCGCCGAAAAGGGCATCGGCACGACGGCCAAGGACACGCCGGCGGGCCGGACTCTCGACACGGACGACCAGCAGATGGTCACCAACCTCGAGGCCCGTGTCCTCGACCAGAGACTGGGTTCCACGGTCAGCGGCGTGGTCCTCGACTCCGAGTCGGACGCCACTCTGTGGGACCACAACGGCGCGACCGCGCTGATGCCGGCGTCCAACACCAAGCTCGCCACGGCCACCGCCGCTCTGACCGTCCTCGGCCCGAACCACAGGTTCACCACGCGGGTCGTGTACGGCAACGGCACCCTGACCGTGATCGGGGGCGGCGACCGCACCCTGACCAGCGCCGACCTCGCCGAACTGGCGAGCACCGCGGTCGCCGGGCTCAAGTCGGCGGGGCTGACGTCGGTGAAGGTCGCCGTGGACGACAGCCTCTTCGGCGAACCGACCCTGGCCAACGGCTGGAACTCCGGCTACTACCCCGACTCCGTGGCCCCGGTGCGCGCACTGGTCGTCGACGGGCACGGCGTCCAGGACACCTCGATCGACGCCGGCCAGGTCTTCGCCCAGCGGCTCACCGCGGCCGGGGTCACCGTCGACGGCGCCGTGACCCGGGCCAAGGCGAGCCCGGGCGACGTGCCGGTGGGCCGGCACCAGTCGGCACCGCTGTCGGACATCGTCCACAAGATGATCAAGGTCAGCGACAACAACATCGCCGAGACCCTGCTGCGGATGACCGCGCTCGGCGCGGGCCGGCCGGCCACCTTCGAGGGCGGTACGGAAGTCGTGCGCCAGGTGCTGAGCGTTCGGTACGGCGTATCCCTGGACAACTTCGAGATCCACGACGGCAGCGGCCTTTCGCGGGCCAACCGCATTCCGGCCGCCACGCTCGCGGAAATTCTCGAACTGCTGACGGAATCCCGTTACTCCGCCACCCTGCGCTCCATTCTCGACGGGCTGCCCGTCTCCGGCGAGGCCGGCAGCACTCTCGGCCCGGAGTGGGGCCGCTTCGACGACGTGAACTCCAAGTGCGCGGTCGGCAAGGTGCACGCGAAGACCGGCACCCTCACCGGGGCCATCGCCCTGAGCGGTCTCACGCAGGGCAAGGACGGCAAGTGGAAGGTGTTCTCCTTCATCGAGAACAACTCCACGGCCAACCCGAACGACATCAAGGACGCCATGGACGGCCTCGCGGCGACCGTGAACGGCTGCTGGGCCTAAGGGCTGTCCCGTAGCGAGCACGCGCAACGCGGAGGGGAGGGCCGGCCTCGGAGGATTCCGGCCCTCCCGTTCGACCCGCTCGCCTCGGCCCGCTCGCTTCGACCCTCCCGCTTCGGCCCGCTCGCCTCGGCCCTCCCGCTTCGGCCCGCCCGCTTCGGCCCGCTCGCCTCGGTTCTCTCGCATCCCGGCTGCAGGTTCGGCCTCGCAGATGTGACCCAAGCAACAAGAAAACGCTGCCGTTTCGATGACTCGGAGGGCTACGCTGACCAGCAAGTGAACGAAACAGTTTCGTTCATGAGAGGCGTACGCCCCCACTCGCATGGAGAACGATCGCCATGGCCTCCGTACTCATCGTCAACGACCAGTCCCTCCAACGCGTCGGTCTGCGCATGCTCCTGGCCGCCGAGCCCGATCTGACCGTCGTGGGCGACACGGCGAGCGGGGCCGAAGCGGTCCGTATGAGCGCCACGCTCCGTCCCGACGTCGTCCTGATGGGCAGCCACCGCCCCGGGACGGACGACATCGAGACCATCCGCCGCATCGCGCACCCGTCACGGCTCACGGCGCTTCCGGGCCCCGCCGGGTCGGGCGGGCAGCCGCCGCGGATCCTGGTTCTGACCTCGACCGATCACGAGGGATACGCCTACGCCGCCCTGCGGGCGGGCGCCGGCGGATTCCTCCTCAAGGACGCCACGTCCCACGAACTGACCGCGGCCATCCGCGTCGTGGCCGCCGGAGACGCCGTCATCACCCCCGAACTGACCCGCGCGCTCATCGAGACCGTCCGCCACGAGCGCGCCCCGCGCCCCGGCGAGCGGGCGATCGGACTCGCCACCTTCACCGAGCGCGAACGCGACGTCCTCGTCGCCGTCGCCTCAGGCTGGTCCAACGCGGAGATCGCCGCACGGCTGTCCATCGCCCCGACCACCGTCAAATCCCACGTCAGCCACATCCTCGCCAAGATCGGCGCCCGCGCCCGCGTCCAGGCGGTCGCCTTCGCCTACGAGTACGGCCTGGTGCACCCGGCGGCCTGACCCGATCCGGCCCAGGCGCCCCTCCCCCTCTCCCGTGCCGCACCGCGCGACCCCGTACCCGCAAGGACGGGTACGGGGTCGCGCGGTGCGGCAGCCGGTCGGCTAGTCGCGGGCGCGTTGGTGCACGCGGGCCAGCAGCAGGTTCGGGTCCTGCTGGGTGAAGTACGCCGCGCTGGGGATGTAGGCGGTCCGGCCGCGTACGGCCACGGAGGTCGGGTTGGACAGCCCGTCCTGCCGGTCGAGGACGACCCGGTGGGTGCCGTCCGGGCGGACCAGGGCGACCTCGCTGCCGCCGGTCAGGGCGGCGAGCGCCGTGTCCCGGTGCCGCTCGACGAACCCGAAGTCGTCGATCGCGAAGAGGCCGGTCGCCCGGGTCTCGATCGCTGCGGCGCGGCCGCCCTCGCGCACCCGGATCCGCAGCAACGTTCCTGCGTTGCTGTTGGACACCCACACGGCGTCGCGGTGGAGCCGGAGGCCGTTGACTCCGACGCGGGCCGCGGGCGGTGCGTTGCGCGGCTCGAGCGCGGCTCCCGTGGCCCACGCGGTGGGCGTGCCGCCGGAGCGCGGGACGCGCCAGACGGTACCCAGCACCGAGTCGGCGGCGTAGAGCACGCCTCGGCGTTCGTCGAGGGCGAGGCCGTTGGGGAACCCGTTCGGCGGCAACTGGGCGATCTGCCGGGGCTTGCCGCCGCCGGCGGGAATGCGCCAGATGCCGGTCGCGCTGGTGCCGGTGGCGTAGTTGACGAAGAGGGTGCCGTTCTGCGCGCGGGCGATGCCGAGGACGACGGCCGCGCCGACCACCGGTGTGTGCGGCTTCGCCACCGCGGGCAGCGTCGCGAGGAGCCGCGTCCGGCCCTGCCGGGTGACGTTGACGACCTTCCGGGCGCTGGAGAAGGTCAGGTCGGCGGATCCGTCGGGCTCCAGCGCGATGTTCTCCGGTGACTCGGCCTTGGCGAGGTCGAAGTGGGCGACGACGCGCGGATCGGAGACGGTCGGCTCGGCTCCCGTGGCGGGGGCCGTGGCGAGCAGGCCGAGGGCGAGGGCGACGGCGGTGATACCCGCCGGACGGGGGACTCGGGGCATGGCACCCTTTCTTGCAGGAAGGTCGGAAACGCCGTTGTGCGGCGGCCAGACGACCATGGCGGTGGGCAGGCCCCGGCCGCGGCAGTCGTGGCCGGGGGATCGCCCGCGTGGCCCAGGGCATGGACCCGCCTGCCGCTCACCCGGGTGACTCGGCGATGGACCAGACTGTGCGGTGCGGACGGACGGCCCGGCCGGACACTCGCCCGGACAGCCACCCATTGCGGACGGACAGCCAGCCAGACCGGCACTCACTCAGAAAGAAGCACAGCGTGATCATCTTCGGCACCAAGGGATACCTCTACCAGCTGGCGATACTGACGCTCGTGTGCGGCCGCTGCGGCAACCCCGCCGCGCACACGCTGCGCAAGCGGGTCACGAAGTTCACGCTGTTCTTCGTGCCGCTGTTCCCGGTCTCGACGAAGTACGCGACGCAGTGCACGTTCTGCGGCGCGGAACAGAAGCTGACCAAGGAGCAGGCGGAGCAGCTGTCGGCGCAGGGCGGCGTCGGCGGCCGGCCGTACGGGCAGCCGCAGCAGCAGCCGTACCAGCGCTGACGGCTCGCCGGCTCGCACCCTGACGCCCTCGTACGGCTCGTACGGCTCGTACGCTCACCGGCCGGGTCCGCCGGTGAGGTCGGCCCGGTCGCAGGCGGCCCGCAGCTCGGGCGGGCAGATCTGGCCGGTGGTGTACAAGCCGCCCTTGACCAGGGTCCGCCCGATGTCCCGGGCCGTCACCGCGCTCGGCTGGAGCAGGACCGACGGGATGCGTTTGTCGGTGGGGCTGTCGGTGGTCGTCGTGGCGCTGTCCCGGGGGTCCTCGCCACGCCCGACGGCGACCGCCATGGCGGCGACCGCGGCCGCTTCCTTCTCGAACGGCTTGTACACCGTCATGTACTGCTCCCCCTTGACGATGCGCCGCACGGCGTCGAGGTCCGCGTCCTGGCCCGTGACGGGAGGGAATTCGGTGACGCCGGCGCTCTTGAGCGCGGCGATGGCGCCGGCGGCGATGTTGTCGTTGGCCGCGAGGACTCCGTCGATCCGGTCCGGGCCGAGGGCCGCGATCGCCGCGGACATGTTGGTGTGGGCGTTCTGCGTGCTCCAGTCCAGGGTGTTGTAGGACCGGGCGATCCGCACCTGGCCGGCGAGCTCGGACATCGCGCCCTTCCGGTACGACGCCGCGTTCGGGCTGGTCGGGTCGCCGTTCATCATGACCACGTTCCCCTTCCCGGCGTGCCGTCCCATGGCCTTCAGGAGCGCCCTGCCCTGGAGCCTGCCGACCTGGAGGCCGTCGAAACCGACGTAGCCGGTGATCGGGCCCTCGGCGAGGCGGTCGTAGGCGATCACCGGGACACCCGCCCGGCGCGCCTCCTGGATGGAGGAGCGCACCGCCCGGGTGTCGGCGGCGTCGAGGATGAGGACCTTGGCCCCCTTGGTGACCATGGAGATCATCTGCTGACGCTGTCTGGTGACGTCGTTCTCCGCGTTGGCGTACTCCACCCGGCAGCCGGGACACAGCTTCCTCACCTTCGCCTCGATCAGCGGCCGGTCCGCGTGTTCCCAGCGCGGGACCGCGCGGCTCGGCAGCAGCAGGCCGACGGTGAAGCCCTCGCCGGCCGCCTCGTCGTCTCCGCCGCAGGAGGCCAGGGGCGTCGTCAGGAGGGCCGCGGCGAGCACCGCGACGGCAGCCCTGCGACGCGTCCTCACGGCGCTCCCTCCGGCACGGCGATCTCGCTCCAGACCTGTTTGCCGCCGGCCACCGGGACCGAGCCGAACGACTCCGACATCGCCTCGACCAACAGCAGACCCCGGCCGCCGGTCGCCTCCCAGTCGACGATCACCGGTTTGGCGGGCGCGCGCGGCGAGGAGTCGCTGACACAGACCCGCACCCGTTCCCCGCGCAGGATCAGGTCGAGACGGACCGGCCCCTGGGTGTGCACCAGGGCGTTGGTCACGAGTTCGGAGACGACCAGCAGGACGGCGTCGGCCGCCTCCTGGACCATCCAGCGGCGCAGGGTGCGCGCGGTGAAGCGGCGGGCGTGCATGACGGCGTCGGGCAGCCGCCACACCATCCAGCCGGCCCGGATCGGCCGGGTCTTCATGCCGTCGTAGCGCAGCAGCAGCAGCGCGACGTCGTCCTCCCGGCGGCCGGCGTCGCCGAGGAGTTCGTCGGCCATCTTCCCCGGGTCGGCGGGGTCGGCCGCGGCGAGCGCGGCGCGCGTGCGGCGCATGCCCTCGTCCAGGGGCAGGTCGGAGGCCTCGACCAGACCGTCGGTGACCAGGGCGAGGACCGTGCCGGGGGCCAGTTCGACGGCCGTCATGGGGAAGTCCGCCTCGGCCAGGATGCCGAGCGGGGGGCCGCCCGTCACCTCGACCTCCTCGGTGGCGCCGTCGGGAAGACGCAGCAGGGGTGCGAGGTGGCCGGCCCGGACGAAGAGGATGTTGCCCTCCTCCAGGTCGAGTTCGGCGTAGCAGCAGGTGGCGAACAGGTCGGTCTCCATGCCGACGAGGAGCCGGTTGGCGTGCGAGACGACCACGTCGGGCGGGTGGCCCTCGGTGGCGTAGGCACGGACCGCCGTACGCATCTGGCCCATGATCGTCGCGGCGCCCGCGCTGTGCCCCTGGACGTCCCCGATGACCAGGGCCACCCGGTCCTCGGAGAGGGCGATGACGTCGTACCAGTCGCCGCCCACCTGCAGCCCGCGCCGGGCGGGCAGATAGCGGGCGACGGCGGTCCCGCCGGGCAGTTCGGGCAGCCGCCGGGGCAGCAGGCTGCGCTGGAGCATCGTCGCGAGTTCCTGCTCGGCGTCGTGGGCGTGGGCGCGCTTGAGGGCCTGGCCGACCAGGGCGGCGGTGGCGGTGAGCAGGGACCGTTCCTCGGGCACGAACTCGTGCGGCCGGTCCCAGCCGACCAGGCACACCCCGGCCACCTGGCCCTTGGCGGGGAGCGGCAGGACGGCCAGTCCCCCGGTGCCGATGCCGGCCAGACCGGCCTCCAGAGGGGTGCCGGCGGGCCAGAGGTCCATCCGGCCGTCCCGCAGGGCCGCCTGGAGGGTGGGCAGGGCGCGCAGCGGTGCGTCGGGCCATTCCGTGCGCCACTCGGTACGCCACACCTGCGGCCAGGCGCTGGGCTGGGGCGGGTCGAGGACGGTGACCATCACCCGGTCGTCCTGGACCGCGGCGACGGCCACGTGGTCGGCGGCCAGTGGCTCGCGCAGGGCGGCGACGACCACCCGGCCGACGTCGCGGACCGTCGCGGCGTCGTCGAGGGCGGCCGTCAGCCACTGGATCCTGGAGACGTCGTCGCCGCCGCGGCGCAGTACCGGGGTGGCCGTCACCACGCCCAGGACCTGTTGCGGTCCGTCGTCGATGTCCGCCTCGGCGCGGCAGCTCAGGCTCAGCCAGCGCATCTCACCGCCGGGGCCGCGGACCCGGAACTCCAGGTCCCGTCGGTCGAAGAGGTCGGTGGACACCTCGAGGACCGACATCAGGGCGTGCATGTCCTCCGGGAGGGCGTGGGCGAGCAGGGTGTCGACCTTGCCGTCGAAGTCGTCGGGGGTGATGCCGACCAGTTCGAGCAGGGTGTCGTCGGCCTCGATCAGGCCGGTGTCCGGCGAGAGGACGAAGAAGCCGACGCGCAGACTCCGCAGGGCGGGAGCCAGCAGCGGTGTCGGTCCCGGCGGGTCCGCGCCCGGCGGGAGGAGCGCGGTGACGGCGTCGGCGTACCGCTCCCAGAAGCGGCGCTGCTCGATCTCGAAGCCTTCCGCCGAGGCGCCCAGGACGAGGAGGCAGCCCAGCCGGCTGCCCTGGCTGCCGAGGGGCAGTGCGCCCAGCGGGGCCCCGGAGGTCAGCCACAGGGGGCGGTCGGTACGGAAGGCGCGCGCCGCGGGTGAGTCACCGGACAGGGGGAAACGCTCCGGCGGTACCGATCCGGAAGAGCCGCTTCCGGACGTGTCCACCAACCGGAGTTCCTGTGTGCCGGCCCCGGGCGCGTAGACCGCTGCCAGTGTCGCTCCGGCGAAGGTCAGGGCCCGATCGAGGCATGTCCGCACCGTACCTCCCGTCCTGCCGCAGGTGCCGACAGGTTGAGATCGGGGCACCTACGCACCAGAATCGCATATACGGCTCAACCGAACATATCCACCTTATTGTCGTCTACGGCAGGTATCACACATGAAGGCCCGCATACGGGACATGTCCGCCGCGGCGACCGCGATCTCCACCGCGGTCGTCCTGGCGGCCTGCGGGGCGAGCACCGGCGACGACCCCGGCGAACAGAGCCGGCCGAGCATCGGTCTGCTGCTGCCGGACGCCACCACGGCCCGCTGGGAGGCCCAGGACAGGCCCCTGCTGGAGAAGAAGATCGGCGAGCTGTGCGCCGGCTGCGTGATCGAGCACGCCAACGCCAAGGGCGATGTGGCCCTCCAGCAGGAGCAGATGGACTCGATGATCACCAAAGGCGTCGACGCCATCGTTCTCGTGGCCGTGGACGCCCGCTCGCTCGCCCCCACGGTCACCAAGGCCGACGAGGCGGACATCCCCGTCATCGCCTACGACCGTCTCGCCGAGGGCCCCATCTCGGGCTACGTCTCCTTCGACGGCGTGGAGGTCGGCCGGCTGCAGGCCCGGGCGCTGCTGAAGGCGATGGGCGACAAGGTGCCCGGGGCCCAGATCGTCATGATGAACGGTGATCCCAGCGACCCGAACACGAAGAAGTTCGAGGAGGGCGCGCGGTCCGTGCTCGGCGGACAGGTGAAGATCGGCAAGGCCTACGGCACCCCCCAGTGGCGTACGGAGACCGCGCACATGAACATGTCCGGGGCCATCGCGGCCCTCGGCGTCGACTCCATCGACGGGGTCTACGCGGCCAACGACGGCCTCGCCGCCGGGAGCATCTCCGCTCTCAAGGCCAACAAGGTGGACCCGCTGCCCCCGGTCACCGGGCAGGACGCCGAGCTCTCGGCCCTGCGGCGCATCCTCGGCGGCGAGCAGTACATGACCGTCGCCAAGCCGTTCGGGCCCGAGGCCGCCGCCGGCGGCGCCATGGCCGTGGCCGCGGCCCGCGGGCAGAGCCTGGACCAGGTGGCCACGGATCAGGTGCCGACGCGCGGCGGGGACGCGGTCGCCGCCGTCCTGCTCACCCCGGTGTCGGTGACCGCCGACAACATCGGGGACACGGTGGTCAAGGACGGCCTGCACACCGTCCGGCAGATCTGCACTCCCGAGCTCCGGGCCGCCTGCGCCCGGGCCGGACTCACCTGACCGGACGACCTGACCCGACCGGCCTGACCCGACCGGCCTGACCCGACTGGCCCGACTGGCCCTGCCCCGCGTCGACCGGACGCCGCACCGCCTGCACACCGCCCCGACCTGACGCAGCATGGACCTTGCAGCATGGACTTCGCAGCATGGGCCCGCCGCCCTCGGGAAGGAGATGGTTTCCGTGCCGGATCCGCCCTTGCTGGCGTTGCGCGGCGTGTGCAAGCGCTTCGGCGTCGTCGAGGTCCTCACGGACATCGAGCTGGAGATCCACTCCGGGCAGGTCGTCGCCCTGCTCGGGGACAACGGCGCCGGCAAGTCCACCCTGGTGAAGGTGATCTCCGGGGTCACCCCCGCCGAGAAGGGCGTCATCGAGTGGCAGGGCCGTCCGGTCCCGATCAGACGCCCGCACGACGCCAGAGACCTCGGTATCGCCACCGTCTATCAGGACCTCGCGCTGTGCGGGAACCTCGACGTCGTCGGGAACCTGTTCCTCGGCCGGGAGATCCGCAGGTTCGGGTTCCTCGACGAGATGGAGATGGAGCGTCGCACCAGACAGCTGCTGGAACGGCTGACCAGGGGTCTGCCCGATCTGCGCGGCCCGGTCGTCTCGCTCTCCAGCGGTCAGCGGCAGACCGTCGCCATCGCCCGCTCACTGCTCGGCGAGCCGCGCGTCCTCCTGCTGGACGAACCGACGGCCGCGCTGGGATTCGAGCAGACCACCGAGATCCTGGACCTCATCGACCAGCTGCGGGACCGCGGTCTGGGCGTCCTGCTCATCAGCCACAACATGGGCGACGTGAAGGCTCTCGCGGACCGCGCCGCGGTGCTGCGCCTGGGCCGCAACAACGGCTTCTTCGACGTGAACACCGCGTCCCAGGAGCAGATCATCTCGTCCATCACCGGCGCCACGGAGAACGCGCCCCGCCGGCCCGCCGCACGGGAGGCGGGATGGTGACCGGCACGCGGGCCGTCACCGGTGCCGTGCGCAGCGGGGTGACGGCCGTCCGGCGCAAGCTGAGCGCCGGTGAGCTCGGCTCGCTGCCCGTCGTCCTCGTCCTGGCCGTCGTCTGGATCACCTTCCAGTCCCTCAACCAGAACTTCCTCTCGCCCCGCAACCTGTCCAATCTCAGCGTGGACATCGTGGGCACGGGGCTGATCGCGGTCGGCATCGTCTTCGTGCTGCTGCTCGGTGAGCTGGACCTGTCCGTCGGCTCGATCAGCGGCCTCGCCGCGGCCGTCTTCGCCGTGCTGAACGTGAACCACGGGGCGCCGGAGTGGCTCGCGCTCGTCGTCGCGGTGCTGGCGGGCACCGTGGCGGGAACCGTCCAGGGCTACTCCATCGCCAGGACCCGGGTGCCGGCCTTCGTGATCACCCTCGCCGGGCTGCTCACCTGGAACGGCCTCATGCTGTCCGTCCTCGGGGACAGCGGCACCGTCAACCTCGACGAGAACGGGCTGGTCGCCAAGCTGACCAGCTACTACTTCACCGACGACGCCGTCGCCTACGGCCTGGCGGCGCTCGCCGCGGGCGCGGTCTTCCTCGTCGCCGACCGCGACCGGCGGCGGCGCATGGCCATCGGTATGCCGCACCGTTCGCTGCGCGGCATCGTGGTGCGCGCCGGGGCACTCGCGGTGGTCGCGTTCGGCATCGCCTATCTGCTCAACCGGTTCCAGGGCCTGCCGCTCGCCCTGCTGATCTTCCTGGTGGTGGTGGCCGGCCTCGACATCGTGCTCCGCCGCACGCACTACGGACGCCAGGTCTACGCGCTCGGCGGCAGCATCGAGGCGGCCCGCCGCGCCAGCCTCAGCGTGACCTGGGTGCAGACCGCGGTGCTCGCGGCCTCGGGCACGATGGCCGCCGTCGGAGGCCTGTTCCTGGCCTCGCGCATCACCTCCGTGAGCCAGAGTTCGGGATCGGGTGTGCTGCTCGTCAACGCCATCGCGGCGGCCGTGATCGGCGGCACCAGTCTGTTCGGCGGGCGCGGCACGACCTGGTCGGCCGTGCTCGGCATGCTCGTCATCCAGTCGATCGCCTCGGGCATGGCCATCACGGACACTCCCCCGGCCGTGCAGTTCGTCATCACGGGCGGGGTGCTCTTCGCCGCGGTGATCATCGACTCGCTGTCACGACGCTCCCAGGAGGCGCACGGACGGGCCTGATCCGCCGTGAAGACGTCTGGACGGGCCCGGTGCGGGGAAGTGACCGAAATCGCTTACGTGAAAGTTGCACCAGTTTTGAACGCTGTGGCACCGGCGCGTCGTAGTGAGGAGTACCGGCGCGTCACGCGCGAGGCGCTCCACAGGCGATAGGTCGACAGTGCCGAACAACTCCACCGCGGCTGAGGGACGAAGAAAGCCCTTCACGCGCAACTGGCCGGTGGCCAGACGGCTCCGGGCCGTGCTGCTGATCCCCGTGCTCGTCGCCCTGGTGCTCGGGGGCGTACGGGTGAAACGTTCGGTCGACACCTGGCAGGACGCCGACGACGCGGTCCGGGTGGCCGAACTGGTGCAGGCGGCGAACAAGTACGCGAGCGACGCGATCAACGAGCGCGATCTGTCGGTCATCCCCCTGGTGACGGACGCGAAGGCCTCCGCCACGGTCGCCCAGGCCCGCAATATCACCGACGCGGACGCGCGGGTGTTCGACGCGGCCGTCGCCCGGATGCCGAGGACCAGCGGCCTCCTTCGGCGCGTCCAACTGGTCCGCGCCGGTGAGGCGCAGTTGGCGTCCGTACGGGCCAACGCGTTCACCTCCCGGATGACGGGAGTACGGACGGAGGAGAGCTATCACACCGTCCAGCACCCCTTGATGGAGCTCTCGAACGAGCTCGGCTTCGGCAGCAGCAACCAGGCGAGCTTCGGCCGGACCCTCTACGCCGTGTCCCTGACGCAGGCGGCCGAGTCCCTGATCCGGTCCATCGGCACGCATCTGCTGGTGGAGGACCGCGACGGGCTCGCCGAGGGTGAGCTGGCCTCCCAGCTCGCCTCGTTCCGCTCGTACGCCTACCTGGAGAACGTGGGGCTCCAGGAGTACGCGGGGGCCGGCACCACCGAGGACATGACCCGGCTGCAGCAGGCGCTGGCCGCCGCCGAGGAGCGGGGCCGACAGCAGACCGCGGCGGCCGCCGCGCAGGCCGAGGCGGCGGGCCGGACGTTCGTCGCCCCGCCCGGCATCGACGAGATGATCGGCGAGATCGCCAGCGGGAAACCGGCCGGGGAGCTGGCCGCGCGGGGCATCACGCCCGAGTCGTTCTTCGCCGCCTCCACCCTCGGCTTCGACGCCTACCGCGGCATCCAGGTGAACCTCACCGACGCCGCGCTCACGAGCGCCCACGACATCGCCGACGACGCGCGCCGGGACGCCGTCACCAACGCGGCGCTCGTGCTGGCCTCGGTGCTCGTGGCCTTCCTGCTGGCCTCCTGGGTGGCCCGCACGATGAGCACCGGTATGCGCCGGCTGAGCGCCGCCGCCATCGAGATCGCCGGCCGGCGGCTGCCCGCTCTCGTCGACCAGATGTCCAAGCCCGGCTCCGGAGAAGTGGACACCCGGGTCGTCCCGATCCCGATCGACACCACCGAGGAGATCGGCGAGGTCGCCCGCGCCTTCGACCTCGTCCACCGCGAGGCCGTCCGGCTCGCCGCCGAGCAGGCGCTGCTGCGGGGCAACATCAACGCGATCTTCACCAACCTCTCGCACCGCGGCCAGTCCCTCATCGAACGGCAACTGGCTCTCATCACCAGCCTGGAGGACAACGAGACCGACCCGGAGCAACTGGAGAACCTCTTCAGACTGGACCACCTCGCCACCCGGGTCCGCCGCAACGGCGAGAACCTCCTGGTGCTCGGCGGCGAGAAGCCCGCCCAGCAGTGGGACCAGCCACTGCCCCTGGTGGACGTCGTCCGCGCGGCCTCCTCGGAGGTGGAGCAGTACGAGCGCATCCGGGTGTCCGGCATGCCGGAGACCCGGATCAGCGGCCCGGTCGTGCCCGACCTCGTGCATCTGCTCGCCGAACTGCTGGAGAACGCCACCGTGTTCTCCTCCCCGCTCTCGGACGTGCGGGTGACCGCCGCCCGGCTCCCCGACGGCCAGATCATGATCGAGATCCACGACGAGGGCATCGGCCTGGAGGCGGACGACTTCGCGACGATCAACCACAAGCTGGCCGACCCGCCGACCGTCGACGTCGACATCGCCCAGCACATGGGGCTGTTCGTGGTCGGCAGACTCGCCGAACGGCACGGCATCCGCGTCCAGTTGCGCCCGTCCGGCGAGGAGTCCGGTACGACGTCCCTCGTCATGCTGCCCGACTCGGTCACCCAGCTCCCGTCGAACGCCCTGCCCGACTCCGACACCCTGGCCCTGGCCCTGCTCAAGACCGCCCCGGAGCCCCGGTACGCGGCCACCTCGGCGTCTTTGGGCGGCCAGGCCTACGGTGACGCCTTCTCGGACTACGAGGCGTGGCAGGACGAGCCGGCCGGGACGCGTCCCGCCGACGATCCGTCGGCCTCGTCAGCCCCAGCGACTTCGTCAGCCCCATCGGCCTCGGCAGCCCCACCGACCGCCGGCGGCCGCCCGCGACGGCTCTCCCGGCGCGCGCCGCGGCGCGACCGCCGCCCCTCTGCCGACTGACACCACGGCGGCGGGCAGCGCGCCGCCCGGGGCGCACGGTGCGGCCGCCGGACGTGGCGGCCGCATGCCCTGATGGGTGCGTGACGTGATGGGTGCGTGACGTGATGGGTGCGTGACGTGCGGGTGGTCGGGGACACGCCGCCGGATGGCCTATCTCGCTATTTTCGGACCATCAGGTCATAACGTCCACAATATGAACAAATGCCATATCGCATATCTGGCGTGCACTGCGGCGCTGCTCGGGACGGGACTCGGCGCCGCTCCGCCGGTCGCCCACCACGCGGTCCATGTGGTCCACCCGGGGGAATCGATCCAGAGGGCGGTGGACGCCGCCAAGCCCGGCGACAGAGTACAGCTGACGGCCGGCACCTTCCGCGAGAGCGTCGACGTGCGCACGCCCGGACTCACCCTGCGCGGCATGGGCCGCCGCACGGTCCTGCGGCCCGCCGCGGGCGCGAGCACCGGCAGCACCGCCCCGACCACCGGTTCGAGCGCCGCGCGGACCGCGAACAGCTGTGCCGCGAGCGGCAACGGCATCTGCGTCGTGGGCACGAAGGACCACAACGTCGACGGCGTGACCATCGCCTCCCTCACGGTGACCGGCTTCACCAAGACCGGGGTCTACGCCACGCAGGCCGACGGCCTGACCGTGCGCAGGGTCACCGCGGTGAAGAACGGGGTGTGGGGCATCGCCACGGAGCAGTCGGTCCACGGCCTGTTCCGCGACAACACCGCCCGGGACAACGGCGACGCGGGCCTCTTCCTCGCCAACACGGTGAAGGAGGAACGGGGCGCCACGGACACCGAGGGAACGGTGGTCGAGCACAACCGGCTGGAGGGCAACCGGATCGGCGTCACCGTCCGCCGGCTGCGCAACCTGACCGTCGCGGACAACCTCCTCACGGGCAACTGCGCCGCGGTGTTCGTCGTCGGCGACGAGAACAAGCCGAAGGCCGGCTTCGTGACCGTGCGCGAGAACCGCATCGAGCGCAACAACAAGTCCTGCCCGAAGACGGCCCGACTGGACGCCCTGCAGGGCTCCGGCATCGTTCTGACCGGCGCCGAGGACAGCCTGGTCACCCGGAACGTGATCAAGGACAACGTCGGCAAGTCCCCGCTGTCGGGCGGCATCGTCCTGTTCAAGAGCTTCGTGGGCACGACCAGCGACCGGAACCGGATCAGCGACAACCTGCTGCGGGGCAACTCCCCGGCGGACCTGGTCAACACGGACACCGGCAAGGGCAACACCTTCGCAGGCAACTCCTGCCGGTCGTCGAAGCCCGCCGGCCTGTGCTGAATTCCACGAATTCCCAGAAGGAAGGCGACACATGACGACGACCGCTCGGTCAGCCCCACCGCCGTCCATGCGGCTGCGGGAACTCGCGTTCGGGGCGGCCTGCGCCGCCGCCCTCCGCGCGGCCGCCCGGCTGGGCGTCGCCGACGCCCTCGGTGACAGCCCCATGGCCGTGGAGGACATCGCGGCCGCGGTGAAGAGCGAACCCCGCCCGCTGCGACGGCTGATGCGGGCCCTGTCCTGCTACGGCGTCTTCGCCGAGCGGCCGGACGGGACGTTCGCCCACACCGACGTCTCCCGGCTGCTGCGCGAGGACGACCCCAACAGCCTGCGCGCCATCTCGCTGTGGTGCACCGAGCCGTGGACCTGGGACGCCTGGCCGCTGCTCGACGAGGCGGTGCGCACCGGCAACAACGTGGTGGAGGGCCTGTACGGCAAGGAGTTCTTCCCCTACCTCAACGAGGACGCCCCGGAGTCGGCCGACGTCTTCAACCGCGCCATGACGACCTCCAGCGTGCAGTCGGCGCGGGACGTCGCCGAGTTCCTCGACCTGACGGGGAGCGCGTCGGTCGCCGACATCGGCGGCGGCCAGGGGCACGTGGTGGCGAGCCTGCTGGACAAGTACCCGGCGATGCACGGGACGCTGCTCGACCTTCCCCGGGTGGTGGAGAACGCGGTGCCGCGGCTGCGCGCGGGCGGCGACCTCGCGGACCGTGCGCGTGTGGTGCCCGGCGACGTCCGGACGGCCGTCCCGGTGAAGGCCGACGTCTACGTCATCAAGAACATCCTGGAGTGGGACGACGAGAGCACCGCCCGCACGCTGCGCAACGTCCGTCAGGCGGGCGGCCCCGGGACCCGGGTCGTGGTCATCGAGAACCTCGTCGACGACTCGCCCTCGATGCGTTTCAGCACCGCGATGGACCTGCTGCTGCTCCTCAACGTCGGCGGGGCCAAGCACACCACTCAGAGCATGGTGGACCGGCTGACCGAGGCGGGCCTGGTCATCGACGACATCAGTCCGGTCAACCCGTATCTGCACGCGTTCGACTGCCACGTGCCCGGCTGATCCGAGCGCGTCCCCGTATCCCGAAGTCCCTCGCCTCCCACGGACCACCGGTCGCCGGGCCCGCAGCGTCGCGGGCCCGGCGACCGGTGACGGCCGGCGGTGGTCAGCCGGCCGGCTCGCGCTCCCAGAGGTAGAAGCGCTGCGCCATGGCGTCCTTCGGGGAACGCCAGGTCTCGGGGTCGTACGCGCTGACGTACGCGGCCAGCCGCTCGCTGACGTCCCGGAACTCGGGGTGCCCGGTGATCCTGGCGATGGCGGGTCCGGGGTCGCGCTCGGACTCGATCAGATGCATGTACACGTCGCCGAACTGGAACAGGCTGCGCCGGGTGACACCGACGAGCTGCGGCAGCTCTCCCCGGTCGGACTCCTCGAACACCTTGGCGATGTCCGGTGCCGATCCCGGGGCCATCCGGGCGACGATCAGGGCTTGGTGCATGGGGCTGGTCTCCGTCCGGCTCAGTCGGTCAGACCGGGGGTGGCGCCGCGCTCGGCGGCGGTCTTCTCGATGCGGTCCCGGATCAGGGCGAGCTGGACCTTGGAGTTCCGGTTGATGTTGTCGGTCATCCACTCGTCGTCGACGGGCGCGTCCGGCTTCATCGCGAAGTCCTGCGTCCAGACCATCCGCGTGCCGGCCGCCACCTCCTCGTACCGCCAGAGGATGTCCATGTGGGCGAAGGGTCCCGTCTCGACCCGGCGGGCCTTGACGGTCAGCCTGTCGCGGTCCGGCTCGCGCTCCGAGACCCAGCTCCACACGGTGCCGTTCTCGTCCGGGTGCATGGTCAGCCGGAAGGTCGTCCTGCGCCCTTCCCGGGAGATGATCTCGACCGAGGCGTACTCGCTGAACAGCCGCGGCCAGTTCTCCAGGTCGTTGGTCACCTCCCAGACCAGGTCCAGCGGCGCCGCGATGGTGATCTCGTTCTGCGTGTGTCCGGTCATCTCTCACGCTCCTGTCAGGAGGGCACTGTTGACGAGGTCGAGGAACTGCCGGGGCGACTTGGAGCGTTCGGCGTCGGGCGGCATCGGCGTGCCGTAACGGTTCTCCAGCTCGCCCACGATGCCCAGCAGTCCCAGGGAGTCGACGCCCAGGCGGTCGAAGCCCGTGTCGTCGCGGCGGAGTTCCTCCGGGGCGACGGTGACGCCGGCGGACTTCTTCATGAGTTCGGCCAGCTCTTCCACAGTGATGCGGTCGGTCATGCCATTCCCTTCCTCTACTGCTCCGCGGCGCCTCGTTACGAGGCGTCGGTGGCGCCGTGCCGCAGCACCAGCGCCGAGTTCGACCCCATGAGTCCCCGGCTCAGGACCAGTGCCGTGCGTACCTCGGCGGTACGGGCCCGGCCGGTGACGAGATCGAGGTCGTGGCAGATGTCGAAGACGTTGGGGGTGGGTGGGATCACGCCGTGCTCCATCGCGAGCACCGCCGCCGCGACGTCCATCAGCGGCGCCGCGCAGTATGCCCGGCCGATCCCGGTCTTCGGCGCCGTGACGGGCACGCGGGTGCCATGGGCCCCGAGGGCGTCGGCGATCGCCAGCGCCTCGGCGCGGTCCGCCTCCGGTACGCCGAGGGCGTCCGCGAAGACCACGTCGATCTCCTCGGGGGCGCAGTCGGCCTCCGCCAGGGCTCCCCGGACGGCCTGGGCCAGCCCCTCCCGGGACTCCTCCCAGCGGGAGGCTCCGGTGAAGGTCGCCGCGTGTCCGGCCAGGTGGGCCCGCACCCGCGCGCCCCGTGCCCGGGCCGCGGCCTCCGCCTCCACCACGAGCATGGCGCCGCCCTCGGCGGGCACGAACCCGCAGGCCGCGGACGTGAACGGGCGGTAGGCGCGGGTCGGGTCGTCGACCGTGCTGAGTTCCTGGTAGCCGAGCTGGCAGACCACCGAGTAGGGGGCGATCGGCGCCTCGGTCGCGCCGGCCACGATCACATCGGTGCCGCGGCGCACCGCCCGCGCCGCGTGGGCGAGGGCGTCCAGGCCGCCGGCCTCGTCGGCGGCGACGACCGAGCAGGGCCCCTTGAAGCCGCGGCGGATGGAGATCTGACCGGTGCTGGCGGCGTAGAACCAGGCGATGGACTGGTACGGGCCGACGAAGCGGCTGCCCTTGCTCCACAGCTGCTGGAGCTCGCGCTGTCCGAACTCGCCGCCGCCGGAACCCGCCGCGGTGACCACGCCCACGGAGAACGGCGCGCTGTCGGTCTCGGGCCGGTGCAGCTGGGCGTCGTCCAGCGCGAGGTCGGCCGCGGCCATCGCGAAGTGCGTGAACCGGTCCGTCTGGACCAGGAAGCGCTCCTCGATCGCGGCCGCCGGGTCGAAGTCGCGTACCTGGCCCGCCACCCGCAGCGGCAGATGCTCACAGCCCTCGCGGGTGACCCGGTCCAGGACGCTGATGCCCTCCCTGGTGGACTTCCAGAAGGTCTCGGTACTGGCTCCGTTGGGCGCGACCACGCCGATTCCCGTGACAGCCGCGCGCCGAGGACGGGGTTCGCTCATCGTGTCTTCTCCCTCGGCCGGTTCATGACCACCGCGGACTGGAAGCCGCCGAACCCGCTGCCCACCGAGAGCACGCTGGAGAGCTTGCGCTCGCGGGCCACGCGCGGGACGTAGTCCAGGTCGCACTCGGGGTCGGGGGTCTCGTAGTTCGCGGTCGGCGGTACCACCTGGTTGGCCAGGGCCAGCACACAGGCGACGAGTTCGATCGCTCCGATCGCGCCGAGCGAGTGGCCCACCATCGACTTGATGGAGCTCATCGGGGTGTCGTAGGCGTGCGGGCCGAGGACCCGTTTCACCGCGGCGGTCTCATGGCGGTCGTTCTGCTTGGTGCCCGAGCCGTGCGCGTTGACGTAGTCGATCGCGGTGGCGTCGAGCCGGGCGTGGTCGAGGGCGTCCTCGATGGCCCGGGCCATCTCCAGGCCCTCGCTGGTCAGGCCGGTCATGTGGTAGGCGTTGCCGAACGTGGCGTACCCGCCGAGTTCGCAGTACACGTGCGCCCCACGGGCCCGGGCGTGCTCGAGCTCCTCCAGGACGAGTACGGCGCCGCCCTCGCCCATGACGAACCCGTCGCGGTCGGCGTCGAAGGGACGCGAGGCGTGGGCCGGGTCGTCGTTGTTCGGGGAGGTGGCCTTGATCGCGTCGAAGCACGCCATGGTGATCGGGGAGATCGGCGAGTCCGAGGCGCCGGCTATGCATATGTCGGCCCGGCCCTCCTCCACGGTGTGGAAGGCGTACCCGACCGCGTCGAGTCCGGAGGTGCAGCCCGTGGAGACGGTCTGCACCGGGCCGCGCGCCCCGAACCGCTCCGCCACCGTCGAGGCGAGCGAGCTGGGCGTGAACGCGCGGTGCAGGTCCGGGGCGGCCTCGCGGTGGTCGACGTCCCAGCGCTGCCCTCGGTGGCTGACCAGGACGTAGTCCTTCTCCAGCCGGGTGGTGCCGCCGACCGCGGTGCCCAGGGAGACGCCGACCCGCCAGGGGTTCTCGGCGGCGAGGTCGAGACCGGCGTCCCGTACCGCTTCGTCGCCCGCGACCAGGGCGAACTGGATGTAGCGGTCGCACCGTTCGACGTCCCGTGCGTCCAGCCCGTGGGCCGCCGGGTCGAAGTCGCACTCGGCGGCGATCCGCGAACGCAGACCGGCCGGGTCGAAGAACGTGATGGCCCGCGTCGCCGTGCGTCCGGCCGCCAGGAGGGCCCAGAAGGCCGGTACGCCTATGCCGCCCGGGGCGACGATGCCTATGCCGGTGACCGCCACTCGTCTCGTCATGACCGGACCTGACGTCGCCCGGCCGCCTCGGCCCCGGCCACCGCGGGCTCGGCGTCGGTGCCCTCGGTGTCGACGTGGCCCAGCGGCGGGCTCGGGGCCAGCGGGCCGAGGTGGAAGACCATCCGGGCCTCCACCTTGCCGACGTTGCGGAAGCGGTGGCGCACGTTGAGGGGGATCAGCAGCCCCTGCTCGGGCTGGAGCGGGTGGGGCTCACCGTCCAGGTCCACCTCCAGCTGCCCGCACACGACGTACACGAACTCCTCGGAGTACGGGTGGTAGTGCTCACCGATGCGGTCGCCGGGCTGGATGAGGGCCAGGCCCATGAAACCGCTGGTGGCGCCCACCGTGGCCGGAGTGAGCATGGCGCGCAGGTCGCCGCCTCGCCGGGTGTTGGGCTCGACCTCGCTGAGATCCACGATTCTGTGACGGGAAGTGATCACGACGTTCCTCCGATGATGTACTGCACCGGCGTGGGAGGGGCGGGCACCGCCCCTCCCACCCGATGACGAATCAGGCGTCGGGCGACCGACGGTCGGTGACGAGATCCATGCGCGCCAGTTCGAGGAAGCGCGCGAGACGGCCGTCCTTCGAGGCGGACGCGCCGGCGGCGTCGTCCTGAAGCGTCGTCAGCTCGGCCACCTGTCCGGGGTCGGACAGACCGAGGGCCAGCACCGGGTCGGCGGCCTCGAGTCCGCCGCGCACGTCGATCAGCCGTACGACGACGTCGTCGCGCTGGAAGATCGTGCTGCGCAGAACCGGGCTGCTCGGGTCGTCCGCCGCCGCCTCGTCCTGCCGGGCGAGGAGCTCGGCGAGCTTCATGCCGCGGTCCGGCCGGGCCGGGTAGTACAGGGCGTACCGCTCGGCCTGCGGGTTCTGCCGCTCCTCCGCCGTCACGTGGTGGACGGCCGGCAGCGCGGCCCGGGTGAAGAAGACCCGGGCGGACTCGGGATCGTTGAGGTCCCGGTCCTGCTCCAGATGGGGGTTGATGGCCTCCTCGACGGCCCGCACCTCGGGCTGCCGGGAGACGTGGCGCAGCGCGGAGAGCAGGTCGCCCCGCACCTCGATGGCCCGCACCACCCGGTTGCCGTGCATGAACAGCGAGGTGCGGCAGAGCCGCGTGGTGTCGTCGACCTGCGGCTCGGGTGAGGCGTAGTCGGCGAGGATCTTGGCGACGATCTCCTCGCTGCCCGGCTTGACGGTGAAGGTGAGCGCGTGCCGGATCACCCCGTCGCCGATCCTGGGCGACGTCTGGAGCCGGCGCTTGGCCTGGTCGGCGCTCGCCGCCGGACCGCCGGTCTCGCGGACGACGTGGAAGCGCAGCGAGCGGGTGTCGCGCACGCAGCTGTGCAGCGGCTCCACCATCGCCACGTGCTCCTCGCTGTTGACCCAGGCGAGGAACGGCGGGGCACTCTCCCATTCGCTGGTGATGAGCCACTGGGAGGGGTTCTCGATCGACTGGCACAGCTGGTCGCTGACGTGTCCGGGGACGGACGCGACCTGGTTGCAGAGCTGCTCGTACGCCTCGAGGAACTGCTGCTGGGCCCCGTCGTAGACGTCGACCAGAAGGACGACTCGGAGCCGGGAACCGTCGAACACGGACTGGGAGACACGTTGCGACGCCTGTCGCGCCCGCGAACCTGCAACACGTTCGGACGTGGTGGTCATCCTGCGCACATCTCCTTCGCGGAGGGGAAAGTGAACGTCGGCCGCGGTGATGCGACGTCAGCGTTCCTCGATCCTGTGCCCGTCCCCGCGAGTGCGCGACTCGGATGAACTACGTGGGTGACCGGGCGGCCGGCCGTCAGACGAGATGAGCGAAGACGACCAGGTTGTCCGTGTAGTCCTTGACCCGCCGGTCGTAGTTCCCCGCACAGGTGATCAGCCGCACCTGGGCCTCACGGGTGTCGCTGTAGACCCGCTCGCTGGGAAAGTCGGCCTTGTCGAAGGTCTCCACGCTGTCGACCCGGAAGGACGCCCTTCTGCCGTCGGCCCGCAGGACCTGGAAGCCGTCGCCCTTCGCCAGCTCGCTGAGCCCCGCGAAGACGGCGGGGGACGTCTTGGTGTCGACGTGCCCGGCGATGATCGAGGTGCCCGTCTCCCCGGGGGAGGCTCCCTTGGCGTGCCAGCCGACGAGGTTGACGTCGTTCGCGGGGGGCGGCTCCAGCCGGCCGTCGGGGCCGATGGCGAGGTCGGTGAAGGGGGCGTCGACCGAGATCTTCGGAATGATCAGCCGAACCGGCCTCGAACGCGGCAGGTGCTTGCCCATCGCGCCCCGGCCGTCCGGCTCCCCGGCGGCCGGGGAGGACGTCGACGAGGGCGCGGGAACCGACCCGGCGGCGGGCGGGGCGTGCGGCGGACTGGAGGCGCCGGACGACGTGTTGTTGCCGCCGAACAGGTTGAGCGCCAGGAGCACCGCGGCCGCGGCGCAGATCATCATCAGGCCGGCGCGGGAGTTTCCCTCTTCGGTGGGCGTCGGCTGGTCGCCGGGGGGTTTGTCGGGGTCGGAGGGAGAAGGGGCGGAAGAAGGAACTGCCATCGGAGACCACCTCACTCGGGCGCGGCAGCGGAGCGGACAGAGCACGGGGAGCGA
>NZ_JBIUSU010000023.1:0-17599 GCF_044741545.1 Streptomyces sp. NPDC088157
GGGTTGTGCACCTCGACACCGGCCGGGGGCGCGATGTCGGCGGCGGTGACCAGACCCGGGCCCTGCTTGCGCAGGTACATCACGACCGGCTCGTCCTGCTCGCTGCTCACGACCAGCTGCTTGATGTTCAGGATCAGGTCGGTGACGTCCTCCTTGACGCCCGGCACGGTGGTGAACTCGTGCAGAATGCCGTCGACGCGGATGGACGTGACCGCCGCACCCGGGATCGAGGACAGGAGCGTACGGCGCAGGGAGTTGCCGAGGGTGTAGCCGAAGCCCGGCTCCAGCGGCTCGATCACGAATCGGGAGCGGAACTCGTCGACGACTTCTTCGGTCAGGGACGGACGCTGAGCGATCAGCACTTGGTGTTGCCTCCAGTGGTTTGGCGCCCGCTATGGACGCCGTGGACACCACGAAGGGTACGTGCGATACGGGCGGTACGGCCGCAGCAGAAACCGAACCGCCCGACTCCGACCCAGCGAGGCTCCTCTGCGCCCGCGGGATTCTGCCTTGTCGCGGTCGGCAGGCTCCCGGCCGACGCCTTCTGGTGGCGTGTCGGGCTCGGCTGAGGATCCTGAGGTACGCCGAGGGCGCGCTGACGGTGACTGTGCTGACGCCGACCGGGCTTGCCTGCGTGCAGGAGTGGGCTCCTCCTGGTGGGAGGAGCCCACTTCATGGGATGTATGAGGAGCTATTCCGTGCGCAGGCCCGTTGGGCGCATCATGCGCAGTAGCGGCGGCAGGCTGAGCAGCGTGACCACGCCGACCACGGCCGCGCCCACGCCGGTCATGGTGAGCACGCTCGCCCAGTCCATGGTCACCGGCGTACGGGTCATCTTCAGCAGTACCGCGCCGAGGGTGACGCCCACCGTCGTGGCCAGTACGAGACCGAGTCCGACCGGGAGGGCTGTCTGCCACAGGACGGACAGGCTGAGTGTGTGGCGCCGGGTGCCGAAGGCGACCAGCGCGGAGAGCAGCTTCTTGCGTTCGCGCAGCTGTTCTAGCTGGGAGACCAGCAGGCTCGCTCCGATCAGTGCCAGCACGAAGGCGGAGCCGACGAACAGGCCGGTGCGGATGGAGGTGTACTTGGCGTCCTCCTGGTCCGCCGACCAGCCGAAGGTTTGTGCCAGGGGGTCGATGCGGGCGGCGACGTTGCGTACGTACTCCCGTGAGTCCGGCACCGAGGGGTCCAGACGCAGGTAGACACCGTCCGAGAACACCGCGGGCGCGGCCTTGCGGGGCAGGGCGGCGGGAGTGACCAGCAGACTGGTGTAGTCCTGCAGTGAGTCCTTGCGCGCGTTCACCTCCCGAACGTTCGCCGGGACGGTCCAGGGCACCTCGAGGCCGCGTTCGGGGCCGTCGTACGACGGGTCGATGTAGAGCTGCCGACCGGGCTTCACCAGGGCGATTTCGGACGCGTTGCTGGGGTCCGAGTAGCCGCTCCGCGTTCGCGTGATGAACACGTCGCCGTCCTTGCAGGAGGGCAATGTGGCGAGTTCGCGCAGGGCGGCGCAGTTACCCACGGTCAGGCCGTTGCTGTTCTCCGGGTCGCGACGTGAGTCCCCGTACTGGGAGCGGGCCAGGGCCACCGCGGCCCGGACACCCTTGGTGCCGGTGAATTCGCGCTCGATGCCGGACAGCGGCTTGGGCCCGCTGAAGGCGACCTGCATCTGGACCCGGCTGGGGTCCTGGCCGGTGTTCTCGGTGTACTGGCTCTGCGTTCCCGTGAAGAGCATCTGCAGCGCGATGGCCCCGGCCACCGCCACGGCGATGCCGTTGACCATGCGGGCGGCGGTGCCGCTACTCAGCTGCAGCCGTCGCACGGCCAGCTGCCAGGACAGCGAGCCCTTGCCGAGCCGGACGACGACCGCCTCCACGACCCAGGGCAGCAGGGCGGTGATGCCGATCAGCAGCATCAGGACGCCGCCGATGACGAGGTACTGGTTGAAGTCTCCGTTCTCGTGGCCTTGGCCGATCATCGGGTAGAGCATCGCGAGGCCGGCCGCGGACGGCAGCAGCCGCCACCACAGCCGACGGCGGCTCTGCTTGGCCGACCGCACGACACCGAGGGGTTCGACGACCACGCCGCGCATCGCGAGCAGCGTGACCAGCACCGCGGCGACCGGCACCGCCACCGCGACCAGCGCGGCAAGGGCGGGAGTGGGGTCGAGGTAGCTGGGCCAGACGCTCACGCCCAGCAACTCGCCGGTGCCCAGCTTCTGGCGGCCGAGCAAGAAGAAACCGGTGCCCACGGCCAGGCCGAGCAGGGCTCCGGCGAGCGCCTCGCCCGCCGCGATCCGACGGGTCATCCGCCGGTCGGAGCCGACCAGGCGGAGCGCGGCGAGGCGGCGGTCGCGGCGTTCGCCGCCGAAGCGGACGGCGGCGGCGATGAACACGGCGACCGGCGTCAGCAGCACCACGAACACGACCAGGATCATGAGCAGCAGCACCGGGTCGGTCTTCTCGGGCGTCGCGTCCGGTTCGCCGAACTTGGTCAGCCGCGTCACCAGGGAGGAGTCCGCGAGCTTCAACCCCGAGGCGCCCGCGTAGTAAACCAGTTCGTGCGAGCCGATCAGCCCGCTCTCGCCGATCGTGCCGGTGATCTTGTACGGCAGGCGCTCCTGCAGCAGTTTCGCGTCGTCCGAGTCCAGCAGGTCCTTGAGGGCGGGGGATACCACCATCTCGCCCTTACCCGGGAAGCGGTCGACCCCCGGGGGCAGCGGCGCCCGCCTGCCCTCGGGTTCGACGAACCGGCCCAGGATGTCGTCGTCGTGCCAGGTGGTGTCGGCGAGGGCGATCAGGAGAGTGTTGTCGGCCTTGGGCGGGACCGTCTGGGAGTACACGTTGGCGTAGCGGGCGTCCTCCACCTTGCTGCGGGAGGCGAACACGTTGGGCATCGCGGTGCACAACAGGAGCAGGGCCACGCCGAGGCCGACGCCGACCGCTGTCAGCGTCATTCGGATCCAGCCCTCGCGGCCGCCGGTGACGGCGAACCGGGCTCCCATGGCCAGGTCTCTGGACCTCCCCCACGCTCGGCTTCTCCCCCACGCTCGGCTTCGCTCGAGCGGGGGGACCCCCACGCGTGGGAGGTGCTCCCTGCGCGGGCTCATACGGCGCGCTCCATGTCCCGGGACTTGCCGTCGCGTACGACGATCTCGCGGCTGGAGTAGGCGGCCACCCGTGCCTCGTGGGTGACGAGGACGACGGCGGCGTTGGCGGAGCGGGCCGCGTCGGTGAGCAGTTCCATCACGCGCTCGCCGTTGTAGGAGTCGAGCGCTCCGGTCGGTTCGTCGGCGAACAGCACCCGGGGGCCGGTGACCAGCGCGCGGGCCACGGCGACGCGCTGGCCCTGGCCGCCGGAGACCTCGCCGGGCCGCTTGCCCTTCAGGTCGTCGACCTCCAGGCGTTCCATCCAGCCGAGCGCGGTCCGCTCGGCTTCCTTGCGGGAGGTGCCGTTCAGCCTGAGCGGCAGGGCGACGTTCTCCACGCAGGTCAGTTCCGGCACGAGCTGCCCGAACTGGAACACGAAGCCGAACTCGGAGCGGCGCAGCGCGCTGCGCTGGGCGTCGCTCATCTTCGTCACTTCACGTCCGTTGTAGGTGATCGACCCGGAGTCGGGCGGCAGGATGCCCGCGAGGCAGTGCAGCAGCGTCGACTTGCCGGAGCCGGAGGGGCCCATGATGGCGACGACCTCGCCGGGATGGATGGAGAACTCGGCGCCGTCGAGGGCGTGGGTGTGCCCGTAGGTCTTGCGCAGGTCATGCGCGGTGAGCAGGGAACCAGGGGGAGAAGTCGTCATCGGGCCACAGCCTCACGGAGTTTGTCGAGTCGGGCGGCGGTCAGCTCCAGCCAGCGCAGGTCCGCCTCCAGGTGGAAGAGGGCGTGGTCGCAGATCAGCTGGTCCGCCAGATCGCCCGTGCGCTTGCGGTCGGTAAGGATGCGCATGCTGCGCAGGTGCTCGGAGCGTTGGGTGTCCAGGATGTCGGCGGCGTCCCGGTGGGTGAGCAGCGCGAGGACGACTTTGGTGTAGAGGGCCGACTGGAGGTACTCCTCCGGCTTCTGCGGGGTCGCGAGCCACCGTTCTACGTCGGTGATGCCGGCTTCGGTGATCGCGTAGCGCTTGCGCTCCGGGCCGCCGCCGGCCTCGATGCCGTCGACCTCGACGAGGCCGTTCTTCAGCAGCCGGGACATCGTCGAGTAGACCTGGCCGTAGTGCAGCGGCCGGTCGTGACCGAACTTCTCGTCGAAGGCCCGCTTGAGGTCGTAGCCGTGGCGCGGGCCGGACTCCAGGAGCCCCAAAAGGGTGTGACCGATGGACATGAGCACACTATACACACCGTGTATACGCCGTGTGTATACGTCGAGTGCGCAGCTCATTGCAGGGCGTACGGCCGTGCAGGTGAGGGAGGAGATCCTCCACCTGTCACGATGCCGAAACGGGCGAGCCCGAACCGCCCGACCCATGGACGACGCGAGTTCGATTTCGCGTCGCGGTTCCTGCAACAGCCGGCCGAGCCGCGCGGAGACGTCCACAGTGGACCTGATCGCCTCTGGCGGACGCGCGGCCCGGGAACTTCCCGGAGCTGCCGGACAAGGTCTTCCGCGAATGATCGAGGTCGACCACTTCGGGACGCTGTACGCCGTGCGGGCCGTGGCCCGGCATGGTGGAGCGCGGGCGGGGGAGTGCGGTCGCGGTGTCGTTGTGCTCCCGACTGAGTTGGCCCCAAGGCGATGTGCCATGGGCTGCTGCACCTGGCGAGGCCTTACGGACCTGGGACGTGAGGGGTGCGGTGCTGCCGTGCTCATGCTCCTGGCGTTCCCGTATGCGGGTACTGGTCACCGGCGGAGCCGGGTACATCGGGTGTCATGTCGTCGAAGAGCTGACCGCACGGGGGCACGAGGCGGTCGTGTTCGACCTGCGTGACGGCTTGGACGTACGCGACGCGGAGGCGGTCGCCGCCGCTGCGCCGGGTGTGGACACCGTGTGTCATCAGGCGGCGATGGTGGGTCTTGGGAAGGGGTTCGGCGACGCGGTCGAGTACGTGTCCCGCAACGACCTCGGTACCGCGGTGCTGCTCTCCGCCATGGCCGACGTCGGGGTGCGGAGTAGCCGGCGTCCGCTCAACACCGCCACCCGGAGTAGGAACGTCGGCTGTCGGCCCGCGGCGGACAACCTCAGGCAACGCTTGGCTGGTCGAGAGCTCAACACTCCTGACTTCGCCATGGTGAGGCGTAAGGATTCCGTCATCAGCTGCGCGGTGCGGGACGGGCCCCCGTCTGCGTTGAATAGGAGAGCAACAGGCGAACTCCCAGGAGACGAGGCGGAGATGGCGCGCGTGCGCAAGGTTCTGACCGGACCGTTGGTGATCGCGGTGCTGGTGGTGACGGTCGGCGGAGTCGGCTTCGGTCTGTACTGGTTCCAGCCGTGGAAGCTGTGGCAGGACGAGACCGTCCAGGAGGCCCTGCCGGGGGCTGCGGAAAGCTCCGCCCCTGCTGTCGTGGCGCCCTCGGACAAGCCCTCCGCGGCGCCGTCGGCCACCGGTCCGCAGACGCTGGCGAGTGGTGAGCTGATCAGCCACGAGCACGAGACATCGGGCTCGGTGAAGCTCTTGCGGCTGGCCGACGGCTCCCACGTCGTCCGGCTGGAGAACCTCGACACCAGCAACGGGCCGAACCTGCGTGTCTGGCTGACCGACGCGCCGGTGAAGCAGGGGAAGGCCGGATGGCATGTCTTCGACGACGGGAAGTACGTCAGCCTCGGCAAGTTGAAGGGCAACAGGGGAAGTCAGAACTACGCCCTGCCCGCTGACGTGGATCCGTCGGGCTACAGCAGCGTGAGCATCTGGTGCGACCGTTTCGACGTGTCGTTCGGTGCCGCCGAGCTCGCCCGAGTCTGACAGCGGTGCAGCCATGGCCGGGCTGGGGCAGGTGAGACGAACTGTCCGCGAGTGCCGGCCCGGACCGGCACTCGGCCCAGGGCGTCGAGGGCGGCCAGGATGTCGGCGGCTGCGAACCGGCAGAGCGCAGGTTGGCCCGAATCGTCAGGCCGGTCGGATGTGTTGTACACATGACCGATGTCCACATCTCCGTTCCAGCTTCGCGGCGTCGCCGAGCAAGAATTCGCTCCCTGGGCGCGCATGATCGCGGACACCTATGGCCTGGACCGGTCGGAAGAGGAACTGGCCGACCAGCGAGCCGCGACGGATCTCGCTCGCACCCTGGCCGTGTTCGACGAGGGCGAGCCGGTCGCCGGAGCCTCCGTCTACAGTCGCATGCTGACGGTGCCCGGCGGTGTCCTGCCCGTGGCGGGGGTCGCCTCCGTGGGCGTGGCCCCGACACATCGCCGCCGCGGCATCCTCACTTCGATGATGCGCGCCCAGCTGACCGACCTGCACGAGCAGCAGCGCGAACCGATCGCCGCGCTCCGCCCCTCCGAGGCCGGCATCTACGGACGGTACGGCTACGGCCCCGCGACTGTCGGCAACCGGATGCGCTGCGACCGACGCGCCATGCGGCTCCGCCCCGATACCGACTTAGGCGACGGGACTGTGCGCCTGCGGCACGCCGTCCAGACCCGCCCCCTCCTTGAGGGGATCTACGACCAGGTCCGCACCGCGACGGTCGGTTGGCCCGACCGGCAGGCGGCCCACTGGACGGTGCGCCTCGCCGACCATCCGCACCGGCGCGGTACGGCGACCTCGCTCCGGTGCGCTGTGCACCACGAGCGCGACGGACGTGCCACTGGCTACGCGCTCTACCGGCACAGCTCCGCACCGGACGGGCTCGGCGGCAGCGCCGGGGTGGTGGAGGTAATAGAGCTGGCAGCGTGCTCGCGCCAGTCCTATGCGGCGCTGTGGCGCTTCCTCGTGGGCATCGACCTGGTGGCCTGGATCGACTACGAGGGCGCCGTGGACGAGTCTCTGCCGCACCTGCTGGTCGAGCCGCGAGCGGTCGCGGCCACGCCGGTGGACCGTCTGTGGCTGCGGACGGTCGACGTCGACAGGGCCTTGGCGGGCAGGAGTTACAGCCTTCCCTTGGACCTCGTCCTGGACGTGCGGGACGACTTCTGCCCGTGGAACAGCCGGCGCCACCGGCTGCAGGCGGAAGCAGGGACCGCCGTCTGCGAGCCCACGACCGCCCCGGCCGACATACGGCTGACGGCGGCGGCCCTTGGCGCCGCCTTCCTCGGCGGCACCTCGCTGACCGCCCTCGCGGCTGCCGGCCTCGTCGAGGAACTGCGACATGGCGCCCTCTCCCTCGGATCGGCAGCTTTCCGCGGCGAACGCGAACCCTGGTACCCCGGCGGCTGGGCATTCCCGCTCTACTGAAACATCCTTCGGACGCCGCCTTCCGCAGAGGGCCTCCGCGGTGCCGTCACTCCTCAGCTTCCGGCTCGGCGTGGGATGCCAGGCCGGGCTGGCTCCTGGCCAACCCCATCGTCACTGACCTCAACGACTCCATCGCTCTCGTCCGGCAGGGCCTACGACTTCAGGCCCGACACCGCAGCGAGGTACTCGACGGCTGCCTCACGTCCACCAGTGGCTCGACCGCGAATGTACGGTGCCGCCCTTGACCAGTGGCACGCCTCTTGCGGTCTTCACTGCCTTCCATTTCACTGTGCGCGTCTTCTGGTTCCTGGTTTCCCGCTGTTCGGATGCAGCACACCCCATCGTGCGGGGCTGTGCCGCGCGGTCACGCCGAAGGAGCGTTCGCGATGGGTGCGCATCAGCGCGGTCGCTCGCAGACCCCGGAGGAAGCCCAGCTGCAACGGCCCCTGCCAGGAGAGGGCTCGACCGCTGACCTGAGTGCAAGCCGTGCTGCCGACGCGCGGTAAGAGATCTCCTGGGTCGCGTTCCGGGGACGGTACGGGACCAGCAAGGCGGCGTGAGCCTCTTCGCGGCGCCGCTGCCCCGACCGGTTCCCTCGACGATCAGGGGAGCGCGACTCCACCAAACGCCTTGCTGAGGCGGCGGTTACGCAGTGAGACGGGCGATTCCGTGAAAAGCCGAAGGAGAGTGAGATGACATGACCGACACTCCACCCACCACGCCGACGCCCTTCGATCGCCCGCAAGGGCTGGATTCGCCCCTCGTGCCGAAGATCATCAAACTGGCGTCCCGGTTCAATGTCGCTGTCTATCGCGCCACGGGCGGGCGGATCGGCGGCAAGTGGAGGATCGGGAGCGCTTTCCCTCGCGGCGTGCCCGTCTGTCTCGTGACCACCAGGGGGCGCAAAAGCGGCTTACCACGGACCCAGCCCCTGCTCTGCTTGAGTGATGGTGATCGTGTGTTTCTCGTGGCGTCGCAGGGAGGCCTACCGAAGAACCCACTGTGGTATCGAAATCTTCAAGCAGATCCGCAGATCACCGTCCAGATCCGCAGCAGCGTACGTCGCATGCGCGCGCGTACAGCCGATCCTGCCGAGCGCGCAGAGCTCTGGCCGAGACTTGTCGCCATGTACGCAGACTTCGACAAGTACCAGGCGTGGACCGACCGGCAGATCCCCGTTGTCATCTGCGAGCCGACCCCGTAGGCGACCCCAAAGTTGGCCCACACGGTCCGGCGGCGGGTGGTGCAACTGCGCTGATAGGCGGACATGACTTCCTCCACCGCGGCGCGTCGGCGCGCTTCGCTCCGTGAGGCGGTCACGGCACGGAGTTCGCGCATGCCGACGTAGGTGAAGTAGGTCAGGGTGCCGCCGGGATGCAGCAGTTCCATGTAGTGGGCAAGGATGCGCTCGACCCGTACCGGAGTGAAGTTGGTCAGCGGTAGCCCGGAGACGATCACGTCGTAGCGGTCCTCGGTGGCGAGGTCCTCAAGGCGCGTCTGGCGCACGGTCACGGGCCCGGGTCTTCCTGCCGGGGTGGGGGGCGTGGCGAGGAGGTGGCGCAGTTGCGCGGCGGGGCGCGGACCGGCATCGACGACGTCCAGGCGGCTGCCCCGGGGCAGTTGGGACATCAGGGAGCGAGTCACCGCTCCGGCGCCCGCGCCGGCGTCCAGCACTGCCAGCGGGTGGGGTGCCTGGGCCCGCACGGGCTCGGTCAGGGCCAGGGCCAGCGCGCTCGTGCTGGGGGCGGCGGCACGGGCGGGCAGCAGATCGCGGGCCGTTTCGATCAGGAACATCCAGCCTTCTGCATGGCGCTGCGCCAGGACTCGGTCGTGGGAGGTGGTCCAGCCGTTCATGGGTTCGACGGTAGACGCTGGTGTTTCGCGTCGGATCCGTCGTTCTGCGACGGTGACCCCCTACGAAAGTAGGGGGTCGACAGGGCAGATGTCGGGAATCGCCTCCACGAGGCGCCGATGGGTCGACTCCGGGCCACCGGCTCCCGCCGCCGAATCGATCACGTCGAGGGGGTGGTAGGGCTCCATCTTGAGGAGGACCTCGTCGAGCGCCCAATCGAGCTCGGCATTCCCGCTGAGGACCGCGATGCGGTGGTGCGCCCGGTAGTGGTCCGTGAGCCGGGCGGCAGGGTTCGCCAACGCCGCCAGGACATCCACGGGGCAACAGGGCTGCGAGAGACAGTGGCGGATCGACAGCCTCGGCAACGCGTCGAGGCTGTCGCACCTCGCCTTCCGTGTTCCCGGCCTCCGCTTGTCAGGCTGTGAGTCCCGCGTCGCGGGCCAGCAGGGCGGCCTGGACGCGGTTGGTGACTTCCAGCGCGGTCAGGACACGGCTGACGTGGGCCTTGACGGTGCTCTCGCGCATCGCGAGGCGGGTGGCGATGTCGGCGTTGGTGTCGCCGTGGGCGAGCAGGGTGAGCACGTCGCGTTCGCGGGGGGTGAGCCGGTCCAGCCGGGCCTTGGCGGCGGTTGCTTCAGGCTGGTTGGCCGCGTGGTAGCGGTCGATGAGACGGCGGGCCGCGGTGGGGTGGAGCATGGCCGAACCGGCGGCCACCAGGTGGACGGCGCGCAGTATTTCTGCAGGGTCGGTGTCCTTGAGCAGGAAGCCGTCGGCTCCGGCGGCGAGGGCGTTGTAGACGTACTCGTCGAGGTCGAAGGTGGTCAGGGTGATCACCTTCGGCGGGTGGGGGAGGGCTCGCAGGCGGGCGGTGGCGGTGATGCCGTCCATGCGGGGCATGCGTACGTCGACGAGGGCGACGTCGACGCGGTGGGCGGTGGCCTGTTCGATGGCCTGCAGGCCGTCGGAGGCCTGGGCGACGACCTCGATGCCCGGGTCGCCGTCCAGGAGGTCGGCCAGGCCGAGGCGGACGAGGGCGTCGTCGTCGACGATCATGGTGCGGATCATGTGCGGGTGCCGTTCTGTTCGATGCCGGCGGGGTGGGGGATGCGTGCGGCCAGCCACCAGGCGCCCGCGCCGGCCGGCCCGGCGTTCAGGTGTCCGCCGAGGGCGGTGACGCGTTCGCGCAGGCCGACGAGTCCGTACCCGCTGCCGACGGTGTCCGTGCGGGGAGTGCCAGGGGGGTTGGTGACCTCGACGCGTGTGGCGGGCGGCCCGTAGTCGACGCGTACGGTCACCGGAGCGCCGTCGGCGTGCTTGCGGGCATTGGTCAGTGCTTCCTGGACGATGCGGTACACGGCCAGACGGTGGGTGGTGGGAGCCTGCTCGGGAAGGCCGTCGGTGGTCAGCTCGATGTGCTGGCCGGCGGCGCGGGCCTCGTCGGCCAGTTCCCCCACTTCCCTCATCATCGGCTTGAGCGCGGCACCGGTCGGCGTGGCGTCGGGGTCGCGCAGCACACCGAGGACGTCGCGCAGATCGGTGAGGGCCTCGACGGACGTCGTGCGCAGCAGTCCGAGGCGTTCGGCGACCGGTGCGGGCAGTGTGCCGCTCCTGGTGGCCAGGACACCGGTGTGCAGGGCGATCAGGCTCAGGCGGTGGGCCAGGACGTCGTGCATCTCGGCGGCGATGCGGGACCGTTCCGCGATGCGGGCCGCCTCCTCGCGCAGCTGCGCCTCGACGCTCAGGTGCTCGACGTCGGCTGCCAGCGCCAGGAGCAGGCGGCGCCGGCTGCCCAGCCACAGCCCGACGAGCACGGCCAGAACCGGCATGAGCACCGTGGACGCGTAGGACTCGCCCGTCCACAGGGAGGTGGGCCGGTAGCCGAACAGGTTGGCGCCCAGCGCGGCGACCGCACAGCCCATCGCCATCCGCGCCCGGCGGTCCACGGCCAGGTCGTACAGGACGACGGCCAGCATGGGCAGCAGCAACGATCCCCACCATGCCGTGGCCACGGTGATCAACAACGGCGCGGCGGGGAATCGCAGCCGGGGCACGAGCAGGGCGGCTCCGCACACCAGCGCCGTGGCCATGACGGGAACCAGGTAGTGCCCTTGGACTGCCACGTCGTTCAGCACGGCGGCCAGCACGCACAACGCCACGAGCGCCCCACGCCCGTAGGCCGCCCATCTGCGGCTTTCTCTGCTGCTCACCTGGGTCATCCTAGGCAGCCCGGTGCGCGGTTCCGTCCGACGAGCGATGATGTACACCCCCTACTTTCGTAGGGGGACGCCGTCGCCGAACGACGGATCCCATGTCAGGTGCGACTTTCTAGCGTCAATTCCATGAACGACCGGACCACCTCCCACGATCGTGCCCTTACGCAGCGCAACGCCGAAGGCTGGATGTTCCTGAGCGAAGCGGCCCGTGATCTGCGCACCACGGGTGCCATAGCCCCCAGCGGCAAGTCCCTGGCCCGCGTGCTCACCGACCCCGTACGGGCTCAGGCGCCCCACCCGCTGGCAGTCCTGGAAGCCGGTGCCGGCACCGGCCCGGTCACCCGGGCCCTGATACCGCAGCTGTCCCGGGGCAGCCGCCTGGACGTCGTCGAGGCCAACCCGCGTTTCGCCGCGCGACTGCGTCGTCTCGTCGCCACGCACCCGCACCTGACAGCCACGTCCCCGCAGGTGAACGTGCATCAGGCCTACGTCGAGCAGCTCGACACCGATCAGCGGTACGACGTGATCGTCTCGGGGCTGCCGCTGACCAACTTCGCGCCCGTGCAGGTCGAGCGCATCATGGCCCGCTATATGGAACTGCTCCACCCCGGTGGCACGCTGACCTACTTCGCCTACCTCGGCACCCGCAAGGCCCGCGCCCTGACGGCATCGCGAGCCGAAGCCCGCCGCCACGCCGCCGTGGACGAGATCATGGCCACCTACCAGCGCACCTACGCCACTGGCCGCTGGACGGTGTGGGCCAACGTTCCCCCCGCCTATGTCTGGCATCTGCGACGCCCCCTCGTCTCCGCCGAGCAGCTCGCGCCGCGGTCGGACGGGGCGAGTCGGTGAACGCGCTCTCCGACCTCCTCGGCCACCTCTCGCCGGCCGCGGCGTACACGGTGGTGGCCGCTGCGGTCCTGGCCGAGTCGGTGCTTCTGATCGGCGCTTTCGTCCCGACGCTGACCCTGCTCCTGACCGCCGGCGCGCTGGCCCGCACCGGCCACGTCAACCTTCTCCTCGTCGTCGCAGCCGCAGCCGGCGCCGTGGTGGCGGGTGACTTCCTCGCCCACCGCACCGGCAGATATCTCGGTGACCGGCTGCGCGGCGGCCACATGGGCCGTCGTGTTCCGGATGCCGCGTGGGGCCGGGCCGAGGCGCTGATGACGCGTCACGGCGGCCGAGCGGTCTTCGTGGCCCGCTTCCTGCCGGTGGTGCGCACCCTCGCCCCGCACTCCGCGGGCGCCACCCGCCTGCCCTACCGGCGCATCGCTCCGTACAGCGTCGTCGCCGCCTGTGTGTGGGCCACAGCGGAAGCGGGTGTCGGATACGCCGCCGCGACCTCTCTCCAGCGCGTTCTCACGCTGGGCGGCCCCGCCCTCGCCCTGGTCGCTCTGACGGCGATCGGGGGCTCGCTGCTGTGGCGAAGAAGGCGCCGCCCCTGTCCTCCGGCCCAGGAACCGGTGTCCAAGCCCGCCACGTAGTCCTCCGGCCATGCTCAGGCAGGCCTGACGAGGCCGGCGTCGTAGGCGAAGATCACGGCCTGGACCCGGTCCCGGACCCCGATCTTGGTAAGGATGCTGCTCACGTGTGACTTGACGGACTCGGCGAGGGAGAGGCGTGCGGCGATCTCGGTGTTGCTCCAGCCGGGCGCGATGGCGGTGAGTACTTCGCGTTCGCGGTTGGTGAGGCGGGCCAGCTGCCGTTGCTGTTCGGGCGTGTGGCCCGGCAGACGGCTGCTGAAGGCGTCGATGAGCTTGCGGGTCAGGCCGGGCGAGATGACGGCGTCTCCGGCGGCCACCGCGCGGATGCCGGAGACGAGTTCGTGGGGCAGGGCGTCTTTGAGCAGGAACCCGGACGCTCCGGCACGCAGGGCGTCGTAGGCGTATCCGTCGAGGTCGAAGGTGGTCAGGACCAGGATCCGGGAGCGGCCGCCGGACGCGATGATGCGCCTGGTGGCCTCGATGCCGTCCATGCCGGGCATGCGGACGTCGTCCGAGCCCGCGTGGACCCCCGCGGTTACACCGGCGAGCACGGGTTCGGGCGCGGAGACGGTCTGCTCGGCTTCGAGCGCGTGGCGCAGGTTCTCGCCCTCGACATCCACGTCGGGCAGGATTCGGTCCAGCCACTTCGGCCGGGTCCAGGAGCGGTGGCCGAGCAGGGCCATCACCGCGGGGACGATGGTCATCCGCACGACGAAGGCGTCGAAGAACACGGCGGCGGCGAGCCCCAGGCCGATGGACTTGATCAGTACCTCGTCGTCGAGGAGGAATCCGGAGAAGACGGAGACCATGATGACCGCGGTGGCGGTGACCACCCGACCGCTGTGCCGGAAACCCTCCACGATTGCCTGTGTGGGTTCGGCACCGTGGACGTACTCCTCCCGCATCCGGGAGACGAGGAAGACCTCGTAGTCCATGGCGAGTCCGAACACCACGCCGATCAGCACGATGGGAAGCAGGCTGACGATGGGTCCGGTCGTCCGCGGCGACAGCGCCAGGCCGGGTCCGGGGACGGCAGACAGGCAGACGGACCCGCACCTTCTGCAGCACCGGGACGAACTGCGGGCTGTCAGCGGCCTGTCCTGCGGTCAGGACGAACGACAACGGACGGCACTTGCGGTCCGCGGCGAGATGAATCCTGCTCGTCAGCCCACCACGGGACCTGCCGAGCAGGGCCTCCTTCCGACGGAGCTTGCGCCGTCGCCTGATGTGCCGCCGTTCTTCCCGGCCGGAGTCGTCGCTTCCGTCCTGTCCGTTCTGTTCCGGCGGGTCGCCCCCTTTTGCCTGGCCCGTTCCTGGTCGGCGGCGGCTTCCTCAAGGGCGTCCATGACCTCCTTGCTTGAAACAGGCCCTGGGCCTGGCCCACTTCGAAGGCCGCACCTGGAACGGCTGGCACCACCACGTCCCCCTCGTCTCCGCCGCCCACGCCTTCTGCACACTGCAACGACTGGCACGAGACCCAAAAGACACGGTGCAGGTATGAGCCTCAGGCACCCCGGCCGTCAGCGCCCTGCCTTCTGGCGCTGACGGCGGGCTGATCGCCGTCCGCGGACTGTCAACGCACCGCCGGAACCAGCCGCAGCGTGACGATCTGGAACGGGCGCAGCGAGAGTGCCACCGCATGGTCGCCGGACACCTCGCAGGGCGCGGAGCCTTCCGCCGACGGGCGCTCCAGCAGGTCGACGGCGACGGCCGAGGCGAGGGGGAAGCCGGCGGTCACACGGAATTCCGCCCGCCGCCCCAGCGCCTCGTACAGCCGCACGACCACCGCGCCGGACCGGTCGTCGGCGAGCTTGACCGACTCCACGACCACCGAGTCGTGATCCACCGCCACCAGCGGCGCCACCACCGCGTCACCGGGCGCCGAACGCTCCGGCAGATTGATCCGGTACCCCTCGCGCACCGCCTCCGCGATACCCGCGCCCGCGACGAAGGCGTACCGGAATCGGTGCACGCCCTGGTCGGTGTCCGGGTCCGGGAAGCGCGGCGCGCGCAGCAGGGAGAGCCGTACGGTGGTCGTCGTCCCGCCGTCCTCGCGCACCGTGCGGGTGACGTCGTGGCCGTACGTCGAGTCGTTCACCACCGCTGCCCCCCAGTCCGGCTCGCCCACGTGCAGGAAGCGGTGGGCGCAGATCTCGAACTTGGCGGCGTCCCAGCTGGTGTTTGTGTGCGTGGGGCGGAACACGTGCCCGAACTGCGTCTCGGCGGCCGACCGGTCCGCGTGCACGTCCACCGGGAAGGCCACCTTCAGCAGCTTCTCCCGTTCCTGCCAGTCCACCTCCGTTTCGATGTCCAGCCGCTTGGCGCCGGCCCGCAGCGTCAGTGACTGCTCGACCCGCGAGGAGCCGAAGCTACGGACCACCCGTACCGCTGCCAGCGACGGGTCGTCCTTGTGGGTGAGCAGCACCTCGTCGGCGCTCGTCAGGTCGGTGACGGTGTTGCGGTAGAAGGAGTCCACGTCCCAGGCGTCCCAGTGGTTGGGCAGGTCAGGGTGGATCTGGAGGAGATTGGCCGCGCTGCCCGGCGCGACCGCCTCGCGTGCGGCGGCGATGTCGTACACGGAGGTGACCAGACCGCGCCGGTCCACCGTCACCCGCAGTAGACCGTTCTCGAGGACGAACCCGCCGTCCGGGCGCTCGCCGGCCGACACGGCCCGGCCGACGGTTCGGTAGCCGGCCGGGGCGCCGCCCATCGCCGGGATGCCGCCCCGCTCGTGCGGGGCCGCGTTGAATACGACGGTGCCGCCCGCGCCCGGGCCCGCTCCCCCGGCCAGTGCCCGCTGCGCGGCATCGATCACCGTCTCCAGCTCCTCGGCCACCCGGGCGTAGGTCCGGCGGGCCTCACGGTGGACCCAGGCGATGGACGAGCCCGGAAGGATGTCGTGGAACTGGTGCAGCAGGACCGTCTTCCAGATCCGGTCCAACGTCTCGTAGGGGTAGGTGAAGCCCGTGCGTACGGCCGCCGTCGCGGCCCACAGCTCCGCCTCGCGCAGCAGGGCCTCGCTGCGCCGGTTGCCCTGCTTGGTCTTCGCCTGCGACGTGTAGGTGCCCCGGTGCAGCTCCAGGTACAGCTCGCCCACCCACACGGGCGCGTTCGGGTACTCCGCCTGCGCCTTGGCGAAGAACTCTGCGGGCTTTTCGATGTCGACCCGCGGTGAGCCCTCCAGGTCCCGCAGCCGGCGGGCACGGGCGAGCATCTCCCGGGTCGGACCGCCTCCTCCGTCGCCGTAACCGAACGGCACCATCGAGCGGTTGGCGGAGCCCTTGTCCCGGAAGTTGCACACCAGGTGGGCCATCTCCTGCCCGGAGAACTCGGAGTTGTAGGTGTCCACGGGCGGGAAATGCGTGAACACCCGGCTGCCGTCGAGCCCTTCCCACCAGAAGGTGTGGTGCGGGAAGGGGTTGGTCTGGCTCCAGGAGATCTTCTGCGTCAGGAACCACTTCGACCCGGACAGCTTCACGAGCTGCGGCAGGGCGGCGGAGTAGCCGAACGAGTCCGGCAGCCACACCTCCTCGGTCTCGATCGCGAACTCATCGAGGAAGAACCGCTTGCCGTGCGTGAACTGCCGAGCCAGCGCTTCGCCACCCGGCATGTTGGTGTCCGACTCCACCCACATCCCGCCGACCGGCACGAACTGCCCGGCCGCCACCTTCTCCTTCACGCGGGCGAACACCTCCGGGCGGTGCTCCTTGATCCAGGCGAGCTGCTGGGCCTGCGACATGGCGAAGACGAACTCCGGGTGGTCGTCCATGAGTGAGGCCACGTTGGAGCATGTCCGGGCCACCTTGCGCACCGTCTCGCGCAGCGGCCACAGCCAGGCGGAGTCGATGTGCGCGTGGCCCACACCGGACACCCGGTGCGCGGAGGCCGCGGCCGGCGCGGCCAGGGCGGGAGCCAGGCATTCCCTGGCCGCAGCCGCGCTGCCGGGGACGTCGTCCAGGTCGAGCGCGTCCAGGGCGCGCTCGATCGCGCGCAGCACGTCCCAGCGGCGCGGGGTGTCCAGCGGAAGTTCATGCATGAGCTGGCCCAGGACGTCCAGGTCCTGCGTCAGTTCCCAGACGTCCGGGTCGAAGACCGCGAGATCCGCCCGCCGTAGCCGGTACATCGGTTCCGGCGGGGCCGTCTCGGTGTCGCCGAGCAGCGTCACGGGTCCTTCGATCAACGGGTTGGCAGCGGCCTCGACGTACAGGGTCACCGGCTCGCCCCCGGCCGCGGGCGCGGCGATCCGCACGGAGGCGCTGCGGGGGTGCAGGCCTTTCACAGCCGTGCCGTCCGGCCGGTACACGAGACCCTCCGCGGAGAATCCCGGGCCGGCGTCGTAGCCGAGGTCGACCACCGCCTCGACCTGACTGCCCGCCCAGTCGGCGGGAACGGCACCGGTCAGCCGGAACCAGCTGGTGCCCCAGGCCCGGCCCCACACGTCGCCCACGCGGGCGGGCTCGTACGGCGCGGCCAGCCCCTCCGCCACCGGCACCGGCTCCCCCGGCACGTGCCATACCTCCACCCCGAGAGGCACTTTGGTGCGGTGGACGGCGGGGCGGATCCGTTCGCGCAGGACGCGGTCGAGACGGTCCTCCACCAGCCTCCGGTCGTCGTGCATGAAAACGCTCCTAGTAGGGCTTGGTCAGGTTCGCATGGGGGTGGGTATGTTGCGGTGGCAGGTGGGGCAGGCGCCGGCCCAGGTGGCGAGGAGTGTCTGTAGTTC
>NZ_JBIUSU010000024.1:0-9681 GCF_044741545.1 Streptomyces sp. NPDC088157
TGCGAGCAGAACGCATCTGATGGTCCTTCCGTCACGACCGGGCAGCCGACACCTCGTCAGCTGACACGACCCGGCCCGACGTGATCCACCGTCAGTCAGGGAGCGCCTCTCCACCACTCAAGGCGCTCACCCGGGTGAACCCGGCCTCCGTACCGGTGATCTCCACCGCCGAGTCGTCCTTTCGGGGTGATCACTCCGACGGAGCAGCGGCGAAACGATTCGCTGGGTGAACGCGGCCCGGTGTCCGATCAACTCCGAGGGACCACCACGATCCTGGGGCGGGCTCCTCGGTCCTTACCGGACCTGGGCCTTTCCCGTTTCGACCCCCTCGTTCCGACCCTCATTTCACACAAGGAGATCCGCTGTGCGTGTTCGTCGTACGGTGCTCAGCACCATCGGTTCCGTCGCTCTCGTGCTCACCTCTCTGGGCGCGCTGACGGCCGCCACCGCGAGCCCCGCGGCCGCGGACCCCTGCGGCTTCTACGAGACCGGTTCCGACGCCTTCTACAACCACTGCACGTCCGACGGCTCACGCGTGGTCATCAAGGTGGACGTGGCCTGGGCGGCCGACTACGAGCGGTGCGTCGGCCCCGGCACGTCGTGGCTGGGCTCCGCCGACAAGATCCAGGGCGCCCACTACACCGGCCGCACCTGCTGACACGCGGTCACTCCGCGGCTCTCGGGGTCCGGGCGAGGTCGTCCCGGGCTCCGAGTGCGTCTTCGCCCCTTCGCCCCTTCGGCGGGGCCCGGCGCGGTCGCCGCGCCCCGTCGCCGTGGGCGTTCTGTCCAGGACGGTCGCTCAAGGTGGTCGCTCAAGGCGGTCAGCTGAGACGATCGGTCCTGGCGATGGGTCCGGCCGATGGGTCCGGCCGATGGGTCCGGCCGATGGGTCCGGGCGATCGGTCCAGGTGGTCAGGCCAGGACGGTCAGCAGGTGGTCGGCGAACTCCTTCGGGGACTCGACGGCTCCCAGGTGGCCGCCCGGAAACTCCACGAACCCGGATCCGAGGAGCTCCGCCAGACGCGCGGCGGGCCCGTACAGCGGGAGTTGGTGGCGGGAGTCGCGCCCCGCGGCCGGCACCAGTTTGCGCGCCACGGGCCGCAGTGCGGCGAGGTCGGGCAGGGTCGAGGAGAACGGACAGAGGACACGTCCCAGGAAGACGGGCAGATTGGCGTGCATCCGGACGGCCATCTCCCGGATCTCGGGCGGCAGTTCCGTCGGCCGCGCGGGCGTCCGCCCGGCCGACCCGTCCGCCAGCCCCTCGCCGAGCCGGGTCATGGCGGCGTCGGCGCCCTCCGCGTGGAGGATCTCGCGCACCTCGGCGAACAGCGCTCGATGGGGGGCGGGGTCCTCCAGCAGTTCCAGCAACGGCGGCTCGTGCGCGACCACCCGACGCAGGCGCTCCGGGTGCCGGGCGAGAAGCTCCACCGCGACGACGGCACCGGAGCTGCACCCGAGGACCACCGCCTCCTCGTCCGGGGCGAGCAGATCGAGCAACCGGTGGGCGTCGTCGCTCCACACGGCCACCTGTTCGTCGGTGCGGGGAGCCTCTGCCGGGCCGTCGAGAGGGCTGCGGGACAGGCCGCGCGGGTCGTACGAGACCACCGTGTACCGGGTGGCCAGCTCCGGCGCCATGCCCGCGTACAGCCCGGCGTCGCCCGCGCCGCCGGGGATGAGCAGCAGGACCGGCCCGCTGCCGAGCGTCTCGAAATGGAGGGTGGCGCCGGGCACCACCAGGGTGCCGGTCCGGTGCGGGGTCGTCATCAGTTGCTCCTGTCGGTCGCCGGTGCGGGCAGGTCCTTGCCCGGGCTGTTTCCTAGTATCCCTAGGTTCACGCCTAGCTCAACAAGTTTTCTCTCGCGTTCGCTGCCTTGCCAACCGCCCGCCGCCGGCCGCTCGTTGCTCCGCTTGCCTCCCTGGCCGTTGCCGCTGAACGGCGGGAACGCCCTTTCTGTAACTCTGGGTAACGCTTCTCCTGTCGTACAGTCGAAGCCGGGGTGGAGAAGACCGGAGAGGGGATGACGTGCCGCTGGAGCCGGTGCGGTTCGCGGTCCTGGGGGGCGTTCGGGTCTTTCGGGGGGACGTGGAACTGGAGCTCGGGGGACCGCAGGAACGTGCCTTCCTGGCCCTGCTCCTGGTCGGGGCGGGACAGCCGGTCGCCGTGGGCGAGATCGTCGATGTGCTGTGGGGAGCGGATCCGCCGCGCAGCGCGGTCAATGTGGTCCGGCGTCATGTGGGTTCGCTGCGTCGTCTGCTGGAGCCCGGCATCGCCGCCCGCGCGGAGGGCCGCTGGCTGGTGCGGGGCGCGGGTGGATACCGGCTGGTGACCGACGGTGACTCCTCGGACCTCCTGGAGTTTCGCGCGCTGCGGGAGGAAGGGCGCCGGCTCGCGGACCGGTCGCCCGTGCAGGCGCTCGAACTCCTCACCGAAGCACTGTCGTTGTGGCGCGGGCCGCTCGCCGCCGGCATCCCCGCGCCGGCCCGGGCGCACCCGGCGTTCGACGCCGTGGACCGTGAGCGGCTCGCCGCCGTGCGGCAGGCGGCGGACGCCGCGCTGCGCGCCGGGAGGCCGGACGTGGCCCTGCCCGAACTGCGACAGGCCGCCGCACGGCATCCGTTGGACGAACCCCTCCAGGCGGCACTGCTCCGCGCGCTGGCCGCGGTCGGCCACCGCTCGGAGGCCCTGGCCGCGTACGAGGCCGTACGGGCACGGCTGGCCGAAGAGCTGGGAATCGACCCCGGCGCGGAACTGCGCGAGGCACGCGACGCGGTTCTGCACGGGATGCGGGGGGCGGGGGCGCAGCAGGCGTTGGGCGCGCAGGGCGCCGCCCAGGGCACTCCGGCCGCACACGGTGGGCAAGGCGCGAGGGATGCGCAGGGCGGCGCCCCTGCCGGTGCGAGGGCGGGTCTCGGTGCTGGTCGTGACGTCGGTGGTGCCGGTGGGGGCGCGGGCTCGGGTGCGGGTGCGGGCGGGGGTCCCGGTGTTGGTGCCGGTATCGGTACCGGTGCGGGCGAAAGTCCCGGTATTGGTGTCGGTGCTGATGTCGGGGCCGGGGTCGTGTCGTCCGGTGGTTCGGTGCAGGGGTCCGGTGGGCCGGGACCGGACGGTGTCGCCGGGCAGGCGCCTGCCCCGCCCCAGCTGCCCTCTCTCCCGCCGCCTGCCCAACTGCCCCACGACATAACGATGTTCACCGGGCGGCGTACCGAACTGGACGAGGCGTTCGCGCTGTCCGGTGCGGACGGATCGCGGCCCGGGACCGTGGTGATCGGTGCCATCGGCGGGATGGCGGGCATCGGCAAGACGACGCTCGCCGTGCACTGGGCGCACCGGGTCGCCGACCGGTTCCCCGACGGGCAGCTCTACGTCAACCTGCGCGGTTTCGACCCCTCCGGCGTCGTCATGGACCCGGGGGAGGCCGTCCGGGGGTTCCTCGGCGCGTTCGGTGTGCCGCCGGAACGGATTCCGCACGGGCTCGACGCGCAGGCCGCGCTCTACCGCAGCGTGCTCTCCGGCCGACGGGTCCTCGTGGTGCTGGACAACGCGCGTGACACCGAGCAGGTGCGGCCGCTGCTGCCCGGCTCGCCCGGCTGCCTCACCATCGTCACCAGCCGCGACGAGTTGCCGGGCCTCGTCGCCGCCCATGGCGCCCACACCCTGACCCTGCATCCGTTCGACGCCGCCCAGGCACGGGCGTTCTTGGTGCGCCGACTGGGCGCCGAGCGGGTCGCCGCCGAGCCCGGGGCGGCCGACGAGATCAGCGAGCTGTGCGCCGGACTGCCCCTCGCCCTCGCCTGCGTGGCCGCCCGGGCCGCCGGCCACCCGCACTTCCCGCTCGCCGCCGTCGCCGTCGAACTGCGCGAGGCCCACGGCAGCCTCGACGCCTTCGCCCGCTCCGACGCCTCGGTGGACGTCGGCACGGTCTTCTCCTGGTCCTCGCGCGCGGTCTCGGCCGCGGCCGGCCGGCTCTTCCGGTTGCTCGCCCTGCACCCGGGCCCCGACTTCTCCCCGCCGGCCGCGGCCGCCCTCGTGGGCCTGCCCGTACGCCGGGCCCGGCCACTGCTGGCCGAGCTGACCGGACTGCACCTCGTCACCGAACACAGCCCGGGCCGCTACGGCTTCCACGACCTCCTTCGCGCACACGCCGGCGAACTCGTGGACGAGCGGCACACCGAGACCGAGCGCGGGGCGGCCCTGGACCGGCTGTACCACCACTACCTGCACACCGCCCACGCCGCGGACCTGCTGTTGGCCCCCAACGCCGACCCGCTGCCCCCGACACCCGCGCCCGAGGGCGTCCATCCCGAATCCCTCGCCGACGACGAGCGCGCCCTGGCCTGGCTCACCGCCGAACACGCGGTGCTGCTCGCCGTGGTCGACCAGGCCGCCACGTCGGGGCAGCCCGCGCAGGAACGTCTCGCCTGCCAACTCGCCTGGTCCCTGGAGCCGTTCTTCGACCGGCGCGGCCACTGGCACGACGGGCTCGCCGTGCAGCGCACCGCGCTCGGCGCCGCCCGGCGGCTCGCCGACCCCGCGCTGGAGGCCCGCGGCCTGCGCGGACTGGCCCGCGTGGAGGGCCGGCTCGGGCTGCACTCCCGGGCCGTTCCCCGACTGGAACGGGCCCTGGAGCTCTTCACCGAGCTGGGCGACGACACCGGCCGCGCCCACACCCACCGCAGTCTCGGCTGGGAGCGCGAGCAACAGGGCGACCTGCCCGGCGCTCTGCGCCACAACCAGTTCGCCCTCGGCCTGTTCCGCGCCCTCGGCGACCGCGCCGCGCAGGCCAGCGTACTGAACTCGGTCGGCTGGTACCACGCGCTGCTCGGCGAGTACCGGCACGCCCTGACGCACTGCTTCGAGGCGCTCACCATGCTCCAGCAACTCGGCGACCGCTACGGCCAGGCCGTCACCTGGGACAGCATCGCCTACGCCCACCACCACCTCGGACGCCACCCGCACGCGCTCCTCGGCTATCGCAACGCCCTCGCTCTGCTGCGCGACCTGGGCGTGCCGTACGTCGAGGCCGACATCCTCGTCCGGGTCGGCGACACCCATCTCGCCACCGGCGACCACGAGGGCGCCCGCACCGCATGGGAGCAGGCTCTCGTCCTCCTCAAGGGCCTGAATCACCCCGACGCCGAGCGGGTCGAGGCGCTGCTGAACGCCCCGGAGGGACACGCCGGTGCCGTCTGACATCCAACCCCCGCCCGCGCGCCGGACTCGGCGCCGGCCCTCGCCTCCGCCCCCGTACCGGCCCTCGCCGTCATCCCCCTGCCGGTGCCGGGCCGCGTGCAGCCCCCTCGGTTCCGTCGGCCCGGCCGTACCGCGCGCGGTCGGCTCCGACGGGCGCGGCCCGGGCATGCCGCTGGACGGACCGCGGTCACCGTTCCCGCCCCCGTCGGACCGGCTCACCGGTCTGGCCGGACGGCCCCCGCAGGCCGGAGACGTTCGTGGGTGAGGCGCTGCGCTTCGAGGTGCTGGGGCCCGTACGGGTGTGGCGGGCGGAGCGGGAGCTCGATCCCGGCTTCCCCCAGCAACGCGCCCTGCTCGCCCTGCTCCTGGCGCACGCGGGCCGGTCCGTGCCGATGAGCGAGATCGTCGACGTGCTGTGGGCCGAGCGGCCGCCCGCCAGCGCGCTGAACGTGGTGCGGCGTTACGCCGGCGCGTTGCGGCGGCTGCTCGAACCCGGGTTGCCGCCCCGTGCTCCGGGCAGGCGCCTGCTGCGCCGTACCGGCGGCTACCTCCTGGAGGCGACCTCCGACGAGGTCGACCTGCTGCGCTTCCGTGAGCTGACCCGGCAGGGAAAGCGGGCGGCGGCCACCGGACGGCCCGAGACGGCGGCCCGGCAGTTCGTGCTGGCGCTGGAGGAGTGGCGGGGGCAGGTGGCGATGGGGGCTCCGGCACGCGTGCGTGAACACGTCCAGTTCACGGCCGTGCAACGGGAACTCCTGGAGACGGCCGGGCTGGCGGCCGACGCGGCGCTGCTGTGCGGCCGCGCGGAGCAGGTGCTGCCCGCGCTGCGCCGGGCCACCGCGCACGACCCTCTCGACGAGTCGCTGCACGCCAGGCTGGTGCTGGCCCTGGCCGCCCGCGGACTCCAGGCGGAGGCCCTGGGAGCGTACGAGGACATCCGCCGACGCCTCACCCGCGAACTGGGCCTCACCCCGGGCGCCGAACTGGCGGCGGCGCACACGCGCGTACTGCGCCAGGACGTGGGACGACGACTGAAGCGCGGGCCGGTCGTGCGACTCGGCCACCCGATCAGCGTCACGAGAACGAAGCCGACCCCTGAGGCGGGGCTCGCGGCCCTCGGTCCCACCGAGGCGGGGCTCGCGGCCCTCGGTCCCACCGAGGCGGGGCTTACGGCCCTGGGTCCTGCCGAGCCTGGGCCTGCGGCCCTCGGTCCCACCGAGGCGGGGCTTACGGCCCTGGGTCCTGCCGAGCCTGGGCCTGCGGCCCTCGGTCCCACCGAGGCGGGGCTTACGGCCCTGGGTCCTGCCGAGCCTGGGCCTGCGGCCCTCGGTCCCGCCGGGTTCGGGCTTGCGGCGCCGGGGCTTGCCGGGTCTGAGCCTGCGGCCCCGGCACTTGCCCGACCTGGGTCTGGGGTCCCGGCGCCTGCCGAGCCCGGGGCTGCGGTCCCAGCACCCGCCCAGCCCGGGCCTGTGGCCGTGGGCCCTGCCGGGTTCGGGCTTGCGGCGGCGGGGGTTGCCGAGTTCGGGCCGGGGGTGGCTGGGCGTGCCGAGCCGGGGCCTGCCCCAGCCGACCCTGTCGTTCCGGGGCTTGACCCACCTGCGCCCTTCGCCCTGCGGCTTGCGTTCGGCGGCCCAAACCCCGCCGCCTCAGGGTTCGTCGGCCCCGGCCCCGCCGCCCCGGGGGTCGCGCCAGGGCCCACGGCCTCCGCGCCGGTCCACCCCCGGCTCGCCGAACACCCCGGCCCGCCTGACCCCAATCCCACCGCCGTGACACCCGGCGGCTTTGGCGGCGGCCCCAACCCCACCGCCGATACGCCCGGCGGCCTGAGCGGCGGCCCCACCCTCGCCGCCCTCACCCCCGGCGGCCTCGATCGCCCGGTGGCCGGCGTCGGCGGTGGTGGTGGGGGCGGCGACGTGGCGTTGGTGCGGCCTGCTCAGTTGCCGTCGGCTCCTGGTTTCTTCGTGGGGCGGGTGGGCGAGTTGGAGTGGCTGGAGGAGGCCGGTTCGGCCGCGGGGGTCGTGCTGGTCGGTGGGATGCCCGGGGTCGGCAAGAGCGCCCTGGCGCTGCACTGGGCGCACCGGGTCGCCGACCGTTTCCCGGACGGACAGGTGTACGTGGCGCTGCGTGGCTCCGATCCGGCCCGGTCCGTCGTGGAGCCCGCCGACGCGCTGCGTGGGATGCTCGCGGCGCTCGGCGTACCCGCGCCCCGCATGCCGGACGGGATCGACGCCCTGACCGGCGCCTACCGCACGCTCCTCGCACGTCGCCGCGTCCTCGTGGTCCTCGACGACGCCGCCGGCACCGGACAGTTGCGCCCGCTGCTGCCCGCCGGGCCGGGCTGTCTGACGCTGGTCACCAGCCGACACGCGCTGCCCGGACTGGTCGCCTCGGGAGCGCGGCCGCTCCGCCTCGCACCCCCGGCCGCCGAGGACGCGCACGCGTTGCTGGCCGGGCGGATCGGTGCCGAGCGGGCGGCCGCCGAAGCCCCGGCCGCCGACGAGATCGTCACCCGCTGCGGCCGGTTGCCCCTGGCGCTGACCACCGTCGCCGCGCGTGCCGTCGGCCGACGGGACATGCCGCTCGCCTCGGTGGCCGCCGGACTGCGCGAGGCCCACGGAAGTCTCGACGCCCTCGCCGCCACCCGTGAGGCCTTCCTGGGCTCCTACCGGCTCCTGGCGCCGGACAGCAGGCGGCTGTTCCGGCTTCTGCCCCGGTACGAAGGACCCGACATCACCCCGGCCGGGGCCGCCGCGCTCGCCGGGCTGCCGGTCCGCCGAGCCCGGCTGTCGCTCAGCGTGCTGGCCGACGCGCACCTTCTCGGCGAACCCGCGCCGGGCCGCTACACCCTGCATGACCTGCTGCGGGTCTTCGCCACGGAACGGGCCGAGGCGGAGGGCCGTCCAGGCGGCTCGTGAAGGCGCTGTCACTTCGTTGTCACTCTTTTTGCACATCCGCCGAACTACCGTCCGGACGACGTGATGGACGGATCCCCCGGAGGCTACGGCGGAAGATGCGCAGCACCAGTACGAGCACCTGTGACAGCACCCGCACTCCCGAGACGCCCGGGAGCCGGACGCCGCCGGGCGTCGAGATCATGACCGGCGAGGAGACACCGGCCCGGCTGCCGGGAGAGGCGTCGCCGCACCCTGCCCACCGCCTCCTCGCCCGTGACGGCGGCGAGTACCTCTTCGTCGGTCTGCGGAGCGGCGGCCGCCCCGCAAGCGCTCCCCTCGATCCCGCTGCTCCCGTCGTTCCCCCCGCTTCTCACGAGCCGCTCGATGCCCCCGGGCTGCGTCTGGCGCCCGGGGACGTCTGCTTCTACGACGTCCACCGTGCCCCCGCGCTCGACTTCCGCGAGCCGTTCCGGGCGACGATGTTCCTCGTCCCGGCCGACCTGCTCGGCCTGGCGGACTGCGACGTGGAGCGGATCGTGCGGACGCCGGTCGCCTGCTCCTCCCGGCTCGGCACCCTGCTGTCGCCGCTGCTGTCCGACCTGGCCCGTGTCGCGGCCGAGGCCCGGCACCCGGTCGGCGAGATGCTCGCCTGGAACGCGGTGAACCTGCTGGCGACCCTCGCCGCCGAGCAGTTGGGCACAGCGGTACCCGGGGCGCCCGGGGCGCCCGGGGCGCCTGCAAGTCCCGGAGTGTCCGAGGCGCCCGGGACCCCGGGCACAGCCGGCGCGCGATCCCCGGTGCTGGGGCGCGTCCTGGAGTACGTCGAACTGCACCTGACCGATCCGGACCTGTCCCCGGAGGTCATCGCCCGTGCCCACCACATCTCCGTGCGCTACCTGCACAAGCTGTTCAAGGACGAGGGCACCACGGTGGGCCGGTGGATTCTGCGCCGCCGTCTGGAGGAGTGCCGACGCGACCTGATGCGGTACGGCCGCGCGGGCCGGACCATCGCGGCCGTGGCCGCACGGTGGGGTTTCCTGAGCGCCACGCATTTCAGCCGGGTCTTCCGGTCCGCCTATGGAATGTCCCCCCGCGAATGGCGGGACACCGCGGGACGCGGCGCGCGGACCGGACCTCGCTGAACACCAGGGGAAAGGGGGCGGCGTTCATGGGGAATCCAACCGCACGTCCCAGGACTCTTTCCCGGAATGCAGTCGGCGGCCTGCGGGTTCTCGACGTGGCTGTGGGGGAAAGCCTTCGCGGGAACGGCCTGAGAATCGGCAATGCTCGGGGAATGCGCTGGAAATGTGCTGGTAATGCGCCGAGTCGCGGGACCCGTGTTCTGTGCACTGTGAGCACAGCGTCGGTGCACGGGTGGACAAATTCCGCCCGCGTGGCAGATTTAGCGTGACGGGGCAAGACAGCGCACATCGATAGCAGCAGGAGATGCCATGTCCGACGTCGTCGAGCCGGTCACGCCGGTGCTCGAACCCGAGGCCGCGGCGTTCGCCGAGGCGACCGCGAACCCGCCGTACCTTTTCGATCTGGCGCCGGCGGAGGGGCGTAAGGCGGTCGACGAGGTGCAGTCGGGTGAGA
>NZ_JBIUSU010000025.1:1911-4620 GCF_044741545.1 Streptomyces sp. NPDC088157
ACGGCTCGTTTGAGAGACACCCAAGTAGCACGGGGCCCGAGAAATCCCGTGTGAATCTGGCGGGACCACCCGCTAAGCCTAAATATTCCCTGGTGACCGATAGCGGATAGTACCGTGAGGGAATGGTGAAAAGTACCGCGGGAGCGGAGTGAAATAGTACCTGAAACCGTGTGCCTACAAGCCGTGGGAGCGTCGGACATCAAGCTTGCTTGGTGTCTCGTGACTGCGTGCCTTTTGAAGAATGAGCCTGCGAGTTTGCGGTGTGTTGCGAGGTTAACCCGAGTGGGGCAGCCGTAGCGAAAGCGAGTCCGAACAGGGCGTTTCAGTAGCACGCTCAAGACCCGAAGCGGAGTGATCTAGCCATGGGCAGGTTGAAGCGGAGGTAAGACTTCGTGGAGGACCGAACCCACCAGGGTTGAAAACCTGGGGGATGACCTGTGGTTAGGGGTGAAAGGCCAATCAAACTCCGTGATAGCTGGTTCTCCCCGAAATGCATTTAGGTGCAGCGTCGTGTGTTTCTTGCCGGAGGTAGAGCACTGGATAGGCGATGGGCCCTACCGGGTTACTGACCTTAGCCAAACTCCGAATGCCGGTAAGTGAGAGCGCGGCAGTGAGACTGTGGGGGATAAGCTCCATGGTCGAGAGGGAAACAGCCCAGAGCATCGACTAAGGCCCCTAAGCGTACGCTAAGTGGGAAAGGATGTGGAGTCGCACAGACAACCAGGAGGTTGGCTTAGAAGCAGCCACCCTTGAAAGAGTGCGTAATAGCTCACTGGTCTAGTGATTCCGCGCCGACAATGTAGCGGGGCTCAAGCGTACCGCCGAAGTCGTGTCATTGCAGCTATAGGGCCAACGCCCGCTGTGATGGGTAGGGGAGCGTCGTGTGCCGGGTGAAGCAGCACCGGAAGGTAGTTGTGGACGGTTCACGAGTGAGAATGCAGGCATGAGTAGCGATACACACGTGAGAAACGTGTGCGCCGATTGACTAAGGGTTCCTGGGTCAAGCTGATCTGCCCAGGGTAAGTCGGGACCTAAGGCGAGGCCGACAGGCGTAGTCGATGGATAACCGGTTGATATTCCGGTACCCGCTGTGAAGCGTCAAACATTGAACCAGGCGATGCTAAGTCCGTGAAGCCGTTCCGGACCCTTCGGGGAAAGGAAAGTGGTGGAGCCGACGGACCAGACTTGCAGTAGGTGAGTGATGGGGTGACGCAGGAAGGTAGTCCATCCCGGGCGGTGGTTGTCCCGGGGTAAGGGTGTAGGACGGTGTGTAGGCAAATCCGCACACCATGCGTCTGAGACCTGATGCCGAGCCGATTGTGGCGAAGTGGATGATCCTATGCTGTCGAGAAAAGCCTCTAGCGAGTTTCATGGCGGCCCGTACCCTAAACCGACTCAGGTGGTCAGGTAGAGAATACCGAGGCGTTCGGGTGAACTATGGTTAAGGAACTCGGCAAAATGCCCCCGTAACTTCGGGAGAAGGGGGGCCATCACTGGTGAGAGGACTTGCTCCTCGAGCTGGGGGTGGCCGCAGAGACCAGCGAGAAGCGACTGTTTACTAAAAACACAGGTCCGTGCGAAGCCGTAAGGCGATGTATACGGACTGACGCCTGCCCGGTGCTGGAACGTTAAGGGGACCGGTTAGTCAAGATTCGTCTTGGCGAAGCTGAGAACTTAAGCGCCAGTAAACGGCGGTGGTAACTATAACCATCCTAAGGTAGCGAAATTCCTTGTCGGGTAAGTTCCGACCTGCACGAATGGCGTAACGACTTCTCGACTGTCTCAACCATAGGCCCGGTGAAATTGCACTACGAGTAAAGATGCTCGTTTCGCGCAGCAGGACGGAAAGACCCCGGGACCTTTACTACAGTTTGATATTGGTGTTCGGTTCGGCTTGTGTAGGATAGGTGGGAGACTTTGAAGCGGCCACGCCAGTGGTTGTGGAGTCGTCGTTGAAATACCACTCTGGTCGTGCTGGATGTCTAACCTGGGTCCGTGATCCGGATCAGGGACAGTGTCTGATGGGTAGTTTAACTGGGGCGGTTGCCTCCTAAAGAGTAACGGAGGCGCCCAAAGGTTCCCTCAGCCTGGTTGGCAATCAGGTGTTGAGTGTAAGTGCACAAGGGAGCTTGACTGTGAGACCGACGGGTCGAGCAGGGACGAAAGTCGGGACTAGTGATCCGGCGGTGGCTTGTGGAAGCGCCGTCGCTCAACGGATAAAAGGTACCCCGGGGATAACAGGCTGATCTTCCCCAAGAGTCCATATCGACGGGATGGTTTGGCACCTCGATGTCGGCTCGTCGCATCCTGGGGCTGGAGTCGGTCCCAAGGGTTGGGCTGTTCGCCCATTAAAGCGGTACGCGAGCTGGGTTTAGAACGTCGTGAGACAGTTCGGTCCCTATCCGCTGCGCGCGCAGGAATATTGAGAAGGGCTGTCCCTAGTACGAGAGGACCGGGACGGACGAACCTCTGGTGTGCCAGTTGTTCTGCCAAGGGCATGGCTGGTTGGCTACGTTCGGGAGGGATAACCGCTGAAAGCATCTAAGCGGGAAGCCTGCTTCGAGATGAGTATTCCCACCCCCTTGAGGGGTTAAGGCTCCCAGTAGACGACTGGGTTGATAGGCCGGATGTGGAAGCCCAGTAATGGGTGAAGCTGACTGGTACTAATAGGCCGAGGGCTTGTCCTCAGTTGCTCGCGTCCACTGTGTT
>NZ_JBIUSU010000026.1:0-1449 GCF_044741545.1 Streptomyces sp. NPDC088157
CTAGTAGGGCTTGGTCATCTTCACTTGGGCATGCGTGTCTACTGCTCTGCGAGTGTCGTTGGAGTGGTGTGACACCTGAGGAGATGGCCTCGGTCCGGGAGGACCTGGAGGCGTTTGCGGCGGAGTTGTTCGAGGGGTTCTTCCGTGCGGATCAGCGGCGGTGGGGGCAGGCGTATGTGCGCGGGTTGCTTTTGGACGGGCGGCGTAAGTCGGTGGAGCCGATGGCGGCCCGCCTCGGCGAGGACGGTAACCGTCAGGCGCTGGCGCACTTCATCACCTCCAGCCCGTGGGATCCGGTACATGTGCGGGCCCGGCTGGCCTGGACGATGCATGAGGCGATCGGGGCGGAAGCGTTGATCATCGACGACACCGGCTTCCTGAAGGACGGGGACGCCTCGGCGTGCGTGTCGCGGCAGTACACCGGCACCGCGGGCAAGGTCACCAAGTGCCAGGTCGGGGTGTCGCTGCATCTGGCCCGGGATCACGCCTCGGCCGCGGTGAACTGGCGGCTGTTTATGCCCGCATCCTGGGATCCCGCCTCCCCGGAGGCGGACTGGGACAAGGTCGCCCGCCGCACCCGCTGCGGCATTCCCGCAGGAGCGGGGCATGTGGAGAAGTGGCAGCTGGCCCTGGACATGATCGACGAGACCCGGTCGTGGGGCATCGACGTTCCGCTGGTCGTCGCGGACGCCGGATACGGGGATGCCGCCGCCTTCCGCCACGGCCTGGAAGAACGCAACCTGCCCTATGCGGTGGGCATTTCCTCCCGCCACACCGCTCATCCTGCCGACGCCCGGCCCGTCCAGCCCGCCTACGCGGGCACCGGCCGGCCACCGACAATGCAGTATCCCGACCCTGCGCAGGCCGTGAAAGACCTGGTCACCGCGGCAGGGCGGGCGGCTGCGAGGCCGGTGTCCTGGCGGGAAGGCTCCCGGCCGGGCAAGTCGATCAGCGGCTTCAAACGCATGCACTCGCGGTTCGTGGCCCTGCGCATCCGCCCCGCCGGACGCGCAGTCCGTCAGGCCAACAATGGCCCTGAACTGCCCGAACGCTGGCTGCTGGCCGAGTGGCCCGCCACCGAACCCGAACCGGTGCAGTTCTGGCTGGCGAACCTGCCCTCCGGAATGCCCCTGGCCACTTTGGTGCGGCTGGCCAAGCTGCGCTGGCGCATCGAACACGACTACCGCGAGATGAAACAGGCCCTGGGACTGGCCCACTTCGAAGGCCGCACCTGGAACGGCTGGCACCACCATGTCACCCTCGTCTCCGCCGCCCACGCCTTCTGCACCCTGCAACGACTGGCACGAGACCCAAAAGACACGGTGCAGGTCTGAGCCTCTACCGAATCGTCCGCGAACTACAGACACTCCTCGCCACCTGGGCCGGCGCCTGCCCCACCTGCCACCGCAACATACCCACCCCCATGCGAACCTGACCAAGCCCTACTAG